>JAWKTL010000004.1:0-279328 GCA_041399105.1 Pirellulaceae bacterium | reverse complement strand
CTGTTCGCTGGACGTACAACAACATTAGCGTGTCTTCAGATTGAAGGCACCTTAACAGAGCACTGAACAGTCCGTTGCAACCTGATGGATCGGTTGCAGCTTCCGACCAACGAGTTCCTGGACATGTTGCAGCAGTTCGCGGAAGACAACCGGTTTGATCAAGTGAAGATCGAATCCCGCCTGGATGGCCAACTCTCGGTCCGCATCGCTGCCCCAACCGGTCAACGCAATCAAGGCGATGCGATGGGATCGTTCATCACGCCGTATGCGTTTTGCGATTTCATAACCATCCATTCCGGGAAGCCCGATGTCCATGATGACGATATCGGGCGACTGAACTTTGACGAGTTGAAGCGCCTCGATCCCATCGCATGCGACCTGAACCGAATAGCCTTCGGATTCAAACAGTTCGGCCAACAAACCGGATGCATCCATGTTGTCTTCGACCACCAGCAATCGTCTTCCAGGGGCGATCGGCTGAGTCAAATATGCCGACTGCTCCGACGTGCGAATTTCCGTCGAAGCGTTCCGCGACGATTCAGCCACTTTGTCTTGGGGAACCTTCGCGGATGCTTCGCGCACGTCGGTAATGACCGTTGGTAGACTGACGGTGAACTGACTTCCCAGACCGGGGCCTCGGCTGAAGATCGTCAATTCGCCGCCATGCAGGCTGACCAATCGGTCGACGATCGTCAGTCCAACGCCCAGACCGCCATACTCGCGCGTGCGACTTGTATCGACTTGGACGAATGGTTCCAAAATTCGCTCCGCCTGCGATGCGGAAAAGCCAATGCCGTTATCAATAACAGAAAGAACCACCGACGCGTCGATCACTTCCATCTGCAACGTAATCCGTCCGCAGTGCGGTGTGTATTTGGCCGCATTGCTGAGCAAGTTCGCAGTCAATTGTGTCAAACGAACTCGATCGCCGTTAACTGTGACAGGGTGATCGGGAACCAGCAATTGCAATCGATGCGATTTCTCCTGAACAATCGCCTCGACCATTTCAACGGCATCCTCGACGGCGTCCCGGAGGTCCATCAATTCCAAACGCAGTTCGACTCTGCCGCGACAGAAGCGTGAAACATCGAGAAGATCGTCGGTGATCCGGATCAGATGATTCGTTTGCCGCTGCATGACCTCGCGAAGTCGTCTGACGGTTTCGGGCGAATCCGATTTTCGGTCCAGGAGCGCGAGACTGGAACGAATGGGGGCCAATGGATTTCGTAGCTCATGCGCCAGCAACGCCAAAAATTCATCCTTCCGCATATCCGCCTCTCGCAACGATTGACTGAGACGTTCATTATCCGCCGACCGTGTTTCGGCCAAATGTCGTTGACGTTCGAGTCGATTGAACAGTGTCGTTGCGACAAGGTTGACAATGACATAAATCGCCAAATGAACCTGATCCGGCATGCGATGAATCATAAGCGACGATGCAGGTTCGACGAAGTAATGGGCCGCGGCGAGCGTTCCTAATGCAATTGCAAAAATTGCCGGTCCGGTTCCGGCGATCCAAGCGGTTGTCAAGACGCTCAGATAAAACAAGCTGAAGGGACATCGATCCTCCAAGAATGGATTCAACAAGGTCCGCACCCAGATTGCAGCGATCGTTGTCAGTGTCGCAACGCCGTATTTCCATCCAAATTGCCTCGCGGCATGTCGCCATTTGTCGACTGAAGCGTTCTTCATCCCAACATCCCCCTTCGCGGTTAGCCAACAAGATGGGAGGGCGTCGCCGAGCTATCGGACTCACGAATTTTCGCAATCAGCGATGCGACGTTCAACGGTTTTTGAAACCACCCGTCCCAGCCACGACCGACCGGTTCGTTGTCGCGATCGCGAGACGAACCGGTGACCGCGAAGATTTGCAGATCGGCCAAACGCGTGTCGTGACGGATCCGATGCAGCGTTTCAAGTCCGTTCGATAGCGGCATCTGGACATCCATCAGGACAAAGTCGGGCATCGTGTTCCACATTTGCAACTGGCTGAGCGCTTCGGCACCATCGCGGGCGACATGCACATCAAAACCATGCGACGCCAAGACATACGCCATCAGGCCACGCTCGTTGTCGCAATCCTCGACAACCAACAAACGCTTGGGTCGGTTCGATGATGGTGATCGAACGGGTTGATCGGCGTTGGCAATCTCGTGATCGATTGCACTCACTTTCCCCAGCACGGATTGCATCAACCCTTCGGCGTCGATCACTTCCCCACGATCGATGCGCGCTTGAATGGCGTCCAATCGCAACTGCAACACATTCAACTCGTTGCGTCGGCGATGAATGGCGTCCCGCTGGACTGACGATTCAGCATCGCTGCGGGATTCGTCGATTTCTTGACGTAGTATTTTGACGCTATCGGGTGCTTCGATGCCGATCTTGACGATTCGGCCTTTAACTTGAAGGACGCTGAGACTGATACCCAGGTGCGGAAAGACAATGCGCTGCTGAGCGCGACGCGAAAGTACCAACATTGGCTGAATCCTACGGCATATTGGTGACGTCACAGAATCCTCGGCTGTGATCCCCGATCCCGATGGCGGTGTCTTCGTCGACTCGAACCTCGGGTATGTCCAAACCTCTCCGGTGCCATCGTCAGCACATACCGGTTGGACTTTGAATCACCCATCAGCGTATCGCTGGAGTGAATTCTCGGCAATCGGACGGCAATGAAGTTTGAACAAGAAAGATCCGCCAATCACCTTCCTTCCGCCCACGCGACGTATACCCTCGCAAGCGGCTCCCCGGTACGATGCTGCTCAAGGGTAATTTTACGCCGCTAGAGTCCCTAGAGCGACCAAGTCGCAAGATAACATCGAACGCGTTCATTATTGATATAGGTTGGAAGGACGTCATGAACATGGACCTTGATATCACGATGGTTGAAAAGCATCGCGACATGGCGATTGGCCAGATCGAGTTTTCGCGACAATACTCGTTGGAACTGTTGAACAACACACCGCATAATCTTTGGTTTACGATCCCGACCGGATCACCGACACACATCGCTTGGCAAGCTGGTCATCTCGCGTACTCGCAATATGGTTTGCTGGTCTTTCGCCAACGCGGGCGTGAACCGGAGGATTTGGAGTTGATGCCGGGAACGTTTCGCAAGAGATATGGTCGCGGGTCGGTCCCGGACCACGATGCTAGCGGCCAACCGTCGCCTGACGAGTTGTTGGAACGATTGGATATCATTCATGCCCGCTCGCTGGAAGTCGTTCGGTCACTTGCCCCACAGGTGTTGCTAGAGCAAATCGATATGCCGTATGCTGTCTATCCGAACAAGTTGGGTGCGATTCTATTCTGTCCATTGCACGAACAGATTCATTCGGGCCAAATCGGTTTGCTGAGACGTCTGCTGGGACTCGATCCCATTCGATAGAAAGAGGTGATGTTCGCGTGCAAGTGATTAACGAAAGCATTTACGATCACCCCAAGTACTATGATCTAGTGTTCGGTGCCGATTGCGCCGCGGAATTGCGATTCATTTGCGATGTCAATCAGCAGTTCATGAATGGTAAGGCAACGCGGCTGTTTGAACCCGCATGTGGAACCGGCAGACTTTTACATGGCTTGGCGAAACGCGGCTTCGAAGTGGGAGGTATCGATCTGAATTCAAAAGCGATTGAATTCTGCAATCAACGCTTCGAACGAAACGCGATCGCCACGCGTGCGGATGTCGCTGATATGAGCGACTTCAAGCCGAAGAAGAAATGGGACTTGGCCTTTAATACGATCAACAGCTTTCGCCACCTGACAAGTGAGCAAGAAGCTTTCGATCACATGCGTTGCATGGCCAATGGCACTCGCAAGGACGGAATTTATCTGGTCGGCATCCATCTGACTCCGACAGCGGCACCTCCCAGTGAAGAAGAATCGTGGTCGGCCCGGCGCGGACATTTGTCGATTGTCACGCACATGTGGACGATCGAGCGGGCGCCCAAGAAACGCCTCGAACGATTCGGTATTCGTTTCGACATTTACACGCCAAAGGCGCAAATGCGAATTGTCGACGAACTGAAACTGCGTTCATACACGCCGAAGCAATTTCAAGCATTAATCGACGCCGAAGGGAGCTGGAACATTGAAGCCACCTTCGATTTCGGTTACGACATTCGTGAGCCGATAACGGTCGACGCGACATGCGAGGACGTTATCTATGTTCTGCGCAAGCAAGGTAAATAGCGTCGACTTTTTCGAATGCCCAGCATGGCTCGGTTCCCTATCCGTCGCTCGCGATTTTAGATTACACTGTGGTTTGGAATGACCTATCAAACGTGTTCATTATTGGTATACATGTCGAGACCAGGTGAAGTTCGATGGCGGATTCGACGGTACTGAAGCAGCCAACGCTTGACGCCCCGACGCGTCAATACGCGCAGTGGGTTGCCGAGGCGATGGGCCTGCAAGTGTTTGGCGGTGACGACGGATCTTTAGAAATCAAGCCGCCGCCGACGGACGCATCCGAGGTCGCGGCGACCGAAACGGTCGTGCTTCGGGGTTCGCCGACTTGGTCAAACTTTGGCCTTTGCAGCGGCGAACGGCCTGCGGAGCAATCGAGTCAAGCCCAGCGCACGATCCCACTCAGATCGCCTCGTTCGCCGCGGAAATCCTGAAGCCGTATCGCGTCCGTGAAGGGCGGTTTCAACTGGCCGGTTGTACCATGGAACCACGAGCGGTCTTGCGAATCAGCGTTGGCGACCGCTCAAAATCAGCGATCGTCCATCACTGGTTTGATCGCGATGGCAGTCGATTGGTTTCCGATTTGATTGAACAACTTGGGTTGGATCAACTTGTCGTCGCCGAACGAAGGCTTCGAGAGAACGACCAGCCGAATGTGTCTGAATGGATCGACGCGGTAACCGGCGGATTGGATTCGTCAACGCTCGTGGGAGCAACGATTGCATGGTGTCGCTGGGTTAGCGGGAAAGTCCGCGTTCAGTTCGATAATGGACGCTATGACTTTGTCGAGTTTCAAGGTTGGGCCGCCCAATGGGCCGCCGGACAGATCGAATCGCCCAAGTTTCGTTGCTTGCATTCAAACTTGGAGTCATACAACATCGTTTGTTTGAACGATGGAACGGTAACCGTCCAAGAGGCGGTGGACAAATGCGAGCAAAGTGGCGAAGAAGCTTTCCGCGACGCAATGCAGAAGTGCTGCGTTTCGGGAAAGCGGGTTCTGAAGTCTCTGTTGACCACGTGTCCGATATCGATGGAACGATTCTTGCCCGACCTAGCGGAAAAATGTTCGTGCTGTCAGCGCGATGTCTCGCCGGGAACGATATGTTCGGGAATTTGTCAGCATTGCCGTGAGCTAGCACCGATCGACGCGAGCCATCCCGTTGTCTCGCGGTTACAAGAATCGCATGGAGGGTATCGAAAGATCCGTCGCTGGAAAGGATGGGTCTCGGACGATTTGGCGGTGCTGGTCGGAAGCCGACTCTTAAGCGAAGACCTGATCGTTTTGAATGTCGGCGATGGCGAGATCCGCCGTACGGCGCATCGATCAAAACTTACGACGACTTGGAAGTTTGATCGGTAAGCACCTCGCCATAGCGTTGTCGGCTTACGGTATTCGGATCAACTCTTAAGATGATCCCTTCGCCGATCCAGCATTTCGTCGGGTGACCGCAAACAGGGCAATGCTTAAAACAAGCGTTCCGGCGTAAGCGGCGTAGGACCAGGTTTGCCAACCTTCGCGGTATCGCTGAATCTGTTCGTATGCGGGGGTTCGTCGGACCCCCATGCCTGGCTGTCCCCAATTGACCCAAAATTCAAGCAATTGGGGGGCATTATGTTCGCCGATTTCCTTTTTTCCATCAATGACAACCTTTTCAACCGTCGGTGGTCGTTCGATGGACATCCACTTGTACGAGGTCCATGCCGCAGCGACGACCATTGCCAGCAATGCTGCGGACACTGCGGAGAATAAAGCTCCGCGACCGGCGCTCCAAGCTTCGCCGGTGTTTCGCGAAGGGGTTGAGTCAGCTTCGGGAAGTTTTCGCAGTTGCCCAAGCGTCGGCAGGGCAACGGTCTGTCCACAATGCGGACACTGAACATTTTGCCCAGCTTGAGCAGGGGAAACGGGGAAGCTTTCACCGCACTGGCAAGTCATTAAATACATCAACCGAAAAATCTCCGCGAAATTGTTTGAATTGGCATCAAAGTTTATCGGGCGAATCAGCACGATCATTAAAACGTTGACACTAGACTGCTGACCAATTGTGACTAGAATTCAATCAGCCACTGTCGTGCTCAACAAAAACCTAAAGCGAACGGGTCGTGTCCCATCGTTCCCATGCTTTCATCAACGGGCTGAATCGCTCGTATCAACTCGCATCAAGACGGGCGAGTGTAGATGTTACGACAGGGCTTGCGAGGGGGTTCTGTATGTTTTTTTCGGAAACGACATTCTTCATGGAAGAATGCCGGCATTCGTGTTTTCGTACATACTCTCCGCAGAAGGGATAAGCTGTATTTTGATTGCGCAATTGACGCTGATGCCACAAGCCGGAATTTCGGGATGATGCTCTTCATCGCGAAACGATCGCTGGGTACCGACTCGATGCCGAGCCTTTAGGGACAACGTTGCTGCGAAGACCTGATATTGGGTCACCTTCCACGTCGCACGGGCGGAACTGAGGTGACTTGCTCCCTTTCGTGCAAATGTGTCGTTGCGGTCCACGTACGATACAACGCGTGGATTGGATGCGAAACGGGATGGTTTTCCGGTGGCAAATTTTATGCCGTCGCATCAAGCTGCAAGGTTTGTGCAATCAAAAAGTTTTTACAAATGGTTTCGGGGAGCCGAGTACGCTCGTACGGGTGGTAAAGTTACATGTCGCTTGATGATATAGCGACTTGGGTGGCGGCAAAAGGAAGCTACCGTTGTTCCACTCAAACGCACGTGCCACAGCCAGATAATTAGCCCACAGGAGTAAGGCCTTGTACGATTCGCTGTTGGACGATTTTGAAGATGATGCCCCACGCGACGACGCCGTGGAGGGGTTTCGTAAAATTCCTTTGGATGATGACGCAGATGATGATGACCCCGGTCTAGATGCCGACCAAGTTGCGGAAGGCGAAGTTCAGCTTGAAAGTCCCGACGAATTACTGGCCGAAGTTGAAAGCGACTCGTGGTCCGATGACCCCGTGCGCATGTATCTGACGCAGATGGGAGAGATCCCGCTGTTGACGCGTCGTGAAGAGATCCTGCTTGCCAAGCGAATCGAAGAAACACGTCGCCGTTTCCGAACGAAACTGCTCGAATGCGACTATGTCATTCGCATGGCTTTCAAGACGCTGCGCCGCGTTAACAACGGCGAACTGCCATTCGATCGAACCGTTCAAGTTTCCGTCACCGATCGACTTGAGAAAGACCAGATTCTCGGACGCATGCCGCATAACTTGAAAACGTTGGAGGTCTTGCTCAAGCGGAATCAACGTGATTACCGTACCGCCTTAAGCAAGTCGGAAACGAAGAAGCGACGGGCCGACGCATGGCGCTCATTGGCGCGACGTCGACGCCGCGCCGTGCGTTTGGTCGAAGAACTCGGCTTGCGCACCCAGCGAATCGAAACGATGATCGGCACGCTGGAAAAGTTCAGCCAGCGACTGGACGACCTGAAACGCGAGGTTAGTCATCTTTCCAACAAGAAAGATGATCGCGAACTGAAGGAACGGCTGTTGCAAGAATACCGAACGATCATGGTCGCAACGCAGGAAACGCCGACAAGCTTGCGCGAACGCGTCACCATGCTGAAGAAAGTTTATTCGGAGTATCAGCAGGCAAAGCGTGAATTGAGCGAGGGTAACCTTCGTCTGGTTGTTTCGATCGCGAAGAAGTATCGCAATCGTGGATTATCGTTCCTGGACCTCATTCAGGAAGGAAATGCCGGTTTGATGCGAGCGGTCGACAAGTTTGAATACCGTCGCGGTTTCAAGTTTTGCACCTATGCGACATGGTGGATTCGGCAAGCCATCACGCGTGCCGTGGCCGATCAAAGTCGAACGATTCGAATTCCGGTTCACATGGTTGAGACCATGAGCCGCGTACGCAACGTTGCCCGACAATTGCTGCAGGAACTCGGTCGCGAGCCGACGATTGAAGAGACTGCCCGACGTGCGGAAACGACCGTCGAGGAAGCACGTCGCGTGCTGGCCATGAGCCGCTATCCGATCAGTCTCGACCGTCCCGTTGGCAACAGCGAAGACAGCCAGTTCGGCGACTTGTTGCCCGATGGAACAGCCGAAAGTCCTGCGATTGGTGCTGCTCAAGAAATGCTTCGCGGACGCATTAACTCGGTCCTGAAAAGCCTCAGTTATCGCGAACGCGAAATCATCAAACTGCGATACGGTTTGGGGGATGGTTACAGTTACACCCTGGAGGAAGTCGGGCACATCTTCAAGGTGACGCGCGAACGTATCCGCCAGATCGAAGCCAAGGCGGTTCGAAAGTTGCAACAGCCCAGTCGCAGCCAAGACCTTGTCGGCTTCCTGGACTAGCCTTTCAGTTCAACGTGAAGCATCTGATTGGACGCATGTTCAAAGTGCCTAGAACGACCAAGTCGCAAGATCAACTGAGAAACATTTGCGCAAGATATACGTCGCGTGGTCAGAATTGATGTGATTCGCTTCATTTGACGCGACGGCCTCAATTCGGGCCACGCACGGTATAACATCAAACGCGTTCATTATTAAGATAAACCTCGACCTTCATCGGTCGAGGTTTTTTTCTTTTCAATCACCCGAAGCGAATGCATACCCCGCGTGGTCCGAAATGCGGCATAAACATTATCATAGAGGTCGCTTACTTATTGGCTTTGGACTTGTTCCGGAGTGCGGCTAGCTTTATCGAAGACGGAGAGGGGATCGGATGCCGACGGTTCAAGAGGTACTGCAGCAAGGCTGGACTTTGCATCAACAGGGAAATTACCAAGGGGCTGAGCAGATCTATCGTCACGTCCTGAATCAGGTTCCCAATTCGGCCCCCGCATGGTGCTATCTGGGAATACTGCTGTTTGATCGTCGGGCCTTTGAAGAATCGGAAGCTTCTTACCGTAAGGCAATTGCGTTGCAAAGCCATTTTCCGATCGCATGGAACAACCTTGGAAACACGCTGCGAATGCTTGGTCAGATCGACGCCGCCGACGCGGCCTTCGAAACCGCCTTGCAACAAGATCCCTCCTATCTAAGCCCGCTGAAGAATCGAGGCACCCTCTGGGTTTGGACGGGGCAACTCGATCGCGGACGGATCGCATTTGAAGAGAGTTTGAAAGTTGCTCCCAATGATCCTGAGTTGCATCGCAATTTGGGTGTCATTCATTTGTTGCAGGGCAACTTTGAAGAGGGTTGGCGGGAGTATCGTTGGCGCTGGAACATGCCGGGGTTCCACCGCCCACAGGTCGCGCAGCCCGTATGGGACGGCGGCGATCCAGTCGGTCGTACCGTCTTGCTTTACCCCGAACAAGGACTCGGCGACGCCATCCATTTTGTCCGCCTGACCGAAGAGCTGAAGCAACGTGGTGCGAATACGGTGGTTCAAGTTCCACCAAAGTTGATTCCGTTGATGAGTACATGCGGGTCGATCGATCAACTGGTTCCCGAAGGAGTGCTGCCACGCAGCTTTGACTTTCACGCTTCTTTCATCGATGTGGCGGATCGTTTGCAAATCAATCAGGAATCAATACCGGGACGAACGCCCTACCTGTTTCCAGCCGACAGCCTTGTCGAATACTGGCGGGGATGGCTGACTCGATTTCCCGACAAGATCACCATCGGCATTTGTTGGCAAGGCAATCCGCAACATCAGGCCGATATCTTTCGCTCGATACCGCTGTCCGCTTTCGGGCCGCTTGCCGATCTGCCGAATGTTCAACTGATCTGTCTGCAACAAGGATTCGGGATCGAACAGTTGCAGCAAGTCGATTTTGCCGACCGAATCGCACGGTTGCCGAACGACATCGATCAGTCAAGCGGCGCATTTCTTGATACCGCGGCGATCATGAAGAACCTCGATCTGGTAATCACAAGCGACACGTCGACCGCACATTTAGCGGGAGCGTTGCATGTTCCGGTTTGGGTTGCGTTACCTCAGGTTCCCGATTGGCGTTGGCTGCTCAAGGGCGAGTCGACGCCTTGGTATCCGTCCATGCGATTGTTTCGACAGACAACGATGAAGGACTGGGGAGCCGTCTTGAGCAACATCGTTCACGAATTGAATTCATCGCCACCGTTGCGAGAATAGCGTCGGCTCATTCAGAACCTATCCGAAAACCGGGAGCCGACAGCGCTTGCCGCGGGTCTTTTGGGGCCCTGGCAGGTGCTTAAAACGGGACGCCAATCGCCTCGCACAGAAACCGCATCAGGTTCTTGGAGGCGCGAAATCGTTCGATGATCATATCGACAAAGTCGTTTTGAGTGACGACCTCGTCATTGAAGTCGCTCATGCCGACGAAGTCCTTGCGTCGCAAATCTTCGATCAAAGGATGATCTTTGGCGAAATCTCGAGGGGCCGACTTAAGGCTTTCGCCATCCAAGCGAAAATGTTGGCGAAAGGCTTTGTTGTCGCGAGCCCGTTTCCAGGACGCGGGAGCTTCGTCGATCTTCCCTCGGATTGCGTGAAGGGTTTGCGAATCGGGCCGCCAGCAGCCCACGCCAATGAAACACCTTGCTGGCTCAATGTGGACGTAGAAGCCGGGCGCATGAACGTCCTTCCCCACTTCATGTCGAAACTGAATGCCGACGTTCGTTTTATAAGGAGTCTTTTCTTTGGAAAACCGCGTGTCGCGATGAATCCGCATCAAAGAACCGCCGACGCGACGATCCAACCCCGGAAAGAAAGGACTGATCTTCTTCAGCCGCTGGTCGATCTCTCGAATCAATTGCAGGCTCGGTTCGCGAACGGAATCCTCGTAACGCTGCTTGTTATCGGCGAACCATTGACGATTGTTGTTCGATTCCAATTCGCGAAGAAAGATCAAACAATCTTCGGAATAAACTGCACGCTTGCTCATGAAACCCTTTCAATGATCGTTGAGACATCGCCATCCGCCCTCGCCGTTTTCCGCAACGGACGAGTATACTATACGTACACGCGACAAGACCGACTCGCCCCTTTGACTCCAGGATTATTGAAGCCAGATGCACCGTTATGGATACATCCGCATTGTCGCCGCAAGCCCCGAGGTCAGTGTGGGTGCTCCGGCGAAGAACGCCCGGCATATCCGTGAAGTGACGGACGCGCATGAGGATGCCGACATCATTTTGTTTCCCGAGCTGTCGGTCACCGGTTATACAGCCGCTGATTTATTCGCACAACAAACCTTGCTGGATGCGGCCTTGGATGCGGTTTGGCGGATTGCGGAATCAACGTCCCGGCATAACGCATTGATCGTCGTGGGCTTGCCGGTACAGGTCAATGGCAGTCTCTATAACTGCGCGGCGGTCATCCAGAACGGGAAACTGCTGGGGATTGTTCCCAAACAGTTTCTGCCGACCTACAAAGAGTTTTACGAAGCGCGATGGTTTCGCGCGGCTGACGGCAGCGAACCCGATCAGGTCGTCATCGATCAGCAATCGATTCCATTTGGGGTTGACTTGTTGTTTGAAGCGGGGGAAGCATTGGTTGGCATCGAGATCTGCGAGGACCTGTGGACACCCATGCCGCCCAGTGGCGCGATGGCGGTGGCTGGAGCGAACATTCTGCTGAATCTGTCCGCAAGCACCGAAACGATCGGCAAAGCAACGTGGCGAACCGATTTGGTGAAAGCGCAGTCGGGACGTTGTATCGCGGCATATGCCTATGCCGGGGCCGGACCGACGGAATCGACAACCGACGTCGTCTTTGGCGCGCATTGCATGATTGCCGAGAACGGTATTGTCCTGGACCAGTCTCGGCGGATTGGTGATGGCATGCCGCCATGGCATGGCGCAACGGTTGCCAAGGTCGATGTCGACATCCAAAAGTTACAGCATGATCGACGAACGATCGGTTCATTTGACGATGGCCGCGCCACATTGCCGTTTGGCTATCGCAAGCTCCCGTTCCGACTGGACGACTGCAAGGATCGCGAATTGTTGCGGGAAATATCCCCCCGTCCGTTTGTCCCCAGCAACCCGACGACGCTTGCTGACCGCTGCGCTGAGGTTTTCGACATCCAAGCCGCGGGATTGGCGAAACGCGTTCAGCAACTTCCCGAAAAATCACGATTGGTGATCGGTGTGTCAGGAGGATTGGACAGCACGTTGGCGTTGTTGGTCGCCGCAAAAACATGTGATCGCTACAAATGGGCTCGCAACCGAATTCACGGCATCACCATGCCGGGCTTTGGGACCACCCAGCGGACTCGCGACAGTGCGACACGGTTGATGCAACAGTTAGGCATCTCGATCGAGACGATCGACATTCGTTCTCTGTGCCTGCAGGCGTTTCAATCGATGAACCATCATCCGTTGGGGATCGACGCTTCCGATCTGACGGTCGATGCTCTGCAAGAACGATTGGTCCGAACGACTGACGACGCGAAGGATCTAGTTTTCGAGAACGTCCAGGCTCGGATTCGAACATTCATATTGATGAGTCGCGGCTTCGTCTTGGGAACGGGGGATTTGTCCGAACAGGCACTCGGTTGGTCGACATACAACGGCGATCACATGTCGATGTATAACGTCAACACATCGGTTCCCAAGACCCTGGTTCGATTCTTGGTGCGGTTTGCGGCCGACCATCACTTCGACGAGTCGATTCGCACGACGCTGCATTCAATCGCCGACGCGGTGATCTCGCCCGAACTGTTGCCCCCCGACGCCAGTGGAGAGATCCGGCAGAGCACCGAGAACTCAATCGGACCTTACGAGATACACGATTTCTGCCTGTATCACTTCATCCGTAATGGTTGCTCGGCGGAGAAGATTGCTTGGCTGGCGCGGCACGTCGCGTTTTCAGAACCTTATTCTCAAACGCGGATCGCGGAAACAATCGAAACATTCTTTCAACGATTCTTCGCGAATCAGTTCAAACGCAGTTGTGTCCCCGACGGTCCGAAAGTCGGCAGCGTTTCACTCTCTCCCCGCGGTGACTGGCGGATGGCAAGCGACGCCGATCCATCGGCATGGTTGTCGTCTCAGTGAAGGAACCAGCCAATCCGTTCTGCTTCGTCGGCGTGGGTCGATCAATATCCGAAAAAGCCCGGCGGAGCAAAATGAATGGAGTCGTAGAACGTTTCCATTTCAAATTGTTCTTCCTCGGGACTTGCGGCGCGCGTCATGTTATCTCCAGCGCGTGAACGTTGGGAACTGCCCGAAAGGTATCCAATGATGACCGTCCGCCCTTCATGCTGATACGATTCGACCATCATGTCGGGAAACTTGAAAGATACCGAGAGCTTGCCCTGCATCCCGGTCATCTCCCCACGCGTGAACTCCCGTGGTCCCAACAAATCGCCACCCAGACGCCGACCGGTATTTTTTCCAAGTCCTTCAACCGACAACGGCGAACCACTTGGTGCCGCCGCGAACAAGAAAAAGGATTCGGTCGCTTCACTCTCGCACACCCAAGCTTCCATGTCCCCGATACCCATCTCCGGCTCGACCGGTTCACTGGGAAACGCCATGCTGACACCGGCTGCGGTCGCCTGATACCAACCGTCGGGCGGTGGTGGTGCCGAAGCGTCCTCTCCTCCACCCGCACCAGCGACCGCCATGATCGCCACCATTATGACTCCACCGACCAGTAGAACAGCAGCCAATGCCCCCCCGCCCAACATCAGCTTCACCTTCAACTCCGGCGACATGCCTTCCGGTTCAGGTTCTTCTTCAGCAGGCTTCACGGGCACACCGACGGGGCTCCAAACAGGAGCGGCCGCTGCCGCGGGTTGCTTCGATTTCTCTGCAAGCAACATCTTGACATCATCGTTGTCGTTGTCGACCTCGTCAAAATCGCGTGCTGCTTCCTTCTTTTCCAACATCAGCCATAACCACCAGCCGATCGGCCAGTTGTACAACAGCATGAAAATCCAAGCTGCGGCAGCCAACGGCAGTCCGAACGGCCCCAGCCCCAGACCCAACACGATTGCCGTGATGAAGGGGCAGGCCAAGATACCGCGTGCTGCTTGAATGCCGCCGTGGCGATCGGACATGTTCAGAATGCCAATGAACCCATTGATCGCGTAGACTTGGGCTCCTATCGTTGAAGCAGCGACGAAGATGATCAGACCGATGGCTTTAAGACGGGGAAACCAGCTTACGCAGCCAAGGCCGGTAGCCGTTAGACAAATCAGTAAATTCAGAACGGCGCATCCGATGCCGATCATCGCCGGCATTCGATAGATCATTCCCTTGATGACGGCGTCATCGGCTTGGTTGCGTTTGGGCTTCGGATTCGCCACCGTTTGTCCAACCGACTGGCCAACGGTGGCAACGCTTGACGCCTGCACTGAGGAGGCGACGGGAGCGGCGACACTGAACTGAGAAGTGCTTCGCGTAAACGCATTGAATTGATTCGGCATGCTGGACGATGCCCCGCCGAATACGTCACTTCCAAACGGATCGTTGTTGCTGTCGAATGCTCCGGCATTGCCAACGGCGGCGGTTTGGTTGTCAGCAAACGGGTCGCTGAATGGGTCACCCGACGACAACGGTTCACTGGCAACTGAACGTGCGGCAACGTTCTGAGATGTCGCCGCCACAGCCGACTTGGCGGGAACAGCGACAACTTGCTGACATTGTGGACACTTAATTCGCTTGCCCGCCAATGTCGAAGCGAGCTTTAACGAACGTTGGCATCCTGGGCATTCGATAGCGATCTTCTCGGGCAATCGCAAATCCGCTCCGGCACCCGCGGCAATGGTTGTGTTCGGTTTCCCGGCTGCGGGAGGTATCTTCAACACCGATGCGGCATCCACCGAACCGGCTCCCTTGGCAGCGGGGGGTTGGGCGGCGGAAATCTTATCCGCCGGCTTTCCGGCACCAATAGAAAGCAACTTGCTGCATTTCGGGCACTTTACCTTCTTGCCGCGCGCGGCGTCAGGGATCTTTAATGACTGTTGACATCCCGGGCATTTGATCGTCAATGCCATGCGATTGTGCTCCAACCTTCAATGCCATGCTCAAAGTCGTTCGCCATCTTGCGACGTTTGGCGGTTTATCCAATAAGTTAAAGAACTCAATTTGATCTGTCACGCGAAAACCGAGAATATTTCGCTAAAGCCTCCCCCTAAAGATTGGGGGTCGTTCGGCATCCTTCACCGGCAAAGAAAGTTCGACGTGGTATCGTGACTGGGTTAGAATCGAGCGAGTTATTCTTCAACCAGGGTTCAAATTGTTAGGTTCCACATGATCGCTCGCTATTGCCTTTCGCGGACAGGCGTTTTGTCCTTTCTGATTGTTCTGAGTTCCTGTCTCGTGGCTCAGGACGAGAACACGCCCGATACGAAGCAAAACGATCCGCCCTTGAGTTGGACGGATCGCGAATTCTGGCAAACTCCCAGCGGCGGGCCGGTCTCCGAAGGCTGGCGGTTCGCCGACGGAGAGGTCTCGTTGGTCGATCCGAAGAAAGCGGGCAACATCGTCACGGGTCCGCTCCCCTCTCATTTTGAACTTTCATGGAAGTGGAAGATTGAGAAAGGAGTCAATAGCGGGCTGAAATATCGCGTTCGAAAATTCGGCAAACAGCTTGGCAACAACAGTTATTTGGGGCTCGAGTATCAGATCATCGACAGCAAGGCCGACAGTACCTCAAAGGGCTCGACAGCCGCCATCTATGACCTTGTTGAGCCGACCAAGGAAAAGACGTTGCATCCACCCGGCGAATGGAACCATTCCAAAATCGTCGCCGTCGGGAGCAAAATCGAACACTACTTGAACGATGAACTCGTGGCGGCGGCAAGTATTGATGGGCCAGCTTGGGAGACGATGATCGCGTTGAGCAAGTTTCATGGTGGCGTCGATTTCGGTCGACCTCAAATGGGCGACCGGTTCATGCTGACCGATCATGGCGGCAAGGTTTCCTACAAGGACTTTGAATTCGTTCCCCACGAGGCACCTGAAGTGGTCGCGCCGCCACGAAGCGGACCATTCTTGGCGAATGGTACTCGCAACGGCTGGGCGGATCAAAACAGTATCGTCATTTGGACTCGCACGACGCGAAATCCCGAAATGGCCGTTGACGGGAAAGCGTTCATTTCCATCAGCAACAAGCAAGCGGCCGAACTTGCAAAGCAAACCGATTCGCGGGTATTGCTTAACGCACAATTGCCCGATGGGGCAACGTTGGACGATATGTTGGGAGCGTGCCCCGGCGCGTCGGGCAAAGTACGGTTGTCGTACTATTACGGTTCCCAACGCAACAAGATGAAACAAACCGATTGGTTCACAACCTCCGCCGACGATGACTTCATAGCGCAATGGCGATTGAACGATTTAAAACCCAATGCTCGGTACGTGACCATCGTGGAAGCACAAACGCTTGATGGCGAACCATCGGCGGTTGCCTGTGGGTCTTTTCAGACAGCTCCCGCGACGGACGACGCGGAGTCATTGAAGTTCTGTATCACAACCTGCCATGACTTCATTCGACGCGATGATGGGATGAATGGTCACAAGATCTATCCGGCGATGAGCAAACTCTCCCCAAGTTTCATCGTTCACGCGGGCGACATCGAATACTACGACAAGCCCGATCCCTGGGCGATGACCAAGTCGTTGATGCGATTCAAATGGGGCAGAATTTTCTCGCTTCCCAACAACCGAGATTTTTACAGTCGGACCACGACATACTTTATTAAAGACGATCATGATACGTTGGCCAACGACTGTTGGCCGGGACAGCGGTACGGCGCGGTCACGTTTGAAGAGGGGGTGCGGCTTTTTAACGAGGAACAATTTCCCTCACGCGATCCGCGATACAAGAACATTCGCTGGGGCCGCGATTTGGAAATCTGGGTCTTGGAAGGTCGTGATTACCGGAGCCCCAACTCGATGCCCGATGGCCCCGAGAAAACGATCTTGGGGAAACAGCAAAAGGAGTGGCTGTTCGAGACACTGCGGAAATCCGACGCCAAGTTCAAGCTGATTTGCAGTCCCACGCCCATTGTCGGTCCTGATCGAGCAAACAAGAAAGACAATCATGCCAACGCGATCTTCGCCTTCGAGGGGGACGAGATCCGTGACGTGATCTCCAAGATTCCCGGCGTGATTGTTACCTGCGGCGATCGACACTGGCAGTATGCGTCGGTTGATGAGACGACCAACCTTTGGGAATTCGGGTGCGGACCTGGAAGCGAGAAGCATGAACTCGGCTGGAAAGCGGGGGACGAACGACCAACACATCGCTTCTTACGAGTCAAAGGAGGTTTTCTGTCAGGCGAATTGAAAAGCAGGAAGAGCGAAGATGACTCGGTTCTCGTCATCCGCCATCACACGGTCACGGGCGAAGAAGTCAGCCGCTTTGAATTCCCCAACGAACAGAGCGAGCCCGAGACTCAGGCTGAGTCGACGAAACCGTAGTTCCGATTAGCCCCGTCCTGAAAGTAATTGACAAGTTTGAACGTGGCCCAAAGCCTCGTCCGACAGTGATTTACCGATTCGTCGGCGCGGCTTGAACTTTGCTGATAAGAAATTCTTCCAGCGAGCCGTAGGGATGGTTCTCGGCGGGAATCCCTGGAGCGGTGACGTAGCACTCCAGCCCCAAGGGCTTCATCGCTTCTTGGAGCTTGAGCCCAAGCAACACGTGGTGTACCCATTCGCCTTGGGAAGTTGATTTCGTAACCTTGGTATTCGGACGGCCAAACATCATGTAGACGCTTGCTTGATCGTCTCTTGAAAGATGGGTTATCGGCGAGGCATCCTTCATCAATTTTCTTACGCTGTCTTTTTCAATGTCAGATTCTCCCGCAATGCCATAGAACGACGGCAAGGCGTTGTGGATCGGCAGGTCGGGCACATTGAACCATTCCCGGTCAGTGTGCATGTCGTAAGTCGATTGGCCATTCATCGTGCCAGCCGCAAGAATGCGTGTCGATTGACGGGCGATCGGATCGTCGCTCGTCGAATCAGCTAAATCGTCGTGAAACGCCAGCCATAAGCTAATGCCCGCTCCAGCCGACCCACCAAAGCAAGCGATCCGTTTTGGGTCGAGATGCCATTCCTTCGCTCGATGGCGAATGGTTTGCAAGCAACGCGCGGCGTCATGCATCATGATCGGATACGGTCCGCTGTCCGAAAGACGATAATTGATCGAGGCGAACGCGACCCCAGCATCAAGAAACTTCTTGATCTGTCCCGCGGAAATTCCGGACTTATCTCCACCACGGAAGCCGCCACCGTGAATGAAAACCACCAGCGGCGTGGGTTTCGTGGATTCCGGCACCAGCCAGATATCGAATCGCTGCTTCTCGTGTGTGCCGTAGGGAACATCAGCATGCGACGCCGCAAATCGATTCCCTTTTTGTTCGTCAACCCGACGACGCTGCCGGTCTTCACCACGGTCTTGAGCTGCATCGTTTGATCGACGCCTTTGTTGAAAAACTTTGAACTCGTCCAGTGTCAGCTTTCCATCTTTATCGGCATCACTTTCGGGATTTCGTTTCAGGAACTCCGCCAACCGGAGTTCCCGAGCAGATTGTGGTGATGAAGCCTCTTGCGCAAGGAGCGACGTCCCAGCAAGCAGCATCATTAGAACGATGACGAAATTGTTCAGGTGATGTTTCATCTTTTATCTCCTCAGAGAGACTTCGCCGAAACGTTAAGGGAACGACCTTGACGCAAGTTAACATCAATCGCGGTCAATACGGAGATACGTGCCACAGACAAGCAGCACTTCCAAGCCGAACTGGATCAACCCATCCGATCGACGACGGGTCATGGCGATACGCTCTATCGAACGTCCAAGCCGAGTTCGTTCAGGTCGAGTTGCTTGCCATCGGCCCAGAGCGATTCAAGGTCGTAGTATTGCCGAGTTTCTTGATCGAACAAATGAATGACGATCGAGCCGTAATCGAGGACGATCCAGCGGCTTTCCTGATAGCCTTCGATACTCAGCCGGTTGTCGTTGAGTTGTTTTTCGAGCACGTCATCGATCTCTTCGCTGATAGCGTGCAATTGACGACGGCTTGTTCCCGTGGCAAGGACAAAGTAATCGAACAGAACGGTCTGTTCGGAGACGTCGATGATCATGACGTCGCTGCCGCGATTCTCGATCGCCACGCGGGCCGCCGCGATCGCCAATTGCAAACTGCGTTGTTT
This sequence comes from Pirellulaceae bacterium, assembly GCA_041399105.1. Taxonomy (GTDB): domain Bacteria; phylum Planctomycetota; class Planctomycetia; order Pirellulales; family Pirellulaceae; genus Rosistilla. The sequence continues at coordinate 260,077 of JAWKTL010000004.1, read as the reverse complement.
ACCAGACGTAGGGGTCTCGGATGCCGGTTGTTGTTGAATAGGTTCGCTCACCACTTTTTCTTAATCGTTCAAGGAAAGCAAGCTCGAATGCCGTATGCCTGCGATCTTCATTCTAACCGATTGTTGCTTGCTGTCACCGGTGCTGATGTTCAAAGCCGCAGGCATTGATTAAGATAGCGACGTGACGTCACCCCTTCTTTCAACCGTCTGCAATAGATTCTGCTTCAAACATGGCTTCGTTGTTCGTCATTCGCGGTCGAGACCAAGGAAAGCATTTTTCGTTGGACAAATCGCGTTACACGATTGGACGCGACGCGGGAAATGATATCCAACTGATCGATTCAGAGGTTTCTCGAAGGCACGCCCAAGTTTTCAGCGAGGGGAACAACTTCGAGGTCATGGATTTGGGCAGCAGCAACGGGACGACGGTCAACGGCAACGCGATCTCGCGCTGTGTGCTTAAGAGTGGCGACCGACTGCAGGTCGGCGGAACGATGATGATCTTTACCGGTGCGGGCGAGCCTTCGACGATGGAAGGTCAGCACGGTGTCGACATCATCCAACAATCGCGTCAACAAGAAGGATCGCGTATTGTTTCCTCGCTGTCGCGCATTGCGGGCGGTCAGGGAGACGAGGAGTCTTCGCGGGTTCAGGTGGATGCGCGTGTGGAGGTGATGTATCACACGGCGCTTGCCGTGGGGCGAACCCTGGATATTCCGCAGTTGCTCGATCGGATATTGCGGTTGGTTTTTGATTGGGTTGAGGCGGATCGAGGCTGCATCATGCTGGCCGACCCCGAGACAAAGCAGCTTCGCCCCGCAGCGCGATGTGATCGCAGCGAGGGGCCGATCAAAGATCGGATTGCAATCAGCCGTACAATTCTTGACTATGTGATCGATAACAATGAAGGGGTTCGCACCAGCGACGCCAGGGGAGACATGCGATGGGACAGCGGCCAGTCGATTGTTCAGCAGGGAATTCGTGAAGCGATCTGTGTGCCGCTGCAGGGTCGATATGATGTCGTCGGTGCGATGTATGTCGACACCTATACGCAATCGGGTCAATTGGTGGAATCCAATCAGCAAGGTCGCTTTGTGGACGAACATTTAAAGTTGATGACCGCGATCGGCCATCAAGCGGCATTGGCGATCGAAGATACCTTCTACTATTCTTCGATGCTGCAAAGCGAACGATTGGCGGCGATCGGGCAGACGATCGCCACGCTTTCGCATCACATCAAAAACATCCTGCAGGGCATTCGTGGCGGAAGTTATCTGATTGAAACGGGTTTGCAATTGGACGACAACGAAGCGGTACGCAAGGGCTGGGCAATGGTCGACAAGAATCAGGAGAAGATATCGAATCTGGTGCTCGACATGTTGACCTTCAGCAAGGAACGGGAGCCCGAATTGGTTGATGGCGACTTGAATGCGACGGTGGCCGACGTCGCCGAACTGATGCAAACGCGTGCCGATGAAGCCGGATGCGAGCTTTCAGTCAACCTTGATCCAACACTTCCGACCGCCTGTTTCGACGCCGACGCAATGCATCGCGCTATCCTGAACATTGTCACCAATGCGATTGATGCCGTCGAAATCCATCGGGTTCGCAATGAAGAGAATGCGACGGCGGAGCTCCCCCCACCCTGCGTCGGCATCGCGACATCCTATCTTGCAGACGATGGTTTCTTCATTGATATCACCGACAATGGACCAGGGATCGAACCGGACGACTTGGACAAAATCTTTTCGCTGTTCGAGTCGAAGAAGGGAGCCCGCGGCACCGGTCTAGGCCTGCCCGTAAGCCAGAAAATCATGCAGGAACATGGGGGGCGGATCGTATTGGAAAGCACGCCTGGCGCGGGAACTCGCTTTCGGCTGCATCTTCCGCGATCGGAACAAGCTCGGGAAACGATGTCTTGAACGACGGCTCTTTGCGATGGGCCGACGATGGTACGTATGCCCAGATGCGGCGTCAGCGGTTACAATACAAGAGAAGATCAATCGTATAACCTTATCAATATCGAGTCACGATATGCCTGTGCAGATGCAATTGGCCCGAATCATCATCAGTGAGATCAGCGACAACCAAGTGATTTATTTGCAGGAAGTCGATGGCGAACGGCAGTTCCCGATCCTGATCGGAATTTTTGAAGCGACCAACATCGATCGTCGTGTCAAGGAAGAATACAAGCCGCCTCGTCCCTTGACGCACGATCTGGTGGTCAACGTGGCCGAAGCACTCGGTGCCGAAGTCGATAGCGTGGTGATCAGCGAGTTGCGCGAGCACACTTATTTCGCTCAATTAAGGTTAAAAAAAGATGGCGAGATCATTGAAATCGACTCTCGCCCATCCGATGCGATCGCCGTGGCGGTCACTTTCAATCCTCCTTTGCCCATCTATGTGGCGGAGGATGTCCTCGAAGACGCAATGAGCTCCTAATGCCTTTCAAAATAAAGATCAATGTTTTGCCGATACTGTTTCTGTCGGCCGCGGTTATTGCGAATGCTTCCGATGTCCAGGCGCAGCAGAACGCCAATGATGCATCGGCGCAAAAAGAACAATCACGTCCCAACGTTTTGATGATCGCTATCGATGATCTGAACGATTGGGTGGGTCCGCTGAAGGGGCATCCTCAGGTGAAGACTCCCGCCATGGATGCCCTTGCCGCGCGGGGAACGACTTTTCAAAACGCGCACTGTCAAAGCCCGCTATGCAATCCGTCGCGAACAAGTTTGATGACGGGGATGCGTCCTAGCACGACCGGTATCTATGGTTTGGCGCCCTGGTTTCGCAACGTCGAGGAACTGAAAGATCTGGTCGCCATGCCGCAGTACTTTATGCAGGCCGGTTACAAGACGTACACGGCGGGCAAAATCTATCACGGCAACAATGGGCGTGGCAAGCAACAGCAAACCGAGTTCGATGTCTGGGGCCCACGCTCGCAAGTCGGTGCCCGGCCTAAACAGAAGCTTGTCGAAACACCGATGGGTAATCATCCGCTTGTCGACTGGGGCACCTTCCCTCATCGAGACGAGGACAAAGGAGACTGGGTGATTGCGAGCTGGGCGACCGAGCAGTTGGAAGCGATGCCCAAGGAGGAACCGTTTTTCATGGCGGTTGGTTTTTTCCTGCCTCATGTTCCCTGCTATGCCACGCAGAAATGGTTTGATTTGTACCCGATGGCGTCGCTGAAGTTGCCACCGATTCTCGACGGGGACCGAGACGATACGCCCGCCTTTTCGTGGAACATCCATTGGACACTTCCCGAGCCACGCTTGAGCTGGTTGCGCGAGTCGAATCAGCTTGGACCGCTTGTTCAAGCATACCTGGCCAGTGTCAGTTTCGTCGACAGTCAGGTCGGTCGCGTCTTGGATGCTTTGAATGCAAGTTCCTTCGCCGATAACACCGTTGTCGTCCTGTGGTCGGATCACGGTTGGCACCTGGGTGAAAAAGCGATCTCGGGAAAGAACAGTCTTTGGGATCGTTCAGCGCGCGTACCGCTGATCTTTGCCGGACCTGGCGTCGCGGAGAATGCGAATTGCGATCAGCCGGTGGAACTGCTTGATATTTATCCAACGTTGGTTGAATTGTGTGGCCTGCCGCCTAAACAGGATTTGGAGGGGCACAGCTTGAAGCCACAGTTGCGCGATGCAAGTGCCCCGCGCCCCTGGCCGGCGATCACAACGCATAACCCGGGCAACCACGGAGTGCGAACCGAGCGATGGCGATACATTGTCTATGCGGACGGGTCGGAAGAACTTTATGACATGAAGTCCGATCCGAACGAATGGAAGAACCTGGCGGATGATCCCGCTTATAAGTCAATCAAGCAGGAACTGGCCGCATTGGCTCCCGCTGAAAGCGCCCCATTGGCTCCAGGCAGCGCCCACCGAGTGCTCTGGAAAGAAGGGGATCAATGGATTTGGGAGGGCAAGCCGATCGTGCCCGAAGACCGTTGGGAATGATTCTTGGTCAGCGTCTGTTATACCGTGCGTGGTCCGAAATGATGCCTTCGCGTTTTATGATGCGAATCACCTCATTTCTGACCATGCGACGTTTAATGTTTGTGCTTGGCATGGACAGAAACGCGGTGATTCGCTTTATTTGATGCAATTGTGTCATTTCAGACGCACGCGCGGTATATACTGGTCGGGAACGGAAAGCCGAGTCATGACGACCGAAGACGTTCATTCCCACCTTTAAGTCCCCACCTGTACCTTGGAGTATCCACCTCATGCGATTGCGCGACGTTTTCGTCATGCTGGCGATGTTAACAATCATGACCGATTCTGGAATTGCCGAAACGTTCGATGTTTGGTTCGGAACCACCACGCCGAAGAATGGGCTCAGCAAAGGTGTCTATCACGCGACGTTTGATGCCGAAAAGGGAAAGCTGACCACGCCCGAACTTGTCTTCGGCATCAACAATCCCGGCTTCTTGGCGCTTCATCCCAATGGCGAGGTGCTTTACAGCACAGGCAACATCGACGACGAAGACTTGTTGGCCGCGTTGTCGATCAAGGAGGAGGACGGCAAAAAGACATTGGAGATGATCAATGCGGCGGCTATCGGCGACGGTGGCGCGGCCCATTTGTCAACGGATCAAGCCGGCAAGATCTTGCTTTCGGCTCAATACGGTGGCGGGTCGACCGCGATGTTTGAACTGGATGAAAAAGGCGGCATTAAGGCTCGGTCCGATTTGCAAAAGCACTCCGGCGGATCGGAAGTCGTGAAGGGACGTCAAGACAAGCCACACGCGCACTGGGTGGGAACATCGCCGGACGGGAAGTTCGCGTTTGTTCCCGATCTTGGAATGGACAAAGTCGTGATCTGGAAGCTTGATTTAACGGACATGAAGCTGGTCGAACATGGCTATGGAACCCTGCCTCCCGGTTCTGGACCGCGACACATGAAGTTCTCCCCCGATGGCAAACACATCTACGTTCTCAACGAGCTTGCACTCACGGTAACGGTTTTCGACTACGACGCCGAAGCGGGGAAGATGGAGGAAGTTCAGACCATTGCGACCATCTCCGAAGAAGAGAAGGCGAAGGAAGTGACCAATAGTGCGTCTGAAATCCGGGTGCATTCATCGGGCAAGTTCGTGTTCGCGGCCAACCGAGGTCACGACACGATTACGGTCTTCAGTGTTAACGCCGATGACGGCAAGCTGACACACGTCGAGAATGAACCGGTTCGCGGCAGCATCCCTCGCAATTTCAATATCGATCCGACCGGCAAATGGCTGATCGCGGCTGGTCGTGACAGCAACACAGCGGCGGTGTTTTCCATTGATCAAGAGACGGGCGAACTGACGTATTCCCAGCATTCGGTGATGGTGCCGTCGCCGATCTGCGTGTTGTTCAGCACGCCGTAGGGGATCGTCGATTGTTTCGCATCAAGATTTGTGGTGTCCGAAAAATCGAAGATGTGACCGCTGCGGAGCGTGCCGGAGCGGACTGCATCGGATTCAATTTTTATCCCCCCAGCCCGCGATATGTCGATCCGGAGGTCGTCGCGGATTGGGCGATTGAAAAACGACCGATTCAGGTCGCTGGAGTCTTCGTCAACGAATCCGTCGATCGGTTGATGCGGGTTGCCGACAACGTGGGCCTTGATTGGATTCAGCTTCATGGCGACGAATCGCTACGTTTGGCGGAGCAACTTGTTCACAACGGTCATCGGGTGATTCGCGCGATTCGCTTGCCAACCACGTCGCTGAACGAACGTCAGATCGAAGCGATGGTGCGGCCATGGGGGATATCGGCGTTCGATTGTTGCTCGATGCCGACGGCGGCTTCGCCTTCGGCGGCTCGGGGAAACGTTTGGATTGGCGTGGAATCCGACGCTGGGGGGCGCAAACGTCTCACGTCGACTGGATCCTTGCCGGAGGGCTCGACCCGCAAAACGTGGCGACGGCGATTTGTGAAAGTGGCGCGAAAGCAGTCGATGTCGCCGGTGGGACCGAACGGGAGAAGGGAGTCAAAGACCCCCAAAGGATCGAGCAGTTTGTCGCCGCCGCATTGCGGCAATGGGAAGCGACTGACTAGTCATCGACTGAAGGGCCGGTGCGAATTGAGTTTGTCGCGTGTGAAGGTGAATTTCAGTAGATCAAGAGGTTGAATCATGTTGCAGCGAATTTTACCGTGCGTGTTCCGCATCCTTTTACTCGGGGTCGCAGCCTTGGCCACATCCTCGGCATCGGGTGAAACGCAAACGTTGCGTGTGCTCACTTACAACATTCACTACGGCCAAGGAAATGACGGAGCGTACGATTTGGAACGCCTCGCGCGGGTGATCGTCGAGGCCAAGCCCGATTTGGTCGCTTTGCAGGAAGTCGACGTCATGGTTGAGCGTTCCGGCCGAGTTCATCAGGCGCAACAGCTTGGAAAACTGACCGGTCTATCGGTTCGTTATGGACCGACACAACATTATCAAGGCGGGCTGTATGGCAACGCCGTGCTGAGCCGGTTTCCGATCGATGATGTTCATATTCAGCCCCTTCCGTATACCGACGCGACAGCGGATTTGCAGACCTATCCGAGAGGTGCTATCTCCGTCGTTGTGCAAACGCCCAGCGGGAAACCTCTGCGGTTCATCAGCACCCACTTCCAGCACAACCTTGCCGAAGATCGCACGAAGCAGGCTGACGCCATCAACGAGTATTTCGCCGAAGACAAGCTGCCGACGGTTTTGGCGGGCGACATCAACGCCGTCCCCGACTCCGAACCGCTGAGGATCTTGCAATCGCGTTGGACCAATGCGATCGATGCCGCCCGATCGCCGACGGCCCCTTCGCATCAACCGACTTCACGAATCGATTACGTCTTCTATCGAGGGGACGGATTGAAGCTGATCGAATCGCGTGTGATCGACGAACCGATGGCGTCGGATCATTGTCCCGTGCTGGTGGTCCTTGAATGGAATGATCGTTGAATGAAGCGAATCACCTCATTTCTGACCATGCGACGTTTAAGTCCGTCATTTCCCATCGCTTGCGGCGGGAGCGCGAAACAGGTCGTTGAAATTCCATTCCGGCGTGAGGTCGATGCACATTGCGCATTGTCGGGCCAACCGCGCATCGTCAACCGTGTCAATCGTTCGGATCGAAACACGAAGTCGGTCGGCGGTTTGACGGTCCGCTGGCCAAGCATCGCGAGAGGGGTTGCTTAATTGCAACGACAATCGCCGCCGCAGATTGCATGTTTCGCCTGCATAGAGCACGTGACTGCTGAACTCAATGATGTAAATCCCCGGCTGTGCGGGTAGCTGCTCAAGATCGAGCGTCGTCAGCGGAGTAGCTTCGTTCTTCTTCCATGGATCGATGGGATGTTTTACGGACTTCTTGCGAGCCGTGGCAATCTGATCTCTCAATTTCAACGCCGTCCAACGGTATTGCAGTGGCGTAAAGCCAGCGTTGGGGATGTCGGCCAGTTGATCGAATTGAAGGGCCAACCGTGGATCGCACAGCAATTCGTCCAGCGTAATGTCCGCATAGAGTTCCGTCATGCGACGCCAGGCAATCTCGACGGCATACAACATGGGATCGATCTCGATCCAGTCGATCGCGGTTGGTTTTTCGGCGGTGACGCCAGCCTGCTTGAGTTGGCCCGATTTGCGTAGGTGGAACAAGTGCCGATTGCGTTCGACCGGTGTTCCGTCGATCCGCAGCCGATTGCAGCGATTCTGAAAGTCTTCATTCAAGATCGGGTCAGCGACAACGCGGTCGATCGAATAGCCTCGATGGACATCCATGAATGCTTCCAGCAAGCGATCATGCTGCTGTTCCAATTCCGAAAACAAAAGGGGTTGATTTCGAAACCCGATCAGATCCGGCGGAGCGTTCTTGCCTCGTCGCGCTGCCGAGGAAAACGTCGCGGGAGCACTTGCGTTGGGTTCAGGCGATCCTTCCAACGCGTCGCCAACGTTCGCCTTTTTAATCCGCTCGATGCCCAACTTGACATACTCTTTGGACAATTCAAAACCGATGAAGCTTCGTCCTTCCTTCTTTGCAACGGTCAGGGTTGTGCAGCTTCCCCCGAACGGATCGAGAACGACATCGCCGGCATTCGAACATGACTTGATGATCCGTCCGAGCAATTGTTCGGGCATTTGACAGCCGTGAAAACCGGCTCGTTCCTTGAACGTACCGGCTACGCGAGGAAAGTACCAGGAATCTTCGTTGGGGGTGAAATTGTCGGCGCAATCTTGAGGCCGCAGAATCCAGGTGTCGTCCGGCATCCGACCGCTGGGATTTGCTCGTTTGTCGCCATAAACCAATTGGCGTGCCGACGGAACCGCAACCGCGTCGAAATGAAAGGTGAAGTTTTTTGGGTCTTTCACAAAATGGAACAGATGGGCGTGCGAACGCGTAAACTTTGCGCGACAGTGAACGCCGAATGTGTAATACCACACGACCCAACTGCGCATGTGAAACCCGATCTTCTGGGCTTCGATCTTCAGTTCCGCCGCATATTCGTCACCGATGGCCAGCCAAAAGGCTCCGGCGTTGTCGAGCACGCGATAAACTTCGCCGATCCATTGGGACGACCAGTGGAGATAGTGTTCCGATTCCAACTTGTCGTCGTACTCGTCGTACCGATACCCGATGTTGAACGGCGGGTCGGCAAAGGCGAGGTGAATCGACTGCGAAGGCAATTCCTTCATTCCAGCGATGCAATCGCCCTGATGCACCGTTCCTAGCATCGATTCCAGTTCAGTAATCATGAAGACTCCGTGAATTCATTTCAGATACGCCCAATATCCTAGAGCGACCACGTCGCAAGATCAACTGATACATATTGCCGCAAGATAACATCAACCGCGTTCATTATTGATGTAAAGCTTTGCCGCCACCACGCCAGCCCGGATTCAAGCAAGCCTCTATACCGTGCGTGGTCCGAAAAGTGCCATCGCGTTGTATGAAGCGAACCGACTCATTCCTGACCACGCAACCCCCATCCATCACGAACACGATTGATGTGATCTTGCGACAATGAATTTCAGTTGGTTCTACGACGTCGTCGCTCTAGGCAATGCGACCACGGATTCCTTATGCTGAAGCTGTAAGCACCCGTGTCGATGTTTCTTCGTTTGACGGCCAGCCGCAGTCGTCCGAAACGTGATACATCGCAAGTGTCTCCGGCTTGCCGTTAAATGAATCATGCTTGAAAAGCCTGTGTTTGACTTTCAGATCGTGGGGGAACCTTTCGCGTGTCAACGTTTCATTTGAACAGAATCTTCCGCCCCGAGTCGATTGTTGTCGTCGGTGCCAGCGACCGAGAGGGAAACATTGGCGGAATCGTTGTCGCGAATTTGAAACGCGACGGATATGAAGGACGCGTCGTAACGGTTCATCCGCAACAAAAGCGAACCCTCGATTGCGAGGTCTACTCCTCGATCGGAGCGGTTGACGGCCCGATCGATTTGGCCATCCTATGCACCCCGGCGGAAACGATCCCTGGATTGGTGCAGCAGTGCGCCGACGCGAACATTCACGGTGTGATCGTCCTGTCGGCGGGCTTCCGAGAGACGGGAGCCGAAGGGCGGAAGCTGGAGCAGCAACTGCGTGACGTACTGCGAGTCAATCCGAGTGTACGGCTGATCGGGCCGAATTGTCTGGGAATTATTTCAACGCATCACAAGCTCAACGCCAGCTTTGCCGCCGGCATGCCACCAAGTGGTCGGATCGCGATGATATCGCAATCGGGCGCGTTATGCACCAGTTTGCTTGACTGGGCGATCACCGAATCGGTCGGCTTCTCGCACTTCATATCGATCGGTAACGCTTTGAACGTCACGATCGCGGACCTGATTGATTATCTGTCGGTCGATCCGTATACCGATGCGATTGTCTTGTACGTGGAATCGATCGAAGAATCGCGGTCATTCATGTCCGCCGCGCGTGCGTTTTGCAATAACAAGCCGATCGTCGCGTACAAGTCGGGGCGGTTTAAGCAGTCGGCCGCCGCCGCGGCGTCGCATACCGGAGCGCTGGCCGGAGTCGACGAAGTTTACGATGCCGCTTTTCGTCGCGCGGGTATCGTGCGTGTCAACGAACTGGATGAATTGGTCGATTGCGCGGAGATCCTTTCGCGAGGCATTTTGCCGAGCGGGTCGCGACTGGCGGTTCTGACCAACGCGGGCGGACCAGGCATCATGGCGGTCGACGCTTTGCTGAGCGTTCGCGGAACGTTGGCGACGCTTTCGCAAACGACAGTCGATCAGTTAAATCAGGTCCTGCCGACACAGTGGTCGCATGCGAATCCGATTGATGTTCTGGGAGACGCCCCGCCTGATCGCTATTCGGAAGCGTTGGCGATCACATTGCGGGATCCTCAAATTGACGCGGTGTTGCTGATCCTGACCCCTCAAGCGATGACCGATCCGACGGAGACGGCAAGGCAAGCGATCCAGCGGTGTCGGCAGTCGCGAAAGTTGGTGCTGGCGATCTGGATGGGTGGCGAGAGCGTGGTCGAGGGAATTCGCCTGTTCAATGACGCGGGCATTCCCACATTTCCGTCCCCCGAACACGGCATCCGAGCATTCGAGTACTTGATGCGCTATCGTCGCAATCAGGAAGTGCTGCACGAAACTCCCAGTGTCTTCGACGTTCGCACCGACAGTAGCCCGGCGATTGTTCAACAAACGATCAACGATTCGGTCCGAGATCATTCGGCGACACTCGCCGAGGATGCGTCCAAGCGAATCCTTTCGGCTTACGGCATCCCGGTCGCGGAAACACTACGCGCCGGAAGTGCGGACGAAGCGGTGGCTTGCGCGGAGCAACTTCGCTATCCCGTGGTTCTGAAAGTCCTGTCCCCGCAGATCAGTCACAAGACCGACGTTGGTGGTGTGGCCTTGCACCTGAGGACGGAACAGGAAGTCAGATCAGCCTATGAGGGATTGCTACGTTCGGCCCGACAGCATTTGCCCGACGCGATCATTACCGGCGTGACGGTGCAGCCGATGATCGACACGGTCGGCTCGCACGAACTGATTCTCGGTGCGGTCCGCGATCCGGTCTTTGGGCCTGTGCTCATGCTGGGAGCCGGTGGCATTGCGGCGGAAGTGTTGCACGACGTCGTGTTTGAATTGCCGCCGCTGAACCATCAAATAGCACGACGCATGATCGAAACGTTGAAGATTTGGCCGCTGTTGAGCGGTTATCGTCAACGCCACGCCGTCGATCTCGATTCGTTGGTCGAAGTCATCCTGCGAACATCGCAAATGATTGCCGACTGCCCGCGAATCGATCAACTCGATATCAATCCGCTGCTCGTTTCGTCTCGCGGGTGCGTGGCGCTGGATGCGCGCATCACCTTGAATCACGACGCTCAGGAGAAGCCTCAGCGGCGTTTCAGCCATCTGGCCATTCGTCCGTATCCGGACGAATACGAAACGACGGTCGTGCTGAAGAATGGTCGACAGGTGTTGTTGCGACCCATTCGTCCCGAAGATGAACCGACATGGAAAGCGATGTTGAAAAGTTGTTCACCCGAGACGCTGTGGTTTCGCTTTCGTTGCACCTTCGCCGAAGCGACGCACGAAATGGCAAGCCGCTTCTGCTTTATCGACTACGATCGAGAACTGGCGATGGTGGCGATGGAGGCTTCCGAATCGGGCGAACGAATGATTGGAGTTTGCAGATTGATTGGCGATGTTGATTGTCAGTCCGCGGAATACGCGGTCCTCGTGATCGATGCGTATCAAGGAACAGGGCTTGGCAGCGCCCTGACCGATCACAGTCTGAATATCTGCCGACAATGGGGAGTCTCAAAAATCATCGCCGATACGACACAAAGCAATCATCGAATGCTTCGACTGTTGCGCAGCCGGGGATTTGAATTGAAGAGCGGTCGCGATGATTCCGTGATCGGCGTCAAGCACCTCTCCCAGGCTTGAAGATCGTTCACGCGTCAAAAGTCTCCCAGACTTCGTTTCTCAATCGTTCTTGCGGCAAGAAACGTGCTTTGTATCTCAGGTGCGAATTGCTGGCGACATACATTCCCAGATACACGAACTTGCGTCCGGTCTCCGTCGCCAATTCCAAATGCTTTAAGATCGAATAGGTGCCGGGGCTGTAGCGATCAAAGGCGGTGTCAAAGAAACAGTAGACCAACGACATGCTCTCAACACCGAAGTCGGTCGTCGCGATCGCGACCGGCTGTTCCTCCTTCCAAAAGGACAACTCCCGCGTATCGCACACCGTATCGACCAGAAATCCCGTATATTCTTGACGATCGACCATTCGTTCGGAAAGCCCCAGGTTGCGTTCATTGCGGTGCTTATTGAACAGCGCGATCCGTGTTTCATCGACCTTCGGGATACTGACTTGCATCCGCAAATCGCGATCACCACGCTGCAACACGCGACGGAATGATCGTGTCCAACGAAAGCGGCTGACTTCGATGCGCGTCGGTTCGCATGCCTGACATTTCGGGCAGCGTGTTCGATAGAGGAAAGGACCGCTGCGACGATACCCCTGGGCCAAACAGCGATCGATCAACTCGGGTGTCATCGAGCCAACGGGCCACTGCAAAGGCATGCGGGCATCGCGACCCTGAATGTAAGGACAAGGCTGCAATTCGTCGTGGACAACAACCAGCGGATTGTCGAGGTTAAGGTGAAGCGGTTTTGGCTGGAACATGCAACCGGGGGAATGATTCTTGGTGACTGGTGCGACTCACGGGAAATGTGAGCGATCGTGCCGTTTGGTCCCGAGTCAAGCATACCCTATGCACATGAAGACCTCACGCAAATTGTGATTACAAAACGACCAAAGATCACAATTTTTTCCCAGGTTTCTTGCTCGAGCCGTTCAGCCTCGGTAACCCGCCAGTCGCGAAGCAACTTCGCGGGGCGCGTCGCCGTTTGCAAGCAACGTGCAAATCGGCTGTCCGGCGTCGATCACGGTCGCGTCAGCCGGAATGTCCGCGATCCGAATTCCCTGCGGCAATCTTTGTTCCAAGTCGATGCGATCGAATGGACATCTGGACGTTGCGTAAAGAATGCGTTTTCCTCGGACGCCTCCCGCAGGAGGTTGAGTGTCAATCGTTCGACCGAAGCACGCTTCGACATGCTGGCGAATAAGGGACACGCGATCCGGCGCTGGCGAGGGTTCAAGCAACTCCATCGAAGCGGTCCAACGCGGATTGATTTCTAGAACCCACACCTGGTTTCGAGCGTCGATCACAATATCGATTCCAAACAAACCAAGTAAATCCGTTTCCGCGACAACCTGCCGAGCGAAGGATAGCAGTCGTTCACGACACATTTCGGGAAGTGCGATCGGTCCAATCGATCCCAGATATTGAAACGGCCTTGGGCTTCGACCACTTCGCAGGGACGCGGCCACCCCAATCAACGCGACATTCCCCCTAGAAGAAAGAAAGCTGGCACCGAAACTGCGACCGAAGATCTGCTGCTCGAACCAGCCATCTTTCGCGCCGGACCGACGGGCATCCGTTGCATGTAGAACGCCCATTCCACCTGTTGAATGATTCGCCTTGAACAGCCAGCCCCTTGGATTGGCGGGGACGGTTTCGCGTTGCGCCGGACGAAGCAAGTTTGCTCGTGTCGCTAGGCGATCAAGGGTACGACGTTCCCGCAAATGCTGGTACTGGTCCAGCGAAGCACCAAGAATGGAATGGCCCGACAAAAATTCAAAGGTCGCTTTAAGGTTGCGTTCCAGCCCACCCAGTAAAATGACACCTCGCGATGAAGTGTTCGGCAAGCTTGAAATAATCGCATCGTCTGCCGGATCGCTAAGCCGAGTCTCTAGTGGAACCCAGGATTCAGAGGCACGCAACAGGTCTTGGTCTCCGAAGCGGTCGATGGCGTGGCAAGCAAAACCTCCGCGAACGGCGGATTCGACGGCTGCCCGCGCCGATGCCCCGATAATCGTTAATTCGTCGCGGTTGGGGATTTGCATAGGCTGTCGACTCTGGTAACTTTTCGGTTCACACTGAGCTTGGCGGTACAATTATCGAACGAATGCAAAGGCTTTTGTTCGGCCAACCGCTTTGGCTGATCAACCCACATGTTCCGCAGTTTTGTGGAATTTTCAAACCACTGTTGGCTGGAGAAGAACCAAATGCAATTTTACATCGGCGAAGCACTTGACGGCGACGGCAACGAAATCGCTCACATCGATTTGATGATCGGCACCAAAGACTCACCAGTCGGCGTTGCATTTGCAAACGCCTTGTCGACGCAAAGCGAAGGACACACCAATCTGTTGGCCGTGTTGGCGCCCAACGTTGCGGTGAAGCCCGCAACCGTGATGATCACGAAAGTTACCATCAAAGGGATGAAGCAAGCCGTCCAAATGTTTGGACCCGCCCAGGCTGCGGTTGCCAAGGCGGTTGCGGATTCGGTCGGTGACGGCGTCATTCCAGCAGACCAAGCTGAAAATCTGGTTTGCGTTTGCGGTGTCTTCATTCACCCTGAGGCTGAAGACAACAAGAAGATCTACGACTACAACTACAGTGCGACCAAGATGGCGATTGCCAATGCAATGGGCAACAAGCCGTCCGCACAAGAAATGTTGGCGCAAAAGGACGTCGAGCATCCTTTCAAGGGATTCTAAGCAACCGTCCGTCAATCATTGACGTATCGCAAACAACGACCGCCGGAAGAGGCTATCTTCCGGCTCATGGAATGCTGGCTGTTCGCTCGAACAGCCAGCTGCTCTATCCCAAATCGGTTAGTAGACCGTCACCGCACAAATTGGGATCACCGAACGTCTTCAATTCGTGTCCCATCCCGGCAGCGATGGACATCAGCAAGCGATTGTGATTTTGTGCATTGTACTTCAGCGATCGCCCCATCTTGAAGTTCAGCCCGCCACCGAGCAACACAAACGGAATGTTGTTCAGCGTATGCGAATTCCCTTTGCCTAATTCGTTTGTCCAGACAATCGTCGTGTTGTCCAGCAGCGATCCCTGTCCGCCTGGTTCCGGCGTTTCTTCCAACCGCTTCGCCAGATAGACCAATTGTTCGCAGAACCAAGTGTTGATTTTGACAAGCTTTTCTTTTGCGTCCTTATTGTCATCGGGTTCATGCGACAGGGCGTGATGCCCTTCGTCGATGCCCAGCCAGTTCATCCTCGCGCCGCCAACGCTCTTGGTGTACTGCAGAACCGCCACGCGATTCATATCGTTCGCCAAACCGTTGACCAACAGATCCATCTGCATTCGAGCCAGCTTGGGCGCATTGTCATTCTCATTAGCGACCCCGGCTTCCAGTTCAGGGATCGGAACGGTATACGCCTGTTGTTGTCCGGATTGCAATTCCTTTTCCATCTCGCGAACAAACGATTCGTGTTCATCGAGCAAGCGACGATCCTCGCTGCTGACCAACTGGCGTACGCGGCGCAGATCCTCTTGAACGTCATCGAGAACACTCTTCAGCGTTTCCTGGTCCTCAATGCGTCCGTACATCTTCTCGAACATCAGATACGGGTCTTCAATCGGGGCGACCGGCTTATTTGGCCCGGCATAGCTGAGACGTGTCCAAGGATCAGCGCGTTGACCCACGTTGACTCCGAACAAAAGTTCCCCGAAACGCGTTTGAGTTTGCGGATTGCTTTGCAGGAAGTTCTTCAGTTCTTGATCGATCGAAATTCCGCTGGCCCATCCAGCCGGTGTATGCGAACCGCCTTGAATATTTCCCGGAAACAAGTGCGTTCCGGTCAACAGGCAACTCATGCCACGCATGTGACTGTCACCATCGCCGCGCACCTTGTTGCAAATGCCGTGTAATGTCAGCAGGCGATCCTTATAGGGCTGCAGCGGAGCAAGAATCCGCTTGAGCGAAAAATCCGATCCCTCTTCGTCTGGCCAGAACTCATCGGGAATCGTCCCATTTGGGCTGAACATTACGACCAGTCGCTGTTTGCGTTGCGACGCGGACGCGGCACCGGCGATGCTGGGAAGATTGGAAACGAATGGCAACGCAGCAGCCGAAACGCCCAACTTTCGTAGCAGTTCGCGTCGACCTAGAAGGTAGTGACTCATCGTTTTCGTTTATCCAAGGTGAGAGATTATGAAACCAGTACGCAAGGCGAGGTCGGTTCGGTCAAGGTTGAATCGATGCGACCGTAACGATATCGACCATCAACTCGCGGACGTTAAAGTTGTTCTTGACAAACCGATCATGCAGCGTGTTCAACGTTGTCGCGCCGTAGGCGGCTGGCGGTTGCTTGATCAAGTGTTCAAACAACTGACGAATAAATCCTTTCTGGGCAATCTCGCTTTCCGCGGCGTGCAACGCCAGATCCCGCGCACCCTCCAAGCGAATAACCTTTCCCGAAACCGATTTGTAGTCGGCAACCGCTTCGATTTTGCGTTCCTTTTCCCGCAATCGAAACTGGCCGACCGCGTCAAAGTTTTCCAAGCTGAAGCCGAGCGGATTAATGATGTGATGGCAACCCTGACACTGCGAGGACTTGGTCAATTCCGAAACTTTCTCGCGCATCGTCAAATGCGGATCAAACTTCGCATCCTCGAAAACCGTGGCGATTGGCGGAGGGTTTAGGACACGCCCAAGTAAATTTCGTGTTACAAAAACGCCCCGGTGAATCGGCGATGTTTCCTTGTGATACGCGAGCGCCGCCAACACCAGCGGATGCGTTATGACGCCCGCCCGAGGCTGACCCTTCAACGAAATGGAAACAAAATCATGATCTCCCTTGTCCGCATCGGTCTCCGCCTTGAAGTCGTCGAACTGATAGAAGTCCGCGATCCGGTGGTTGACGTACATCGTGTCCGATAGCAGCAAGCGACGATAATCGGGCGTGTCACCCCAGAAAACATCTTCTAAAAAGAGGTCCAGAGAAAGTCGCAAATCGGAAACCAATTCGGGCGAGAAATGCGGATACAGCTCGGTATCTTTCGACATCTCCTCCGCTCGATCCAGCGCCAGCCATTGCCGAAAAAAGCCACGCAACTTGGTTCGGGTTCGCGTATCGTCCAGACAAGCTTGCACCTCTCGGCGGACGGTGTCGGGCTTCAGCAATTGACCACTCTTCGCATTGGCGATCAATCGACGATCCGGCAAGGAATCCCACAGCGAAAACGAAATCCGAGACGCGACGTCGTATCCGTCCGGCGCATCAGCGGACAAATGCGGGTAAAGAAAGAAAGGTGATTTCAGCGTCAGCAAAACGGAACGCTTCACCCCTTCTTCAACCTCGACATCTTTGAATGAAGCAACAATCAATCGGTCCCGTTCCGCATCGCTCAATGGATGCGCGAATGCCCGCGTCGCGAATGCTTCGCAATATTTCATCGCTTTCTCGCGACGATCCTTCGCCTCTCCCTTCGTTCCCGCCAACCGGTCAATCCGGTCAGCGACATAGGCGGCCGCGTCAAGCGCCGCATACGTCGTTGCTTCGTCCCATGACTTGGATACAGCGGTTCCACGTGGAAAGCCAAAGCTGGCGTCATCGGGGGGCAATACCGTCGTTGAGACATACAACTCCTGCGAGTAATCCGCTCGCAGATGGCGCGCCGGGATCACCTCGCGTGGCCGACGAGGCGGCTTCCAAAGCAGTTGCACCGACGCCGTCTTGTCACGATGCTTGAAAAATTCGAGCTTGATGCGATAGGAACGTCCGCCGAGCAGAAACAGCGATTCGGTCAGTTCGCGACTTTGGCCGCCCGAGCTGACCCAGCCATCGATCAACATCCGGCGATCATCGTTCACATACAGCTTGATCCCATTGCCGGTAATGACCGTGAACTCGTAGACCCCCGTTTCCTCAGCAATCACACTTCCCGTCCAAATCATCGAAAATTCTTCGGGCTTGATCTTCTCGTCGGGACTTCCCTCACCGAACTCATAATCGATCTTCGGATCGACACGTTCGATCACCCGTTTGTCGGACTTCGTGCGACGGTCGTTGAAGTACTGCCCCTTCAGCCCCCTTTCACCCTTTGGTAACGCAACGCGGTCAACATTGCTGACCAAATCGGTGACGGTGTTGTTGAACTGCTCGATCGTTAATCGAGACAAAGCAATTCGCGGCGGCTGGTTCTTCGCGCGTGCTTCGGCGGTGTAAAACGTGTCGATCATGAACCGCGCGACCGCTTCAGCATCATCGTCCACGCATGCTTGCGGTTCTTCATCAGGCATCGTCTTGTGAATGACGTTCGCCAGGTCGGCCAACGACAGATCACCATACAAAGGCTCTTCGTACTTGCTCGCGACTCCTTCGCCCAACTTTCCGTGGCACGAAGCGCATTGCGCGGCATACAGCTTCGCGCCATGAGCGATCCGCGACTGTTCGTCATCGGCGATGGATACATCGACGAGGAACAACACGCAGCACGGCAAAAGCCAATCGAGAGAGGATCGCACAATGCGACGACGGGAAACAAATGACATCGCGTCTCAACGAAGGAAGGGTTAAAGGCGGGCAGGCAAGCGATTGATCAAATCGAATCGTTTGTTAGCGTCACGTGGGCGGAAATGAGGTGCTTCGCATCTTCCCGATGCAAACGCGCCATTTGTGGCCCCACGCGTGACACGGGAAACGAAGGGAGGGGGCGAAACCGTTCGGCAAGGGCAAACAGATCAGCCTACGGACATCTTTATTGTAAATGCCTCTGACCCAATCAGGCAAGCGTCAAATCAAGTTGAACCATTATCGTACTGCCCCATCGCGGACAGCGAACGTTGAACCAATTCAGACGCGATGAGCTGGCGAGGTGGAGGCAAAAAAAACATTTGCTGTGCAAATCTGGGGTTTTGCTCGTTTGTCCGCCGGAGAATAATTGAATCTCGCGCACGATCATCTTTCGCAACATATCTGATTCAAATCGTTCAGGTTATCTAACATTGCAGGTCTCTAGCGACGATCGGCTTTCACGACTTCGCTTATTTTCATGCACCACCGTCAAGTTTTAACGTTCGCATGGCTAATCGACACCGTCCCGATAAACTTCGATTTGAGCAGTTGGAAGACAGGCGGATGCTCGCGCCCTTGTGGCAAAATCCAATCCTTCCAACCGACGTTAACAACGACCTTTCGGTTAGCCCGTTGGATGCTTTGCTCGTCCTAAACTACTTGGGACGCTATGGAAGTGGCCCTCCCGTACAGGAGACCAACGCACGGTTCTACGACACCAATGGCAACGAAACCATTGCACCGATCGATGCCTTGATCGTTCTAAATTCACTGTTCCGCGACGAGCCTTTTGTCACGCTGCGCTTCGACGCTGCCGAACAATCACCTTTGGAATTTGCCGGGAGGCCATCCCACGCTCGGACAAGTTCGCTTGAAATTGCTTCCAGAAACGCGTCGCGGATCGACAGCATCCACCTCGTGCTGAACGATGTTCTCGTTGTTGATCGCGATCTCAAGACATTGTTGGTCAATGGTCGATTTAAGTATTACGTGTCCCAACTCGAGAAAGATCTTGGGTCGCGGATCGTCGATGGCATGCATCGTGTTCGGTTGGATTATTCCGGTTGATGGCCAGCTTCTATCGACACCTGAGTTCACATACTTGCTGGACCGGGTCGCACCACTGATTATCGGTCCGGCGGAGATTGATATTGCTGCTTCGATGACCACGATTCGCGTTCCGGTACGAGATGCCGACGATCTTGTGAATCTTGACGAAGCTCTAAACCAGACAACGTTGTATCGTCCCGGCGCTGGATCAATCATGGAATGCGGCGACTTTGTTCGTTGAGCGGAACGATGGCATGCTATCGATCCGAATCGATGAGCAACTCGAACCAGGGCGATACGAGTTAACGCTGGTCAATTGACGGACGCGGCGGGAAACAGACCGGCGTTGGAAACGTTGGTGTTTATTGTCGAAGGAAATACCGGCATTTCCAACACGTCGCCAGCGGCTGGGCGATCAGTTGGCGAGCGTTGATCGAGAGATCATCATTAACCTGGAGGCCACCACGCCGTCGGTTCCGACCCTGCGAACCCATTGAGGTTTTGGCGGCCGGTGGGCCGATTGCGGTTGACGTTCGGCTTTCAACCTTGCGAGACAGAATAACCATCTTTCCCCGTCGGGTTCTGCCCCGCTAGTATCGTTGAGGTGCGGGTGCACATGACTCTGGATCAACACACTGGGTGGGAAACCGTTGGACGCTGATGGTGACGGTGAAATCGGCGGCATGTTGGCCATGCGTTATTCCACATTGCCGCTTCAGCGCGTTGCCGGCACTGGTCTGTTCGGATACGTCAAAGATTCGTTCACTCAGCAGCCCATTGAAGGTGCAACCATTCGGATCGATGGATTCGTCCGTCACCGCCGTCACCGATGCCAGCGGGCGTTTCGGATTTGATCGACGTGCCAAAAAGCTGCCGGAATTCTTCGTTCACATCAACGGTGGCATGACGGCGACTACTGCGCCCAGTGGTTATCAGTATCCATCGGTCGGCAAGCCGTTCCATTCAGTGGCGGGCGAAGTTGTCCAAATTAATCATCATGGTGAAACGTTCGATATCTTTCTGCCTCCGATGGCGATTTCGGATGTCCAACCGTTGAGCGAAACCGAAGCGACTCGGTGGGCTTCGGCCCCGACGGACTGTCTCGGTTAACCGAGATGTTCCCAGACCTTTCCACCGTCCCTGTTCGACGAGATGTCCGTTTCGATTTCGCCGGGCAACGCGTTCAACCCGGACGGAACTTCCGTTACCATGGCCACGATTGCTGGCCCTGCCGGACCGCTTGCCGGCACCGCGACCGGGAGAATCCGATTGGCCGCTGTCGTTTCGATCCAAGCGATCGGGGCAACGAATTTTGACACGCCGGCACCCGTTTCGTTTCCAAATGTCTCGAATCTTCCCCCGGCGAGAAGACATTTCTTCGATCATTTGATCATGACGCTGGCGTATGGAATGTCGTCGGCACCGCCACCGTTTCACCCGACGGCAACGCTATCGTCTCCGATCCCGGTTCGCGTCATCGCGCCTGGTTCGGCATGACGTTCGGTCAGGGACTCGCATTATTGAACAGGGACGGTTTCCATGTGTCCTCAAGATTCTCCTCCCCGTTGTGTTGTCACGACGAACATTGTTCATAAAGTAGCTCTGGCGACCGATCGGCTGCACGAAGTTGAGACCAACTTGGAAGCAGTCAGCGAAGTACTCGACGCGGTCGAAGCTTTTGATCAGTTGCTGGAGATGCAGCGAGCCCAGATTGCCGCTGGGTTCTGACATACGTCGATGCGATGAATATCGCATTGGACGAGAAAACAGGTCTGGTTGATCTATATGATACGGTGTTCGCAAACGATCCGTTGCTTGATGCGAACCAAGCCGCCGGTGCGTTTGCCGATGTCATTGCCGAACTGGAGCGATCCATTGCATTCAATGAACTCTGTGGCCTTAATCCAGACACCGGCGACCTGCAGCGAAGGCTGGATGCATTTCGAGTCGAGTTGAATCGCTGATCAAGCCTTTGTCGACAATCCTCTGCAAACGTCTTGTGATGAGAGATGGATTTGCTGGCGGCGGCAATTGCAAACAACGATTTTCCGTCCGACCCAGACGTGCCGTATCAGGACTTGCTTCAACACACCGATGAAATCCTTTCCGATATCGGAGGTCGCGTTCCGCCGCTGGCCTTGGCGGTAGTCATGGCGTGCCGTCGATACGTTTTACTCTGGCGGCATCAGTCGCGTCGCCTATCTGAGCCGAACGTACACCGATGCATATTACAAACTGTCGGTCGGGGACAATACGTTTCGTGGTCGCAGCAACAGCGATGGCCTATTCGATCTTCCCGTCGTCGATCCGTTTACGCCATATACACTGACGATCTACGACCCATCGACCGCGTTGTACTCGGTGAGGAAGGGACGACCACCGAACCGGGCGGCCTTACATTCTCAGCACTCCGCCGCTGTCGTTTTTGGCGGGTGCTGCGGATGCGGATCACGATCGACTGCCGGATGTCGTTGAGGACGTGATCGTACCAGCCCCACGAATGCAGACACCGATGGGGACGGAGCGATCGACGGGGCGGAAGTCGCATCGCGGCGATCCATTCGAGGCGAAATCAACCGCATCGGCGTGATCGCGAATTTGGATCTGCCAGGGACAAGCGGATCGAATGGTTTTGGGCCGCGTTGGTGAGCGTGATCTGGCGTTCGTGACGACAACGGTGTCGACGCTTGAAATTGTCGATGTCGGCAACCGGACTGCCCGTGCTGTTGGCAAGCGTGCCATTGATTGGAACGCCACGGAATTAGCCTTCAACGATCATACGGGTGTTCTTGCCGTGAACAACGCCAATCAAAAAGCGGTTGTTCTGCTCGACGTGAGTAATCCATTTGTGATTCAGGCCCATCAAGCGACTCTCCCTTCCATCGCTGCGAATCCTCACTGCGGATACCTATCTTATCAGCGTCGCGTTTGATCTGGTTACGGTGCTGGATGCGGCCAGTGGAGAGATTATAGATCGCTATGCTGGCCCTAAGTTTTTTCTACAAAGGAACTTGAGACCGCCGCTTATTCGCAAGGGCGACTCACTATCTTCGTGGGTGGACAATTTTGGTCCGCTGACTTTGCGGAGGGCGTGCTTTCTGAATCTGGCTGTTGCGGACAATCCAGCATCCGACACGCAGCACACTGCATCGACTTCGGATCGCCAACCAACAAGCTTACCTGTGGCTTCAAGGAGGAGGCTTGACCGTGGTCGATCTTTCCGACCCTGCAAATCCTGACCGTCGCCTTTCGTCCGCTCCTGGAGATCTTAGATTTGTGGGACGTGATTCCAAATGGATCAAGTGTTACGCCGGCAATCGTTTACTTCACCTTTCGAAATCCGAACTCATATAATTTTGCGATCTTCAATCCAATTCAGAACAACGTTGTCGGCGAAGTGGAATTCGGAAATCGACACGCCAGGTCGTTCTTCGACGCTGACCGATTCCAAACTTTGGAGATTGGTACGGCATTGCGTTCATCGCCGATCGAGACGCGGGATTAACAATCATCAACTATCAGGGCCCCCTGACGATCAGTCCACCCCTGTGCTGACGACCGCGTTTGATTCGCTAGACCAGGACGACACGAAGAGTGGCGTTCAGGGTTGTCGAGGGCGAAACGTATGTCTTGCCTTTGAGGCCTGATGATCTGCAAATTCGATCGGCCACGCTCTTGATCGACGGCCAGGGAGGTGGCGTTCGACAATGTTCTGCCGCTAGAGTTCAACGACGGTGCCGCTGTTGGAGCAATTGGGGGACGAAACACTCTCGATTGAGCCTGATCGTCGAAGACATGGCGGGGTTAAAAGCGTCGGGTCGCACGTCAGTCGAGATCGTTGCCGATACAATTGAGATGCGCCGAACTTGATTAGTCGCCTCGCCTGCCGATGCGTCGCGAACGCGTCGACCGACGGACAACATCACTTCTGCGATTCGATGAACCGATCCAGCCGGAGCTTCTTCAAATCGCTGATGTTCAAATTTCAGTAGCGACGGCGGACCTGAGGCTCCGTCGATTCAAAGTCTCGAGTTTTCGCTAGACACCGTCAAGTTCCGAATTCAATTCGCCATGAACTTCGCCCCCGCCCAGTGGTCACTAAAAATCGCAGGGATCGTTTGCAGGATCGCTTCCGGGCAACGCAGTGTCTGCGGACGTTCAAGCTGCATCTCGAGCAGCAAGCATCGACGATCTGCTGGACGGGCGGTGCGTCGAGCGATTGGAATACGGCGAGCAACTGGGACCTGGGGCGAGTTCCAACGGCAACCGACGATGTTCTTGTCGATTTGTCTCCTAGCGGAGCGATGACGCTGGGGAGCTTCATAACCAGCCTGACGTTTCATGTCCGGAATCTGACCGTCATTGGAGATCTGCGATTCTTTGGCGGCCAGTTGCGTGTCGATGGTGATTTGGATGTGAGCGGACGATTGACGCTGCTTGGCGGAACGTTGACCAATGCCAATCTGATCGGTGACCCGTTGGAAACGCCTGTCTATGTCGATGGAACAGTGAACATGGACAACGTGCGTATCAGCACGCGCGTCATCGCCGTGGAAAGTGCCGAAATCAACGTGAACAATGGCCTTATCGTCGACGGAATACTCGTCTGGGGCGAAAACCAAGCCTTTGCAGATGCAACACTTGCGTTTAATGGAAATCAAACACTCGGGGGGAGTGGCAAGATTGTTGGCGGCAATGGCTAATGGAATTCGTCGATCCGAACTGGATTTGACGAAGCAGGGACAATTGACGATTGACGTTGCATTGACGATCGAAGTCAGGTCGCTGACGTTTTGGGCGGACGAACATTCCACAATCGAGAACCATGGAACCCTGACCAGCGGTCAACTCACCATTTCGCGTCCGCCAACAGTGGGCTGAATCTGCTGGGATCGTTTGTGAACAAGGGGAGTTTTCAAACGAGGGGACACGGTGATTTCAATCTCTGGTTGCTCAGCAATGAAGGCACCATTGCAAGTTCACCCCTTCGACTCGTGTTGGTGTACAAGGCGGTTCGGCATCCATCGTCAATTCGGGCACGATCGAACTCGCACCACATCGTGTAGATCTTCATGGAACGATCTCCGGATCTCGCCGTGTTCGATTTGCTAACGCCCAACGACTCGGACATCCACATCTTTGGAGAGATCAACGGCAACAACGGCGTACTGACTCGATGACAGCAAAGCCCACTGGTATAGCGAATCGGGAACATTCCGAAATCTGACGATCCAAGCTGTTAACGATTCTCGCTGCGCAACACGTCCAATTCAGCAACGACTCTGGGACAATGCTGTATTGGATGCCTCCGTGGATGGCGCTTTGCGAATCGAAGATGAATTGAACCTGCTGAGTGAATTCAGGACGAAGTCTCATGTGACGTTCGCGGCGGATGCTCGGGTTACTGGACAAACGTTGGTGTTCGATACGACCGCCAGTAGTCTCACGGCACGTGTTGAAGGGGAACGTCACAGCCTGTTCCCGTCGTCGTCGATAAACGAACTTTCTTTTCGCACGATGTGCGGCGGGTACGGTTGTTCATTGTTCCGAAGGTCCAGTAACAACAAACGACAACCTCAACCTTCGCGATGCGATTTCACGCAGCTTGTGACGGCAGAATGCTGGTCAGTTTTCCGCTTTGAAACTGACGGGTGGGTTGTCGTCTGTGCATGTTGCCGGTGGATCGTTCGGTGTTCTGAATCTACAGCGGCGATGTGCGTCGATTCGTTGACCAGTGCCGCAGGGCGCGTTCGTGTCGATCGACGGTGACTACAATCTGTTGTTTCCGGTTGATGCCAATGGTTCGCAATGGACACTGGCAGGCGACTGGTCATCGATTGGCAATGCAACCGTTGGGGCAACGCGGGGCTCGCTCACGATGCGAGGCAACGGGCACATCACCGGGACAGTCGTGATGACTGGCAACAGCAGTCTGAAACTGTTTGAAAACTGGGTGATTGGCGGATCGATCTCATCGGACGAAAGCACCGTTCAGTTCAGCGACTGGCGTGGTACTAAGCGCCTTCAATGCTACCGGAGGATTGGTCCAGGCAACGATCCTGCCCACATGGATGTCGACTGGGCCAATCACGCTGTCCATCACCGACGGAGCTGCAAGGCAACTTTACGCTGGCGGAACTTTGAAAGCAAATCGATCACAAAAAGCGGTGGCGATGTTTCGCTCTCGGGCACGCTGAGCAACATCGGCACGGTCATCGATCTGAAAACCCGCTGCATCCGAAGTCGATGCGTTCGTTCTCATCAATCGTCGGGGGAACGATTCAGGGAAGCGGCGAATTTGGGGTTGATGCTCTCGTTGGATCGCTTTCGGCCGTCACGTTGAACGCTGATTTACGCGTTGTGGGAATCTCATTCTCAACGGTGAAACTCAAGTGAATTCGACGATACGATGAAAACGCCACCCTCCTGCTACAAGGCAATTTGCTCGGGACGGGTTCGATAGAATTTTATGATGCCTCGCAGTTGCAAATGCAACCCGATCAAGGATCAACGTCCATGGTTGTCTCGCCAAGCCTCGCCATCGACTCGGGAGCACAAGTATCCCCGGCTTTTCCGGTGGGGATGTTCGATTCGACTCGATACGAATCTGGCGACGGGTCTGACGCTGTCGCTGCAAGGAAGCGGCGTGCTTACATTTAACGATCAGCTGCTTTTGAAAGTACGCCAACTTACAGTTGATCGGAATTGCACTGGAACTATCGCCGCTGTCGAATTTTCAACAAGTGCGTCAATGGTGCTACCGACCCAGATTTACCACGAGTTCGCACGAATAGCGGAATGATTGAACGGCGTTCTGACCGTTGTTGCTGAACCAGACTTTGATACCGCCGCTGTCACCCGGATTCTGGTGCTTCAGTACATGAGCCTAACAGGAGCTTTTGCCGAAACTCTCGGCTTGAATCAAGCCGAATTCGATTTCACCTTGGACACCCAACCGGAAGAAACCAATCTTATCGTCGCATGACTTCAAACGTTCCCATGTGCAACCCATTCGTCAGGTCACGAAATCAACTTTAGGCGCGACTCCGAATGGTTCGATAACAATATTCGTTGCCGTTGCGAGCATCGAACAGCTTGGCAAGCAGTTCGCTTTCTCATCCAAGAACCACTTCGCGAGTTCGGCGATTGAGTAACTGCTGATGGACGACAGTTCGTGACTGTCGGGCAAACACAGTCGGCAGGTTCCTAGATTGCGAACATCCATTTTCCGAAGCAAGATACTCGTCGAGAGATAGAACAAGAATTTGCGATACGGAAATCCGCAGTCAACAATGCGTTTGAGTCCGCGTTCGACCAAACGGATGCCTTCGTCGAACCTATCCATAATCGCGGCGAAGCAAATGTGACGACGCGTGTTTGGTGCCATCCGTTATATTCCGACGTCGTCGCCATTTCTTGCAGCACTTCGTTATACGTACCATCGTGCATTTGCTTTGCCTCTTGGAATCGCCCTTCGGGCAGCAGCGGTATCAACATGGTCGCGTGAATAGATGAAAGGGTTTGGCAAGAGATTTGTCCCGACAGCAGAAGTTCGGCAAGCAACATCGCTTTTGTCGGTGCGGCCGGAGCGGCACAGCAATTCAATTTTTGCTTACATTTGCACCCTGGCAATCATGACGTGTATAACGAACGGAATGTCGAAACTTTCGCCAGTCGGCAATGGCGCTGACTTGGTCCCCCATTTCGACGCGTCATCCCCAGGCTGTAATATTCACTCGGGTGCCAACCGATATAAAGGAGTCGTCGCTTGAAATCATCAGACAGCCGAGCCAACTGTTCACGCGAAACCGAATGAAACTCAGAACCGGTTGCACCACGCATTTGAATCGCCAAACAAGCGGCGAACCGTTCGCTGGATTGGGCTGCATCGTACCAAGCCAAGCACCTCGACATCGCGACCAATGCCTTTTCAGGCTCCCCGCCGAAGTAGCTCGAATCAAATAACTCCAAACGCGTTATAGCTCTGTTCACCATCCCCTCAACCGATCGGCATCGCAAACAGCCGTTCGGCGATCCGCGTCGAAGTGTTGGCTCGTACGGCGAATTCTAGACCGACCATCGTGGTGGAATACAACGGTATCGGTCTGACGGAAGACGATGCCAAAGCCGTTCTGGGACGATCGGTGCGTCACCATAAACGCAACGCACATCATGCGACTTTGTCGATCTGACGGCTAAACCAGGGGAGGGAAGCTCGTTTTAACCATTCAACAGTGGATCGCTTGACGAAGCATTTTGACATCGTCTTTGTTGCTCAATTGAACTGGCGGACCAAGATGGCTCTCAGGAATCAATTCGGATGCGCCAATGGCAGATGCAGTACAATTCGTCAGAAAAGAAGCGTGAGTCGATGTGACGCTACGAACGCAACGTCTTCAAAATCAATTTTTTGAAGTAATTGAATTGTCCAGCGAAATCGCCGAAGTCGAGGGCGTTTCTTTGAATCTCCCATACGAAGCGAACATGGCAAGGCGACAGTCGCATCGGATTGATCTGAAGAATATGTTTCTGTCCGATTCGCCGACTGGATTGTTCCCCGACTGAGCCTTTCTTGTATGGTGCGTGGTCAGGGCGCGAACTTGAGGCCAAACGCGGCGTTGCTGCACATTGCACGCCATAATGTGTTGATTCGGGAAGTGCGTAAGTGAAGCCGGCGACGGTTTGCGTTGATACCCGACAAAGTTGGAGCGTGACGTACGCGGCCTCTTTAACTGAATCATTCAATTGCATTATTTGCCAATCAAACCATTGTCACTTGAAGACGACGAATCTTTCCGTGTGTTCGTCGATTGGCTTCCATTTGATTTGAAGCTTGTCCGCCACCTCCATGACAGCAACTAATCAGCATTTTGCAGTATTGATAGCCCTTTCAGGTTCGTCATGGATCGCAAGATTCCTCCCATTGCGCCGCGATAGCAATACGCTTACGGCAGCAAATGTGATGCATTCCCTTGCCGCTAAGTTGCTGGTTTGATGTTGTGGCTGTCGCATCGCAATTCCTATACTTCGCGCGAATATCAAGACATCCACCCGCATTGTGTTGCAGGTGGCAAAACCATTGGGAACCGGGCAGCTTTTGAATTTGGGGACGCAGGCCGACCAAACGCGAGCGCACTGGCGCGATCAATCGCACCGTTTGATTTCAATTCAAACGGCGTTTCGATTGGCGTGCGCGCTGCTTGCGGCAAGCCTGATCGCGACCGAACCCTTGCCGACACGATCGTATTGCCCCCCGTTGATCCGGAAGATCGAATCACCATTCAAGGTGATGAGCTTTCCCGTTGGAAGGAAGGGGAGTACGAGGTCCTCCATTTTCGCGGAAATTGTCTCATTGTTCAGAACGGTCGCCAAGCCACTGGCGACCAAATGATGCTGTGGGTCGATCAGCCCTCCGATTCGGAAGAGCCGACCAAGGTGATTGCTTACCTGGAAGATGGCGTTGAAGTTCAGTTCGGATTCAACCTTGGTGAGCAAAGGCTGCGCGATCGGACATGGCTGGGAAGGTACTACTCGCGGTTGCCGCTGGACATCACGACGCACGATCACAAGGGTCCACCTGAATTCAAGCCCGCCATCTTGGAACGGATGAAGCAGGCGCACGCAGCAGGGGATCAACTGCCGATCCAGCGTGTTCAGTTTGAATTGCCGCCGCCGAATCCTTCGCCGAACCAAAGCTTGCCTTTGAGCCAAGGCGTTCCGAATCAAAACCCACCGCTGAATCAGAACCCACCGCTCGGTCAAAGCGTTCCGCAAACGCAGCCGATGGTCAGTGGCAACCCGCCACCGACACAGCAGGAATCGTTCGGTTCCGGAGGTCTGAGATTCATGATCGGAGCGAGGCAAGCCGAGATCTCTTCGCGAGGTGGCACCACACCAACTCAAATCCGAACGCTGGACCGACCTGAGATCGGCGAAACGGTGGTTGTCGCCAGTCAGGGCGTCACGGTAACCATTCGCGACGTCAGCCGCTCAACCGGAACGGGTGAACTGATTGATTTGGGAGCGGTCACGATCTCGGCTGATCGCGTCGTCGCCTGGGTCCCTTGCTGCGCAGTCTGGAAATCTTCGGTGGCACTCAGGGTGCATCCGACATCGACGTTTGGGAGTTGTATCTGGAAGGGGATATCGTTTTCCGACAAGGGGGAACGGATCATCTACGCCAAGCGAATGTACTACAACATCGCGCGTCAGTATGGCGTTGTCATCGACGCGGAAATCATCGCGATCACCCGCAATACGACGGACTGGTACGCCTGAAGGCGGATGTACACAGCAGATCGGCAGGGGGGACTTCATCGCAACCGGAGCGGCAGTGACGACTAGCCGGTTGGGAACTCCCGCCTACTGGTTGCAGAGCAATCAGGTGCGTTTCACCGATGAAACGACAACGGCGATCGATCCGTACACGGGAGCACCGGTCGTCGTGGATCGCCAAATGCAAGCGACCAGCCGAAACAACTTCGTGTATGTGAGTGGTTTTCCCGTCTTGTACTGGCCAGTATTCGCGACAAACCTTCAAAACCCGAGCTATTTCTTGACGGGAGCCAAACTGAAGAACGACAGCATCTTTGGTTCGCAGGTCTTCCTCGATTTTGACGCGTATCAAATCTTCGGTATCGACAGCCCGCCTCCAGGAACCGAATGGACGATCTCGACGGACTATCTGAGCGAACGCGGGCCAGCGGGCGGAACCCAGTTCCGTTATGCCGTGCCGGAGTTTCTGGGCATCCCTGGACCGGTGAAAGGATTTGCGGATGTCTGGGGCATCTACGATACCGGGCTGGACACGTTGGGCAGCGACCGACGTAACCTCGTTCCGCCGGAGGAGTTCCGAGGACGGGCGTTATTGCGGCATCGACATTACCTTCCCAACGACTGGGAAGCGTCGCTGGAACTCGGCTTGCTTTCGGATCGCAACTTCCTGGAGCAGTATCTGGAGCGGGAGTGGGACAGCGACAAAGATCACACGACCGGGGGACGGTTGCGGAAGTATTACGGCAATCAATTGTTTGACTTTTCAGCCCACGTTCGAGCCAACGATTTTTATACCGACACCAACGAGTTGCCGCGATTGGATCACTATCTGCTTGGGACGCGGTTACTCGGCGATATCTTTACGTGGTCGGCTCGTACAACGGTTGCGTATTCCAAGCTGGAAGTGGACGAGGTTCCATCCGATCCAACCGATGCCGCCAAGTTCGTTTTGTTTCCGTACGAAGTCGAACGCGAAGGACTGCGAGCCGCATCGCGCCAGGAGCTTGCGTTGCCTCTGGAACTGGGACCGATGAAATCGGTTCCATTCGTTTCGGGCGAAGCAGCCTACTGGGGCGAGGCGATCGACGGACAAGAATTGACGCGATTGTTGGGACAAGTTGGAATTCGCAACTCGCTGCCAATGTGGCGTCTGATGCCGGAAGTGCAAAGCAGCTTGCTGAACATTCAGGGGCTTGCTCACAAGGTTGATTTTCAGAGTGAGTTCTTTTTCGCCGAAGCTGACGAAGACTTTACCGAGTTGCTATTGTACGATGAATTGGACGACAACGCCCAGGAACAGTTTCGTCGTCGTTTCTATTTCAATACGTTCGGATTAATCCCACAGGCAAACCTTCCTCAGGCGTTCGATCCCCGCTTCTACGCCCTCCGTCTGGGACTGCAACGCAATGTGACCACCCCAAGCATCGAGGTCGCGGACGATTTGATGCAGGGCCGCTTGGGCGTTCATCAACGTTGGCAAACCAAACGCGGCCTGCCCGGACGCGAGCGAATTGTCGATCTGGCTCAGTTGGATATCGATCTGTTCTTGTATCCGAATCCCGATCGAGACAACTTGGGTGAAATCGCCGGGCCGCTCACCTACGACTTCCGCTATCATGCGGGGGACCGGGTGACCTTCCTGTCCGACGGATACTTCGATTTCTTCACGGATGGATTGCGGTCGGTAAGCGCGGGGATCTTGACCAGTCGTCCCGGCGTCGGCAATGTCTACGCTGGAATCTTGTCACTCGAAGGACCCATCACCAGCACGGTCTTGCAAGGAGCGATCGACTATCGATTGAATGAAAAGTGGATCATGTCGGCAGGGACCACGTTTGATTTGGGTGCGGTTGGAAATGTCGGACAGCAACTGGCAATCACGCGAATCGGCGAGTCGGCATTGGTCCAGGTCGGCATCACGGTCGACGAAGGGCGTGACAATGTCGGATTCCAGTTCCGAATCGAGCCGCGGTTCCTTCCCAATCGGAAGCTCGGTCGACTGGGCGGCCAGTTAATTCCGCCTCCCGGCGTGGAAGGGCTGGAATAATCGTGAAACACTGGATCGATAAGTTCGCTTGCGCCTTGCGAGGCACGCGTTTAGCCGTTCGAGGTGAATCGAGTTACTGGGTTCACCTCCCGGCCATGATGGTTGTGCTGTCGACCGCAGCGTGGTTGCACGCAACTCTTTGGCATTGGTGCGCCATCCTGTTTGCGATCACGATCGTGATCAGTTGCGAAATGTTGAATACGGCGATCGAACGCGTGGTCAAAATGCTCCACCCGGAACGCCATCCAGCGATCGGGGAAGCGCTCGACATTTCCAGCGCTGCGGTTCTGGTCGCTGCTGCGGGGGCGAGCATGGTCGGAATTTTAGTGTTCCTCGACCTTTTGCAGTGTACTGACTAACTTCCGCAAGCATCATTGAGGACGGGGGCCGCACGCATGACTGAATATGACGTTCCTTGGAAGGAAGTCTGGATGCCTGCTCTGAATAGCTTCCTCGAATTATGCCTGCCGGATGTTCATGGGATCGATTACAGCCCGATTGAAAACCATGAACAGGAACTGCTGTTGCCGCTGGGAGCTACAATTTAAGGAGACCTTGAAGCAAATTGAAACGGAGAAGCAGATGCCGTACATAACTTCGATTGAAAGACTTGCCAAAAACGAAGGCAAGCTTGAAGGAAAACGTGAAGGAAAGATTGGAGGGCAAGATTCAATTACTTCAAGACTTGCTTGGTTTACCGGTGGCATTGGATGCGGAAACTAAAGGAATGAGCTGCAGAGCAAGAAATTGCAGGACCTTTTCATTTCAAGAACTCCGGCAACGCGTTGACTCGCGGTAAACGCATTGAAGTGGGCTAGGTCAAGGCACGCTGACCCACCGCTAAATCATTGCAAAAATGGTGGGTTTCGCCCACCTACGCTCTCTCGATTGTAGTCGCGTTGTTTCGCCCAAAATGGCATGGCACAAAAACCCAGGTGCTGGACACCTGGGTCTCATTGAGATGAAATGCTAGATCTTCGTCCGACAAGACGAACTGAGGAAATGGAACATCCGAACGCTTTCCATGTGGAGTCATCAGGCTGGTAAACCTTGATAGTCAATGTCTTCGGAAAGAAATCGCACCGTTATCGGCGAAGACGGCGTTCACGCCACCGGTATGTAACGAACTTGGACGGGCACGATCTTGGATGATCGCGGCCGACAACCTCGTTTCGCTCTCGGTAAATGTCGCCACCATTGATCTTTCGCACTGGGCTTTCAGCCCAATGCCAAAGAATTCCTGAGTAACATTCCGGTCGCTTCTATTGAAACGACCTCGCCCGTTATGACCGTCGGCGTTCGATACGCTACAGCACCGACTCGATACCATTGTTGAGATTGCACATTTTCTGAAAATAACAGGGTATGCTGCTTTCCATCCTTAATGGTTCCTCATCGTCACCTTTGGATCACCTGGTTTATTGAAGATACCGTTGCTTGGTCCTTCAGGTGTTGGGCTTGCAGGACCGCCACTTGCTGGGAACGTTGCCGCAAATGTTCCGTTGGCTGCGTAACTGTTCTTGCCAAACTCTTCACTACCGTTGAACACGTCACTGGGGCATTGAAAAATCTCCTTATATTGGGCACCTTGTTGCCATCGAAAACGTCCTGCGAGGCAGCAATGTCATTCACCGTTAAAGAGATGATCTATTGTCCAAAATTCATAAACTGGCTGATTGTCAAGATCGGGCCAACAACGTAAACGCCCAAGTTCCGTTCTTGTGCGCAACAGTTGGTGCCGATTGATGCCGTCACAACTATTGACGGGTCGGGCTTGAACTGCCGGATCGTGGGAACCAAAAACTCCTGCAATATCTTGGAAACTCACCTTTTCCGCATTTCGTATTGAATCGCCGCCAGACCAAAATTGACGGACATTGTTTGCGCACTGTGTTGCGTGCGGTTTCGCGAGCACGTTGCAATGGCAGACCAGAAGCCCCATCAAGATACCGATGATGGCATGACCACCAAAAGCTCAATTAATGTAAAACCAGACCTTTGACGACGTTGTATTTTCGACTCCTCACACATACCTTAGACAAGAATTTGGGCGTTTTATAGACACGTGGGCAGAAAGGAGTCAACTCGCTCGAAATCAAGTAATTGCGTCGTTTCAGACCAGGCGCGTGTAAGTCCCTAGCAGTGAATTGTCGCATAATTCGCAAACAATGTCCAGCAACGAAATTTTAAATTTGTGTTGCTATTTGTCGGCATTTCGACCGTTGCACCTGTTCGTCTGCAACGCTTAATTCAATATTACGCCGTGCGTGGTCCGAAATGATGCCTTCTGCATGAAAAATGAAGCGAGGCACCTCATTTTCGGCCACGCGACGTAAAATAGGCTTCACAAAGGTCGAATCCAGATATTGCGAAATCGAACCTGGTACCCCATGATTTTGTAAAACGACAGGTCCAGCAGGTTGATGCGGCTGATACCCCAGTAAATCGCGGTCTGCTGCCGGTCCTTCCACCTTTCGCCGGTGATACACCAGCACACCGTTAGGATCACGGCGTCATAAAGGCTGGCTTCTCAAGTTTGTCACCAGCGAATCGGGGAGCTTCAAAAACGATGTCAAATGTCTGCCATTGCCCACTGCGTCGCGAGGCGTTCACTTGAGGCGGATGTTGTCCGTAGATCGCTCCCGCCTGACCATCGGCGAAGGTGCGGTTGTCGAACGAATCCAGAATTTGTATCTCGTACAGCCCCATCATCAGGACGCCGCTGTCCCCTCGCTGCTGACTGTCACCGGTAATTTCGGCTGGAGCAGCCCATTCCAAATGAAGCTGACAATCCCCATAAGTGTCGAGTGTGCGTAAATGGCCTGTCTCGGGAACAATCGTCATCGCTCCGGCCTCGACTCGCCACTGCGGGAAGTAGACGCTGTTTTCATCGTCAGGGACAACCTGCCCCCAGTTGTCAAGGTTCCCGCCATCAAACAACACAATCGCATCGCTGGGGGCCGTTCCAAGCGATTTGTTAGTCAGCTTTTCCGGGAACGACAAACTGGTATTCTGGTATCCAAAGTCGCGGAACCTTCCACTGTTCCCTCGAATCAAAGGCGTGTTGCCATATCCGATCGAACCGATCTTACGCAACTCAGGTTTCGGTTCCGGAGCAGGCTTTGACTCCTTCGCCGCCTCATTTTGACATTCGCTTCTTTTCGGGAACAGGGGCGGCAACGTAGCTTAAAGCAAGTGCAAAGGATCAGTAAATGAAAATCGTCAGCAAAGAAGAGGGCATGGAACTACCGGATTAATATATCACTGAAAGTCAATTCTGGGACGTGTTCCCAATTTAATTGCCGCGTTGGCTAGTTTCGCTACCTTCGTCAATGGTCGCGCAACACTTTGCTTGGAATTTATGAATGTTCATTCGTGCGTTTTGATAAACACGAATGGGATGTCTGCCTCAATGAACATGTTATATCATTGATGAACGCGCCAGATGTTATGCCGTGCGTGGTCCGAATTGATGCCTTCGAATTAAATGAAGCGAATCACCTCATTTTCGGCCACGCGACGTCTATCTTGCGCGAATGTTTTTCAGTCGATCTTGCGACATGGTCGCTCGGAACGATATTGGCCACCCGGGACGCTTCACGAAGTCAATCCATCGGGCACCCCCACCAACGCTATCAAAGGTAAAGCAGCAATGACGACGGCGGAGACAGCAAATCGATGGACATTTCTTACCAACCATGCGCATGTCATGATCGTTCTGCACAACGAACCTGATCTGGTACTGCGCGAGGTTGCGTTGCGAGTTGGGATTACGGAACGAGCGGTCCAACGGATCACTCAAGACCTTGAGGCCGAAGGATTCATCCTTCGCCAAAGGATTGGCAGGAAGAACCATTATCAGGTTGTCACCAATCTTCCCCTGCGTCATCCCATCGAATCGCATCGCACGCTCGGTGACCTGCTGAACGCATTGAAATAGCGCCAAAGGGAAGGGAGCATTCAGAGCGACGTGCCGAAGGGAATTTCTGAGTCAACAAAAAGCTTCATTGCCGAAATCATTCCGTCGGTTTGGAATCGATAAACCGAAGTTGTTGATACAACATTTCCAAGCGAGGCGAGCGTCCGCCATGCTTCGTAAGCTCGCGCAGTGGGTTGCCGAAAATCGCTTCGACCTCCATCGGTCGCCCCTGTTTGAAGTCCAGCCGCATGCTGCTGTCATAAGGGACCATCTTCCGCGTGTCGTTCATCATTTTGTCGACAAACGACTCATCAATCCGCTGGCCACATTGCATCGCGGCGTCGCGGACATCGCGGATGAGTGTTTCCGCCAAAGCTTCGGAAGCGGGCACGGCCATGATCTGAGCGGTCGAAGCATCCAGAATCACGGACAGACCATTGAATGGGATGTTCCACATCAATTTTTGCCAGCGAACTTGGATTAAATTCTCGACGCCTTGTGACGGGATGCTCGCGTGGTTCAGATCGTCAACAATTTCGCGCAGTCGCGGCGTGATGCCCCCAGCGGAGCCATCGACTCGATATTCGCCCAATGCGATGCGCCCGTAGTCGAGGTGCCGAATGTGTCCTGGTCCAACTTTGTTACTGCAAAGAAAACAGCAACCACCCAGCACTCGATCGGGCCCCACGATGGCGACGGTATCGGCTTCGACGTGCATGCCGTTTTGCAGAACCAGGACGACGCCGGTTTCGCCCGTCGCATGCGGCAACAGTTCCGCAAGCAAATGGTTTTGCGTCGTCTTCAGCGCCAGGATCGTTACATCGCAAGCAGGCAGGTCGCGCGGACTGGCGTACGCGTTGACATTCGGAAGATGAAAGTCGCCATTCTTGGAATCGACTTTCAATCCATACTTGTGGACATGCTGATAATCGGAATGCAGCAAGAAATGCACATCAAAACCAGCCCTGGCAAGCAGGCCACCGTAATAGCCGCCGAGCGCTCCGGTTCCGATGATTGCATAGCTTCGCATTGATCAATCTTTCCAATGTTTGTCAGCAAAGTCGAGGTAGGCGGCCCAATCGAAATCGGTCACGTCGTGCTTACCGGTACGGATGTGGTACCCGATGGTATGCATGACCGGCTGGTCCACTTCGGGCATCTCCGCTTGACCGCCGATACCGTCGGTTCCCAACAAGCGATAGACCGGGGCCGCATGGAACCCCGAAAGAAACTCCCCGCGAGGATCGGCCCAGGTGTCCTCCTGGGCGCTGGCGATATAGACAGGTCGGGCGCGATCAAGGCGATCAATTCGTGCTGGTCGACCGGACAAGCCGCTTCGTTATTGTTGTACTTCACAAAATGATCACAAAACCAATGCGGAAACGATTGGTTGATCCGCGCCACGGTTTCGCCAAACGCCCGACGGCTCAGCGCCGCACCGCCGCATCCGGAGTTGTTCGAGATCGTGATGGCGAAGCGAGGGTCCGACGCACCGGCCCACAACGACGTCTTGCCTAGACGCGAGTGTCCCATCACGGCAACGCGGTCGGCATTGATCCGCGAATCGGTTTCAAAGTAATCCATGGCCCGACTGAGCCCCCATGCCCACGCGGAGATCGAGCCCCATTGATCTGCTTCCGGTTGGCCGTACAAAGCGTGAACGCCATTCTTGAATCCATCGTCAAAGTCGGGATCGATATCGCCATAGTAAATCGTCGCCAGCCCGTAGCCGCGGTCGAGAATCGCATCGATCGCCCAGCGGCTTGCCGACGTGCCGCGAGATGCATCCGTCGCCTTGTTGTCGACGACACCCTTTTCCGAGTTCGCACGCATCCAACTGTCTGAAAGCAAAATCTTCGGATCGCTGTGAACGGTGTGATTGCCATAAAAATTAAGGCCAACGAAAAGGGGAACTTTTCCCGCTTGCAAAACTTTCTCGCGTGGAAGGTAGATCAATACATCCATCGATACCGTCTTCTCGGCGTCAAAAAAGACGCGGACCTGCTTGCGGATTGCTTTGCCATCCAGAGCTTCATCGCTTTCTTCGATCGTCTGAAACGAAAGCCCCGCGGGTTTGTCCGGCGATTTGCCGTAAACGTACTTTTCAAACTGACGCAGAATCTCGGAACGTCGGGCGGACCAATCGTCAGCCGTCTTCACCGGTCGCCCATCTTCAAAGACCAGCGGATCGGGAAGCTTGTATTGCGGCACCTTGCTTTCGTCATAATTGAAGCCCTTCGGCTGCGCGAAACACGTCGCGTTCAAAGTCAGCAGCATGGTGAACGCGATGGGGGCGCGCAACGCTTGCCAACCAGAGATTCTTTGCCAATTAATCATGATCGTTCTCCGATGGGGAAGGGAATGGAAGGGATGTTCGTGATGAAGCTTCAAGGCATTTCAGGTGGGAGCGGGTTCCCCTGATCATCAATCGCATAGACGGCGTCATGGTCTTCCAATTGAGCGATCAACCCCGCCATCATTCGTTTCAGTTCGGCTGGTTTTGTCGAGGCCAGGTTCGTCGATTCAAAGGGATCGTCGGCCAGGTTAAACAACTCGTAATGTCCCGCGTCGGTCTGAATGAATCCACCGGTCGTCGGCTGATCGGGCAACGCATGGTAAATCACCTTCCAATCGCCATCGCGCCAGGTGCTGAAATAGTTGCTTCGATGCGGTCCATGCGGATAGTGCATCAAGAATTGCTCTTTCCGCCGCGGATCGGGTTTGCCTTGCATTAAACTTCGCAGCGAAGAACCATCGATCGGATGTTCTTCCGGTGCGGCGACACCCGTTGCGTCCAAGACGGTTGGGAACAGATCGACCACCGACGCAACTTGTGGCTGAATCGTGTTGGCTGCAATGTTCCATTTCCGTTGCAAATCGTTGGAAGCGTTCGGTTTGGCCCACGCGGCGATAAAGGGAACCCGCATTCCGCCTTCGTAATGCGCTCCCTTCTTGCCACGCAGCGGGGCAGCGCAGGCGACTTGATGTTGATGTCCCAGCGGAGCGTCCGATCCGTTGTCGCCCAGAAAGAGGATAAGCGTTTCTTCGGCGACGCCGAGCGATTCAAAGTGGTCGAGCATCTGACCAAGCGACCGGTCCATTCCTTCGATCAGCGTGGCGAAAGCTTGCGCGTTGGCCGGTTTCCAGAGTCGGAATAATTTGCCGCGAACCGGTCGTCCGAATCAAACGCGCATGCACCGCGTAGTGAGCGAAGTACAGGTAGAACGGTTTGTTTTGCTCCACCGTGTCGCTGATCGCCCGCTTTGCTTCAATGGTTAGTGCCTCGGTCAAGAAAGTTTCGGTCCCGTGATATTTCTCCAGCCCCGGCACGGCGTGATGCGACCGCTTGGTTCCATGGCCATAATTTTTCGTGCCGTAGTAACTCCCCGGTGCTCCGAACGAGGCACCCGCGATATTTTTCTGGAATCCCAAGTTTGCGGGATTCGCCCCCTCATGATCTTCCGGTGCGAAATGTCCTTTGCCGACGTGGATGGTTTGATAACCCGCGTTCCGCAGAATCCCAGGCAAAGTGATATCGCTGGAGCGTAGTCCGGCCCAATTCCACTGAGGAGCCCCGAACTTGCCGGCATTGTTCGATCGTGGATTAATCCAGTTGGTCACACGATGCCGAGCCGCATTCTGGCCAGTCATGATGGAAACGCGTGTGGGAGAGCAAACGCTCATCGCGTAGAACTGATTAAAACGCGTCCCCTGCTTCGCCAATCGCTCCATCGCCGGCGTGCGGTAATATTCGTTCAGGGGATAGACCTGAGCGTTTCCCTGTTCATCGGTCAGAAACGGAACCGATGTATCCATCATGCCCATGTCGTCGACCAAGAAGACCATGATGTTGGGACGCTGGCCAGCGATCAGCATGGAGCAGGTGCAAACAAGTGTTAAGAAGATCGGCGGCAATCCACGTGGAATATTCATTGAGACAATCTCACCTTTATCAATGATGAACGCGTTTGATGTTATCTATACGTCGCGTGACCGAAAATGAGGTGATTCGCTTCATTAAATGCAAAAGCATCATTCCAGACCACGCACGGTATAAGCCAATGTTTTTCAGTTGATCTTGCAACGTAGGCGATCCAAGATTCCGAGCCTTAAAACAGGCTTTCATTAAAACAGGTACTGACGTCGCAGGCTGCCCAACTCATCCAGCAGGGGACGAGGTTTCCCGGATGCGTCGATCAGGCCGGCACCAGGCATGGAATGTGGTTGTCGATCATCCCAGCTTTCCCAAAAGATTCCGTGGACCATCTGCTTCGCAAACAGCATCCGGGTTAAACGACTTGCGTAGGCAAGTTGATCGGCCGAGGTGGACCGACCTTCGGGACCCAGAGGAATCGGCAGGGCGTGACGTTGCGAGCTTGGTTCGGATTGATGAATCGCCGGCACACTGATCTGGGCCAGTAGCGGCAAACCAAGCAATCCCCAGCGATCAATCTGCTGACTGACGTCAAGGATGCTTCGAGGCAAGGTTCCGTCAGGCCAATAGTTCAATCGCATCTCCAACCCAATACCGGCGATGCCCAAGTTCGATCTTACTAACGCATCGACGAAATGCAACGGCGAGATGCCGTCGGGTGACTTTCCTAAATACTCGCCCCACGGCTGATCAACGCTGATCAAAATCGGAGTCCGATTGTCGCAGCGACGGATCTCCTGAATCACCGCGACAGCCAGCCGCATGACTTGTTCTTCATCCAGCTTGATCGGCCCCGAAGTATTCAATCCCGCGACCGCATGCCACAACTGAACCTTGCCGCGATAACGCTGCACCGCCGTGGCGACGTAGCGGGAAACGCTGTCCAACAAGCCTTCAAAATCGTCCTCCAACAGATAGATCCAATGGGGCAACTGTTTCTGTTGAAAGTCGAACAGCGGTCCCGCACACACCCGCAGTCCATGCTGATGGCTCCAGTCGAACAGCCCGTCGAACCGATCGAAGTCGAATTGACCCATGTCGGTTTCGACCGCGGTCCAATTCGTGCGGATGGCGATGCTGTTGAATGCCTCCAGGTATCTGTCTTCCAAATCGGACGCCATCGGGCCGGGAGCACTCACGTACGCCGCGGCTAGCGTTCCCAGTTGCTGTTCGTTGTTCTTTCGATATGCCAAAGCTTGGGTCGTGTATGTATCCACCAGAGCATCGGAGGCTTCGTGTAACGCGGCGATCGCGGCGTTGCTCAGTTCCGTGGTCCGCGTGATGTCGGGATAGCTTTGAGCGGCATCGAGAAACAAGCGAAGCCCTTCGGCCAGACTGTTCTGGTAGACATCGGGCAATCGCATGCCGCTACGCTGCCAGTTATCGGCTTGAGTCCGGATGTTGTTGCACGTTCCGCGCGCCAGCTCCAATGGCAGGAAATAGGGGTCCTCCCGCTGACGTAAACTACACGTCTGCAAAACCCGCAGCCCTGTCCCCTCCACCGGCCATGCGATCGACAGTTTGCCCGATTCGTCGATGCCGCGTTGCACCACCAATTGGTTGTCGCTTAACGTCACTTTGCCGTACCATGGAATCCCTTCAATTCCACACACATAGGCTGCTTCCCAGTGCGGCACCATGGTCCGAAAAGATTCGGGAACGTCGAAGCGGAACAAACCCATGAGTGCCTTGCGGAGAAGAAGTTATACGGAGGGGTGGTCTGAAATGATGCCTTCGCATTATATCAATGATGAACGCGCCAGATGTTATACCGTACGTGGTCCGAAATGATGCCTTCACCTTAAATGATGCGAATCACCTCATTTCTGACCACGCGACGTCTATCTCGCGGCAATGTCTTCCAGTCGATCCCGCGACGCAGTCGCTCGGTGAAGCGTATCACCTCATTTCCGCCCACGCGATGAATAGACGTTGGAAACGAACGCAGAAATATACCCGACTCGCGCCACGCTTTCAATTGTGCGGTTGGTCCTTGTTCAGCTTTGGCCCCTGAAGTAAAAGACACCTTCGCTGGCAAACAAAGCCAAATACCCGAAATCACTGTCGCTTCAGGAAGCTCGCTTTGAATCACAACG
Organism: Pirellulaceae bacterium; assembly: GCA_041399105.1. Taxonomy (GTDB): domain Bacteria; phylum Planctomycetota; class Planctomycetia; order Pirellulales; family Pirellulaceae; genus Rosistilla. The sequence continues at coordinate 218,341 of JAWKTL010000004.1, read as the reverse complement.
ATCCACATTACGAAATCGACGGCAACGGGGCTCTGCTGCAAACTCGCTTGCCATTGCCTTGTCGATCAGGGAAGGTTCGCGATGTTTACGACTTGGGCGAACAATTGTTGATCGTCAGCACCGACCGAATCAGCGCCTTCGATTGGATTCTGCCGAATGGAATCCCAGGAAAAGGGCGGGTTTTGACCCAGTTGAGCCGCTTTTGGTTTGAGCATCTCGATGTCGCGCATCATCTCGTCAGCACCGAGGTTCCCAACCATCTGGCCGACCTGGGGATCGATACCGCATTGTTGAAGCAGCGCGTCATGGTGGTCCGCAAGGCGGAAGTCTTTCCGTTTGAATGCGTGGTTCGAGGTTATCTGGAAGGCTCCGGTTGGCTGGAGTACCAAAGATCGAACGAGATTTGCGGGATACCACTACCGACAGGCTTGCAACAGGCGGATCGCTTGCCCCAACCGATCTTCACACCGGCGACGAAAGCTGAATCGGGACACGACGAGAATGTCGCGCAGTCCGTCATGTCCGCCGCACTGGGGGAATCCCGCACGGAAGAGTTGAAAGAACTGAGCTTGAAGGTGTACAGCGACGCCGCTCGCCATGCCGCGGACCGAGGCATTATCATCGCCGACACAAAATTTGAATGGGGGCTTGCGGAAGGGGAGGTCATCCTGATCGACGAAGTTTTAACTCCCGACAGCTCGCGCTTTTGGCCGGCTAGCGATTACCAACCTGGACGCGCCCAACGTTCTTTCGACAAGCAGTTTGTTCGTGAATGGCTAATGCAGACCGATTGGGATCGCAACAGCCCCCCACCTCAACTGCCCGATTCGGTTGTCGACCAGACGCGACGGAAATACGAGGAGGCGTTGGCGATTCTCTCTTGAAAAGCCTCCCAGCGATTGGCACGCAAATCGCATTAGCGTCTTCCTCAGAAAAGAGCCTATCACTCGATAAGCCGAAGTTCAAACTCTGTTTCTAAGGAGATCACCATGTTAGGTTGGGCTATTGCGTTTTTTATAATCGCGTTGATTGCCGGCGTTCTCGGATTTGGAGGAATTGCAGGCGGAGCCGCCTGGATCGCACAGGTCCTGTTCGTTGCATTCCTGGTTTTGTTCATCTTGAGTCTGTTCATGGGACGCAGTGGCCGCTCCATTTAGTGCCTTGACTGCCCGATGATGGACCGCAGCTTAGCCGTTTCGGCTGAACCTTCCCGCTCCCTGAAACGCGTTGCGTGCGCGAGATGGACAAGCGAAGTTGAACGAAAAAAACTTAAGCTGATGCACTGGACCTCCAGGAACGCATCAGCCGATTGCCGCAAAAGGACGATCGACCTGCGTGGGCCGAATTGTCGGCGATTCCGGGTTGCGTAAAAGCCGCCGATTCGCCAAAATCAGCCTATCGAAGGAAATCGGTCTACCCCATTGGCCATTCCCTTTGTAGTATTGTTAGGTGCTCAAGGCTTATGCCCGTCTTTCACGACGGACATCGGCGTTTCCTGAGCACGAACAGTTATACCGTGCGTGGTCCCAAATGATGCTTTCGCGTTAAATGAAGCGAATCGCCTCATTTCTGAACACGCTATGTATAAGAGATTGCAAGGAGCGGTGGCTGAGTGGTCGAAAGCACCGGTTTGCTAAATCGGCGTACGGGTCAAACCGTACCGCAGGTTCGAATCCTGTCCGCTCCGCTTTCTGAAAGCTGATATCCTCAGACCAGTTCGTCCAGCGGTCGACCATTTTCCTGGACGATATAGTGAGGGCGACCACGGGTATCTTCATAGGTCGCGTGGAGGGGAACTTCCATGTGATGGTAAATGGTCGCCGCCAAGTCCCCTGGAGTGACGGGCCGATTCTTGATTTGGCCACCATCCTTCTCGGTTGCTCCGATGATTTGTCCATGTCGCATGCCTCCCCTGCCAGGCACATCGACATCACTTGCGGCCAATGATTTCGTCCATCCGTACTCCCTTGCGTTCCCATGTTCGGTGTGCGACCAAATTCTCCCATTGCGATGACCAACACATCGTCAGCAAGTCGTGCTGCTCCAAATCCGACACCAGCGTGGTCAGTAAATGATCAAACAATGGCAGGAGCGGCTTTAACCCTCGAGAGATGCCTCCATACGGAGGAATGTTGTCGCCATGGTTGTCCCAAGTTCCCGAGGCGGTGTGGTAGCTGAGATCGATCGTAACGAATGAGACTCCAGCTTCGACCAAGCGTCTGGCCAGCAATGCTTGCTGGCACCACAAGTGATCTCCGTAACGCTGGCGGATCGACTCGGGTTCCTGTTGCAAATCGAAGGCTTTTTGCACTTGGTTCCCCGTCAGGGTCTGAATTGCTTGCTGTTGATACTGATCGAGCGTTTGCACGGCGGTCGAATGATCCAATTCACGACGAAACGCATCCAGTTCGTTCAACAAGTGATTTCTACGTTGAATTCGCTCGAACGACAATTCCTTCGAGAAATTGAACATTGATGCTTTGGAGATTTGGCCGCTGTCTTTGCCAACCAAATCGTAAATCGGCAGCTTCGCAGCTTCGTTACCCTGAAAGGGATCGTGTGCATGTCCCAGATAGCCGGCGTGTCCAATGTGCGACGCCGACTTTTGAAACGCTACATAGGCTGGCATTCCCGGACGGTTCGCGCCTCGAAATTTGGACACGATCGAAGCGATCGACGGGTACTTATCGCCGATTCGATTGCTGCGTGGCCGAGCGTCACGGTTGCCGGTTTGCATGACCATGTTCGGCTCGTGATTGCTGTGCCCACAGTCCACGGAGCGAATAATCGTGAACTTATCTAGCATCGCGGCTTGCAGAGGCAGATGCTCGCAGATGTGTTCGCCTGGGATTGCGGTACTGATGGGACTAAATGGCCCGCGATTGAGCCGCGGTCGTTCCGGCTTCATGTCCCACATATCGATGTGGCTGGGGCCTCCGGTCATCCAAAGCAAGATGACCGACTTGTTGGACGAGATCGACTTGCCCGATTGCGTCGCGTTCGCTCGATGCTGAATCAAGGCCGGAAGCGACAAACCCGCGATTCCGGATACGCTAGCCTTCACAAAGTTTCGACGAGTGGAAAGAAAGAGTCCTTCGCGAGTCGTGCCGCCAAAGGATTCGAACGCGTGGCGATGGTGGGCGGGGCCACAAATGCCGGTGGGACGCATTTGGAAACTCCAAGGTGGGATTATGCCGTGCGTGGGCCGAAATGGCACATTCGCATCGTGGTGAAGCGAATCATCTCATCGGCCCACGAGACTTTGTTACGTGTCCGCCTCGTCAAATACACGTCGCGTGGCGGAAAATGAGGTGATTCGCTTCATTAAATGGAAAGCATCATTCCAGACCACGCACCGTATACATCCCACCATCATATCAAATGTATTGCCCGGGACGATACCAAATTGATCTCTCCCGGCAAAAAAGACGATTCGGTCGATCCGTTGATCTAGCGCAGTTTCAGTTGCTCGATCGAGGTCGCGGCGACTTCGGTCTGCTCTTCCAGCAGTGTTTCCGTAAGCCGAGCACGGTATTCCATCATGCTCTCGGCACCTTCAAAACCAACCACGGTCTCGTCCCAATCGAGTTGCTTGCTCAAAACGTGACCAGCGTCAATATCGAATTTGATCGTCCCGTTGCTCAATTGCTGCACAACCTGCGACTTCACCTTGGCGTCGTCGATTGGCGTGATTGGTTGCGACTGAACATCGATCGTTGCCACACCGGTCTGAACTTTTTTCAGGGTATAAAGTTCGCGAACCTGAATTTTCTTGATTTCGCCATTGGGCAAGCGAACATGCGTCTCTCGCGGCACCGCCCAGTTGTCATCAATTTTGATCGGCGTAGCGGGCAAGGGAATGGTCAGTCCCCCCATGCCAAGGTTGGCTTGCGTCCCAGCGTGATTCTGACGTTCTTTCTCCTGTCCCTGGCCGTTGATGGCGACCGTTGCCAACGGCTTGCCGAGCGTCGCGCGAACGGCCTCGAACTGGTAGGGCGGATCGTTTTCCGACTTGCTGTCCCAACGAAGTTCTTCGGCATCGCCGATTTGCTGGCTCAATTCGGTATCTTGAACCATGTGTTCAAAAGTCATCTGACCGTTGGATGCATCGACGTCTTTGACAGTCCAAACTTTCGTGCTCAAACTGCGAACATTCGTCAGTTCATCTTTGCCACGTATCCGCGTCTTCGTTTTGGCGACGTGCGTGACTTGGTACTTCAGCGTTTCTCCCTGCTTCAAATCGTAACGCAAAAGGTAAGAAGGTTCAGCCTGAACGCTGTCAGTGACCGATTCATCAGCGTTAACGCGCGACATGGCAAAGAAAACCAGGCAGCCAGCCAATGCGAAGACGATTTGAAGGCGTACGTTTGGCGAGAACATCATTAAGCAATCCTTGCGTTGAATGTTGAGAGGAACAGTATCGAATCACCTCATTTCTGACCGCGCGATGTATAAGTGCGGCAATGCTTCTGGGAAGATGTCAAAAAGCTCGAATTTGATCAACCTCAATCACTTCTGATTTTCCCAAGCCGATGGCTTAAAAAAAATATCACTGCAAGATTCTGAAGTCGGAAACGGTAACCTTCTTGTAAACCTCGGAACCGAAGCCAGGACCGATGTTCTAAGACTGGATGTTTCTGACAGCCCGAAGCGAGAGACTTTTAACTCCCTCGGAATTTGGGTAGACTTTATACGTCGCGTGGTCAGGAAATGAGGTGATTCGCTTCATTTGACGCGAAGGCATCATTTCGGACCACGCACGGTATAAACTGTCTGTCAAGCACTTCTCAGATTTTGCGAGGCACCACCAATTATGGATCGTGAGACACTCGTTAACGCGCTCGCTGAAGGGCCTATTCGTATTTACCTCAATGATGGTCAGGCCTTCGAGATTGACAACCCGCAGTGGTGCGGTGTGGACAGCACCACGGCCTATGTGATGTTCCGCGATGAGGCGACGGGGAAAATCAAAACTCACTGGCTATCGTTGGTGTGCATGACAAGGATCGAGCGCATCGAAACGGCGGCCTAATCCTACAGAAACCGTCAATCGCTTATGCCCCTACGCTCGTATCACAATCAAGGTAACTGTGAACCACGAGCAACCGCCGCTAGCAAATCTGACGATTCCATCATTCGCAAGGATCGCAACATGAATCACGTCTACGAACCGAATGAATATTGAACGCGCCAGATGTTATACGGTGCGTGGTCCAAAATGATGCCTTCGCGTTAAATGAAGCGAATCACCTCATTCCTGACCACGCGACGTATATCTTGCGTCAATATTTCTCAGTGGTTCTTGCGACGTGGTCGCTTTAGGAACCTTCCCAGTGGACGCCATGCGGTAGTGGACGCCCCTGCAAACCGGCGATCAGGTTGTCCGCTGCGATCGTAGCCATCGCGTCGCGGCTATGCGTTGTCCCGCTGCCGATGTGCGGAAGGATCACGCAATTTGGCATCGTGCGCAGGGGGCTGGTTTCCGCGAGCGGTTCGGGATCGGTGACATCCAGCCCGGCGGCAAAGATCCTGCGGCTTTGAAGCGCGTCGTAAAGAGCGTCTTCGTCGACGACACCACCCCGGGCCGTGTTGACGAAAACCGCATTGGACTTCATTCGATGAAACGCTTCGGAACCGAACAGTCCGGCGGTTTCAGCGTTCAGATCGGTATGAACCGAAATGAAATCGCTGGTCGCCAGCAGCTCGGCAAACTCGACGCGGCGAGCCGAGAGCGACCGATCGATATCAGGCTTCGAGTGTCTTGACGTGTAAAGTACCGGCATACCCCAGCCGAAATGCAAACGACGAGCCACGGCGCTGCCGATTCGTCCCATACCGACGATACCCACGGTCTTGCCGACAAGGTCTTGCCCGATGAATCCAGTTGGCTCCCACGTCTTCCAATCTTTTGCGGAAACATTCTCGATTCCCTCCCGCATGCAGCGGGCCGCCGCAAGCATCAAGCCGACGGCGATGTCAGCGGTCGCGTCGGTGAGAACTCCCGGCGTGTTGCCGACGGCGATGGAACGTCGCGATGCTTCGCGAACATCAATGTTGTTGTAGCCGACGGCGAAGTTACTGACGACTTTCAACTGAGGTCCCACGTGATCAAAGAACTCAGCGTCGATCCCATCGCTCAGCAACGTCAAGACTCCGTCGCAACCCGACGAGCGGGAAAGCAATTCGTTGCGAGGGGGCGGCAATCGATCGGGCCAGACGTCGCACTCGCAGAACGAGGTCAAGCGTTGCAGGCCAACTTCGGGAATCCTTCGTGTTACGAAAACTTTCACAGGGCATAAGTCCTTTATATCGTGCGTGGTCCGAAATGATGCCTTCGCGTTAAGTGAAGCGAATCACCTCAGTTCTGACCACGCGAAGTCTATATCGCTGCTTCCAAAATAAGCCGCCATCCGTCGAGCTTCGACGATCAGTCAACATCGTAACCACGTTGCCGCAGTTCGGCGGCGAGCGTTTGACGCACTTGATATTCGCCATGCACAAGCCGAATCTTTTTCGGCGGCTCTTGAAATTCCCGCACGAAACGCAGCAAGTCTTCCTGATCGGCATGCGCGGAGTATCCCGACAGTTGATGCACGGCGGCGTGAATGGGATACTTGCGACCGTCCAACCGGACCCATTCGCTGCCGCGTTGGATATAACTGCCGGGCGTTCCACTGGCTTGGTAGCCGCAGAAAACGATATCGGTTGTCGAATCGCCGATCAGACGCCGCAGGTAATTCATCACGCGACCGCCGGTACACATGCCGCTGCCGGCCACCACGACCGCGGGCAAGTTGTGCTGGACCAAGTAGTCCAATGTTGAAACGTGTTCCTGATGGTCTCCGATCGTTGTCAGGTTCTCGAAGACAAGGGGCTGATCGTCGACCTTGAGAACTTGCCGAGCCTCTTCCGACCAGTACTCCTGCATGTCGTCATAAATTTCCGTGAACCGAGAGGCCAGCGGCGAATCGACGATCACGTCGACTTGCTTCATCAAGCTGCGTCCTTCCTGCTTTTGAATCCGTTCGAAGATCGCGTTCATTTCAAACAGGATGTCCTGGGTTCTCCCCAAGCTGAAGGCCGGGATAATGGTTACGCCCAAATTGCTCAGCGAATGTCGCAGCACCTGTTCCAAGCGTGCTTGACGATTGCGGCGATCCTCGTGAATGCGATCGCCATAGGTGCTTTCCATGACCAACAGATCGGCGCGCTCGGGGGACGTGAACTCATGCAGCAGCGGGGCGTATCGAGGTCCGAGGTCACCCGAGAAAACGGCGCGTTCCCCGCCAGCGGTTTCGATTTCGAAGATTGCGGACCCCAAAACATGCCCGGCGGGGCGCAACCGCAGACGCGATCCCCCTTGGATCGGGTGCCACTGATGGTAGGACAGCGGTTGCAGCAACGCTTGCATCTTGTGATGAAACTTGTCGATCAGCCGTTGGTTGCGAGTAAAGCCGATTTTCAATGCGTCCTGCATCACCAACGGTAGCAGTTTCGCCGTTGGCCGACTGCAATAAATAGGCTGATCAAACCCGGCGGCAAGCAGGTAGGGAATGCGGCCACAATGGTCGATATGAACGTGCGTCAGCAGAAGGCATTCAATTCCACGAAGCGAAAACTTGACTTCGGGATTTGGGTGTTCCCGCGCGTCGTCGCCTTGAAATGTGCCACAATCAACCAACAGGCTCCGCCGATCGTCGGTCCATAATTGATGGCATGAACCGGTAACGCCCAGGTGCCCGCCGTGATGAACCAGCTTCATAGAGCCACTACCTCAAAAGATCAACTGGAAGACATTCTTGAAAAGACGGTTGCCGTTTGAACAACCAAGGGATTGTAGCAACACGTCGCTCCGCAGTGGGAGCCTGCCATTAGGATCAGCGGCAACGGAGGAAAAAATGTGGCAAGCTTTGCAAAAACCGATCGTTCAGCCGCAAAAATGCCGTAGCCAGTTTGTCGCAAGTTGATATGATAAGTAAAAGTGGTGGAGTTAGGCCGCGCGTGCTTTGAAATGACACCTTCGCATGATTGGAAGCGCATCATGGTATTCCCGCCTAGCCAAACTGCAACCGCAACATGAATGCAATCAATTTGTCGACCGCACCGCGAACTGGACCCTCGGAAGCCTCGACAGAACCCACCGATTCGATTCTCTCCGCCGCACCAACGCTAATTTGAACGACGCAACGTGATCACGACCAGCCGAATGACATTTCGTCCGCATTGGTGCCCGCAGATTCTTTCCGCCCCGCCGGCCTCACAACCACTCCGTAACAAAAGACGATGAACACATATAGCCTTGGCTACATCGATGACCTGTATGTTCAATATGTCAAGGACCCTCAAAGCGTCTCGCCAGGCTGGCGGCGTTATTTTGAACAATTCTTGGTTGCGACCGACGAGACGACGGCCAAGCTGAGCGAGGTCGCCGCGGCGGCGGAGGACGGGTCCCAGCGCAATGGTCAAGCACTTGGCGAGGTTGCCGAACACGCGCTTTGGCTGGCCCGCATGCAGGACCAAGTCGATCAGTTGGTTCGCGAGTATCGAGTGCGCGGTCACTTGATTGCTCAAGTTGATCCGCTGGGCATCGCCCCACCCGCGTGCCCCGAACTGAATGTTGAATCGTATGGCCTGACGGAAGACGATCTTTCGCGGCCGTTTGATTCAAGTGCTTTGGAGAACGTTGAAGGACGCACGCTCAATGACGTCCTGCAACAGCTTCGCAACACGTACTGTCGCAATATCGGCGCTCAGTTCATGCATATCGACAATCGCAACATTCGCGATTGGTTGCAGCGACGGATGGAGGTTCACGAAAATCGCATGCCGCTGTCGCACGAAGTGCAGCGGCGCATCTATGCCCGCTTGGCTGACGCCACGATTTTCGAGGAATTCGTGCGACGCAAGTTTGTCGGTGCGAAGACGTTCTCTCTGGAAGGGGCGGAAAGCTTGATCCCGCTGCTGGACTTGGCGCTCGAAAAGTGTGGGCAGCACAACGTGAAAGAGGTTGTCATGGCGATGGCCCATCGCGGACGACTGAACGTGCTGGCGAACATCTTTAAGAAGCGAGCGATGAACATCTTCTGGTCGTTCGATGATCCCGATCCCGAACGGCATCGGGGTGGGGGCGACGTACGCTATCATCTGGGCTACAGCAGCGATTGGAAAACCGCGTCGGGTGATAAGATGCACATTTCCCTGTGCTTTAATCCCAGCCACTTGGAATTCGTCAATCCGGTTGCCTTGGGCCGAACACGCAGCAAACAAGATCGTTATGGCGATACGAAACGCCAAGACGTGGTCACGATCTTGATCCACGGCGATGCCGCGTTCGCGGGCGAAGGCGTCGTCCAAGAAACCTTAAACTTGAGCCAGTTGAAAGCGTATCACACCGGCGGCACGCTGCACGTGGTCGTCAACAATCAGGTCGGATTCACCACCGAGCCACGCGAAGGTCGCAGCACGACCTATGCGACGGACATCGCGAAAATGCTTCAGATTCCGATCTTCCACGTCAACGGTGAAGACCCCGAAGCGGTCGCACAAGTGGTCAACTTGGCGATGGACTTCCGTCGTGAATTTCACAGCGATGTCGTGATCGACATGTATGCCTATCGTCGCTGGGGACACAACGAGGGGGACGAGCCTCGCTTCACCCAGCCGCAGATGTATCGAGAGATCGACTCGCGGCAGAGTGTTCGCAAGAGCTACCGCAAGCGACTTCTAAAGTTGGGACAGATGACCGATGAAGAAGCCAAAGACTTGCACCGACGACGGCAGGACAAGTTGGAGAGCGAGTTTGAAGCAACACGCACGGTCCCCTTTGTTCCGGATGTCCAGTCTTTGGGCGGTGCCTGGAGCGAATATGTGGGAGGGCCGGAACCGGAGAACGATACCGTTCAAACAGGCGTCCCCCGCAATCGGCTTTCGGAGTTATTGATCAAGCTGACCGAAGTCCCCGGCGAGTTCAATCTGCACCGAAAATTGAAGCGTCCGTTTGAACAACGTCGCGAAATGGCTGACGGATCGCTTCCGCTGGATTGGGCTTCGGGCGAAGCACTCGCGTTTGCGACCCTCGTCACCGAAGGACGACGCGTCCGATTGACCGGCCAAGACAGCGAACGAGGTACGTTCAGCCAACGACATGCGGTGCTGCATGATGAGGAAAATGGCGAGCGTTTCACTCCGATGGAACACTTGTCCTCCGATCAAGCAACCTTCGAGATCGCCAACAGCCCCCTCTCCGAAGCCGGAGTGCTTGGCTTTGAATACGGCTACAGCCTCGATTGTCCGGAAGGCTTGTGCGCCTGGGAAGCTCAGTTCGGGGATTTTTGGAACTGTGCTCAGGTCATTGTGGATCAGTTTATCGCCAGTGCGGAAGACAAGTGGAATCGACTCAGTGGATTGGTCATGTTGTTGCCTCACGGCTTCGAAGGCCAAGGTCCGGAACATTGCTCATCACGCGTTGAACGTTTTCTGGCGATGGCGGCGGAGCACAACATTCAGATTTGCCAACCAACCACGCCTGCTCAATACTTCCATCTGCTTCGTCGACAGGTCTTGCGTCGTTGGCGGAAACCGCTGATTTGCTTGACTCCGAAAAGCTTGTTGCGGCATCCACTGGTCGTATCCGATTTGAAGGATTTCGAGAACGATCGTTTCCACAAGATCCTTCCCGACGTTCAGGTTTCGCTCGATTCGGCGGAGCGCGTTCTCTTGTGTACCGGAAAGGTGTACTACGACTTGCTGGAAACACGGAAGCAACGCAATTTGGAAAACGTTGCTATTTTGCGAATCGAACAGCTCTACCCTTTACGGCTTCATGAATTGATGGCTTCATTGAGCGGATTCAGTGAGGGTAAAGCGATCTACTGGGTTCAGGAAGAGCCGCGAAACATGGGAGCTGGCCGTACTTGAAGCTTCATTTCGGCGATGAGTTGGTTCAGCGGTACAGTTTGCGGTGCGTCAGTCGCTCCGAATCGGCCAGCCCCTCGACTGGATCGATGCGAACCCATAAACTTGAGCAGGAAGAATTACTTGATGAAGCTTTAGCGGATTTGTAGTCCACAGTGGTCTCGACTTATGTTTGATCCATTGCATCAATGGTTTGGTATTCCGCCATCGGAGCAACCTCCAAGTCATTATCGCTTGTTGGGGGTTGCGGATTTTGAAACCAATGCGGATGTGATCGACACGGCCTACGAAAAGCAGATGACCTATCTGCACGGTTGTGCAAATGGCGAGCATGCTGAACTCGCCGAAGCATTGATGAACGAAATCTCCGCCGCACGCTTGTGTCTGTTGAACCCCAAGCGAAAAGCTGCGTATGACGCTTCCTTGGAGGCCGCTCGGGATAAGGCCTTGCCGTCGTCGCCTCCCACGCAAGCAGAATCTTCGTCGTCCGCTTTGCGGCCCAACCGCGATCATTCGAATCGATCCGAACCGCGACAGCCCGCGAAAAACCCGTTTACGAAAGTCAAGTCTGCTTCACCGCGCACGCCGTCCGCTTCCGTTGATTTCAACATCGCTCTTCGACAGGACAAACGACGACGATCCAGAAGTTGGTTCCTCGCCATGTCTTTTCTGGCTACGATCCTCGTATTTACGTTGGCGCTGCTGATCTTGAAGCTCAAGGAGGACGTCGAGCCCGTTTCGGCGGATGCGCCGTTGATCGCGGCCGCGACGGAGAATGAAACTGCTGAACCTGCAGATCCGTCGGCACCGACGCCTGATTCGATTCCGACGCCTGATTCAACGAACGAGAGCACGTCCGCCACGCAAGACGACATGGCGGAAGTTGACGCTGTCGCATCGAGTAACGAAACCCCTTCATCTTCGTCGCCGGATAACGAATCGATGAACAATCCCGTGTCGGCAAATGATTCTCCTGCGGCAAATCCGTCTGCCGACGGGAAGCCGACGGAAATGAAACCGGACGTTTCGACGTCGACGACGACATCGACGGGTGGAGCAAATCCGTTCGCAGCCCCCAATCTCGAAGGTCTAGCGGCTGCGGAAACTTCGTCGCGATTGGCGCTGCCGGACGATCAGGGAGTTGCCGAGGCGAGAAAGCTTGTCTTGGAGGTGTATGCCGATCAGAACGCTGCTGCAAAAACGAAGTTCGACAAGACAAAATTGGCGAAAAAGATCTATCAAACCGGGCTGGATACAAAGGATGACGATACGGTTCGATATGTCTTATGGAGGTATTTCGCCCTGCCGATGCTGGTAAAAAACGAAGAATTTGAAACCGCTTTTGAAGTCATCGACAGTTTGGGACAGCATTACCGGTACGACGGTCTCGTTGAAAAAACCAAGGTGCTCAAAGGAATCCCTCAGGCGACGTTTGTTCGCTCGCCGGAATCGTTCGATTTGTTCGAAGCGGTGATCGATGAAGCAATCAATGAAGGCGACTTCGACGTTGCCAAAGCTGTGACCTCGCATTGGCTGGGGTTGGTGTCCGCCTCGCGTCGCAAACCGATCGAAGCCATGTTGGCGAAGATCGAAGAACTGAAGAAGCTTCATTCGGTTTACACGCAGGCGGTGGAGCAATTCAAGACAAAGCCCGATGATCCCGAAGCAAATTTGCAGATCGGTCGGTATCTTTGCTTTGGTAAGGACCAATGGCCGGTGGGACTCGATTATCTGGCTGTGGGAAGCGATTCTCAGATTGCCGAAGCGGCGAAACAGGAAAAAGAATATCAAGCCGCCTTTGCGAAGACCGTGGAACAGGAGATGGCCCTGGGGGATGCATGGTTCGAGATTGCGGCGAACGAACCCATTCAGACTTATCAAAACGCCATCGGGCAACATGCGGTCGAATATTATCGCACCGCCGTGCAATCGATGCCCTCGGGGGTCAACAAGCTCAAAGCGGAAAAGCGAATCGAGGAACTCAGTCAAAGCGAGGAGGAAGAGGCTGGGGCAACCAGCAAGAACGTCTTGGGTTACCGACGATTCGATTCCAAGGAATCGGCATTCGACTCGTACCGCCGCAACGGAAACGAATTCACCGTTTCGATGGGAAAAGCGGATGACGGCAAGGGAGAAGCTGGTGTCGGTGTGGAGTTAAGAAACGTCACGAATCTGAAAGTCGGCGTCTTTATTCTGCGTGGAATCCGACGTATTGATGATGCTTCGAAGGTCGGGTTTTTTGTCGATTACGGGACGCCCAACGGTTACAGCAAACGCGTCTTTCACGCTTTACCGCCACACAGTGTGCTAGCCGATTTCAACAGCAATCCCCCCTGGGGGGCAAGCGGACCTCCGGCGGAAACCAATTCTCTTAAGATGCAACGCGTGTATGATATTCCTTTGCAGCAGAACGCCCCGCTGGACTGGGACGGTCGCTGTTGGTTTTCGCTTTACATGCAAAACACCGGATACGGCAGTACCGCTCGTGTGCGGGTACAATTTTAGAGGCGAGCGGCAGGAACGAACTTACCAAAAAATTTAACCCCTCACCCTGCCCTCTCCCCTTTTAAATGGGGGAGAGGGGGCAGCGGAAGGTAACTTCCTTCCTGCCGCTCGCCAAGGCGATGGGATTGGTCTTGGTCAACGCGAAAGTATCCTCAGGTGAGTACGCAAACATCGCACATCATCGGAATTGATTTGGGCACAACGTTCAGCGTTGTTGCCTATCTCGATGCGTCCGGCGTTCCCCGAACGGTCACCAACAGCGAAGGCGATCTGACGACTCCCAGCGTTGTTCTGTTCGAGGAAAACGAAGTGGTCGTCGGCAAAGAGGCCGCGAAGGCGGCGGTCTTGTTTCCCGAGAAGGTTGCTCAATTCGCAAAGCGTGAAATGGGCAAGCCCCTTTTTTCCAAGACCTTCAATGGTCAGTCTTTTCCGCCCGAAGTGATCCAGTCGCTGATTCTGGAAAAACTGAAACGCGACACGCAGGCGAAGATTGGAAATGTCCGACAAGCGGTGATCACGGTCCCCGCCTATTTCAATGAACCCAAGCGGCGCGCAACTCAGGATGCTGGAAGACTCGCCGGACTGGATGTTCTGGCCGTTATCAACGAACCGACCGCCGCGGCCATTGCGTTCGGCGTTGCGGAAGGATTTCTCGACGCGCACGGTGAGTCTCAACGAACTGAAACGGTATTGGTATACGATCTGGGTGGCGGAACCTTCGATGTATCGGTCCTGCGACTTGACGGTCGACATTACGAAGTGATTGCCACCGATGGCAATGTGATGCTTGGTGGCGTCGACTGGGACATGTGCTTGGCGAAGCATTTGATCGATCAGTTCGCCGACGAACACTTGATCGATCCTTGTCAAAATCCAAGCGGCATGGCTCGCTTTCTTCGCGAAGCCGAAGAGGCGAAGCGCGCGTTAACGGCCCGCAGCCACGCAAACGTCATCATCGACTTCGCCGGGGCCGCGTTTCGAACGACCGTCTCACGTGCTCAGTTCGATGAATTGACCGCTCATTTGCTCGATCGAACCCGCTTCACCGTCTCGAAGGTCATCAAGGATGCAGGTCTGACGTGGAAAGACATCACGCGAATCTTGCTGGTCGGCGGCTCGACGCGCATGCCGCAGGTGGCGGAGATGTTGCAAAGTCAAAGCGGTTTGCCGGTCGACCGAACCTTATCGGCTGACGAGGTCGTGGCGCATGGTGCCGCGTTGTATGGCAAAATCGTCTCTGATCGCAAGCAGGGAAAGCCGGAGCATGTTCGAGTAACGAACGTGAATTCGCATTCCTTGGGCGTTTTGGGGATTGAGAAGACGACCGGCAGAAATCGCAATCGAATCATGATTCCCGCCAACTCGCCCCTTCCGTCGTCGCATGTTGCTCAGTTTGAAACGAACACCGACGGGCAACCCAATGTCGTCGTCCAAGTGATAGAAGGGGGAGACAGCTCCGGCCAGAATTCGACGCTGATCGGCAAGTGTGTCGTTCACGACCTGCCGCCCAATCTTCCCGCCGGAACTCCCGTGTTGGTCAAGTTTCAATATACGGCCGACGGCATGCTGGGGGTCGCGGCGCGACTGCCGACCGTGGGCATGACCGCTCAACTTACGATCCAGCGGAGAAGTGGGTTAACCGAGTCGGCCTTGCAAGACTGGAACGACAAGATGCGGGACATCTACGACGCTTTGGACCTGGATTGATCACCTGTGACGATCACGCTTTCTCTGGATGACGGCACGCGCCAAAGCTTCAATCGAAACGAAGTCCGAATTGGAACGGGAACAGACTGCGACTTTGCCGTTCCCGCGATTGAAGGGATACGCACGCAACACGCCATCATCCGACGCATCGCAGGCCGATATTTGATCGAGAGCTGCGGGGAATGGATGTTGAGCAAGTGGCAACATTCCAGTGACACCCGTTTGTGGATTCAGTCGGGCGATTTGATCGACTTGGCGTCACGCGGCCCAACATTGAGAGTCGATATTGACGCGGCGGTCGATCATCCTCAGGCCGCGCCAGCCGCGTTTCCAGCTTCGACCACCGCGACGGTGGCCACAACGGAGAAATCGAGTTTCGTTCCCCTTCGGCCTGCGACGTCGCCTTCCCCAAAGCCGCCCATTGTTAAAGCGACTCCCGCGAAAATAGATCGCGCCGACGAACCGCAAGCCGAGCCTGCGCGTCCGGATGCGCGAATTCGTGAGAATGGAAATGAAAAGATCTCACGACGCTTGCGTCGCCGAAGAAGATCGCAAACGTTGTTCTTCGTCGTCGAAACGGTCAAGCTGATCGCGGGCGGTATTGTTGGTATCGGGCTGAGCTACTACATCATTTGTCATTTCGTTCCCGATTCCGTATTGCTGAAGATCATCGCCAAAGAGCTGCCCGCATCGCTTCAGCCGGAAGTGATACGCGGTGATCGCGACGCGCCGTAGAGCGGCTACGTCGCAAGATCAACTGGAAGACATCAAATGCCGAAACGGATGCGAAGGTGATGCGCGATCAAGAATACGCCGCCGACCAACGTCCCGCTCAGGTAACCCGACGGCGGACCTAGCAAGCCACCGACGAGCACTGAAGTGAACAATCCCAGAACATTCAGGCCGGTGACCGCGACCAGCATCGTGAATGCAACCAGTACGCTTCCAACAATCATCGACGAAGCACGGGGTGCGTTTCCGCCAAACAAGATGGCTTGCCCCGCCGCGATGATCGATACAAACGCCCCCGTCCAAAGCATTGCGGCATCGTTGGCGTCAAAGGCTCGCATGCCGGCAAACATCAATGCATAGGCTGTTGTCACGGCTAAGAGCGTTGCCAGATCGAACTTACGCGGCGCTGAAAAGACAGTCACTTCCTGGCTGGCGCGCGAACTCGAGTCCAAAACAATTTCCGCCAGAATAGGTTCCTCAAACTCGTTCACTGTCGTGGCTTTACTTCAGTCACATTGGTTCAAGACAGCCGACCTCTAATTGAAAGGATCGGGTCGATGCGTGCCGTCATTGTAGCAGATCCGGAGATGACTTCGGTACATGCTTTGCGTTGAATTCTCGTCGTCGATTTCCGACAACAACGTTGTACCTTGCCTGGCCATAAATGAGGTGATTCGCTTTATCTATCGCCGATGGCGTCATTTCAGACCACGAACAACATACATCCCTCGAAACAGGAACGCTGTCTGATGCCCGAAACACTCAGTGAATCACAACAAGATGTCTACGACGAGTTTTACGACTTGGTCAATATGCAACCGAAAGAGATCGAGCAATGGTTGGAAACGGAGGAATCGAAGGCGGTGGGTGACAGTGATTCGGGCGAATCGACTGGTCACAAATCGGGCCGGAGGATCGTTGAGATCAAGCGAACCAACAAAAGCGATCTGTCCGACGCCGATCTTTCCCATATGCAAAAGGTCTGCGGCTACATCAAGCGGCATACGGCTCAACGACCGCAGGGAAACATTGACGACACCCGCTGGTGTTATAGCTTAAAAAACTGGGGGCACGATCCGACGAAGTGAGTCTATCCAGAAACCGAGGCATCCTGGTTTGCGAGCCAACGGCGGTAGCTGCGAGGTATTGCGTTTGGCGATGCGGATTCGACGCTGATGCGTACGGATCTCGATCTTCGGATGGGTTCCAAGTCACTGACAAAACAGAATCAGCCAGAACGCGTTAGCCTCTCATTCTTCGGAATCGTGAGCTATCGCTCAACGGCTGAACGAAACGAAAGACATATGTCGAAGTCCTTCGTTCGTACCTCGTCTAGGCTGGGATGATTCCTTTATACGTCGCATGGCCGAAAATGAGGTGATTCGCTTCATTAAACGCAAAACCATCATTCCAGACCACGCACGGTATAAATGCGCCGCTCATTGCGTTGTCGACACAGGCGGAGCAAACGGGCTGGTGCTGGGTGACGGCACGTTGCGAGCAACAAAGTAGACGATCACTAATGCGAACAGTATCCATGGAATCGCTGGCAACGCCGGTCGTCCCTCACGCTCCCTCAGCGACTGCAGCCAGATTGCGGCGAACATGATCGGTCCGCCGACAATTAGCAGCGGGTTGAATCGAAGCGCTGCAATCCATTGACCGTGCAGTAATGCATGCACAGCGCGTGTCGCCCCGCATCCAGGACAGTGGAGGCCTGTGGATTGATGCAACATGCATTTGGGTAACCAACTCGTTTGTGTTGGTTCCACCCAGTACAAAATGCCGATCGCCACGACCAGCATTAAGCCGATTAACAGCTTCATGCCGAGGCTTTGGCTGGCAAGGAACTTACGCATGGAAAGATTCAATACATCCGAGGACTCGCATTACTGTTGCATTTGCATGCCGTTGAGTCCAACTAAAATCTGTATTCCGAAAACGAGTAAGTTTGCGACAATGCCCAAACCAAAAGCGATCATGCCCCATTTGTTCGCATTCCGCGATGCCTCATACGCACCTTGGTGATCTCCCGCATTCCACTTCGAATCAACCTGGGCGGCATAAATAATGGCAACAATGCCCAGCGGCAGGCAGCAGCATAGCGTGACCAAAATGGATTGAACCAAATAGTTCTGTGGCTTGCTGCCGGCCGGCGATCCGACGGAACTGGTGGATGCGGGCTGATAAGGGTTGGCCGCCAAGGGCTCACCGCAGGATATACACGTCGTCGCCCCATCCGCGTTGTTCGTTCCACATTTTCTACAAAACATCGTCACCCTCACGTCTCAAAGATCAAATTAATCAGCCAACAAAGCGAAAACCAAAGCAACAGCCCCCAGCATTGTAAACAATCCTCCGATCACCATGGCAAAGATTGCTCGTCCTTTGCCCCCAAGATTCCGATGCTGATTCTTCTTGATGTCGCGCCAGGCGAGCATTCCGAACAGGAGCGCGAATGGTGCGGGAAGGATCAGGACGCTGAATAAACCCAGGTACCCGGCGACGATGGCCCAAACCGATGTTCCCACCGGCAAGATGAGCCGCATTGATGGATCATGCTCTATCGATGAACGCATCAGCGGTTCTTGCCATCCGCAGTTCAGACACAAAATGGAACCTTCCTGCATAGGCTGGCCGCACTGAGGGCAATACATGGCGTTCGTCTCCACATTTGCATATCGAAATGGTATCGGAAAGCGTTCGGCGAAGCCGTCATCGATTTCTAGTGTTCTTCACCGCTGCTGAGCACGCTCATGAAGGCCTTCTGGCTGATCTCCACGCTGCCGATCGCCTTCATGCGTTTCTTGCCTTCCTTCTGTTTCTGAAGGAGTTTGCGTTTTCGTGTGATGTCTCCGCCATAACACTTGGCCGTAACATTCTTTCGCATCGCGGGAACCGTTTCCCGAGCAATCACGCGACCACCGATCGCAGCTTGCACCGCCACCTCGAACATGTGACGACTGATCTCCGACTTCAATTTCTTCGCCACCGCACGACCGCGTCGATCGGCGTCAGCGCGATCACAGATAATGCTTAGCGCATCGACCCGATTGCCGTTGACAAGAATGTCCATCCGCACAAGGTTTGCCGGTTCATACCCCACCAACTCGTAATCGAGCGTCCCGTAGCCTTTCGTTCCGCTCTTAATTTTATCGTGCAGGTCGTAGATCACTTCCGCCAAGGGAATGTCGTAGGTAATCATCGACCGCGTCGGACTCAGGTACTCATTCCCTTTGAGCAACCCGCGTCGATCCTGGCACAGCTTCATGACCGTGCCGATATACTCCGACGGAACGACGATATTGCAACGAACGATCGGCTGGCGAAATTCCGCGATGTCATTCGGATCGGGCACGTCTTGCGGCTTGTGGATCTCCCGGCGATTGCCGCGATTATCGATGATCTCATACGTCACGTTGGGTGCCGTTTGCACCAAGTCAATATCCGATTCGCTTTCCAAACGCTGCTGCACGATCTCCATGTGCAGCAATCCAAGAAAACCGCAACGGAAACCGAATCCCAACGCATCGCTTGTTTCCGGCTCGAACTCGAAGCTCGGATCGTTGATCGCCAAGCGTTCCAACGCGTCCCGCAAATCGCTGAATTCTTGGCCGTCACTGGGATACAATCCGCAGTAGACCATGCGTTTGGGACGCGAATAACCCGGCAACGCGGGAGCCGCGTCGGGGCCGGCGACACTGACGGTGTCACCGATATGAACCTCCGCCAGCGACTTGATGTTGCAGATCAGATAACCAACCTGTCCGGCGGTCAACTGATCGCAAGGTTTTCGCTGGGGAACAAACTGCCCTAGTTCGACAACCTCATGCGTCGCGTTCGCTTTCAGGAACCGTATCTTTTGCCCTTTGCGAACGGTCCCGTTCATCACACGCACGTAGGTGATCGCGCCCCGGTAGTCGTCGTAGTTGGAATCGAAGACCATCGCTTGCAACGGCTTATCCGCGTCGCCGCTTGGCGCGGGTATCCGCTCGATGATCGCGTCCATCAGTTCTTGAATGCCGATGCCCGCTTTGGCGCTGCAGCGTACGACTTCATCGGGATCGACGCCGAGAGATTGCTCCATTTCTTCGATCACTTCGTCCGGTCGGGCATGCGTCAGATCGATTTTATTGATCACCGGAATGATCTTTAAATCATGCTCCATGGCGTTAAACGCATTGGCGACCGTCTGTGCTTCGACTCCCTGAAAGGCGTCGACCAACAGAAGCGCTCCCTCGCAACATGTCAGCGATCGAGATACTTCGTACTGAAAGTCGACATGGCCGGGCGTGTCGATCAGATTGACTTCGTATGGTTTGCCCTGATGCTTGTAACGCATGGACACCGCGCGGGCCTTGATCGTGATGCCTCGCTGCCGTTCCAAGGCCAAATCGTCGAGCATCTGTTCCTTTAATTCACGATTGGCGACCGTTCCGGTGAACTCCAACAAACGATCAGCCAACGTACTTTTGCCGTGATCAATGTGAGCGATAATACAAAAGTTTCGGATTTCCACGTGTGTAATATTCTTCTTGAATGAGACCGATTTAAAGCGACCACAAAGTAACCGATCGTGACATCACGAACGGATGATTGCTTGATGAACGAAGCCTCCGCGATTATTTTTGCTGACGCGAGTCGACGCACGGCGTAACGCGAATCGCCTTATTTCCGCCCACGTGACGCATAAAACTTTCGAGCATAGCCCGCAGCCCCCAGATATCCAGCGTCTCCCCCCAGGGATGCGAAATCAATTGTCGTACCATCGGCGACATGTGCAAACGTTCTCGAACGAAATTCTTTGCGAATACGCTCCAAAAATCGTTGCCCCACAGGTGACGCACTTCCGCCAAAATCCATCGCTCCCCCTAACACAACAAGCCCTGGGTCGATGATATGAATGATTGATGAAATACCGACACCTAACCAAAATGCTGTTTCATCAACGATCTCCAGTGCCAAGGAATCACCCTGCTCGGCCGCTCGATAAACCTCCTTCGCCGTTAACTCAGTATCGCTCCCCCCCAGCGTTCCGGAAAGGCTACTTGTCCCGCCCGCCGTTAGCCGCTCGCGTGTTCGATCGACCACGGCGCTGGCGCTCGCATAGGCTTCCAGATGCCCTCGTCCTCCTCCCCAAACACAAAGCCTTGCCGTGGGAGACGGATCGACGATCACATGGCCACACTCGCTGCCGAAACTGTTCGTCCCTTCAATCAGTTCATCGTTGACGACAACACCTCCGCCAACCCCCGTTCCAAGTGTCAGGAGCACCATGTTCGCCTGTCGACGTCCTGTTCCCACCCAAAATTCACCGTACGCCGCCGCATTGGCGTCATTAATAAATGCAACGGGGCGACCGGTCGCTTCGGCAACCGCATCGCGAATGGGAAAATTCCACCAATGGGGAAGATTGGGGGGATCGAGAAGGTACCCGCTGGGAATATCCATCGACCCTGGTGTCCCCAATCCAACGACGGGAACATCGTCGGCACCCAGTCCTAATTCCTCCTCGACCGCACGACAATGCGACGCAATGCGATCCACAGCGGCTTGTGCTCCGTCAGCTTCACGCGTCGCCAAGGTCTCAAATCGGACAGTCCTGCCCCGTTCGTCGACAAGTCCGATTTTGATGTTCGTTCCGCCAACATCGACGCCCCAGAATAGCGGACGAGCGGCCTGTTCCATCGCGATTTTTGCTTGCAAAGAAGACATTTGAATGCATACTTCGACCGTTGAGCGTGTCGGACAATCCATCCAATCGATGGTTCCAACCGCGTAGATTCATTTTCCGTGAAGCCGGCTTACGTGCTTCCCAATCCAATCATGCGAAGTATACGAGTCGACCTGCGATCCGACAACGAGGAAGCGTCTCGGACGGGTCACGCTGAGATCAGACACGGAACTTCAAACGGCACGTGGGGAGAAACAAATCAATATTGAACGCGTTCGGTGTTATCTTGCGCTAATGATTATCAGTTGATCTTGCGACGTGTGTCGTTCCATGCCGCGTACCGTTTACCCACGAAGAACGTCGGCGATGCGACGCCCCATCTCTCGCGCCGATGGATCATCTTCGCCAGTGATGATTTTGCCGTCAACGATCACATCGTCTCGATTCGTATTCGGCGCTCCAACGGCACCCGGTGGTGAAAGAATCGCCCCATTCTGCTCAGGGTGCCAGCGGCATGACGGCTGTGCCTGTCGACCGTTGTAAATGCCCGATGCGGCGGCCCGCGTCGGAGCACAAACATGCTTCCCGTGCAGCGGACTTTTCCCGTCAACGCGAGCCCAGGCAAGAACCGAAACCGCGTTGCACAAAGCACACACGTATTTATCCTGTGCGATGAATTCATTGATGATGCGGTTAACCTCTGATTTGGTCGCCCGATCTCCGTTGTAGGATGGTGTGTTGTATCTGCCCTCAAACGCATATTGATACATCGAAGCTCCCCAACCACCGGAAAACAAGATCGCATCGAAGTCGCGAGCCTTGACGTCCCGAAGGCTCATGTCCGGCATCACGATGCCGCCGTCTGCTCCCTCGCCGGAATTGCGATGAGGACGACTGGCCTCCTTTCGCCCGGCCGCCACCGTGACTCGAATACCCGCCCGTTCGAGTTCCGATCGCGGATCCGCGTACTCACGATAAAAGAAGTCGCCGTTCGCAATAACGATCAATACGTGCTTCTCACCAGTGTTGGCAATTGGAGTTCCCGCGGAACTCGATGGCGTTCTCGTCGTCGTCAGGTCAGGCTTCGGTCGACCTTGCCGCATGTTCACGCGTGCCGGACCACTCGGCGATGCGGTCGCGCTCGCAACAGTGTTCGCCACGTCGCTGTCAATGGAAACCGCCGCACCCGACAGCGAACGATATTCAACCGCATGAAACTCGGTGTCGCTGTTCCAGGCAATCAGTCCCGGCCGCGTGCGATCGGGCATCGCCCAGAGGTCCGGCAGCGACAGGTCGCCACCATCCGTCAAATGATTCGCAATCTGCTGGTCATCGAGCAGCGCCCTTAATCGATCTTTACGAACTTCAACGGTCAGGGTGTAACGTCGGCCGTTTTTAAGTTGCACGTTGGCGCGCCGCGTGGCATTCTCGCGAATCGTCCGACCATCGAGATTCTGAATTCCCGCAAGATGCATTCCCCAGGCATCGACCTCAACGGCGGCCTGCCTCCCGCCGTGGACAACGATCACGCCGACCGAGTGCTGTCCCGTCTTGCGTGTGAAGCTGATTCGCAAGTCATACTCCCCCTTCACCGACATCGGCAGGGCGAGCCTTGCACCATTCGCGGCCGCAACCGACAGCGATCGACCCGTCTTCGTCCACTCACCGGCAACCGCCAGTGTTGTTGGATCAACGTGTGGAATCAACGATTCCCACTTCGGTTCAGCCCCCCAGGCAGCGCCGGCAAACAAACAAAGAAGAAACGATGTCGGAAACAATGGAGAACGATTCCGAGATGTGGGGGTATCAACTTGCTTCATCGTGCCATTGCCTTGTTGTTTGATGATGACTGCTCCGATTTCCCCGCCGGGACCAACGCGATCGATTTTAGCCTCTCCGCTGTATGCCAGCAAATGTTTGCTCTGGTTTGCATCTCCATTCGGCAGGGCTGCGGTACTATACTACATGCATGATCGATCGTCCGTGTGACGCACGTGCAATCCGCGATCGTCAATCAGCTTTATCTCGCAATTGTTCCGTTGGAGGATGAAATGGTTTTGTACCGTGCGTGGTCTGAAATGGTGCCTTTGCATTTCATGAAGCGAATCACATCATTTTCGGCCATGCGACGATTAAGAACCGTTTTCGGAGTTTTCTGTCTTTTCACCGCTTCGATGGCGACCGCCGACTGGCCGCAGTTTCGCGGACCGGCAGGGTCAGGAATCAGCCTGGATGAAGATTTGCCCACGACGTGGAGCGATTCGGAGAATCTTCGCTGGAAAGTTCGGCTGCCTGGAGCGGGTTCGAGCAGCCCGGCCGTCGTGGGCGACCGAGTCTATCTGACGGCATTCACCGGATACGGAATCGACCCGGCCAATCCAGGACAGCGCGAGGACTTGCGTCTGCACACTCTTGCGTTGGACTTTGACACGGGAGAAGTCGTTTGGGATCAAGAGATTGCCGCTTCGGAAGAGGAACAAACCGTCACACCACGCGTTGCCGATCACGGATACGCTTCACCGACGCCAGTCTGCGACGGGACTGCGGTCTACGCTTTCTTCGGTCCGTCGGGAATGGTCGCATACGATCTGAAAGGCAATCTGTTGTGGAGACGCAATCTGGGAACGAAGACAGCCGGCTTCGGAGCAGCCGCGTCACCGATTGTATATAAGGACCTGGTGATTATGAACGCGTCCATCGAGGATGGCACGCTCTACGGGCTCGACAAGTCGACCGGCGAGACGGTGTATCGTATTGAAGGCATTCAGCGCACCTGGACAACGCCGACGATCGTTCGCTCCCAGGCGGGACGCGATGAGATGATTGTCGATCAGAAGGATCGCATTGTGGCGTTTGACCCAAAAACGGGCAATCAACTTTGGTGGTGCGAGGGAGTCCCCGATTACATCGTTCCGGTTGTCGTGGCCCACGATGGCGTTGTCTATTGTTCGGGTGGACGACAGAACAAAACGTTTGCCGTCCGCGCGGGCGGCGATGGGGATGTCTCCGAATCGCACTTGTTGTGGCAGATCAATCGGGGTGCGAACGTGACGTCGCCGCTGTATCACGACGGCCACCTCTACTGGGCTCACGATAAACATATCGCGTTGTGTGTCCGCGCTGGCGATGGCGAAGAAGTCTATCGCGAGCGGATGCCGACAACATCCCGAGTTTATGCGTCCATCGTTTACGGCGACGGTAAGTTTTTCATGACAACCCGCGATGCCGGAGTGATGGTCGTTAAGGCCAATCCGATGTACGAAGTCCTGGCGACAAATCGATTGGGAGACGAGGATGAGATGTTCAATGCGACTCCCGCAATCTCCGGCGGCAGGATCCTTCTTCGCAGCAAGACGCATCTCTATTGCGTCGAGAAGCTCGATTGACGGTCTAATGCTTTGTGAACATTTAAGCACATCGGCATAAGTCTTTCAGTTATATCTCGCGTGTTCAGAAATGAGGTGATTCGCTTCATTTACCCCTCAGGCATCATTTCGGACCACGCACGGTATAAATCAGCAGTTGAGCGTTGGATCAAGGTTCCGAAGAACTGGACGCTAAAGAGAGCGTGCCGCTAAGGCGAGGTGCTTAGCGGTCGTGTTTATTGGATTGCAAATCCAAATCGTTGCCCCAGGTGCGATGCAAGTCTCGATTGGGTCACAGGAACGGGGCGAGTGGGCTTACCTGCGAATTTTCTTGGAGAACGATTTGGAGCCGATGTGCTGGCGGACTTTTAAAGTGACGTAGGCGTTTCGTCGGGCTTGCTCAAAAGGGACTGTCGTATCGATCAGTTTCAAGTCGTAGGCCAAACGATCGCTGTGTCCGGGCAACATCAACCGCCAATCCGACAAGAGGTTTGGCGGCGCATAGGGCGCGATGTGATTGGCGACATTCGTTGCGCAACTGTTTCGCAATGAGTCGTAGAACTCGGGTGTTTCAAGCAACTGATTGGCGCGAACCAGGACACCTCTGAGAATGTCCGCCGCCTGTTTCGGAGAAGCCTTTGATCGGTACAAGAAAATGTCGTTGCGACGCACCTCCGCGCGAAGACCGATCAAGTCGGTTTCATCGCCGAGGACATACATCAAATCGAACTGCTGCGCGATCCCGGCCAATGGCGAATAGGCTTCTCCGGCTTCCAGGCGTGCTTCGACAGAAAGTGCCAAAAACCGATCGTCTCCTAGGTCGAAGCTGAGCATCGTATGGGCCAGCATCGGCGTGTCTTTGAACGGAACGACGATGAAATCGACGGCTTGAACGTCCTCCCAATCAAATTTCCAATCGGAGTGTTTTACATCGTAGTCGGTTTCCGATCGCCAACGGCATTGTCGGACATTGCGAACGACAACTCGTTCGTCGTCTATTTCCGCGTAGGGGAGAACGCTCAGTTCGGGTCGCCAGTCGCGTCTCTGGGAGGGCTGCTGCGGGGAAGCCATGTTGGCGACCAGTTTTGCCGGGGTCGGTAATGTCCGAACCAGATCATCGACCGAAGCATCATCGTTCAACGTGTTGCAGCCGCTCGCCAGCAGCAAAGTGCAGGCGATCAAGAAAGCAAGCATTCCAATCGTATGACGCTTGTGAGGCATTATTCGAGACCACGCATGGTATAACATCAAACGCGTTCATCATTCATGTAAGGCGAGCAGCAAATAGAGATATCCCTGCCGTTTTAATGGCGGGACGGACTGGAAGTCCATCCTACGGTACGCGTTCATCTGCCGCTCGCCTAAGCGGCTTGTCGCGCATGCGGACGAATCCGATCAAGCGATTGCTGAGACGATTTCGCGCTGGCCAGGATCTGTCGTACCTTGCGTTTGGACCGTAGCAGTTCGTTTGCCTGCAGCATCAGCTTCTTGGCCGCCTCCATAACCTTTGAAAATCGGAGCCGATAAGACAGCGGCGTGAATCGGTGATAGGCACTGATCGCCAGTTCATAGCCATTGACGATTTCACGCTGCCGAGCCGATGGATCGGGAGTCAAAACATAGGCCAAGTTTGGCAAACGCCCACCATCAAGACAGACTTCTTCAGCGGTGAATCCAGCCAAATGGGCAACGTTGCAGCGAGATTTCCGTAAAGTTATAGATGTGCCCGTAATGAAAAACACGATCCGGGGCGGCGTGCGGCATTCCGAAATTGGGGACCTCGATATAGAGCTTTCCGTCGGGTCGCATTAATGCGCGATTCGTTTCAGCGCATCGACAGGATCGGGAAGATGCTCCAACACATGAACCAGCAATACCAAATGCTGATCCTGATTGGCCTCGGATTCCAAGTCCTCAAGGAAGGCGCAGCGGACGTCCAGCCCCATTTTCTCGATCGAATACTGGGAGAATCCTTCGCCAGGTTCGATGCCGCGAACATTGCATCCAAACGATTCAAACTGCTTTAGATTGCACCCGATTCCAGATCCCACCTCAAAGACATGGTTACCGGGTTGGACGAATGGCTTGAGCATGTTGAACCTTGCAATGCCTCGATACCATTCACGGTAGACGCGGCGATCACTGGGGAGGCTTCGCCGTTGTATGCGACGCGATAATCGGAGGTATAAAAATCCGTAAGTTCTTGCGGAGAAGGAATTTGTGCGTGCTGAACCATCCCGCATCGGCGGCAGACAGCCGTTTGAAGGTTTTGATGATAGCGATCCAAGGTGGAAAGGAGTTCCAGATCGCTTGCACGACAGACGCCGCAACATCCTGGTAAATCGGTCGACGTTCGATCCATGAGAGCTCCCTAGCAGTTTGGTAGACATTTTCGTGCAGTTTTGCAAAGCACTCGTAGCAAAAGAACGCCCGTCGAGTAAACGCGAATTTTCGAGGCGATTGCGGTTTTTCGCCGTCAGGCGAGCGGCAGGAAAAAGTTACCTTCCGCTGCCCCCTCTCCCCATTTTTTAAAGGGGAGAGGGCAGGGTGAGGGTTAAACTTTTGGTAAGTTTTTTCCTGCCGCTCGCCTTACGAGAGCCTGGCTGACATTTTTCTTCAGCTTTTCACGATTGAACCGTTGACGCCCGGATTGCGTCGATTAACTTGCATCAAAGTATTTCAACCTACAGTTGCTTAACATTACTTCTTCTTATGCTGAGGCAGGTTCTCGCTAGATGCAAATCCGAGCAGCTTCGAGTCTTTTGTGATATTGCTAGCCAACGCAGCTTTTCGCGAGCTGCGTCCGCTCACGGCATGACGCAGAGCGCTGCAAGCCAGATCGTGCATCATCTTGAAGAGGATTTGTCGGTTCAGCTGATCGATCGATCGAAGCGACCGTTGGTGCTGACCGCTGCGGGGCAACTGTATTATGAGGGTCTTCAGAGGATCCTGCATGACTTCCAAACGCTCGATCAGGAGGTGCGTTCATTCGGAAAACGTCTCGCGGGGCATGTTGAGGTGGCGTCGATTTACTCGGTCGGCTTGAGCTACATGCCGGCTGCGAAAGCGGAGTTCGCCGTCCGTCATCCCGATGTCGACCTGCACATCGAATTCGTCACGCCCGACCGAGTCTATGAATCGGTTTCCGATGGGGTTGCGGATTTAGGTTTAATCAGTTACCCCAAGAGCTCGCGGACGTTACATTGTGTTACGTGGCAACACGAACCGATGAAGCTGATCTGCGCTCCCGATCATCCGTATGCCAATCGGCAAGAGGTCCATCTTGATGAGCTCAATGGACAGTTGATGATGGGATTTGAATCGTCGCTGAAGGTTCAACAAGAGATCGCGGCTTATCTAGCGCGGCGCGGGATTCGGCCAAAGTTTGATACCGGCTTCGACAACATTGATTCATTAATACGAGCGATTCAGCTCAACAGCGGCATTGGCATCTTGCCGCAGCCGGCTATTCGGCGCGAGGTGGCGAACGATTCGTTGCGCGTGGTGCCGTGCGTCGATTTGGAAATCACTCGTCCGCTGGGAATCATTTGGCGGCGAGGAGGTCGCTTGGGACCTGCGGCTTTGGAGTTCGGCGCGTTGTTGCTCGGACGCCCTTTAAGACCCGACGACTCGGCGGCGGAAACCCGACGACGGGCCGACGCGGATACACGACAAAACACACCCCTTAGAGCGACGACGTCGCAAGATCAACTGAACAACATTGGCGCAGGATAACGTCAAACGCGTTCATTATTGATATTCGGCGTTTAGCGCGGTCCGACACATGTCGATCAAGAGGTCTGACTCTTGACGACATCCCTGTCACCTAAAATGCGCCAGCGTCGATATTTTAAGTTTGTAGATTTTGGGAAGGATCAGACCTTCTTCCCCGACCGACTTTTGTTTGGGACATCAATCATCATGAGTACCGATTTTCATTTTCCAGAGAAGCAAGGTCTGTACGATCCGGCTTTGGAAAAAGACAGTTGTGGCGTCGGTTTTGTCGCGCACATCAAGGGACAACCTAGTCATCAAATCGTGTTGGATGCCGATACGATATTGAAGAACATGGATCACCGTGGTGCATGCGGCTGCGAAACCAACACGGGTGATGGTTCGGGAATCATGACCGGCTTGCCCCATCGTTTCTTGGCTCGCGTGGCGAAGGATGAACTAGGCAAGACGTTGCCCGCTCCTGGTCGCTTCGCCGCCGGGCTTGTGTTTTTGCCTCAGGATGCGGACGAGCGTGCGCAATGCAAGAAAACCATTGAAGCTTTGGTTGCCGAGCAGGGGCAAGAACTCGTCGGTTGGCGTGATGTTCCGCAATTGGCTGACGCGGCCGACATCGGCCCCACGGCGCGGAAGAGCGAACCTTATATCGAGCAATTGTTTGTCGCGGCGGGTGATGGCCTGGAGGGGGATGCCTTCGAACGCAAACTGTACATGATTCGCAAACGGGCTAGTCACGCGTTGCGTGGCAGCAAGACGTTGCGCCAAGCGAAGATGTTTTACATCTGTTCGCTATCGACCAAGGTCATCATCTACAAGGGAATGCTGACGCCCGCGCAGGTTTTGCCCTACTTCCCCGATCTGACCGATCCAGACTTCGAGACGCATCTGGCGATGGTCCACAGTCGCTTTTCGACAAACACGTTTCCGAGTTGGGACCGTGCTCAACCGTTGCGGTTTATGAGCCACAACGGCGAGATCAACACGGTCCAAGGGAATAAGAACTGGATGTCGGCGCGCGAAGGAATGGCTCGCAGCGAACTGTTTGGCGATGACCTGCGGAATCTGTTTCCCGTCGTCGAGCCGGACTGCAGCGATTCGGGAACGTTTGATAACGTCCTCGAATTCTTGCTGATGACCGGTCGCACATTGCAGGAAGCCGTGATGATGATGGTCCCCGAAGCGTGGCAAAAGCATCACACGATGCCTGAAGAAAAGCGGGCCTTCTATGAATATTTCAGTTGCCTCATGGAGCCGTGGGATGGTCCCGCTTCCATCGCCTTCACCGACGGGCACTACATCGGCGCGGTGTTGGATCGCAACGGGTTGCGCCCGAGTCGGTATTACATCACGACCGATGACCGCGTGATCATGGCCAGCGAAGTTGGCGTACTGCCGGTCGATCCGGCAATCGTCAAAGAGAAGGGACGCCTGCAACCTGGAAGAATGTTCCTGGTCGACTTTGAAGAAGGACGCGTCATCGCCGACGACGAACTGAAGTCGGAGTTCGCCAAGCGATCCCCTTATGGCAAATGGCTAAAGAGCCAGCGGATTCAGTTAGCCGATCTGCATCCCGAACAGGAACCGCATGGATTCGATTCGGAGACATTGCTGCAACGAATGCAGGCGTTTGGGTACACGATTGAAACGATGCAGTTCATGCTGCGTCCGTTGGTGATCGAACTGCGCGATCCGGTGGGATCGATGGGGAACGATTCGGCGCTGGCGTGTCTGAGTGACAAACCGCGGATGATTTACGACTACTTCAAGCAGTTATTTGCTCAGGTAACCAATCCCGCGATCGATTCGATCCGCGAGGAAATCATCATGTCGTTGGAGTGTTACATCGGGCCGGAGCAGAACTTGCTGGAGGCAACCGAGGAACATTGTCATCGCTTGCTCGTTCCTCACCCGATTTTGACGAACGAGGAATTGGCGGCCCTGAAGCACTTGGATGTTCGCGGATGGAAAACGCAAACGATCGATATCACGTTTGATCGGACGGACGGAAAGCCGGGTTTAAAAGCCGCATTGCTGAGGATTGCCCGCGAGGCTGAGCAAGCGGTCGACGATGGCTATTCGTTGATTGTGTTGTCCGACCGCGCGATCGGACACGATCGTGTTCCCGTCAGTTCGCTGTTGGCGGCCGGGGCGGTGCATCAACATCTGGTTCGCAAGGCGAAACGCACGCGAATTGGTGTCGTGCTTGAATCGGGCGAAGCAAGGGAGGTCCATCATCACTGCTTGTTGATTGGGTACGGAGCCGACGCGATCAATCCTTATCTGGCGTTTGAATCGCTGTGGCAGTCGCGTCGCGACGGGTTGCTCCCGAGCAAACTGGAGGACGACGACAAGATTGTTTACGCCTATCGCAAGGGTGTCGCCAAGGGAATGCTCAAGGTGATGGCCAAGATGGGAATCAGCACGCTGCAAAGCTACAAGGGGGCTCAGATTTTTGAGGCCTTGGGGCTAAAGCATGATGTTATCGACCTCTGCTTTACGAATACGGCCAGCCGTATCGAAGGAGTCGATTTCGACATCCTGGCCGAGGAGACGTTGCGCCGTCATCGCTTGGGTTATCCCGATAACGGGAAATCGCGACTTCCTCAGTTGCCCAACGTGGGCGAGTTTCACTGGCGAGCCGAGGGTGAAAAGCATGCTTGGGCACCCGAATCGATCGCTTCGTTGCAAGTCGCCGCGCGGACCGGTAACAAGGATGCTTATTGGAAATTCGCGGATGTCATTAATAAGGACAACAAGACACGCTGGACATTGCGTGGTTTGCTGGAACTCAAGGAGGGCGTCGCCGGTCCTCCCGTTCCGCTTGATGAAGTGCAACCGGCCAGTGAGATCGTGAAGCGATTTTGCACGGGAGCAATGAGCTTGGGATCGATCAGCGCGGAGTCTCATGAGACACTCGCCATTGCGATGAACCGCTTGGGCGGAAAGAGCAATACCGGCGAAGGTGGCGAGGACCCGTCACGCTTTCTGCCGATGGAGAACGGTGACAGCAAGCGATCGGCGATCAAGCAAGTCGCAAGCGGACGATTTGGCGTGACGATTGAGTATCTGACCAACGCGGATGAAATTCAGATCAAAATCAGCCAGGGGGCCAAGCCGGGCGAAGGAGGCGAACTGCCTGGGAAGAAGGTTGATAAGTATATCGCCAGCATCCGCTACAGTACGCCGGGCGTGCAATTGATCAGCCCCCCGCCGCATCACGACATCTATTCCATCGAAGACCTGTCGCAATTGATTCACGACTTGAAGAACAGTAACCCTCAAGCTCGCATCAGCGTCAAGCTCGTCAGCGAGGTTGGCGTCGGTGTTGTTGCTTCGGGAGTCGCCAAGGCGCATGCCGACCACATTTTGATTTCAGGTGACTCGGGGGGGACCGGTGCTTCGCCATTGACAAGCATCAAGCATGCTGGCCTTCCTTGGGAGCTGGGGATTGCCGAAACGCATCAAGTTTTGGTGCTCAATGATCTTCGCAGCCGTGTTGTCTTGCAAACCGATGGCGGCTTGAAAACTGGACGCGACGTCGTCATTGCTGCTCTGCTGGGAGCGGAGGAATTCGGTTTTTCGACCGCCCCGCTGATCGCGCAGGTTGCATCATGATGCGGAAGTGTCATTTGAACACCTGTCCGGTAGGTATCGCGACGCAAGACCCCGTGTTGCGAAAGAAGTTCCAAGGGAAGCCGGAACATGTGGTGAATTACCTGTTCATGGTCGCTGAAGACACGCGACAGATCATGGCGAAACTCGGCTTCCGCACGATCGACGAAATGGTCGGACGCAGCGATGTGTTGCAGACCGACGCCGCCATCAAACATTGGAAGAGCGATGGATTGGATCTGACGCCTATTTTGAAACCCGCGACGAAGATGCATGATGGCGTGGAAACCCATTGCACGATTCCGCAGGATCATGGTCTGGAACATGCCTTGGACAATACCGTTCTTTTGCCTCAAGCCCTTGAAACGTTGGAGACCAAGCAACCGGTTGTCATCGAGTCGTCGATCGTGAATATCAATCGGACCGTGGGAACGATTCTGAGTCACGAAGTCGCCAAGCGATATGGCCAAGCCGGATTGCCCGACGACACGATCCACATTCGCTTGAATGGATCGGCGGGGCAAAGCCTCGGGGCTTGGCTTGCTCGGGGTATTACGATCGAGCTTGAAGGAGACGCCAATGATTACGTCGGCAAAGGCCTATCGGGTGGTCGGATCGTGATTTATCCGCCGAAGGTCAGTTCGTTTGTTGCTGAAGAGAACATCTTGGTGGGCAACGTTTGCCTTTACGGCGCGACGATGGGGGAAGCCTTTTTCCGTGGCCGGGCCGCTGAACGATTCTCGGTGCGCAACAGTGGCGCCAACACCGTCATTGAAGGTGTCGGCGATCACGGTTGTGAATACATGACGGGCGGTCGAGTCGTGATTCTTGGCGACACGGGACGCAACTTCGCCGCCGGTATGTCGGGAGGGATCGCCTATGTCTGGGACAAGCGAGGGGACTTCAATTTGCGATGCAATTTGGGAACCGTTGAACTTGAGCGCATCGAGACCGAAGCTGAGCAGGAAGAGGTCAAGACACTGATTCAAAAACATGCTCAGTTTACCGGAAGCCCTGTCGCTGAAGCGGCTTTGGATGACTGGGACACCTTCCTCAAGGAGTGCGTGAAAGTCATGCCGACCGATTACAAACGTGTTTTGGCGGAACTCGCCGAAGCTAAAGTTGCCGCGATGGCTTAGAAACGAGAGCGACATTGATATAAATCGCACTCATCATTGATGTGAAACGTTTCAACAGAAGAGAATTGAACATGGGTAAGCCGACTGGATTCAAAGAGTTTGATCGCAAGAAAGTGCCTTGGCGTTTGCCGGTTGTGCGCATCAATGACTACGAAGAGATCTACACCGAACCAAAGGAGGAACTGCTGCGTCAGCAAGGTGCCCGATGCATGGATTGCGGGGTTCCCTTTTGTCAGTCGTCCTCTGGGTGTCCGATCGACAATTTAATTCCCGAATGGAATGATTTGGTGTACCACGGACGGTGGAAAGACGCGATCGAGCGATTGCACAAGACGAACAACTTCCCGGAATTCACCGGTCGTACGTGTCCCGCACCGTGTGAAGGGGCTTGCGTATTGGGAATCACCGACCCACCGGTGACGATCAAGAATATCGAGAACGCAATCGTCGACCGCGCGTGGGCCGAAGGCTGGATCGAGCCCAAATCCCCCGAATCGCGAACCGGCAAAAGCGTTGCGATCATCGGATCGGGACCATGTGGTTTGTCCGCCGCTGACCAATTGAATCAGGCGGGCCATCAGGTCACGGTGTTTGAACGCGCCAATCGGATTGGTGGATTGTTGATGTACGGCATTCCAAACATGAAGTTGGACAAAATGCAGGTGCAACGTCGCGTCGACAAAATGACGGCCGAAGGGGTTACCTTCAAGACCGGTGTCAACGTCGGGATTGATGTCGATCCGAAAGAGTTGATGAATCAGTTCGACGCGGTCTTGTTGGCGGCGGGAGCAACGAAGCCTCGCGATCTGCCGATCCCAGGTCGCAACCTGAATGGCGTTCATTTCGCAATGGAGTTTCTGACGGCGAACACCAAACGAGTCCTCGACAAACACGATACCTCCCTGTTTATCAACGCCGAAGGAAAGGATGTGATTGTTATCGGTGGTGGCGATACGGGAACCGACTGCATTGGTACTTCGATTCGTCATGGCTGTAAGAGTCTGGTGAACTTTGAATTGCTTCCGCAGCCTCCGGAAATGCGTGCCGCCGACAATCCGTGGCCCGAATGGCCCCGAACGTTCCGCACCGATTATGGTCACGAAGAGGCGGCCGCGAAGTTTGGCAAAGACCCACGCACGTATTGCATTCTTTCCAAGGAATTTCTCGACGATGGAAAGGGGAATGTGTCGGGGATTCGCACTGTTGGTGTGGAGTGGACCAAGAAGGAGGATGGCGGATGGAAGATGGACGAAATCGCTGGTTCGGAGAAAGTCTGGTCCGCACAACGCGTCTTCCTGGCGATGGGATTTCTCGGGCCCGAGCAATACCTCGTCGAATCGCTTGGATTTGAAACCGATGCTCGCACCAACTTTAAAGCCGAACATGGTCGCTTCGCGACGACGGTTGAAGGGCTTTTCGCCGCCGGGGATTGCCGTCGCGGCCAAAGTCTCGTCGTATGGGCGATCAACGAAGGACGAGGAGCCGCCAGGGCGATCGATATCTACCTGCAAGGATCGAGCTTGCTACCGGCCCCCGGAACGACATTGGGCACAACAATGGCCTAGAGCGACCAGGTCGCAAGATCAACTGAGAAATATTGCCGCAAGATAACATCAAACGCGTTCATTATTGATATAGCGCGGCTCGGCAGTCAAACAGCCCACTCGTCGAACTGAACCCGCTTGAAAGGTCCCTTGATGCTGACTCAGTTTACGTTCATTCAAAGTCGATTGGTTTCGGTCGCTGCGATACTCGTATTCACAGCACTGAATGTGGTTACGGCAATCGGTCATCGTGCAAACGCGGACGAGCCAGCCGATCGCGTTGCGGCGATGGAGCGAATCGCCGATCACGCATTGGTGCCTCCGACGCTGATCACCTCGCCCTTGCCGAAGTACGACTACGAAGCGTTGGACTACGGTATGACGATCGGAATCGAACGGACTCCGAAGGGTCGACTGTGGGCTTGTTGGGTCGCGGGAGGAGACAGTCCCGATGCCTATTTCGTGTTGGCGAGTTCAAATGATGATGGCCGAACGTGGTCGAAGCCGCGGGTTGTGCTCGACTCCCATTCGGATGCGTTGCCGCGGAAACGCAGCATTCTTGTCGGAAATCTGTGGACCGATCCCGCAGGAAGACTGTGGTTGATCTTCGATCAGTCCATGGACATGTTCGATGGTCGCGCCGGTGTCTGGGCGACTATTTGTGAGCACCCCGACTCGGACACACCCACTTGGTCCGCTCCTCGGCGAATCTGGCATGGGGTCACGTTGAACAAACCGACCGTCCTCTCAACAGGCGAATGGATGTTGCCGATTTCGCTTGATCAACGAGGCGGCTTTGGTCCCTTCAAAGGATGTTTCTCGGAACTAGATCCCTTGCGTGGCGCGAATGTGTTCGTCTCTGATGATCAAGGAACAACTTGGCAACGCAGAGGCATGGCTACTTTCCCCAACCCGGATTGGCATGAACACATGATCATCGAACGGGCGGATGGTTCGCTGTGGATGCTGGCGCGGACCGCAAAAGGAATCATGGAATCGACGTCGGTGGACCGCGGGGCGTCTTGGGCGATCGCGAAAGAACCTGTGGGCATTCGGCATCCCAATGCCAGATTCCACATCCGGCGTCTGCTGTCTGGGCGACTATTGCTCGTCAAACATGGCGACCGTATTGACGCCCATCAAGGAAGGACTCAGCTCAGCGCTTGGCTTTCCGATGACGACGGTACCGAAGTTGGAAAGGCGGTCTGATTCTTGATGAACGAAAGGGGGTTTCGTATCCCGATGGTTTCCAAGCCCCTGACGGGACGATTTACATTTCGTATGATCGCAATCGTGCGACCGATGGGGAGATTCTGCTGGCGCGGTTTACCGAAGACGACGTACTCTCGCGGAAGCTTTCAGGCTCGAGATCGAAGCTGAAGATGTTGATCAGTCGGCCGCTAGCCCGCTTTACCAAGCCTGAATCAGAGTTCACGCAGCTTTTCGACGGCGCGAGCTTCGAAGGTTGGAAGCATTCCGGAAACTGGGTCATCGAGGAGGGGGCATTCTTTCGCAAGGCCGCTGGCGGATCGCTGACGTATACCGCCGCACCGGTTCCCGACGATTTTGAGTTGCGCTTTGAATGGAAGGTCTCCGAAGGCTGCAACAGTGGAGTTTACTATCGTCCCGGGCAGGTCGAATATCAGGTACTCGACAACATTGGCAGTCCCTACGGCGAGAACGCCCGGCAGGCTGCCGCGTCTCTCTTTTTCTGCATGGCGCCCTCCATGGACGCCACAAAGCCCGTTGGAGATTGGAACACGGCCAGAATCATCTGCAAGGGAAGTGTGATCGAGCACTGGCTTAATGGCCGACGCGTACTGTCCTTCGACTATCAAGATCCTCGATGGGACTGGTATGTTCAGTTGCTGGTGGCTCGCGGGGGCGACTTAAGGACGGGGCGGTCAACTCTGGTTGCAGGACCATGGGCAAGACGTCTGGTTTCGCAATCTTCGATGGCGAGAGATCCGATACGGAAATCATTGAGGCGGAACCGTACTTTGAACCATTGCCCGTCACCGGTTCAGCTTTAGCGAAAGAAGAAGCAAGGGCCGTGCCGGCGTTTGAGTCCAAAGTTAACTAAAAGCAGACCTTAGGAGCTTTCGTTCCTCTGGCCTATGTTAAGCTACCCCAACTTCCCCATCAACTTGAGTGCGGAGTGGGAAAACGCTGGTTTTTGGCGTTTTCGTTTCCACTACATTTCGCTTTGGGATATTTTTGCAGGCAGGCGGAGGCCGAGTGTTTCGAGGAGTATCTTTTGATGCTCGCTCGGGCGGGCGACGCAGCGATTGCGGATCTCGTGGCCGCTGTCGGTCGGTAGTACTACGTCTACCATGCGGATGTCAGATAGCTCTGATAGCACGCGGCGAGGTTCATCACCCAGACCTGAACGATGACACTTCTGGCCGAGCATTTTCCAGAGCACGTACGAGAGGAAGCACACCAAGATATGGGCGCGGACTCGATCCTCCTTCTGATGCCACACCGGACGCAGACTCAGGTCAGTCTTGTGAATGCGGAACGCGTTCTCCGCTTCGGTCAACTGGATGTAAGCCTTCCACAATTCCTCTTCGCTCCAGTCGCTCACATTGCTGCGCAGCAAGTAACACCCACTACTCAGTTCGTGCCAGTCGTTGGTTTGCTTGACGCGCTGCCACTGGATCTTT
Organism: Pirellulaceae bacterium; assembly: GCA_041399105.1. Lineage (GTDB taxonomy): Bacteria > Planctomycetota > Planctomycetia > Pirellulales > Pirellulaceae > Rosistilla. Next base: position 180,751 of record JAWKTL010000004.1, on the reverse strand, counting down.
GCGTACCGCTTTGATGGTTTATCTTTGTCTCGAAGTGACTCGTCGTTTGATGCAGGAGTATCGTTTGTTTGCGTAGTTGTGTCGGGCGTTGCCTCGGGCTTTGAAAGTTCTTCTTTGTCCAGCACATTCACTTCAAACAATCTTGCCCCGCGAGTGTACTTGCCCAGCAATCGGCCGATCTCTCGCGATACGGTCAACTGATCGCGGTTCTGTTTTTCGCACCGAGCTTGCATCGCAATCAGACGCGTTTCGATCTTTTCAGCAGCGCGTCGAACAATCGCTTTGTCTTTCTCGATACGATCTCGACTGCGGCACAGAATGAATGTTTCCGTCACGTCGCTGGCAGCATTGTCGTTGTCAACTTCTTCACGCGGCAGCGTGCATAACTTCACTTCAATCCCTTCGCGAATCGTCGTCCAATCTTCTTTGAGTAGCTGTTGCTCGAACTGCTTGAGCATCGATTTCGGAGTGCCAATGATGTAGCGTCGATTCTCTTGCCGCAGGAATTCGAGGTTCTTCTCCGAAGTCATACCGCGATCCATCACCCGATGTCGATAGCGGTTTGGGTTTGAGCCAGTTTGGCGGTTTGGCTGGAGGGTGGGTTGCTTGATGGATGGTTGCTTAGAGGGGATTTTGCGGTTGACTGTTTTGGTTGAGGTGTGTCTGGAGTTCTTTGGCGGCGGTGTAGAGGGGGAGCTGATGGTAGGTGCTCCAGAGGTCCAGGGCGTTGCCGCTGACGCCGCACTTGAAACAGCGGTAGATGTTCCGCTGGGTGTTCACCGAGAAGATGCGGGATGGCACACTGGCAGTGCCAACCGATTCGCAGAACGGGCAGCGGCCGCGAAGCTGAGTGCCGCGACGGACACTCGGCTCCCAGGACAGCCAACGAAGTACCTCTTCGATCGGCAGACGTGCGCGTAGCTGGCGGTAGTCGAGGCTCATCACTGACGCTCGGTAAGATGGATCGCCAAGCTGACCATCGAGTTAAGAAGTGCTGCGGCTGCGCGGCGCCGGATCGGTTTGCTTCTGTTCGGCGCGGTGTTGGCGATAAGATTTGCCCTCGAAGCGGAGCACGATCGCACTGTCGACCACGCGGTCCAGCAGCGCCATCACCAGTGGTGGGTCGCCCAAGTACTCGGTCCAATCGCTGAAGTCCACGTTCGTGATGAACGCCGTCGAACCCCGACCGCTCCGCGCGTCGACGACTTTGTAAAGCAGGCTCGGGGACTCGGGGTACTCGCGTCGTTCCAGCTTGTCGAACCCGAACTCGTCGATAATCAGCAGATCGAACGAACGATAGTAACGGACCTTCGACGGTAATGTTTTATCGCCCGCTGCGGCGGTTAAGTCTTCGAGCAACGTGGCACTGGTTGTGTAGTAAACGCGGTGGCCGAGAGTGCAACAGGCTCGTCCGATCCCCTGGATCAAGTGCGATTTTCCAAGGCCACTTTTGCCGACGAAGACAGGGAACCGAATAACGATTGTTCGCATACTGAATCGTGCCATCGGTATCGACGACGCGATAAACGACTCGCGCGGTGTCGAATTGCAGCGAGGGAAGCGGCAGCAGATGCGGCAGTTCTTCGGCGTGGAGTTCCAACGGCGTCTTCTTGGTCGTGCCGTGCAAGCGAACATCGGCAACTTGCGAGAGCCACCAGCGGGCGACTTCATTGAGATGGATCCCACTGGTGAACGTAGTCGGCTTGCGATTGGCGTAGTGCTTTTCGCGGCTCCGAGAGAACGAAGTGGGTTTGTTCGGCGGTGCTGCTGGCCGTTAGTAGATCGACGAAGTCGGAGAGCTCTCGCGAGGTGAGGGCCGCGTCACTGGCCGCTAACATGGCCGCCTTCTGGTTGCCGCGCGGCAACCGGGTCAGATGGCGGGCTTGCGTGGGCGCGAGCAGTCCCAGTCGCAACGATTCGCGTGCTTCGTCGCAGAGTCGCTCGATCAGTGCCAGGCGGCGATTGATCCAACTCTTGTGACGACCGAGCATCGTGGCCGCTTCAGTTTGTTGCAGTCCGTCTTCGCGAACCAGCGCGTAGATGATCCAGGCTTCTTCGAGTTCGACGGGGCGACCGACGATGCGGTTGAGATTGAACAAGGCTGCTTTGGCTGCTTGCTCGTCGACTTCGAGGGTTCTTGCGCGGAGGTGCGTGAATCCTTTGAGGCAGCGGGCGGCGTGCAAGCGTTTGAAGCCATCGACGAGTACCGTTTGTCCTTCCAGCGTGCAGACGATGATGGGCGATACTTGTCCGTAGTCCTTGAGTGATTGCGTCATCTGTTTTTCCAGCTTGGGCTGGACGAGTCGATAACGCCTGAGTCGCTCATCGAGGTCTTGCAGCGCAAGCATACGATCCTGGTCACCGCACTCGAAGGTTTGATTTCGAGGGGCTGCTGTTGAGATTTTGGCATCGCCGATGGCTTCTCCCGCAGTTGGAACCCGTATCCACGTCGGCTCCGATCGCTGGAGCGGTGTGAACGTTGGAAGTGTCAGGTGTCAAAGCGTAAGTGGACTGGCGATGGATGCGATATGCGTCACACGAAAAGCCGCTAAGGATCGCCTTCCGGTGGGGCCGTCGCGGGCTTGATATGGCTGCTTGGCGAGCTTGCGAATCCAGCGTTGTTCGCGTAACTGCACGCGTCGTAAAGCCTTGCGACAACTGGGGCAGCAGAACTTTTGCAGTGGCGAGCGAGGTGGAGGTGTAAAGCGTTTGTAGCAGCCCGGCCGATCGCATGAAGATTTTTCCGCGGACTGGTCTTTGTGATAGCCCTCGCGCAGATGGGTTGGATCGTCTTGTTGATGTTGGCGGGCTTCGGATTGCAGTTGCTGTGCTTGGAGATCTCGCTCTTTCAGCCGACCGCGATAGCGGACCGCCTGCTGGCGTCGATTTCGTTTTCCTTGCTCGGTAGCGCGGTATCGCTCATTGGCACGAGCGAGTCGCCATCGCCGAGCGGCCTGCTTGCACGAGTGCCCGCAATAGCGATCCAGGTAATGGTCAGGGCTGAACGACCGCTCACACCCCTTGAGCAGACACAATCGAGGCGCAAGTTTGAGAGATTCGCCTTGCGATTGGCGAGCGTTTAGAAGATTCTGTGATTGGGCCAAGGGGGAGCGTTAACTCCCAGGAGGTCAAGTCTCACCGCCGGAGCGTCAACTCCACGGTGAGGCGATTTTAGAAACGCCGCGCCAGCCACAGCCAGCAATCGACAACAGCCTCTCAGCATAATTCGAGAACGCCCGCTCACCGCCAACGGGTTCTAGCAGCCACCTTCAGCCAAACCGCCAAAGTGGCTCAATCTGAAACCGCTGTCGACACGAGGAAGAAGTCCTACAGCGTTACCTGTTTCAATACGGTGGAAACCACGTTTCAAGATACCAAGGGCCATCTCGGTTTGGGGGAGCCACAGAACCTGCGTATTGTGCCGCAGCAGTACGCCGAACGACGCCGACAATGTTTTACATCTACGCACTGGTGGTGTTGTGGCACGAGTACGTCCGCGAACAGCCAGGCGAGTTCCTGTGAAACTGGCCAAAACAAGCGGCACGCATCGTTCGCCGACATGTTTGCAACGCTACGACGCGATTCGCTTGGTGAAACACGGGATTCGATTTTCTGCCGGTGGTCTGACACCGGCCGTTGAAATTAATCAAGCCCTGGAACTCCTGCTGTCATTGGCAGCTTAAAACTGCGAAAAGTCGAACTTAGAGTGCGACTAAGACAAGATACACATTCCAAGCAACGATAGCCGACCGCAAAAGTAGACCTTCGCTGAATTCAAATTTGAATCACTTGTTGCTGCTAAGTACGATTGAAGGTCTCACCGGGTTGAAACGTTTGTATCACTAAGGCCTCCGGAAATTTATTGGTGGTTGTGAATCGCGTTTTTCTTTTACAAAAGCGTTTGCATTATTGAGCCAAGTCTTTATTTGATGGTCAGATGGAAATCGTTCTACCGCCACCTTCGCGAGGGCAATGGCCTCTTCCAAATTCTCCGTCTGGCCAAGCAAATGAATTAGCCTACCGGTGACATTTGCATCCCACCGATTAATTTGTAGAAAGCGGCGCCCATATACGATGCCAAGCCCAACAGAATTCGATTCATGGGCCATTAAAAAAAGCGTTCGCAAAGCATCCTCGTGGTCAGCTTTGAGCGATAGCACCGATTCTAGACGCTCTTGAGCAGTCAAGCTGTCTCTTACGAGATAATGAAGCGATCCCGTAGTAAACAATGCTTCAATATCGTCTGGATGCTTGGCGATGTATCTTTCAAGCATTGGTAGCAATAGTAAAGCGGTAGTTTGATCTGACTCCTGAATGCAATAGCGACCGGTGGCAATCATAGTCGCTCTATCCAACGACTCTCTTGAAAGGTGATCTGAAACGCCATTAAAGGGAACTAGGTCAACCAATTGATCAGGGTTTGAAGAAACGGCGGTTGAGGGATACGCTCTTAAAATTCGATGGTCAGTTAAGGAAGTGTGAACGACATCGGCAGCTTTCTGTTTAGGCATATGACAGTCCGCACACACATCCTGTTGGGATATCTTAATCCGCTCCAACTCCGGTTTGCTACACTGAGTGCTAGAAGCACCATGACAGGTTAAACATTTATCACGGTAGAAGGAAATGGCTTCAGAGTCAGCGGGTTTACCGTGTGGGTCGTGACAGGACACGCATGTCATTTTGCCTTGGCTTTTCGCAAAGCAGACGCTTGCTTGCATCTGTTCAACATGAGAAACAGCACTTAGTCCGTGATTATCTGCAGGAGCGTCATCGACAAAGCAGACCCACGTATCCGATAGTTCTTCCCCAGGTCGAAAATCAAATGAAGATCGATTGCGTCGCAGAATGCGGTCTTCCGCCACTAAATGACATTGATAGCAGACACTATTCCGCTTTGACGAAGACAGCGAGGAAATCTTCAAAATCGGATCGCTGTTCAACGCCGTATCTTTTTCTTCATCCAAATGCCAGGCCACATGGTCCGCTGATGGTCCGTGACAGTTCTCGCAACCAATTCCAAATTCAGCAAAAACCTCAGTTTTATTGAATCGGCTCGGATCGCCCGCAATCGAATTGGCACGTCCAAAATGGCATGCGATACACGTGGCGGATATGCGTCGATCAAAGTGTCTGTTGTTGTTTTCATAGCCAGGTGAAAGATCCCAACGTTCTTCGTGCGCATACCAAGTCAACGGAGATTGGAATAACATATCGTCCCGTTGTACGAGATAAGATCGCCCGCGGGCTCCAGAGCCGATGTAGAAGTCTATTGCAACCGTTTGACCATACTGATGGACATTTTCCGCCATGGTTCTTTCGGTATGTGTCATCTCGCCACGATCCGACCAATTCACTTCGTATACTAATCCTTTGCTCCGAATCTCAATCAGCCTTTCTTCGAACGTTTCGATGGTGTCGTACTGTGATGATATTTTGCCTGCGGACTGGGACATGGGATGTTTACTGTATCTCTTAGCGATCTCGCTGTGGCACGAAATGCAAACCTTTGATCCAGCATACTTTTCCCTGTCCTGGCTTGGTGCTTCAGCGACCACAGTCGTTTCAATGGGCAAGGAGGTGTCCTTCGGCGTACAACCGGAGAATGCAATCAAAGCAAAGGCGAATATAGAATTTCTGCGTATCGTATCCGTATGAATGTTCAACATCACAATTTCATCGACACTTTACACAGCAAGGATGGGAGAACGAATCATACCGGGCAAGCACTTAATCTGGCTGGTGAATAACAACGAGGCGATTGGGAGGTGTGCTCAATGTGGTTGGAGTCTTCGAACGAGGCCAATAGACAGTAATGTCACATGGTTCGTCCCAATCTCCCAAGCCGAAATAAAGCCTTGGTTGATGTGACGAACAATAGCTGCCCCCTGACACCATTTGTCGCGAGATTGTCCTACCACCACACTTCATACTAACACGGACTCCCAGACCGCGTCTGTTGCAGTCTTTTCCTACAATATCGACAGCAAGCCAATTTTTGCATTTGCTTGAGTTTTTTAGCAAAGACGCTTGTTCTAACTGATTGACTACAACCAGATCCGCAGCACCATTGTTGTCAATGTCTGTAAGAACGACAGCGCGTCCAAGCTGCGGCGTCGTAAGAATCGGCGAATCCAGAAATACTTCATGCCATCGCTCTCCGGCGAATGTAAATAGCTGCGATGGCATTTTGCCATTCATGCCATAATTTACATGTCCATTGGTAACGTACAAGTCAACATTCCCATCGCAATCGAAGTCGGCCATCGCACAACCAAATCCAAGGTAACTGAGCGTTGGTTGGTGAAGCCCTAACTTCTTTGTAACATCTCGGAAACCAGTTCCAAGGTTGGAATAAAGAGTGTTCGAGTCACTCGAAAAATGAGTTACATACAAATCTGGGAAACCATTGCTATCAAAGTCTTCGCAAGCAATTCCCATGCTCGCCTGATTCATTCCGCCACCGCTCATCGCACAACCCAGCGCAATGGCCTGCTCCTCGAATCCTCCAGTTTTGCTTTGAATAAACAGGAAATTCGGCATTACGTCATTTGCTACGTAAATGTCCTGCAAACCGTCCAGGTTCAGGTCTGCAATCACCACTCCCAGGGATTTGCTCCCGGGTGCCTTTAAACCCCACGCTTCCAGTTGGTTTGAGAACGTCCCATCGCCAAGGTTCTCGTAGCAGACATTGTCAACGCCATTCAGGCCGCTGGGATCACAGATGGCGGGCTCCCCAGACTTTGAGAAACATGGATAGGGCGAATGGACGTCGTAATCTAGGTAGTTGCATACGAACAGGTCAAGATCGCCATCATGGTCTAAATCTCCCCAGGCACAACTTGTTCCCCAATGGGAGTCACCGGTGCCGGATTTGGACGTAACATCTTTGAACGTACCATCCCCCTGATTCTGTAGCAAAACGTTGGAGCCGATGTTAGTTACATAGATGTCGTCGAAACCATCATCGTCGTAGTCACCGATTGCAACACCGTGTCCATAGCCAGTATCGATGATGCTTGCGTTCTGGGTCACGTTCTCAAACTGAATCTGATCACCTGCAATGTCACCACGAAGCAACTGATCGCTGAGGTCAGCCTCAACCTTGCTTGCTAATGGATCACCTCCCTGTACGAAATAGAAGTCTGATATCCCATCACGGTCAAAATCTAGCCAGCCACAGCCACCACCAGTTGCTTCAGGCATCAATGCTCGTCCTGTCGCACCGGTTTGATAAGCAAAATTCAATCTCGCCTCGTTCGCAATGTTCGTAAAAGAAAGCCTCTGTGTCGTGATGGAGTGCACAGGTATCCTTGATTGCGGTCCGAGATTGGGCACCTCTAATTTCGCGGTCTCAGATGAAATGGCCGATGCTGTTCCCTGATCAGGCGATTTCGGCACATTGGCAGTTGGTGCGTCCTCAAGCGAATCAGAATGACTGCAACCAACGACGATTGCAGACAAAACGCACAAAGAAAGAAGATGCTGAGGCATACATCTGCTACACAATCGGAAGCATCAAACAACAAAAGTTTGGGGCGAGAGGCACCCCAAACTTCGCATTGAAAACACAGAGACCATGCATGCGTCGGTGAAAACCATGTCATTCGCACGATTTGATGCGAATTTGACATTTCAATGCGACGCTGCGGTATCTCAAGAGCTAAGGTAGCTGAAGCGATTCTCCGCCAGACATCGTGGCGGCAGCAATCTGAACGAGACCATCGACGGTCTCACCAACAAATTTAACGGAACCATCTCCCATGACTGCCTGCGCACCACCAGGATGCGTACTCTGCCAGCCATTGCAACGTCCGTCATCCGGGCCATTCCCGCCAGGAATTGTTCCCGGACCAACGTTCATTTTCTTGATCAGTGTATCAACCGCAGTAAACGGGAAAAACCATGCTGTCTGCTTGTTGATAATGGCCGCAGTTTTCTTGCTGTCACCCCAACTGTGATTCTCAAAAACGGCAATTGTATTCGACATACCATCAACAAAACTGGAATCGTTGCAACCGTTGTTCTGATACCAAAATGGCCCCTTCAGCCTTTGAAGGCGACCAGCATCACCCTGCCAACCGAAGTCCCTATCTGACTGCACCCACTCGTCGCCTGCGAGTAAGCCACCCAAGTTGGCATCGCCGCAGTCTTTCCATCCCGTCCAAATAAATCCCATATTTCCCGAATAATCGGTCCTCGCGGTGTTGAAAGCGCAGCGACCATTACCGTCCGCAAGAACACCAATGGTTTCTCGAGCACCCGAACTTTGAACATGCACTGGCTGGGGATTGCTGGGGCATAAGTATCCCGGAATTTCTGTGTCTCGCGCAATTTGAGCAGCCGGGTTATCTAACGAACCATGCCACGTAGCGTTCTGAACGTCGTTAAAGTCCAGTGTTTCAAACAACGGGCCCTGTTCTACAAAAGGCAAGATGCCTGTCATCCAGGAGATTGTGGTTCCGACACGTTGACTGCCTCGCGTTCTCTCATTTTCGTATGGTAAGAAGCGATAAGTATCCAGGTAGTTGTGGATTGCCAAGCCGATTTGCTTGCAATTGTTGCCACACTGCATCCGGCGTGCAGCCTCCCGAGCCGCCTGGACAGCAGGAAGCAAGAGGCCAACGAGAATACCGATGATCGCGATGACCACAAGTAGTTCTACAAGTGTGAAGGCCGTGCGGCCTCGAAACCTTAACTTATTCATGACAAAATCTCCCAAAAAAACAACAAACCAATCAAAAACGCCAAGCGAAGCTGACGCCCAATTCACGCATAAAACTTAGCAAAATCAATCCCCGCAACACTGGCATAACGAAGCCATTCACCTTGGTTGATGCCGGAACGACATTCTGTGGCGACGAGGAAAACATCTCACTGGATAATCATCGATCTTGAGCAGGGGAGTGTACCTGTACGATCATTTAGTTACGACATCAATGTTGACAACAGTTGGCTCGGAGCCCACCTCAACGGTCGTTAATTCTGACGAGTCGGGACTGGAATACTTCGATGGAAACTCCATCTGCTTTCCTGGAACGCCTGTGCTGTAATCCATCTCAGGCTGAGGCGGGCTAACAACAACCTTATACTTTCCAGAAGGAGCTCCTTGGTATCCACCAGCAGCAGTGATTGAGAACACGCCGGAATTATCCGTAATGCCCGTCAAGCCCATCGCTGACCCGCCATCGCCAACCAACGTAACCATAACCCCGGCAACGGCAGCGCCATCAACCGTTACCTTGCCTGTCACTGGTTGAACATCGGGGCCACCCTCCCCACAGCCACAAACGATTGCGAAAACCAGGGCAACCAGGAAATTACAAACGAACCGCATTCAAGAATCCTCGGTGAAACAAGACCACATTATCGACATTTAATGGAGAAGTAATCGTACACTACAAAGCAAACGCGTAAAAGGACTAATTTGCCGGAATAAAACGAAAAATTAGAATTGTTAGGTGCGAAGCACCTAGCGTCGCCCCGCAGTAATTAATTTCGTAATGCCTTCGGAAACCATGGTGTCCCCACATCGTTTCGCATATTGCCCAAGTGCCGACAACTGAGATGCGCTGATATCGTTTCCCGTTGGAAGCTCAAGCATTTCACGCGTTAAATCTTTCCCAATCACGGCTAGCTCTGCATTGCCCCCAGCCTCTGGAGCCCCGAGTGAGCGCTGAATCATGGCCAAGCCATCACGTGACTTCCAATCCATAGGATGAATTGACACCGCTTTTTCATAGCACTCAAGCGAGAGGTCGAGCTGATCTTCCATGTCGGCATGCCACCCTCGATACCTCCAGTACCGAAAATCTTGCCGCTGGTCGTCAGGCCAAAGACTGAGATACTTACCGACGACAGCGCTGTCGCCGACTTCCATTGCAAGCTCGATATAGAACGCAAGCAGGCAAGGATTTGCTGGGTTTTCTCGGAGAAGATCAAGCCCAGGGCGTGTATCTTCGTAAGCTGCTATCGACGCGTCAAGTCGGCGAACCATGCGATTGGCCTGGGTTGGCTTTGCCCTGGCAAGATAGACCTTGTGAGCAGACTCAAGAGGCCAATAATCTGATGTTCCCGTTTTCCATTGGGCCACTCGAAAAAGACCATTTGAAAAGTTGAGCGACGACAACGTTGTCAGATAAACATAGGTCTCGGCTGTTGCTTCGCCCCTGCGAATTGACTCTCGAAGCACATAGTGCAGTTTGTGGTTCTGCAGGGTCATGCTGTAAAGAAAAGTCAAGCGTTGATATGCTATGTGATTATTTGGATCCAGGGAAAGGATTTGCAAAAAGATCTGCTCGGCGCGTCGTATATCCTTTGTCTCGTCAATTAAAACGTCACCAACCGCCTGCAGTGATGGTATGTAAAATGGATTGGTTGGTGGAAGGTTTTCGACAGCACTAACAAATCCTTCCCAGTCTTCCGTAAATCGCTTCGCAGTCGCAAGGTATATCCAAGCATCGTCATTTTGGGGCTCTATTGCAGTCCAGCGTTCAGCATGATGCAAGAGTTCCCGCCAGTTCTCGCCTCGCTGGGATACTTGGCAATCGTGGCGTAATGCTTCAACTTCATATTTTCTGTGCAAGGTGCGGCCGCCCAGAACAATGGCTAAGCTTAACAGTAAAACCATCAGAAACGTCAATCTGCGAGATTGCTTTTTTTCAGCCATCTCTGGAACCGGGGCTTCAATTGTTTTTGCACGGTTTTTCTTCTGGATTTCAACGCTCGCACCTCAAGAAACGGATGAGTACTGGACGAATGCCGCTTAACTCAATTTACATAATTCCGCCTATCAAGTCCTTGGGATTGCGCGACGTAGGTCGTCGGAAAGTCTTTGCGTTTCTTTTCTTGCTAAGATCGCCAGCGATCCTGGCGTGTGTTTTGATCTTGCAACTCGGCTGTCGAGAGTCAACCAATTCGAATGCTTCGCGTTCCGACAAGTCCACGATGACGGGCCATGAGCGAATGGTATCTGAATTAGCAAACATTGCATTCGCAAAGCCTTACGAAAGACTTACGTTTGGAATCAGCTCCGTAGAGCAAGCCGAGGCGACCATGATGGGTTTGCCGGATTCGCGACGCGACATGAAGCTTGAGCATCTTTATCGTCTAGGCAAACGACGACTGTGGCTAGGGGACACCCGCGAAGCGATCGAGCATTTTCACAACGCATACGAGCTTGTGAAGCATGATGGCGACAAGAAGAAAGGGAGCCAATGGGAATTGGTGGTATTCCAGTTGGGTTTGGCATATCTCAGGCTTGGCGAGAACGAAAACTGCGTTAAGTGCAACAACGGCGAAAGCTGCTTGATCCCAATCCAAAACGCTGGAGTTCACAAGAACCAAGAAGGTTCGCGGAGGGCTATCGAGTACTTTCGGCTTCTGCTGACACATGATCCCTTGCACTCTGAAGCACGCTGGCTAATAAACGTTGCATACATGACGATTGGCGAGTATCCCCATAGCGTTGCGAACGAATATCAAATCGATCCACGCCGGTTCGAATCCGATATCGATTTCAAGAGATTCAATAATATTGCCGGCCAGATGGGATTGGATACGGTTAATCTTTCAGGGGGATGCGTCGTTGATGATCTGGATGGTGACGGCGACCTCGACATTATGACATCATCCTGGGGTTGTGCTGATCCGTTGCATTATTTCAGAAACGAATCCGGAATTTTTAAGGAAGTTACCCAAGACGCTGGTCTCGCGGGGCTGTTTGGTGGATTAAATCTGATCCAGGCGGACTACGACAATGATGGCGACATTGACATCTTAGTACTCCGAGGTGCATGGATGCGAGAAGCAGGCCACATTCCGAACTCACTGCTTCAAAATGACGGTGTGGGCAACTTTCGAGATGTTACTTTTGAATCCGGTCTTGGAGAGTCACATCACCCAACACAAACTGCGGCATGGTTGGACTACGATAACGATGGAGATCTTGATTTATATGTCGGCAATGAGCACGCACCGTGCCAGCTGTTTCAAAACGACGGGGACGGTCGGTTCGTCGATGTAGCTAGTAAAGCCGGCGTCAATCAGAATGCGTTCGCCAAGAGCGTTGCGTGCGGAGACTTCAACGGTGACCGGTTCATGGATATCTACGTTTCCAATCAAGGTCAGGATAATCGACTGTATCGGAACAACCGAGACGGAACGTTTTCAAATGTCGCTGATGAACTTAGACTGAATGGACCTCGTGCGAGCTTCGCATCGTGGTTCTGGGATTTCAATCAAGACGGCAGGCTTGATCTTTTTGTCGCCAGTTATTCTTACGGCCTTAACTACATCGATCAGAAATACTTCGGTGATCCGCCGGTTGCTGAGTTCGACGCGTTGTACATGGGTAACCAAGACGGGCACCTTTGTGAATGTGGCGTCGGAAATGAATCTGCGAGAGCAAACCCAACCCATGGGCGCGAACTTTGGCGACTTGAATAACGATGGATTCCCTGATTTTTATTTGGGTACGGGCTATCCAAATTACGAAGCACTTATGCCGAATCTAATGTATCTGAATCAAGCGGGAAAACGGTTTGCTGATGTCACCACGGTGGGCGGATTTGGTCACCTGCAAAAAGGTCATGGTATCGCATTCGCCGACATCGACAACGATGGCGATCAAGACATCTTTAGCGAGATGGAGGAGCGTTTCCAGGAGATCAGGCAGCGGACTGTCTCTACGAAAATCCTGGGTTCGGCAATAATTCCATAACAGTTAAACTAGTCGGACGCCAGTCGAATCGATCGGGAATCGGGCGCTCGACTATCGGCAACGATTACGGAAAATGGACAACAGCGGACAGTGTACAAATGGGTCAACAGCGGAGGTAGTTTCGGGGCCAACCCGTTGCGGCAGAGATTGGATTGGGTAGGGCTTCCGTAATTGATCGATTACAAGTTTATTGGCCGACATCAGACACGATGCAATCGTTTGAAAACGTTGGAGTTAATCAAATCATTGAAATTGTGGAGAACGACTCAGCCATCCATTAATGCCCTACTTGGCAGGCTAAACCTCAAAGGATTTCCCGTCTTCTTGGTACACCACTTTGTAGAGGTCTTTGCGGCGGTCGTTCCAGTTTTGCACGCTCCCCGATTCGCGGTGTTGTCTCAGGATTTCAAGATCGACGTCATCCATGACAACGGTCTCAATGTTGGGGTTGCATTCGGCACCCACCGCATCGCGTGAGAATCCGACATCGGCAGGGGTGAGAATCGCGGATTGGGCGTAATGGATGTCGGCGTTTTCGACGAAAGGTAGGTTTCCCGTGCAGCCGGCGATCGCGACATAAACGTGGTTCTCGACACATCGGGCTTGAGCACAATGGCGAATGCGAAGGTAGCCTTCCACGGTGTCGGTATTGAACGGGACGAAAATGATCTGCGCTCCCTTGGCTGACGCGATTCGCACGAGTTCAGGGAATTCAATGTCGTAGCAAACCAGCATCGCCATCAGCCCGCAGTCGGTATCGAAGACGTTAACTTTGTCTCCGGGGCTGACACCCCACCATTTGCGTTCACTGGGTGTGATGTGGATTTTGTATTGCTTGTGAATCGAACCATCGCGTCCAAAGCAATAGGCAACGTTGAAGAGCTTCTCGTTCTCGACAACGAAGTGCGAGCCGCCGATCACATTAACGTTGTAACGGACAGCACATTCGGCGAAGAACTCCAAATACTGCGGCGTAAACTCGGCAAGCCGTCGCGCGGCCAAACCCGGACGAGCCGGCTCGACGCAGGAGAGAAGTTGCGTCGTGAACAATTCAGGGAACATGATGAAGTCGCAATGGTAATCCGCCGCCACGTCGACAAAGAACTCGCTCTGTTGCGTAAATTCGGCAAAGCTGTTGATGCGACGTAGTTCATACTGCACGACCGCCAGACGCACGGGTTCGAAAGGAGCATGGAATCGCCGCTTCTTCGAGGCGTGGAATTCGAGGTTGCGCCATTCCAAGAAGGTCGCATAGCCTCGGGATTTCTCGTCGCTGGGAAAGTAATTCGGAATCAGCCCCTGCAACGCGAACCCGTTGGAAATTTGAGCCGTCAAGACTGGATCGTGAATCGCTTTGGCCATCACACGTTCAACGTATTCGGTGGCCGAAAGCTTTTCCGCGTGATCGCCGTAGCCGGGAATCCGACCGCCGATAATGATCCGTTCCAGATTCCGTTGTCGGCAAAGTTCCTTCCGCGCATCGTACAGTCGGCGCGAGAGCTTCATGCCACGATATTCCGGATCGACCATGATCTCGATCCCATACAACGTGTCGCCGCCCGGCGTGTGATTGCGAATGTAACCATTGTCGGCAACCTGCTTCCAATCGTGCCATGCGGTCGTGCGGTCGTATCGCAAGATCAGACTCGACGACGAAGCGGCAAGCTCTCCATCAATCTCGATGACCAACTGGCCTTCCGGAAAAAGCTCCAGTTGGCTCTCGATCTGTCCCCTTGTCCACGGAGCCATCCCGGCGAAACATCGTTGCTGCATTTTGACGAGTGCGTCAAAGTCCTCCATTTGCAGAGGGCGAACCTTAACTTTCCACTCGTATTCTTTCAGGTCCAAAGGATCCACGGACATTTGCCTCTAGTATTGATGTTGATAGGTTTTCTTCTGGGACTTCAAAAAGACATCTGTGCTTGCGCCGTGCGTGGACCGAAATGATCCATTGACATCACTTCGAGCGAATCGCCTCACGTCCGGCCACGCGAAGTCTATTGTTGCGCAAAAACGTCGGCAGGTCCAATGGGAGCGAGTGGATCGACCGATTGATGATATCGCGCCGCCAACCGCATCGTGACCGCCCAACGACCATCGGCATCCGGTTTGATCAACCAATGTGGAATGATGCAAACGCTCTGATGGACGCGCTCGTAGCCGGCTTCACTTTGACTGACCGTCTCGATCGGAAATGCCCACAATCCGGACGGACGATCGATCGACAACTGAACATCGACACCCAGCCAACCATCGGTTAACACAATGCCTCGCGTTTGGGTTAAATCCAGACGCGTGCCCAAATGGCCAAGACGCTGACCGGTTGCGTCACTGAAGTAGCGATCATCCGCACCAGACGGCAAGCCAGCGAAATTGAGTTCAATCCCAAAATGATGGCTACGTTTTTCCGGGAGGTCCTCCAATAAATAGACGATTTGCAGTTCGTCACTGTCCCGCCGTAGCGTAACCGCCTTCGTGATGGTTAAGGGCATCCCCGAAACTTGCCCCGAACAAGTCATTTGAACCTGAATCCGGTCAGCCGCCCGTCGCAGTTTTGTCTCGTAAGTTGCATCGGCAAAGTTTCCTCGTTCCTTGGCGTCACCGTTGCTGATGGAGTCAAGCGAAGTCTCATCATCGAAGAAATGATCAAGCAGCGATTTTCGAGGACGCTGGTCATACCGCAATAACTGATCCAGCCCCGCCTGCTTGAAAACGACGCGATCAAAGGCGTGCGCTTCGATGTCACTGGAGTCGCTTGCTCCTCGCAACACGCGACGATGATAGGCTTCGGGTTGTCGATGCATCGTCGCCAACAGATTGTGCGGAATCCAGCGGATGTCCCATTCGTAGATCTGCCCTCCGCGTGCCGGTGCCAGCCAGACGATTTGCCGATCGCTGGCTAGTTGCACTTCCGACAGGCCATCAAAGTTGTAATCCCTGACGGATGCTTCGACCCAAGACGCGTCATGATGCCGCCGATGGCTCAGCAGGTTATCA
Organism: Pirellulaceae bacterium; assembly: GCA_041399105.1. GTDB lineage: Bacteria > Planctomycetota > Planctomycetia > Pirellulales > Pirellulaceae > Rosistilla. The sequence goes on along the minus strand of JAWKTL010000004.1, from coordinate 165,033 downwards.
GCAAGGATCAATTGTTCGTAGACGGCGTTTCTGAGATGAGGCAAATAGATTCCGCCGAACGAACCGTGCCAATACGAACAATTGCACTGAGCGCGGTAAAGATGGTCACGGGCAAGGCACCAATCATCGTCGTCGATTGTCCCCTGGGCCTCCGCAAGACGATCGCTAACGTTCATCATGCGGGCATACATCTCGTTCACTTCGGGATACTTCACTCTGAAATTCCGCCAGCACCCGCCACGCAGCAATGGCTTGATGTGTTTCCAGTCACCGGCGGACTGTCCTAGCGTTCGCCACGCCTCTTCCATCTGAACCTGCTGGGTCACAGGCAACGACCACTGCATCATTTCGCGGTAACTGCAATCAGGCAAATAGATCTTCCCCGCGGACGGACGGCTTTGGATCGCGTCCCCGAGGGTGCTGGTCTGGAGCCAATCGTTGTTCCGCACCAACAATTCGAAGAACTGGCGCAGCCAGCCTTCATCATAGACGCGGCGTTTCGTATCGGGCCAGCTTCCAAACTTCTCGCCATCATCGCCGAAGACGAACAGCCGCCCCGGTTGCCGCTCGGCTTCCTTACGCAAATACTCGAAGACCGTTTGAACGGGAGCAAACGGTATTAAATAACGGAGGGCTTCACTGCCGGGAAACAATCGCACCAAGCAACCTTGATCTTCCGTGACGAAGTGCCCCGTCAACGACGATTCGGGGAGTCCCGCGGCAATGAAATGAAAGTCGTCCAAAACGGTATATTCCATTCCAGCCTGAAACAAATCACTGGCAAACTGTGGCTCCCAAACACGTTCCGGCGTCCACATTCCAGAGATGTTAGGGCCTATGTTGTCGGCGATCCATTCGCTGTAGGCGGTGATCTGGCCGACACGATCCCGCCGGGGAAGCATCGATAAAATCGGCTCGTACATTGGTCCACCCAACAACTCGACGCGACCTGCTTGGATCAATCCCTTCACGCGGCTCAAGTAGTCGGGATGCTTCCCCGCCAACCACAACATCAAAGGACCGCTGATGTGAAGCGTCAGGCTTAAGGAATCGAACGGCTCAAGAACGTCCAAGAACGGACGGTAGCTGTCCTGATACGCCTGTTCGAAGACGTGCTCGAAATTTCCGATCGGTTGGTGGTTATGAAGAACCAGGCAAAGCTGAGCATTGAAAGACGTCACGATTCCATTCCTGATTGAAGCCTATCCCCGATTGCTGAGGCCTGTTAGCGTGCTTGAACCGCTGGAGAAGCGATCGGTTTCCAAACCCAAATGTTGCAGGAAGCTGACCAGTAGGTTGCCCAACGGCGGGGAGGCTTCGGGATCGAATGCAAGGTGCTGTCCATGCTTGAAACGTCCTCCCGCGGCAACAATCGGAAGATTCGTGTTGTTATGACTGGATGCGTTTCCGAGGTTTGATCCCATTAAAATCGCAGTCTGATCCAGCAGGGTATGTTCACCTTCGTTGACGGAGTCGAGCTTCTTTAACAACTCCGCAAACAGACGCATCTCTTCGCGTTCAATGATCGCCAGCATCTCGATTTTGGAGGGATCGCGTCCGTGATGACTGAGGTTGTGCCAGCCATCGTCGACGCCCTGCAATGAGACGACTTCGTTGCCTCCGGATCCCAACAATGTGATCAATCGGGTCGAATCGGTTTGAATCGCCAGAAAAACCATCTCGAACATCAATTCCATAATGCCGGTGAAATCGGCCCGATCGGTGATGTCTTTCGGCGGTTTTCGATCGACGACCGGTTTGGGGCGGGTGGCCCACTGGGCGGCGGAGACCAACCGCTGTTCCAATTCGCGGACGCTGGTGAGGTACTGATCAAGGGTTTGATTGTCGGCTTTGCCCAGTCGACGCGAGACATCGCGTGTTTGTTGCCGCACCAGATCCATCACGCTCTGGCCATCTTCGATTCGCTGTAACTGGTCGGCCTGTTCCTGCTTGCTGCCATCGAGAAACAATTTCGCGAACAGAACGGACGGACGCATCTCGGCCGGTATCTGTACGCCCGAACGGGTATATGACAGGCTGGACCGTCCAGCGGCCAGGACCAGGGAACTGAATCTGGTGTGATGACCGACCTGTTCAGCGGCAAACTGATCGACCGAGATCGTATTCTGAAAGCTCGGTTGGCCCGGATGCATTGCTCCCGTCAAGAAGCTCTTCTCCGCGCTATGCCCTCCGTCGACGCCAGGATGTTGCAAACCGGAGATGACCGTGAATTTGTCTCTCAACGGTTGCAATGGCTCCAGATACGGCGTCACTTCATAATCAAAACCGCTCTTCTCGGGAAACAGGTAAGGCGTGTGAATGCCCAGCGGAGCACAGATCGCCAACATTCGTCGGACATCGCGCGGGGCAGACGCTTCGTTTGATCCGCTTTGCGTTTCGGCAGCCATCGATTCAAACATCGGCAGGGCTAGCGAAACCGCGCCGCCGCGCAGCACCATTCGACGATGGAGGGCTCGTTTCATTGATCTGGTTCCTGATATTCCGTGCGTGTTTCGACTTTGACACATCTATCAATTTTGAACGCGTTTGATGTTATACCACGCGACGTATATCTTGCGCCAATATTTTTCAGTTGAACTTGCGACTTGGTCGCTCTAGGCATTCGGTCGTGCGCATCGCTTGATTTCAAACGCGCGACGTCTAAAAGGCGAGCGGCAGGAAAAAACTTACCAAAAGTCTAACCCCTCACCCCGCCCTCTCCCCTTAAAATAGGGGGGGCAGCGGAAGGTAACTTTTTTCTTGCCGCTCGCCTAAACAATCGTCGCCTGAATCAACGGATCGCTTTATCCGGCAGTTCGCTTTTGACCCCTTCATCCATCGGCATCGTGTCGGTTTCGATGCCAAGCTCTTTCTTCAACTTCTCCAGTTGCTGATCAAGGTCGGCGATCAGCGATTCGTACTCCGGTTGCTTGATCAAGTTGACGCTTTCTTCGGGGTCATTGTGCAGATCGTACAGCTCGGCCATATGGCGATCAGGCTTGTTGTCGCCATGCGGATAACGAATGTATTTCCAGCGATCGGTTCGGATCGCCCGAACGTTCGGCGTGTAGGGGAACTGCTTTTCGTAGTTGTAATGATAGAGCCAGCCAGTACGCCAATTGGGATCGCCATCGGTCACCATGCGACGTATCGACTTGCCTTGAATCTTCTTCAGCGGCGGCGCATTGCAGAGGTCCAAGATCGTCGGCGCGACATCTTGAGTGATCACTTGCGGCGCAATCCGCTTGGGTCCGTTGGGAGTCAACTTTGGATATCGAATGATCATCGGAATGCGGATGCTCGCTTCGTGGGCCGTCCGTTTGTCGACCATTCCATGTTCTCCTTCGAGCAATCCATTGTCGCCCATGAAAACGAAAACCGTATTGTCGTACTTCCCCTCTTGCTTGAGAAAGTCGATCAGTCGTCCCACACTGTCATCGACGGATAGGATCGTCCCCCAATAAGCGCGAACCATGTTGGCGAAGTCGATCACCGCTTCCGCTTTATCATTGGGGAACTCCTTCCGCCAGTCGAACAACGGTCCATAGATGCCGTGCCATGTCAGCAACCGCTGCCGAATCCAGTCGGGCTTGTCATCAAGCTTGAAAGCCGAATGCGGGTAGTTCACCTCCACGTCATCAAACGTGTGTTCGTACTTGGGTTCGGGAAAGTAAAAACTGTGAGGCGCCTTCTGGCCGATCATCATCAAGAACGGTTGATCCTTTTGTTGTTTCATCCAATCGATCGCCAGATCGGTGACCACATGCGTGTAGTACCCTTCGACGACCTTGCGTCCCTTGCCATTGAAGTTGAATTCGGTGTCGAAATACTTCCCTTGCCCTTTGTGAGTGACGAAGTAATCAAAACCTGGACGTGGCTCGTCGTTCTGTTCGCCCATGTGCCATTTGCCGACGTACGCCGACTTATACCCGGCGGCTTGCAGTTGACGGGGGAAGCTTGCCAAGTCGTTCGGATATTCCGTAAAGTTGTTCGTCACACCGTGCGTGTGCGCGTACAAGCCGCTCAGGATCGACGCACGACTGGGTGAGCACAGACTTGTCGTGCAAAACATGTTCTCGAAATAAAGACCTTCGGATGCCAGCGAATCGATGTTCGGCGTCTTGATATGCGGATGGCCGGCACACGACAAGGCGTTCCAGCGGATGTCGTCGCACAATACCAGAACGACATTCGGACGCTCTGCCGCTTCGACAGCGGCGAGATTGCGGCTTAGACCGATACAAGCGGTTAAGCCACAGAGCAAAAAGACAGATCGGAAAGTCAGCGGTCGAGTTTTCATGGGTAAATCGGAATGCATACGGTATGTGGTCTGATATGATGACTTCGGGCGGAAAGTTTCTTGTATCAATAATGAACGCGATTGATGTTATACTGTGCGTGGTCTGAAATCATGCTATTGCATTCCTTGAAGCGAATCACCTCATTGTCGGCCACGCCACGTTTATACCGTGCGTGGCCTGGAATTATGCTATTGCATTCCATGAAGCGAATCACCTCATTGTCGGCCACGCGACGTTTATCTCGCGTCAAAGTCTTCCAGTCGACGTTGCGACGTCGTTGCCCTCAGAAAGTTTGTTTGCGAGAGAGTATAGTTGAATCGGCCAACGATTTCACGAACTCGCTTGCGTGATTTGTTGCCATGTCAGCTCGTGAGGCATAACCTTCCGTTGATACGAAACCGCCGCAGCCAAGCCGGCAGCTTCCCCCATCGGTACCGAGTTGCCGGTAACGCGATAGCTGCTGTGCGCGATGAAATCACCACTGATGCAACGTCCCGCCATCAGCAGTCCGTCGACATCCGCGGCGATCAACGCGGGATAGGGAATGTCATAAGGCCGAAGTCCCCCTTTCTTGAAATCGCGGCTCACTTCCTTGTTGCCACTAGCGTCCAAAGCATGAACGTCAATGGGAAACTTCGCCTTGCAAATCGATTGTTCATGGACAAGTCCTTGAGCCAAGTCTTCGGCTGTAATCGCATAGCGTCCGCGGATACGGCGCCCTTCGCGAACACCGATTTGCTCCGCCGTCGCCACGACGGAAAGGTTCCGCCACGGATCGCCCAAACGACGCAGTCCGTCGACCAAGTCGTGAATCTCGCGACGAGCCCGTATTGTCGCCTGTGTAATCGCATCGGCATCGAAAGCCGAGACGCCGTATTCATGATTCGTCATGATTGAATAGATGCCGCTGTGCAAATGACGTAACGTCGGGGCTCGATAAGACGGCTTCAAACCGTTCTGCTCCATCAGTTCCAACAATCGGCGTTTGGCGGCCGACCCGCTTTCTCGAATGTAAGGTGCGATGGCTTCGGGGTCGACGCCCGTCAACAAGGCCAACATCGACATCGGTTGGCACTCGCACGACTCCCCGACACCAACGTCAAAGCGACAGCCGGCGTGGGCCGCTAGATCGCCATCGCCACTGCAATCCACAAAACGTTCGGCCAGCCAAGCTTCACGTCCCGACTTCGATTCGGTGATCACCGCCACAACGCGGTTGGACTCGTCCGTGACGGCACCCACCAGTCGCGTGTGCAGCCGAATCTTTACATCCGCCTCCACGCAAAGTTCCTCGAGAACGAGCTTCGCGATTTCCGGATCATAGACCGTTCCGTTGGATTGCTTGGCGACCGCGCTGCCTCGCGCGGCGAACTGCTTCAACAACTCCGCCATGATGCCCGACTTGTTCTCCGAATCAAGGATCTTCGTCAGCAAACCGGCCGTCCAAACGCCCCCCAGGCAGCCCGCGACTTCGATTAGCTGGACACGAGCCCCGTGACGCGCCGCCGCCAAGGCCGCGGCAATTCCCGCCGGGCCGCCGCCGCAAACCAGAACGTCGCTCGAACCGGCAACCGGAATCGCTCGCGATTGTTCCTGCAGGTACGTCCGATCCGACGCCAACGCGCCATGTGTTTGCAAGACATCTCCCGCAACAGGATTTGGCACCCGCAAGACATCCGCCGCCACGGACAGCTTCGTCTCGGGAGAGGTCAGCGCGGAAGAAACCAGCAATCCTCCGGCGGATACTTGCAGGAATTGACGTCTTGATCGATGATCGGACATAAGAACGTTTTTCAGATCGTTGTTGGGGAGCTTCACCGTTGGTGACCCGATGTGACGCAATGGCGTTACATTATTATAGACGTCGCGTGGTCAGAAATGAGGTGATTCGCTTCATTTAACGTGAAGGCATCATTTCGGACCACGCACGGGATAAATCACGTTTTCCGCACGCGTTGGGTAAGCGGAGCGGACCAACACCCAGTCTACAGTATCCGTTGCCTTGACGTGCGACTTTATTACACCGATCACTTTGATTTGCCATTGCCCGCCGGACATCGTTTTCCGATGAGCAAGTACCGTCGTGTTCGTCAACGCGTCGCGCAATCATCGTTGCATCACGACGATGTCTTGCTGGTTCCCATGGCGGCCACCGACGAACAGTTGTCCGTCGCCCACGACGCGGACTACATTCAACGTGTTTGCACCGGAACGCTCAGCGAAGCTGAAATTCGTCGCATCGGCTTCCCCTGGTCGCCAGCCATGGTCCAGCGGTCGCGTCGCAGCACGGGTGCCACCATCGCGGCCTCGCTTGCCGCGCGGGAAGATGGCGTCGCCGCCAATCTGGCCGGCGGCACGCACCATGCTTTCGCCAACGCTGGCGAAGGATATTGTGTCTTCAACGACGCCGCCGTCGCGATCCGATGGCTTTTGCATCAATCGTTGATCCGCCGCGCCTGCGTGATCGACTGCGACGTCCATCAGGGCAACGGGACCGCTTCGATTCTTCAGACCGATCCGCGCGTGTTCACTTTTTCAATTCACGGCGCGAAAAACTTTCCGAGCCGCAAAGTGGCCAGCGATCTCGACATCGGCGTGGTCGACGGAATCGAAGATGCCCCGTATCTGGAACTATTGGAAAACGGACTCGAACAAGTCTGGCAAGCAGGTCCTTACGATCTGGCGATCTACCTGGCGGGAGCCGATCCCTTTGAAGGAGACCGCCTGGGCCGCTTGAGGATCACAAAAGACGGTCTTCGCCGTCGTGATGAAATGGTCCTGATGAGCTGCCGCGATCGTCACATTCCCGTGGCGATCGCGATGGCTGGAGGCTACGCCCACGAGATCGAAGACATCGTCGATATCCACTGTCAAACCTTGGCCGTCGCCAAGAGTTTGTTTGCATAGAGCGACCACGTCGCAAGATCAACTGAGAAATATTGCCGCAAGATAACATCAAACGCGTTCATTATTGATATAGCTCAGTCGTCGGCGTCAATCTTCGGAAGCGTGCTAGCTCCCCACGTGCGTCTGTCGCTTTGCTGAGCCGGTGAAAACAAATTACGTAGGGTGGGGTCAAGGCACGCAGACCCACCGCCATGAACGTGTTGATGATGGTGGGCTTCACCCACCCTACGTGTTTTCATCATCCCCGGCGGCAACGCGGGTTAGTTACACCCGTTGCAAGGACCAGTGCAACCCGGCGATCCGCATCCACTTTCGCAAGCTCCAGCGGGAGCGACTCCGCCGCCAACGCCACACCCTTGGCAGCCATAGGCGGCCGAGCCACCTTGGGTCACTTGCCCACAAGGATAGACGGTTTCCTCCACCAACTTGGGAGACATTTTGCAAACCTGCACGGTAACTTCGCGGATCGTTGTAAAGGGAACGCGAACCGTGTATTCCTCGACAACTTCGTCGGCCACACGATCATAGCGAGTGGTTTCGTACGGTTCGGTGACCGTTTCAGGAACGGAGAAAGTGTAGGAAACTTCCTTGGTCTTCCGCACGGGTTCGTAAGTGACATACGGATAGGTCTCGGTACGCGTTTCCTCTTTGAAAGAAAGTTCTCGTCGCGTTCGTTCGCGTGTCTCTTCGACATATTGAACAGCCTTTCGCGGACGCGTTCGCGTTTCCTGAACATATTGAACAACCTGTCGTGTTCCGGTTCGCTGTTCAGGTTGATAGACCAAATAGGTGCATTCGTAGGGGATTTCCTGCTTCTGTTCCTCGTAAACGGTGTAGCTTACTTCGTGCTTCTGCGTTTGCATTTCCACGACATCGATCTCTTCGGTCTGCAGATTGGGAACCCACACGCGACGCGTGACCGCATTCGATTGGGGCGCTGCCACTTGTGCAACGCATCCAGATCCGTTCGTCGAAGCATGCGAGCCGCAGCCGCAAGAAGTGCCTGAGCTGACGGTCGACTGACAACCGCCACATCCAGCGGAGGACGGACCACACGGCGACGAATAACAATTGACTCCGCAGCCACCGTAAGATCCGCCGTAGGAACCGCAACCTGCGTTGCAGGCGGGCTGTGACGACTGATAAGACTGGTGGCTGTTTGCAACAGGAGTTACCGGATACTCATCGACGCGTGTTTCCCAGTGTCCATAGTCCTTGGTGACGGTCTTTCGGCTGGTGACGGGAACGTTGATGTCGACCAACCGACGCTTGATCACGGGGACTGCATTGGTGACCACTTGCACTCGCGTTTCCGTTTGTGGAACGGGGACGTTCACGGTGTAAGTGAATTGTTCGTCAACCAGTTTCGGCACCGAGACGCTGTAGGTCTCTTCGCTCTCAATGATCTGAGGAACGCGAACGGTGTAGGTCTCAGGGACTTCATTCCAGACCGGCACGCGATGGACTTGTTCAACCGACTTTGTTTCCGTTCGAGCGACCAGTTCCGTATAGCTGACCGTCTTCGTTTCGGTCTTGCTCTGCATGACGACACGCGTTCGGTACTTCGTTTCCGTTACCGGCTCGGTACGATACTCGGTTTTCGTTCGGTATCGGGTCTCGTTGCGATACTCCGTCACCGGTTGCGCCCGTGTCTCGGTTACATAGGTCGGAACCATGACAACTTTGGCAACCGTCACGGGTCCACAAAGTGGCTGTCGCGTGGGGGCGGCAGGGGCGCTGTACGGCGTCGCCATCTGCGACACCGAATATCCCGGTGCCACTTGTTCCGCATAACCATACCCCACGTTGCACCCAGCATTGACGGCACACCCGCCACCTATGCAGGGGTCTGTGCAGCCTCCGCAGGGGATGCAATCGTAACCGTTACTTGCATTCGACCCCCAACAGAGCACGCCAAGCGTTGCGGCTATCAGAAAATGATGTCTTAACATTCCAGTTCGTCTCCGTTTGGTCGAAATCGACAAATATGCAGATCGCGCAAGCAACCTAGATTGCGCCTCTTATTCCAATCGTGCAACCATCGAGTATATTTAGCACACAAGATAGGAAGAATAGGAAACTTGGGAATAAATAGCAAAATTGCGGAGCATGCCACATGCAAACCTAGGATTGAAGTCTCAGAGCGACGACGTCGCAAAATCACTTGAAAGAGTTTGCCGGAAGATCACATCAAACGCGGTCATCATTCATACAGCGGTTGAACTTGCCGGCTGGGCTCTGGGGATGCCGCTCCATTTTTGACGTAGGCTTTGGCAAGACTCAATCAAATCGTATTGATCCGCATTCCGCACCTTACGTAACCAACCGAATCATGAATTCCTCGAAGTATCGCTTAGCTCGAATGATCGCCTTGTTGGCAACCAGCTTTCTGCTGGGATGCGTCTTTGCCAACGTCGTCTTTTCACAGCAGGCAAGCAGCGAACCGGTTGTTGCCCGAGTTCAGATGCAACTGCGCGGGCGACAAGCTTGTCGACACCATTGAAAAAGGGGACTTGCTGACCGTCTTGGAGGATCGAGACGAGACGTACTTGATCATGACATACAACGGAAATCGCGGCGTCGTCGAGAAAGCCAATGCCGTGAAGATGATGGAAGCAGGATGTCTACACCGAATTAATTGAACGCAATCCAACCGAAGGACGACTTTTCACGCCGCGCCTCAACGTGGTGGGCGTTGTAAACACCAAAAGCGTTGGACGACTTCGACAAAGCCATCCAACTTGGCTACGACGCTCCGCATGCCTACAGCAGTCGCGGAATGTTTCATGCGGCGATGGGAAAGTTCGATGAGGCAATTTCCGACTATACAACCGCACTGGAGAAGAATTCCGACAACGAGGATGTGAGTCCTTACATAACGCGCGGCGGTCTACGTGACGCTTCGAGAATTCAAAAAGGCGATCGACGATTACAACGAAGTCTTAGCGAGCAAGCCGGACGCGCCGATGTGTATCAGCAGCGTGCGGTTGCATTAAAACTCGATGGACAGCTCGGATGCGGCGATTGAAGACTTCGACAAAGCGATCGAACTTAATCCTCGCAATACGTCGGCATTGATGAGCCGAGGTTTTGTCCACTTTCAGAAGGGAGAACATGCTCGGGCGGTGGAGGACTTCGTCCGCCGTCATTGATATCGAACCTCGCGCGGCGGCGGCGTACAACAACCGGGGGTTCAACTATCAACAACTGGGAAAGCATGCCGAAGCCTTGTCCGACTTCGATCGAGCCATTGAACTGGCGCCCGACTATGCATTGGCTTATCAAAACAAAGCGTGGCTGATTGTTGTCAGTGAAAACGATTCGTTAGGCAATCCCAGCGTGGCGATTGCGGCGGCGACGAAAGCTGGGGAATTGAACAACTACGGCGTGATCAGCGATCTGGCGGCGTTGGCGGCGGCATTGGGGCCGATGAACAATTTGAAGAGGCCATCGGGTGGCAGGAAAAGGTCTTGGAGATGGCCCCCAAGGAGCGAAAGCCCTACGCCGAGAAAGTGCCGCGCTCTATCAGAATCACAAGCCTTCGACCCGACGTTGAACGAGCAGCCGGCATCGGACAAGGATAAGAAGGACAAGTAAAGTCGTCGCTTTCCCAAATGTCAGCACGACGCCGTGCGATTGACGACCGCTGGAAGGCAAAACGGCTCGGGGTGTGAGCCTGACCCCGAGCCGCGTCGCAAGGTTCGACAAGCGCGATAAAACTTGTCGATACAGAAGGGAACGGTTACCACGGACCCCGAATGTAGTAAATCCCGAATTGGTCCGTGTGACTGGGCCAATGGGGTGTCGGCAAGAATTGGCCGTAGGGAATTCCCATTGGCTGAGGCATGTGGCGATTGAACTGGTGATGGATTGGATACATCAGATTCTGGCTAACGCCCCACGAATAATTGGTTTGCATGTGAGCCGTCGGCGGGACAACCGCCGCCAGCGGGGTGCCCCAATTCGAGTAATAATACTGTCCATGCCAGGGACGCGTGGCGGCGAAGTTCATCGCGTGGACGTCGGTATGTCCGTAAATATCGGCGGCGTCGGCCTGCTGTGAGCCCATGGCGATGCCCGCAAGCATCAGCAGGGCGGTGGTGACTGGTTTCATCATAACAATTCATGCTCCGGGTTTTGTGGTGTTCGTGGCGTGAACACGATTCAAAGCGAGTTGCTTCGCGTTTGCAGACCGATCGACGAGCTTCGCGATTACCGAGCGATCCGGAAAACGTTGTAAAGTGTCTGGGCGTACTGTTTCGCGCGACACGATAACTTGCTTTGGTGCGATTGGTACCGCGACCATAATCGTAATGATTGTGATAAAGGTCCGTGTGCTGGTACAAGTAATTGTGAGGCATGTACGGTTGGTAGGGAATCCACGTGTTGCCCACAAACGGCGGAACGGGGCCCGGCGAAAGGTACATCTCCGCGTTGACTTGGTTCTACGTTGGAGTAGTAGTTGTAAAACAGGTCGGGCTGTGCGTAACGCTTGGGAATATGCGGTCCTTGCTCTCCACCATGCACCAGATATCCCAAACGTCCCGGATCCACCGACGATGCGACCACTGGCGTCCGCTTCGACATAACCACCGTCGACGTATTCAACTTCTCCTCGCCGACGGTCGATCCTTCGACCGGATAACTTGGATATGCATCCGCTCCGGCGGATTCGCCGACGGCCACATCGGAGATCACCTGAGACCCGACAACGTATTCACCGCTGATTTGCTGAGCCGATACGCTTGTCGTCATCCAAGCGGCAGTCAGGATTGCCACAAAAGTTGAGCCGAATGTCGCATGATGCTTCCTCCCTGGAAGACATGAATCATAAAGGTGCGTCGCCGACAACGGTTGAATCAACCTGGTGGCAACGTGGTGACTGTGTTCGATGACAGCATTGTGTCTGTTGTTCGGATGAATCGTTCTCGTCCGTCTGTTTCGATCTTTTCGGTTCTATCCACCTTCACAAGCCAAAGTTTTATTGCCGGTGCTGCGTGTCACCCCCAATCGAAAAAGTCAGCTCAATCATCGGCTAGGACCAGGCCTGCTTAATCGCTACAATTTGTGCGTCGCGCGGACGGAAATGAGGTGATTCGCTTCATTAAGACGCAACGGTGTCAATTCGGACCACGCACGATAAGGCGCAATTCGGTGAGCCGATTTGAGCAGTTTTCTTGAAGCCGGTGAAACGCTTGCCGATAACCGATGTAACGATGAAGCGGATTCTGACAGTCCCCCAGAGAAGGAAATGATGGCGGCCGGAGAAAGTTCAACTCAGACACGACGTAGCACTGCCGAAGCGATGGCGAAGGGCCAACGCGACATCTCGGTCAGCGAGTTTTTTGCGAAGAACAAGCACCTGCTTGGGTTTGACAACCCACGCAAATCGCTGCTGACGACCGTGAAGGAAGCCGTTGACAACTCACTCGACGCTTGCGAAGAGGCCGGCATCTTGCCGGTTATCTGGGTGCAGTTGGAACCGACGCAGGCGGGGCGATATCGAGTGTCGATTCAAGACAACGGGCCTGGAATCGTCAAAAAACAGATCCCGCTGATCTTTGGCAAGCTACTCTACGGCAGCAAGTTTCATCGCCTTCGCATGAGCCGAGGTCAGCAAGGCATTGGCATTAGCGCTGCGGGCATGAATGGCATGCTCACCAGTGGCCAACCGGTCAAGATCGTCAGCAAAGTATCGGTTCGCAAACCGGCCCATTACTTTGAACTACAGATCGACACAAAGAAGAACCAGCCAGAGATCATCAATGGTCGCGGGGATGGCGTCGACATTCCCGCTGGCGAAAAGGGACGTCAGTACATCGAGAAGGCCGGCATCGCGTGGGAGACGGAGATCCCCTTTGAGGACGGCACGCGCGAGGATGTCGCACACGGAACTCGCGTGACGATCGAATTGGCCGCCATCTACAAAAAGGGGCGTGGCAGCGTCGACGAATATATCGAACAGACCGCGATCGCCAATCCCCATGTGACGGTCCATTACCGCGATCCCGAAGGAAACACGCGTTCGTATTGGCGAAGCACGCTGCAGTTGCCGGCCGAAGCGAAGGAGATCAAGCCGCATCCGTATGGTGTCGAACTCGGTCGCTTGATGGCGATGATGTCCGAGGACAAGGTCAACACGGTTGCTCAGTTCCTTCGCACCTCGTTCTCTTGTGTGACGCCGGCGGTTGCCCGTCGCATCTGCGAAGCGGCGAACATCAGCCCGCGAGTCACCACGAAGAAGATTGGCCGCGGCGAAGCCGACAAGCTCTTCCACGCCATGCAGGAAGCAAAGATCCGTCCGCCCGCAACCGACTGTGTGGTCCCGATCGGACAGGACCTCTTGTTGAAGGGAATCAGTACCGTTGTGCCGGGCGAGTTCTATGCGGCATCGACGCGTCCGCCCGCGGTCTACCGCGGCAATCCGTTCGTGATCGAAGTCGCTTTGGCCTACGGTGGTGGTCCGCAAACCCAAGCGATCTCGAAGGATGACCTCAACGAACTGATTGGGCAGACCGATGCCCGAACACTGCGCAAATTCTTGATGGACACCTTCAATGGCGTCGGTTCCGACGGGGCGGATAAGATCATGAAAGAGGCGGGGCTGAAGACGCGTAAAAGCCCGTCGAACCTGTCGACGAAAGAACGCGTATCGCTTCATGAAGCCTTGCAGAACGTCAGTATCAGCGAGGGGCAAACAATGAATGTGATGCGATTCGCCAATCGCGTCCCATTGCAGTTTCAAGCCGGTGCGTGCGCGATCTCGCAAGCGGTGATGGGCATGAACTGGCGCAGTTACGGCCTGACACAATCTCGCGGCAATTTGCCCAATGGCCCCGTCTCGGTGATGGTGCATGTCGCCAGCGTCTGGGTTCCGTTTACCAGCGAATCGAAGGAGGCGGTTGCGAACTATCCAGAAATCGAAAAGGAATTGCGTCTCGCTTTGCAATTCGTCGGACGCAAGCTCGGCATCTTTCTGCGTCGTCGACAGCGTGTCAAGCAGGAAGGGGAACGTCGCAGCGTCTTTCTGCGTTACCTGGGTGAAGTTTCGCAAGCCGTGCATGGCATGAACGGTGCAGACGCCAAGTCCGTGTACGACAAATTGTTGGAAGTCGCCAAGAAGAAAACGGCCGATGCGGATGTGAGACTCGATGATCGCGGTCGAGCCATCCGCGACGATGACGATCTCGATTTCGGCGAAGGTGTTTTGATTGTCGATCCGGCGGCGAAGACGCCTTCGACCGGTGCCATCGGCGCCACCAACGGTTCCGCCAAACCGGCGACGGCGACCATGCAAGGCGAACTGTTCGACGAATAACGATCACGACTCAAGTTTCAATCTTTCGCTGACACGCCAAGCGTATTGCCGCAATCGCAAGGCAGCTCGCAAACCACTTCAAGATCACTGACATGGCAAAGAAAAAACGTACCGCAAAGGCCCCGGCACCCGAAGTGAAACGGGAACCGGTGAAACTTTCGTCGATCGACAAGTCGACGCTGAAGAAACTTGAGGGTCTTGCCGACAAGGTCGTCTCGGCCGCGAATCGTGGTCGCGATCCGTTCTTGGATATTCCCACCCGCGCTTTGTCCAACGTCAAATTCAATAAATCCAAGCGGTTTATTGAAATGGGAAGCAACACCAACCGTCGCGAACTGTTCAATCTGAATCAAGCGCGTTCCTACATGCAGACGTTGCTCGTGGGCAGCGGATGCGTTGGCCTGATCGATGAGGGGAAAACAACCAGCATTCGTGGACTTTACTACCGCATGAAGCACACGATCGAAGGCGTCAAGGAGGAAACGTTCAATAATCAGGGCGAATCCGATGCGGTGATCGAGGATTTGGAAGTACTCGCCAATGCGTTGCGCGAGGAACTGCACTTGTATGCCGACAAACGCGGCGAGATGGTGGGCCCTCTTGTTCTTGAAGACATGGGAGACGAAATCGATTGCAGCCGAATGGGAAGTGGCGGTTACGGCATCCCTTCGATCGTCGAACCTGATCGAATCCGATTCAAGCGTTGCACCGCGGACTTCATCCTGCATGTTGAAAAGGGGACCGTTTGGCAACGCTTCAATGAGGACAAATTCTGGAAGAAGCACAATTGCCTGCTGACGCACGGTGCCGGACAACCGCCGCGAGGAGTGCGTCGGCTGCTGCATCGCATGCACAATGAACTGGAACTGCCGGTTTACTGTGTCCTCGATAACGACCCATGGGGATATTACATCTACAGCGTGATCAAACAAGGGTCCATTAATCTGGCCTTTGAATCACAACGCATGACGAGTCCCGACGCCAAGTTTCTCGGCCTGCGCAGCATCGATCTGGAACGCTGCGGGTTGGATATGAACGTCACGATCAAGATGAACGATACCGATCGCAAACGAGCCAAGCAAATCAAGAAATATCCTTGGTTTGAAGGGAAGAAGCGTTGGCAGAAGGAAATCGACAAGATGCTCGAGAACTATTTCAAACTCGAAGTCGAATCGTTGATCAACCTCGGCATCAGTTATGTGACGGAAACCTACGTCCCTGAACGCCTCTCCGCAGGCGACTGGCTTGACTAGCCGCTCCTCCATTTCACCGAAGCGTTATCGATTCGACTGACGAAATCCGCCACGTGCCACCGAGAATACACGGTCGACCCGAGGACGGGCTGACCTACACGTAGGTTACTGTCCTCAGGTCAGCCCATATGCCGACCAACGCCACAAACGCAAAGCAGCTTCGATATCGCCTACCAGAGCTGCCTTTACCGCCATGCCACCAGAGAGCCGCATCGGAGGTTTGGGTACGCTCTGGGTAAACTCGCTGGGACGTCGTCGATCCATCGAAAGTTCAAATCTTTCATGCTATGCAAGCTGTGTGAGCGAGCGTTTCTGTGTGGCGATGATCCGGTGACGGGACAATCGTTCGAGCATCGTGGTTGGATTCGCGAACGACTGCAATTCCTGGCATCCCGCATCGGATTGACTGCCCGACCTTTGCGGATCCCTTCTGAATCATATTCACATCGTTTTACGCAGCAGGCCGGACTTGCGGCGGGGTCCGATGCGAAGGACGCCGGTCGCTACGGCTTTTGGCGAACGGTATCGTATTCGGGATTCACGCATTTGTCGCCCCAACGCTTCAATGCGCAGCGAGTCCGGGATTTCTGGATTCGGGTTGTTGACCTGATCGTTGGTTTCGGCTATCCAACCTGCTAAGAGCTCGCGGTGCAGAGCGAGCTGCTTGGCAAATGCGGGGTCGGCAGCCAAGTTGTGTATCTCATGCGGATCGTTCTGTAAATCGTAAAGCTCTTCGCTGCTTTTCAGGTCCGAAGAACACGAGCTGTGCTTCATTCATCTGACCGGCAGCCATTAGTTCGCGAAATCGTTTCGAAACCGGCCAAGGGTCTTTGTAGCTGGGCTGCATGAATGGCCGATCGGTCAGATAATTTCGCCATTTGAACCGTGGTGTTACACCGCGCGAATCTTTTCGATCGTGTAATCGCATCGATCGCGAGCGGCAACGACAAATGTCCGCTTCTGATAATCCGCAGCCAGAAAATCGCGTCCTTCCATTTCCGCAGGCCGCTGAATTCGACAGCCGCCAACGAAGCAGCCGACACGTCGATTCCGCTGACCAAATCGTCACGCACCTTCTGGCGGCGATTCCAGGGCCAGCAACGATCAACGGCATGTGAATTCCGCCTTCGTAAAGGAACTGCTTATGTCGATGTAACAACATTCCGTGATCGCTGAACATAAAGATCAATGTGTTTTCGTAGTTCCCATCCTGCTTGAGCCGATCAATGATCTGTCCCACTTGGCGATCGGTTTCCAGCAAGCAATCGTAATGATGCGCGATCTCGTCGCGGACTTCGGGAATGTCGGGATAATAAGGCGGCACAGGAACAGAGGCCGGATCGATCACTTTCGCCGCACGCCGTCCGAGCTTACCGCCGCCAAGCTGCAATTGCCCGAAGAACGGTTTCCCGTCGGGCTTCCCTGTCAGACAATCGCCATTTAAGAAAGCCCCCGGCCCCCAGCCTTTCTTTTTTGGAACGCGGTCGTAGAGTTCCTCGAGATCGAATTCAAAGTTGTAGTCGTCTTTGCCGCCTTCATTGAACGTCCAGTATCCCGCTTGACGGAAGCGAATGGGCAGCGGAGTGGCGAATTCCGGCAACACATTCTTGTCGTAGGTGCCCATCTGCTGACCACGGAAGCTGGATCGACAGCTACGGTGATGGTGCGCTCCGATCGATGTCTGCATCATGCCGGTGATGATTGCACCTGCGCGTGGCGGAACAGACACCAGCAGGCGTATAAAAACGATCGAACCGTATTCCCGAAGCAGCCAAGCGTATCAATGTTGGGGGTGTCGGGATCAATGTTCACCATAACAGCCGAACCAGCCGCTTACATCTTCCAAATAGATCCAAAGCACATTGGGCCGCTGAGGTTGGTCTGCAAGTGCGGGTTGTGTCTGAACGATGCCAGACAGCGCGGCAAGGCATGCAATCGAAAGTTGCTTTTCAAATTCATGGGCTTCATGTTCTGCTGGGGTGGTCGCGATCACAGGGTTCGGCCCATCATAGTCGTCGCTCGGGCTGCTGAATCCCACAGCCGCGCTACGCAAGTTACAATGGCAACTCATCCACTTGTATCAACGAATAACAGGAACTTTAGCAATGGAACAAAAACAATCCAGCCGACGCGGCTTTATGAAAACTTCCGCCGCAACCGCGGCAATCGTTTCCAGCGTGGGCGGTCAGCTCACGCCGGCACGCGCCGCAGGCAGCAACCAACGTCTTCGCATCGGCTTCATCGGTCCGGGCGGTCGTGGTTTCGGTGCTCATGTGAAGAAGTTGTGTCAGTTGCATCAGGAGGGGGCAAATATCGAACTGGTCGCCGTTGCGGAAGTTTACAGCGTGCAGCCATGAGAAAGTTTGCAGTCACATTGAAAAAGCAACCGGCTTTAAACCCACGCCGTATGTTGATTACCGCGACATGCTGGAAAAAGAGAAGCTTGATGCGGTGGCGATCGGCACACCGATCATTGGCATGCCAAGCAGACGATCGACGCGATGAAGGCGGGATGTCATGTGTACTGTGAAAAGCCGATGACCAAGACGCTGGAGGAATCGTTGCAAGTCGTCGATACATGGCGTGAAACCGGCAAGGTGATGCAGGTGGGCGTACAATCCACCAGCTTGCCCGTGGACGGCGCGGTATGCTGCAAGACGGAAAGCTCGGCAAAGTGCTGATGTATCAAACCGAATACTTCCGCAATTCGCCGCAAGGCCAATGGCGATACTAAACTTGATCCCGAGATGAATCCGACGAACGCTGATTACAACGTTGGCTTGGCACGGCCGAAGGTCTTGCCGAAGACCGACCTGATCGTGCTACCTGTATCGCCAATGGCGACGTTTCTGGCCGTTCGGTTCGGGCATGTACACCGATCTGTTCGTGCATCGCACCACCGCGATGTTAAAGGCGACCGGGTTGGTGATTCCCGCACGCGTTGTTGGTGCTGGCGGATTGTATCTGAATACGATGGTCGCGACGTTCCCGATGTGGCGACGGTTGCAGCGGATTTCCCCGAAGGCGTTCGTTTGGTAAACGCTTCGATGTGCTGCGAGGAAACGCGGATTCAGCAGCTCATTCGCGGGCATTACGGATCGTTTGTGTTCGGCAATGGCGAGCTGATGGATTTGACTGCACCCGAACGGCCTCAAGTGACTCGGATAAGTGGTCAACAGAAAGAACGGATCGCCACCACGTCCGTAAAAGACACGACGATGCGCATTTCAAAAACTGGGTCGACGGCATGTCATGCGGGCGAACCATCGCTTTGCAACAATCCGCCCGATCTGGGCGCTGCGGCGATTGCGGTGGTAACGCTCGGTGCGCGCAGCTATCGCGAAGGATCATGTTTCTTCTTCGATGCGGACAAAGGTGAAATCAGCACAAGGATCCCGGTTGGGCCAAGAGTTGGGAGAGCTTAAGCGAATCGCGATCCGCCGCAAAACATATTCCTGGTTGGACAGCAGGCGATGTCGGCAGCACACTGGAAGAACCCGACTACATGCGACTTGCCGGACCTTGGATTAACGGCGTCGATCCGGGCGCGGACGCTTCATAGTTTCTCAGCATCTTCTAGGCCCGACGACATGACGGAGGTTCTCCAGCCAGTCGCGATCAGTCGCACGACTGGGAGCGTAGTCGCCGACGACGAAAGAGCCTGGGTTTGGGGAGTGTGTTTTAAGATGGCGAGCGCCACTGGGGGCAAGCGTATGTCGTTGCTTGCAAAAACTGATTGATTCATGGAAAACAGACCGCTGAGCGATCTTGCAAAGGATCGCTGGTGATGCGATATCGGAGGTTATGCACCGGTTCACTGACCGCGTATTTGGAACGGCTCAACTGGACTGGCCGTCAGCTTTGCAGTGACAAGCAGGACAGCATCCGCGTGCATCTGGCACCAATCTTAACCCACATCGGCTTGGACTCATCAAGCTGGTGTGATGTTGTTCAGAAGTTCGGCAAGATCTTCAAACGCCCCGCCTCAACCGCGGAAAGCCTATCTGCATGCCGCAGGGTGGCACTGGCGGCTACCATATTGTTTCGGGGTGCCACCCCGCCGTTCTGTGAAAGTACCGGTGAATCGAGAGAGGTTCCCCGCGTCAATGTGATTTGCCATCAGCTCAACAGCACGCAACTCGCAGCGGAGTTGAACGCTACGCTCAGTCTGAGCCGAAAGCCAGAACGGCTGGACTATAGTCGCCGAGTCTGGTTCTCGGGTAACCTGTCGCTTGAGCTTCAGTCGAGGCCGGTCTAGATGTCGCTGCACATTGCAAGCGACTTGATCACCGAAGCACTGCACTCTGCCGCTGCCCACGCGAGATCGACGTTTTTATTGTTGGATCTTAACTGCAAGCGACGTGACCGAAAGTTTGACGCGAGTGCGAAGATCCTCGACTGCAAACCAGTCGAGATCGAACAACTCATAAGCGTGACGGCAGATGGACGTCTGCTGGCCAAGTCGAAGTCGCGAGAGCTTATCGCATCGATACTGGGTGTAACGCTTGAAAGTCGGTTGTCGGGTTTTGAAAAACGCGTATTAACCGCCGGTATTAACGGCCTGTTTTCGCATTATTGGCAGTTTTCCTTCGTGGGAAAACTTGATTCTTCGCGAAAACAGGCTATCTTTTCGTGTATGAGGCACTTTTCCCGAGTGAGAAAATGGACGAAAAGACGAAAATCGACCCGCAGTTGATGCTTGATCGGCTGCACTCCGGTGAGCCATTGCTGCCGCCGCTGGTCATCCGTCACGCGAGTTTCGAGTCGGATCGAGCGATCGACGCACTACTTGAGGTGGCGTTCAATGGTGCCGCCGATATCGAACGATTCAACGTTGAGTGCAAGACTCGATCCACGAAGGAAGATTTTCGAAAAGCCACTCAGAACGCTGCGGACAACGCCAGGCGGCTTGGTAGTCATCCGTTGATCTTCCTTCCGTACTTGTCACCGGATCGACTAGCAGAACTTGAGAGTATGGCTGTCAGCGGAATCGATTTGTGTGGCAATGGCTTTGTTTACGTTCCCAACCGTATCTGCGTCGTGCGCACAGGCCAGCCGAATCTCTATCCCGATTCACGACCAGTCGCGAATCCCTTTCGTGGGCGCTCAGGGCTTGTTGCGCGCATGCTGATCGAAAAGCCCAATTGGGAAACACTGAGCGAATTGACTGAAGCAATCGCGAAACATGCGCAGCTAAAGGGCCCGTCGCTTTCCCAAGTTTCCAAAACGATCTCCGCATACGCTGAAGAGTTGCTCGTGTTCAAAGATGGAACCACTATCCGCCTTGCCGATCCCATTCGGATGCTGGATCAGCTGGGCAAGAACTGGCGTTTGAATCCGTCAGGCCGAAGTCGCTTCTACCGAAATTCAAATGGCCCACTGAGGTTAAGCGAACTATCCAACTCAACAAAGCTTGCTTGGTCGTTAACCGGCGAGTCCTCGGCGATACGCTATTGCACCATCGCTCAAGGCGGACCAACGAAGGTGGCCGTTAGCGACTTGAAGTTGGCTGAATCGCTGCTGTCGTTGACGCCTGAGAGCGTCCCCAACTTCGCGGATATCGTACTGATCGAAACGCAGGATGATGCGGCGTTCTTTGCCAACGAGCAAGACGAAGATGGGGTTCGATATGCGAGTCGAATTCAGACTTGGATTGAGCTTAATGCAGGCGACGCTCGCCAACGCGAAACGGCCCAGGATCTGTATCAGTCCATCATCAAAGCGTCGAAGGCGTAGTGGGAATCATGGATGATCTATTGTGGCCGCACTTTCAGCCGCTTTGGCGAGATCTCGTTGCTGCTTCTTCAACCAACATCCTTGTTGCTGGCGGATACGGTCTATTTCTCAAGCAGCGCTGGCTATCAAGCTCCGCAAGCTTGCCCACCGTGGTACCGATTCCAAACTGGCTGGATACGACACCATGCGTTACGAAAGACGTTGACCTAGTTCTCGGACTTGATCTGATCAAGGATGCGACCCATCAGAAGTCTGTCGTCTCTGCCCTGACGCATTCGATGCAGCGAAGCAGTGCTGGCGGAACGACTTTGTAGACAACCCGATCCCTACTGTTCGAGAGCTTGAGGGGAAATGGCGCGAAGGTGATCAAGCAACTATCCGTGGAGTGCTCTCAGCTTGGTTCGGTTGAAAAAGGAGTGCAACTCAGCTCGGCAATCGCTACGTGATTGATCACCGTCGGCCTCATGTTGCAGCGTGAATCGCGAATCTGGCAAAACTCCACGAACGAGTGCTCGGCTGACATGTAACGTGTTGCTGTTGGAGTGATTCAAAGCAGATTGCCGGAGCCAGTGTGTGGCCACCTTTCCGACGTAGAGTTTGGCCCACGCCGCAAGTGAAGTAGGGGAGTTCATCTGCATGCAGCGACTGCTTCGAGCAGGTCTGACGATACGAGTCAGGCTGGAACAGCAACATGCCGATCTCAATGCCAGTGGCAACCGCCAACGGGACTCCTGCGGCGATGATGATGACGCCGTGGGATTGCTGATCGCCTGCTATACATCGAAGCAGGAATCGTCGGGTCGGATGGCCAGTCGCTACAAAAGAGTCGGCTCGTAGCCGGTCAGCGAGAGTTCGGGGAACTAGACGAGTTCGGCCCCGAGCGCGACAGCGCGGTGAACGGTCGTGGCATGCCTGGAGAGATTGGCGGGGATGTCTACCGCGATTGAACGAATCCGCCCAACTGCAAATTTCATAGACGATTATCTACCCGTCTCGAAGAGTCGGCGAGTGGTTTTCGAGCGACGCACGAGACCCAGCACTGGGCGAACATGCCATCGTTGCGACGGCTCCATTCTCGAAGTGTCGTAGCAGAATCACTGTCGCCAGTCCGTTCCAGTTGCAGCGCCAGGTATTCACCGATGACAGCCAATGAGTCATAGCACTCGTAACGAGCGGACAACTGAATCGCCTCGAACCCGACGACCTGGAGATGCGATCCCAATTTTCGTCCCGCATTGACATCGCCGCCGTTGTTGGTCTGAAGGTTGGTGTATGCCGTGATTGCGAGAGTCAGCTCAATCGACGGCGGTGCCAACACGAAGCCGCCCCAGTCGGGACTGCATACGCCGATGATGCCGCCCGGTTTCAGGACGCGGAACATCTCCTTCGCGGCGAGAGGCTGATTGGACAAGTGTTCGATGAGGGCGTGGCTGAAGACTCGGTCGAAAGAGTTGTCCTCAAACGGGAGTGCGTATATTTCCGCCGATTGAAAATCGGCGTTGGACTGTCCCGTCTGCTGGGCCTCCGCTTGAGCCTTCTCGATCTGTGACGGTTCTCGATCGATGCCGACGAGCCGACCCGGCGCGATACGTCTGGCAATGCTCAGCGAAATTGTCCCTGGACCACACCCGCAATCGAGGACACTGACACCGGGGGTCAGATGCGGCAGAAAAAACTGGCCATGCGACTCGATCGTCCGGCGAGCCATGAAGTCGCTGGCGTTCTCTGTTACACCGGGCGTGTAGGTTTCAGTATGCATGGTCGACTCTCGCGAAGCTTACCGTTCGATGACGGCATCCACTTCAAACTCGACAAGGATGTCTGATGATACCATCGGTGTTTCGTACAACGAGACAGCCGGTTGGATCTCCCGAAATCGTTCGGAGAAAGCCTTCGCGACTCGTTCCCAATCAGCGTGGTTCGCCATGCTGATTCTGACCCTGATCGTATCGGTCAGCTCGCCACCGACGGCTTGCAGTGCCAATTCGACGCGATCGAGCGCATGGACGGCTTGAGCGTATGCGTCGGAGCCTCCGTGAATCATACCATTCTCGTCTGAAGCCGATGTTTGTGAAACGGCGACAAAACAACCCGCGCGCACAGCTCTGGAGTAAGCCAGCTCAGATGCCCAGGGTGTCTTGGCCGGAACAAGCTGTCGATTCATCTTATAAGTCTCCATAAAATGTCCGTTCTGGGATGGACGCATTCGCAAACTGCTGAGCCACGACGTGGGCGAGTGCTATCCCCAGGGCACGATGCTGAGATTCGTCGAGGTGGACTCCATCGACAGCGCTGGTGGATGTGACCAAACCAGCGTCGAAGAATTCACATCTGACTTCCTGGGCGACGTCCCGCCTGGCTTCCGCCAAGCCAGCGGACTTGGCCTCTGCATCAATGAACTTTGACGCCAGCGGACCAATCGAGGCCTGAAGTGGAGGAGGAGCAATCAGCAACACTCGGGGCACAGGCATTCCCGGTTCAATGGGAGCACGGCGAATTGCGGCAACCAACTTCGTCAGGCCCCGTGCTGTGTCGCTCGCGGTGAAATTGTGCCCCGATTGGAAGTCATTGACGCCCAGCATGATGATGGCGACCGCCAGCGGCGAGTTGACTTCAATCCGTTGCTCAAGACCAATGAGCCCATTTCTGCCAGACTTCACCGGATCATCCAGGACGGTACGTCGACCATTGAGACAGTCTTCGATAATGCGAACACTCATTCCTCGTCTTTGGAGTTCGGCTTCCAAAACTCCCGGCCAGCAACTGGAAAAGGGCAATCGCTCGCGTACCGGGAATGATCCCCCAACTCGGCGTCCATATTCGTCCTCCAGTGGTTATCATTAGAAGACCACAACTCCTCAAAAAGTCGATAGCAAATCCCCCTCCATTTCAAAGAATGTAAATGCTGCTATTGCGCTGTAGTACTACATAAAGTTATTGTTGAACTGGCAACTTGCAATCGTTCCCCATTTCTTGGTACTCGGCGACACGATAGGTGGTCCGTGCCTCGGCAACCATCTGCCGGGTAGTCGTATTCGGGAATAGTCGATAACTCGGCGCGATGATTTCCTCTACAGCCGTCGGCTGTACTTCAATGACGCCGCGAATTGGAAAACGCTCGCCAACCAACTGAGCTAGCAGCGACTTTTGGTTCTCATACCGTGCGTCGTCTTCAGTCAAGAGCCTTGCCTCGCCTCGGATCTTGTGGCCCCGCTGCGTGAAAACATCAATGAAACTCAAGCACACACGTGGATCATGCTGGATATTTCGGACACTTTGCGGTGACGCGATGTGTGCGATCAGAATCCGGCCTTGGCCGTCGTGCAAGAACGCCTCTTTCGGCGACACGTTTGGGCTGCCATCTTCTGCGACGGTCGCCAGCCAGCAGAGTACGCTCAATTCAATCGATTGTGCGACTTCATCAGTGATCAAACTGGGTTGCATATCTGTCATTAACTTACTCGGTTGCCCATTTGTCAACATCGCTCGGCTTCAGGCCGTGCATTGTTCCGTCTACCGATATGCGATGACGAAAGTTCTTCGAAAATCAAATAGAACCTTGCCATCAACACGGGTTTCGTACGACTCGTGAACTCGCTGCTTGAGTTCGCTCACGAACTTGGCTCGCTGCTCGTCGCTATTGAGAACAGCCAGAAAGGGACGCAGGCCGGTACTGGCGATCCAGTCAACGATCGCGTCGGGCGAATCCATCACGTGACAATACTCGGTTTCCCAGATATCTAGTTCGCTCGCGTTGGCAGCAAGGACATCGTAGTAGAATGTCGGACTCTCCATCGTTAGGGCCGTTCTTGGCGTTTCCATTTCGTCCGTCCACACCGGCTTTTGTGATATTTCGTGGATCAGCGTTCTAACAAGCGCATACGTGCTGCTCGGGATTTGAAACGCCAGTGCCCCACTCGGAGCAACCGCATTGAACAGAGCCGGTATCAGCGTCGCGTGATCTGTTATCCATTGTAATGCCGCGTTCGAGTAGATGAGGTTGAACGGCTCGGCGGGAGACCAGCAGGAGATATCAGCCAATTGCCATTTCTCGTCTGGGTAAGCACCCTTCGCCGCCTCGATCATCTCCTCAGAATTGTCGATTCCGATGATCGCCGAAGTCGGCCAACGATGTCGAAGTACCCGAGTGCTGTTGCCTGGGCCGCAACCCAAATCGACAATCGACTGCGGCGAGTCAAAGCGAATCCGGTTTGCCAAGTCTACCGCCGCACGGGTTCGCTCGTCGCCATACTTTAAATAGTGTTCCGCGTTCCAATTTGTCATGAGTGGCCTTTTAGGTTGCGTTTTGCAGAGGAATTCTTCCGTAGATTCATTCGTGATCCTGCGATATGACTAAAAGTTCCGCAACTTCCAGCCCTACGTCATCCGCGAAAGTTGTTGCGTAAATCGTGGACGCAACACAGCCCGGTTCAAAAGGAAGCGCCGTGCGTGCCATGGGTGTCAATGACCCAATCGGCACTGAGGTGGTTCGCCAGCCATCTTCGTCGGGCGGAGTGTTTCGTTCTTCAACGTAGGCCTGGAAGTTGCCGGTGAAATCCCAAGATGCGGCGTGAGTCGAAATGAACAATCCGACGTTGAGCGGGCGGTCGATTCGATAGCGGATGCGAATCAACGAACCTTTACGCAGTTCGACCAGTCCAGGGAAACTATTCCGTGCTCCCGCGTGGAAGTGGGTTTCTTCCACGCCAGCACCTTTGAGGTACACCGTTCGCGGAGCAGCCTTCAAAATATTTCCCTCCCACACTCCCAACCATTCGCAGGCCTTGTTGCTTGATTCGGCGAGCCAACGAGTTGGCGGTGGCGAAATCGATTCTGCCTGCAACGTCCCGGTCGTTTGGGAGGCACGGATTTGCTGATCCGCCAATACGGTCACAGCGTGATCGTCTGAAAGTCGACGGAATTTGACCGCTCCGCTGGTTACTTGAAGCAACGTTTCGACGTTCGCCGCATTCATGATGAACGACGTCCCCATCACGGTCGCTTCGGCACCGGACGTGCGGACGATCATTGGCTGATCGCGAGGCTGCCGGGCGACGGTCGCACGAAGGGTGCCGTGGCGAAGGAATAACTCCTTCGCTTGTGCGGTATCCAACCTTAGGTCTGAGTTTCCCGCAAGAATGAACTCGCTGCCATCGGCATAGGCGAATCGTGCTCGCGCTCCGTCGCCATCCACCAGTAGTGTTCCGCTACTGACGGATTCTCCCGTTTGAACTTGATTGAGAGCTCCTGACCGTCACGCATGGAAACGCGTGGCCGCTCGTCTCGACGAGCATATCGGTGGAATTCGCCACTGAACGAGGAACCAGGGACCACACAACACAGATGAGGATGCCTGCCGCAATGATCCATTTCGCATAGGAGCCAACCTTCGGGTTCAGCCTTCCGGGTGCTTCTTTCAGTCTGTGGCTGGCGTGCTTTGCACTAGACAGTCTCATTGGAAAGGACCGCCTCTCGAAGCAACTCGTCCCTGGCAATCGCTCTGGCGAACTCCGTCAAATTGACTTCATCTGCATGTAGCCACTCCTCGAGTTCTTTCGCTTGCGGGCCGGTCAGCGAATCATCCAGATAAGCAGCTATCCTTTCATCGCTGTGACCCGCGCTTCGCCCCCACCGACTTGCAATCGTCTCTCGACGCAATTTGCAAGCTGTCGACGGATTCTCATCAGGGCGATCCGCATCGCTCCAGCCGTCGATCCGAGTCGTTCAGCAACCTGCGAAATGTTCAAGTCATCAAAGTACCGCAGCCGAACAATCTCGCGCGACTTCGGCGACAGTGCCTGCAGGCACTCCTGCAAAGCAGATTGTTCATGGCTAACTGTAGCCACGACGCCGGGCCAAGCATCGGCAAGGGCAGACACCAGGAACCGTCAAACACGAGTCGATCGCGCCCCCTTATCCCTGTAGAAAGCAAGCAATTCAAACTTTGCGAATCCCATCGCCCAAGGCAGAAACTCGCACGAGGGGTCCCACTGCTCGAACTTCCGCAGCAACACCAAGGCGATGTTCTGCACAATGTCGCTAGCGACATGAACATCGCGGACCATCGCCCGGACGTACATCGCCACGGTCGGTTGCGCTCCGTCCAGAGTTTGGTGAATTGAATCTGTTGTGTTTCGTTCAGCACCTGTTTCCTCCGCAGGTAACTCTCCATGCTCAAAGTCGATTGTTACATTCTTCGCAGATTTTTTCGATCTTCCAATATTCTGGGTTTGGGGAGTGTGTTTTAAGATGGCGAGCCGCTACCGGGGGCAAGCGCATGTCGTTGCTTGCAAAAACTGATTGATTCATGGAAAACAGACCGCTGAGCGATCTTGCAAAGGATCGCTGGTGATGCGATATCGGAGGTTATGCACTGGTTTACTGACCGCGTTTTTGGAACGGCTCAACTGACTGGCCGTCAGCTTTGCAGTGACAAGCAGGACAGCATTCCCGTGCATCTGGCACCAATTCAACTCACATTGGTTTGGACTCCATCAAGCTGGTGTGACGTTGTTCAGAAGTTCAAGATCTTCAAACGCCCCGCCGGAACCGCGGAAAGCCTATCTCTGGGACAAGCGTTCGTCGCGGCCAAGTCTATCTACAAGCTCCTTCAAATCCGTTAATGCCCGCAGCCGAACAGCCGCTCGGCTGCATCCATCGTTCTCGCCGCCGCAAGCTCTATCGCGGTGTTCCGTGCGCTGCGCATCGGACCATTCAAGCGGCTAACTCACGGTCTCAGCCGATCCGTTTAGTCTCTCAAGGTTCCAAAGCAAAGGCTTGGGCGTTACAACGCGCTCGTCCCTTCATCACCTTCTCTTCGATCGCGAGATGACGTACTTGCAGAAATCGGATGAGCCAATAATAAATAGATAGACCGACAAGCAATAACCTTTCGCATTGAGAGGTAGCTAGCGTGAAGTGTGGACTCCAGTTAGGTCACAGCAAGGCTTTATGGAGGTTTGCGTTACAAATTGTGCCGTCCCCGTAAGAGTGCTTATTTAGCAAGATTGGAGCCAGGCTTTTAGGGCAAAGCGGTATGGAGCGTTACGATCGGTGAAAGTGGTTTCGCCGCGACTGACCCTGCCGAAGCGAATGTTCCCGATAACGTCTCCAAGAAATGCTTCGAACCGGCGAATGAGTGAGAGCGATTGGCCCGGATTAACCCATCGGACGAACTGGATTCGCCCCCAGAGTTGCTCCTTCGCATAGAAAAGCCTGCTGTGTGCAACACCTTTGGCGAGAGACTGGGCCTGCAAGAGTCGCGCCTCCAACTCTTCAACATAAGCTCTCGGTGACCCGAAGTCGACTCCGTCTCGAACTTGCACGCCAGTGGACGCGCAACCCTCTTCAACTCGCAAGAACCGATCCTTCTCCGCACGGACCTTGAAACCCTCCTGCGCCAAAATTCTCTGCACCGTTGCGGCAATGCCCGATCGTCGTAAATCGTACTTCGATGAAATGTGACATCATCGACGTAGCGACTGTATCGAAAGCCAAGATGTTTACACGCCATCGCAACCGGCGGTCAACAGGTTGGGCGATCGCCTCAGCGATGATCGGACTATGGACAAACCGAGAGCCAAGTGATAGTCAAGCGTTGTTAGGGTGGTCAACAACCGCAAGCATCGACGGATGACAGCCATTCAATTTAAAAATGGCTAACCCGTTCGCTACGGATCGACGGATAAAAATTTGCGATGTCCGTCAGGTACAGAAAGCGGCTTTGAGCGTGTTGCCTAGCGTTC
The DNA here is from genome assembly GCA_041399105.1 of Pirellulaceae bacterium. Lineage (GTDB taxonomy): Bacteria > Planctomycetota > Planctomycetia > Pirellulales > Pirellulaceae > Rosistilla. The sequence continues at coordinate 135,773 of JAWKTL010000004.1, read as the reverse complement.
GATTTAATGTTCGCGCTCATGAACACTGCCATGGCTGAACGAAGACGGTTCGATTGCGCGTGTGAACAGTCGATGGTGAAGTCGTCGCTGTACAAGCCGAAGGTCACCCGCATTGCCAGAAACGATGTCACGTGGCTTCTTTCCCGGACGGGGGTCATACAAGGTGAATTCGTGGATGTACTTGCACGCCCTTCTGCGGACTTAAGATCGTCGACTAGGCGAAGCAACCACGCTTCCTCCAATCCGAGTCGAGCAGCCAGTTGTCGAGGACGGTAAATATGAAAAAGATTTGCTTCCATGTTAAAGCTGGATCAGCCGAACTCCTTTGAACAAGCGTTCTTTAACTCGTGGCGCGGCTTCGCGAACTGCGACTGGCAACGCTGTCATGTCAGGATCCCCGCACCAATCCATCACATACAAATCGACGTTCGCGACTTCGCGATATTTGTCAATCAAGCTTGGTGACGGCATCGCGTGATCGTTCTCGATCTTACTTAACTGCACGATAGAAATCTTAAGCTGTTCGGCCATCTTGGCTTGGGACAAACCAAGGCTTCGACGGACTTTGCGAGCCGTTTTTCCGAGTCGTCCCATATGTCTTTTAATGATTTTGGGAGGTCGTCAACTTTGTTCATCGTTTCGCATATCATGGATCGCCTGGAATGTGGCCGCCTGATGCCCTTAAGGTCCGGGGGCGACCGTCTCAAACAGTCCATCGCTTCACGACGAAGGTCCGCAAGCGACCTCCCACCATTCCTGCCAGTTCACTTGGGTTGGGAAGCGAACGCCAAAAATCCGCGATCGCCTTCAACTTACGCTCCCTGCAGGACACAACTTCACGGTTACTACCGCTCAGTGTACCTCCGTGTGGAGGAATGCGAGATTCTTCCACCAGCAACACGCCGGTTTCCGAACCCCAGAAATCACCCTACGACTCATATTCGATGACATCAGTCGCATCACGGTCACGCATCACATCGGGAGGTCGTCCCAGAAATAATCCGTCAATTGGCAGCATAGCAAAGCGCCACGCCGAAGTAGCCCTGCAGAGCGAGCCTGGCGGAGGAAGGCCCAGCGACTAATAATCGCGAAGCCTGCTGAGAATTCTTGTGTCCTGCTCTATGTTTAACTCAAAGTTTAACAGCCGCACAAGTACCCGCGTGAATTTTTTGGCTAATTTTTAGTCAGGATTTCTCAGACTACTCCATCTGTTCCGTTGTAAATCTGCAGCCGCCATGAACCCCCCAAGCGAAATGCTCCATGTCGTTGTAAGAGCGGAAAGAAGTTCAAGCAGTTGCATGTGCGATCAGAGTTAACGCAATTTGCTCCGCCACGCTGTGAAAGCATCGAAACCGGAAGGCATTCCGTTGTGGCGACGCGATTCCCTGATCGGCCGGATAGGTATTGTGCGACGAAGCGAACGTCGGTTGGCTCGACTTGTCGGGGAACGCTCGGCTGATCGCCCGGTCTGCGGATCATCGTCGAGGGCAAGCCGAATCAATTTAAACGTCCCGGACGGCCACGCAGTTTGTTCGCGGCGAAAAGCTCGCGCATCGCCCGGCATCTGTTGATCCACCACAGACAATCGATGTCGCAGCGGCAATTGGCATCCTCCACCGATATGGACGAAGGGCTCATGAGTCGAATCGTTCGGCACCGGATCGAGCAAGATCTCGTGTTGCGGCGGGCCAGACGGCGAACTCCTTACCAGCCGACTGGTGATGCGATGCTCGATGCATGGTCGGATGTTTGTGACTTCACCAAACATCGCATCGTCCGGGCTCACATCGCGCCGCAGCGGCGAGGAGATGCGCCGTGTTGCTGCCAACAGCCCAGCGCAATGAGCGCATTCTGGGCGGCAACCGGATTGTCCGAAGCTTAGTTGGTGAATCCTTTCGCCAGTTTTCGTTTGACGACGTCTTTTGCTCTGCAGATTCCTGGCTCCGTTCGAAGCGACAGGGAATGCGACACAACTGCGAGGTGAAACGTTTGCTGGTGGTTCCAAATGATCAAGGCGTGTTCGATGGTGCGGCTTGATTTCGGCGGCATCCGGTGCGTTCATCCCGTGCGTGCTCTGCGTCGGGATTTGAAGGCCCGTCCGGAACGCTCGGCTGAGGCTGCGGAAGACTTACGCGCACAACTATTGGGTGGAACGCAATGGCTAACAAACGGCACTTCCGCAGATCGCCACCACGTTCGATGCCGTCCAGAGTTTTTGGAATTGAGCGCCGGCGACATTTTGCCATCCAAAGGCTCGACGAGCTTATGCTCGCCGAGCAAGCGTTCAAAATCAGATGACCCTACCGCACGCACTCCTCCTACCGTCCTGTTTGCCTTCGGCGAATTCGGATGGGGGATATCATACGGTCATGTCGGTTTTACGTCGACTGACGGGGCTACGCCTCGGTTAATCGTTGCAGGACAAGGTGGCGATTGCTGAGAAGTGTTGTTAAACTCCGCACTCGCCGACGGATACGATTTCGGCCAAGTTTTGACGAATCAAAGGGCACCTTGTTTTCTTTCTTCCTTATCTCGCGACAAGCCGGCGATTTGATGCCAGAGTTTGTCGTTGTTGGTGTTGGCTGTTGTTCATCATTCCACGCGTCGCGAGAATTCTTGTTCGACAACCCAACGACATCATTACGCTGATGCTGCCGGCTTTGTTATGCTCTGCTCGATGCGTCGGATCTTTAGGTTATGATCAAAGATGCCCAACCTGGTTGACTCGTGCAGACGCCGACGAAATATCGAGCGATTTAGATACGAATCCGTCACCGCTCTCAGAGGCTGTCCGGAAACGGGAAACCAAAAGCGTTATTGTTGAAGTTGCATTATTTCGTTGAATTCGCCAAAGGCCCAGCAAATTGTAGCCTACTTTGATGGTTGGGTGGCGATCCGAATGAAATAAGGGCCAGCGGCCCGACCATTTGAAACAACACCGTGAACGATTCGAACAATTTGCCGGGCCGTTGGCCTTTTAATTCTTATGTTTTTCGTGTACTCAGCCCGCTGGGCTGGGCTAGTAAACCAATGGGGCTTCTGCCTCAAAAAAACGACTTAGCGAAACTTCGAAAAGCGTTAGCGAGCTGTTCAACACCGCAAGTCCGCCAACGCATTGGGTTACGTTTTAGCCTTCGTTCACAGCAGTTTCTGGATAGCCTCAAGGCTCGAAAGTCCCGGCGGTACGAAACCGAATACCCTTCATGCGAGTCGCAGATCGATACGTGCCGGTTGTATGCGTTGTCTCGAGGGTGGAAGAACTATGCCACATCACTCATGGGGCTAGGCCACTGACTCTGGGAATCAAACGTGGCATCGAAAAGCGGACCGGTTTGTCATCGACGGAAACCGGCGAGGCGGTCTTTTTGCCGAACGACCCTTGGCGGACCCAATCGGTTGACTGCGATCAGTGTTCCCTAGAGCGACCAATTCGCAAGATCAACTGAAAGACATTTGCGCAAGATAACATCAGACGCGTTCATCATTGATATAGGAACATGCGACCGTTGGACGAACGGGTGATCACGCGGTCTCAGTGATTGAAGACACCGGTATCGATCGGACTCGGAACGGAGGCTATGATGCATTCGCTGGGCGGCGTCGAATTCGTCCGACGGAAAGCCAAAGGCGAGTTGATTGGCGTTAAGACGTCGCCGACGGCCTCCGGTCCAATAATTGCAATGTCCGTTATCGCCTCAACACAATGATTTAGTCATCACCGACCACTGGTTACCGGCTCGCAAACGAAATGCTTGACATCACTAACGCACTGCGTTCGCATTGTGCCGGCACGATTGCGTTGCCTGGACGCATGGAAGATTGGATGGAGCATGTGCTTGCCAATGAGGATCTCGCTGAATGGATTCGATGTTACGAATCGCCCTTGAATGTCCTCAATACGCAGCCTCTGCAGCGGAATATCCGGCGACTCGATGCGGTCGCTCACGATTTTGATCTGGACTTCCGGGTCTTCTTCGCGCGCAAAGCGAACAAGTGCCTGAACTTTATCGATGCCGCGAATGCGATCAACGCCGGAATCGATACCGCTGGCCAAGCTGAGTTACTGCAAACCCTTGATCGCGGGGTTGATCCTCAGCGGATCATCTGTACGGCGGCCGTCAAGGATGACGCATTGCTGCACCTTTGCATTATGCATGGGGTGGTGATCGCCATCGATAATGACGACGAGTGGCGGGCGGTTCGACGACTGGCCGAGACGATGGAACAAGCACCTCGGTTGGCGCTTCGCTTGAGCGGCTTTCGATTCGAGAATACGAAGTTGCCCTCCCGGTTTGGTATTGATGTCGACGATGTGTTTTCGTTTCTCGAAAGAAACAGGCGATCCGATGAAACGTTATTGTCCAGTGAGACGGCCGTGATGCGAATCGAAGGCCTACACTTCCACTTGGATGGCTATTGTCACAAGCAACGGGTCGCGGCAATCCAAGAATGTTTGCAACTGACCGATGGGCTGCGCCAACGCGGACATGCGGTCGCCTTTCTCGACATCGGTGGCGGCTTTCCGATGCGTTATGTTGACGATGTGGAATCGTGGGAAACTTTCCAGCGGGAACATGAACGAGCCTTGCTCAACGAGCGTGAACCGATCACCTATCGAAATCATGGACTGGGCAGGATGGCGGTGAATGGTCATGTTTATGGATCGATGAATGTTTATCCGAGTTATCAATCTCCCGTGGCTTCCGATTGGCTAACGACAGTTCTGGGCTCCGCGTTCGAATCGTCGACAATCGCGGAGGCGTTGCGAAAACGAGGATTGCAACTGCGGTGCGAGCCTGGGCGAAGTGTGCTGGACGGATGCGGCATGACCATCGCCCGAGTTGTCTTCCGCAAGCGACATCGCGAAGGCCATTGGCTGATCGGATTGTCGATGAATCGAACGCAATGTCGAACGACCCACGACGATTTCTTGGTCGATCCAATCGTTGTTCACGCCGGCGGTTCGGCGGTGGTTGATCGTCCCGCGATCGAAGGCTATTTGGTGGGTGCCTACTGCACCGAATCCGAGTTGCTGTCGCTACGGCGTCTAACGTTTCCGAACGGGATCGCGCCGGGAGATCTTGTTGTTTTCGTCAACACGGCGGGATACTTGATGCATTTCAAGGAGAGCCGGTCGCACCAGTTTCCGCTTGCCAAAAACGTCTTTGTCGATGAAAAGACTTGGAATCGCCCGACGCTCGATGCTTTTTCTGGTCCGACGATTGAGCTATCATAGAGCGTCAATGTCGCTAGCTCCACTGGAAGACATCGTCGCAAGACAACAGTAAACGCGTTCAACATTGATTAGAAGGTCCGCTCGCGACATTTCATGTTGAGTTAATCGATTGGCACCTCCGGCTGGCCAACTTCGGCTGGCCAGCGCTTTCCATCCACGTTACCTTCCCACCATCAAGGTTCTTGTATGAACAACCTCCCTTTCCTGTCACGTCGCGATTGGCTGCGTGCGACAACTTCGGCAACCGCTTGCGCCTTGGCGACCCCTTCGGTTTTTGCGGCACAATCGAAATCGAAAATACTCAACACCTTAAAAATCGGGATGGTGAGCATCAAAGGGGCGTCGCTGGAAGAGCGTTTCCGAGTCGTCAAAGAAGTTGGATTCGACGGCATTGAAATGAACTCTCCCGGGATGGACGTCGAAGAGACAAAGGCCGCCATCAAAGCAACGGGACTTGTTGTCGACGGCACTGTTTGTTCGGGACATTGGGGCATTCGGCATACCAGTCCCGATGCGGCGACGCGGGCCAAGGCGCTCGACAATCTGAAAATTGCGTTGCGGGATACGAAGGCCGTGGGTGGTGACACGGTTTTGCTGGTCGTTGGCAAAGGTGAGGACGGCCCCGAGAAAGAGATTTGGGAACGGTCGGTCGAGAACATTTCCAAAGCGGTCCCGCTGGCCGAAGAACTCAACGTCACGATCGCCATTGAGAACGTTTGGAATCAATTTCTCTACGATCACGAAGGGGATTCCAACCAGACCGCCGACAAGTTCATTAAATACGTGGACGAATTCGATTCGCCGCGCGTCGCGATGCAGTTCGATATCGGCAACCACTGGAAGTACGGAAACACTGGCGATTGGATTCGAGCGTTAGGGAAGCGGGTTGTGAAGCTTGATTCCAAAGGTTTCTCACGCGGCGAGAACCGATTCACGAAGATCGGTGAAGGGGACATCGATTGGAAGGATGTGAAAGCCGCCCTCGATGAGATCGGCTTTCAAGGCTGGTGCGCCGCCGAGGTTGGTGGCGGCGGGAAGGAGCGACTGGCCGAAGTGTTGGCGAACATGCGAAAGACCCTCGGGTAAAAGATTTCATGGACTTATTGTCGTGGTGACGTAAAGCATGTGTTAGATTGGCTTCGCTATCGACTACATTGCAGTTTCTTGACAAGCCTGATTTGCGTCCCACATTTCGCTATAATCGCTTCGTGGCAAGTTATTACAACGTATTACGTTTCACGTTCGGCGTGTGCGGAGCCTACAACGTTAACTGCTATTCGTCAGAAAATATGGGCAAACGACAGTCTGAATTCGTCAAATGGATGGGCCACCCTGACGGTCCGTGGCTGGGAGGCTCCGGCAAACCACGCGGGTCGTTGATTTAATCGCTGAGCAACTCAACATATCGGATGACAAATTAGAAGAGACTCTGAAATCAGGTCAAACCCGCTTCCATAATCAAGTACAGGGCGGCAATATCTCGTCTGGGAAGGACTCTTAGATAGCTCGACGGTGTGTGGACATTGACTCCAAGGGTATTCAACTTCACTCGACGACCGCGACGGTGGCAGATCTTTCAAAGTGGGTTCGTATACATGCAGAGGCACGAAAAAAGAACAGATGGAAGCGAGACTGATACACTACAGCCTGAAGTAGATATGAGGCGAGCCGTTCAGAACATGTATTGTTAGAAATATGTTACCCGAAGGTAGACGAATCTGTGCGAGACAGGAATCTGGTTTGAGAAGGTCGTCACGGGCCGCCCAAGAGATGAAGGTATCGACGGCATTGGCATTTGCAGATCAATGCATTTGTAGCTTTAAGGTACTTTTTCAGTGCAAGCGGTACAAGGAGCAGTGTCTCAACAGGTTGGAGATTTTAAATGCTATGATTGGACGAGCGGATAAGGCATCATCATTGACGGGAACGTTCAGCATGGATGCACGCCGTGAAGCTGATCGCGATGGTGCGCCCGGTGGACTTGTCGACGGCGAAAAATTGTCAAAATGTGACGGCGAACTTGGTTTGAATCGAAAATCAATCTTTGAAGTAGACCCGTATTTTGCTCCGTTTACAGCAAAACGTAACAACAAAGCTCATAGGTTACCAGCCGAATAAAAAACGCCATCGTTCTGGATTGTTTCAGGCGGAAGATTCAGTAGTCCAAAAGCATGATGGTAGTAGCACCGTTCTAACGGCGGATACAATTCATCAGAAGATGCTCCGTCTTTATACAACAATCATGCTGCACAATGTTGAAAGGTTGCGTCACACGAAACGGAGCAATGCGTATTTCTTCTTGCCGCGACGCAGAACCATCACCGTTTCGCTGGCCAGATCGCTTACCGACAACTTGCGATCAACGTCGTCGACGCGTTGGTTGTTCAGATAACAGCTTCCTTCTTTGATCGACCGACGAGCTTCACTGCTGCTGGGGACAAGCCCGGCAGCCTTGAAGGCTTCGACAATCCAAAATCCGTCCCCGTCCAACTCGCCGCGAGGGAGTTCTTGGCTGGGAACATCGGCGAAGATCCGCATCAAATCGGCGTCGGAAAGATGATCGATCTCGCCGCCGAAAAGGACTGCGGAGGCGTTCAAGGCACTGTTGAGTCCTTCGGGTCCATGAACGAATTCGGTCATCCATTCGGCGAGTCGCTTTTGTGCCGCCGCGCCCCCGCGTTCTCTTCGAGTTCCTTCTTCAAGGCTTCACATTCTTCTTGATCGATCAACGTCAGGTAGTGCAGGCACGTCATCACATCCTTATCGTCGACGTTCCGCCAGTACTGATAGAATTCGTACGGACTTGTCTTTTCGGCGGCTCAGCCAGATGCGCGTTCGGTCTTGCCCATCTTGCGGCCATCGCTGGTCAGCAACAACGGAGACGTTAACCCATACAGTTGGGGCGAACCCATGCGGCGTCCCAGATCAATACCGGCGGTGATGTTCCCCCATTGATCGCTCCCTCCCAACTGAACACGACACTGGTGCTCGCGATTGAGAACGGTGAAGTCATACGCCTGCAGCAGCATGTAACTGAATTCGGTGTAGCTGAGCCCGGCTTCGCTGGACAAACGCGACTTCACCGAATCCTTCGCCATCATCACGCCAACGGGAAAGTTCTTTCCGACGTCGCGAAGGAAGCTGAGGTAACTGAAGTCGCGCATCCAATCGAAATTGTTCACCAGCAAGCGCGCCTTGCGGACCATCAAAATCGAGAAAGCGTCGCATCTGCGAGGCCATGCCGTCGACATTGACCTGCAGTTGTTCCGCGGACAGCAGATTTCGTTCTTCGCTCTTCCCGCTCGGATCGCCGATCATTCCGGTGGCTCCACCAACCAACGCGATCGGACGATGTCCCGCGTTTTGAAACCTTCGCAGCATCATCAGCGGCAACAGGCTGCCGACATGCAAGCTGTCGGCCGTCGGATCAAATCCGGCATAAACCGTCTGTCGGCCCTGATGCAGCAGGTCGGAAAGTCCTTGCTCGTCCGTGATTTGATGAATCAGGTGACGCCAGCGAAGTTCTGCGATAATGTCGGTCATTGTGGTCGATTCCGTGCGAACGATTGAATGTCAGGCGAATGAAGCATCGAGGTTTAGGACGACGCGACGTCTGCTTGAGTCCAAACGCCATCGATAAGACGCCAGGTCTTGCCGGTTGGGTTCGCGTCCCGAAGTATTTCGGGAAGGCGATCATGACGCACATTGTCGAAGCATGTCAGCTTCGCAAATCGTGGCAGTGAAGCGGGAATGCCGACGGCGGTGAAGCCCGGATGCCCTGTCGACGGGTAGGGACCGCCATGATTCATCGCCGAACTGACGGCGACGCCCGTCGGCATTTTATCGTTCAGCAAGCGACCGACCTTTTGCTGCAACGCGTCGGCGACCGGTGCGTAATTCGCATCGTCGCGACCGTCGTTTGCGGAATAGACGCAGCCGGTCAGGTTCCCTTCCAGCGAACGAACGACCCGCACCAATTGATCGATATCGTCGGCAATCACCAACAAGGATGCATTGCCAAACGCTTCGGTCTGAAAGGTTTCCGGATCGTCGAGGAATTTTGATCCGGTCGTCGTCATCAAGGTGTTGGCTCGCGCGCAACGTCCTTCGATCGCTTCGCCTCCGCCACAGACAAGGGTTGCTCCCGCATCCAGCAGCGTCTTGACACCCGAGCCGAGCGACTTCGTGACGGCGGGTGAAAGGAGCGTGCCGGGAGCGTTTTGCTGATACGCCGACGCGACCGCATCGACGAACGCATCGGTTGTTTCTCCCTTGATCAACAGCACGACGCCTGGGCTGGTGCAGAATTGTCCCGTCCCCATCAACGCGCTGGTGATGAAGTCCTTGGCGACCGCATCGCCACGTTCGGCGAGCGCTCCAGGAAGCATCACGACCGGATTGACGCTGGATAGTTCCAAGTAGATCGGCTTGCCCGCTTTGTCGGCGGCCGACTTCAACGCCAGTCCCGCTCCACGACTGCCGGTGTATCCAGTCGCCCCGACTCGAGGATCAGCGACAAGTCGCATTCCATCGGCGTGATCGAGACGATAAAGCAACTGGACCGTGGCGGCTGGAAGCTGGGTCTCCCGCAAGGCCTCGGCGGCTTCCTCGGCGAACAGCTTCGTGGTATGGGGATGCGAACTGTTCGCCTTCCCGATGACGGGATTGCCAGTGGCGATCGCCGCGGCGAAGTCGCCACCACTGACACTGCCGAAGGCGAAGGGAAAGTTGTTGGGTCCGAAGACACAAACCGGTCCCAGCGACTCATAACAAGAACGAATACCGGCCTTGGTGTCGATCGTGGCGGACGCCCAGTCGCCACTGCGGCAGGCGGCGGCGGCCAGACGCAGTTGATTGGTCGTACGCGGCAGTTCGACATCGGCAAGTCGCGGGCTGACAGGCAATGCCGTTTCGTGATGGGCGGTTTCCACAATCCGATCTTTCGCGGCGTCGATTCGGTCGGCGTAAGCTTCCAAGAATCGAGCGATCTGATCGCGAGGAATGGCTCGCAATTGTTGGTACGCCTCGGCCGCGGCGTTCAGCGCGGCATCGCAGTCCCGCCATGTGCTGATGGGAAATACCGGGGGAAGCAATTCCAGATTGCTGGGGTTGGTTGCTTGGTAGACGCTGGATGCCGATTCGCATGACGCGGCACGCCATTGTCCTGCGATGTAGACCGGTTGAGGTTGTGTTGCTGTTGACATGTCTCAAATTTGGTTGGCGTTCATACATCGCGCGGGCGGATACGGATCGACTTGCTTTATTCCGTCACACTGGCGGAAATGCAATCATTCGTATGAATGGATGCGAATGTGTCATTTCAAACCAGGCACGATATAATGGGAAGCGAATGTGTTCCTCAGACCCACGCACGTTAAAAAAATCGTCCTTATGAACCCCAAGCATACTGCCCGCCGCGGGTCTTGGCGAGAGTGCGTACGAAGCGGTCGCGCCGCACGTCGCTGGGGATTCCGATTCACCGCGATCGTGCTTGGGCTCTCCCCGCTGTTGGTTGTCGAAGCATCGCTGCGATATTTCAATCTTCCGGTTCCCAAGTCACGTGTGCAAACACTCGCCGAGGCAACGGCCTCGCGAAGGCTGTTCGTGCTCAATGCGGAGCGCGATCGATATGAGATCGCCACGGAGCACCTGAACCTTTTTAGCCCGACAAGCTTTCCAGCAGAAAAGCCGACGAACACCAAACGCATTTTCGTACTCGGCGGATCGACGGTCCAAGGGCGTCCGTACGCGATTCAAACCGCATTCTCCACATGGCTGGAATTGCTGCTCAATGTTGCGGACGATTCGTTTGGCTGGGAAGTTGTCAATTGTGGCGGAGTGTCCTACGCCAGTTACCGCGTTGCGGCCCTGCTCCCCGAAGTCATTGAGTATGAACCCGATCTGATTGTCGTCTACACGGGGCACAATGAGTATCTGGAACGTGTATCCGTCGGGGAACTGCAGTCGCTGAACCGTCTGCAAGCGACGTTGTTAAGCCTGGCGGAACGCTTGCATGTCTATCAACTCGCGCGACAATCGATTCTTGGAACTCCTGAGCCAATCGATTCAAACACGAAACGCTTGGTGGGAGAAACGGTTCAGGCGTTGTTGGACCACCAGGGAGGGCTCGAACACTATCACCGCGACGTCCCCTCGCGCCCACGGACGGAAGCCGATTTCGTAGCGAATCTTGAATCGATCATCGACTACTGCCGGAAACAAGATGTTCCGCTGGTGCTGTGTTGCCCTGCTAGAAATGTCATCGATTGTCCGCCATTTAAATCCGAAGTGGCCGCCGACCTGGAAGTGGCTGAGCGACTGATCTTCGAAGGTTGGATGAAGGCGTCGATCGATCCAGAGCAATCGATCCCCGATCGTATCGAAGCGCTGCGGCGGGCACAACAAATGGATCCGCTGAATCCAAGCGTCGCTTACCGACTGGGCCGCTTGCTGCTGGAAATCGGTGATCGGGATGCGGCGACGACACAACTGACGCTGGCGGTCGATGCCGATAGCTGTCCACTGCGGATTCGCTCGTCGATGCAACAGGCCATTCGGGAACTCGCGGACCGGCACGATGTCCCGCTGGTCGATATCGATCAACAAATGTGTGGCGTCAGCCCGCTGGGCATTGTTGGTGATCACCTTATGGTCGATCACGTGCATCCCACAATTGCCGGCCATCAGATGATTGCATCAAGCTTGGCGGTTCTCTTGAATGACGAAGGCATTGTCCATCTGCGGGCCCGATGGCGTCGGTTGCTTCCTGAGGTCTATGCCAAGCATTTGGCAACGCTTGACGAAACGTATTATGCACGCGGCAAACAACGCTTGGCCGGGCTAAGGCTGTGGGCCGCCGGACGTGCCGGGTCACTTCCTTGACGATGTGTTGGGAACGCCAGGTTGGTGATGGTGATTCAGCCATTGCGTGACGACCGCGAGTTCACTGCGATCGAGATGTTGATCGCCGTCGCGATCCAGTTTCTCGAAATGCGGTAGCAGCAATCCAACGGCTTCAGCCCGTGTGATTCTTCCATCCCCGTTCTCGTCCCCCGCGAGAATCCGCGATGTGAATTCCGAAACACTCCAGTATCCGGCACCCTCACTCCGGGCACCGCCGCCGTTGCCGTCCCGTTGTCGTCGCAGTTGATATGATTGACGAACCGCATGACAAGTCTCGCCTCCTTGGCAGGCGTAGTAGAGAACGTCGACGCGAATTGGCTGATCCTCAGGCCATGCCGCCACGTTGACGACGAATTCTCGCGGATCACTGTCCGTGATGGCCTCGACCTTTTCCGCTATCCACTCCAGGCGATCGAGTCGCACATCCTCAGCAGCCGAAAGTTTCACCGAAAGCGGTTTCGCGAGATTGTTCCAATACGCTCCGTGAAACGGATCGAGATGAAAGCCGAGATACAACTCACCGCGGCCTTCAGCCAACAGTTCGGCGTCAGCCTCCGCACGCAGTTTGGCAAAGAAGGGCTGATCGGCTGACTTGAGATCGGGAACCGCCACAATCGCCGACTTATTCAAGCGTTCAATGCGATCGACGAATCCTCGCGGGGCTCGCATGGGCAAAGCCGGGGCCAACGTCAACCGGATCGATTCTTCGGGCGTGATCTGGTCCGATGGTCCGACGAAATGTTCCAGGTCACGGCGGACGAATTGAGGATTGCTCCATGCTCGCTTACGAACGATCTTGCCCGACGGATCGATCAGGAACTGTGAATTCGGTCGATCGCCCAAGGCGTGTCGCAACCGGTTGTCGATGTTGTCCACAAGCCAGGGAATCGTGGTGCCAAATTGTTTGACTGCTTGTCTCGCCTGCGCGATGCGTTCTTCGTTCGTGAAGGCTTGGACATAGTTGCCAACGAGTTCAGGATGCGCAAGCGACATGAAAATGAAATAAAACTTAACACCTTTCGGTCCGTAATCTCGTTCGACCGCCTCCAAGCCTCGAATGTTCCAGATCGAAGGGGGACAGGTCAGGCAGCCGAAGGTCAGCACCGTGTAATGGCCCAAGAGTGAATCTGTTGAAACCGTGTTTCCGTCAATATCGAACACTTCCACCACGGGCATGGCGTCGCCCACCAACGGTGGCGTTGACATGAAATCGGCCTCTCGACCGCGCATGCCGCGACGCTGCGCTTCCGCTGAAGTCGCCATCAAAGAGATCGTCACAAGTAGCATCAAGAAAGTTCGCATCAAAAAAGTTCGCATCTGATTTTGTCTCGTTTAGAAGTTTGGAATATGTATACCGTGCGTGGTCCGAAATGATGCCTTCGCATTAAATGAAGCGAATCACCTCATTTCCGACCACGCGGCGAGAAATGGCTTTATGTATTGGCGCGTCAAAGGATCGCGCGAAAGACGGTGATCACGGGGTCGGTGCCGATGACATACGTCACCCGTTTCGGGACCGAACGTCGGCCCGCCTCCGGTGCGAACGTCAACTCGACATCTTGGAACAGGTTGGCATCCTCAACCCATCCGTCGCCGACCAGCGTGTAGCTTTCCAGTGTCTTGCCTTCCGTCCAGCTTGCGTCCTGGACAACGACAGGTTGATCCGCCGACCGCAGTTGGCTGATCGTTCCGCCGCTTTTCCAGGTTTCAAGGACTCGCAACAGAGTCTGTTCCGCTAGGTCCGCATCCACGGGTGCGGCCCGACGGGGACCGCAACTTGGAATGACCAGCAACAATAAAACGATGCCAAGTCTCGCAACCAGCTTCGTTGCTTCAGTTGTTTGGGAAATCATTGCAGCTCAAACTCCGAATAGACTACAGGTTCGATTCCGGTTCGCCGCCGTCGCGCGTCCCGATGCCGCGCCAGACCTCGAGATCAATGCTTTCGGTGGCAAATCGCACCGCGCCGTCGCACATCAGCACTTCGACGCCGCCTGGATGACGACTCGTCGCCGCCATCGTTGCTTTGCCGGCGGGCTGGAATCCACAACTGCGCGCATTCGGACCGCTGATGTGTTGGTAGGCGTGCTTGCCATCGATCCATGGTGCTCCCATGAACTGAGGAAACTGATTCGCCAAGTCGGTGACATCAACGTTTTCGCAAAACTGCCGTGCTTCATCTTGGGTCATAGGATCGGCGGTGCTGAGATAGACATCCGAATCTGGTGACGTCATCCCGTTGGAACCATCGCCAATCACCCGTTCGCTAAAGGCAGCGGTATGACTGGTGCCGTCCAGAATGTCACGAAAGCGCGTTTGACTGTCGAAAAACATGACGCCGTTGGCGCGATCGTCCCGCCAAAGCAAACTTGTACCCTTGTTCGGGCAGTAGTTGATCGCGCCACCAGCGGTCGGTTGTGAATTTTGAAAATCCGAAGGGCAACGAAACAACGCGATCTCCGTCAGCCGCGCGTTGGCGTTCACGGGGTCGGTAATCGGTTTTGTAAAGTCAATTTCGTCGAAGAGGGACGTCTGTTCCATCGCCGACAGGAATTGACTCAGAGCCGAGTACTTATTCCCGGTACCACCAATGGCGAATGGAAACTGCGTGTGGGTCGCATGGTAATTATGCAGTCCCAGGCCGATCTGTTTCAAATGATTGCCGCACTCCATTCGGCGAGCGGCCTCACGCGCCGCTTGTACCGCCGGCAGCAACAAACCAACGAGGATGCCAATGATGGCGATAACGACTAGCAATTCAACTAAGGTAAATCCACGATCACGACGTAACATTGGATAATCTCCATGCGCAACGATCCACCGGCGCATCATCTATCGCGCACGTTCGACCACTGCCTGAAAGAAGGTTTAAAAAAAAGAATGCTGAAGATGAATGAACAGAACGCGACGTTGTCCCCCATCGCCAAACGGCGAGGACGTCAACACCAGCACGATCCATGAGTCAAATATCAGCTTGACTCAGGGATCCCGTTGAAATCGGTAGCCCCGTTTCTGCCGCAGACCCGCACTTGGAGCGATCCGATTCAAGTTGCGTATGCCCAGCATTTTGCTGAACGGCGCAACATCGATGAACCGCGCGCATCGGGTGACGGACGTACCGCGACAATTGCCAGAGGGGCTTGATTAAAGGGCGGCCCGAGGTGGCCGAAAGATATCACGCATCAGCTTGTGTTCCGCCGCCGATTCACCCGGAAGCGGCCACTGAATCGACCGATGGCCTGAAGGCACATTGGCGGCGACCACAGCCAACACTTCAACTCGCTCAATCGATTGGATCGTGACGGGTATCGAGAACGGAAGCGATGGTGATTGAGAGCAGGATGGCCCCTGGCATCGTCTTGGAGCAGGCGGTTTGCCAAATGGTGATGCTTCGCCATGAGGATGCAACCCGACATCACCTTGATGTTCCATGACGGGAACACCATTGACCAACAAGTAATCCCCGCAACTGGCCGCTGCGTCGTGTACCCCCGCCAACCACAACAAGCCAACGATTCCAAATCGAATCGTTGTCCATGATGTTGGACGTAGGTAAACAGATCGATTCATAGCAGCCGACAAAAAGATTGCGACGATGTAACCACCCGACGGGAGACCAATCAGCCGATTGTAAGATCAAACCGGCCTTGCGTCAACTTGCCGCAGCATTTTTGTCGCGAATGGTCCCGTAGGGACACGATGTCGGTAGCAACCGCGACGCAGGACGGAGGTTCGTCCCAGCGGGACGATATGTCGGTAGTCGAGAGGCCTTTCAGTTATGGTAGTAGACCATTTCGACCGGTGTATCGATGCGGACCAAGCAGTCGAACTGTGTTACCTTGCCATCGGCAGCGGTTGCTTTCACCGTCACGGTCGAACGAGGCTGCAGATCGTTGGAAAGCCCTTCGATATCATACGTTTCTTCACCACTAAGTCCAAGCTTCTGCCAGTCGTTCCCCGCAGTCATCTGGAGTGGGAGGACGCCCATGCCGACGAGATTGCTGCGATGGATCCGTTCGTAGCTGGTTGCGATCACCGCCTTGACGCCAAGAAGCAGCGTCCCTTTGGCGGCCCAATCGCGGCTGCTGCCGGTTCCGTATTCGGCTCCGGCGATCACGATCAGTGGCGTTTGACGTTGTTGATACTCGATCGACGCATCGTAGATCGACATCACCTCTCCATCGGGCAGCAAACGCGTCACGCCCCCTTCGGTTCCCGGTGCGATTTGATTGCGAATACGAATGTTTGCAAACGTTCCGCGAACCATGACTCGGTCGTTGCCGCGTCGGCTGCCGAAGCTGTTGAATTCCTTGGGCGCGACGCCATGTTCCTGCAAGAAGCGACCTGCGGGGCCATCTTTCGCGATCGAGCCCGCGGGTGAAATGTGATCGGTGGTGACCGAGTCGTTAAGCAACGCTAAAACCCGCGCCCCGCGAATCGGCTGGATGTCGGGAACTTCCGACGTTACCGACGAAAGGAATGGCGGTTCCTGAATGTAAGTGCTGTCCGGATCCCACTCGTAGAGCGCGCCACCGGAGACGTCGATCGCATTCCAGCGTTCGTTGCCCGTCATCGCCTGAGCGTACTGCGAGGTGAACATTTCCGGCTGGACCGATTCCTCGATCGCTTGCAGAACTTCTTGAGGCGAAGGCCAGATATCCTTCAAGAAAACAGGATTGCCGTCTTTGCCGACCCCCAGCGGTTCGGTCTGCATGTCGATGTCGGTCGTTCCCGCCAACGCAAAGGCCACGACCAACGGAGGGCTTGCCAAATAGTTCGCTTTTGTGTGCGGATTAACGCGTCCTTCAAAGTTACGATTGCCACTGAGAACGCTCGACGCGACCAAGTCGGCCCCGGTGATCGCTTTGGCGACCGGATCGGGGAGCGGGCCACTGTTGCCAATGCATGTTGTGCAGCCGTAGCCGACGGTTTGAAAGCCGAGAGCGTCAAGGCTTTCGGTCACGCCAGCCTTTTCCAGATAATCGGTGACGACACGAGACCCGGGAGCGAGGCTTGTCTTGACGTACGGCTTGACCGAAAGTCCCGCTTCGACGGCGCGCTTGGCCAACAGTCCAGCACCGAGCATCACCGACGGATTGCTGGTGTTTGTGCAACTGGTGATTGCGGCGATGACAACCGAGCCGTGCGTAATCTGAGAACTGTGCCCGTTGTCTTCGACCGTTGCCGTTTTGTTCAAATCGGTGGCTGGCAAGCCGAAGCCCTTGGCTCCCACCGGAGCGGTCAGCGACTCATTGAACGCCTGCTTCATCTCCGAAAGCAAGACGCGGTCCTGCGGACGCTTGGGACCAGCCAAGGCCGGTTCGATCGAAGAAAGATCGAGGCTCAAACGTTTCGTATATTGACATTGATCGGAATCCCGACGCCACAAGCCTTGCTCCTTGCAGTAGCGCTCGACGAGTTGCACCTGTTCTTCCTTACGTCCCGTGCGACGCAGATATTTCAGCGTTTCATCATCGACGGGAAAGAACCCCATCGTCGCACCGTACTCGGGCGCCATGTTGGCGATCGTCGCACGGTCGGCGAGCGTCATCGCCTCCATCCCTTTGCCGAAGAATTCGACGAACTTGCCGACAACGCCTTCCTTGCGAAGCACTTCGGTGACGCGAAGCACCAGGTCGGTCGCGGTCGCACCCGACGGCAGTTCGCCCGTCAACTCCATTCCGATCACTTCCGGCATCAACATATAAAGTGGTTGGCCCAGCATCGAAGCCTCCGCCTCGATTCCGCCGACGCCCCAGCCAAGGACTCCCAGCCCGTTGATCATGGTTGTGTGGCTGTCCGTGCCGACCAAAGTGTCGGGAAGGGCGATCGGACCGTGTTCGTCCTCGCGCAGCCAGACGACGTTGGCCAGGTATTCCAGGTTCACTTGATGGACGATACCGACGTTCGGTGGAACGACACGAAAATTGTCGAATGCTTGTTGGCCCCAGCGTAGGAATTCGTAGCGCTCACCGTTGCGTTCGAATTCCATGTCGACATTGCGTTGCAGCGCATCGGCGGTGCCGAAGAAATCGACTTGCACGCTGTGATCGATCACCAGGTCGACCGGAATCAGTGGATTGATTCGCTTTGGGTCGCCGCCGAGTCGTCCCATTGCGGCGCGCATCGCAGCCAGATCGACGACCGCCGGCACTCCGGTGAAGTCTTGCAGAACGACGCGTGAAGGCTTGAAGGGGATTTCATCGGAAGCTGGTGCGGCGGCGTTCCATGCGGAGAGATTCTTGACGTCATCTTCCGTCACGCTGAACCCGTCGCAACCTCGCAAGACCGATTCGAGCAGGATGCGAATGGAATAGGGGAGACGATCGACGTCCCCCAAACCGGCGTCTTGAAGTCTGCTGATGCGATAAATGCCGGCGGTTCCATTGCCAGTGTCAAACGTATCACGCGCGTTGAAAGGGTCGGTCTTCGTCACGGAGGTAACCTAATCGGGTGTCGTTAATAGAGGAAAGATTTGGAAATTCGCTTCAACGCTCGAAATTTTAGCGTTTGGCAATCGTTTTGTCTGCGTGGGGACCAGAACCCAGTTGGCAAGATGCGCAGCCTGCGCGGAGTCTCTGGAATGTTCCGATTTTACCGTTGGCTCGGATTGTTCTGCGGTTACCACGTGTAACGATCCGATCGATTGTAGCGTGAGCGATCCCGTTTCGATGGTTCGCCCCTTATTCGCATTCGCCTTGATGGAGCCAATCAGCGATGAATTCTGCAGTGAAACTTACCAACAACAGACTTCGCGCCGCAATGATGGCCGCCGCGTTGATCGGAACGTTCGCCATCAGTTCGGTCAGCCTTGGCCAATGCAATTGCGGGCGTTGCAATCGTTCCGACGGCTTGCTGGATAAGGCGACGCGTGCCGGCTTCCTGAACCCCGTGCAACAGTGTTCCTGCTCGCTGTGTACCGGAATCTGGAAGGGATACAAAGGAGGGGGCGGTTCTTGCGACACCGCCTGTGGCTGTGAAACGCCGTGCGATTGTGCTCCTGAATGTGGTTGTGAACCGGAGTGCGGTTGCGAACCGGTTTGTGGCTGTGAGCCTGAATGTGGCTTGGAAGCGACCTGTTGCGAACCGGTTTGCGATGATGGTTGCGACTCCAAGAAGGGGGGCTGCCTGAAGGGATGTGGCGGTTTGTTCGGCAAAATGAAGTCGATGTTCAGCAAGAAGCCCAAGCAGTGCGAATGCCAGTCGTGCGGCTGCGGCAATGGTTCGCGGACGATGCATTATTCTCAACCATCGACGACCTCGACATATCCGGCACCTCCGGCCCGCATGGTCGTTCCACCGGCACCGCCGATTGTGGAACCTTACGATCCGCCACCGGTCATGCACGAACACACACACGAGAGCGCGTTGCCGATTCCCAAACAAGACACGTCGAACGATCCGTTCCGCGACGATGCCGTCCGCGTCCGACGCACTTCGGTTCCGCAAAAGCATGCTCCCGTTCGATTTGACGATCAAAAGGAGAGTCATCGCCGAGACAACACCGCCGTTCGACCGGCGACGTTTCAACAATCGGTTCGCAATTCAAACCTGCAACCTGTTGTCGTTCAGTCGATTCGCTAGGTTGGGTTGCTATGCCCTGTGTGGGTTCAAGACGTGAGATTTGCAGCCTGAATCCAGCGAATCACGTCACATCTCCCCACGCAGTACGGCGACAACAGATCACGACGGAAGTCGAATCCAGTAGACAAGAGCATTCAAAACGTGCTCTGACTGGCGACTTCCGTTGCTCCGTTTTCCCAACTATACTTCCACGTTTCATTTGGGGAACGACACCGGCTGGCCTACGGGTCGCCATTATTATTGCTGCTTGACATGCTGCCACCGACTCTTCTGATCATCCTTTACTGTGTCATGATCGTGGCGGCGTCTCTGCTGGGGGGACTATTGCCGACCGTGTTTCGGCTTACCCACCTGCGAATGCAAATCGTCATGAGCCTCGTGTCGGGGCTGATGCTTGGCGTCGCCACCGTTCACATGCTCCCTCATGCCGCAATGCATGTGACTTCGTTTCGCCCGGTGGCCTTTTCGATGCTTGGCGGAATCGTGGTGATGTTTTTTCTGCTGCGAGTCTTTCACGTCCATCATCACACCGACCCCGATCACAGCCGTTGCGACCATGATCATCATCATGTTCACGATCATGACCACGTTCACGATCATGACGGCGGGGGGGCAAACCTTCCGCCATCACATGATGACAAGCCCATCGTGGAAGCCGACCATGCAGGGCCTGTGGCGATTCGACTGCCGAGTCGCTTCAGTTGGCAGGGCCTTTTCGTTGGTCTTGTCATTCATACGCTGATCGATGGCGTTGCTCTTGCGGCCAGCGTGCGCAGCGAATCGGGGACCGGCCTTAGTTTTCTGGGGCTTGGGACCTTCTTGGCCGTACTGCTGCACAAGCCGCTCGACGCGATGAGCATTACGTCATTGATGCAGGTGCGTGGCACATCAATGGAAAATCAGATGCTCGTCAATTGTGGGTTTGCCATGGCGTGCCCGATCGGAGCGTTCTTGGCCTGGAGCAGTCTGGCGTCCCTGGGTGGTTCACCCGCGATGAGCCTTGTACTCGGCTGTGGCCTCGGTTTTTCAGCCGGATTCTTCCTCTGCATTGCTCTGGGAGATTTGCTCCCCGAAGTTCAGTTCCACTCGCATGACCGAGGGAAGCTAACGGTTGCCTTAGTCGTCGGCCTGTTGATCGCAATCGTCATCGAGGCTCTGCACAAGCACTAGTAAGCACTTGTGCAGATGTTTCTTGAATCGACGGACAAGATGCAGGTGTGCAAATCGCCGGCAAATCGCAGGGCGTCCAGGGCTTGCCGTCAAACGGTTGTGCTCACGTATATTTTGCTCTCACAGCGAGTTCCGATCAACGAAACGCTTGATAGGACGGGAAACTTGGGCCACGATAGGGGAAGCAACGATTTGTGGTCGTCTGATCGAAGTTTCTTTGTTTTCGTCGTGAGCTGTCGAACGTGTCGTTTTTTAAAATTGCGTGCCCGAAATGTAATAAGTCGCTGAAAGTCTCGGAGGATCTGGCGGGCAAAAGCCGAGCGTGTCCGTATTGTCGTGCAACGGTTCGCATTCCCGAATCGGAACCCGCCGAAGCGGCTGCTCCCTTTCCGAATATCAACGTCGGCGACAAGCCCGCGGCGGCCAAGCCAGCCCCGGCGGCGGTATCGATTACAACTTCGACGGCGGCCTCAAAGTCCGCCAGTGCCTCCGCCGCCGCATCGGTCGCCGCGACGCCGCAGATCGCGTCGGACCTTCCGGCACCCGCATCGGCGGGGGGACGCAAACGCATGGTCAAGGCGAAGCGACCGCAGAAGAGCTGGTTCAGCGCCGGTTCGGGCGATTCGGCCAGCAGCGATGTCAGCTTGGTCATCAGCGGTTTGATGGGTGCGGCCATGACGGTGGTCTGGCTGGGACTGATGTTTCCGCTGCGTCAGTATCAGATCGGCCAACTGTTTTGGGATCGCGGCCCCGTCCCCTTTCCGACCACGCTGCTGATGTTTTGGGCGATCGCCATTTTGATTTTGAAATGGCTGAACCTGAAGAAGCAGAAGGACGCGATGCTGCTGGACGTCTTGCCGACGGAAGTTTCTCCGCAGATCACGCTCGATTCGATCGATCGTTTTATATTGAACATCAATGAGCTGCCGGGAGCATCCAGCGACACGTTTTTGGTGAATCGCGTGGTTCGCGGTATCGAGCATTTCCGCGTTCGCAAGAGCGCGCGGAGACGGTGACCATGATGGAATCGCAATCTGCCATTGACGCCAACAACGTGGCGGGAAGCTACACGATTGTTAAAGTCTTTATTTGGTCGCTCCCGATTCTCGGCTTCATCGGTACCGTGATGGGCGTAAGCGCCGCGGTCGCCAGTCTCGCGACAAGCCTCAGCGGCGGTGGGGACATGAACGCCATGAAGGAGGCTTTGAAGGAAGTCTTCGGCGGCTTGGGCACCGCTTTCGATACGACCCTGTTGGCCTTGATCATGAGCATGCTTGTCAAGCTGCCCGCTTCCGCATTGCAGAAGAGCGAAGAAGACTTGATCACCAGCGTCGACGAATATTGCAACGAAAATTTGCTGCGACGGCTGGACGATGGACGTGGCGGCGGGGCGGAGCGTGGAGCGGGCGGGGGCGGTGGAACCGACGTGGCGATCTTCCGTCAAGCGGTTGAGCAGGCGTTGGGGACGCAGCATGCCGAGATGGAACGCTGGCTGAAGAAGCTCGATGCGATCGGCACCAGCCTGACGCAGCAGGTCTCCAAAGGTTGGGACGAAGTCAATGGAAGGATCGAACAGCAGCAGCAGAAACATGTTGCGATGATGCAGAAGCAAACGCTCGATCAACAAGCCGCGTTGCAGGCGCAGCTTGATCAAATGGCCAACGCGGCGGACAAAATTCAGAAGGCTCTGGCAAGTCTGGCTGATCAGGCGGTTAACATGAATCAAACGGTTGCCGGTTCGTTCTCTCAATCGCAATCGACATTGCAGGAACATTTGGCCGGGCTGGATCGCGGTCTGAGCAACCTGTCGGGCGTGCTGGAAAAGCTTGGTGATCAACAAGTTGTCGTCCAGCAGGTTCCCGCGCGAAAAGGCTGGTTCGGTGGCGGTTCCAAGAAATCAACGCGTAACGGCAGGAGGTAACCGAGCATGCCCCGACGTCCGGCAAGCAACGACGATGATATTTCGCTGTTTCCATTTCTGAGTATCGTCGCCTGCGTCATCGGTGTGTTGACAATGATGATTGCAACCTTGGCGCTGGCGCAGACCGATGCTCCCGATATCGCACAGATTGAAAAGTACGAGTCGCTTCAGAAGGAGATCGACGAGACCGACGCGGAACTCTCGCAGTTGGAGCAGAAGATCGCCGTCTCCAATTCCGCCGCCATCCACTTAAAGGAAACACAGCAGGAACGAAAATTGACGCAGGCTCAGATTGAGGAACTGCTCAAGGAAACCGAAGCGCTGGAAAAGGAACTCGAAGAGCAAAAGAAAAAGGAATTGCAGGTTGTCATACCGAAAGTCGATCCGAAGGCGCGGGAAACCATCGCCGATATGCAGTCGGAACTTTCGACGTTGCAGGAAGAACTTGCTCAGTTGGAAATCCAGCTAAAGAAACGACAGGATGTTCCGAAGGAAGGAAACGTCACCATCTTGCCTCAAGGGAGCGGTTTGACGTTTACGCCGCACTTCGTCGAATGCGCTGAAGGCGCCATCGTCTTGCACAATCTGCCCGAGCCGAAGACGATACGGGCGGCTGAAGCGGCCAATGACGAAGACTTCAAGGCGTTGATGAACAAGGTCCTCAATGGCCGAGACGATACGATCGTCTTTCTGGTGCGCAGCGATGGTTTGAACACCTATCGGGCGATGCAGTCGCTCTGCAACGCAAACGACCTGCGGAACGGGAAGATTCCGGTCGTGGGCAAAGGCCGCATCGACCTGAGTATCTTCACGAAACAACAGGATAAAAAGCGGTAACGATGAGCTTCGAATTAGTGCTGGGGACCGGAAACCGCAAGAAAGCCGTTGAGATTCGACAGATGGTGCCGACCGATCGCATCCATCTGATCAGCTTGGCCGATCTGCCCGATGCAATCGACGTTGTTGAAGATGGCGATTCATTCGCCGCCAACGCCAGATTAAAGTCGACGCAACAAGCCAAACATTTAGGAAAGTGGGTCTTGGCCGAGGATAGTGGTCTGTGCGTCGATGCACTCGACGGTCAACCCGGAATCTATAGCGCCCGGTTTTCAGGAGCGGAGGCGACCGACGAGAAGAACAACGACCTGTTGCTCGATCGTTTGGCCGGCGTTCCCCTCGAAAGTCGAACCGCCTTCTATTGTTGTTATCTCAGTTTGTCCGATCCGGATGGGAACGAGCGTTTGACCGACAGCGGACGCTGTTACGGTCGCATCATTGAGGAACGTCACGGGTCGCAAGGTTTTGGGTATGATCCGATGTTCGAGATTCCCGAATATCACTTGACCTTCGGTCAGCTTGGACCGGCCGTCAAGAAAGCACTCAGTCATCGATCGCGTGCCCTTCGTCAATTCCTTCCGCGAATGCTCGCCCTGATCGATTCACTGTAAGAGCCTGGATCGAAACACTTCACCAGCACACCCACCGCGGTGCGTGGACAACTTGGAAAACGGACCAGATCAATGTCAATTCAGCCAGCCCTATTCGCAATCTCCCTCGGATGTCTGTCACTCTTGACGAGCGTCGCCGAAGCCAAACGCCCTCCGAACTTCATCGTGATCTATTGCGATAACCTCGGATACGGTGATATCGAACCGTTCGGATCAACCTTGCACCGGACCCCCGCTTTGAATCGTATGGCTCGCGAGGGGCGAAAGTTCACGCACTTCTGTGTTACCGCGGGCGTCTGCACACCGTCCCGAGCAAGCATTATGACAGGCTGCTACTCTCAACGTGTCGGCATGCATGACAATCCACGTGACGGCTGGGTCTTGCGTCCGGTGTCGCGATACGGTTTGCATCCGAATGAATGGACGATGGCGGAAGTCTTGAAGTCGGCCGGGTATGCGACTTCGATCATTGGCAAGTGGCATTTGGGTGACCAGCCGCGTTTCCTGCCGACGCGACAAGGCTTTGATTTTTTCTTCGGCGTTCCCTATTCCGATGATATGACCGAGCGTGTTTGGGAAGCGGACGGTTCCCATTGGCCCCCGTTGCCACTGATGCGGAACGAACGTGTCATCGAGGCCCCCTGCGATCGCGATGGACTCACAAAACGTTACACCGAACAGGCGAATGCTTGGATCAGCGAACATCGCGATCAACCCTTCCTGCTCTATTTTCCGCACGCGATGCCGGGCAGCACGAGCACCCCCTTTTCGAGTCCCGCATTCCGAGGCAAGAGCAAAAACGGGCCCTGGGGCGATGCAATTGAAGAACTCGACTGGTCGCTGGGGCGGATGCTCGATCATCTGCGGGAACTGAAGATTGACGATCGGACGCTGGTCGTCTGGACATCGGACAATGGGGCTCCCATCAATCGTGATCCGGAAGATTTGAGTCGAGGTTCCAATCGACCGCTGCATGGGCGAGGCTACACGACCAGCGAAGGCGCCTTTCGCGTTCCGACTCTGTTTTGGCAGCCTGGCACCATACCGGCGGGAACGGTCTGCGATGATTTGGCGACAACGATTGACCTGCTGCCGACATTCGCAAAGCTTGCCGGGGCGAGCGTTCCCGAAGATCGGAAGATCGATGGACACGATATCCGCGATCTTTTGATGGGGACCGACGATGCGAAGTCGCCATACGAGGCCTTCTATTATTACGACGGAGATCAGCTTCAGGCGGTGCGATCGGGACCGTGGAAGTTATTTACGCCTTTGAAATCGTTTCGCTCCCATCCGCACTTCGGCAAACAGGGGTCGGACGAGCCGTTGTTGTTCAATGTCTATAAGGATATCGGCTGCGATCACAATGTGGCCGACGAACATCCTCAAGTGGTCTCTCGATTGATGAAGCTTGCCCAGCGCGGACGCAAGGAACTGGGTGATCGTGGTCTTGCGGGGGCCGGTCAGCGAGAACGTGGCGAATTGCCCGCCAATGAAGAACCGCGTCCTCAATTGTTGCAATAGCATCGACGGGGCTTCGCCTAGAGCGACCACGCCGCAAGGTCAACTGAAAAACATTGACGTAAGATAACATCAAACGCGTTCATCATTGATAAAGGTTGCCTTACTGGAATCGGCCTGTGATGTTTCATTTTGCCGGGGTGCTTCGGACGCGCCGGTTGATTAGAATCTTGAACTTCTGAACGAAATGATCGACCGCAGTTCGCGGATTCTGTGATCCTTGGATCTTTCATCGATATATGGAGCCACTATTGCAATGAGCGCAGCGACCTCTCAACAGTCATCCGGCATGACGACCCGTCTTTCGATCATGATGTTCCTGCAGTTTTTTGCTTGGGGAGCTTGGTTCGCGACGCTTGGGTTGGCATTGGGCAGCAATGGGTTTGGGCCGGCGGTGATTGGTGGGGCATACGAAAGTGCTCCGATCGCGGCCATTTTTGCTCCCCTGTTTCTCGGTTTGATTGCCGATCGCTTCTTCGCATCGGAGAAAGTCTTCGGGGTCTTGATGTTGATCGGCGGAGGCATCATGATCGCGCTAACGCAGTTTGCTCAGCCTGAAAACAGTCAAACGATGATCTGGCTGATGATCGCTTACATGTGCTGTTACATGCCAACGCTTGGGCTGGGGAATTCGATCGCGTTCACGCACATCCCCGATCAAAGCCATTTCCCGAAGATTCGTGTCTGGGGAACGATCGGTTGGATTGTCGCCGGATTGGGGCTTGGTTTTGCGGGTTGGTCCGCGTCGCTGAATATTTTTTGGCTTGGGGCCGTCAGCAGCGTCCTGCTCGGGTTGTATTGCTTCACGTTGCCGCACACGCCGCCGCCAGCGAAAGACAGTCCGCTGAATTGGCGTTCCCTGTTGATGCTCGATGCCTTCGGGATGATGAAAAGTCCCGGCTTCCTGGTCTTTGCGGTCTGCAGCACCTTGATCTGTATTCCCTTGGGGTATTACTACGGCCAGACTTCGGTCTATCTGGGTGCGGCTGGGTTTACCGAGGCCGGTTCGACGATGACGCTGGGGCAGATGTCGGAAATCTTTTTCATGCTTTTGATTCCGTTCTTCTTCCGCAAGCTCGGCGTCAAGTTGATGTTGCTGATCGGCATGGGAAGCTGGGTTGTTCGATATTTGCTGTTCGCGTTCGGTGCGCCTGATCAGATCACGTGGATGCTGTTGTTAGGCGTTGCCTTGCACGGGATTTGCTACGACTTCTTCTTTGTCACCGGTTTCATGTACACCGACAATAAGGCACCGAAGGAGATTCGCGGCCAAGCGCAAAGCCTGCTGGTCTTCTTGACGCAGGGAATCGGTCTGTTTTTCGGATTTCGATTCGCCTTCGGTGGCAATTGGCCGTTCACAACCGTCCCGTTGCCAAACAAAATCGGCGAATATGGGCCTGTTCCAGGGGGCGCCTTGGCTGAGGAAATCAAGACGCTCAACGAAGGTGCCCCAGCCAGATCAACGATGGACAGCCTTCTGGCAATGTTCGATAAGGGGTATCCGGATGACTTGTCATACGAGCGGTTTGTCGTGCCGGCGATGGCCGAGTGGAGGAATTATTGGATCTATCCCGCGATTCTTGCCGCCGCCGTCTTCGTGCTCTTCGCCGTCGGGTTTTGGGATCGGATGACTCCCGCCGAAAAGGAAGAAGCAACCGCTTAGCGGAATTGCAGGCAAGGGTTTGCATTGCCGTGCAATATCTTGCATGGCATCCTGCTCAAATCCGCCGATGGATGAATCTCGGACGTCGGACGAATATTTTTTGTCGACGTTTTATCAAGCGATTCGTTGGTCCATTGAAATCGATCTCCTTCGATCTTGCAAATGGCATGGACCTTGCTTTGGTGCAGCCGCATCACCGTTGTTCGGTACATGCGGCCATCATAACCATTGCAATCCAGCCTTCCCAATGAAGCAAGACACTCCAGCGACGCCCGTTCAAACGGACGATATTCCTCGCGGCGATCTGACCGGTTTTAAACGTTACATCAAGAACGACTTCATTGCCGGAGGGCTCGTCTTTCTGATCGCGCTTCCGCTTTGTTTGGGCATTTCGTTGGCCTCCGGGTTTCCCGCAATCGCGGGCGTCTTCACGGCGATTGTTGGGGCTATCCTCACGACCTTTTTGAGCAACAGCGAACTGACGATCAAAGGTCCCGCTGCGGGGATGATCGTGATTGTCTTGGGGGCGGTGACCAGCTTCGGCTACACCGCCGGTGCCGATCCCGTGGCCGACATTCAGGCCTACAAGATGGCGTTGGCCGTGGGAGTCGTTGCCGGTTTGTGCCAGGTTCTTTTTGGTTTGCTGCGGGCTGGAGTGCTGGGGGATTTCTTCCCGACGTCAGCGGTACATGGCATGCTGGCGGCAATCGGTGTGATCATTATGGCGAAGCAGTTGCCCGTTGCGGTCGGGCAATCTTCGCAAGGCGAACCGCTGGAGGTGATTCGCGACTTACCCCATACATTGCTCAACGCCAACCCGGAGATTGCGGTCATCGGGATCGTCAGTCTCGTGATCTTATTCGGGATGGCTTTTTGGAAGTCCCGCACCAGCAATGCAATCGTCAAAGCCGTTCCCGCTCCGTTGTTGGTCTTGTTAGTCGCCGTGCCGCTGGGAATGTGGTTCGACTTGACGCATGAACACACCTACACGCTGGCCGGTCACGAATACTCCTTGAGCGAAAAGTTTCTGGTGAACGTGCCGTTTAACTTGTTCGGGGCGATGGCTTTCCCCGATTTCAGCGTCTTCACCAATTCAGCCACGCTACCGGCCGCGCTCAAGTGGGTCTTGATGTTCGCGCTGATCGGTTCACTGGAGTCGTTGCTTAGCGCCAAGGCGGTCGACATGCTCGACCCTTATCGACGTCAAACCAACTTGAATCGCGATTTGGTTGCCGTCGGCATCGCGAACACTGCGGTCGCCTTTATCGGCGGTTTGCCGATGATCTCGGAAATCGTCCGCAGCAAGGCGAATATCGACAATCAAGCGAAGACACGTTTCGCCGACATGTGGCACGGCGTGTTCCTGCTTGCTTTCGTCGCGCTATTACCCGCGTTGATTCATCAGATTCCATTGGCCGCCCTGGCCGCGATGCTCGTCTTCACCGGTTTCCGCTTGGCGTCGCCGACGGAGTTCCTGAATGTGTATCGAATCGGGAAGGAGCAACTCGTCATTTTCGTTGTCACGATCATCGCGGTCTTGGCGACGGATTTGTTGATCGGTATTGCAATCGGAATCGCCACGAAGTTTGCGATTCATTACGCGAACGGAGTTTCATTGCGATCGTTGTTGATTCCCGACTTGGAAATCGAGGAATCGACTGAGGACGGCATCGTTATTCGTATCGCTCAATCCGCCGTCTTCAGCAATTGGATCGCCTTTCGTCGTCAGATCGTCAACGCCAGCATGATGCAAGGAAAGTCATGCACGTTGGATTTCAATAACGCCCATCTGGTCGATCACAGCGTGATGGAAAAACTTCACGACCTAGAGGACGAGTTCCATCGCGCGGGTGTCGAATTGCACGTCGTCGGGCTTGAAGGGCATCGCAGCTTTTCGGATCATCCGTTCGCCGCCCGAAAACGGACGGACCAGGGAAACAAGCCGGTTGCTTCCTGAACAAGACGCTCCAATCAAAGTTCCAGACGATCCAAGACGCTTCGTGGCACGGCGACTCGGAACAGGTCCTTCCCGTCGTTGCTCAAACCTTCAAACTTTCTTTGCAGCGATTCGCGCAGTGGGGCCGCTGCGTCGAAATCGTTCATCGCGCGCAGCGCGTTTTCGCAGTAAGCCATCGCGATCGCCGTCAAGTGAGGCGGCAGATCGGGATCATTCATGACCTCCCTGGCGACACGAAGCGAATCGACATGCGCAGCTTGCTGTTCATACAGGCGAGCCAATTGAATTCGCGCTTTGGCTGCGTACAACCGATTCTGAAGTCCATCTTCGGGCGGGAACTGCTGCCAAACGGCCTGCCATGACGCGGCCGTGTTGATTCGCATCGCCTCCAAGAATTGTTCCTGCACGGTATCTTTCGCCTCGAACGTACTCGCTTCGGCATCGAGCAACTGCGTCATTGTCGGTTGCGGACGGCGATTGGCGAGCCCCGCGCCAAGAACCAGCCCTAGCAGAGGAAACAATCCCAGCGCGATCCAGCCCATTCGGCTTCGTTTCAGCTTCGGTTCGGCCGACATGACGCTTTGCAGTGTCTTCGTCGCGGCCAGCCGAATCGGAAGTGTTCCCAACGGGTTTCCGCCGGGCAACTCGCTAAGATTCTTCTGCAGGAACTCGATAAGACTTCCCGGCGACTTGAAACGTCGATCGGGTTCCTTATGCATCAATCGAGCGATGACTTCGTCCAACCAAGCAGGGGTATGATCGTCCATTCGAAGTGAACTGATCGGCGGCGGAACGTCATGCAAATGCTTGACGGCGATCGCCAACGGCGTATCCGCTTCAAAGGGAGGACGTCCGGTCAGCAGGTGGAACATCGTCACGCCTAGCGAATACAGATCGCTGCGGACATCGACCGACTTTCCCTGAACTTGCTCGGGGCTCATGTAGAGCGGTGTTCCCAACGTCAATCCGACCTGCGTCAGATCGCCATGAAAGTCGGGAGTGGCGATCCTCGCCAAGCCGAAATCCGCAACTTTTACTTCGCCGGATTGGCTGAGCATGATGTTCTCCGGCTTGATATCGCGATGCGTGATCCCCTGGGCCGACGCGGCTTGCAACGCATCGGCCACGCCCAGCAAAACACTAACCGCCTGCTCCAGGGAAAGGGGGCCGGTTCGATCGATTGTTTCCCGCAGGTTGCGCCCGTCGACGAACTCTTGACTGATGAAGTACCGACCCTCGGATTGTCCAACGTCGTAGACTTGAATGATGTTTGGATGCGAAAGCTTCGCCGCCGCCCGCGCTTCGCGTCGGAAGCGTTCAACGTAATTCTGATCGTTGGCGAGCGAAGCACGCAGAATCTTAACCGCCACTTGACGCCCCAGCGATCGATGCATCGCTAGATAAACATCGGCCATGCCGCCGCGCCCCAGGCGACGCAGGATTTGCAAATCGCCGATTTGAAGGCCGGTCAAGTCATTGTCGACGCCATTGGGACTGGAGGTCGATGACGTTTCGGCGGAAGGTGGATTTTGCATCGCTGGAAATCGGACGAATAATGTTCATCATGCTGTCGAAACAAGAGTACCTGACCCTATTGTAAAGCTCAGTCCCCAAAGTGACACACCGCATTTCAATCTTGAGCCTAGAAAGAATCTAGTTCAACGCAGCGGGTTTCAGGCCGTGATCCCTCCAAAACGTAACATACTCGGAATGATGCTGTATGTATTGGTTTGAGAAGACGGCTCGCAGCAATTCTTCGCGTTGGGAAACAAAGGCGTTGACATCCTTCGGCGAATGCGGTTCGTAGACCGGGGCGGCTTTGTCGTAAACGATGGTCGCCCCTTCCTTGCCGTCTTGATGGTATTGCGACAGCCCCAGGACACGATCACTGACATAAATCGCCTCGTTCAACTCATGCGTTACAATCAAGATCGTGTACGGCGGGGTTTGCCCCGCCCGCCGCGCGGCCTGATTCTCGGCGTACAGATTCAGCAGCATCAATTGAAGTTCCTCGCGCGTCGCTTCATCGAGCGCGCCGAACGGTTCATCCAACAACAGCAGCTTGGGACGCATGATCAATGCCTGGGCGATCGCCACACGTTGCCGCATGCCGCCGGAAAGCTCTTCGGGATACTGATTCTCGACCTCTCCCAGACCGACGTCCTCCAGCAACTCTCGCGCGGCTGCGAGGTGTTGCTTGCGAAGCTCGCGCCATTTCCAAAATTGAAAAAATCGGTAATGCGCCGATGTCGCATCGAGCTTCAGACCAAACGCGACATTCTGTTCGCAGGTCAAAAAAGAGAACAGAGAATACTTTTGATAGACAATTCCTCGGTCGCGGCTCGGCTCGCGGTACGGCTTTCCGTCCATCAGCGTCTCGCCTTGCTTTGCCGGATGCGTTCCCAAGATCGCTCTCAACAGGGTCGACTTTCCGCTGCCACTGGGGCCCACAAGAGCAACAATCTGCCCACGACCGATCGACAAGTTGATGTCGTTGAGAACTTTCTTCTTGCCGAAAGAATGTCCCAAGCCGCGACATTCCAAGACAACATCATTTGAATCCGCTACCACAATCGAACCTCTTATTCCCCGAACCAAGGACAGACCCAGCGACGCAGCCAAATCAAGGCGTAGTCGACGACCAAGCCAATCACGCCGAGCAAAATGACATACACGAACACCACGGTCATGTCGGTACGCTGATAAAACAATCGCAGGCGGTATCCGATTCCCTCACCCGCCACCATCCACTCCGCCGCGACGAGCAACACGAGCGCCGGACCAATTTGAAGCCGCGCGGCATCCAGCAATCGAGGCAAGACCTGTTTGAATATGACTTCGTAGATCAATTCAAATCGGCTTGCACCCAGAGTGTACGCCTTGTAGATCAATTCTTCGGGAACATCCTTCCGGACGCTGGCGGAGATCGCCTGAGCAAGCGTCGGAATCATGCCCGCCAAAATCATGGCGATGTACATTTTAAAATTGATCTGCACCAAGACGAAGAAAATCGGCAGCACGGCGGTTGTCGGTATCTTCGCCAACAATGTAAACGGCGGAAGCATGAAGGCGTCGATCGTGTCAAAGCATCCCATCAGCAAGCCGATCACCACCGAACAAAGAATGCCCACGATCAATCCGACAACCAAACGCTTCGCGGTGGCGGCGAAATCATTGATCAACCAGACTTCCTTGCGTTTAAAGCTTCCCTGCTCGCTCGTCGCCCGCACCCAGCCTTCGTGGTAGAGAACGCTCCACGTCGGAACCGTGCGATCGACCGCGTCGGGCGATTTTGACAAAGTCACCCATTTGTCAAGCTCCTCCTGTTGCCGCTCCGTTCGATTCTCAATCGCCTTTAGTTCGGCGACCTTCATCACGGCAACTTCCTGTTGTTCGCGACGCACCGTTGATTGGCGATGTTGTGATAGCCACGTATACGCCAGCAGCATCAGCACCACCGAAGCGGTGCCGAGCCCAAAACGTGCGCGTCGCGAAATCGGTTTTCGTAACACTTATTTGCTTTCCTTGAACGTTTGCAAATGCGCCGGACTGAACAACAGCTTCTTGCCGGTTTCCTCACCGAAACCGTACTGCGGGTCTTCAACCAGCTTTTGATCGACGCAAAACTTTTCGACCGTGGTCATCGTGGTCTTGAACTCTTCGCCGGTCAAAAGCGCCAGGCCGGCCTCCGCGTCGGCATAAAACTTGGTTTGCTCGACAACCTTTTTCATATCGTCCAGACCAAGATTGCTGAACTTTTTCCCCAATTCAACGAGCACTTCGTCTCCCGTTTCGGGCTTCGCCAGCTCTTCGTTCATTTGATAGAACGTTGCAATGACCGCCTGAACAAATTTGTCGCCGCCATCTTTCTCCAAGACATCGCGTCCAACGACAACCATATCGACGATTTCACCGGGAATCGAACTCGAATCGAACAGAACTTTCGCGTCGGGTCGATCATTCAGCGTCTGCAAGACGAAAGGGTTCCATACCATGATCGACTTGTGCGTTTCTTGCTTCTGGGTCATCGCAACCGCTGCGGCGGCGGGGTCCTGGTTCGTGAACGTGAACTCAGCGGGGTCCTTTCCCAGCGTTTCAAGGCAGCGAACAAAACCGTACTCCGACACGGTCCCCTTCAAGCCGAATGTTTCGACGTTCTTCAAGTCGTCGACCGATTCAACACCCGCGACGATACAGGCGTCCGCGCCGTTACTGGTGCTGGTCGGCAAGACCGCAACGCCATCACGGCCTGGACTGACAATCAACGCGTCCATGTTCGTCATGCAAACGGCGTCGCAGTTGCCCGACGTGAACATATTCAAGCAACTGTCATAGCCAGCCTCTTTCAACACGATGTCGACGTTGTACTGCTTTTCAATCGTTCCCATCTCCCCTTCCTCAGCGTTGACGAGGTCCATTTCATGGGCCACGCCAAAGACCGACCAACTGGGATACTCGCTCCACGCCAAACTGAAAACGGGAGCGGCTCCACCGGTCGACGAATCGCCAGCCGGCGTCGATGCGGGATCGACTGCATTCCCACCGCCGCCACCGACGTCTTCGGTTTTTGATTTACAGCCTACGGTGCTCAGTGAGGCGACTAGCAACGCAACGGTTAAAGATGCTTTCAACTTCATAAGTTCGGTTCCCTGGTTGTTGGACGTTGGGCGGGCGGAAAAGACGTGATTCGCGTTCATGGAACGCAAACACATCATTTCAGACCACGCAACGTTGGAAAGTGATTCAGATCCGATTCGTGCCGCCAGGAACGTCCCCGACGGCGGCGAATCCTCTACGTCATTGATGAACGCGTTTGATGTTGTTTCACGCGCATGTTCTTCAGTTGTTCTTGCGACGTAGTCGCGCTAGGATGTTCCTGGATTATTCGTTCCCGGTGAAGAAAAATTGGCGACGGTTTGATTGTCAGTGCTCTGGAATCTGAGTGCGTTCGGCGGTCGGCTGTGCCGAGTCCTCCTTGGCCGCCAGCCCGATAAGCTGATCGAATTCGTCGTTTGCTTCGCTCGCGGCGGCGAACTCCATGAATTCGTCTTCGGCTCGTTTCGTATCCAGTCCAGCCATCTCGCGACTCATACGTGCCGCCGCCCCCGCCTTGTTTCTCAGTTCACGCAATTCACGCAACTCTTCCGACGTGCGGTCTTCGGCCAAACCGGTCATCATGTCGGCGATCTGTTTTTCCTCCGTCGCCGAAAGAACCGTTGCGACTGCGTCATGCTTCTCTTCGGCCAAGCGTTCCAGATCACGCATTTGATTTTGAATGTTGATCTTGTGTCCATTGATGTTGTTGACCAATTCTTGCAGATCAGCCTCCAACTCCTCCGCTCGCTGTTGCTTTTCGGCAAGAGTCGAACTGAAATCTTTGAAGGCGGCTTGGCAGCGCTGATATTCCGGGTCCGCCTTTGTCGCCGCCGGATCATTGCCGTGTTGCTGGGCGATCTTTCGCGCCTTGGCGGCGGCTCCCTCCTTCAACTTCTCCAATCGCTCGATATCGGCCGTGACGACGGTCAGCTTCTGCTTCTTGCTCTCTTCCTGCGCGATCATCGACGCAATCGCATCCTTGTATTGATTAATGCGTCCACGCTTCTCGCTGATGATGCGATCATAGTTCGCGCTCATCACACCCGGATTCATCCGCAGCGTTTCGCTCGCCTTGTTGATGCGAAACGTCATCAGATAAAAAAAGGCTCTCACATATTTGCCCATGGCTCCGAACATGTCTGACTCCCATTGTCGAAATCTACTTCACGCGGTCCAATAACCAATGGTGCCGCATCGTTCAAAAAAACTGCCGTCCAAATCGGCTGTGATGTCTTCATCCGCATCCCCCGTTTCCGCCGGGCGACCGATGTTTGAAATCTCAACTCGCACGTGGACCTCACTGAAACTCTTGTGGGTCGTATTCTCGACTGCTTCCCAAGCCGCTGATGCGTTCTTCAGCACGGCGGGCCACCATCATCGATTGCTCAAGTTCCTTTCTCAGTTTGCTCAATTCACTGTCGCTGGCTTCGATCCGAAACGCGTGAAATTGATGGATGGTGAGGCCTAGATGCTCAATCGTCTGACCCACTTCATCGATCGCGTTCCGCCTCTCTTCCAGCAATGCTTCCTTCGCCGATCCGCTTAGCCGTTTCGCACGCCGCCACAAATCAAGCGAATACTCCAGGTGCCGGACCGCGGCTTGAAACAGGCGATGCACCTGTTCCGAGACAGGTCGCGCTCCAGCAGCCAATTTCCCTTGTTCCAAGTCATCCAGGAATGTCTGATAAAGATGCCGCAGTTCCGTCAGGTAGGCCTCCGTTTTCGGCTCCCCATCTTCGGCCAACCGCTGCGTTAATTCATCCAGCTTCCGTTCTTGGGCGTCTTTCTGTTGTTGTGTCATAAATTCAAAGGCATCTTGGGTGATCTTTTCCAATCCAAAGATCACGCGTGTCGCCATCACACCGATTCCTCCCATCACGCCGATCAATCCCGCCATGTTCAGTCCCATCTGGCCGTCCATTGCCCATGAGAGTAGCCAGGCGCTCATGCCACCAGCAATCGGGATGACCGACCACGGCGATGCGAACAAATCGAGCAGAACTTTTTTTCGGACTTTGTCCATCATGTCAGTTTGGCGATGCACGTCTCCCTTGTCATTTGTTAGTAAGGTAACTGACCTAGCTTAAACGTAACAGACGTTGTGCCGCTGGGTTCACTTCCGACCGCGCGAATTCGATTTTGATCGACCCCCTTATCAATCAGATACGTTCGCGCCACCTCCGCGCGACTTTCAGCCAAGCGTTGATTCTGTTCCAAGTTGCCCTGCTTCGATGCGTTTCCAACGATCGAAACATAGAATCGGGTTGAATTCAAATTCGCGGCCAGTTCGTCGAGAACAACCTGCGCCCGACTGGTCAGCCGATCGGTTCCGCGAGCAAAGACCAGCGGAGGAACTTTCGCGGTGCCGATGCTTGTCAATTCACTCCACTGACTTTCGCTCAAAGCGGGCAGTCGAATGTCGCGTACCGTCTCCGATTTGCTGCCGGGATGAAAATCGCGCAAGTCCTCGAAGACCTTCGAGTAAAACCAATAATTCGCCTTGCCATCGGTCGGATCGCGATCGATTCCCCCCGTCGATTTTAGAATGCCGATCAGATTGGCGACCATATCCTCAACATGCGGCAATGGCTTGTCGGGAAGCAGCCCCATGTGCGCGAGATTCTCTTGTGTGTTCTTCCACCAAATGCCATCGACCAACTTGGCGGCCTGTTCGGGTGTTAACGGCGAACCGGTCGCTTGTGCGTCGGCGATCACCAGCGACAGCATCCGTTCGCGCTCGCGATATTGATAAACGCTCGTCATGTACGCTTTGACCACCTCGCGAACGACATCGGGCTGCTTCAGCAGGAAGTCGCGTCCAGCGACGATCACGTCGACAATCGTGGAGGGAAAACGGGAACTGTCCACAACAACATGAGTTGCCGGATTGGTCAGCATCTGCGAAACATAAGGTTCCCACATCACATAAGCCACCGGATCGGTCGGCTTGGAGTTCTTGTAGCGTTTGAAAACCTCTTCGGCATCGTTTACGGAAACGAATGGATCGGTGCCGAGCTTTGTCAAGTCGAAGCGGCTCATCACCACGCGAGCCAGCGTTTCACTGGGCGAATCGGGCGTCAACACGAACTTCATTTCCGCCGCATTGAGGGCGTCAACGTTCGGAATCTTTTCGGTATAGGCGACGATGGCGTCCGCTCCCGTCGTTTCATCGATCAACGCGACGATGGTCGCCGGCAAATCGTTCATTTTTGAACTTGTCTTGATGAGTGCGTCGATCGTGAACGCGGCCATCTGCGCTTCGCCCGATTTCAATGCGGCCAAACGCGCCGTGTAGTCAGCGCCGTCATCGACAAGATTCAATCGAATTCCGGCGTTTCGAAGCTCTTCGCCAAACGGTTCGCTTCGCAAAACCGCGTACCCGCTGAACGAATCGAGATGAAGATTCACCGTGTGCTTATATCGGGACTCCGAGCCGGCCAGTTCAAGCTGCTCGCGTCGGGCTGCTTCCCGCGCCGCAAGCTCCTCCGCTTGAACCGCTTCCTGAGCCTGCTGTCGAGCCGGCTTGAAGATCAGCTTCCAAGCAGCCGCGCCGATGGCGACAAGTATCACCCAGACGAAACAAGCGGCGACTAATTTACCTTTGGTCAATGTTGCATTCTCCCTGTCAAACCGTCATCTTCCCGCATTGCCTCAGCGTTTCCCCAGCTTGGTGACAAAGCGAAAGATCAAGAAGCCGAAGATCAGCCCGATGAACAACAACCGCCCCTTGCCGCCATCGTCGTCTCGCCGAGCCGGAGGTGCCGGATTGCCTGAAGCGGGCGTGTTCGATGCAGGCGGGCGATTCTCAACGCGGGAATTGGCCGCCGCGTTCCCCGCAATCGGCTCATTGCGAACATCCGACAATGCCGTCAACGCGGCGGTCGCCACCTCCGGCGGAAGAGGCTGCAACAATTCAAAATCACTTTGCCCGGCGTCTCCCGCATCGGATGTGGTCTCCGCCATCACATCCGAAATGGCTTTCTTCAGCGATTCGGGATCATCGGCCCGTCGATAACTGCTGGTCCGCGTCGCCAGGCTATGTTGACCCGGCATGTCGACCCCGATCGCATCGACCACAATGCCGCGCGACTGAATGTCGGGCAAATAACGCTCGACCAGATCACCATCATTTGCTTCGCCATCGGTGATAATCAACAGCTTAAACGTTCCATAACGCTGCTTCTGACGAGCTTCCAACAACGCGTCGGCGGCGACTTTCATATGTTCACCCAACGGGGTTCCTCCCGATGCCTTGATGCGTTTCACCGCCGCGACCGCTTTTTGCGTGTCGAGTGGCCCCAACGGAATCACCCAGGGACCATTCTGGCCGTTCAGAACGGCCAATCCCACCTGGGCGTCCGGCGGAACCTGTTGCAGTACCGTCGTGATCGCGGACTTTGCCGCATCCATTTTCCGCATCCGCGAATTGGATCGCAGCGTCTCGTGCATCGAACCTGAATCATCCAGCAAGATCACGATGTTCTGCTGGGCTGTCGCCGAAGGAATGCTTGAAAGCACGAGCAACAGCCAGACGGCACAACAAGCAAACAGGCCGACACCACGGATTCGTTGAACCATCCTTCGAAGGGATCGGACGGTTATACGTCGCGTGGCTGAAAATGAGGTGATTCGCTTCATTGAATGCAAAAGCATCATTCCAGACCACGCACGGTATAATGCTTCATGACGGGTTAACATCAATTGTTCAGCTCCGAAATAAAAGGAAAACGATCAGGAACCGGATGGCGTCGAGATTAGAAATCGAAATCCGATTCGGTGATGGTTTCCGGCGCAACCTTAACGATGCGAAACTCAACGCGCATGTTCTGCATCGCTTCTTCAATCGAACTCGGCTTTGAAACCAGCGGATCGCTGATGCCGGCTCCGACGGGAGCGAGTTGCGACAGATTGACATTGATTCCGCTGTCTTTGGCGTACTTCACGATCGCGTCCTTCACCTCTTCAGCACGGGAAAGGGACAGATTCATCGCCGCCTGCATCGTCTGCATCGGACTTTCGCCCGCTCCTTCGAACGCCCCCGTTTGAATCAGATCAACCAACTCCTGGGTCTGTTCCAAGTTCAGCGGTTTGCTCCCTTGCGGTGTCTTGATGAAGTATTGATAGTTTCCACTGGTCCCACTGCGACGGATAACCCCTTTCGACATTCCCGCTTTGATAAGATTGACCAACGTCTTGGTCGGATCGGAGTGACCGCGAATCACAACCGCGGCCCCGCCGAAGGTGCTGGCCGACTGCAACGCCCGATTGAACTCGGCCCCATACTGGTCGACGGGAAAATCGGTTTGATTCGGTTTGAAGTTGATGGTGAAGCTGACGATCGTGTCCGAACTCAGGTCTTCGGGAAACATCGTGACACTTTCGGCGGCGATCTTTTGTTCGGGTTGCTTGAACTCGATACCGCCAAGTTCGGCCATCCGCTGATAATCGAACTCAGCTTTCTCAAATCCGTTGCGCGACTTCGCGTAGCCCCACTTGGTCGCCAAGTCCAACGCGGCGGTCAGTTTTGCATCGAAACCGCTCAGATTTCCCGATTGTTGAAAGAAAGCGATTTGCCCCGGCAAACCGACAAATCGACAGTCCAACAGCAACCCATGCGCGTCGACCTCCAGGGTCGGCAAGACTTCCTCGCCGAAGATCGATTGACTCATCGCCAACAGCTCACGGTATCCGGCCGGCATCTTCTGCGTCTTTTCAAAATCGTCGCGAAGCTTGAGGACATCATTGGTCGCCGCTAAGTATCCAGCGACGAACTTCTTCACGGTCTCGGAATTCTTTTCATACCAATCGCTCCGCACGGCATAGACGTCGGCGATCGATCGCGACATGTTTTGCGTGCTGACTAAAACGCGTGCTCCCTCGACACTCCCTTCGGCTCCCGTGCCTGATGATTCCAATCCACCCGTCAATCCGATCATGTCGGGCGTAATCACACAGCACGCATCGATCGACGGATCATTGCGGAACGCATCGGCCGGACCGTCGGGTCCGGTCAGATCGGTGACGAAGACAATTTCCACATCCTCTCGCGTCAACCGAGCCGCATCGAGCGCATCGTACAACAGACCAACATGCGGCCCTCCCTGCTGACAGGCGATCTTCGCTTTCTTCCCATCCTGTTTCAAATCGTTCAGCGTCTTGAACTTGCCGCGTGAAACGATGTGATCTCCCGCACTCCACGAAAGCTGCAAGACGACGACCGGCTTGGTGCGCGGGTCCGATGCGATGACCTCGCTTGCCTGCCCCAGCATCCGCATCGTGCCTCGCAAGAACGGTGTCTTGCCCGACATATAGTCGCGAACTTGTTGAACAAAGTCGTCCCCCGCCGCAAGTTTGACTTTCAGATTCTGCTTCGCGTACAGCGATCCCGGCTTGGTCTCCAGGCCACCGTTGGCATGAAACGTCGCAACATCGCCGCCCCACGTAATGAACGGCACATTCAATGTTGACTGATCGGCAACAGGCTTGATTTCAACTTCGCCGACAATCTTCGAGAACTGTTCTTGAGCGATACCGTTCGTCGCGGAAAACAGGAGCATTCCCGCCATCACAAGCGTTTGCTTAAGCCGTTTCATACCGATCCATTCCTTTCCGAATTCATGTAATCGAGTGTTGTCAGGCGTTTCGAGGGGACAGGCGGCGACTCGTGCTCTTACCTGCGAATCGTTCGGTCCGAACCACGAACGCTGGATGTCAAATACGAAAGCAACATCAAAAGCGGTCAGAGCAAAAGGCTTGACCGCGGAAGATTAAGGGCGCGTTTTATCAGAATTTTGCCCGCAAGTCCAAACTTTACCAAGTTGTTCCTTGCTTTGGGCGATGGTGATCGAAGGTTATTCGCTCACTTTGACGCGTAGGCGAATGACTTCACCGCAGACACAATCGAGCTTTTCGATCTCGTTGGCCGCATGAGCGGCGGAGCCTTCCGGAGCACTGTGGGTCATGATCACCAGAGGGACGACATCCTGCTCCCCGTCGCTGGCCGCTTCGTGCTGAATCACCGAGGCGATCGAAACGCGGTGCCGTCCCAAGACGCCCGTGATTTCGCCAAGCACACCCGGAGCATCCTTTACGTGCAACCGAAGGTAATACCGCCCAGGCAGTTCGGTGAACGGACGCAGGCTGACGCGGGGAAGTTCATCCCCATTGAATTGTTTCAGCGTTTGAAAGGTCAATCGCGTGCGACCAACCGCTGTATCGATCATGTCGGCGACCACGGCCGAAGCGGTTGGCATTTGCCCGGCTCCCAAACCGTGATAAAAGACGGGGCCGACCGCATCGCCTCGGACGGCGATCGCATTGAACGCATCCTGCACTTCGGCTAGCGGCGTTCCCGCTTTGACCAATGTGGGCGAAACGTGCAGTTCCAATCCTTCCGAACCCAAGCGGGCAACCGCCAACAACTTAATGCGGTATCCAAGTTCGCGTGCGTAGAGCAGGTCGGCTGGATCGAGTCGATCGACCCCCATTCGCGGAATGTCGTTCCATTTTGCATGAGCGCCGAAGGCCAAATGCGCGAGGATCGCCAACTTCTGAGCCGCATCGGTGCCATCGATGTCCATTGTCGGATCGGCTTCGGCGTATCCAAGTTTCTGCGCCAACGCGACGGCATCGTCGAACGCCATCCCTTGGCGATCCATCTGGGTGACCAAGAAATTGCTGGTCCCATTAAGGATGCCTTCAAGCGATTCAATCTGATTGGCCGACAAGCACTGGCTGATGTTCGTAATAATGGGAATACCACCGGCCACGGCGGCTTCAAACGCGATGCATTGGCCCAGTTCGCGAGCGCGACCGAACAATTC
Organism: Pirellulaceae bacterium; assembly: GCA_041399105.1. Taxonomy (GTDB): domain Bacteria; phylum Planctomycetota; class Planctomycetia; order Pirellulales; family Pirellulaceae; genus Rosistilla. Next base: position 93,951 of record JAWKTL010000004.1, on the reverse strand, counting down.
CGGGCCGTGTTCGGCGAGCAACGCTTTGTTCGCCGTTACAACATCTTTGCCGCTTTCGAGAAGCTTGAGCATGATTGATCGGGCCGGTTCGAGACCGCCGATCAGTTGCGCCACCACTTGAATCTCCGGATCGTGAAGGACTTCGTCGAGGTCTTCGGTCACGACACCTTCGGGTAAGCTCGCGTATTGCGGCTTGCTTGCGTCGCGAACGACGGCACGCTGCAGCCACAATGTCCGACCAGCGTGTCTGGCCGTTCGATCACCATGATCGAGCAGCAGCTTGGCGACTCCGGTGCCAACGGTTCCCAGTCCAACGATCGCAACTTTTGTCTTTTCCATTGTGCTTTGTTTTCGTTTCCCAAATCGAGTTTGTGTAAAGGCTGATGGTGGCCTGAAGATTCGGATAGACTGATAGACTCTTATTACGAAAGCTCGTTTTTTGATCGACGATGTTAGACATTCCGATGGGTTGCTGCTAGGGCTTTGCGCGCTCAATCGCACGCGATTTGCAGTACGTTAAGCAGCTTGACGTTCTTTCACGCCCCCTCGGCTGATTCGGCAATGTATTTGCGGAAGAAGATGATGTGAATGCCATTAAATCCGGAAAAATCGGAAAAATGCTGTTGACTACGGGGTTTGTGGACGCAGATACTTTAGAAAGCCTGCGCTTTCATTAATTGGAATGGATCGAAAAGCTAAGGCTATGGTATGGACCGCTCGATGGGCGGTTGTTTCAATTTCAATACTCATGGGCTGAAGAAGGTTCAGCCGAGGTTTGTGAATGGCACTAGCACGAAGAGGTATGCAGCCGCAGGTCGAACGTGACTCGACGCGGATCAATACCCAAATACGAATCTCCCCGGTCCGCGTTGTTGGGCCTGAAGGTGATCAATTGGGTGTAATTTCTACCGAAGATGCTCTTTCTCGAGCACGCGAAGCAGGACTCGATCTTGTCGAGGTCGCCCCGAATGAGCGACCACCGGTCTGCCGGATCATGGATTACGGCAAATACAAATACGACAAGAACAAAAAGAAGAACTCCCACACTTCGCATCAGACAAAAACCAAGGAAATTCGCTTGCGTCCCAAGACGGGGCAAAACGATATCGACACGAAGATACGTCAAGCCGAAAAGTTTCTGGGCCACAAAGACAAAGTCCAAGTGTCAGTATTGTTTCGCGGACGCGAAAATGCTCACATCGACGAAGGCGAAAAGGTCATGGAACTGGTGCTGAAGGAACTGTCCGATGTCGGCAAGGTCGAATCGCCACCGCAACGCAACGGTCGCCGCATTATTTGCATGTTGGCACCGAAGTAGATCCGGGCGCTAGCGCATCCTCTGTGTTGTCACGAAGGTCTCCGGCGGTCGCTCGATCGCCGGAAGCTGCGAGCTTGTTACTTTCGCGAAATCGCTTGTTGATTGACGGCGATCCATTCCGACGATGGATTCCTCGAGTCGAATTGCCATCGGCGGCCCGATTCGCCATCGGTCAACGTGTACGCCCCCGAAGTCTGATTGACTTCGAAACGCTCTGTCGACGTCGTTCCACTCGTCAAGATGATGTGAATTGCGACGAAACTTACCAGCAGGAAAGCCGTCCACAGCATCACCAGTCCCAAGCTGACAACGATCTCCTTCTGTTCGGACTGTTCATCAAACAAGCTGTTAATGTCGAAGGGCTTGGGATGCAGAAGAGCGGTTCCGTATGTTTTATGCATCGCTTCGCGTAGTATTTGACTTCGCTGCGTTGGCTGTTCGTAGTGCATCGTGATTCTCCGTCGAACCATTCTGGAAGAGGTTGTTGTTCGCGAACTCCGAATATGGAAGTCTTCGCCTAAAAGTGAAAGCAGCCGAAGCATGCATCCTCGGCTGAGAAGCAACCGTGGCTTTGAGCCGATCCGAACGCCGTAAACCGACAGCGCTCGCTGCGGGTCGCATTCGGTTTTCACATCGGCGAAACTCGAACCTGCAATTTCCGCGCCCAAGCAATCGGCCAGTATGTTGCGGATGCAATCCTTATCAAGTCGAAGAGGTTTCGATATACTGCTTTTGTGCGGATATTTCTTGGCGTTTAACAACGAAATGAGTTTCATGAGCGATACACCATCCCCTGATCAGCCCGCCCCTCACGAGGGAGGCCAGCAACTACGTGCTCGCATTCCCGATCATATTGGCGAAGGCGTGTTCAGCACCGGAGCGATTGTTGTCACGGGTCCCAGCGAGTTCGTGTTGGATTTCGTGCAAAACATTTCGAAACCGCATCGCGTCGCATCACGAGTCGTTTTGCCCCATCCAGTTTTGCCTCAGTTTCTTGAAGCGTTAAGAAAGAATCTGGAGATCTACACCAGTCGCTTCGGCGCGCCCCCGGATCCCCCCAAGCCTCCGGCCGATGCGCGACGCCCAACACCTCAAGAAATCTATGATGACCTGAAAATGAGCGATCAGATTCTCAGTGGCGCTTACGCCAACGGAGTCATGATCGGACATGGCGCGGCGGAGTTCAGTCTCGATTTCATCACCAGCTTCTTTCCTCAGTCGGCGGTCAGCGCGCGTGTCTATCTGGCCGCCGGGCAGGTGCCACGGTTAATCGAATCGTTGGAAAACGCGATGGCTCAATTGCGAATGCGGGGCGGTCAACAGGGAGGCCAACACCCAGGATCTCCGCCGCAGAACCCACCCTCCAGACGATCTCCCGGCGACGATCTGCTGCCGCCCAATGACAAAGAATCGGAATCGGATGACTGAACGATCATCGAACGTCGCGGCTCCGTGGGGGGCCGAGCAACGTTTAATTCTGGCGAGCAGTTCGCCACGCCGTCGACAGTTGATGCAATCGGCGGGATACGTCTTTGACGTGGTCGCGCCGGATGCTTCGGTCGAATGTGGAGTATGCAGTTCGCTGACGCCACCCGAATTGGTTGCGCGGCTTGCGTTTCGCAAGGCGGAAGATGTGATGCGACGTGTCGAATCGGGTATGATCATCGCAGCCGACACGGTTGCCTCGTGTCGCGGTCAGATCTTGGGAAAGCCCGCTGATCGGGAGCATGCGCGACGGATGTTGCAAATGCTTTCGGGAACGGAGCACGCCGTTTGGTCGGGGCTGTGCTTGTGGTCGGTCTTGGAACAGCGTTGCATCGTCGATGTCAGTTGCACTCAGTTGTCGATGCAACCGCTCGATGGCGATGCGATTGAATCGTATTTGGACACAAATCTTTGGCAAGGAAAAGCCGGAGCATTTGGTTACCAGGACGGGAACGATTGGTTACGGATTTTGGAAGGCAGTGCATCCAATGTTGTGGGCCTGCCAATGGAGCGACTGACGGAATTGTTGCAGCACTTCGACAGCCAAGCTCAGGCGATCGATGCCGCCGTGAAGGGAAATCAGGACAGATGAATCGACGACGCACGACAGCGCACAGACGCAGGCCTTCGGGTATGCGTGGGACCATCGGATTGGAAAGCCGAGAATCCGCTGACGACAAAAGTGTTCAACGTTGGGCCAGCGAGATACGAAACTTACTGCTTGCATTTCCAAATGCATTGATCCGCAGTTTCGACGTGTTGCCGCAGCGTGATTTTGATCTGACCGGAATCTATCAAGAAGGGACGATTACGGGTGAATTCACCGCCGCTCGGGAGGAGCGCTACAATGTGCGAATCTCATTTCGGGACGTCAATCCGGACGTTCCGGTGGCTTGCAACTGTGCCGTCTCATTGGGCAAATACGCTTGCCAACACATTTACTACAGCTTGCACAATATCCTTCGCAATCTGAGCTTCTCAACCAGCGAAATCTTCAACGCGATCACGTACGGACGCTATACCGAGGGGGCACCCGATCCAAAACTGTACGAGTACGACGAGCATGCACGAGTGCGTTTGCTGTTGAGTCGACTCGCCTTCGATCCGTTGGAGATCGATGACGCAGGATTACCAACGTCCACGAATGTTACCTTGAATCGAATGGCTTGGAATTTCTCGGTTCAGGGTCATCGCTTAGAGCTTCAACCGATGGTGCAGGCGGCCAAAGCGCGGGGTGGCTGGTCGAAAGGACGCCGCGTGGCGTTTGCGTCGCTTCGACAGTATTCCGAATCGTTTAGTCCGGTCGATCGAAGGATTGTCGATTCGGTGATCTTCAGCACCAGCGGCTATCGAGCAACGCCTGAGTACAACCCGATGAATGTCTTGCGTTTGCTGATGGAACAGCCGAATGTGCTTTTCGACGGCGAGCCGGTTATCGTTCGTCGATTCAACCCGCTTTTTGTGGTGAAGGAATTGGATAACGGTTATCGTTTGCAGATCGACGATCTAAGTTTGCCCTCCGATTTCGTCGTGACCGATTCCGCTTGTCTTGTTCATATCCAACCCAAAGAACAGACGATGCGAGTTGCCGAAATGCATCCCAAGCAGATCCATGCAATCCGCGCGATCATGAAGCTTCCGCCCATTCCCGCGAAGTACGCCGAGGAATTTTTTGGGCGTGTTCGTCAACTGCAAAATGTACTGAGTGTCAAACTTCCCGAATCGCAATCGGGCACCATTGTCGAAGATCAGATGCGTCCCGTCGTGCTGCTTCGATCCAACAGCAATGGTTCGCTGGACTACGGTATTCGCGTTCGCGATTCTTTGAAGCGACTGCGGCGTCCTGGTGAAGGCTTGTTGTTGCAAACCGATCTCGACAATCCGTCGGTGCAATACCAGCGCGATCCAGAGATGGAACGGGCGGCCGCCGAGCGAATCAACAAGACGCTGGGGATTCAACCCAATTCGCTGGACGGTTCGGTCGACGACTTTGAAGAGGCGTTGCGTTTTATCGGGAATCTGCAATCGGTGGAGTCGCTCGGCGTCGAAGTGCTGTGGGACGAAAGTTCCGATAAGCCGATTCACGTCCTCGGCTCGCTGTCGACGAAGAATGTGAGCGTGGGGATCAGTCGCAAGCGTGATTGGTTTCAACTTTCAGGTACCTGCGACCTGGGAGAAGAATCCATCAATCTGACCGACGTGCTGCAAGCCCTGCAACAACATGGCGACGATTCGATTCGTGGTGATTACGTCCGCATCGGCAACAAAGGCTGGACCAGGATCGAACAACGTTTGCGGAAGCAGCTTCGATCGTTAGGCGATTCGGTATCACAAGATCGCAAGTCGTTGAAATTTGACGCAACGTCCGCGCCGGCCATCCGGGAGTTGATGGGGGGTGATTTACAGTTTAATGCGTCAAAGGCTTGGCATGATTGCCTGAAGCGACTGGAGAAGGCGGAATCGTTGGAGCCGGTCGTTCCTGAAGATCTCAACGCCACGCTGCGCGACTACCAAGTTGAGGGCTTTCAATGGCTGCGACGTCTGGCCGAATGGGGTGTGGGAGGGATCTTGGCCGATGATATGGGACTGGGGAAGACGCTGCAAACTTTGGCCGTGATCCTGGATCGATCCAAGGAGGGGCCGACGCTTGTCATCGCCCCCACATCGGTCGGATTTAACTGGGTTCGCGAGGCTCAGCGTTTCGCTGAATCCCTGGAAACACACCTCTACCGCGAGACCGACCGGGGTGAGTTTCTCGAATCGGTCGGTCCTGGAAACCTCGTCGTTTGCAGCTACGGATTGGCGCTGCGCGATGCGGAGCAACTCTCTTCGGTGGCGTGGTCGACTTTGGTGCTCGACGAAGCCCAAGCGATCAAGAACAGTCGCAGTAAAACTTCGATGGCGATCGCATCGATTCCCGCGCAATGGAAAGTCGCGTTGACGGGCACGCCCGTCGAAAACCATTTGGGCGAACTGTGGAGCCTGTTTCATGTGATCTCCCCCGGCGTGTTCGGCGGCTGGGATCAATTCCGCAAGCGTTATGCCGCTCCGATTGAGAAAGAGAATGACGAAGACCGCCGCGACGCACTGCGAAGGCGTTTGCAACCGTTTGTCTTGCGTCGAACCAAATCTCAGGTTTTGAAAGACCTGCCGCCACGTTCGGAAATGAATGTCTACGTCGAACTTTCCAGCGAAGAGCGACAAATATACGACGCGGTCCGGTTGTCGGCGATCAGCGAGATCGAACAGATCGCGGGGGAGACGGATGTCAAAGACCAGCGGTTCAAGATCCTTGCGTTGTTGACGCGGCTACGTCAACTTGCCTGCAGTCCTCAGTTGATCGATAGCGAATGGACGCAACGATCAAGCAAACTTCAACAGCTTTGCGAAACGGTGACCGAACTGCACGAGCGAGGAAACCGCGTCCTCATCTTCAGCCAGTTTGTTAAACATCTGACACTGATTCGTGAAATGCTCGAAGAGGAATCGATCTCGTTTGAGTATCTCGACGGACAGACGCCAGCCGCCGAACGGCAGGCCTGCGTGGACCGTTTTCAAAATGGAGATGCCACCGCCTTTCTGATTTCATTGAAAGCCGGGGGGACCGGCTTGAATCTGACCGCCGCGGATTATGTGATCCACATGGACCCTTGGTGGAATCCCGCCGTTGAAGATCAGGCGACCGATCGCGCCCACCGAATTGGCCAGGAGAAGTCGGTGATGGTCTACCGCTTCATATCCCAAGCAACCATTGAAGAAGAAATCCTCAAGTTACACGACACAAAACGTGATCTGGTCACCGGCATCATGGAGGGAACACAAGCCGCCGGCAAGCTTTCGACCGACGATCTGATTGCATTGGTTCGAGGCGAATGAACAAGCACACGGGGGTTCATTCGATTGCTGAAGTCCAAGCACTGGCAAGTCCCGAGGGCGTCGTGCGGATTCCGCCGGAACTGAATGTGCCCGTGTCGCGTCGTGTCTCACGGTTGCTTGACGCGCCTGCAATGCGACGACTCAGCCGAATCAGCCAACTCGGTTTGGTGAACCTTGTTTATCCGGGAGCCAATCATTCCCGGCTTGAACATTCCTTGGGCGTCTACCGCAACGCGCTGCTTTTTCTGCATAGGTTGTCCGCTACCGCTCGCTTCAACGATTTGGTCGATGCTCGGGGAGGGAAACGCTTTCTTCTCGCCGCGCTTTTGCATGACATCGGCCACTGGCCATTCTGCCACCCAATTGAAGACATGCGATTGCCGCAGGCGATGCATCACGAGAAACGCGCCACACAGTTGATCCATGACCCTGTGATCGCCGACTGCATTTCGCGCGAATGGGATCTGCATCCCGATGATATTACGAATCTCCTGTCGGGAAATTTGAACGATGATCAAGACCGTGTGCTCGCCAGTTTGCTGAGCGGCCCGATTGATGTCGACAAGATGGACTATCTGGTCCGCGACAGTCTTCACGCGGGCGTGCCTTACGGAAGAAACTTCGATTTGGGGCGTTTAATCGGCTCGCTGACAATTCATCCGCTCAAGGCGAGTTTGGCGATCACCGACAAAGGTCGCACCGCGGCCGAAATGATGGTTTTTTCCAGATACATCATGTTCAGCGAGGTTTATTGGCATCACACCGTTCGCAGCGCCACCGCGATGCTGCAGCGCGCGATCTATCTCTTGGCCGATCGCGTGGATCTCAGTTCCATGTTTGATCTAACCGAAGCTCCTTTTATCGACCAGTTATTGCAGGGTTCAAAGCAAACGGCGGCTGAACCGCTGGTTGAAGGTCTGTTCGGGAACAAACGAACGCTGCACAAGCAAGTCGCTCAGTTCAGTATTCTCGACGCCCCCGCCATTCATCGACAACTGGCGGGCCGACCGTACGAACAATTGGTCCGCTGCGGTGAATTGTTCTCTGAACTGGTCGCCAAACGCATCGGCATGGAAATCGAGCCGCACGAAATCTTGATCGACGCACCGCCTCAGAAGTTGGAGGTTGACATCAACGTTGATGTGATCAGCAGCGATGGAAAGGTGCGGACACTGGGCGACGTTTCCCCCGTCGCCGCTGTCCTTTCAAAGCAGCAATTTGACAACTATGTCAAGCGTGTGCGTATCTTCGTCACCAAACGTCTTCGCGACGTACTTGCGGCGCTGGATGTCGAGGAGTTTCTGTTGCAAGCCGCGAACAATCGATGACGATCGTCGTCTACGCAGCATCCGATTTGCGTGAAAACGGAATGACGTCGGGCTGCTCACTTGCATCGGCGACGGTTCGGCCGCGACGTAACTCTCGAATTGTGTCGGAGCTTTCTCGTAGGCGACTCTGCAAGTCGGCGATTCTCGCTTCCGCTTCGGCATTCGTATCCAAACTCTCGTTGTAGTCCTGCGTTACCTCGCGCAGATGTTTCGTCGTTTCAGCAAGCTGCTTTCGCAATGATTCGATCTGGGGATGAAGCGTCGTCATCTCCTGAACCTGCGTCTTCAATTGCCGCACCTGCTTCGACTGGCTCTCGAGCTTCTTTGCTGTTTCCAAATGTTCCTGAACCGCTTCGGTAAGCTCTTGCTTCGTCTGAGCGTGGATTTGCCTCAAGCTTTCGATCTGACGCACTTGCGATTGAAGCGTTTCGGTTTCCGCTTGGGATGCCGCCAACTTTTCCCGCAGATCGGTTAATTCACGATGCTGATCGTCAATTCTGCGGTGACCAGCACTTGCTTCGCTTCGCACCGTGTGTAGCGTTTGCCGCAGTTCGTCATTTGTTTGCGTTGCAGCTTCCAGATCTGAAACCGCCTCGTCGACCGACTGACGCAATTCTTCGATCTGAGACGTCATTTGTTTGACCGTTTCTTGGTGCCGCCGCGTTGCTTCGCTAGCAAGATTCAATTCGTCGCGCAGTTTTTCGTTGTTCTCATTCTGCTCGGTCAGTTCCGCTTCCAGCGAGTTCCGGTGTTCCATGGCGTTGTCTCGCTGTTCCATCAGATGCGTGATCTGCTCCGCCTTCTGTTCCAATGCTTCGCTCAATTTATCGGCGGCTTCCAATTCTTCGAGCAACGCATCTCGTTCTTCTCGAAGTGCGGAAATCTCTTCGCGGACTGATCGCATCGCGGTCTCTCGATTGGTCAAATCTTTTTGCAAACGGTCTCGCTCGCTACGCAAACCGACCAGTTCGTCTCGAACGGATTTCAACGCATCATCCTGCTTTTCCGACTCTTGCTTCAATGTGTCTCGCTCCAATCGAACTGCATTGAAATCATGATGGACCGTTTTCAATGTCTCGTCATGCTTCACGTTTTCTCGCTTCAGAGCATCCCGCTCGGATTGCAGTGTGGCCAAATCATCGCGAACCGATTGCAAGATCGTTTCACGTTGTGCGGCTTCCGCGGATAGCGTGTCGCGCTCACTCTGCAACTTGCTGAATTCGGTTTGGACCGACTGCAAGTCTTCCTCGCGTTTTGCCGTTGCCTGCTGCAACTCGTCGCGTTCACGCTGCAACTCGCTGAATTCGGTTTGGACCGACTGCAAGTCTTCCTCGCGTTTTGCCGCTGCCTGCTTCAGCTCGTCGCGTTCACGCTGCAACTTGCTGAATACGGTTTGAACCGACTGCAAGTCTTCCTCACGTTTCGCCGCTGCCTGCTTCAACTCGTCACGTTCACGCTGCAACTCGCTGAATGCGGTTTGAACCGACTGCAAGCCTTCCTCGCGTTTCGCCGCTGCCTGCTTCAACTCGTCGCGTTCACGCTGCAACTCGCTGAATGCGGTTTGGACCGACTGCAAGTCTTCCTCGCGTTTCGCCGCTGCCTGCTTCAACTCGTCGCGTTCACGCTGCAACTCGCTGAATTCGGTTTGAACCAATTGCAAGCTTCCTCGCGTTTCGCCGCTGCCTGCTTCAACTCGTCGTGTTCACGCTGCAACTCGCTGAATGCGGTTTGAACCGATTGCAAGTCTTCTTCGCTTTCGTCCGTCACTGCTTGCTTCAACTCTTCGCGTTCACGCTGCAACTCGCTGATCTCGGTTTGGGCCGATTGCAAGACCTTGTCGCGCGCGGCTGACTCCTGTGTCAAGACTTTTCGTTGTGAGCGAAGCGACTTCAGTTCAAGCTGAACCGCTTCGAGAGTCTCCGTGAGTTGCTCCGAGGATTGCAGTAACGCGTCACGCTCGTCTTGAACCGCATTCAGTTCAAGTTGAACCGCGTTCAGAGCTTCACCATGATGCTCGACGTCTTGCGTCAGAGCGTTCCGTTGATCTTGCAAAACGGTCAAATCGTGATGCACCGTTTTCAGAGCCGTTTCGCGTTTGTCGGCTTCCTGAATGAGTACGTCTCGCTCGTTCCGCACTGCGTCCATCTCAAGTCGAATCGATTCCAACGATTCCTCGCGTCGCGCAAGTTCGCCCGCCAGGTCCGCCGTCGCGATTGTCCCCGCGTCCACCAGTTCCTGCAACGTGGCACACTGTTGGGTTAACCGCTCGATCGTTTCGGACGATGCTTCGTTCTGAGTTTCGCTTTGTTCTTGCAGGGCGCTGAGTTGTTCATGCAACATGTCGATCTCAGCTTTGTGTTTCACGGCAGCTTCGGCATGCAAACGATCTTTTTCTGATTGCAATTCGGCCAGTTCTCGACGCAGTTGATCCTGTTTTGCGACGGCCGCCTCGGCGTCATGTTGAGCCGCATTCTTTTGTTCGACGAGCAACAGATGCGCTGATTCCGCATCTCGAGCCGACTCTTCCATCGAACGCAGGCTGCTGGTCAGCTCCCTGTTCTGATCGCGAATGCCCTCCCATTGCGTTCTCGCGGTTTTCCATTCTTTGATCTGTTGCTGATGCTGGCGTTTGCGTTTGCGAGTGATGACGCGAAGCTTGCGATATCGCGATTCCAAATGCATGAAACGCGCTTCTTCTTCGCCGCGATCGCGATACCAAATCAGATGCCCCAGCCCCATGCCAACAAGAATAAAGAGAACGATTGCCAGGATCATGAAGGAACTCCGACCGAATTGAATTCGTACGCGGCCACGCCGCAGTTTTTGTTTATCAACAATGAACGCGTTTGATGTTATCTGGTGTCAATTTTTCTCAGTTGATCGTGCGACGTGGTTGCTCTAGGGGTCTCTTCTAGCAAACGCCATCGATCCGTAGAAGCGAGATTTCAAATGCTAGCGATCACCCGCATCGCCTATCTTTCCGCTGGTCGATAAGAGGACAACGCTTTATTGCGTTCGGCTGTTAAACTTTGCCGACTTTAGCGATTCGCGCGACTTTGCGGTGACTTGGTGCAATGGATACGGGTCGGGTTGCGAAAGCTCTTGGATGACGGCGATACCGTTCGCAATTTTTACGGATACAATCACCCATGCGTTCATTTCCATTCGGGAATGCGTGCTTGGTCTGTGAGCGATTGCATCGCTTCGTTGAGAGATTGCATGAAAGTAGCTCGTTCCCCCGTCCAGAGAATCGGTCCGCCAATGAAGACGTCGCAAAAGAACGGAACGAGGATGCCTTCGCCTTTGGGCAGCGCTTTGCCTAAGCCGTGCAGAAAGATCGGAGTGATTGGAACTTGCGGATGTCGCTTCGCGACATGAGCGACACCGGTCTTGAATTCGCTTGTTACCTCGGGGTCGCCGCGACTTCCCTCAGGAAACAGAATCAGGATCTGGCCGCGCTCGATCGCTTCGCTGATTCCCGCCAGCGGATCCGAGCGGACTCCCTTCATGTCACGCTTCAGAGGAATGATGCCAACGATCTTCGTTGAGAACCACGCCATGAAGCGGTTACGCAAAAAATGATCGGCCGCGGCGACGGGACGTACCTTGTGTAATCGGCCCATTCCAAACAGCGACATCAGGACCATCGCGTCGAGATGACTGTTGTGGTTCGCGATGACTATCGCCGGACCGTCTTTGGGCAATTGATCGAGGTTTCGGATATTCAGCCCGATCACGATCAGCACGATCGGACGAACAACGAAAAAGAAGTATAAGTGACGCAGGATGTTGTTCAGCATCGGTCGCTCCGTTTCCTATCCGTAGCAGTAGTAGACGAAGTGAAAGAACAGCGGCGCAGTGTACGTCAAACTGTCGACCCGATCGAGAACGCCACCGTGACCAGGCAATGAAAAGCCGGAATCCTTGACTCCCAGGTCGCGTTTAAGGGCGGAAATGGATAGGTCGCCGGCGATGCCTCCCAGGCCCACAACCAATCCCACCAAGATCGATCGTGTTAGATCGAAGAAGGAAATCCAGGGACCGATCAATCCGGCGACCGCCACCGTTGTGGCGACACCACCAACCGCGCCGGCCAGCGTTTTGCCGGGACTAACGGTCGGTGCGATACGTCTGTTTCCCAACGTCTTGCCCCAGCAATATTGAGCCACGTCGTTCAACTGAGTCAATAACACCAACATGACCAGCAATCCCGGACCGGCCAAGACATCACCGGTTTCGGCGGAGTTCCAATGGTGAGCAACACGCGCTGTCGCGGAAGGTTCAAAGACCAAAAGGTAGGCTGCGTGGGAAAGGCTGAAGACCGTCGTCATCAATCCCCAGTGAAGCGTTCCAATCGCCTTGAGGAATCCGTCCGTCTCGCCGATCGTTACCATGCGCGTCGGCAACCACATGAACATATAGATGGGGATGAAAATGATGAACATCCCGTACCATTGCGAAGCGACCAGCCAGTACTGAATCGGAATCGCCAGATAGGCCCAAAACATGACCCGCCGGTCGGCCCTGCGGGTCGGTACGATCGACAGGAATTCCTTCAAGCCAAGAAAGCTGACAAACGCTAAGAACACAATTGCCGCGGTTGAACTGATCGAAAGGACAAAGCCGAACAGACCGACGATCATCCACCATGTTTTGATCCGCAACGAGAGTTCATTCAGATCGCGATTCGGCTGACGTCGACGCATTCGCCACACAACCGCAGTCGCGACGGCAAGCAACAACACGATCGCTCCCAGAGTCCAGCGCACCGGCATCGACAGATGGTCATACATGTTCAGACTTCCCCGGCGACAGCCGCCTTGCGCAGCGATTCGGCGATCTTGCGTAATCGACGAATGGAGGTGATGACACATCCAGCAATGATGATGCCCAGGACGCAGGTCATCAAACCAAGTTCAGCACCGACCGGCATCGTTTGTAACCTCGTTGGCAGCATCGCGCTCGTCACACAGGCCAGCGTCATCAACGCCATGCGCTGAGGCTTCGCCAACGGACCTGCAAATACCTGTCCCGCGCCGACACTTGCGCCGATTGCTCGCACATAAGCCACGAAGACGGCCAGCAATGATGCGGAAAGGCCCAAATACAAATTCCCGGTGGCGCTCAAGCCGGCACCGACAAGAATCAAGGTATCGGAAACTCGATCGGGTACTTCGTTGTAGAGATCTCCGACCGGCGAAGATTTTCCGCCTTCGACCGCCACCATTCCATCGAGCAGGTTAGCGATCAAGCGACCTTGAATGCCGATCGCCGCGAGCAACCAGAGACCACGTCGCCACCAATCATCCGTCGCCACCGACGTCGCCGCCAAGCTAACGCCAGCGATCAAAGCCATTCCCATGCTGGCGGTCGAGATCATGTTGGGCGTGATCGATGTACCAGCCAACCACGCCGCCAACCGCTGAAATACCGGCATGTTTCGCGACTTCAGAGGTCGCCGTCCCGAGACTTCTAAATCCATGATCCGTACCGCATCAAAGTTTTCTCTCGAAATCAAACATATCTATCAATGGTGAGCACGTTTGATGTTATACCGTGCGTGGTCCGAAATGATGCCTTCGCCTTAAATGAAGCGAATCGCCTCATTTCTGACCACGCGACGTATATCTTGCGCTAATGTTCTTCAGTTGATCTTGCGACGTGGTCACTATAGGTTGTATCAATCTTAAGGTATCGCCGCCGCCGCAAGTGTTGCAATTCGGCCCGCCAGACTGTTTACCGATCCTTTGCCATCGGGATGCACTCGATTGCTCAAGAAGATGACGAACATTTCTTGTGGCGGATCAATCCAGATGGCGGTCCCAGTGAAGCCTCCATGGCCAAAGGCTTCGTCGCTGAACAAGTCTCCGCGATTGGAAGAATATGGCGACTGAGCGTCCCAGCCGAAGGTCCGCCATCCCGAAGAGACTTGCCGTCGGGCGGTCATTTGCCGCACGGTTGTTTCGTCCATGATTCGCTTCGTCCCAGCGGACGTTTCCAGTTCCCCGCCGTTGATCAACATCTGAGCGAATTTCGCCAAGTCTTCCGCCGTGCTGAACAGACCGGCGTGTCCGGCAACGCCCCCCAACAGGAACGCTCGCGGATCGTGGACCTCGCCACGCATTGGCTTTCCATCGCGTTGCTGCGTTGGTGCGGCCCGTTTGCGTAAAACTTCATCCGGCAAGAACCCCGTCTCAACCATTCCCAGCGGTTCAAACAAATTCGTCGCTGTGAAATCGCCGAGGCTTTCGCCGCTGACGCTTCGCACCAGATCTCCCAAAACGATGAACCCAACGTCGCTGTACGCGAACTTCGTTCCCGGTGTCGATCGCAAGTCCAATTCTCGAATGCGTTGCATCGCCTGACGCTCGCCGTCGGTATAGTCCGACAAAGCATTGTCGGGAATCAATCCGCTTTGATGCGTCAGCAATTGACCAATCGTGATCGTATCTTTACCGTGCGACACGAAATCGGGAAGGTACTTTGAAACCGGGGCATCCACCTCGATTGCTCCGCGTTCGGCAAGCAGCATCACCGACGTGGCTGTTGCGATCGGCTTGGTCAACGACGCCAAATCAAAGACCGTGTCGGTCGTCATCGGCTCTCGCTCGGGTTCCACTTGGCGATCACCGTACGCCTTCAGCCACACAATGTTCCCGCGATACCCAATACAAACAACGCATCCGGGCATGTTGCCCCGTCGGATGCCGTCATCGACGACATCATCGATCTTGCGAAGCCGGTCGACTCGCATGCCCAAGCCCTTTGGATCAACATGCGGCAACCCTTCGGCAACCGATTTCGACTCATCCGCGCTCAGATCGCTATCGAATAATGAGAGCAGGCACGAGGAGAACAACAACAAGCCACAACAACTGACAACAATTCGATTCATGCTCGGTTCCTTCAAAGGCCAAGCGATTCACTTTGCGTGGAAAGCGGGATCGCAAGCCTTGAAGCTTACACTACGAACCATGAACAATGAAGTCACCTGTCCCTTGAAGGCGTTAAGCACCTATCCGACAGCCAAACAGGAAGGGCAGTTGGCGCTGTCGGCATGCGGTTTTCGGATAGATGCCAACTCTGGAAAATTCCAGCCTGTCGGCGACGAATTCGGAACGCTGGAATACGGATGCGTATCGAACGACCGAAACAAAATCGAGGCGATGCTATTTGGGCGAATGCGCTTCGACAGATGTGGCAATCAAGTCGCCTTGCTGTTCTTCAGCATCGACGAACACCAGCAATCCCTCGCTGAGAACTTCAGCATCCACGTGCTTTCCATCGAGCGTAATCACCGCGGATTTTTCCACCTTCGTCTCGACAAGCCCTTGACGGAAATCGCGTACAATTAAATGGTCTTCCGACTGAGTTTCAATCGTTCCGCGAATGACGGTTGGAGGCATTTTGCTTGTCGCCCGCAGATAACTTAACGCGTTCACATTCTGTCCGCGATGACTAGTGAATCGACTTGCTTCGATCGGCGGACGTTCCACCTTCAATCGATTATGAACTTGGCGGACACCTTCGATGCCGCTGATTCGACGGCTGATCCGCGTTCTCTCCCGAAAGTTCGGAACATTCCCTCGCAATGTAACTTTGCCTGAAACGACGCGCGCGTCGATGTTGGGTGCGACGAGCCAAAATGTTGAACGTAGATCGCGTTGTATTTCCAGTTCAATGGCCTGGTCCGAAACGTTCTTTCCTCTGGCGGCGTTTGAATCGGCATTACTCGTAGATGCCAAGGCAACGATAAGCAACAAGACTGTTGTTAATCTCGTGATCATCATGATAAGTTCCTTTTCATTCGATAAGTCATTTCAAGCGGACATCTCGAACCACATCGTCGGGCATGATCGTTCCCGCTTGATGGTTTTGTTAGGCATTTTTTGGAACAATGCTATTTACGTGCCAAATCTTGGGCCTGGGGATTTCCCAACGTTTTTTTTTGATGTCTGGCCTTACCTATTGGCATCACTGTGACCGATAGAATGAAGGAGTTGTTCGGCCAATCGCCTAAGGCGATACCGTGGGTGCCCAGCCATGCTTCGCAAGTTCGATGCCTACGTCATGTGAGCGTGCCGATGTCCAGTGTAATCGTGATTGACGACGATCCGATGGTGCAGCGGTTGAAGAGTTCAATGAACGTAAACGACCACTGCAAACACAAGTTTCCGAGGGCATCGAACAGCTTGAACAGGCCGTAGGTTCAGCAACACAGGGACCGCTTTCGGATGCGAAGCAATCGTTTGCCAACTACACCCGCATGACCGAGCAGATCCGTGATTACATGGGCGAAAGTGGAAACTTCCTGGTCTTCCAATTGGCTTATGGTATTGGTGGTCCATTGTCCGACGATGCCGAGGACTTGCTGGACGCGATTATCGCGAGCAGTGAATCGGAGATTATACGTCGCGTGGCCGAAAATGAGGTGATTCGCTTCATTTAATGCGAAAGCATCATTCCAGACCACGCACGGTATAACGAATTGCAGGCAGAGAACGGACAAGCCTATCGAACCGCTCGAACCGCTCGAAACGGATTGATTCTGTTGAGTGTTGTTAGGATCGCGGCCAGCGTCTTGGTGTCGTTCTTGATCGAAGATCAAGACGCTGGGGGAACACCAGTTCATCGATCAAGCACTCTTCGAGATGGATACTGGCGAGCGGTTTTCGATCGAAATCTCGTTCCTAGCAAATCCTTGGAAGGGGGGCTCCTTGTGGTTCGTCGAGCGGTTGTTGACGCCCGAACATCCGTGTAACGGTGACGGCGCTCGATTGCTTCGACATGACCGAACCGATGCGCGCCGCATGTTTTGATTCCGGCAACGAGTGCAGGATCCGCTGGGCGCTATCGCCCGCACCTCGCTCGACAGCGATCAGCATGGTTCCCTCGTTGGCGATGTGCAGCGGATCGAGGCCGAGCAATTCGCAGACACCGCGAATGTCACCCGATACCGGGATGTCGCTTTCGTTTATCGCCAACGTCCGTTGACTCGCTTCGGCCCATTCGTGAAGCACCGCTGCAACGCCACCTCTTGTCGCATCACGCATTGCTCGCAATCGGTTTCCTAGGCCCTTGTGTAATGCTTGAGCTGCGATTGCTAAAGACCCACAATCGCTTATTGGTTTGGGTTCCATGGCCAAGTCTTCGCGAGCGCACAGTACGGCGATTCCATGTCGACCAATGGGGCCGGTTACGATCAGTTCGTCCCCTTCAAACAGATTCGTCGGTCCGGGTGGTGCTGGTTCAATCCGCTCACCGATGCCCGTCGTATTGATAAATATTCCATCGGCGGCACCATGTGGAACGACTTTGGTGTCACCAGCGACAACATGAACATCCGTCTGTGTCGCTGCATCGGCAATGCTGCGCAGAATGCGATCCAGCACGACCAGTGGTAAGCCTTCTTCCAAGATCAACGAAAGTGTCAGATAGAGTGGTTTGGCTCCGCTGACCGCTAGATCATTCACCGTTCCGTAGACACACAATGATCCGATATCACCCCCGGGAAAGAAGAGTGGCGAAACGACGAAACTGTCGGTTGTCATCACGAGATCGCCATCGATTCTGGATAAGCTTGCCGCATCGTCCATCGACAGCAGTCGTGGGTTTCCCAGGGGTCTGATTATTCGATCGCGAATGAACCTGCGCATCATCCGGCCTCCCTCGCCGTGGGCCAACAACACGCGATCACTGTCGGCGGAGACAGGTGCGGGGCAGTTCAGCGGCCAACCGGCGTTAATGTCACGATCATCCATCGATTGGGTTCACTTGCGGATTTCGATAGCGGAAGTAGGCGGCGCAGGCTCCTTCGGACGAGACCATCGGTGCGCCAAGCGGAGCGTCCGGAGTACACTCATTTCCGAAGGCCGCACAATCCAACGGCTTGATTCGGCCCGCCAAAACATCGGCGCTTCGACATTGCCGCGATTCGATTATAGGAAGGCTACCAAATAACGCATAATGCTGTTGTGCATCGAATTGCCGCCACTGCCTTCGTAATTGCAAGCCGCCGTTTGGGATCATTCCGAAGCCGCGCCAGAGGCGATCGCCGACTTCGTAGACTTCACGAACGATCTCTTGCGCCTGGAGATTTCCTTCGTAATGAACACTCCGGGCGTATGCGTTCTCAACTCTGGCTTGCCCCGCTTCCAATTGTCGGACACACGCCAAGATGCCTTTCAGAAGATCCAAGGGTTCGAAGCCCGTGACAACAATCGGCAATTGATATTTCTCGACAAGTGACTCATACGACGCGTATCCCATGACCGTACAAACATGCCCTGCGGCGAGGAATGCCTGGACTCGGTTATGCGGTGATTGCAACAGCATTTCCATGGCCGGTTGCACACGAACATGCGCGACCAGCAATCGGAAATTATCGAGTCCCTCTTCGGCTGCTTGCTTCACGGCCAGCGCCGTTGCGGGGGCTGTTGTCTCAAAGCCGACGGCAAAGAAGACGATTTCTTTGTTCGGGTTCTTCTTCGCCAACTGGACCGCGTCCAACGGGGAGTAGACCGTCCGGACTTGAGCACCTTGTGCTTGTGCATCAAGCAGCGAACCGCGACTGCCGGGAATACGCAGCATGTCGCCAAAGCTTGTCAAGACAACGTCATGGTCAGACAAGGTATGCAGCATCGCCAGTTCGTGCGCAAAATCGATCGATTCAAGTGGTGTGACACAGACTGGACATCCTGGGCCGTGAATCAGTTCGATCGTTCCCTCCAATTCGATCTCAATCCCATGACGCAGCAGTCCATGCGTTTGTCCACCGCAAACTTCCATGAGCGTCCATCGCTGGGAAGCACTGCGACGAATCGATTCGAGCAGTTTTCTTGCCGCGATCGGATCACGATACTCGTCCACGAACTTCACAATTGGCCATCCTTCCAGCCCGCATCTTCGTTGATCGCAGCCAGTTCATCGAAGACGCGATTGGCTTCCTCCGGGTCGACCCGAGTGATCGCGATCCCCGCATGCACGATCACGTAGTCGCCGACGACCGCATCGGGGACGCATGCCATGCTGCAAACGCGACGCACGCCATCGAACTCGACTTCCGCCTGCGCATACGGTTTGCTCGCGTCAGTGAACTTGACGACTTGACCGGGAATTCCTAAGCACATGCGTACCGTCTCCCTTGCTTATGAATCGCCGCGGCAATCGACAGTTGTCCGGCGGCCAAACCGCCATCGCCAGGCGGTATCTTACCTGGCAGCCCCAGTGTCGTTTCGACCATCCGTTGGGCGAGTAATTCCACGAGAACACGATTTTGAAAAACGCCACCCGCAAGCACGATCGGCATTGACGTGTAATCACGACAAACGTCGGCGATCGCGCTCGCCAGCCCTCGATGAAACCGCATGGCCATCGCACTTGGTGGTTCGCCGTACCTACGGTCGTGCATGATTTGTCGAATCATCGGTCGCCAATCGAGCACCTTTCGAGCCCCGGATGTGATCGGCATTGGGTAGGCATCTTCGATCGATAAGTCGCAAGCCGACTCCAGCAGGATCGCTGCTTGACCTTCGTAATGACAACGTTCGATTCCAAGGATCAATGCGGACACACCATCAAACAAGCGGCCCGCACTCGTGCATATCGGCGAAAGTTGTGGTCGTCGCAAAAGTGAAAGAAGCGGATCGACGTTTCCTGTTTCAAAACCAAGCCGTGCAGCCTCTGCGTCACCAAGGGCGTCTCGAACAAGAGCGGTCGCAATTCGCCAAGGTTCACGCACGGATTGATCCCCACCAGCCATTGAGAATGGTCGCAGATGTCCCACTCGCTTGAAGTGTGACGCTGTACAGAGAAAGAACTCGCCGCCCCAGATCGTCCCATCATTCCCGTATCCAGTTCCGTCGAAGGCGATCCCCAAGACTTGTCTATCGAGCCACCGGTGCTCCAACATTCCAGACAGAATGTGTGCATGATGATGCTGCACTTGAATGATCGGACGCGACTGACTTTCCAGCCACCGCGTGGTGAAGTAGTCGGGATGCAGATCGCCGACCAGACGGCAGTTTCGTACGCCGACCAGATCTTCCAATTCTTTGACCTGAAACACAAACCTTTCACGCGATGGAATCGTATCCATGTCGCCCAAATGTGCCCCGAGAACCGTTTGCGAGCCGTTGCTAAGCGCCAAGGCGACCTTTTGTTGCCCGCCAACGGCAAGCATCGGTTCGTCCTGCGGACAATCGAGAACCATGGGAGCAAAGCCGCGTGCTAGTCGAAAGGTAACCGCACGATCGGCAATCACTCGCACGACACTATCGTCGATTGGACGGCGGATCTCGCGATCATGTTCCAGCCAAGCATCGGCAATGGGGCCAAGTGTTTCCAGAGCGTTTCGCTGATCGTAGACGATCGGTTCTCCTTCAGCGTTTCCGCTTGTGCAAACCAGCGGTCGGCGAACATACTTTGACAGCAACAAGTGCAATGGGGTCGTCGGCATCAATAGGCCGACCGTGCCGACACCCAATGTGACGGCGGATGCCAAGTCCGTCGTGTCGCGATAGTTCGCAATCAGGATGGGACCAGCGGGACTGGAAAGGATTTGCCGTTCGGTCGGATCGAGTCTTGCGAGTTTCTCCGCTTCATCCAAGCATGAAACCATAACGGCAAATGGTTTTTCCTCGCGTCCTTTGCGCTGCCTCAGTCT
The DNA here is from genome assembly GCA_041399105.1 of Pirellulaceae bacterium. Classification (GTDB taxonomy): domain Bacteria; phylum Planctomycetota; class Planctomycetia; order Pirellulales; family Pirellulaceae; genus Rosistilla. Next base: position 73,280 of record JAWKTL010000004.1, on the reverse strand, counting down.
TTGCACCGCCGTCTGCGAAGTTGCATCCGCAAGTAGTTGATACCCACCGAGGCCACGCAGCGCAACGATTCGTCCTTTTAAAATCTCCGCAACGGCATAGCGCAGCGCATCGTTGCCGACAGCGAGAATCTGATCGTTCGCATTACGAACCCAGATTCGGGGACCACAGTCTGGACATGCATTCGACTGGGCTTGAAATCGGCGATCTGTCGGCGAATCGTATTCTTGGACGCAAGTGTCGCACAACGGAAATTGAGCCATACTCGTGTGCATCCGATCGTACGGCATTCGCTCAATCATCGAATAGCGTGGACCACAATCGGTGCAACTGGTGAATGGATAGGCGTAACGACGATCATTCGCATCGGCCACCTCTTCACGACATGATTCGCAAAGGACCAGATCGGGCGGAATGTGAACCGAAATCGCCGCTGTGTTTGTCAAGCCGGTTTCCTGTTTGACGATGAATGCATTCAAGCCTTTCACTGACGCATGATTGCAGCGGCATGTTTCAATCACAGCGTTTGACGGAACCTGTGCCTGCAAGCCGTCAATAAACCGCTCGACGGCGTCACGAAGTCCTTCGATGTGTATTTGAATTCCGTCGTTCGTATTGACGACGGAACCGGCGAGCGACAAAGAGTTCGCAAAACGAACGATCGCGGGGCGCATCCCCATCCCTTGCACATGACCGGTCAAAGTCAAGCTTCTTGCCGCACGGAGAACTGTTGTTCCGGTAGTGTTCATTGATATTCGGCAAGCCTCGCCGTCCGCTCCCGCCGAAGGTGCTCACACCACGCCGCGATCCCGGTATCGTCAATCGCGCAAACTTCGAAAACGTTCAAGTCAGGTTGAATCCGTCGCGCATCGGCCGTCACCGCCGAAATCGAAAAGGGAACATGGGGCAATAAGTCTGTTTTGCTGACAAGCATCGTCTGGCTGGTGCGAAACATCTTCGGATATTTTCCCGGTTTGTCATCACCTTCGGTCGTGCTTACCAAGACGACTCGCAAATGTTCGCCCAAGTCGTGCGATGCGGGGCAGACAAGATTGCCCACATTCTCGATGAAAAGAAAATCGACTTGCGGGTCGCCAATCGCATCCAACCCGCGACGCACCAGAGGTAGCTCCAGATGGCACGCCCCGCCGGTTGTCAACTGAGCCGTCGGCACGAGCGGGCTAAGCCGCTGTGCATCGCGGTCCGTCTCCAAGTCGCCGACCAAAACCGCCATCGTATTTCGGCCAGCCAAGTGTCGCGCGGTCGATTCGAGCAGCGTTGTCTTCCCCGATCCCGGCGACGATAAGCAGGTAAATGCAAATAATTTAGCATAATTGGCCCGCATTTTTCACTGACGTTTCGATGGGACAGCTTGCCAAAATGCTAGCATGCGTGAAGGGCTCTTTCTTGCCTGATTGCTAGCGAGTGTCCGCCCGTCTAACTCGAAGACGGAGAATCGTTCATGGCCCGACCATCATCAAAGTTTGCCGAAATCAACGATCAACAGCAACGAGACGATTTGACGAAAATGTGGCAGTCACATCACTGTCACTACACTCGACTCAGAGCGCACGCCATACTACTCAGTGATCGTGGCAAATCAATTCGCCAGATCGTTGACATGCTTGGCGTCGATCGCAACTCCGTCGCCAGTTGGATCGACCGCTTTGACAACGGAGGGCCTGCGGCACTGCAGGATCGTGAACGACCAGGTGCGCCACCCGTCTTAAATGACCAAGAACTACGGGTTCTCGACGAACTGTTTGATCTTTATCCCAACCAACCATCCAAAGTACTAGCCGAACTGAAACTACGAACCGGAAAACGAATATCGCAAAACGCCATGCGTCGATATGCACGTCGTCTCGGTCGTAGCTGGAAGCGTCCCAGACGCAGTCTGCGGGAAAAACGGGACGAAAACGCATTTCGCCTTGCTCGTGAAGAAATCGAAAGAATGATCCAGCAGCCCGAACGCGAGGTTGTGTTTTTTGATGAGGCCGGATCGGATTTTCTCTCAGTAGCGTCCTGCCGTACGGTTGGTACCGTCGGGGAGAACGGTTCGAGATTCCGAGCGGCAATGGTCGCCAAAGCGTACAGGTTCTGGGATTTGAATCACAGTCCAACGAAACACATGCCTACATCCATCGCGGAACGGTAACAACAGAGACAGTCATATCCGTGATGGACGACTACAGCAACCTTATCAAGAATCCAACAACTGTCGTCCTGGATAATGCGTCAATCCATCGCAGCCTGAGGTTTGATGAAAAGACGAGAGAATGGGCGCTCAAAGGTCTTCATTTGTACTATCTTCCCACATACAGTCCTGAGCTAAACGCCATCGAACGGCTTTGGAAGAAGCTAAAGCACCACGCGCTTCCGCTGTCAGCTTGGGGAAGCCTTTCCTCACTCATTAACTCACTCACAACAGCCATAAATAGAATCGGAGAAGTTTCTTATATGCCATCAATGGAACGTTATGCTGAAACACTTACATAAACCTGCTTAGTACCCCGCCGCATAGCTCACTCGCTTGAGCTGCGGAGACGTCAAATCAAGCGACCGCGCTTCGATGGGCAGGTGTTTTGGTTGCGGCAACAACAGCGACTCGGGCGAAACTCAATTGTCGGAACGACGGTTCGAAGACGGGAGGCTCTTCCTGAGCATCTTGCGGCTGACGAACACCACGCTCATTGGCGAGGCGAAAAGGGCTACGTCGCCACGACCGCTGCGAAAGGTTGCCTGCTGGGCGTCGCCTTAACCGATCAAGCAAATGACAAAAGCTTAACAGAGGCTTACGGCGTTTTCCAAAAGGAAGCGGTTTCACTTGACCAATCCTACAAACCCAAAACTGTAAATACAGATGGCTGGTTTTCAACTCAAAATGCGTTTACCACGCTCTTTCCAGGCATTGTGACCATCCTATGTTTCTTACATGGTTTTCTGAAGGTACGTGATCGCGGACGCAGTGAACACGAACTACACGAACGAATTTGGGAAATCTACCATTCCACGAACATCCAAATGTTTGACCGTCGAATGAAGGCTTTTCGCAAGTGGTTTGAATCCAAGCAATGGTCTCAATCGATTTCGGAAATGACGGCGAAACTTTGGAAGCGATCCAGTCAATATCGTCAAGCGTTCAAATATGACGACTGTTACCGTACGAGCAATCAAGTTGATCGGCTAATGAATCGCATGACTCGACTGATTTATTCTGGCCGTGGACTTCACGGCAACCATACGTCCAGTGAGCGTCGCTTGCGTGGGTGGGCATTGATGGTTAACTTCGTGCCCTACGCAGTTCGGGCGAACGTGGAACGCTCGCACAGCTGTCCTGCACACCAACTTAGCAATCTATGTTATTCCGAAAACTGGCTCGAAAATCTTCTAGTTTCCGCGTCAATGAACGGAAAGACTTGGGCTTAAAATGCGTTAGAGTCAGGCTGGTTCAGAGAAAGCGTGGCAAGAATTGAAAGCCAATTTGGCAGCCGAAGACCGCTGGATCGAATTGCTGTACTGAACGATCATTATTGTAAGAGGAGGGTCGCACGATTTGTTGAGCTATAACCGATTTCCCACCATCGCCATCTTTGTCACGGCCGTCATTTGGGCTGGGTTCGCGATTTGGCTGGGATCGAATCCATCAGCATTGTTGTCGGCTTTTAGTGCGGCTGAATCCACGCCCGCGATGTTGACCGAGGTGCGTGCGTTTTATGGAGGTGTCGAACTGGCGATCGCGTTTGCGATGATCGTCCTTTGGCGGCGCGGAGAGCTGTTTGCGTCGTTGCTGATCGGCGGTCTGCCGCTGCTGGGTTCGGCAAGTGGGCGAATGGTCGGGCTGGTTGCCGATGGATTCTCCGCGATGCACGTTGGATTCGCGACGCTGGAGCTTGTGGGTGCGGCGTTCTGTTTCATTGGATGCTGGATGGCGTCAAAGGCAAGCTCCAATGGCTGATCATCCGCTCGAACGCGACGGGTTTTGCTTTTTTGCGAGCGGCGGTTTCTGAGTCGACAGTCGTTCGGCTGTTGAATTGATGTCTCGATGCCTTCGATGATGATTCGCAGCCCGAGCGCACTCCGTCAAATCGCGAGACGGCATGGCCGAACGGGAGACGTTGAGAAACAGACAGCTCCACGCGTCGACTCTTCGCCACAGCGAATCGCTTGGTCCACGTTGGCGATCTGCAAAGCAAGATGCTCGCTGGATATTGATTTCCATTCTGAACGAATCGGCCCAAGGCTTTTCAAGGGCATCCTGCTAAATTTGATGCCCTTCACCAGCGATCAAATGACGAATCTCGGCGATCGTTTCGGGCTTCAGCAGGCTGAGATTGTCGCAAATCGTTCGCTCGTTGAATTCCATTTCATCGCCGTCGCCCAACCCCATAATCGCTCGCAGATTACGGTGGTTCTCGGCTAGGTCCTGCAACCGATCGTATGTCAGCATGCAGCGCAACCAAACAGCGGCCAGCACAACGATGTGCCAGCAATCCATAACCGAGCGTTCGTTGTCGGTCTGGGTGTTGTCGTCGATGTCGGCAGCGACCAAACCGAGAATCCGATCGGCGAGCTCTCGGTCAACGTACGCTTGCTGCAACACTCGCAGAACGGAAACCATCCGATCCCGCGACTTAGGATTCAACTTAACTTGCTCAATTGGCATGTTATCAAACCACAACCGATTTGAGTATCCCTTTCGCATCCTTCGCACCTCGATGATTTCGTGTGTCATCCCCGTTTTGCCTGCACTCTTGGTAGACAACGGACAACCTTGCTAGCTCCAATCATAGCGGAATTCTCTTCCGTTCTAACAGTACTAACCACCGATGCACATGTTTTTGAGCATAGCCCGTTTCGGGTTGGACATCCGTTCGACGGTCCACGCCCATAATCGCCGAGCAACGTCAAGTACGCCAGTTAGGGATCAGGTGCTTCATGCGATTCCGAGAATCGCATTTCGCCGCCTGAATCTTGCAGGGCAACTTGGCAGAGACAATTACAACATCGAACAGGCTTTAAAGTGCAACCGAAGTGTGTCATAATAGGAAGTGCCCGCCTGGAGCCCTACGGATGTTGGATGCTCCTTCCGTCAGCCTCGAACCTTAACCCACCTGGCTTACGATGCTACCAAAATCATTGATCTTCATCCTCTTTGCGCTGACAACGATTCGGTCGATGTGCGCTCAGGATGCCGACAGCCCGTCGCCGGACGTCGTCCACTTTGAAACCGATGTGCGAGCCATTTTCAAGACGCATTGTTTCCATTGCCATGGCGAAGAAGAGGATGTAAGCGGTTCGCTTGATCTGCGGTTGGTTCGCTGGATGCAAGCGGGGGGCGATTCGGGGGCCTCGATCGTACCCGGCAGCCCCGAACAGAGTCTGCTTTATCAAAGGTTGCGTGATGGCGAGATGCCTCCTGATGAGAGCAAACTGCTCAGCGCCGACGAGATTGAAACGGTCCGTCGCTGGATCGCCGATGGCGCGAAGACGCTGCGTCCCGAGCCCGACGCGCTTCAAGACGCACCATTCTTTACGCACGAGGAACTGCAGCATTGGTCATTGCAGCCGATCGTTCGACCGCCGGTGCCAAGCGTCACGGATCAAGCGGCGGTTTCCAATCCGATCGACGCGTTTCTGCTTTCTCGATTGGAGCGGGAGGGTTTTCGGTTCAGTCGTCGTGCAACACCCGAAACATTGATTCGGCGTCTTTCTTTCGATCTGTTAGGACTGCCGCCGAAACCTGAGGATGTGCGGCGGTTTGTTGCCGATCGCGATGCGGAGGCATGGCGAAAGCAGATCGACCAATGGTTGGGATCCGAACGGTACGGCGAACGATGGGCGAGGCATTGGCTGGACGTCGCCGGATATGCGGACAGCGAGGGGTACAACGATGTCGACGCGGTCCGTCCCCATGCGTGGCGGTATCGCGATTATGTGATCAATGCGTTCAACGAAGACATGCCGTTCGACCAGTTCATCCGCGAGCAACTCGCCGGTGACGAGATGATCACCAGCCCGATGAACAATCTGTCCCCGCACGACGCGGAGCTGCTGACGGCGACCGGCTTCCTGCGGATGGCCCCCGATGGCACCGGCGGAGCGGTTCCCGATGCGAATGTCGCCCGGAACGAAACCATTGCGGACACCATCAAGATTGTTTCGTCGTCCCTGATGGCGATGACCGTCGGTTGCGCTCAGTGTCACGATCATCGATATGATCCGATTTCGCACGAGGATTATTACCGCTTCCGCGCGATCTTCGACCCGGCGTTGGACTGGCGTCAGTGGCGCAATCCGCAACAGCGACTGGTGTCGCTGTATACCGATCCATTGCGCGCCGAAGCAGCCAGAATCGAAGCGGAGGCGAAGAAGCTTGATGCCGTGCGGCTGGCGAAGCAACAAGAATTTATTGACGCCACGTTCGAGAAGCAATTGAAGGATATTCCCGAAGAACTGCACGATGTCGCACGCGCCGCTCACAAGACCGCCGAGAAAGACCGAACGGACGAGCAGAAGGATGTGATCAAGAAGTATCCGAAACTGAATGTCACCGCCGGTTCGTTGTATCTGTATGATCGCAAGGCGTCCGATCAGATTAAGGCGATGGCGAAAGAGGCGACCGATTTGCGAAACACCAAGCCGGAGGAGGGCTTTGTTCGCGCATTGACGGAAGTTCCCGGACGCGTTCCGAAATCGAATCTGTTCAGCCGCGGCGACCACGAGCAACCCAAACAGGAACTCGAACCGGCCGGTTTGTCGGTGATTTCGCACACGGCGGGGCTGAGCGAGATACCCAGTGACGATGCCGCATTGAAGACGACGGGACGTCGACTGGCCTTTGCCCATCGCTTGACCGATCGGAACCATCCGCTGACGGCCCGCGCGATCGTGAATCGGATATGGATGCATCATTTCGGACGGGGGCTGGTGACGACACCGAACGACTTCGGAGTACTCGGTCAGAAACCGACCCACCCCGAGTTGCTCGATTGGCTGGCGACGGAGTTTGTCGAATCGGGTTGGAGCGTCAAACATATCCATCGATTGATTCTGACATCCACTGCTTGGCGGCAAGCCCTGCGCGATGACGCCGCGTTGATCGCGGCCGATCCCGACAATCAGTGGTATGGCGGAGCGGAGATGACGCGTCTGGACGCGGAAGTGATTCGCGACAGCATGTTGGCCTTGACCGATCGAATCAACAACAGGCCGTTCGGTCCGGCGGTTCCGGTGATGGCCGACACTGTGGGACGATTCGTCATCGGAATTGAGAACAGTGATGCCGGACGCCCCGGCGCTGTCGTCGACATGAAGGGGGAGGACCTGCGTCGGAGTGTCTATGTTCAGGTGCGGCGAAGTCGCCCATTGAGCGTTCTGGAAGCTTTCGACCAGCCGATCATGTCTCCCAATTGCGATCGCCGAAGACCATCGACCAGTTCAACGCAATCGCTGCTGATGATGAACAGCGATCAAGTGCTCAGCTTTTCACGATGGCTCGCCGAACGACTCGAAGCGGAAGCGGAGGGCGATTTGGACCGGCAGGTCGCCGAGGCTTGGACGTTGATTTATTCTCGCCCCGCCGATGCGGAGGAACTTCAAATGGCCAAGACGCTTGTTCAAGAACAGACTTCGATTTTTGAGTCCCTGCCGGAGTATAAAGCCGACGCAAAGACGTCTCCGGTACGCTCGGCGCGCCAGGAGGGATTGGCGGTCTTGTGTCAGATGTTATTAAGTTCCAACGAATTCTTATACGTCGATTGATCAGCCATGAACAAGCAGCAATTTATTGATGACATGTCGTCTCGACGGCACTTTCTGGCGTCCAGCGCGATGAGTGTCGGATCGGTGGCGCTAACATGGATGTTGAATCAGCAGCAGGTTGCCGCGAAGCCGAAGCAGCCAATCTTGGAGGCACAGTCGTTCGACACGCTTCCCAAGCTGCCGCCGCAGCCCGCCAAAGCGACATCGATGATCTCGCTGTGGATGCAGGGTGGTCCCAGTCACCACGATATGTTCGATCCGAAACCGGAGATGGCGAAATGGGACGGGAAGGCATTTCCCGGCAAGATTAAGTACGACAACGCCGCGCAAGCGAGTTCAAAGGTATTCGCCTCGCCGTGGAAGTTCGCGCCTCAAGGCCAATGCGGCATGGAGTTGTCCGAATTGATTCCTCACATCGGCTCGATCGCCGATGACATTTGTCTCATCCGATCGACCAAAACCGGAGTGAACAATCATGGGCAGTCGATTCGTGCTCTGCAGACCGGTCGTATCACCGAGGGGCGTCCTTCATTGGGAAGCTGGTTGACTTACGGCTTGGGAAGCGAAGCGGACAATCTGCCCGCATTCATGGCGTTGATTGATCCCGGACAATTGCCGGTTCTAGGCGTCGAAAACTGGTCCAATGGATGGCTGCCATCCATCTACCAGGGAACCGTCGTTCGACCGACGGAGCCGAGGATTCTCGATTTGACGCCGCCGCCTCATCTGAAAGGTTCGGCGCAAAAGCGAGCACTCGAGTTCTTGGAATCGCTGAACGAGCGACACGCGGCTCAGCGAGCGGGACAACATGACCTGCAAGCCCGAATTGCCAGTTACCAGTTGGCCGCCAAAATGCAGATTGCCGCAACCGATGCGCTGGATCTGAGCCAAGAAAGTCAGGCGACGCAGGAGATGTATGGCATGCACGAGAAAGAGACGGCTGAATACGGGAGTCGGTGCTTGATCGCAAGGCGTTTGATTGAGCGAGGCGTCCGTTTCGTGCAGGTCTACACGGCAAACCAACTGTGGGACAGTCACGGCAGCATTGTCAGAAATCTGCCTGCGGCGTGTCGAAAAGTCGATCGTCCCAGCGCCGCGTTGGTGAAGGATTTGAAGCAGCGAGGGTTGCTCGATTCGACCGTCGTTCACTGGGGCGGCGAAATGGGACGACTGCCGGTCATTCAAAATGATGCCGGACCGGAAAAGATCGGTCGTGATCACAACACCTACGGATTTAGCATGTGGGTTGCCGGTGGCGGCTTTCGCGGTGGCCACGTTCACGGGACAACCGACGAATGGGGTCACCATGCTGTCGACGACGTTGTCAACCACTTCGATTATCACGCGACCCTGCTGCACCTGTTCGGACTCGATCATCAGCAGCTTACTTTCAATCGCAGCAATCGCGATCAAACCCTTACCGATGGTCAACCCGGCAACGTTATCGAAGGATTGCTTGCATAGCCGCATCCAGTCCATCACGCGTTCGATGCGGCTAGCGGATCAATAGCCGCCAAATTCCGAGTCCAATTGCGATCACCGTCATTAAATAAAGAAGACGACGAAGCGAACGACTGATGGTAACGTGATACCAAAGCCAAGCCACACCGTATCCCCACGCCAGCGAATTAATGCCAATTGCGATGCAGGTGATAATCGTTTCCTCAACTGTTGGAGCATGCGTTTTTGGCACAAAAAAGGGAAGGGCAATGGGAAAGGACAGAATCAATCCAACCGTCATAAGTACGGGCTCAGGCAACGTTTGAAGTCGACTCGCTGAGATCAACGCGACCCACGCAGTGCCATTGAAGATCGCGAGCCATCCGCCGAGATGAGGAGATCGAAGAAATCTGTTCACAGCAATGCTCGCTTCGTGGGAGGGAATGGATCAACCTTCAGCAACGATTATTTGCCGAGGTGCTTAAGGTGCTCGATATGCCATCGACAGGAAGCTTAGCAATCAAATGTATCTGAATTGGCCTCGAAATCAAAACCTTTCTTGTTGAGCCACTTCCCCAAGTTGGAAACTGGGGCTAGCGGATCGCTATTTCAGGGCCTTTGGTCGCGGAGCGGCTTGCCCGATCGAAGCAGGTGGATATTGATGCTCTAGATCAGCCGATCGATCTTGCCTGACCGGTACCTTTTCGCTATTCGTCAAATTATTCAAGATCCTCACAATCGATACCCGATACCGATTGAAGAGGAACTGTTGTGTCGGCGTAATCGTATCGATGCGTTTGACAGCAAATTCAAGGAAGGCCATTGGCCGAGTGTCGAGGATCGACCAGATGACGTCTACGTCCAATACTTATGTTGTGAAGCGGCCCCGAACAGCATCGAGCAATCAAGCTGAATCGATGCCGACTTTGTTTCGCCTTCCCAACGTCAGTCGCACGGATCTCGGTCACCAGGAGTTACCGAAACCTCAGGTCGCCACGGAGGGAGGTCGGGACGATGCCCCGCCGCCCAAGCAGCCAATCTTGTCGCATCCGGGTTCGCCCGAACCGAGCTATGAACGGATCGATCCCGGCCATGAAATCGAATCACTTCACTTAAAGAAGGACCGGGGCGAGAACCAATCGTCCGGCTTGGAAGGCACGGAAGCGAAGGGGCCTCAAGTCGCTCCTTCCAGGGTCGATCCACCGGCAGGTGACGACAGCGTTCCCGACGCTCTTGAAGAGCGGCCAAGGAATGTCAGCGGCACGGTTGGTTTACAGCAGGAGAACGTCGATGCGGACGAAGAAGCCGAAGTCGATTCCGATACCACGCGTTCGTCCGAACTTGCGACGAGTATTCCAACTTACGACGAGTTGCCTGAGTTGCCCCGCATTGATGAACCGGCGGGACGATCGTGGATGGAAACGGTTGGCTCTCGCTTGGTGCTGATTCTGCTGTTTCTTGCGGTCGCGACCGTCGCCATCATGGCAACCAACGACATCCCACCCGTCTCCCAAGAATCTTTGCTCGCCGAGACAGCGGAGCATCCCGACCAAGACTTCGTCGACTTTCACGTTACCGATGCATCGCCGGAGCCGTCGTCCGACACCGCACAGGCCGTCGCTTCCTATCCGTCGGCGGATACGTTCAAGCCGACCAATGGTAACGTCCAGCCAACGTTGAATGCGGCAAACACCGGCAGAAAGCCGCAATCCGCGTTGCATGCGGACGAGATGGAAACGGGTTTGCCGAAGATCAACTCGATTGACGAAATCGACAGCTTGGACCATTTGGATGCCAGTCCATCGGATCGGGAGCTTCCGTCCTTCCCGATGCCTGAAATGGCGAAAACATCAACGAACAGTGAACCGGTCAACGAAGACTTGGCGCTGCCGAATCTTGCCGAATCGACGACCACAAATACGGTTAACAACGTCGATGCGGAGGCCAATCTTGCAACCGACGAGCGAACATCGGCGGAAGGAAACGCTCAAGGAACGAGCGATTTCAAACAGCCGGCGGAGCCGACGACTTCCGGTTCCGCAGTCGAAAAGATCGCCACAAGCACGAATGTGAATCCGAACTATGCGCGAACCGACACCCCGCACGCGATCACCGACTGGTCGGCATATATCGACCGCAACGCAATGTCGGTCGGGTACCAGCAACCAAGCAGCGGAAACCCGATTCCGACAGAGAATCCGATGACGTCGGCCAATCAGTTTAACTACCCGACCGATCCGGTTCAGCCAAGTCCATTGAACCAACAACCTTATCCACCGTACTCCGCGATGCAACAACAGATGGTCAACGAAGGTCAGGCATTGCCACCGTCGATGCCCGTTTATACACCCGGACAAGGTTACGAGCAGGCGTATGCGACTTGGATGCAGCAGCAACAGGCACTGCAGCAGCAAGGAATGCCGCAGCAACAAGGTTTGCCGCAGCAACAAGGTATCGCGGGAGCAAGCAATAACCCGCAAGTTGCGCCGGGATACGCACCTTACTACGGCGATCCCGCCAATTCGTTCGGTCAGCCGGAAGCTTACGGCCAACCGCCTGTTAATGGGCAACCTACAGGCTACGGCCCAACGGCAGCTTATGGTCAAGCGACAGGCTACGGCCAGTCAGCGGGCTATGCTCCGCAATATGGATACGGACAGACTCAGCCTCAAGGCGTCCAGCAACCCGTCGGCGCGACCGACAATTTTGGGAATCCAAGTCAGTCCCCTTACGGCAACGCCCAACCGTACTACCCGAATCGATAACACCGTCTTCAGGAAGGCATACATGAGTACCAGTATCGATCAAGCATTTCAGAAGGCCTACGCGAAACGGGTGCCGCAACTTCGTTCGAGTGAACCGCAATCGGAGCCGACGGTCGCTCAGTGGATTGACGAACCTGACGGCACACAACTTCGGCACGACCAAGTTCAACCGATTTCCGGGCCTCACTTCAATTCAAAAAGTGCGAGTCCAAACGCTCAGGTCGCAACCGAGGTTGCTCCCCCACCTGTCGAACCGCCGTCCAATCGGACGCATGAGCCGCTGGGGAACACGAACAGCTCAACCGATTGTCCAAATCCAAGATGCTCATTCGATCCCAAGCTCTCATTCGCCAGAGGCTGCGGACGCGGAAATCATCACGAACGTGTCAAGCTGAACATCCAACCTGGGACGACTGCGTACGACGCATGGACGCGGAAACTGCAATCGTTGAAGGTCGAGTCACCGTCGCCCCCGCCCAACCGCGTTGCTGGGAAGATGGAAGTTATACCGTGCGTGGTCCGAAATGATGCCCGCGCGTTAAATGAAGCGAATCACCTCATTTCTGACCACGCGACGTATAACGCGACGACGCAGCCTGCGACATCCGGCGTCCCATCGTCCATGAAGGAGCTTGAACCCACAGCGACATCTCGCGCGTCGATTCCATTGCCATCGGGGTTTTCCGCGGTTTGGGAAGTTGACGAATTCATCATTCCCGAAACGGCGGGGCAATTGCTTCAGGAACATCTGCAGCCAATGGGTGAACAGCTCGAACGCGCCAGTCGCGAAGGGCTGCGTTCGCTCGCCGTCTCCAGCCAGAATCGCAAAACAGGACGCTCCACCGTGGCGATCGCCGTGGCGCAATCGGCGATCGCCTCGGGGCTTCGCGTCGCGTTGGTCGATGCGGACACAGAGAACCCGGCGTTGGCGGAACAACTGAAGTTGGAGATCGCCAACGATTGGATCGAAGTCATCGGCAACGGCGTTTCCGTGGAGGAAGCCGCGATCGTTTCGCTGAAGGAAAGTTTTTGTTTGTTTCCGCTGAAACCAAAGGCTCCCGAGCAATTAAAGAACGTCGATCAAACGGCGGCGACGCTGATGGAGCAACTGTCTCATCACTTCGATTTGATTGTCGTTGATTTTGGACCATTGCAACATTCAAGCTTCAATCTTTCGATTCCGCTGAGCGACGAGCTTTTCGATGCCGTCGTATTGGTTGAAGACATGCGTCGCATCGATCAAGAAACCCTCGGTTCGTATGCTCGTCGCATTCGGGCCGTCGGAATTGAGAATATCGGTCTGATTGAGAACTTTTCCGATGTCGCCTAACGCGACCATTTCGCAAGCTCAATTGAAACCGTTTGGTGGCAAAACAACATTTTTCTGTGCGTGGTCTGGAGTGATGCTTTGCATTTCATGAAGCGATCACCTCATTTTCGGCTACGCGAAGTATACCGTGCGTGGTCTGGAGTGATGCTTTTGCCTTATGAAGCGAATCGCCTCAGTTTCGGCTACGCAACGTATATACCGTGCGTGGTGGAGTGATGCTTTTGCCTTACGTGAAGCGAATCACCTCATTTTCGGCTACGCGACGTATATTGCGTTCATCATTGATATCGAACGCGCCGAGGGTCGACGCGGACGATTCTTCGAACATGTTCAACTTCAATCGTTCAACAGGAACGGCACGCCATGTATGAAAGTCATTGGAATCTGAAACGACGCCCGTTCGAGAATTGGTCGGACGACGCGTTGTATTATCCCTCCGAAGTCCATCAGACCGGCTTGTTGAAGCTGCGTTACGGTGTCGAGAATCGTCGCAGCGCGGCGGTCTTGTGCGGCGACAGCGGCATGGGAAAATCGATCCTGTTGTCCAGCTTCGTCGATCAGTTACCCGAGGATTTCGCGCCGATCGCGCAGGTCGTCTTCCCGACACTACCCAGCGAACAATTGCTCAGTTACATCGCCGACCAATGGACTGGGACGACCGGACCGGACACCGAACCGATGCGATCGTCGCTGGGGCGGATCGAGCAGTTCCTCCGCAAGAACGTGGAGGCCAAGAAGCATGCAGTCTTGATTGTCGACGAAGCCCACTTGTTGACCGATCCGCAACAGCTCGAGACGTTGCGATTGTTGTTGAACGTGAACGCGACCGTCCCGGAAGCGGAATCCGCCTGGACGCTGATTCTGGTGGGGCATCCTTCACTGATCGGTCTCGTCGAACACAATCAAGCTCTCGACGGACGTGTCTCCGTGAAATGCGTGCTTCAGCGGCTGTCGCTGGAGCAGACCGCCGGTTACATCCAGCATCGCTTGGCGGCTGTCGGAGGGGACATCGACGCAATCTTTTCACCTGAGGCAATCGAAGCGGTCCAGCTTCGCAGTTCGGGCGTTCCGCGGCGTATCAATCGACTGTGCGACCTCGGGTTGATGGTCGCCTACGCCGAAGACCAATCGCGAATCGAAGCCCATCATATCGAAGGTGTTTATAACGAATTGGTCTCGATTCCCACCTAGCCGACTTGCTGGTCGCTTGGAATGCTGCTTCCGTTCGGGTTATACTGCGAACTAACGATTTCGAATGATCGAATCGGCCATCCACTGTGATTACACTCATAGAGCGACCACGTCGCAAGATCAACTGAGAGACATTGGCGTAAGATAGACGTCGCGTGGTCAGAAATGAGGTGATTCGCTTCATTTAACGTGAAGGCATCATTTCGGACCACGCACGGTATAACATCAAACGCGTTCATAGTTGATATAGGGATGGTTTCCCGCCCGTTTACCCTCCATGAAGACAAAGCACAATCAACGATGACCAAGCAAGCTGAATCGACGACCTGTCAAAATGCCGATCGTATCAATCCTTCCCAGGGATCAAGCCGACGTGCGTTCCTGCAACAAACGGCTGTTGCCGGTACGGTTGCGGCCGCTACCGCCTCCATGGTTCACAGCGAAGAGCCGACGAAGAAGGATAAGGTGAACATCGGCATCGTCGGTTGTGGTGGACGCGGCACGGGGGCGATCAACGATTCGCTTTCGATCAACGAGAATGTCAGCGTGATCGCCGCCGCCGACTTGTATCCAGAAAAAAACCAGGCCATGCGATCGCAGATCAGTCGTCGTCATCCCGATAAGATCGCCTTGAAGGACGAGAAAATGCATGCTGGCCTGGATGCATACAAGAAGGTTTTGGAGGACCCTGATGTCGACGTCGTCTTGTTGACAACCTCACCCGGCTTCCGACCCTATCATATTCTCGAAGCGGTACAGGCGGGAAAACACGTGTTCGCTGAGAAGCCATCATGTGTCGATCCGGCCGGCTATCGGATCTGCTTGCAGGCTCACGAACTGGCTGAAAAGAACGGTACGTCGATCGTTACCGGCACGCAATATCGTCGGCAGACGAACTACATTGGTGCCGTCGAAAAAATTCGCGGCGGCATGATCGGTGACATCATCAGTGCGACCAGCCGATATTGTTCAACTGGAATCTGGTACAAGAACCGCCGTGAAGAGATGAGTGACGCGGAGTATCAACTCAACAATTGGATGCACTTCATCTGGCTTTCGGGAGATCAGATCACCGAGCAGGCGGTCCACAATATCGACACCATCAACTGGGTCATGAACTCCCCTCCCGAATCGGCTTACGGAAGTGGTGGGCGTTTCACCCGACCGGCTGACAGCGAGATGTGGGACAGCATGTCGCTCGATTATGTCTATCCCGGCAATCGCGTTCTTTCCTTCATGTGTCGTCAAATTCCAGGGACTTCCGGCGACAACGGCAATGTCATCTTCGGTTCCGAGGCGACCTGTTATATCGACGCGATGAGCGGTGGTTCGCGGATCGTCGATTCGACGGGGAAAGAGCTTTGGAAGATGGACGGAAGCATCGCCGATGCCTACAAGCAAGAACATCGCGATTTGATCGATTCGATCCGTAATGGACAACCGATTGTCGAACTCAAACAGACCGCCGACAGTTCGTTGACGGCCGTCATGGGTCGGTTGGCCGCATACACCGGGCAACGCGTGACATGGGATTTCGTCACGCAGAAGTCGTCGCTCGACTTGTTTCCGAAAGAGCTGACATGGGAATCGGAGCTGCCTGAACCCGCCTTCGCCGTGCCGGGCGTGACAAAGCTGGTTTAGTTTTTATCAATAGTGAACGCGTTTGATGTTATCTTGCGATAATGTTTTTCAGTTGATCTTGCGACGTGGTCGCTCTAGGCCCAACAAGTTCTATCAGCGGGCGATGGGGCTCGTTTTCCTGACGGCTTTGTATTGCGCGGTCGGCGGAATCCCAGTGGTCTCATCAGCCGATGATCTTCAAGATGCGTTGCAGACCGACCTGCAACCGCTGCTGAAGACGTACTGCTTGGATTGCCATAACAGCGATTCGGCGGAAGGGGATGTCGTCTTGAACGTTCCCGGCGCGATCGACGCCTTTCGTCGCGATCGCGAGTTGTGGATGCGTGCCTTGCGTCAGGTGCGGAGCGGCGTGATGCCGCCATCAGACGCGATGGAGTTGCCCGATGCGCAGCGGGAACGGATGTCGCAACTGATCGATCGGATCGCGAACTCCATTGATTGCGGCCCGAACGTGAATCCGGGGCAAATCACCTTGCGGCGTCTGAATAGCAGTGAGTACCGCAATACGATACGCGAACTGACGGGCATTGATTACGTTCCCGCCAAGGGCTTTCCGGGGGATGATGTCGGCTACGGATTCGACAACATTGGCGACGTCCTTTCGTTGCCGCCATTGTTGATGGAAAAGTACTTGGAGGCGGCCGAAGAGATTATGGGGCAGGCGATCAAGACCCCGGATCCGATCCAGATCTTTCAGCTCGCTCGCGATGGGGCTTCGCTTGTCAATGCGGAACGCTACGGGGTTTCGGAAGGTCGGCTGTTGTTGTATTCACACGGCGAAGTCCATCTCGAAGAATCGATTCCGTTCGATGCGAAATACGAATTGACAATCAAGGCTTATGGAGATCAAGCCGGGGACGAACCGGCCAAAATCGAAGTCAAACTCGATGACAAGCAACTGAAGATTCTTGACGTCCCAGCCACCGAAACGACGGACTACACATTTCCGGTTGAATTGAAGAAAGGGACGCACAAACTTTCCTTTACCTTCATCAACGACTTCTATCGTGAGGCAAAAGGAGACCAGAAGGGAGCGGATCGAAATCTGTACATCGCTCGCGTCGAACTGGCGGGCAAGTCGCAAGACGTTGCCGCCAAAGTGGAAGGTCCGCTCCCCGAATCGCATCGCAAATTGATCTTCGCCACGCCAGGCCCGAAGGTGTCCGCGGAGGACGCGTCGGTGAAGGTGATACAGCGTTTTGCAAGTCGTGCGTTCCGTCGTCCCGCCACCCGGCAAGAGGTCGACAAGCTGAGTCGCTTGGCTGCGGCGGTTCGCGACGATGGCGGAAGCTTCGATGAAAGCATGCAGGTCGCGTTTCAAGCCGTTCTCGTTTCGCCACATTTCATCTACAAGGTGGAGCAACCTCGGAAGCCTAACGACGCGGGTGTTTATCCGTCGGTAGACGATTACGAGTTCGCATCGCGCTTGTCCTACTTTCTGTGGAACAGCATGCCCGATGACGAATTGTTCGCTTTGGCGTACAACGGGACCCTTCGTCGTCCGCAAGTGCTGCGCGAACAAGTCGCTCGTTTGATCAAAGACTCGCGATCAACATGGATGATCGACAGTTTTGCCAGCCAATGGTTACAGCTTCGCAACTTGGATAAAGCGGCCCCTGATGAGAAACAGTTTCCGGAGTTCAACGACGAATTGAAGCAGCTCTTGCGCCGCGAAACCTTGACCTTCTTTGCCGCCATCGTTCGATACGATCGACCGATCACGGAATTTCTGGACGGTCGCTTCACATACGTTAATGAACCATTGGCCAAGTATTACGGCATCAAGGGGATTATGGGGGATGAGTTTCAATTTGTTCGCTTTGACGAAGGGATGCGGGGCGGATTGCTAACGCAAGCGAGCATTCTGACGGTGACCAGCAATCCGACGCGCACCTCGCCGGTGAAACGCGGCAAATGGATTCTGGAAAACATTCTTGGCACACCGCCGCCCCCCGCGCCGGCCAATGTCCCCGAATTGGAACGGGCCGAGTTGACCGGCACGATGCGGGAACGACTCGTACAGCATCGCGAGAACCCCGCGTGCGCGTCGTGCCATCAGTTGATGGATCCGTTAGGCTTCGCGCTGGAGAATTTCGACGCCATCGGCCGATGGCGACAGCAAGCCGATGGTCAACCGGTCGACGCGCGCGGCGAACTGCCAGGGGGCGTCACCATCAATGGCGTCGGCGATTTGAGAAACGTGCTGTCGACGCAGCGCCGCGATCTGTTCGTCCGCTGCCTCACGGAAAAGCTTCTGACGTATGCTTTGGGTCGCGGTCTGGAATACTACGACAAATGCGTCATCGACAAGATCGTCGCTCGGTTGGAATCTTCCGAGTTTCGATCGCTGGAGCTTCTGCTTGCTATCGTCGAAAGTGATCCTTTTCAAAAGCAGGGCGTTCGCGAATAGGGTGCCGGATGGTCGATCTGTGAGGTAACGCGATCAGAACATTTCTTAGCGGGCAGACTGGTCACCAGACGCAGGGGAGGAACGGATTGCGTCGCGTAAGATTGGTTCGGTGCGAGATTTTCGATCGCGTTGTCACCATTGAGGCGGCATCGCCTCCACCAGCTTGAGAATTGCTACAATTGTGCAAGCAACTAAGGAGAAAGTTATGTCGAACCGGATTGGGATTCGCGCCTGGATCGATTTCGCCTTCAAGAAGATTTTTGGCAAACCTGGGAATGAGATTTGCCTGATCAGTTTGCTCGACTCGGTCTTGGATTTGCCCAAACCGATCGCCGCTGTTGAGTTTCTCAACCCGTTCTCGTTGAAAGAATTCGAAGACTCCAAACTTATATGCGTCGATGTCAAAGCGACCGATACCCAGAAACGGGTGTTTATCGTTGAAGTGCAGTTGGTTGTATCTTCCAGCTTTGCCAAGCGAGCCGTCTATTACGCGGCCAAGGCTTACTTCGATCAACTGACGCCGGGGAATGGATCGTTTTACCACGTGCGATAGGCATGGCCGTCGATTTCATCGGCGAACTGCTTGCTGATGCGTCCCCTGTGGCCTGATCTGCGGATGCATCATCATTTTCGACTGACGGAGAAGGAATCAGGGGAAGCACTCCAGGATGCGATCGAGATTCACACCGTGGAGTTGTCAAAGTACAATAAGGACGAACGCCCGTTGGCTCAGGCAAGTTTGCTGGAACAATGGTGCTATTGGATTAAGCATTCGCATGAACATAGCGAAGAGGAGTTGCGTGAGTTGCTTCCAGGGCTCGCATTCCTGCAGGCAACACGGGAGCTTAACGCGATTCGCGAGATAACAGAGGAAAGGCAGATGTACGATTCACGAGAGAAAGCGGCTCTGGACTTGCAAGCAGGCCTAATCGACGCGAAAGAAGAAGGGCGAGAAGAAGGGCGAGAAGAAGGACGCGAAGAAGGGCGCTATGAGGGACGAGAGGAAGGCCAGATCGAATTGATACAGACTCTGCAGGAAATCCTCGGCGAACCAGTAACCGAAGTGAACGTTCTAGAAGGCCATGCGTTGGAGCAATTGCAAGCGATGGCAGCGGATTTACGTAAGCGAATCCTCCGACGTTCATAACGCCTTGCGATCTCACTACTGATTCTCTTCAGTCGCCTTGAAAACCTGCTTCGGCCCAACCTGCTCCAAGCGAACCGTCGAAACGGCCACGGTCTGGCCTTCAGATGAGGTTCCGCGAAGGTTTTACCGTGCGTGATCCGAAGTGATGCCTTTGAGTTGAATGAAGGGAGTCCCCGCACTGAAGTGCAGTGCTAACTGCCGTAGTCCTTCCCGAGCCCATAAGCCCGATAGGAATCGACATCAAGCTGCGAGGGACAGATCTTACGCAAAGCAAAGCAGAATCTTGTTCACCGTTCCGTCGGGCTCAGCCCGACGGAAGCGGAGATAAGGAGCGCGTCTAGAGATTATGTTGTGGAACAGAAACAATTGCTCCAAATCCGAGCACACCCCAATTTTTAGCCAGCCCAGTTGGCTGACGCTCGGACAGCGACCAGCGTGTTGTACCGGCTATACGGTTTCGTGCAGATGCTGGGTGCTTCGATGATGTTGTTTATTGGGGCATGGACAATAAAAAAACACACTCTGGATGGCTCCAGAGTGTGTTAGTGCTTTTAAAATCAGCGGGAGGAAGCTCGATGTCCTTCGCGATGGGCAACTGGTGACTACTCGGTGGGAATCAATGGGCCGCCGTCGCCCAAGCCACCTTTGAGTTCTTGTTGCTCGGAGACTTTCGCTCGCTCCTCCTCCACCGCGCTTTCTTCCTGATCTTCAGACCACTCAACGCGTTTGCGGCTCAGGCCGATCTTTCGCTCGTCGGTGTCAACTCGCAAGATCTTGACTTCGATCTCGTCGCCGACCTTGACGACTTCTTCGGGGTCTTCGACCTTGTGATCGGCCAGTTCGCTGATGTGCAGCAATCCTTCCAAGCCATCTTCAAGTCCGACGAAGACGCCGAAGTTGGTGATCTTCGTAACCTTGCCATTGATGACTTGGCCGGGTTGGTAACGATCGGGGATGTCGTTGTCCCACGGGTCGCCTTCCATTTGCTTGAGTCCCAATGCGATCCGACGGCGACTTTGGTCGACGCTGAGCACCTTGCAATGGATCTCTTGACCTTTCTCGAGCACTTCGCTGGGGTGACTGATCTTGCGTGTCCACGACATATCGGAAACATGCAGCAAACCGTCGATCCCTTCCTCCAGTTCCACGAACGCGCCGTAGTTTGTCAGGTTGCGAATCTTGCCGGTGACATCGGCACCTTCGGGATACTTCTCCATGACGATATCCCATGGATTGTCCTGCGTTTGCTTCATGCCAAGGCTCAATTGCTGGCCTTCGACATCGACGCCGAGGATCTTGACTTCGACTTGGTCGCCGATGCTGACAAGTTCCGAAGGATGGTTGACGCGTTTCGTCCAGCTCATTTCGCTGATGTGGACCAAGCCTTCGATACCGGCTTCCAGCTTGACGAACGCGCCGTAGCTCATCACATTGACAACTTCGCCCTTGTGGGTCGAACCGACTTCGTAACGCTCGCCGATGCTTTCCCACGGGTTGCGTTGTTTTTGCTTCAGACCCTAGGCGATCTTTTGCTTTTCGCGATCGATGTGCAGGATCTTGACATCGATTTCTTGGTCGATCGCCACCATTTCGCTTGGGTGCTGGATGCGTTCCCAACTCATGTCGGTGATATGCAGCAGGCCGTCGATGCCGCCCAGATCGACGAACGCGCCGAAGTCGGCGATGTTCTTGACGATACCCTTGCGGACTTGGCCGACTTCCAGTTCCTGCATCAAGTACGAGCGATCTTCTTCACGCTGCTTTTCGATCAGCGACCGTCGGCTGATGACGATGTTGCGACGCGTGTCGTCGATTTTCAATACTTCGGCTTGGATCACGCGACCAATGAAGTCGCCGATATCGCCTGGACGACGGATATCGACTTGGCTGCCGGGAAGGAAGACGTTGACGCCGATGTCGACCAGCAGGCCTCCCTTGATCTTTCGGATCACGGTTCCGGTGACCACTTGGTCCTCGGCCACCGATTCCATCATCTTTTCCCACTGAACGATCTTCTCGGCTTTTCGCTTGCTCAGCGAAATCATGCCGTAAGGATCGTCGGCCCCTCCGAGTTCGTCCTCCATCTCTTCGATGAGAACCTGCACGCTGCCACCGACCACGGGGGGATCCTCGTCGGGGCCCCATTCGTTCAAAGGAACCGTTCCCTCACTTTTGAATCCGACATCGACCAGAGCCCATTCGTCGTTGAGTTCGACGATGCGACCGATCACGATCTTGTTGATGTCGAAGTCCTGTTGTTCGACATCGAAGGCGTCCAGTAGCATTTGTTCCAGTTCGTCGTCTGGAGCGATGTCCGTTAAGTCGGATACGAGCGTTTCATCTTCGAGGGAGCGGATTAGATTTCGATTAACCATTTAAACTCAGTCTGCTGGCGGCGGTCAGATCGCGAAGAAGTGGCGTGGGTTTCGTCCGACGCCATATTTACGATGCTTCGAGGAGAAGCTATACCGTGCGTGGTTCTCGGTTCAACGTTCGCCTTACCTGAGGGATGGGAACTATAATGCCAAGTCGCACGTCGTCTAGAACGCGATTGCCAGCGGGGGGTTGGAGGGACATGTTCGACGCTCTCAATCGAACCGGTGCGATTGATATTGGAAGCGGCGATAGCAACCTAAGAAACTAGCAGAATACGGCGTTTGCCACAACGGACATTCATCGTTCGCCGAGCAATAAATGAGCAAAATCAAGAATTCTTCGCAGCGAGCCGCCACCGGCGCGACGTTTAAAGGATGACCTCCGACCAAATCATGAATACTATAAAACCTCTCGTCTATGCTATCGGTGGCGATCACGCCGGGTATCCGCTAAAGGCTGTCGTTGCTCAAACACTGCTTGATCAGAAGGTTGAACTGATCGACTGTGGCGCGTGCGACGAAACCAGCAGCGATTATCCCGATTTCGCCTTGGCCGTTGGTCAAGCCATTCGGGATGGCAGGGCGGATCGCGGTATTCTGATTTGTGGCAGTGGAGTCGGGGTCAGCGTGGCGGCGAATAAAATTCCCGGCGTTCGCGCCGCATTGTGCCACGATTGCTATTCAGCCCGTCAAGGTGTCGAACATGACGACATGAATGTTCTTTGCATTGGGGCGCGCATCATTGGCCCCGAGCTTGCCATGGAATGCATTCGAGCGTTCATGAATGCAACGTACACACCGCTTGAACGACATGCCCGGCGGCTCGCCAAGGTGCTGGAAAT
Source organism: Pirellulaceae bacterium (assembly GCA_041399105.1). Lineage (GTDB taxonomy): Bacteria > Planctomycetota > Planctomycetia > Pirellulales > Pirellulaceae > Rosistilla. Next base: position 50,377 of record JAWKTL010000004.1, on the reverse strand, counting down.
CGAACGTCAGTTTTCCCGCGATGCGTGAACAATGACATCCAATCAGTCATCAAACGCACCGTGAGTCCAGCGAATGACGTCACCATCGTTAAGTTGAGTGGCACCGATACCCGCTTCGGCCCACTGATCGTTGATGCTGTATGACCAGCCTTCTCCCCCCGCAGTCGTCAGGTCATTGATCGAACGAACAAACGTCATTTCCCCGCTGCCTTGCATTTCGATCGCCACGGTGTCGGGCATATCCTGAATCTTCCGCATCGCGTCGGCAACCGTCGACGACGATGGCAGGTCGTCCAGTTCAATCAGGACGGGTTGATGATCGCCAAAGTCGAACTCGAAGCGGACCGTGATCGGTGACTTCTCGGCATCGACGGGTGCTTCCGCCCGCGGAACATCACGGCAACCCAGCGCGGCGGACGCTAGACAGATGAGGATACAAGACCCGCAAAGTTTTACGGACGTGGGTGTAGGCATCATTATGGCATCGCCACAAGTCGTTGAACATTCGAGACGGCCTGCTTCATCGATATGATGCGGGCATAGCGATCCTTTAGCGTCGCCAATGAAGCTTCGTGAAGTTCCGGCGTGACCGTGGCGCAGCAGTCTTCAACAACGGTCACCAAATAACCCAAGTCGCATGCATGGCGAACCGTGGTTTCGACGCATTCGTTCGTATAAACCCCCACGACGAACAACGATTCGATGTCGAGATTTTTGAGAACGTAGTGAAGGTTCGTCGCTGAAAAGACGCCACTGGCGGTCTTGTTGATGACGATCTCATCGCCATCGGGGTCGGGGGCGACTTGTTCCAAGAAATCGGCCTCCCGTGATCCGGGAGAACACTGTAAGTTCAGCCGCTTATGTCCTTTCCCGCGATCCCGCCCGTCGCGGGTCAGCGATTGGATACGCGTGTGAATCACTTCCAGTCGATGCGAACGAAAGACATCTTGCAACTGGCGAACGTTTGGCAGCACCGTCGATTCGAGTCGATCGAAGTAATACTTCTGCCATTCAATGGGGACACCGCTTTGCTCGGAATCCTTGAAAACACCGTGCCCCGGCGCGGCGTCGAGGTATTGTAGATCGATACACAACAGCGCCGTCCGCTTCTCAATCAAGAACTCTTTGTGCAAGGGGTTTTCAACGAAAGATTCGTGATATGCGCCACGAAGCGGATCGAGTTCGTTGTCGTGTTCGTAGGAGAAATTGTTCAATGTTGGCTCGCTTCGTTCACAATCAGCCTTGTCTGCAAAAGCATCGGCAATAACGCGTTCGGCTCGTTCGTCCTCACCGCGCGATTTTAGAAAACGCGTCGGGCGGCGACTGGCCCAATGCTTGCCATTCAACCTAACAGGATCAACCGTGACTCGCGACCGGTCAACGACTTGCTGCTTGCATTTTGCAGTGGACAAATCTAGGCTGAAAGCAACGCGATCAGGCCGCTCCGGCACGCGTTCCCCCTCCCTGTCAAGCCAACCTTTAGGAACTTCGCCCATGAGACGTCCGGGTCTGTTATGCGTTCTTTTGCTTACCTTCGGACTGACGAGCCTGCCGCAGGCGCGCGCTGCGGATGTGGTCGCAAAGTCGCGGGAGGAGGGCGATCAGCAAGACCCGCCCGAAACGCTTGCCGGACATTCTTATCACGGCGAGTTCCTGAATGAAGGCCCGCGTCAGAGCGCTTACTTGATGGCGGGGACCGGTGCGGTGAAGTTCCCCGTAACAACCAAAAGCTCCGAAGCTCAGGCCTTTGTCGAGCAAGGGATCGGGCAGTTGTATGGCTTTTGGTATTTGGAAGCGGAGCGTTCCTTCCGTCAAGCAGCGATGCTTGATCCGCAGTGCGCGATGGCTTTCTGGGGGGCGGCGCTGGCGACAAAGAAAGTTGAGAGGCGAGCCAAGGGTTTCATCGCTGAAGCGGTCCAGCGGAAGGAAGAGGTCAGCAAACGGGAGCGCATGTACATCGAAGCCCTTGACGCTTACCTGAACTTTGCCGATCGAAAAGATCAAGACGAAGCCGATGATGCCGATAAGGCGGACGATTCGGATGATGAAGCGGACAAGAAGGGTGCCAAAGATAAGAAGCTCTCCGACGAGGACAAAGAGAAGCAGGCGAAAGACTACACCGAAGCGCTTGAGGCAATCGCATTGGAGTTTCCCGAAGACATCGAAGCGAAGGCCTTTCTTGCCTTGCAGCTTTACGAAAACAAAGGGGAACTGCCCAACCCGAGCGTGCTGGCGGTGGACGGCTTGATGGATAAAGTCTTTGCGGCTGAGCCAATGCATCCTGCGCATCACTTTCGCATCCATCTGTGGGATTACAAGAAGCCCGAGGTCGCGTTGCAATCGGCCGCGTTATGCGGACCATCGGCACCCGCGATTGCACACATGTGGCATATGCCGGGTCATATTTATTCGCGTTTGAAGCGATACGACGACGCCGTCTGGCAACAGGAAGCCTCCGCGCGGGTCGACCATGCGCACATGATTCGCGACCGCGTATTGCCGGACCAAATTCATAACTTCGCGCACAACAACGAGTGGCTAATACGCAATTTGAATCACATCGGACGCGTCGATGACGCCGTCGCGTTGGCGAAGAACATGATCAGCCTTCCGCGGCACCCAAAGTACAACACGTTAGAAAAGCAGGGAAGTTTGAAGTACGGCAGGCTACGATTGATTGAAACGCTTACACGTTATGAGTTGTGGCAACAGGCGATCGACGCCTGTCAAAGCGATCTGCTTCCGCCGACGGATGAACCGAAAGAACAGCTTGCTCGGTTGCGATTGTTGGGCGTGGCCGCCGTCATGACCGATCGGCGCGAAATCGCCGACGAAACGCTGGTCGAATTGAATGATCGTTTGAAAAAGAAACGGGACGAACAAAAGGCTGCCGGAGAGAAAGCGGCTGAAAAGATCGAGAATAGCAAAGCCAATGATGAAACCGCGGGGGAACGCGATCAACCGGATGACGCTGAGGCTGACAAGCAATCATCCGAGGAGAAAGGAGATCAGCCGGACGCCGACCAGCGAAAAGAGTCCGAGGCGTTGAAGAAGAAAATCGAAAAGGCCAGGGCCGACGCCCGCAAGCCGTTTGCGACACCGATCAATGATCTTGTGAAAGCGATTGCTGAAATTGAGACGTTCCAAAAAGTCAAAGCGGAAGATTTCCCAGCGGCGCTGAATCTGGCGAAGAAGGCGGGACGAAATATCAGTCCGTTCCAATCGGCTTACATTCAGTTGCGATGTGGCGACCCGAAAAAGGCGATTGCCGCCGCGAAGAAAGAAGTCGACAAGAACAAGAACGAGGTCCAACCGCTCGCTTGGCTCGCCTTCCTGTATGAGCAATCGGGTCAATGGTCACAGGCGAAGGAAACCTTTGAAAAGCTGCGGACGATTTCGGCCTCGATCGATCTCGATTCGATTGTCTTTCAGCGCTTGCAACCCATTGCTCAAGACCTTGGCTTGCCCGCGGACTGGCGTTGCGAAGCGAAGCTTGCCGATGACCTGGGCGAGCGACCTGAATTGGATGCTCTCGGGCCGTTCCGCTGGCATCCGTCCCCGGCTCCCAAATTCGAGTTGTTTGACGCCGAGGGCAACTTGCGATCGCTGGAGGAATTTCGAGGTCGACCGATGATTGCGATCTTTTATCTCGGTTTCGGGTGTCTGCATTGTGCGGAGCAACTGCAAGCATTTGCCCCCGCGGCTGCGGAGTATGCCGAAGCGGGCATCGAGATTGTCGCGATCAGCAGCGACAATCGTGAGGACCTGAAAAAGTCGATCCATTTGTATGATGGACAGCCGCTGCCGTTTCCACTTCTGTCCAATGCCGATTTGCAAACTTTCAAAGCTTATCGCGCGTACGACGACTTCGAGAGCCAACCGCTTCACGGCACGTTTCTGATCGATTCAAAGGGGCTGGTCCGTTGGCAAGACACCGGATTTGAGCCGTTTATGGATGCACAGTTCTTGCTTGAGGAATCGCGACGTCTGCTCGGAATCGAGTAATCGCCGTGTCGAGCGAATCAGCTCATTTCCGGCCACGCGATGTATAAGCTGAAGGCGGTGCCCCAGGCGAGCCGATACAACAATTACAACCGTTACATTTTGCAACGACCAGTTAATCTTGAGATGTTGTTGATCTAGGGCGAGTGGCGAATAAGAATTTACCTGCCGTTTTCATGGTGGGACGGACTTGCAGTCCGTTGATGACACGTGAGGACGGACTGGAAGTCCATCCTACGGTGCGCTTTTAGCTGCCGCTCGCCAAGGAAACGGATCGGCCAAACCGGGAAATCTTGAATGACCATTCAGCGGCGAATACGTCATGCAATCCTCGGCTTTATCGCGGCGTTCATGCTGGTCGTCGTATTTGTTCCCAGGCAAGAACCGAGAACGGTTTGGGCGATTCGCGGGGATGCAGCGCACAACGAGGAAAAGCGTGTCGTTGCCCAGGGACTCGGCACCGAACCGATCGTTGCTGGTTCGCGATTGCCGGAAATGCTGACCGCGCGTCTGCACTGGCGTTTGTTGATGACGCAGCATTATGCCGACCAGGAACTTCGCCGAAGCACCGTTGAAGCGAACGATGCAATGCACGGGCATTTGTATTGGCAGAAACAGTATGCGGCCGCAGCCGATGCTTATGAGCGACTTCAGGCATTGAACAAGCCGACGGCGATCGCGACGCCGATCGCTCACATTCCTGGCATGCCAACACGGTCGGGGATTATGATCGCGGCCTTCTGCGGTCTGCTAGCGGCTTTCTTAATGGTGATCATGGATAAGGTTACCGAACGCAAATCAAGCATTGCGTTGCTAGCTGATGATACTGTTTCGCTTTGCTTACCGAAGTCGTGGTTTGACGTTCAACCATCGCTCGCCCAGCGATTTGCGCGGATAACGCGAGCGGGATGTCTCTTGGCGATCGTCTTTGCAAGCGTCTGGATGATGCGAACGTCCATGTTACCGTCCGCCAGCGATCTCTATGCCGACGGATCAATTGCCGAAGTCGCGTCGAACTGAAACTCGACGGCACACCAATTGCGGTAGACCGAGACTTGATTGGTGAACGTCGGCTGTCGATCTTTTCAAACCTTGGAGCGATTACGTCGCAAGATCAACTGGATGACATTGTGGATCTAAGTGAAGCGAGGAGAGAGGCGTTTTGGAGCCGGTCGCGATTTGGTCTCTATTGATTGGTGGCGTGTTCTTGTTGGCGGCGGTCGGCAAGGCTCCCCTGCGACGGACACCAATCTCGCCAGCAGCTGCTCTATCTTTGTATCGGTGCGGGAATCGGACCTTGGGGACTCGATCTGCTGCGATTGGATTTGGTTCGCGATGCCGAATTGATCGAAGTGCTGACCGAAATTGGCGTGTTGGTCAGCTTGCTCGGGGCGGGCTTGAAGTTGGTTCCATCCTGGACACGATTTCGCCAATCGCCGATCCCATTGGCGTCGGTGACGATGGTTCTGACCATCTTGGGTGTAACGGCTGTCGGCTACGGATTGCTTGCATTGCCCCTGGGGGCGGCGATGTTGTTGGGTGCCGTTCTGGCTCCGACCGACCCGGTCCTGGCATCAGAAGTCGAGGTCACCCACAAAAACGACACCGACAAACTTCGATACTCGTTGACCGGTGAAGCAGGTTTAAACGATGGAACCGCCTTTCCGTTCATCATGTTGGGGCTGGGATGGCTCGGTCTTCACGATCTTGGATATTTGGGATGGCGCTGGTTTTTGATTGACTTCGTGTGGGCCATCGGTGCTGGTTTGGGCGTCGGTGCGATCGTCGGATGTGGCATCAGTCATTTGTTTGTGTGGGTCAAGCGATCACAGCAGCCCGCCGCGATCTGCGAGGAACTGTTGACACTCTCGATGATGGGTTTGGCTTACGGTGGAGCCTTGGCCATCGCTTCTTACGGCTTTCTGGCTGTTTTCGCATCCGGAGTGTCGATGCGTCGATTTGCCGACCGATCGCAAGATACGGATGGGGGTGAGCAAGCCGATGTCATGATCCGTTCGGTGGCGAACGTCAATGAGTACTTCGGCGAAGTCCTCGAGGTGGCATTGGTTTTGATCATCGGTGTGCTGCTGGCTAGCGCGTGGACGTTGCCGAAAGATTGGTGGATAGCGCTGATCGTCTTTGGCTTATTGCGTCCCATTGCGACCTTCGCGGCTTTGTTCCCAACCGATGTGGCGGCGTGGCAGCAAGGCCTTATCGCCTTCTTCGGCATCCGCGGCATCGGCTCAATGTACTACCTCAGCTATGCAATTGGTGAAGGCTTGGAGCCCGACTTGGCTTTGCGTTTGGGAGGCATCGTGCTGACGACGATCTCGATCTCATTGCTGATTCACAGCAATATCGCTTCACTCGTGCTGAGGGTTTACCAAACGCGGATGGGATGAATTTATACGTCGCGCGGTCAGAAATGAGATGATTCGCTTCATTAAATGCAAAAGCAACATTCCAGACCACGCGCGGTACAAATGCCTGAGCGGGCGACTTTTTCGAGCGATGAAGCGGTCTTGATGTTTGTCTTTGGATTTATCTAGACTCCCCCTCGCATCAGGGGAGGCAATCCGAAGTATGTCGCTCATTTTGCAAGTTGATGCGAATGAGGTTCGCTTGATTCATGGTTTCGGTGTTGAAATGCATGCAATTTGACAGCGTCGCGGAATGAACTTGGCGACATACGGTCTGGAGCGGTGAATTCGAGGGAGCGATGTTTAACAAGAAGACGAAGTCTTTCAATGCGTGTTCTGAAATGACGGATTCGGATCAAGAGAAATGTATCGGTTCCATTCCGCTGACGGGATACGTCGACCATGCTTGTTCTGAAACGACGGATTCAAAACAGAAGAAGCCAATCCGTTCGAATCCGCTCATGCAAAGTGTAAGGCGTTTGTTCCCCGCCAGCGGAACGAAATGGATCGCACGACTGCGCGCTCGCTTTTCCGGTGCCCTATTTTTGACGCCCGCATTTGCATTGGCCACGATCTGGGCCTATTGGCTGCGTTTCGAGAGTGCCGCTTGGACTCATTACTGGACCGAATTGCACCGCATCGTCCCCGTTGCCGTGGGGATCAAGGTTGCCGTGTTTGGTCTGATGCGGATGACGCGGTCGTGGCACGACTATGTATCGTTCCTGGATTTGTTGCGTCTGGGAAAAGCAACGGTGATCAGCGCCGCGTTCTTGGCGTTGGCCGATACGATGTATCGTTCAAACGGCTTGCTGCCACGCAGCATTATCGTGATCGACGCCTGCATGACGATGATCTTCGTGGGCAGCATGCTGACGCTTCGGCGATTGCTGCGGGAGCGCAAATCGACTGTGCGACCAGATGCTGGTTCTCAGCGAAGGGTTCTGGTGGTGGGGTTGAACGAGACGGGTGAGGCGTTCTTGCGAGCCTTGCGAAGCAGTGGACAAGCGGAGTTCAATGCTGTTGGAATCGTCGCTCAGAAGCCGCGTTTGGTGGGGCGCGAAATTAATGGTGTTCCCGTCGTGGCAACTTACGAAGATATTGTTGAAGCGGCGCATCGCCAGCAAACCGAGACGGTGCTGATTGTCGAAGGGGAACTTTCGCGCGAAGAATTGCGTAGTGTGGTCAACGACTGCCGACAGCATGGCATCGACGTGCGCGTGATCCCCAGCGTCGGACGAATGGTCGCCGGACATGTCGATTTTCATCCTCGCGAGGTTGATATTGAAGATCTCTTGGGACGCGAAGCGGTCGATTTGGATCAAGACCAATTGAATCGCTGGCTTTCCGATCGAGTGCTGCTTGTCACGGGAAGCTGCGGATCGATCGGGTCGGAGATCGCGCGGCAATTGTTGAAGTTTGGGCCACGAAAGCTAATCTTGGTCGACCGTTCGGAAACCGGTCAGTTTCATTTGGGAATCGAATTGCAGGCCGCCATCGATGAAGGGACGGTTGAAATCGTCGTTGCCGATATCACCGACACGGTGAGAATGGAGCAGGTTGTCGGCGACTACAAGCCGGCGATCATGTTTCACGCCGCCGCGTACAAGCATGTTCCGCTGATGGAGCAGCATCCTGGGGAAGCGGCTAAGAACATTACGTTGGCGACGTGCAATCTGGTCGATATCGCTCATCTGAACGACGTGCAATCGTTTGTCATGATTTCAACCGATAAGGCGGTGAACCCGACCAGCGTCATGGGATGCTGCAAACGGGTGGCGGAGCTTTATGTGCAAGCCAAGGCGAAGCATTCAAGCTGCCGATTCGTGACGGTCCGATTCGGTAACGTGCTGGGGTCGGCGGGGAGTGTTGTGCCGACGTTCCGAAAGCAGATTGCCGCCGGGGGACCCGTTACGATCACGCATGAAGAGATGACACGCTATTTCATGACGATCCCGGAAGCAAGCCAGTTGGTCATTCAAGCGGGAGCGATGGGACGTGGCGGCGAAATCTTTGTGCTCGACATGGGCGAGCCGGTTCGGATTGTCAACCTTGCGGAGGACTTGATTCGCTTGTCGGGCCTGAAGGTTCATGAGGACATCGAGCTGAAATTCACCGGCTTACGTCCAGGTGAAAAGCTCTACGAAGAGCTGTATATTGAGAATGAAAGGCGTTGTCCAACGATTCATCCGAAAATCTTGATTGCCGAAAGCGAACAATTGGACTTAAAGAACGTAGTTGAACATATTCAGTCGTTAGCAAACGCCTCCGATGGGGACGGATCAGCGGTCCGCGATGTTCTCAAACGGGTTGTTCCTCGATATCAGTATTCTTCGCCGGCTCAGGAAATTCGTCGGGCTGCTTGATGGATTGCATGGGTTCCTAGAGCGACCATGTCGCAAGATCAACTGAGAAACATTGACGCAAGATAACATCTAACGCGTTCATGATTGATATAGCGCGGTGATGATTCGATGCGGTGAATCGCGGAAACGACGCCGTCTATCCCTTCCCAATCCGTTGCGAGAAACCAAGCGATGCCCAAACGAGCTCTAATCACCGGTGGTGCGGGTTTTATTGGCAGTCATCTGGCCGAAGCATTGCTTGCCGAAGGAATGGAGGTCACGATCTTGGATGATCTTTCGACGGGGCGTTTTCAAAATATCGCCTCGTTGGAGGGACGCGACGACGTTCAGATCATCATCGATTCGGTATTTAATGACGACTTGGTTTCCGATCTGGTTCAGCAATCGAATGTCGTTTTCCACTTGGCGTCGGCGGTTGGCGTCAAGCTGATCATCGAACAACCTGTCAAGACGATCGAGACCATTGTTGGCGGCACGGAGATCGTCCTGCGACACTGCAGTCGCTTCCGCCGCCCAGTGTTGATCACCAGCACCAGCGAAGTCTACGGAAAGGGACAGAAAATTCCCTTCCACGAAGACGACGATTTGGTGACCGGAGCCACGTCCAGGCATCGCTGGGCGTACGCCTGTTCAAAAACGTTGGACGAATTCTTGGCGCTTGCGCATCACCGCGAAACGCATCTGCCGGTCGCGATCGTTCGATTGTTCAACACGGTGGGACCTCGACAGACCGGACAGTATGGAATGGTGATTCCCAACTTCGTTCAGGCGGCGCTCGACGGACGTCCGCTCGTGGTTCACGGCGACGGAAAGCAGTCGCGTTGTTTCGCTCATGTGGCCGATGTCACGACCGCGCTGCTGAAAATTATGGGGACATCCGCGTGCTTCGGACGCGTTGTCAATATCGGCAACGAAGAAGAGATATCGATCAACGATCTCGCGGCCAAGGTGATCCAGTGGACCGGCAGCAAAAGTGAGATTCAGCATATCCCGTACACGGAAGCCTACGGCGATGGCTTTGAAGACATGCAGCGTCGTGTTCCCTGCTTGAAGCGCGCCGCCGAGTTGATCGGTTATGAACCCACTCGGGATTTGAAGCAAATCATTCTCGATGTCGCCCGTTCGATGAGGGTCGATCAGGTTTGATCAGGTTTGATCGATCGGTTCGACTTCTTCGACGGCGTCCAGCGGTTCCAGCTTGGGTGCGTCATCTTCCAGATCGTCCAACAGGCTGCGGGAATCGTCGGCATCATCCTCGGACGGCTTGTCCGATGTTCCGTTGCCGATCGGACGGTTGATGGGCTCTCCGGGAATCGCCGCGCCTGGAACTTTTGCCCCCGCCGGGGCGAAGATGCTGCCGACACGTCCGTGATTTCGGTTCGTGCGTTGCCAGCTTCCACCGTATGCGGGATAAGCGCAATCATCACCACTTTCGCAAACGCGACACCCGCCAGTCGTAACGATAGCGGCAAGAATCGTGCAGCCTACCCATCCACGCATGTCCGCGTTCCTTCAACAGCGACCTGAAAACAATCGTTCCTTGTCAGGTTTTATCGGTTAAGCCGCTCTGTGGCTTTAGGCAAACTTTTACGATTGCAGTGGATGTTTATCTTGCCGCGGGTTCCGAGTTTGACGAAACGATATCGCGTCGCATCGCCCGACAGACCGACAGCAATTCGAACGATTCTTGGACCAGTCGTTCGATCTGTTGATCTTCGCTGGCTGATTCGATGGCTTGCTTTGCCGCATTGGCGATATCGGCGACGTCGTGTTGTTCGGCGGTTTGGCGCAAACGTTCGGCCAGAGCGACGAAAGTTGCCGCGTCCCCCGAATCGGCCGCTTCCACCAGACGTTCCACCTGTTCCCCGATATGCAGGGCGACGTCGGCGCTGTACACACCGGCAGCGGGACGTTCGCGAATCACACCGCTGACTTCGATCAGGCTGATGAATTCTTCGACAAGTTGTGGATCGAATTGAGTTCCCGAACATGCTCGCAATTCGGCAATCGCCTTTTCGACGGGCATGCCCTTGCGATAGGGGCGGTCGGAGACCATCGCGTCAAACGAATCGACGATCGTCAAAATGCGAGCACCGATCGGCAGGTCGGTACCTCGAATCGACTGTCCCTCGCTGCTTGGCCCACCGTATTTGAAGTGATGGTAGCGAACGATGTCGGTCAGCCCGGGATGTTTAAACGACCGGCTGATGATTTCGACACCGATGTGGTCGTGTTTCGCCATGAATAGCCATTCTTCATCGGTCAGCTTTCCAGGCTTCAACAGAATGGCGTCTGGAACGCCGATCTTGCCGATGTCGTGCAGCAGCGCCGCGATTTCGATCACATAAACTTGACTGGGGCTCAATGACCGCTGGGCCAACATCGCCGCATACGACGAAACGCGAACCGAGTGCGTGCCGGTCTGCTGATCGCGATAGGTGAGCGCTGATACGAGCGCGGTGACGGCTGGATACGGAATGGTCGGTCCGGCCAAAGCAACGGTATCGGAAGGCTTGACGCGCGAGATCTTCGATTCGTCGACAATCAGATCTTCCGGAACGGTGTCGAAGCGGACAACCTGATTACGACCGTTTCGTTTCGCGACGTACAAACACTTGTCAGCTTGGTCCAGCAATCCCTGAGGATCGGCCGCCTGAAGCGAGTGCTCCGACAGTCCGAGACTGGCCGTGATCTTAAAACCATCGAATTCCAGATTCGACATTTCCACGCGAATCTTCTCCGCCAGTTGCTCCGCGGCGTCAAGTTGGCTGCCGGGCAACAGGATCGAAAACTCTTCCCCACCGTAACGGCAGACGACATCGTTCTTGTCGGCAAGTTTGTTCAGCAACGCTCCCGTCTGACGAAGCACTTCGTCACCGGCGCTGTGTCCGTAGGTGTCGTTGATCGATTTGAAGAAGTCGATATCGACCATCATCGCCGACAAGGGGATTCTCTTTTCCGAGGCGTTCTTCCAATGTTTTTCAAACAGTTCGAAGAAGGTTCTTCGATTGATGCAGGAGGTAAGCGGATCGCGTGTGGCCAGGTACCGCAGTTCCTCGTTCTGTTGGGTGATTTCCTGACGCGAGCGATTCAGGTCCTGCAGGGTCAACTCGAAAGCGGCGCGGCTTTGTTCCAGAGGCGTTACGTCGGTAAACGCCATCATCAAACCTTGCGAATGCTGTTGGTCGTCCAGCACGGGAGATGAATTGACGGAGAAGATCGCAACGACTTTTCCCGCGTCATCCTTCAATCGCATATTGCGTCCGCGATAGCGCTGGGCGAACTTTACGCTTGCTTCCGTATCGGGATCTTCGTCGACTTCCCATGGCAGATCCCACAGGATCATTCCCGTCAGTTCGTCCTGTGGTCGACGGACATACTTCGCAAAGGTATCGTTTGCCAGCACGATGCGATCGGATGGGTCAAGGACGACGACACCTTCGGCGAAGTTATCCAGCGCTTCACGAACACGCGGTGGCACGCTGCGGTTGGGGTCCAAGAATCGGAGGATGCGATTCAGATGCATCCAACAGGAAACGCCGACGAGCACGATGACGAACCCCGAGAGCTTTATCAGCGAGGGGCTAAGGAATCTTTCGGTACCCGCATACAGAGGCTTGAAGTGCAGTTCCAACGTTCCCCATCGACCCACCTCGCTGTTGATTGGAACAACATAACAACCGTCGCTTTGATCCTCATAAGCTTTGGACCAACGATCACGGTGTCGTCCAATTTCGACGACGAGCAAACCATCGCTGCGGCGGACACCGACCGAGATCAAATCCTCGTTTCGTGAGGCGAGAACCTCCAGTTCACTGCCGATCTGACGAAGGTCGTGTTTGCCCACCAGATAGCTGACGCTCGTCGCGACCGCTTCGCACAGCCGCTTTCGGCTGGTCGCTTGGTAGCTTCGTTCGTCGGGCACAACCCCGACCAACGCGGCCAGCAAAATCGCCGCAACCGCGGCCATGACGATGCTGAAACTGATGCGTAAGATTGTTTTGGACATTATTCGACGTTCTCCCGCAACTCAGCCTGATGCTGGCTCGAAATGATGTCGGCGACCGACATGTCATCGTCGGGAGTACGCTTCCGAGTTGGATCATGGACGACGTGGATGGGATCGAGTCTCGCCCAAACGGGCAATGACGAGGCAACGATCGACAACAGGTACGAGCCGCTAATGCTCCACACCGCAAGGCCGGCGGTTGTACCGACGAAAACGCTTGTCGCCGCACCCGACAGAAAGCGGTAAGCCTGCTCCTGTTCGTGCGACATCTGCTGAAATTGGTCCATCGCGAACTGCACCGCCTGGGTATCGAACTTAAATTGAAGACGCCCCATCTCTTCGGCGGTGTACGGATTGAACCCGTCGGTGGAGGAAAGGGGATCGAGCAGATTGAGATGAAGCCCAATCGACATATCGAACATTCGATCCGCGGCGTCTTTTTCGCTCGGGTCTTGCTTCGTCAACACGCTCGTCGGCAGCAGTTGCGTCGCCACGGCTCCACCCTGTTTTCCAGCTTTGCCTTCCTGGCTGGAAGCATCCGACGCCGTCGCCGATAGCCGAGCGTCAGGTTCGGCGACAAAGCTTTCAGCCGGACCCGCTTCGTCCTCTTGTTGATCTTCCGTTTCGTTCTCCGAGTCATCTTCCTCGGCGAGGGAACTATCGTCCGGAACATCATCGATCAAGTCATCATTGACGGATTCGTCGCTGATATCGGGATCAGATACATTCCCCACATTGACAACGATCGTCACGTTAACCGGCGACGACAGCAGCAGACCGTCCGATGCGGCATAGGCGAACGAGACCGTTCCGAAGAAACCGCTCGCGGGAACATACTGCCAGCTTCCGTCGGGACGCAGCGTCAACGCGCCGGAGCTTGGTCCGGAGATCAGCACCGCCGACAGAGAATCATTTTCGACATCCGAATCGTTCGCCAGTAATCCGTTGGACGCAGTGACGACCAAAGTATCCGACGCAAGCATCTGCACGGATTCCGCTACCGCAACGGGTGCGTCATTGACCGGCAACACGTCGATGGATGCGGTGACGACGTCCGAGTATCCAATGCCATCGAACAGGCGATAGGCGAATTCATCGCCGCCATCGTAGTTCGTTGTCGGGATGTAGACAAAAGTGCCGTCAATCTGCAGCGTCAACTGACCATGGGTGACGTTCTCGACCAGTTCGACAGTCAGTATTTGGCTCGCCCCGTCTGGATCGATATCGTTGTTGACCACGTTGCCGTTGAGCGGTTGATCTTCATGGATCGTCCAATGATCCGGTGCCGCGATGGGGAGATCATTCTGAGCGACCACCCGAATCTGACCGACGCCGGTTGCAACGCTTAACGATGTCGACCCGCCATTGGCCGACGTGTCGATCCGATCTCCGCCACGCCGATCGTTTGATCCCAGGCACGGAACGAGATCAAAGCGGTTTGGCCCGTTTGGCCAGCGGGAACAAACCGGATGTGGTCGGTTGCACGCAGTAATAATGCTTGGCTCGGGTCAACGAACTGGATATCAACCCATGAATTGCCGTGATCCAGCGAAAACTGCCAGATGCCGTTGCCGGTTGTCGTTTCGATGGCGACACCTTTGACCGACAGCGCGTCCACATCGTCAACCGCCAATGGGCTCGGCGTGGACAGTAGGCTGGCGATACTTGTGCCCGCGGGTTGCTGATCATCCTCGCTAACGTCCGGCAGTTGGAAGAGGCTGCTATTGTCGAGCGTCGGCGCATCGTTTGTGCCGGTAACGGTTATCGTTATGGTTTCCAGTGCGCTTGCCCCGTGGCTGTCCCGCACTTCATAAACAAACGTCACCTCGCGGCTGTCTCCGATTCCTAGATCCTGAAAATCGGAACGGGGATCGAAGTGGTAGCTTCCGTCGGCGGCGAGAGTTACGGAACCTTCGCTTGTGTTGCTGATCAGCGAAAACGTGTGCGTGTCGCTGACATCCAGATCGCTTTGTGTTACTTGATCGCTTACCGGCGTCCCATCCTCGATTGCCGATTGACTTCCACTTATCGCCACAGGCCCATCGTTGGTTCCCGTTATCGTGACGGTTATCGTTTCCGTGTCGGAAAGCGGCACGCCGCCATCATCGGTGGCGCTAATTGTGTATGTCAGCACCAGGGTTTCGCCGTTGGCCAAGAAGTTGAACGCTTCGGTTCCCGAATGGAACGTCCAGGTCAGTGTCGCGGTTGTCTGCGTATTGTCTAGAACTGCGGTGGGTGAAACGCTCAAGAACGATTGCAGCGTTGCACTGTCAAGCGTGCCGGGAACACTGGCGATTCCGGTGCCGGAGATACTGACAGAATCAACCGCCGCAGTAACGGCGTTCGGTGTATCAACATCCGTAACCGTTCGTGTTCCGGTGGCCATCAGTCCCGCGTTGGTCTCCATCAGTCCAACGCTATCCGGTCCACCTGCGATGACAGGTGCGTCATTGGTTGCCGTGATATGGATCGTCTGCGACGCCGAATCTTGTTCGGTTGCACCGTCGCCGGTCAGACCTGGATCCGTGCCGGTGTTGCCGCCGTCATTGACGGTCACGGTGATCGTGGTTGATGCCGAAGGCGTATCACTTGCGTTGTAATAGACAATCGTGCCTGTGCCGAATCCGGTCAACAGGTTGTCGATCTGCGCCAGGGTGCCCGTCAGGGTGACGTTGCCCGAGCCATTGCCCGCAGCGATGGTCACGCCTGAATCGCCCGCCGCGACGGTGACGATACCCTCGCCGACGGTGATGGTCGCGGTGACGGTACCGCTGGCCGCGTCGACGTCGGTGACGCTGAAGCCGGTACCGTGGATGTTGAGATTCGTCTGTTCGTTGACTGCATAGGCCGAACCGGGGCCAACCACGTCCGGTGTGTCATTGACTGCGCCAACCGCGATGTTGACCGTGTCGCTGTTCGTGGCGGCATTGCTGTCCGTCGACAGTACCGTCAGGGTGTCGCTGCCGTTGAAGTGCGAATTGCCTTGATAGCTCAGGCTGGACAGCGTCGCATTGATATCGGCCAGCGAGCCGTTCAAAGTAAGATCGCTCGATCCGTTGGCTCCCGCCGAGATCGAAGCGGCCCCGCTGAGTGTTACATTGAGCGTGCCATTGCTGACGGTCAATTGCACTGTGGATAAGTTGTTGTCGTCATCGGCCACGCTGATGCCACTGAGTAGCAGCAACGAATCTTCGTCGACCGTTTGCGGTCCAGGGACCGTGTTGACCGGAGCATCATTGACGTTCGTGATTGTTAAGCTGAAGGTACCCGAAGTGGTCGTTCCCAATCCATCGTCCACGGTGAAGTCAAAGCTGTCGGACGAAGTCTGGGTACCGTTGTGGTCATAGGTGACGAGTCCGGCGTCGATGTCCGCTTGAGTGAACGTCGAACCAAGACCTCGCACGGAGCCACTGAGACGCAGAGTTCCGTTGGCGGGAACCGAAGTGACCGTGTAGACCCGTTCGCTGTCGGTATTGTCGACGTCCGTGGTTTCCAGCATCGCGGTGGTGATCGTGTTGCCAGATGAACCTTCGGCAACCGTCGTTCCAGTGTTGACCGCCAAGACCTGTTCATCGTTGACGGCGGTGATGTCGACGTTGACGGTGCCTAGGTTGATGTTGCCGCCACCACCAGAGCCCGTGTTGCCGTTGTCGTTGATGACAATGGAAATCGTGTCGTTATTGTCGCCAAAGGTGTTTGGCGTGCCATGCAGGTAGCTGATCTTCGTGTTGTCGTTGAAGTAGGCATTCAGATCGCTGAGTGTTCCGGTCAATGTTCTTCCGGTTGGGCCGCCACCGATCGTGATGCCGGAACCGGCTGCCGCAGCGAGATGACCGCCTGTACTCGTACTCAACGTAACGGTCAACGAACTGCTTGCCGCGTCAACGTCGCTAAAGTCGATCGCCGATAGATCGATGGTTGTCGAAACGTCCTCGGTAACCGTCACATCGCTAACGAGCGATCCCGCGTTCGTCGGATCATCGTTGACACTCGCGATTGTGATATTGCGACTGAGTGTACTGCTGTCGGCATCACCATCGTTGACGGTAAAGCTAATCGTGCGTGCGGAGATGCTGGGATTCTCGCTGACGTTGGCGTATGTAACGCTGCGAAGAGCTGCTTCGTAGTTCGCCTTTGACGCCGAACCCGTCAATGTCAACGTACCGTTGGTAGCGTTCCAACTGCCCGTGATTCCGTTCTGGTCCACGAACGATAACACGTCTTCGCCGTTCGCGTAGTTGCCAGTGATCTGAACGACGGCCGATTCCATATTAGTATCATCAACGTCGGTGACCGTCAGTGTCGAAGTAATCGCCACTGCACCGTCGTTCTCGGTGTAAGCCAGCGGAGTCCCCTCGATCGAGGATTCCACAGGAGCATCGTTCACTGCCGTGAACGCGATATCGCGAGTCACCGTGTTCGAGTTCGCGTCGCCGTCATTGACAGTGAACGAAACTGTACGAGTGGCGGCCGATGGATTCTCACTGGTATTGTTGTAAGTGATGCTGCGGAGAGCCGTGATGTAATCAGCTTTCGTTGCTGAACCCGTTAGGGTCAATGTTCCGTTGGCGGCGTTCCAACTGCCCGTGATTCCGTTCTGATCAACGAAAGCCAGCACATCTTCGCCATTGGCGTAGTTTCCAGTGATCTGAACCACCGCCGATTCGATGTTCGTATCATCGACGTCGCTCACAGCCAGCGTCGAAGTAATCGCCACCGCACCGTCGTTCTCGGTGTAAGCCAGCGGAGTTCCCTCGATCGAAGCTTCAACGGGAGCATCATTCACCGCAGTGAAGCTGATATCCCGCGTGACCGTATTGCTATTCGCATCCCCATCGTTGACCGTGAACGACACGGTACGAGTCGCCGCCGAGGATCCTCGCTCGTGTTGTTGTAGGTAATGCTACGCAGGGCCGTGATGTAATCCGCTTTGGTGGCGGAACCCGTCAAAGTCAGCGTGCCATTGGTTGCGTTCCAAGCACCAGTAATTCCGTTCTGGTCCACGAACGACAACACGTCTTCACCGTTGGCATAGTTACCGTGATCTGAACAACCGCCGATTCCATGTTCGTATCATCGACGTCGGTCACAGCCAGCGTCGAAGTAATCGCCACCGCACCGTCGTTCTCGGTGTAAGCCAGCGGAGTTCCTTCGATCGAAGCTTCCACAGGAGATCGTTCACCGCAGTAAAGCGATGTCGCGAGTCACCGTGTTCGAGTTCGCGTCGCCGTCATTGACATTGAACGACACTGTTCGAGTCGCTGCCGATGGATTTTCACTGGTATTGTTGTAGGTGATGCTGCGCAGGGCCGTGATGTAATCAGCCTTCGTTGCTGAACCCGTCAATGTCAACGTGCCGTTGGTTGCGTTCCAACTGCCCGTGATTCCATTCTGATCAACGAAAGCCAACACATCTTCGCCATTGGCGTAGTTTCCAGTGATCTGAACGACGGCCGATTCCATGTTCGTATCATCGACATCGGTCACAGTCAGCGTCGAAGTAATCGCCACCGCACCATCGTTCTCGGTGTAAGCCAGCGGCGTTCCCTTCGATCGAAGCTTCGACAGGGTGCATCATTCACTGCCGTGAAGCTGATATCCCGCGTGACCGTATTGCTGTTCGCATCCCCATCGTTGACGGTGAATGATACGGTCCGCGTAGCCGCCGATGGGTTCTCGCTTGTGTTGTTGTAAGTGATACTGCGAAGAGCCGTGATGTAATCAGCTTTCGTGGCTGAGCCGGTCAACGTCAGCGTGCCATTGGTTGCGTTCCAAACGCCGTGATGCCGTTCTGGTCGAAAGCGAGCACATCTTCCCTTGCTAGTGCGGTGATTTGAAGACTGCCGATTCATTGGTGTCATCAACGTCGTGACTCAGTGTCGATAATCGCCACTGCCCGTCGTTCTCAGTATACGCCAGTGGCGTGCCTTCGATCGATGCTCCACCGGTGCATCATTACTGCAGCTATCGCAGTCACCGTGTTCAGTTCCACCGTCATTGACGGTAAACGAAACTGTTAGTGGCGCAGATGGATTTCCTGGTTTTGTAGGTGATGCTGAAGGCGATGATAGCTGTCGCTGAGCCAGTCGTAGCGTGCCGTTGACGGCATTCCCACCGGTGATTCCATTCTGACAACGAATCGCTCTTCGCCATTGGCGTGTTCAGTGATTTGGGCAACTGCCGATTCCATGTTCGTATCATCGACGTCGGTCACAGCAGAGTCGAAGTAATCGCCACAGCACCATCGTTCTCGGTGTAAGTCAGCGGAGTTCCCTCGATCGAGTTAACGGAGTCATTCACTGCCGTGAAAGCGATATCGCGAGTCACCGTGTTCGGTTCGCGTCGCCATCGAACAGTGAACGACACGGTACAGTCGCCGAAGGTTCTCAGCGGTATTGTTGTAGGTGATGCTGCGAAGGGCCGTGATGTAATCAGCTTTCGTTGCTGAACCCGTCAAGTCGCGTGCGAGGTTCCCTGCCCGTGATCCCATTCTCGCGAACGCCAACATCTGCCATTGGCTGTGCCGACTGACCGATTCGGTCGTCATCGACGTCTCACAGCCAGGTCGAAGTAATCGCCACGCACGTCGTCTCAGTGTAGCCAGGGGTTCCCTCGATCGAAGCCTCGACAGGACATCGTCGCCGTGAGCAATATCGCGAGTCACCGTGCGATGGCGTCCCGTCGTTGACGGTGAATGATACGGTGCGCGTGGCAGCTGACATCTCGCCGTATTGTTGAGGTGATGCTGAGCGGATGTAGTCGGTTCGCGTCCCGATGTCAGCGTTCCGTTGGCTGCGTTCCAACTGCCGGTGATTCGTTCTGTAAGAACGCCAGCATCTTCGCTGCGGTGCGGTTACACGCCGATTCCATGTTGAGATCATCGACGTCGTGACGGACGGTCAGAATCACACCATCGTTCTCGCAGCGGAGTTCCCCATCGAAGCTTGGAGCGTCATTACTGCGTAAGCGATATCGCGGTCCCGTGTTCGAGTTCGCGCGCCGTCATGCGGTGAAGAAAGTACGATGCCGCCGATGGATCTCAGGTTCTGTAATATACCAGTGCTGTGATGTAATCAGCTCGTGGCGAGCCACTGAGTCAACGTACCGTTGGTGGCGTTCCAACTGCCCGTGATTCCGTTCTGGTCAACAAATGCCAACACATCTTCGCCATTGGCGTAGTTACCCGTGATCTGAATGACGGCCGATTCCATATTAGTATCATCAACGTCGGTGACCGTCAGTGTCGAAGTAATCGCCACTGCCCCGTCGTTCTCGGCATACGCCAGTGGCGTGCCTTCGATCGTCGCCTCGACCGGTGCGTCGTTGACATTGGTGACGGTGAAGTTGAAAGTCCCGGAAGACGTTGTTCCCGAGCCGTCATCAATGGTGAAGCTGAAGGCGTCGCCGGACGTTTGCGAGCCATCGTGGTCGTACGTCACGAGCCCCGCGTCGATGTCCGCTTGGGTGAAGGTCGAACCAAGACCTCGCACGGAGCCACTGAGACGCAGAGTTCCGTTGGCGGGAACCGAAGTGACCGTGTAGACCAGTTCACTATCGGCATTGTCGACGTCGGTTGTTTCCAGCATCGCGGTGGTGATGGTGTTGCCAGATGAACCTTCGGCAACCGTCGCTCCGGTGTTCGTGCCAAGAACCTGTTCGTCATTCACCGCCGTGATGTTGATCGTTTGCGACGCTAAGTCTCCTTCGCTGCTACCGTCAGCCGTCAGTCCCGGATCGACGCCCGTGTTGCCACCATCGTTAACCGTCAGCGTGATCGTCGTCGAAGCCGGCGGCGTATCACTGCCGTTGCTGTAGATAATCGTGCCTGTGCTGGTGCTTGTCAGCAACGCATTGATCTGCGCCAGCGTTCCGGTGAAGCTCACCGTTGCAGCATTGTTTGCCGTGATGCTGACACCTGAATCACCCGCAGTAAGCGACAGCGTGCCTTCACCGACCATGAAGGAGGCTGTCATCGTACCCGTGGAAGCATCGATATCGCTGACACTGAAACCGGTTCCGTGAATGTTTAGGTTTGTCTGCTCGTTGACACTATAAGCCGATCCCGGTCCGACGACGTCCGGAGTGTCGTTGACCGCGTTCACTGTAATCGCCACCGCGTCGCTGTCGGTCGCGGAGCCACCGTCCGTTGACAGAACGGTTAACGTATCGCTGCCGTTGAAATGCAGATTGCCCTGATATGTCAAACTGGCCAGAGTTGCGTTGATGTCGGCGATTGAACCGGACAGGGTCAAGTCGTTGGACCCATTGGCACCCGTCGAAACGCTCGCACCGCCGCTCAGGGTGACGGTGAGTACACCGTTGTTGACGGTTAGTTGAACCGTCGACAGGTTATCATCGGCGTCCGCGACGGTGATGCCGCTGATGGCCAGCAGAGCGTCTTCGTTGACCGACTGCGCTCCCGGGACTGTGTTGATCGGCGGATCGTTGACGTTGGTGATCGTGAAATTGAAAGTGGATGACGTGTCGGTTCCTTGTCCATCGTCAACAGTGAAGTCAAACGAATCGGTCGAAGTCTGCGATCCGTCGTGATCATAGGTCACATTGCCAGCGTCGATATCGTCCTGCGTAAAGGTCTGGCCATTGCTTAGCGCAGCCCCGCTGAGCCGCAGCGTTCCATTGGTGGGTACCGCATCGACGGTGTAACTCAACTGCGCATCGGCGTTGTCCACGTCCGTCGTACGCAACATGGCCGTCGTGATGACCGTGCCGGTCGAACCTTCGGCCACGGTCAGCCCGTGTTGGTTGCCAGCACTTCCTCGTCATTGACGGCGGTGATGTTGATGGTTTGTGACGCGGAGTCAACTTCGCTCGAGCCGTCGCCGGTCAGGCCTGGGTCGGTTCCGGTATTGCCGCCATCGTTAACCGTCACCGTCAGCGTCGTGGAAGCCGAAGGCGTATCGCTGCCGTTGTGGTAGACGATCGTGCCTGTTCCGGATCCCGTCAGCAAGTTGTCAATCTGAGCCAGCGTACCCGTCAAGGTAACGGTGCCGCTGCCGTTGCCAGCACTGATCGTGACGCCGGAATCTCCCTCGGCCACGGTGATCGAGCCCTCACCGACAGCGATGGTAGCCGTCATCGTCCCCGCCGCCGCATCGACATCGCTAACACTGAAGCCCGTGCCGTGGATGTTGAGATTGGTTTGTTCATTGACGGTGTAGGCCGAGCCGGGAGCCACGACATTTGGCGTATCGTTGACGGCCCCCACCGTGATGTTGAGCGTATCACTGTCCGTGGCGGCGTTGCTATCGGTCGATAGCACGGTCAGCGTATCGCTGCCGTTGAAATTCAGATTGCCCTGGTAGGTCAGACTGGCCAGCGTCGCGTTGATGTCCGCTAACGAGCCGCTCAGAGTGAGATCGTTCGAGCCGTTCGTGCCCGCAGCAATGGATGCGGTTCCACTGAGGGTCACATTCAGAGTGCCATTGCTGACCGATAACTGTACTGTGGACAAGTTGTTATCATCGTCAGCCACGCTGACCCCGGCAATGGCCAGCGGCGTGTCTTCATTGACGCTCTGATCCCCCGGCATGGTGTTGACCGGAGCGTCGTTAACGTTGGTGATGGTCAAGTTGAAGGTGCCGCTGGTGGTTGTTCCGACGCCATCGTCGACAGTGAAAGCGAACGAATCGGCCGAGGTCTGCGATCCATCGTGGTCGTAGGTGACTCGGTTGTTGTCGATATCGTCCTGCGTAAAGGTCTGGCCATTGCTTAGCGCAGCCCCGCTGAGACGCAGAGTCCCATGGGCGGGAATCGTATTGACGGTGTAAACCAGCTGAATGTCGGTGTTGTCCACATCCGTGGTGTGCAACATGGCGGTCGCAATGACCGTCCCGGTCGAACCTTCGGCGACGGTGGTGCCACTATTGATGGCGAGAACTTGTTCGTCGTTAACGGCTGTCAAGTAAACAACTCGCTGGTCTGCTAGACTGGTCAAGCCATCGCCATCACTAACCTGCATGCCAACGACCCGAATCGAATCAGACGGATTGTCCGATGTGTTCGAGAATGCGACGCGACGTGCCACTTTCTCAACGTCAGCCGCAAAGGCATCAGAATCGAATGTAATCATTAAGTCATCGCCTCCGCCAATGCCACCGATAAAGGTAGCTATTTGAGTTCCGTCGATCAAAATCGTGTTTCCAACGACGTTGACCTCACCCAAGCCTATGCCTTCATGCAGCACTGTTAGCCGATCGTTAGCCGTACCATTCAAATCGAGAGAAACGGTCAATACGCCTCCGTCAAAGTCCAAACTGTCTGAGTCAGTAACGGTAACGGTCGCATCAACGATCTCAGGCGAAGCGTTTTCAACGTAGGTCTCTCCTCCAGGGCTCATGTTCACAAGCGGAATATCATTGGTGGGGATGATGTTGATCGTTTGCAAAACGGAGTCTTCCTCGCTCGATCCGTTCCCTGTTAGCCCTGGATCGGTTCCCGTGTTTCCACCATCGTTGAGGGTCAGTGTAATCGTGGTTGAAGCTGATGGAGCGTCGTTGCCGTTGAAGTAGATGATCGTTCCCGACCCACTGCCTGTCAGCAGGTTATCGATCTGAGCGAGAGTCCCGGTAATCACGACGTTGCCAGTGCCGTTGCCGCTGCTGATCGTGACGCCCGAATCACCCGCAGTGATCGTGACCACGCCTTCGCCAACAACGATGGTGGCCGTCATTGTTCCAGACGCCGCATCAACGTCCGTGATACTGAAACCGGTTCCGTGAATGTTCAGGTTCGTCTGTTCCGTAGCACTGTAAGCCGAGCCTGGGCCGGTTACACTTGGCGTATCATTGACCGCACCCACAGTGATCGCGATGGTGTCACTTGCGGTTGCAGAATCGCTGTCGGTCGAAAGCACCGTAAGCGTGTCCACACCGTTGAAATTCAGATTGCCTTGATAGGTCAGGCTGGCCAAGGTCGCGTTGATGTCGGTCAACGTGCCAGACAACGTTAGATCATTCGAATCGTTCGCGCCGGCACTGATCGAAGCGCCGCCCGCCAAAGTGACATTCACCGTTCCGTTGGCGACGGATAATTGAACGGTCGAAAGGTTGTCGTCCTGATCGGCGACACTGATACCAGTGATGTTAATCGCCGTGTCTTCGTCAACAGTCTGAGCCCCTGGGACGGTGTTGACTGGCACATCGTTAACGTCAGTAATGTTGATCGTGACGACTTTGTCGAAGGTCGCGCTGCTTTCGTCAGTCGCTCGAACCGTGACCGTGCGAGTCGTGCCCGACTCGTAGTCGATGTCTGCCCCCGCTCTGACTCGCAGTTCGTTTCCGACAATCTCAAAGTTAGCGCTGTCACCACCGACGATTGCGAAGGTCACGTCATCGTTGGAGTCGATCTCCTGGGCAGCGAGATAACTGACGATGGTGCCACCCACGCTGTTCTCCACGACTGTGGGCGTGTCGGCGTAGACGCGAACATTGTCAAGTGTTGAATCGACGGCAATCGTCTCGGAGGATACATCACTGAAGCGGATAAGTGTGCTGGTGCTATCCGCGACAAAAGTGAATCCGAAGGTTCGATAGTCGGCCGGATCGGTGCCGAAGGATGCCAATGTTTCGTCGTAAAGGGATACACCGCCAACGGCTTCGACTCGTATCGCCTGCGTTATGCCGAAGGCGCTATGAGCTCCGAAATCGAACATCACCGTGTAGGTCTGGCCAATCGTCGTTGCAAGCGATTGGCTGACGATGCCTGTATTCGGGGAATCTCCTCCGCTGAACGTCACATGGTTCGTCCCGTCAGTCGGCGCGTAACCGGTACCAACTCCCGCGCTACCAGTGAAGGTCCAACCGATGGCTCCCGATTCGAACGATCCGTTCGTGACCAGATTTGCCCCTGGTCCCGATGCGACGAAATCGACGGGGGCGTCATTGACGCTGGTGACGACGATTTGGGCTGTTGAGCTGTTGCTGGAGAAGGCTGTCGTGCCGCCGTTGATGGACGCGTCGCCGTACGATGCAAGCACGTTGGTGGAAGCCGTTCCCGCGGTCCTATCCCAGGCCTGATAGACAAACGTCGCTGTCTCGCCATTATCCCCGTCGGGAATGTAGCGCACCTGCGTTGAGGAGTTGATCAGCAGTGCGTTGGTCGAGCTAACCGGGCCGAATGCTGTCCACGTGCTGCCGTCCGTCGAATACTGCCAGGTCCCGTTGCCAGTCGTGCTGGTAATTGCTATTCCGCTAAGTGCACCTGAATCGACGTCAGCCGCACTCGCGCTGGCCAGGATTGCAGAAACGACTGTTCCAGACGAGGTCGTGTCCTCGTTGGTGCTAGGCAGCGTATAGGTGGACCCATCCGCAATTGTTGGAGCATCGTTGACTGCTACGATGGCAATGTTTGCTGTGTCCGCGGCAGCCGAGAATGCTGTCGTTCCACCATTCGTAGTCGTGTCTGCTGTTGCACCATTCGTCCCAGTAGTACCGTCCGGCGAAAGTATGGCGCTAACGTTCCATTGAAGTCGGAATTGGGTTGGAAATATACACGTGAATCGGAGTTGGCCAACAACAGCCGTGCATTGTTGTCCTGACGCCGCCAGTGTTCCAAGTACCTCCGTTATCTATCGAATACCACCAAATGCCGTTGGTTGCATTAGCCGCCGTAATTGCTATCATGGGCATATCGACGTCGGTAACAGTAACTTGTCCTGCCGGCGCAGTAAAGTTCATGATTTTGATACTCGCGTTCCCACCACGCCGCTAGGAGTACCGATCTTCAAACAGGATCCGACGACCGGGGTTTCGCAGTGTTTAGAACCGGTGCATCATTGACAGCGGTGACGGTAACGAAGCGTTTCGGTGGCTGTGCTGAACGCCGAGGTTCCGCCGTTGGTGTTCGTTGAAACCTTGGTTCCTCCAGACCCAACGTCGCACCGGTCTGATCCCACGCTCGAAACTCGATAAAGCCGGAAGTGGCATTCTGCCCATTCGGAACGACGCGGACAAGGTCGGTGGACCGCAGCAGCAGGCTCTCGTTCGAAGTGACCGCTCCAAAGTAAGACCAATTCAATCCACCATCGGTCGAAAACTGCAAGCCGGCACCACCGCCGTTTGAATTGATGACAGCGATCCCTTCGACTGCGCTGCTGTCAACATCCGTGATCCGATTTCCGCCAGCGGAAGCGATGATCGAGGCCACCGTTTGTCCTGCGTTGTTGGTCTCATCCTCGGTGATCGTCGTCAGCGTCATCGTTCCCGTGTTGTCGAGCACGGGGGCATCATTGACCGCAGTAACTTCAACCGTCGCCATCGCAGCCAGACTACTCACAAACGCATCGCTGGCGACCAACTCGATCGCGCGGTCTGTAGTTGTAGGTGCTTCCAATGTGTTGTTGTATCGGATTGTTCGCAGGACCTGTTGATAGTTGGCCACCGAGTCGGTGCCCGTCAAACTGAGCACGCCCGTTCCGCTGTCGTAGCTTGCCGTGATGCTCGTTCCCGTGGTGTTTGCTGACAGAGACTCGGCTGTGCCATCCAGAAGATTCGTGATTGTTGCCGTCAGAGAAGTCAGATGAGTGCTGTCGGAATCCGTCAACGTCGCATCGGCATCCGCGATCAGCACGCTGCCGCCGTTTTCGGTGAAGGTCGTACGGAAATCAGCTCCGGTTGCTCCCGAACTGTTATCTGCATCCAGGTCAATCTGAGGCAACTGCGGCGACGTGTACGAAATCGACAAATACGGTCGCAGGTTCACATTGGACGCTTCGGACGAATGGAAGGTCCAGTCGTCCGCTCCGTTGGAGAACAGTGCCCAGCCGAAGTTTGGCTGTCCGTTGAGCCAGTCCTGAACGGTTGACGTCAGATTTGTGAAGGTCACCCAGCCACTGGTGCCGGCGTCGATCGTTGCTGACGAAGTAAGAGATGCTTCGGTCCCGTTGATTTGAATTCCGTTCGTCAGCGAATTCCATGTCGACGCTTCCGACCAAGTCGCATTCATGCGATGCAGATTGACGAAGTCGTTTGAATCCGCATCAGTGACGTAGACCGACAGAGTTGCATTGGTGATCGTCGAACCGAGCGGAATCTGCCCTGGTCCCGATCCAAACAGGTTGTCGAACCGAATCAAACCTTGTTCGACGGAACCCGCATCATCCGTGATGATTGACGTCGCATTTCCGTAGGACGTGTTCGGATTGGAATCGGCCACATACGTGTCTTCTGTGCCGGAATAGCCGTTGACGCCCTGCTGGAACCGAGCCGCCCCGATCTGGATAGTCAGCACATCCGAATCGCTCAGCGAACCACCGCTGCCTGTGTTGCCGAGATCTTCGGTCAGCACCGTGATCGTTCCCGTGCCGTTAAACGCTGCGGTCGGTGAAAACGTCAGGCCATCAAGAGCCGTGTTCAGATCGCTGACCGTCCCCGTGACCACGATCGTACCATCCGCCGTCCCGTCGCCGGTCGTAAACGTCAGCCCAGTGGTCGATGCCAGCGTCATCGTGCCGTTTGTCGCAGTCAATGTGACTCGAATCGCGCTGCTGGCCGCATCCACATCCGACACCTGAATCGCATTGATTCCGGACAGCGTAATCGGAGTACTCACCGGAGTCACCTGAGCCCCCGGCAGCACGTTTACTGGAGCATCGTTGACGGGAGACACCGTGAAATTGAATGTTCCGGTCGCGGGCGTTGAGCCGTTCTCGCCACCGTCGGCCAGGGAGACGCTGAAACTGTCGCTGGTGGTTTCGCCGCCGTTATGGTCGTATGTCAGTAGGCCTGCGTTGATGTCGTCCTGCGTGAACGTGTCATTTAGGCCAATCACGCTGCCGTTTAGCTTCAAGCTACCATTCGAAACGTCTGACGTGATCGTGTAGGTCAACTCGGCGCCGTCGTCATCCGGGTCACCTTCATTGAGCATCGCCGTGGTGATCACGTTAGCCGACGAACCTTCCAGCACCGTCGCCCCCGTATTCGTAGCGATGGTCGGGCTTTGGTTCGAATTGGTAATCGTCACTCGATGATCGGCAGTAAACTCCAGATAGGCCGGGCCGTTGATACCCGTGGCATAGTTGTCGATATAGGCTCCGGTCATTCCATCATAACGACGGATAGCGTTGCCGTTCTGGTCACCGACGTACAGGTTGCCATCTGGACCGAATTCCAAACCCGATGCCAGGCTCAGGCCTCCGGTTCCGTTAGCAATGAACGTCGTGATGGCCCCGGTCGTGGCGTTGACTCGCATCACTCCCGATGTGCTGCCGACGTAGATGTTTCCATCGGGACCAAACGTGAGATCTTCTGCGCCGCTGATGCTTCCAACATTGAAGCCGGTGTCCAAAGCGCCGGTTGTACCATCATAGCGCAACACTCCAGCGCTGCCGCGATTGGCAACATACAGATTTCCATCGGGACCGAACTGCAGACCCAGTGGGCTGGTCAGACCGGACGACACAAAGTTGTCGATGAACGCTCCCGTGGTACCGTTGAAGCGTACAATCCTGCCCGCACCGTAGTCCGCGACGTACAGATTTCCATCCGGCCCATAGGCCATCCCGCCTGGATTGTTCATGTTGGGATCGCTGGCGGCCACAAAGTTACCAACCAAGGTTCCGTCAGGTTGGTACTGGACAATGTTCCCCGAATCGACGCCGCTGACCAGATAATTTCCATTGGGCATCAGCACGATATTCGCATGGCCCAGAATACCATCAGACGACGGTGCAAAGCTGCCGACAAACGTGCCGCCAAACCCGTCATATTCGTTGACGAAGTCGCCGCCGTACGCCGGGGCCAGCAAGTTAGCCTCAAAATACTGACCGTCTTCGTCGATTGCACTGACGGCAATATCCAACGTCAACCCTGCCAGGTCATTCGAATAAACATGAGTCACGCTCGATGGATCACCGGCATAGGTGGTGATCGTGCCGTCCCCCCAGTTGACGATCCACGAGCTAATGGTGTCGTTGCCTGGATCGACATCGATCAATGTCAAGGTGTACGTCGCACCTCCACCAACGGTAGCCGCACCGCTGACGCTCAACGCCGGAGCCACATTGGCAACGGTGACCGTCGTCGAGGTCGTTACGAGTCCCCCATTACCGTCATCGACTTGCAAGCCGATTGTATACACGCCATCATCGTCGATTCCGTACGAAGTCAGTGCGCTCCAGAGCGGCGTTGTTGTCGCGGAAGTCGTCACGATGTCATAGATCGCGTCGTTGTTCAAATCCCAGCGATAAGTCAACGTATCGCCGTCGATGTCCGTCGAACTGCTGGCATTCAGATTCAGCGAATCGCCTTCGTTAATAACGTAGGGTCCGCCATGATCTGCGGTGGGATCGTCATTGACCGCTGTCACGTTGAACGTAATGATGTTGCTGCTGGCATCCCGATTCACGCCTCCGTTGGCGGTTCCGCCATTATCCTGAACCTGGAAGTCGAACGATGCATAGCCGGTACCGTTGGCATTGGTCGCAGGTTCGAATGTCAGCAAGCCCAGATCAATGTCGCTCTTCAGAATCCAGTTGTTTGCGGCAAACGTCAAGCCGTTGAATTTCAATTGACCAGCGCCAGGCAACGACATAATCCAGACGCGATCAAAAGCATCATTGTCGATATCCGTGAAGCCAAAATCAGCCGCTGTGAAGGTATACGTTGCATCTTCGTTGATCGTGATGGTATTGTCTGCACCGCTCGGAGCGTCGTTCACCGGAATCACGTTTTCGGTACGTGTGTCAATCGCACTCGTTCCACCATCGCCATCGGTCAACTGCATCGAAACCGTGCGTTGCAGACCGCTCGGATCTTCGCCTGTCACCAGGAAGCTGATTCGGCGGACAACTTTTTCGACATCCGTCTCATCCGCATTGGCGTTGAAGGTCACCAGCAACGGATCACCCACCGTTACCGCCGGTGAACGACCAATCGTCACTCCGTCGATGAGGATATCGCTGCGGAAACATTCACCTGCCCTCAGGCCGGTTCCTTCATGACGAACGAACAGCCGATCATCGGCCGTCCCATTGTTCGAAACCCACGTCGTCAGTACACCTCCGTCGAAGTCCAATCCATCGACATCGCGTGACGGTTGCAACCGTGTCGATGTAAACTCCCGGCGCGTTTTCATAGTACGTTCCGCCGGGGCCAAGACTCAAAAACCGGGCGTCGTTGACGCTCGTCACATTGATCTGGACCGTCGCATTGCTATCCGAGAAGGCCGTCAGACCTGCCGGTGCCGCCGATCGTTACATAGGTGCCCCAAGTGCCGGACGTATGGTCCCAGGCTTTGTATTCAGAAGGACGCGCCGTTTCGCCGTTTTCGGTGTCGCCAATGTACGGCACCCAGCCAGCCGTCCTTCAGCAGCAAGCATTGGACGTGCTGATTGAGGAACTGAAGGTAGCCCAAACAGCGCCCGAGGTAGAGTATTGCCAGGTGCCATTCCCGGTTGTCGAGATGATGGCCATGCCGTGACTCGAACCTGAAGGCCGAGATCGACGTCGTTATGACCGGCAGCTTCGACGATCGTGCGAAATGTTGACCGATGCAGACGTCGAATCCTCGTTGATTCCGGCCATGTTGTAGACAGAGCCATTGGTGATCGTCAGGCGTCGTTGACCCCAGTCACACTCAGCGATGCAACTTCGGTAGCGGAGCTGAATGCCGTCGTGCCGCCATTGGTTGATGTGTTGACTTCGGTGCCTTGCTGCCCAGCGGTTGCACCCGTTTGGTCCCATGCTCGGAAGGTGATATCCGCATTCGTGTGGCAATTCGTCCCATTCGGGTTGAATCGCAGCAGGTCCGTATCTCTCAACAATATGCGGAAGTATCGGATACCGTATTGACGTTCGCCCAGCTCGAGCCACCGTTGATCGAGTACTGCCACGTGCCGTTGCCACCGCTCGTTGCGGCAACCGCAATCCTTCCGAGGCACCGCTATCGACATCCTGTACGCGATCACCACCGGCCGATGCGATGATCGAAGCGACCGTCACGACCGGCATTGCCAGCGTCATCTTCCGTGATCGTCGTAAACGACATCGTTCCGGTGTTATCGAGCACTGGTGCGTCATTAATTGCCGTGACGGAAATCGACGCGACTTCGGTTGCCGAGCTGAACGCGGTCGTGCCGCCGTTGGTCGATGCGTCGACCTTTGGTTCCTTGCTGACCCGCAGTCGCACCGGTTTGATCCCAAGCTCGGAACGTGATGTCGCCGGTGGTGGCGTTCTGGCCATCCGGGACAAAACGCACCCTATCACTGTCCCGCAGCGGAAGTGCCGAATTATCGGAGACCGTACCGACGCTGGACCAGCTCGAACCACCATTGGTTGAATACTGCCACGTTCCATTGCCGCTCGTCGTCGCCGTGATCGCAATCCCTTCGACGGCACCAGAATCTACATCCGAAATCGGGTTCCCTCCCATCTGTGTTAACAACAGGTCGGCGACCGTCATCCCGGTATTGTTGGTGTCGTCTTCGGAAATCGAAGTCATGAATGGGCCAGGCAGAACCGTAAGGACCGGCGCATCGTTAACGGCATTGACTGTGATGGAAACCGTATCGCTTACGAATGCGTCATCATTCGCCAACGCAGCGATTTCATCAGCGGATAAGGCTCGGGAATAAACCCTCGCGTCGTCAATCATGCCGCCGAAGTCGTAGTTTGTGTTGACGTCGTCGGCACCAATGCGAGTTACGCCTGATCCGCCATGCACGATCGAATCGGTATGGTTACCGCTGGCAACCAATTCGCCATCGATATACAGATTTTGCTCATGCGTCGCATCGTTGAACGTGAAGGCAACATGACGCCAGCCCGTGCCAGTCAGTGCGATATTGCTGGCCAGTGTCTGAAAGGCGGTGCCGTTGTAATAGCCCGCGGTCAAACCAGATGTGTTGCTGACTCGCAGGTAAAGATTGTTGCTCACGTTGATGACATCCGAGCCACTGACGCCAGGTGAATCGAGATGAATCCAAGCAGATAGCGTGACGTTTGCCGGGGCTCCAAAATTGCCCGTCACCTGGACATAGTCACCACTTCCATCCAGGCTCAGCACTTCTCCCCGCTCGGGATCAATCACGGTCGTCGCATCGCCGTTGAGGGTTCCATTGTCGGCTGCGCCGGCAGCTTGGTCGTTCGCGTTGCCGCCTTCAAACGTGTAGTGGCCTTCCAGATCCGCCGCCAACGCCGAGCTCATATTCAGCGTGACGCTGCCGTTGAAGTCAGCATCGGGGGTGAAGGTCATGCCCTCAAACGCCGCGTTAATGTCGGACTCGGTACCGTCGATGACCAAACTGCCGCTACCGTTGCTTCCTTCAACGATGGTCAGCCCGGTTGTTTGCGAGAGCGTCAATACGCCATCGTTCACCGACAACGTGACTCGCATCCGCGAATTGATGGTCCCCACGGTATCGCTTACTGTGATCGCGTTACCGCCTGCGGCACTGAAAACATGAGTCGTATCCTCATCGATCGTGACGCTGCTGTTGTCATTAGTTGATGTTACAAGCGATTGAACCTCCGCGTCGGACAATTGCCCGCTAATGATCGCAAACTCGTCAATCTCACCGGCGTAGTAGCGATTGATGGTGTTCGTGGTTCCCGCGTCACTGAAGGTGTTCCCAGCACCAATCAGCAGTGCCTCTGTGTTACCCGAGCCGCCCGAGGATGTTCCCATACCGCCGGTGTAAGCGTTCGTGTCCATCAACTGGCCATCGATGTACAGCTTCATGCCAGCGGAGCCAAAGGAGAACGCAAAATGATGCCATTCGTTTTCGCTGATCGCTTGACTGACGTTGTCCGTCTGGACAATGTGCTGCGACGACGTCGACTGCAAGCGTACTTGAATTTCGCCGTTGGTGAGGACTTCGGCAGTTAAGTGCCCACCTGAGCCGTAGCCCGAGGCGTCTTTGCTGAACAGCGTTCCTTCCTGGGTGATATCAGAGGTCTTGAACCACAACTGAACCGTCCCTTCATCGATCAGGAAGTCCGGCGAGTGAGCGACCTGGATGTACTGACTGTCGCTGAACGTAACTGAGGTGTCGGAGTCGCCATTAATCGCGCCACCGCTGCCCAGGACGACACCACCTTGATACGTTCCATCGTTGCTTCCTGCGGAATCAAATGCCGTCGTGCCACTCGTTTCGCCAAGTCGAAGATGAATCAGGGGCGAATGACTCTGCAACTGGCCCACATAGTTTTGAGTTAACCCGTTGATTACCGGTTCAACGCCGTTATCCACCGCGATCGCCATCACTTCGCTGTACGAATTGCCCGCTGCGTCGGTGACTTGCACCGTAACGTTGAGCGAAGTCGCCGATTCGTAGTCGAGTAGCGAACCATCCGCGACGGTGATCTCACCTGTATTGCTATCGATCGCAAAGCGTCCGCCCGCGTCATCGGTTAAGCTGAACGTGAAGCTGGACAGGACTTCGCTGGCGTCCCACTCGATCACGTAGGATTGCGTGTCGCTTGCTTCGCGATCGGCCCATTGACCAGTTCCGAGCAGGATCGCGTAATCATCGGTTGCCGAAGTCGCTTGAGGGTTCGGCAAGTTCCAATTGGTGTATTGTCCGGAGATCGCGTTTCCAGTCGTTCCGTTGCCCTGCCAGAACTGATTGCCATCCGCACCTTCGTTTTGCCATCGCCATTCTCCTTCGACCGTTTGATCGGTCGCGCCCAGCCAGGGGCGTTTACCAGTGACGTTCGTTAAATTGCGAAGTAACTCATTTTCGTACGCTGAGTTGATGGTGACCAGTTGACCATTGACACCATTGAGGCTGGCTGCCAATGCCGCATCACGCGCGACGGTCCACGACACATCATCGTTGACGAATCGATAAAACTTGCCCGTCGCCGCGTCATAGGACAGCGTCGGGTCATTGTTCAATATCTTCGTAATTGCGTCGGGAATTTCCAGAACACGGACATTTGTGATGACCGCGCCATAATTGTCGCTATTCATCCCAGCGAAGGAAATCAACGTGCTGGCGTCTTGGGCCGCGAACATCATCGAGCGAGTTTCAAATAACGGATTGGTCGTGAAGCTCCAACCGTTGGGCTGTTCGACTGCAAAATCGTTCGAGACGCCATCCGCAGTGACTCGCAAGGTCTTAATGGCTTCAGCCCCTCCCGAGAAATTACCCGTCACATCGAACACGATCTGATACTGACGTCCAGCTTCCGTCGCAAACGCCTGTGAGATCGCTCCTGGAGTGCTGCCATTGAGATCGACCGCACTGCCGCCGTTCGCAATCGGCATATTGCCGATTAAATCGACGCTTCCGTTGGTAACCGTCCAGTCGCCCAATGCACTTCCCGCCCCGCTTCCATCGGAGAAGAATGTCGGATTGCCGCTTGG
The DNA here is from genome assembly GCA_041399105.1 of Pirellulaceae bacterium. Taxonomy (GTDB): domain Bacteria; phylum Planctomycetota; class Planctomycetia; order Pirellulales; family Pirellulaceae; genus Rosistilla. Next base: position 16,258 of record JAWKTL010000004.1, on the reverse strand, counting down.
GTCACCGGCTCCCAGAAAGAGTCCGTCCGTTGATAGGTCTTCCACCGCGTCCGGGTCACTGGGAACGACGTAACCAACACTGCTTCCATCAACCGCATGTTCGCCGATATGGAGGTCTCCGACCGGCGTGCTGGCGATGAAGCCGGTTCCCGTTGCGTGCCCGATGCTCAGGTTGTTGCCGCTGACAACATCGACGACTTGATTGCTGCCGTTGAAGCCATCCATCTGCCAGTTGGCGACAAGGCCGCTGGGCAAACTACCACTGTCGAACTTGTGCTGGTAGTTCAGGGAGATTTCGGCTTCGCTGCGGACTTCGTTCCAGATGCGTACGTCGTAGAGCGTACCGGAAAGACTGAGCTGCATTGAAGCCCCCGACGAATCTTGATCTTGTCCGAACAATAAGTTCCCCGCCTTCGATGCATGGCCCGTAGAAGCCGTTCCAGAGCCGACAAGTTCACCGTCGACGTAGATCGCCGCGTGCTCCGTTAGTCCCACGTCCACGCGCTTAACGTATGGGGCAAACCATCGGCAAGTTCAACTGGTAGATATCGGATACCGTAGACCTGCGTTCTGGCATCGATCTCCAGTTGGAGAGTTCCCGTACCATTGAGCCACAGCATAATCTCATTGTCGGCGGTAGCGTTGGCGTAGAGAACAAAGGTGCGTCCGTTAGAGCGACAGGCATTTCGATTGTTGTCTCGAGCGTTAGTTCCTGTAAACCACCGAATTAGGCACCGCATCGCTTCCAGCAAATACGCATCATTCCCACCGTCCGTGTTCAGCTCGATGCCGCTGGAAAGATTCGATGGCGAGTTGTTGGCCTCGACCAAGTCAGTCAAAGAGATCGTAAATGCTTGATCGACCGTGTTGCTGTCGGCGTCCGTGGTGCGGACGATAACGGTATGCGTTGCATTCGTTTCAAAATCCAGCAACAAACCGTCGGCAACCGTGATTTCACCCGTGTCACTATCGATCGCGAACGCTCCCGCGACGGTCTGCGATTGTATCGAGTAGGTCAGCGCCTGCGATGAATCCAAGACCGCATCGGCATCCCACTGAACGACCGATGCCTGCCAAGTCGCCGTGCCATAGATGTCGTTCCAAGTGCCGTCAGGCCATGTACAGATGGTTTTCGCCGGTCGGTTCGGTGCCGGTATCGTTGTTCGGTTCATTCGACAACCAGTTTTCGTACGCTCCATTGACAGCGTATCCACTGGCATTTCCTTCCCAGAATTGCTGACCCTGGTTTCCCGCTGAATACCAATACCATTCCCCTTCAACGACATCGTCCGAAGCACCCAACCAAATGGAACCGCCGTGCAACTGCGAGAAGTCATGGACGATTTGGTTTTCCGTCGCGGAATGGATGGTCACCAGTTCGCCAGCAATCCCGGCAAGCAAATCGGCCTGGGCCGCCGTACTCGCATCGCTCCAGTTCCCCGTGGTACCGACATAGCGATAGAACTTATTGGTCTCGGCTGAATAGACCAAATTTGAATCGCTGGCCAACAGCGACTGGATCAATGCTTGACGCTGCCATCGATACCGGTCACCGAACCGATCACCGTGCCATCGACCGGATTCTCGTTCAACACGAAGGTCAACATTGGTGTGCTGTTGGTAAAGCCGACTTCGTTGGTATGGCGGACTGTTAAGTTATTCCCAGCGACCGTTTCGGTGACGATTCCGGCAGACGAAAGCTCATCGAAGCTCCATTGAGCGAGCATCCCTTGCTCGTCATGCGGCAGCGGCGTGCGATGGGTGGCGGCTAATTGAGCGGCGGTCCGTACATGGTCAAAGACTCGCACGTTGTAAAGCGTGCCGGAAAAGGTGTCGCCGCGTTAAAGGAGGATTCCGGCTCGCCTTGATGTTGTCCCGAGGGCGACAGTTCCTCCGCCATCAATCGTGGTTCCCGTCTGGTAGCTGTTGCGTCCTAGTCCGAGTTGTTCACCATCGACATAGAACATCAGGATGCCGCCGGTGCTATCCCACGTGACGGCAACGGTATGTTGCTGGCCATCGAACAGTTGCGGTGCCTTCGTGATGCTGCCGTAGCCAACCGGTCCATCGGAACTGGTGCGGAAGAAGAGTTCACCGGTGGAACTGATTCCAAAATAGACTTCGTCTTGATTGGTGGCGTCTGCGTAGGAGAATAAAGTCGTCGTTCCCGAGGCGGGGAGTCGGATGAGAATTGCACCTCGATCGTCGTCTGCGATTGACCGCTAAATGGCGATTGGTCGGCGACGAGATAGACGTCATTGCCGCCGTCGTCGTTGAGATTCAGACCGCCGTCGGTCGACGAACTGGCGAACGTTCCCACGGGCTGAACGATCACATCGGCGGTCACGCTATCCAAGTCGGCTTCGGCGGCGACTTCGGTTGAATCGAGGGCTTGACTGTGAATCCAACTGAATCGATGCCGCCCGCAAAAAAGCGATCGGCATCAAGATTGGTGCGACCACCGAGATAGAGATTCGTGCCGGGATCGAAAGCATCGCCACCTCGACTTGCGTCCGCGCCCGCTGAACGCCATCAATGTAGACAACTGCCCCAGCCGAACCAACGGTCAAAGTGTAATTGTGCCACTGGCCGTCGCCGATAAGGCTGCTGATGTCAAAGTTCAATTCTTGGGCATAAGCTGCATCGTCAGAGTCCTGCAGATTGGTGAAGAGTTGATTGTTGTACGTGCTATGGCTGGCTTCGCCGATGTAGATATTCAGACTGTTTGCTGTGGAAGCCGTGCCGTGACTGTACAAGTATTGAAACAATGACCCCGAATTCTCATCGACCTTGAAATCAAAGCTGACCGTGAATTCGTTGTTGTATGCAAAGTCGGGTATGACGACATAGTCGCCTGCTTCATCGAACCAGATTCCTTGACCGAAGGTTCCCTCACCGAAAGCCGCGTCGCCATTGATGCTGACCGCATCGTTCGCACCCACGGAATCGGTGGCATCGCCGTTCATTCCGTAAAAGTGCGTCAGCCCGGTCTGCCCATCATCGACCCGGTAGGAGAATTCAGTCGCACCGAAGTAACCTTCGCCGCCAACGATATCAAAGGTGCCATCGTTGTTGTTGATCAGCGTCCCTTGAGTCGGATTACTGTAATCAATGACGGCCAAAGTTCCGCCATCGGCATCTGTATCGTTTGCCAGCACGTTTCCAGTCGTCGTTGCACCGGGGGCAACTTCAAACAGGTCGTCGACCAAGGTCGGCAACACGTTGTGGGCAAGGACAATCGCCGTCGCGTAAGCGGAGAACTCCGACGAATTCCCGCTGGAGTCCGTCGTCACCAAGGTGATGTACTCGCCAGATGCCGCAGTGCCTCCGGAAAATGTTCCAACGATGGAGTTGTCGCCGCCCGCGATACTACTTGCCGACCCCAGATAACGTGCTCCTTCGACTTCTCCTCCATCCAAATCGGTACTCGCATAGAAATCGATCGAATACGTTCCCGACGCTAGATTCGTCGTGTCGATATCGAACTCGAGATTACCGGATCCGTCGGTGGCGAAGCTGTTGATGGCTGCCCAGTTTTGAAGTTGGTTCGGACCAGTGTCGGTGTCGCCTGCGTCGTTACTCGTTCGACCGTTGGCATCTTCGGTGCCACCAACCAAATCAATCCCAATTTCATCGTTGCCATAGATCGAGTTTCCTCGGATCGAATTACCGGTGCCGGCGGAACTTTCCAGACGAACACCAACGGCCGCATTGGCCAGGACGTTTCCTCCATCTGCCAAAGTCGATCCGATCGTAGTATTGGATGCAGCGTTGCCCAGGTAGATCGCTTGCCAAGTTGCACCCAGATCGAGAGTGCCGCTTTCGTCCGTTCCGATGTAATTGCCAAGAATCTGCGTTCCAGATGAAGCTCCCCAGACTTCAATCCCTCGAACCGAACCAGCGATTACATTGTGCTGGTAGGTGCCCGTACCGCCGATGATCGTGTTGTCGGCACCGTTGGTAATATGAACGCCATGACTTCCATTGGCCGCCATTGTCGTTCCATCGGCGACAACGCCAAGGTAGTTGCCGGCGATCGTATTTCCGTCGGACGCCTCTCCATCAATGCGGATGCCATCGCTTCCGGCGGCCACGATGACGTTTCGTTCGCCGAGATCGTTGGTGTTGTCACCATTGGTGCCAATCACATTGCCTGTGCTGCCATTGGTCAGATAGATCGCATCCCAGCCGTTGCCAAGAACGGTCGACCCGTTGACCGCAAGTCCGAAGTAGTTTCCTTGAATATAGGAATTATCCAAGTTGCTCCCTTGGATACCATATCCCTGGCCAGCAATCAGATTCCGTTTCGCGACACTGTCGCCACCGAGGATCAGACCGGAAACATCGCCGGCAAAGATCCCATGAATCGAATTGCCAATCAAGTTCAGACCAGTCGCGTCGGTGCCGATGTAGTTGCCGATCACTTGGGTATTGTTCGCACTTGCCGTGATCACGACGCCATTGTTGGTCTGCCCGGAGATAATGTTTCGATCCGCAGCGGTGGTTCCACCGATGATATTGTTGTCGCCCGACCAGATCGTCACGCCGTCATAGTTTCGATTCACTGCGGCCGCGGAACCATCAGCGGTTGTGCCGATGTAGTTCCCGACGATGGTGTTCCCATCGGTGCTGATGCTGATCGCACTCGACGTAAATCCTTGCATCGCCAGGCCACGCACCGTGCTGCCATCACTTCCCGTGTACAGTTTCAGACCGAGTCCAATCGTTCCGCCGCCACTGATGACAATCCGTGGCGACCCAGCAAAATCGGACTCCGTCGTCGCGTCGATCGTCACCGTTCCCACGATGTCTGGCAACACGGAACCGAGGTTGATCGTGTGAACGACATTCCCGGCGATGTTGAATTCGATGGTGTCCGCACCGGCTTGGTTGTTGGCCGCGATGATGGCTTCACGCAATGAGATAAAACCATCGGCTCCCTTGTTGGCCAGAAGCGCGGAAACGCTCGACGTATCGCCGTCCGACACGTCGCTCGCGGTATCGACGACGATCGTTGGCGTAACGGCGGGAGTCTCGACCCCAAACGTTAGATAGCCCGCCGGGTTACTTTGGTTGTTGTACTCCGTTGAGACCCAGTTTGCGTTACGCGTTGTCGTCGCCAATCGCACTTCATCCAGTTGTCCATCAAAATAACGCGTCGCGGCACCAGGACCGCCGAAACGCAATGGCGTGTCCCAGGTTCCACGTGGTGTGTTGGCGGTCGTTCCCGTATCGGTATCAACAAGCACCCCGTCCAGATACATCGCCGCCGTCGGCGTGGTGCTCATGTTGCTGACGACAACCGTCACCTGATGCCAACCACTCGTATCGGAGAAGTTCGTGGAAACGAGCAGTGGATCGGTGTTAACATTGTCGCCGAGAAAGAACGACAGCCGATGGTCCGTGGGCGTGCCGCCTTCGGCCGATCCAACCGAGATGTGCATCTCCGATCCGCCACCCCAACCATCGGCGGTAGATTCCCCTTGCCAAATCAGATGGCGTGTATACGTCGTCGAATCGGCATTGAACCAAGTGGAGATGGTGAAGCTGTTGGCCGTCCTCGCTTGGGTACTGGTCGTCGAGATGTAGTCGCCGGTTCCGTCAAAATCATCGGCGGCACCGATTTGTCCCGCCGAAACATTCGTCGTTCCGTTGTTGGTTCCATGGTTACTGTTGGACGTGCTGTCTTGATAGTCCGACGCCAAATGCCAGACGCCGCCATAGCTGGAATTCCAGGTTCCCGTGTTGTTCCATTGATTGCTCGCACCAGCGTTCCCATAGTAGAGATACAGGTCGGTGTCCGTTGTCGCCCCTAGGCTCGGAACTTCAACCCACGCGACCAATTGGCCCGTGGTTGCGTTGTAACTTTCGATTTGGTGGTCGAGCTTGGTGGTTCCATTGGCGGAGGTGAATAGAAAGTCGCCTCCATCGGTCTGTCCGACGTTCCCGCCGTTGCCGGTGCTCCGAAGACCAGGATCCGTGATCGTCACCAGTACCGCAAAATTGCTCAGGTTGGTCGTACCGGCAACCATCGTTTCGTCGATCGTAATCTGACGACGATATCCCCAGTTCAAGTCGTACCAAGCAAGGCTGACATCGGCGGCTTCCAATGCTTGCAAGTCAAACGGCAGCATCGGAAAACCATCGGGTCCACGCTCGGTACCCGCCGTCGAACTTTCAAGCACCCAGTCGCCGCCAACACCGGTAACGTCGTCTGACGCAAAGACATCGGCTGAAGTCAAATCAGCAATTCCCTCCAAGAGGACCATCCCCTCGCCAGAACCGCCGGTCACGTCGCAACCCAGGATGTAGATCTCCGCATCCGTGGTCAGGTATGTGGAAAGCTGCCGCCAATGTTCGGATGTCGTATCGAGCGTCGACGACGTCACCCAGTCAGTGCCCAGTTGGAACGCACCTTCGACGCCGTGTGAAAGGATGGACAACGAATCGATCGTTGATGCCTCTGCGTTCGCCCAATCCAACACTTCTTGCAGCACATCGTTCGCGGAATCCTGAGTGCTGTCATAGACAAAGACGATCGCATCTTCAGAGGCTGCGTCCAACAAGATCGAACTGTCGTTCAACTGAGAATCGATCAGCACGACGTCAAACGATGTCAACGCCTCGATGGCCATCGGAGAGACACCAGCGCCGTAATCCAAAATCCAGTCACCGCCAAGGTCTTCATTTCCGGTCGCGTCGACACCTGCCGCAACATCGGCTCCCGTCAGCGCGGCTAACGCATCAATGAACGTCTTCCCTTCACCATCGGCCAAGTTGCAACCGTAGAAGAGAATGTCCGCATCATGGCTGAGAGCATCGGCCCACAACGCAATTTCACCCGCATAGCCGCGAAGAGAATCGTGGCTCAAGACCGCATTACCTAAGCGAACTTGCCCCTGGGCACCCTGCGATACGACATGAATCGCATCGACATTGGTGCGGCCGACGAGTTCGTTGGTGATCTGCTCGATCCCATTCTGCGTCGAATCGATGAAGATGGTCTCGATAACGCGAGAGACCTCGTCCAGCGATGCGATTTCCTCCAGCAGCGTATCGAGATCGTCCACGCCACAGTCGACGAAGACGAGTTCATACCTGACTTCCCCGCCCGGTGACTGCATGCCCAGAGGTGCTAGCAAATCGTCGGCGTCATCGACGTCGTCGGGAAGATTGGGATCAATCGATGCATCTTCCGTCCCCCGCGTGGCGTTTGCGGCAATCGCGGCGAACGACTCCTGCAATCCGTCGAAGTCAATGTCTCCCGCATCGCACGCCGCTCCATCGGACGGCGTTTCGCAAACGTCCCCCAGCGGAACGGCGCTATATAAGATACGCTCCTCAAGCAACAAAACGTCCAGCGGATCACTATCGCTTGAAGCAGTCCCAGCGATGTTTTGTCCGGGTTCCTGCGAGCGTAAATGTTTCTCCAGGCGAGCCAGCAATTTACCAAACACGTTCAAACCTCCTGAGAATGAGCCAAGTGCTTCATCACTGCGCGCGCATCCCGCGCGCAACTTGGCCTTCCAAACCTAGCACTCTCGTTGGCGATGGCGGTCGGTTTGCGTCATGCGAAGAAGAAATAGATAGCAAAAGTTTCCATCATTATTCCGACCGTCAGCTTTCTGCCGACTGAATCTCTTGAACCGATTTGATGGCTTTTTAGATTTGGTGTGGTTATGGGAATTGCAACGCCGATAATCGACATATCTATGGATGCCCCTGCGCTGCGATTGCCGTCGCCAAGTCGCAATCCCCTGAGGTTCGTCTTGCGTACTTCACTTGGGACAGCGTTGATGCTGTGCCCTTGGCAATGCTGCTGCGCGCAGACCCAACTCACGCAACTGGAGAATCCAATTGTCGGCGGAGCCGAAGACGCAAAGACGTCAACCTGTCCGATCCGTCTTTCCATGCAAGCGGCAATTGAGATTGAAGCCGCCGAAAAGCGAGCCGCAGCGTCCCCGGAATCAGATCATTCGTTACGTCTCCCCCTGGACGAAATCCTTAAAAACTGGGACGAACAATCCACTGTGGCGCATACCAGTGATTCTTCCCATGCAAACGAACCACTCATTCCCTGGTGGATCGAACCGACATCCAGTCCCATTTTGGGGGGCGGCGTGTCGCTTCCGATCGACTTGGACACCCTTTTCTTGCTCACAGCGCAACATTCCGGTCGCGTTCAAGCGGTCGCCTTGAAACCCTGGATCAATCAATCACGCGTCGTCCAGGCCGACGCGGTCTTCGACCCCACGCTGTACAACGACTCCCGCTTCGACAGCACAAGCGATCCGGTTGAAAACACGTTGACCACCGGAGGGCCGCTTCGATTGCAGGATCAGATCGCCGGCATCGATACCGGGCTGCGCGGCACTCGCCAGGGTGGAACGACTTATGGCATCGGCCAGCGACTGGGTCACAAATCGAGCAACTCAAACTTCTTCACGCCAAACAACCAAGGCTCCTCTCGGTTGTTCGCGAACCTGACGACTCCACTAATGCGCGGTCGCAACATTGATGCCAATCGCAGCCTTGTCATCACAACACAGCTTGAAACCGCGTCCGCCCAAGCGGAATATCAGCAGACATTGCAAAAGCAGATCTTTGAAGTCGCCGACACCTACTGGGCGTTGTACGTCGAACGGGCGTCGCTGTTGCAGCGTCGGCGACACTTGCAGCGTGCGAGCGTCATTTTGGAACGACTTCAAGGTCGCGAAAGCCTCGACGCGCAGCACAGCCAGATCTTACGCGCTCGCGCCGCCGTCGCCAATCGAAACGCCGAACTCGCCCAGGCCGAAGCACAGATCCGAAATTTGGAATCGAAGCTTCGCGCATTGATCAACGCCCCCGAGTTGCTCGCCAACCGACAGGCTGAATTCATTCCGCTGCAAACTCCGATGGTCCATCCGGTCCAGTTCAACGTCGGTCACGAAGTCGCCGAAGCGATCGCGCGTCGCCCCGAAATCGCCGAGTTGCATAGTCAATTGGAGATCGCCGTCGTTCGCTTGCGACTTGCGCAAGACCAACGCAAGCCGCTATTGAACCTCGTTGCGGAAGGTTACCTCGCCGGACTCCAGGGCGATTCCAACGTCCTGGGTGCCTTCGGCGATCAATTCCACACCGGTCGTCCCGGCGGCGCGGCGGGACTTCTTTATGAATCACCAATCGGTAATCGCGCCGCATACGCTGTCGTTCGCCAACGACAGTTGGAACTGGCGGAACTCGAACACATCTTGCGCGACACGGAGGAACGGATTCGGGCGGAAGTCGAGTCCTCGATTCGCGATGTCGAAGCCGGAACTGTTGCGGAAGCTTAGCGACTTGGAAACCTTGCCGCTTGATGATCGTGCCTATTGGCTGGCGTTGTCGCTTGTGCTGGAACCAGGGCAGCCGCAAATTGCCGTCCAGGCATCGAATTTCGTCTGGAACGTCGAGGACATTGAACTGGTTGAACAGGAGTTGCTATCGTCGTCGCAAGGTTGCGCAATAAGCGACGACGCGATTGAAACTTTGAATCGTGAAGATTTCGACGTGCCGGTCCGGTTCGGCTTTCAAGTCGCCAGTCGTGACATCGCCGATGTCAAAACATTGGATGAACTAGCGCGGTCTGAAGAGCTCCCCTATGTGATCAGCAGTGTATTCCTTTCCGGCAAGCAAACCGATCGCCCGGCTCAGTTGCGTGCTCTAGGAGTCGCTTCTGTCGATCGTGAACGGTTCCTCACCTTCGTCAGCTCGCTAACCAGCCTCTCCGGGGAACCGGAACTCGAAGACACTGAATTGGACCTGATCGGCAGTACTCGTCCGTTGCTCCCCATGATGCGTCAATTCGTTCCGAATAGCGATACAATGAAAATATTAGACCGGCTCATGGATCGCCATTTTGTCGAACGTGTGATGGCCTCTTCAATGAAACTGCTTGACAATCAAACACTCAGCGATGTGGTTGATGACGAGTCAACCGTGGTGAAGCGGATGGCTGTCTATCAAGTCGTGGAAAGCTTCGACTTGAGTCATTCGATACCGTCGATTTTGCCTCAGTTGCTGGACGCATTAAAAATCGCGGCGCGACCGGCCGTGACACCCACAAGCGACGAAGAGATTCCTAGATTAAAGATTGTCGACCTTTATCGTTTGGACGAATCGGAGTTGACATTCGAGCAAACGCTTTTTGCCTTGCATAAGTTGGACACCTTTCGCTGTCGATCCAGTGTGATTCGTTTCGCCAACCGCATCGTGCAATTCGAGGCGACCGACGAGCAAATGGATGGAATCGAACTGGGTTATGCTTGCCTGGTGAAGGCGGCGGACACTCCCGAATTGATCATGGAAAATCTTGACCGCACTCGCCAGTGGTACCAGAGGCATGATAAAAATTACTCAATGCCCTTATTGGCCGCCGCCATCCGACTGGTTGGCCTGGGAGATATTCCGCGAGTTTGGGAGATCATCCAAGAGACGTCCAGCACTTACCGCAACGATCCGGAGGTGATGTCGACCGTCCACCAGCTGCTTGTTCAACTGGGTATCATGAATCCCGATGGATCCGTCCGTTCAAATGCTGCCCCGCCGGTTGCGAACTTTGAAGCGGGAATGGAAACGGCTGCGACCAGTGCGGCAAGCGGCCTGTGGACTCCCGATGCCCCGCAACCTTCGCAACCTGGTACCGGCGGCAAATTGTGGATCTGGAGATGTTTAACCTTGAGCGACCACGTCGCAGGTTTAACTGAAATACATTGGCAAGATATACGTCGCGTGGTCAGATATGAGGTGATTCACTTCATTTGACGCGATGGAATCATTCCGGACCACGCACGGTATAACATTAAACACGTTCATCATTGATATAGTTCTCGGAACGGCTGAAACAACAATGCAGTTCACCAAGATGCATGGGTAGCCAACGATTACATCTACATCGATTGCTTTGCCCAAGAAACTCCGCAAGAACCATCGCAGCTTGCAGTTCGCATGTCGGATCGACATTTCGGCGTTGGCGGCGACCAGGTTGGTGCGTTGAACCTTCCCAACGGGCCAACGCTCGCATGCCGCATATTCGCGCCGACGGAAGCGAAGCGGAAATGTGTGGCAACGCGATTCGCTGCGTTGCTAAGTATCTTTACGATCACGACATTACATCAAAGCATTCGACGCTCGATATCGATACCGGTGTGAAGGTCTTGCGATTGGAGGTGCAGACCGACGCCAAAGATCAAGTGCACTTTGGTGACCGTCAATATGGGGAAGCCGATCGTGGAAGCCTCACCGGATTCCGACAACGCTGTGACAGCGGTACGGTGATCGATGTGCCAATCGTTGTCGATGGGGTCGAACTGAAGGTAACATGCGTCTCGATGGGCAATCCGCATTGCGTGTGCTTTGTCCCAGGCGACCGATTCGCTGGTTTTGGGATTAGGCGAGATTGAGAACGATCCCGGTTTCCACGGCGGACGAACGTCGAGTTCGTGGAGGTTCTGTCTCGCGGTGAGGTTCGCCAGCGAACGTGGGAACGAGGTTCGGGAGAGACTTGGGCCTGTGGTACCGGAGCGGCGGCCGTTTGTGCTGCGGGGTCATCTCAGGCCGAACGGATCGCGGAAATCTTGAACCATTTGCGCGACGGCGATCTGACGCTGCGACCGGACGACGCATCCGGCGACATGTTCATGACGGGGCCCGCCGAAGAAGTCTTTACCGGTGATTTCCAGATAAGCGCTAGACATAAGGCGAGCAGCAGATAAAGCGTACCGTAGGATGGACTTCCAGTCCGTCCTACCATGAAAACGGCAGATATATTTTTATTTGCCGCTCGCCACAACAATTAGTAAAACGGAATCAGCCGGAAATCAACAACGTCACGAAGGAACGCGTACGTGAATTTGAGTGCGGGATGGATTGGCGGCAGCTTAAGCCTGGGACTTTCGATCGGGGTTCGCGCCGTGGATGCGGACGCTGCGATACCAGATTTCTTATTATGACCCTTGTCACGATCCGGTGAATGCGTCGTATTCAACGCCTGGAATCTATATCTTCTGGCACGAGTACATCCCCTTCATGTTCTACCTTCGTGGGCACAATGATGTGTCGATGCTGTTGAGCCAACATCGCGACGCCGAAGCGGCGGCTCGCGACCCGATTCGTCGGCTTCGGAAACATTCGTGGCTCTTCGACGCATGGAGGCGTTGCCGCCCTGCGAAAGATGTTTCGCGAGGGCCAATCGACGAATCCTAACGATGACTCCGGATGGACCTCGTGGCCCACGCCGAGAATTGGCGACCGGCTGCATCTATCTGGCGTCGCGACTGCAATTACCGATTGTCCCGTTGGGATTGGGCTACGATCGCCCGTGGCGATTACAACGCATAAGGATCAATTCGCAATCCACGACCTGGAAGCCGGGCACAGGCGATCATGGGGCAGGATACGAATCCCAGCGGGAAGCGAACCGCGATCAATTGGAAGCCACCGACGTGAAGTCCAAGTAGCGTTGAACCAGTTGACCGAAGCTGCGGAACAATGGGCGGCAGGACGTCCGATTGGACAGCCCCTGGTGACTCGCCGACAACCCCGCGCCCTTTCTTGGATGCGATGTTCACGTTTTGACGGGCAGACATTTGCGGTCGAAAAGACCGTTGTCATCAAACCATCATTGAATGGAAGATGAGCCATCGGAATGTCAGGATGGTGCAAACAAGACACATCCACCAACATGCAATTTGCGGCACCTGATGTTTACGCAGAACAAGCAACAGACTACAGGCTCCCAGCGTCACCATTGCTTTAAAAGCAATCATCGCTGAAGGGCTTTCGATAAACGCTACTCCGATTGGACTGACTTCCCGCATGTATCCGGCTTGAACATTGAGCAGCGTCATGCAAGATCAAGCGACCCCTGCCATACATATGAGAACAACAGAAATGACAGATGCACGCGTCATCAAATGCAAGACCTCTTCTTTCTGATAGAGCTTGGGCGTATTGGGAGTCGCCATCATTAAGTGACCAAACGAGTAAACACCAATTAAGAGTCCGAACATCGTCATCGGATACGTAACGACTCCCAATAGTGCAATCGCTCGGTTTTGCCGCTTCCGTTGCTCTCTGCGGCGACGTACCGATCAACAGTTTCGCCCCGATTGAACCAATCGTTCTGGAGGTGTATACGATGCCAGCCATTGTTCAATTACGGGAACTGCTTGCATATCTCCAATCGATGCGAGTACGTTCATACGTTCGGTAGAATCGGCGGATGCGTTATTCAGAATGCATCGGAAGAAATCATACGGATCAACTTCCACGATGGAGAGTCCGTCAAAGGCGATCAGGACCAACCTGCAGTCGAGGGCACTGGTAAGATTGCGTTTATGCTCCCGCAACAGCGACGCTGTCGGACGCATTTCCGGTCTTTCTTCAGACTCGTCGCGTTCTTCCTGGATGCTGTACAGGATCGGTCTCCCGTTAACCGTCAACATTCCCAAGTCAGAGTCGATGTCAATATGATGTGGAGGAGGAATATATTCTCCATTGATGAATAAAAAGCCTTCCTCAATTGGCTCCGAGGACGAATGGAAAGTGGTCTGCAATGTCACATGCCGAGAATCCAATGTTTCGGAAACAGCAGGCCGCTTTGGCTGAAAGGTTGCAGACTTTGACGCAAGACGCGGTTCAGCCAACACAAAAGAATTCCAAAGACATGGCACGGACAGGAAAAACAGGGCTAGAAGCTGCCGCATACTCGACGTTTCCGTAAACAAATTCGCGATTAAACCATACCAGGACACAATGGAGACAAAACGAAATTCCTGATTAGTTCAACACCTGTCGGTCCCTAAAGTTTTGCAATTCCTGAGATTTTGTACGATTGCAGGAAAGTGATTCATGGACTAGTTTGGCTCCGAATCGCTTTCCCGCAAAGCCAGCGACGCGCCGACAAGGTCGCTGAGCGCCATGCCAATCGATTTGAACATCGTGACTTCCTGGGCGTTCTCGCGAAGCTTCACCGTGCCACGGCACATCTGTGTCAGTTCGCCGACAACGTGAGATCGGTCGATCGCTTGTTCGGAGATCGGGACCAGAATCTCCCCCGCTTCGCGGAAGCAATTGTCGAAGCTGTCGGCATAGACCTTTGACTTTCGCACCAGTGCGGTATCGCATTCCCGCTTCGTGGCATGATGATTGCCGATGAAGTCGGTATGCGTTCCCGGACGAATCCAGTCACCGCAAACCAATGGTTCGTGCGATCCGGTTGCACTGACGACAATATCCGCTTGCTCGCATGCCGACTGAAGATCGCTCGCGACGTTGAACGAAATCTCAGGCAGTTCCTTCGCCATCGTATGAATAACCTGCTCGGCTTTGTCGGGTGATCGCCCCCATACGGTAACCCGCTTGAGTGGCCGAACACTCGCCTGAGCGCGGATTATGTAAGTCGACAGGTTCCCCGTGCCGAGCAATAGCAACGAAGAGGCATCGGCTCGCGATAGCAATCTCGAAGCGAGTCCAGAGATACCGGCTGTTCGCCAGAAGGTGACGCTTGTACCGTCGACTAGCGCAAGAGGGACGCCATGTTGACGATCAAAAAGCATGATTTGTGAATAAAGCGATTTGTACCCAGGTTCCGGGTTTGGGAAATACGTAAACGCTTTGACACCGATCATCGATTCGTTCCACGAAGGCAGCAACGCAAAAGCATCATGGTTTGATTCGTCGTCCACTAACGGAAACACCTTCCGAGGGGGCATCGTGAACTCACCAGCGAATGCCTGTTGCAATGCATCGATCAAGTCAGGGTAACGCAGCGTTTGGTGGACTTGTTCAGCGGAAATGATTTTCATGGGAAAACGATCTCAAAATCGAAGGGCAATCGGTTCTTTGGTTGGAAACCACGGTATATGCGTCGCGTCGGCGTAAATGACGTGATTCGCTTGATAAAATGGGAAGGCAGCATCTCAGACCACGCATGGTATATGCGTCGCGTCGGCGTAAATGAGTTGATTCGCTTCAAGAAACGTAAAAGGCAGCATTTCAGATTACGCATGGTATATGCGTCGCGTGGACGCAAACGACGTGATTCGCTTCAAGAAATGTAAAAGGCAGCATTTCAGATTACGCACGGTATAAACTGTCGCGAAAAAATGGTTCAATGCAAGGCACCGTTCGCCAAGAAGCCCCGCCAGTCGTAAAACGGACAACGCATATGAAAACGAAACAACTCAACCACGTCGCGTTGCATGTGGCCGATGTGGCAAAAAGCGAGACCTTTTACAGCCAGGTCTTGTTGCTTGAATCGTTGCCTCGGCCAGCTTTCGACTTCCCCGGAGCCTGGTTTCGTTTGGGTGTCGACCAGGAATTACACTTGATCGGCGATCGGGATCAGTCGGTCCATTCGGCGAGCCGTGGGAATCACTTCGCCCTGTTAGTCGATGATTTAAACGCATGGCATCATCATTTGCAGGCAAGCGACGCGGAATTTCAGCCCCCCAGAACTCGACCAGACGGCGGACGACAGATCTTCGTTCGCGATCCTGACGGCTACTGGATTGAACTGCTGGGCTTTGCATAGGCGTTCAGCGTGCGACGTTTATGTTTCGCGTGGCCGAAAATGAGGTGATTCGCTTCATTAAATGCGAAAGCATCATTCCAGACCACGCACGGTATAATTATCGAATGGCAATCCGATGAGTGCATCGCATTGCCATTTGGTTTATAGTGTGGGGCGTCCGAAATGACTCGTTTGCTTTGCTGAAAAGTAAATTGCTTCATTTCCGCCCGCACAAGGTGATTTGTGGGGACCAACGTTTGGCGTTGGATTCCGCATTGCTAGGGGAGTAGCTCAATTGGTCAGAGCACTGGTTTCCAAAACCAGGGGTTGCGAGTTCGAGTCCCGCCTCCCCTGCTAGCATTTGCTTAGGATGCAGAGCTTCGTGCGTGAAATGCCACATGAAGCGTGCAATCGCGAGCTTGATGATTTTAGACGGGCTCGGGATGCGAGCTTCCGTCTAACAAATGTCTGTTAAGGGTAATGCCTTGCTGGTTCGATCCCTGGGCAGTCAAGTTTCCAATCACAGAATTCATAATGTCGGGAGTAGCCCCGGATGTCCACGGAAGTAGCTGGAAGTTCGGCATCGCCATTGTTGCCGGAAATGTTCAAGGGCGAGGTTTACAAGCGTAATCAAGGCCGATTGGTAAGACAGATGACTTGTCTTGCCATCTGGGTTATCGTTGCGTTGGGTTGCAAGAGCCTTTATGACTCGCTGAAAGGTTA
>JAWKTL010000003.1:0-295129 GCA_041399105.1 Pirellulaceae bacterium | reverse complement strand
ATTGTTGGCTAAGGACGCGTCCCCCCGACCATCGCTCCTTTCCGCCGTCCGCCCGCCTGTAGGCGGGCGGACGGCGGAAACGCGGGGCATCTCGGGGCCTTCTCTCTAGCTATCAATCTACTTCACGCATGAGGCGAGCTCATGGGGGTCGTGCGCAAAGCTCAAACGACAGCCAACAGTTCACGAGATGTGGTTCGTATCTCGAGTGCCCCGCAGCCTTTAGGCACCTTTCCGAAAACCAAAAAACCGGCTGCTAGCACTGTCGGCTCTCTGTTTTCGGATGGGGCATTAAACCAAGCATATCCCCTCTTTATGCCCATCAAAATCGGCAATTGTCCGATACTTTGACTGGTTCGCGGCGTTAAAGTTTGCCGATCGTAACGATTGTCCGTTCGTTCCCTATCGACGTTCGGAATGCTTGCATGCAGTGTTCTTAAAGGTCAAACACAATGCTTCATCGCTATTTGCTCGTCCTCCTGCTCTGGTTGCCGATTGCTTCGATCTCGGCGCAGTCACCTGAAACAGGGAACATCTACCCGGTTCAACATGGCCCCGCAGGTCAGTTGGCGCCTCGTATTCGCCAAATGCTTGCACAAGCTGGGCAGACGGGGGAGGTGGTCATCGATCGCACCAACAACCGGTTGATCGTTCGAGGGGGTGCCGACGCACAGCAGATTGCCGCGCAATCGATCGCCGCGCTCGATATCCCCACCACGCAAGCCAGCCAAGGGGAGAAGCCGGTGCTGCGCGCGATTGCCGTACCGGCACCGATGCTGCACACGGTCGAGCAAGCGGTTGGTTTGCAATACCGCAAGAACATCGACGTGCGGATCACCGCCGATGAACAGACGGGACAACTGCTGGTGATGGCCCCGGCGGCGATGCATGATGAGATTCGCAACGCCATCCAGGCGGCGGTGCGACGTGATCCCGGCAGCAACATCCAACAGGTCAGCGCATCGGTGGGACAACCGGTTCGCGCGCAGTTCGCCTTGCTGAACGCATCCTGGCGAGACTTCGAAGACAATCTGGCTCGTTTGGCCGGACGCAAGTTGCCCGTCACCACGCAGCGGAACGGCGAACTGGCGAGCTTTGATCTGACGGGACAACAGCCCGGCGCAACGCGCGTGCAAGTCGATCGTCGCGAAAACAAGGTCACCGTCATCGCCCCCAAGACGTCCATCGGCGGTTGGCAACGAGTGATCGAAACGATCGACGGACAGGGGAACCGCAATGGCGAAGCGACGCAAATGATGCGGATTCAGAACGCCGAACAAGCACCGATTCGACGTGCGGTTCAATTGCTGTCGAACATCCGACCGGTTGTCGCTCAGGAAGAAGACGCCATCGGCGTCGCGGGGGGCAATCGCGACAATCCGTTGCTGCGGGCTGTTCTGCAACGGCAGGCCGCGACCGCCGCACAACAAGGGAATCCACCGGCGGCGGGCGAACAAGCACCCCCCGCGGCGGGCAACCCACCGGGAGAAGAAGACGCCTTCAGTGGACTGTTCGGCGACGTTCAGATCGAATTCGTCCCCGAACTGGGCGTGATCATCGTTCGCGGTTCCAAACGCGATGTCGCGCGTGTCATGGAGGTTATCGAACAGATCGAACAACAGAGCGCGGTGACGCAACCGAAAGTGGAAGTCGTTCCGCTGATGCACGCCAACAGCAATGCGGTCGCCACGATCGTCAACCAGTTGTATGAGCAAGTCCTTGCGCCGCGGCAAGGCCAGGTGAGCATCACGGCGTTGGACAAACCCAACGCGATTTTGTTGATCGGACGCGAAGAAGCGGTCGCCGGCGTGATCGACTTGGTCAAGAAAGTCGACCAGCCGGTCGATGTTGCTTCGGAATTGCGAGTCTTTGAATTGAAGCACGCTTCGGCGTTGGATGTGCAGACAAACCTGCAAGCCTTTTTTGTCGATCGTCCAGGCGCTGGTGAGGATATACGTCCCGGTCTGGGAACACGTGTGCGAATCATCGCGGACTACCGAACCAACGCCATCATCGCTCAGGCAGCGCCGCGCGACATGCAGGAGGTCGAAAGGATCATCGAGAAGCTTGACGTTGTCTCCACCGGTGCCGAAAGTCAAATCAAGGTCTTTAAACTGAAGAACGCCTTCGCGGAAGACCTGCAACCGGTTCTGGAACGAGCGATCTCGGGGGAGCCCGAGTTCATTCCGGACAATACGACGCTGCCGTCGAACAAGCTGTCGATCCTGTCGGTCGATTCGGAGGGAAACAAGGTTCTCGATTCGGGCATCTTGACGGGAGTCGTGGTGACGGCCGATGCGAATGTGAACGCCATCGTCGTGCGGGCACCTTCGGTCAGCATGCCCTTGATCGGTGAATTGATCGAGCAACTCGATCAGCTTCCGGGAGCGGAAAGCGTTGTCAAAGTCTTCACGATCATCAACGGCGATGCCTCGAAACTGGCGACGTCGTTGCAGGAACTTTTTTCCGCTGAAGGACAAACCGACCAAGCGGGGACGGGCAACTTGGCCGCCGTTTCGCAGACTTCCAACGCCGAAAGTTCGTTGATTCCGTTGCGGTTCAGCGTCGACGTGCGCACCAACAGCATCATCGCCAGCGGCAGCGCGACCGATCTGGAAGTCGTTGAAAGCTTGCTGATTCGTTTGGATACCGAAGGGTTTTCGTCGCGGATCACCGAAACGATCTGGCTTCGCAATGCGGCGGCTATCGATGTCGCCACCGCAATGCAGGACTTTGTCACGCAGCAAGCTCAATTGCAATCGCGAAACCAATTCTTCAGCCAAGGACTTGGCCCCTTTGATTTGCCGGAACGAGACATTGTCGTCGTTCCCGAACCACGGACCAACAGCCTCGTCATCAGCGTTTCGCCCCGATTGTACGAAGAAGTACGCCGCGTGATCGATCAGCTCGACCGCAGACCGCCGATGATCATGATCCAGGTTGTGTTGGCGGAGGTAACTCTCGACGATGGTTTTGAGTTTGGTGTGGAACTCGGTTTGCAAGATTCAATTCTGTTTGATCGAGGAATCGTAAGCTGAGACTGCGGTCAAATCCGTCACCGGTAATCCAGGATTTAACTTTCAATCCATCCGTGATTACCACGAATATCCTGGCTCCGATCAACGCCAATCGAACACATCGATTCCGGGTTTAACTTATACCATACCGCCACGATCCGTTGGCAAGTCCCTTCTTAGCCAATCAACAATTCGTTTGCTCGGGAGCGGAACTTAGTCTGGCGGGTCAAGCAACTCTCCGCATTTGCATTGGGTCGACAAAGCGGACGTTTGGATATGGCGGATTTGTTCTCTCAGCAGCAAGCGAATCAATCAACTTATTCTGTTGAGAGCATTGCAAGATGCGAATCGTGCGCAAATTTTAAGCCGACCGCAAATCATGACGCTCGATGGAACCGAAGGCTTTGTGCAAGTGGGGCGTTATTTCCGTATTCAATCCGTTCAGGCGGCAAGTTTGAACACTGGAACGATTATTACCACGACAGAAGATTTAAATCTCGGTCTGATTCTGCGTGTCACACCGCGCGTCGGACAAGACGGCCTGATTGTCATGAATGTTGACGCACAACGATCACAAGTCGATCCAGACGATGCGAATGGACAACCAATTGCGACGGATCAAAACGGCGTACCAATCGTTTCTCCGCAATCAACATCACCCAAGCACAATCGACGGTAACCGCAATGGATCCGGCCAAACGGTCGTCTTTGGCGGATTGATTACAGGAAAGGAACACAAAGATTCAGTCGTAGAGTTCCATACCTTTCAAACATTCCTCTGCTGGGTAACCTGTTTCGTTATGATCAAGAAATCGAGCGACGCTCCGAACTGCTGATCGTTCTGACGCCTCGGATCGTCAACGGGGAAGAGGATATCCAAATGATCAACGAAGTCGAGTCGAGCCGGATGAGCTATTGCTTGGCCGATGTGGTCGAGATGCATGGTGACGCGGGACTTCGAGGAGGTTATGGCCTCTGGGGGCCGGCTGTTGGAGCGATGATCTATCCCGACATGCATCCGACGGTTGATCACTTCCCGGTTGCTCCGCACGATCCGCTGGTCGCTCCGGGGGAACAAATTGTTCCCGGCTCGATGCAGCAGGTCCCGATGTATCCCGACGAAGCCCCCGTGCAAACGGTCCCCTATCAATCGGGTGACGCCACACCGCCCAGGACACCGCCAACGGTTCCAGGCCTGATCGAACAAGCGGCTCCGATCAACGCGGCGGCATCGGCGAACAATGTTCCGTATCCGACACAGCCAAGTGGCCAGCAAGCCGCTTTTGCTCCGCCCGGATATGCAGCGCCACGGAACCCCAGTGTTCCCCAGCGCATCCCGACCGAAGCCTTTGGCCTGCCGACAGACACAATGCCGGCCAGCTACAACGCCCCGTAAAGGGTTAAGCACGTTGTCATAGGTGCTTCGGCGAAACCGCAGGTTGTTCGCAACAAGACAGACCACCTCCCCCTTGGCGAAGCCAAAGGGGGAGGTTGTTCGCAGCAAGACAGTCCACCTCTCGGTGATGGGCGTGTTAGGGGATCGGAGGAATCCAGCCCATTTCATGCAACAGCATGACGTAGGCGATCGCTCCGATGACTTGAAACAGCATGATGGTGCCACCGATCTTCAAGAAGGTGCCCCAGCCGATGTGTTCGTTGGCGTGTGACTTCAAATCGTGAATGGCGATCACGCACGAAATCGATCCGATCGGCGTGCCATTGCCACCAAGGTTGCAGCAGATGACCAGCGCCCACCAGAGTGGCTCGGCGGGGATTCCCGAATCCGAAATCTGATTGACGATCGGTATCAACGTGGCGGCGACGGGGATGTTGTCGACAATCGAACTGGCGACCGCGGCAAAGACGCTCAGCAACGGAAGCAGCAAACTGAGTTCGTTGCCAGACAGTTCGATGACCTGTTGGCTGACCAGAGTCAAAGCGCCGGTATGCCGAATGCATCCGATGATGACAAACAATCCGGTGAAGAACAGGATCACCGTCCAGTTGACTTTCTTGATCGCATCGTCGACTCCTTTTCCGGCAAAGACGAGCGCCGCGGTGCCGCCGATGATCGCGATGAAATCCATGCCGACGCCCAACTGCTGAGCGAAGACGAAACCGACCACCGTACCAAGTAGGATCACGCTGCTGCGGATGACAAGTTTCGGGTCATCGATAACGGCCATCGGATTCAGCGCGGCGACTTTGGCGTCCAGTTCGCGTTGTCGTTCGGTGGATTGTTGCCAAGGGAGATCGTTGCGAAACAGAAAGCGGAGGACGGCAATGGCGATCAGCAGGCTGATCACGGCATAAGGGAGCGAGATTTGAATGAACTGCATATAGGGAATGCGCGGCCGTCCCGATCATGATATTCGGCAACCCACTGGCGAAGGTGGCGATCGCGCCGCTGTTGGCGCAGATCGCGACGCTCAACAGCAAGGGGGCCGGTTTGTATCCCAAGGTGCGGCAGATGCTGAAGACCAGCGTGCTGAGGATCATCATGGCGGGGACGATCGTCAGCACGGAGACGAACAAGAACGTGAGCAGGCATAACGAGAAGTAAAGCCGGGATGCGCGTCCACCGATCATCTTGACAAACAGCAATCCCAGCAGATGGAAGAGCCCGCTTTTGCCGACCACCTCGACAAGGATTCCCGTCCCGATGATGACGCCGAAGATGTTGAGGTCTTCTTTGAGGAATTCATAGACCTCCGGGTAAGCGAAGATGCCCAATCCAACGCCAAGGGCGACCATGATGATCGCGCCGCTCAAAGCGGCGACCGTTTTGTGAAACGGTTCGTAGGCGACACCGACATAGGTCAACATCATGATGACGGCGAAGGTCAACATGATGGCACCACTGGCGGGGGGATGGTCCATCGGTGCGGTAACGGCCCATGACAGTAAGCAATGTTGTAGACTCATGCTCACTAAGTTAACGTCTTGGGCTTGGGAAGCAAGCCATTGTCGAAGTCGCCCGAGGCCCTAGGCATGCCAACAGGTTCAATAGCCGGAGCGGGACTCGAACCCGCACGCCCTAAACGGGCAAGGGATTTTAAGTCCCCAGCGTCTGCCATTCCGCCACCCGGCCGTGGATGGAAGTCGATCAAACCAGTACTTTACTGGGTTTTAGGGGCGTTGCCAATCCGTTGACCAAGCTGACGCGGAGGGGAGTCCATTATCAATGATGAACGCGTTTGATGTTATCTTGCGACATACGCTCTCTAAGCCGCTAGCGTCCAGGAATGCTACACTGCGGGTATGTGCTTGCTGTTTTCGTGAAAGGTGATGCGAAATGACTTCTGATCCTGTGCATTCGGGCGGCTTCGATGTGGATTCCGCGATCGGGCGGTTGCATGAAGTGCTGACGGAACATTTGGCGACGTTGCCGCAAGGGGAAGACCTACAGCGGCAATGGGAGCAGATTTCACGCTACGCAAAATTCGGACGGCTTTTCATCGACAGTCCGTTCGATCCGCTGATCCAGATCGACGCGGCGGGGCAAGTGGTTGCCTGGAACGAAGCCGCGGAAAAACTTTTCGGGTGGACATCCAGCGAGGCTGTCGGACAGCCTCTGTCGCAGTTGATCATTCCTCCCGAATTGCAGCAGCCTCACATTCAAGGCATCCAGCGATTCCTTGCGACAGGCGAAGCCCCGATGATCAATCAACGCTGCAAACTGGCGGCGATCAATCGCCAGGGAGAGCGATTCCCGATTGAACTTTCGCTTCTTAACGGCGTGCGGACGACGTCTGCCGACGGGCCGGGAGATTGGATCTTCACCGGGATGATCCGCGATCTGCACGACGAAGTAGAGCCCGGTTCGTCACTTGGTGAGTCGCGGGTTTTGTATCAAACATTGGTTGACAACCTGCCCATCAATCTGCTGTTGAAGGATCTTCAGGGACGGCGTGTTTTCGCGAATGAGCGGTACTTGCAGCTTCATCAGATGACGTTGACGGAGGTTATCGGCAAGTCCGACCACGATATCTTTCCAAAGCACCTTGCGGATAAATTCTGGGCGGACGACCAGCGGGTGATTCGGGACGGAATCGTGTTGCATGATACCGAGCCGTATGTCTCCAAGGACCTTGGGGAAGGCTGGATCGAGCGGGTGAAGGCCCCCGTCCGCGATTCGAGCGGTCGCATCACCGGCGTTCAACTGTTGTTTTGGGATGTCACCGATCGCATCAAGATCGACCGTGAACTTGAGAAAGCGCGATACCTGCTCAATACGCTACTGAACAACATTCCCGACAGTATCTATTTCAAAGACCGGGAGAGTCGATTTATCTGCATCAGCCGGAGCATGGCGGACAAGTTCGAGTGGCAAAGCCCCGAAGTTGCCGTCGGGAAGACGGATGCCGATATCTTCACCCATCAGCATGCCGCGATCGCCCGCGACGATGAAATAAAAATCATGGAGACGGGGATTCCCATGGTCGCGGAAATCGAGCGTGAAACATGGCCGGATCGTCCCGATAGCTGGTGTTCATCGACCAAGATGCCGCTTCGCGACGAAGCGGGTCGCGTCATCGGAACCTTTGGGATCACCCGCGACGTCACCGACCTGATGCGAACCGAACAGGAACTCAAGACCGCCAAAGAGGCGGCCGATGCGGCGAACCGCGCGAAAAGTGATTTCCTGGCCAACATGAGTCATGAAATCCGCACGCCAATGAACGGCATCATCGGCATGACGGACTTGATTTCGCATACGTCGTTGAGCGTGGAACAACGCGATTACGTTCGAACGATCAAGGACTCGGCCGATTCGCTGTTGCGGATCATCAACGACATTCTCGATTTCTCCAAAATCGAGGCGGGCAAACTCGAACTCGAAGAGACGCCATTTCATCTGCGCGACTGCGTTGGTCGCACCGTTCAGACCCTGGCCGTCAAAGCGGGCGAGAAAGGTTTGGAGCTTGCGTGTCGCATCGATCCCCATCTTCCTGACCACGTCGTCGGCGATCCGATTCGTCTACGGCAAATCGTCGTCAACTTGGTCGGCAACGCGATCAAGTTCACTCACTCGGGAGAAGTCGTTGTTGAAGTGACCACGGCGGACGACCCGAAGGTCATCTTCCCCGAAGGTACGCCACCACTTCATGATTCCCCAGTGCGAACCGACGATAACGGAAACCATTCGATTCGCTTGTTGTTCTCGGTCCGCGACACGGGAATCGGGATTTCCGAAGACAAACGGAAAACGGTCTTCGAAGAGTTCGCCCAGGCGGATGTCTCCACCACCAGAAAGTTTGGCGGAACGGGATTGGGTCTGGCCATTTCCGCGCGTCTGGTCGATCTGATGCATGGTTCCATCTGGTTGGACAGCACCGTTGGCAAGGGAACAACTTTTTTCTTCACGGTGCGGTTCGGGTTGGCGAACGAGGAACCCGCGGCGCGTCAACAGGAAATGGAATCGTTAAACGGTTTGCCAACAATCGTCGTCGACGACAACAACACCAACCGCAAGATCTTCGCGGAGATGCTGGAGGCATGGAATCTGGACGCCACGCTGATGCCGAGCGCGCCGGCCGCGTTGGCGGAGCTTCACCGAGCCGCCGCGACCGATCAGCCTTATCGCTTGGTGTTGCTCGACCGCATGATGCCTCACATGGACGGTTTCGCACTGGCCGAATGCATCCGCCAGTCGCCTGTGCTGCAATCGATTCCGATCATCATGATTTCGTCAGCCGCGCAAGGAGACGATGCTCGGCGGTGTCGCGAAATGGGGATTCAGCGGTATCTGACCAAACCGGTGCTGCAATCGGACCTGCTGGAGTCGATCCTCGACGCGATGGGAATTCAGTCTCGCGAAGATTTGGCCGGCAATGAAACGATACCGGAGGCTCCAGCCAGGCAACATAACATTCTTCTTGCCGAAGATGGATTGGTGAACCAACGTGTCGCCATGGGCTTTCTGAAGCGTGAAGGCCACAACGTGACTTTGGCGACGAATGGTCGCGAGGCGGTCGACGCCGCGAGCCGCGAGACGTTTGATCTTATCTTGATGGACTTGCAGATGCCGGAAATGGACGGCATCGAAGCAACGCGAGAGATACGTGAGCGAGACCGAAGATTGCGAACGCATACTCCCATCATCGCCATGACGGCCGCCGCGATGGACGGTGATCGCGAACGATGCCTCGCCGCGGGATGGACGACTACGTTTCCAAACCGATTGCTCCCGATCAGCTTCGTGAGGCCATCGCTCGCGTCCTCAACGCCCATGTCGCCATGGATGAACCGACCGACGAACGCTTTTTACAACCTCTCGATCAAGCCGATCAGGAATGCATCGTCGATTTGAGGCGCGCGATCGAGCAAACCGATGGCGGCTGGGAAACGTTGCAACCGATGATCAGTGTGGTCCATCAAGAATGTCCTTTGTTCATGGAGCAATTGAGACATGCGGTGCAAGCTGCCGATTGCAAGGCAGTGCAGCGAGCCGCGCATGCGATTAAAGGTTCCGCTGAAGTGTTCGCCGCCTCGCGAGTCGCGCAACTGGCGGAGCATTTGAAGAATTGGCCGCCAACGGAGCGGTTGCTTCCTGCCGACGGCTACTTTCCGAATTGCAGACCGAGGTGAACGTGATGCTGGAGCAGTTGCGGCACAAAGGGAATGATCTTGACCAGAACGTCGGCGATCCAGGTTGATCACCTTATCTGACCGGTTGGTTTGTGAACGCTCAGTGTGGCTGGCGTTGTCGCCGACCGGGTAGCGCGCGATCCGGGATGTTGGGGACCGATGCGAAGATCTAGAACAAACCAGCAGCAACGCTGTCGTCTTGTCGTCTTCCGATGAATCCTTACTTGTCCAGCGTAAAGCCAATCTTCAACGTGACCTGATAATAATCGACCTTTCCGTCAATGATATCGCCACGCGTGCTAACGACTTCGAACCATCGCAGCCCATGAATGGTCTTGAAGCGTGGTCAATCGCGTTCTCGATTGCGTCTTCCATGGATTCTTTTGAAGTACCCGTTATTTCAATCTTCTTGTAGACGTGCGGACATGATGGAAGCGATCCTTTCAATAGACAAACTTCAATGGTTGGACGTTCGGACGACGCACGGTTGATCACACGTTGACGATTCAAGCGACTCTAAGCACCTCGGCATAAATCATTGAACAAAACAGAATCAGCCGCGGTACGCTCTCGTTGGCGTCCGGTGCCTCGGAACCTTGAACCAACGCGCAACTGCTGATTTGACTGAATGACTTGTATCCAGGTGCTTATTCGAACGTTTTCGACAATCGTTGCGAACGGTGTGCCGAAGCGGAACAAGTTGGTCTTCTGTCCGCAACGACTGGCAAACCTTTTTACTCAGTCGGGCCGTGACCAGTCCCACAGTCCGCCAGTTCTCGGGTCACTCGCAACGACTGGTAAACCTTTTTGTGTAGCCGGGAATGACGGTTTGCTTGACAGTTGGTATAAACCGGTTTGTACAGTCGATTCGATGATGGAAGAGTGTTTGATGTCGATCATTACCCCCGAACTTTACGCGGCTTTCGTGATTATTTGCCGGAAGTCATGATGCCGCGTGAAGAATGCATGGCTACCGCTCGCGAGATTTTTCGTCGTTTCGGTTTCGCCCCCATTGATACGCCCGCCCTGGAATATCTTGAAGTATTGACCGGAAAGGGGAGCGAAGAGACCGATCGACAGCTTTACCACTTCACCGATCAAGGGGGGCGTGAAGTCGGCATGCGGTTCGATTTGACGGTCCCTTTCGCGCGCTTCGCGGCACAGCACATTCAGGCGTTGGGAACACCGTTCAAACGCTATCACATTGCTCCTGTGTAGTGCGGTGAGAAGTGCGCAGGCGGGACGCTACCGCGAGTTCATTCAATGCGACTTCGACACGATCGGTACGCAAAGCGTTGCATCCGACATCGAAACAGCGCTGGTGATCGATTCGCTCTTGGTGGCCTTGGGTTTTGAAGATTTCACGATTCATATCAATGATCGCCGCGTGTTGACCGGCTTACTGCGTCATTTGGGGATTGCCGATCGGGCGACATCCGTGCTGAGGGCATTGGATAAACTCGCAAAAACCGATGCGGATAAGGTCGTCGCGGAGATGCGGGAAACGGCGGATGTAACCGAGTCGCAAGCACGAAGTGTGTTGGCGTTGGCTGATCTGGATATGAACGCCTCGGATGGATTTGCGAAATTGGAATCGCTCACCGGAGGCGATTCGATCGCCGCTGAAGGGATCGGGAATCTGCAACAGGTGATGGAGGGATTGCGGGCGGCCGGCGTTCCCGCGTCGCGTACAAAGCTGGACCTCACGATCGCTCGAGGCCTGGACTATTACACCGGCATCATTTTTGAAACGTTCCTGTCCGCGTTGCCGTCGATCGGCAGCGTCTGCAGTGGCGGACGCTACGATAACCTGGCGGAGCTTTATTCCAAACAGCATCTGCCGGGCGTCGGAGCGTCGCTGGGACTTGACCGTTTGCTGGCCGCGATGGAACAGTTGCGGATGCTTCCGCAGCTTCGGACACCCGCTCCCGTTTTTGTGCCATTTTTTGACAAGAATCAGTTGAACGCTTACCTGCGGATGGCGACGGTCGTTCGTCAAGCGGGGATCGGCGTCGAGGTCTATCCGGAACCAAAAAAGCTTGGACAGCAGCTAAAGTATGCCGATGCGCGAGGTTTCACCTTGGCTTTGATCGCGGGGGAAGCGGAACTTACGTCCGGCAACTGCCAAGTGAAAGACCTGCGAGACAAATCGGCGACCGACGTTGCTTGGGACGCATCGCGGCCCGAACCGTTGATTGCCGCGATCCGTAGCAAGTTGAACGCCGTCGGATAAACGCCCACATCCGTCCTCATGCCTTACCGTCATCGAGAGAAATCGCCAAAAAATGTCTGCTCCACAAATTGATGAACAGATCGCTCAGTATTCTCAGATTTGCACCAAGCTGATCGGAGAGGTTGGTCGCGTCCTTGTTGGTCAAGAGACAATGGTTTCGCGTCTGTTGATCGGAATGTTAACCGGTGGTCATATCCTGCTTGAAGGAGTTCCCGGTTTGGCGAAGACATTGACCGTCAGCAGTTTGGCCAAGGCGATTCACACGGGTTTCTCGCGGATTCAGTTCACACCCGACATGTTGCCCGCCGACGTGATCGGGACCGAAGTTTTCAATCCGAAGGAAGCGACCTACAGCGTCAAACGTGGGCCGATTTTCTCAAATCTGATTTTGGCTGACGAAATCAATCGAGCCCCCGCAAAAGTTCAAGCCGCTCTACTGGAGGCGATGCAAGAACGACAAGTGACCATCGGAACGGAGACGTTTCGATTCGAAGAGCCCTTTCTGGTGATGGCGACGCAGAATCCGATCGAGCAAGAAGGGACGTATCCCTTGCCCGAAGCTCAGGTCGATCGCTTCATGCTGAAAGTGGTGATCGGTTATCCCAGCCGCGACGAAGAACGCAAGGTTGTCGATCGAATGGCGGGCGGTCGCCCCGTTGCCAACATCGAAAGCGTCGCGACGCCGCAAGATATCCTGAACGCGCGAAATGTGATCGACCAGATTTGGTGCGACGACAAGGTCCGCGACTATGTTGTCGACATTGTTCGCGCCACGCGTGATCCGAATGAACTGGGAATTGCGGGACTCGATGGCATGATCGAAACGGGTGCCAGTCCCAGGGCGTCGATCTATTTAATGAAGGCTGGAAAAGCGAACGCGTTTCTGCAGGGACGCAATTACATCACCCCGCACGATGTGAAATCACTCGCCCCCGATGTGCTCAGGCATCGCGTGTTGCTGACTTACGAAGCTGAAGCGGAAGGGAAAACCGTGGATGCCTGTATTCGGCAAATCTTGGACAACGTCCCCGTTCCTTAACCGCCTATATCAATTATGAACGCGTTTTATATCAATATTGAACACGTTTGATGTTATTCTGCGTCAATATTTCTCAATTGATCTTGCGACGTGGTCGCTCTAGGTTATCTTGCGCCACTATTTTTCAGTTGAACTTGCGACGTGGTCGCTCTAGGCAATGATTTCATCGACAACGCGACCATGAACGTCGGTCAATCGAAAATCCCGACCCGCGTAACGATAAGTCAGCCGCTCATGGTCCAGCCCCAGCAGTCGTAAGATGGTGGCGTGCAGATCGTGAACGTGCATTTTATTGACCGCCGCTTTGAACCCGAAGTCGTCGGTCTCGCCATACGTCATGCCCCCGCGGACGCCGCCACCCGCCAACCACATCGTGAAACCATGATGATTGTGATCGCGACCGTTGCCGTTCTCGGATGTCGGCGTGCGACCAAATTCTCCACCCCAAATCACCAGCGTATCGTCCAGCATTCCGCGTTGTTTCAGATCCGACAACAAAGCCGCGGTTGGTTGATCGATCGCTTTCGTCAACTTGCGGACCTGTTCGTCGTGATTCGAATGCGTATCCCAAGGCTGTCCGTTGCCATAATACAACTGCACAAACCGGACGCCTCGTTCGAGCAATCGTCGTCCCAACAGGCATCCATTCGCATAATGACCTTCCCCGTATTGTCGACGTGTCGTTTCCGTCTCTTGGCTTAAGTCAAACGCATCGCTCGCCTGGAACTGCATTCGGAAAGCGGTTTCCAGCGACTGCATTCGCGCGTTCAATGCCGAATCGTCCCCTCGTGTCGCCAGATGGGCCGCATTCATTTGCTGCATCAAGTCCAACTGGCGGCGTTGGGAGTCCGCGTCCCAGCGTCCATTCCGCAAGAAGGGGACCATCTTTTCAGGTGTTAAATCGGAATGATTGATGTACGTCCCTTGGTACGCCGAAGGAAGGAATGCACTGTTCCAGAGGATTGAGAAGCGAACCGGTCGACCGGGACACAAGACGACATAGCCAGGCAAGTTTTCGTTTTCCGTCCCGAGCCCATACAGGAACCACGCCCCCATACTAGGTCTTGTGGGAAGAATCGTGCCGTTGTTCATCTGCAACAGCGCGGGCCCGTGGTTGGGGTTGTCGGCGTGCATCGATCGCAGCACGCAAATGTCATCGATATGTTTGCTCAACTCCGGCAGCAGTTCACTGACAGGCACGCCGCTTTCGCCGCACTTCCGAAACTGATAAGGGGACGGCAGCAATCCTCCCGTCTTGCGTTCGGTCGTCAGATCGGCGCCTTCGGGACGCTGACCGGCAAACTTTTCCAACGCCGGTTTGGGATCGAACAGATCGCATTGAAACGGCCCGCCATTCAT
The DNA here is from genome assembly GCA_041399105.1 of Pirellulaceae bacterium. Classification (GTDB taxonomy): domain Bacteria; phylum Planctomycetota; class Planctomycetia; order Pirellulales; family Pirellulaceae; genus Rosistilla. The sequence continues at coordinate 280,893 of JAWKTL010000003.1, read as the reverse complement.
GAACAGATGGATCACCCGTTTTGCTTTCGGTGCGAAATGCAGCACCTCGGCGGCATTCGCTTCAGGCCGCGACAACAACGAAGCCGCGCCGATCATTCCCATTCCACCCCCCAGGGTATGCAACATGCGTCGTCGATCGACAGTTTGTGCCTGCGTATTCATTGAAAACATCACTCGTTAGTCCACAAAAAGAAATTCGTTGCAACCCAACAATGCGTGGGCGTACTGACGCCACGCTTCGCTTTCCGGTTCATCGGCTTGTTCACCCAGGAACGAACGCGCCAGTTCGATTTCACTGCCGGAGGCGCCACGACCGAACAGCACCCAGTGCGTCTGATCGATCTTGTCGTCGATGTCTCCTGAAAACTCGTTCACGATCCGTCGCGCAAGCGTTTCGGCCTGCGTTGCGACAAATGGGCTGTTGAGCAAGTAAAGACCTTGCAATGCCGTTGTGGTCGGTATCCGCTGCGGGCTGTGGGCGTTGGGGTCGGGGAAGTCGTGCAGTTGCAGAACCTTGGACATGTCCCTTCGATGCACGGTCGTGTAAAGCGTACGAAACCGATTCTTGGCGTCATCGAAATCCATGGACGGACCGATCATTTGATGATCCATTTGTCCACTGACCGTCAGCATCGCATCCCGCCACGATTCAATATCCAGCCGACGACGATTCATTCGCCCGAGCCAGCGATTGTCCGGATCCTTGCTCTCCATGGCTTCGGATCGGTGGCTCGCCTGCTGATAAGTTGCCGAAGAGACAATCTCCCGATGCAACCACTTCAACGACCAACCGTTGTCAACGAAGCGAGCGGTTAAATCGTCGAGCAGTTCGGGATGCGAGGGTCTGGCCCCCAACTGACCGAAGTTGCTGGGCGTCGACACCAATCCGCTGCCGAAGTGCGCCAACCAAATTCGGTTGACGATCACTCGGGCGGTCAAGGCCGATGCGTCCTGCGTGATCGCTCGCGCCAATTCCAATCTGCCGCTCCCTTGCTCGAACACTTCCGGTTCATCTTTGGACAACACCTCAATAACGCGTCGCGGGACCACCGCCCCCAAGCGATTGGGATTGCCGCGGATGAACAATTGCAGGTCCTGCGGTCCGGGTTTGTACTCCAGACGGGTTCCATCTTGGTGTGTTTTTCCCGCGCGAACGACATACAACGATTCCTCCGATACCGCATTGGCCATCGGGGTGTCGTAGTGCGGAGTCGATGCAATGAGCGCCTTCTCCTTGGCGACTAAAGCGTCGATTTCTTCTTGCGGTACCGGCTTCTGTTTCTTCAGTTTCTTGATTTCCTCATTCAGTTTCGCGACCTCGGCCTTGGCTAGACGCACCGGTTCGTAGGTTGCTTCGTCCATCAGCGGTTTTTCAGACAGACGCGTGCTGGCCATCACGCCAGCCAATGCGTAATAGTCCTCCATCGAGATCGGATCGAACTTGTGATCGTGACAGCGGGCGCAGGCGACCGTCAGTCCTAGAAACGTTCGCGTGACGGCATCGATCCGTTCCTCCCATTCATCGGCCACGATGACTTTGATGATCTCACAGGGTAACTGAAGTTCTTTCCAATACGTCGGACTCAGTCCCAAGAAACCGAGCGCCGGAAGATCATCGGGCCCCGTTGTCGGCATCATGTCGGTCGCCAACTGTCGCTGTACAAACTGGTCGTAGGGCATGTCTTCGTTGAGCGCTCGGACGACCCAATCGCGAGAGAGATGCGCCTGCCCCGTGCTGTCCAGCCACGATGCGGTGGTGTCGGTGTAGCGAGCCAGGTCCAACCATTGCCTTGCCCAACGTTGTCCGTACGCGGGTGATTGCATCAACTGGGTGATCAATGTGTCGTAGGCTTCAGGGGACGAATCGCTCAAAAACTTTTCAGCTTGCGCTCGCGTCGGTGGCAGGCCGGTAAGATCGAAACTGACGCGTCGCAACAAGGTCAGTCGATCCGCGGCATCGGTCGGCTGAAGATCGTTCTGTTCCAGTGCGGCCAGAACGAACCAGTCGATTCGATTTCGAGGCCACTGATCCATTCGCACCTTGGGCAAAGGGAAAGCCTTCAGTGGTTGGAACGACCAGAAATCCTTGCTCGCTTCGATATCGATGGTCGCCGTCGACATTGAAGCTTGGGAATCGGTGGATGCGGGAAAGGGGGCTCCCTGCTGAACCCAACGCGTCAGTTCGTCGATCTCATGAGCCGCCAGCTTTCCCTTCGGAGGCATCGGGTAAGCCGCATCGTCATGTCGAATGCTTTCGATCAGCAGACTTTCCTCCGGCTTACCGGCAACAACCGCCGGTCCGCTGTCGCCGCCCCGATGCAGGTGGTGACGTGAGTCCAATCGCAGTCCCCCCTGCAATGTTTTCGAGTCAGCCGAGTGACACTCGAAGCAGTGCTGATGCAACAGCGGACGAATCTTGCGCTCGAAGTATTCGATCTGTTGCGGCGTCGGTTCGATCGGAAGCGTCTCCGTCACCGTTGCCGACGGTTGCGCCGGTTCGTCGGCAATCACTAAAGGATGGTCGGCACAGCAAGCGGACACGACACAGATCAATAGAAGGGAGGACTTCATCTTTCTCATTGACGCGAACCTTATCGATCGTGGCATCTGAAAGATACAGTCGTCAACTGGAATCGATGACAACGGCAAACCAACCTCTTCAGTGTACCAACAATTGCAATCGGTGTGTTGACCGGTTTGCTCAGAACGTTGTCAGCTCAGACGGCTTGACTTGTCGCCGGTCCGGACAACTCCGTTTGCAATGCTTCGGATTGCGAAGGGCGAATCGTGTAGATGTGGTTGTCCATATTGAAATGAAGGTATGGCAGCGAATGCAGACGAACAGCAAAGGATCGATCGGAATGAGCGACCACCGATTCCAGTTCAAGGCCGAAACGCTGCCACAGCACATGCGATGCCTTGCCAAGAGCCACCGGCAGAAGAACCACCAGCTTCCCGCCGGGATTTAATCGGGATTCAGCCCCTTTAAAAAGTTCCTCCAAGAATGTTTTGGAGGTACACCACTGTTTGTCGTGGTTTTTGAAGGCGACTTGAAACAATGGCGGATAGGAGACGATGTAGTCAAATTTTTGATCGACCGCATCGTACATGTTGCTAAGCAAAATTGAAACGTTCTCGATGCCCAGGTTTCGGCAATTGAGCTGAGTGTTTTTAATCGCTTGCGGGCTGATATCGACAGCCGTGACATGCGCGCTCTTCATCGCGGCAAAGACCGTCAAGACGCCCGAACCGCAGCCGACGTCAAGGACGGCCTTCCCTGATTCGATGAAGTCGATCAAACGATGTTCTTCGTCAAGCGGCTTGTAGATGCCCGGCAGAATGCGCAACGCAACCCCATCGAGCGTGATGCGGGGAAGCAAACGATTCATCAAGCTGCAGTACGGATAGTAAAACGAAAACAACAGTGATTGAAGAAGATCACGCATGCCGGTGTCTACATTTTACTGGGTGCCGATTCGGATTGAGGGATCAGGTTCTCACTGGCCGCCCATTCCAAGGCGGACCGCATGCCCTCCTTAAAGTCCGTTTGGGGCTGATAGCCAAGCAGGCGCTTCGCCTTTTCGATCGAGAAGTCGAGATTCAACGTGAGAAACTTGATTCGCGCGTTGGTCAATAGCGGAGCCGAAGTTGCGCCTCGAAGCTTAGCGAAGCCTTCGATAAACCCGACCGCACTGCGAGCCAACCATTCAGGAACGTGTTTCGGCATCGGTTGCCCCATGAAGTCCGCGATCGCGCCAACGAATTCTTTTCGCGACACCAGGCGTTCGTCGCGGATATTGAATGTCTCTCCAATGGCCGCATCCTTCTCGAGGGCCAGCATGATCGCGTCCGTCAGGTTTCCGGCGTAGGTGTTGTTCAGCAATTTCTCACCATCACCGATAAGCTTCATTTGCCCCGCGCTCAAACGCTCGATGATCCGAGGCACAACATGGCGATCACCCGGCCCGTAAATAAAGCCAGGGCGAATAATGGTGGCTGGGAAGTCGAAGTCCTTGATGTAACGATTCAGTAGCACCTCCGCTTCCGCCTTGGTCTGTGTATATCCATCCAAGCCCGAAAGGTCCGGCGGGGTCGTTTCATCGGTGCCATGATGATGCTTGGCCGCATAAACACCCAACGAACTTATCTGCACCCAACGCTTCAAGCGACCTTGTTTCCTGGCGGCGATCAACATCGCCTCCAACGCCACAACGTTGATCGCCCGAAACTTCTCGGCTGGTCCCCAGTCACCCACGTGCGCAGCCGTGTTGACTACAAAATCAACGTCTTCAAGGGCGGCGGGGAGCGATTCGGGATTCGATAAGTCGGCTTCGACGCGCTCGATCTCAAGTCCATCCAGCGGACCGAGATTGCTGGTGGGGCGAACCATCGCGCGGACCTGATATCCGTCCTCGATCGCTCGTTTGCTGACCAATGTGCCCACCATACCCGTGGCACCCGTAATTAGAACTCTCCCTCGCGACATGACAGCCTTTTCCAGCAACGAAATAAATTACAACCACTTCCACGTTGATAACGAGGGACACCAAGGACCCCTGTATGGGAAACAGCGTAATATAACGGCGGAGATTTGCTAGGGTCTTGCGGTAACTTTCATCAAGTTAACCGATTTCCGGAGTTCAATGACTTGTATCAATAATGAATGCGATTGACGTTATCTTGGCCGATGTTTCTCAGCTGACCATTCGACACAGTCACTCTAGGTAACTCGCAAGAACGATCCCAGCGTCATCGCCGGAACGGCTAACGCGAACACCAACAGCCCAGCGACCGGTCCCGCGGAAAGCAGGCTGACAGCGGCGGAGAGCGGAATCAGCGTCAGAATGGCATGTTTAATGTTCAATTGGATCGCTCGGGGCTGGGGATCGGCAACCGCTCGCATCGCTCGGTGAATAATCGTGAAGGCCAACAACCCGATCAACAGAGGGAATTGTCGCTGAGGCTCGATCCTAAAGACGATCCCACCATCGGCAAATTGGGGGCCGGCGGCGATGATCGCCAATCCGATGATCGTGACCGCGAAACCGCTGATCAACGGCAACCGCTCTCCGCCAACCGCCTCGCCCCGCGCCATCAACGTAACGCCGCCAATGTAGATGCCAAATCCAGCCGCGATGATCAGCACATGGTTTGAAAAGAATGGAAACGCCCCGACGGCTGTCATCGCGGCGGAAGCTCCCAAAAGAAAACTGAAAAATCGGCACGCCCCCATCATGATCGGGGCGAAGGGTGTTCGTTTCACCGGTCCATCATACAGGACGACGGAGATCGCCAGCAGTATCGCCACTCCCGCGGGAAGGAAGCCGCCACCGACGCCTTCCACTGGGAAATACCCAGCCAAACCGGCAAGGAGGATTCCGAACAACAGGAGTCCCCACCCTGCCCTTCGCGCCGCCGCAACCTGAATTCTTCCAGCGGGAAGAGGTCGACCAGGACGCTCCCGCCGGTCCACCTCCAGATCCCAAAGGTCGTTCAGAATCATGCCCGACCAATACAGAAACACGACCGACGCGATCACCAGAACATAACGCGCGACCGGATCGAGTTCCTGCGCGACCAACAGAAAAGCAGCCGTCGTATCGGCTAGCACGGTAAAAACGTTCGGCAACCGAACAAGTTGGCACCAGTCTCGCAATGTTGCTCGATCGGTCGTCGACGTCATCAAGAAAGTTCCTGAGTTTTGCTTGTTTTCAAACGTACGTTGAGCCCTGTTTTCCCGGACGAGGCATCAGAGAATGGATTTCACGGTGGTGATAAACTATCATAACCAGCCGATGCTGACCAACAGCCTACGCAAGCGGAACCGACGTCTCGGCCGCCACCCATCACCCCGCAAACACCCGTCGACCCAATGCCCCACATCCATTTAAACCGGCGTCATTTCCTCGTTGCATCGGTTGCCGCAACCGCCTCGATCAGCAGCCCTTCTCAATTGCTGGCCGCGGCCGGACCGGACTATCAACTGGGAATTCAACTTTATTCGTTACGTGGATATCCCGTCGACGAAGCGCTCAAGCATGCCGCCGAACTCGGCTTTGCTCAGGTCGAATTTTACAGCGGTATGCTCAGCACCGACGCCACATCCGATCAGATCGATGCGATGCGTAAGCAGGTTGCCGATTTGAACATGTCAATCTCGGCTCATGGCGTCAATCGACTGACGAAAGACGCGGCGGCCAATCGCAAGATATTCGAGTTCGCGAAAGCACTGGGCATTCGCACCATCACGGCCGACCCCGATCCGGATTCGTTTGAGAACCTGAACGCGTTGGTTCGGGAATTCGATATTCGCGTCGCGATTCACAATCATGGGCCTGGTCATCGATACAACCGGGTTGTCGATGTGCTCAAGGCAATCGAAGGCTTCGACAACCGCATCGGTGCCTGTGCGGATCTAGGCCACTACATTCGGTCGGGCGAATCGGCCACCGATGTGATCGCGGCCTTGAAAGGACGGCTCTACGGCATTCACTTGAAAGACTTCGCCGAAATGAAACAGCACACCAAGGGAGTCATTCTGGGGAAAGGGCATCTGAATGTCGAAGATGTCTTCTTCGCCTTGCGATCAACCGGCTTCCCCGCCGACGGAGCGATTTCTCTGGAATACGAAGAGAATCCGAAGAATCCGTTGGATGAGATTCGACAATGCGTCAGCGTTGCCAAAGCAGCGATGTCAAAAGTTGCCAACAGTTAACTCCCTCTCCGTCGATTGCGGGATCATGCCAAGCCTGTTTGTCCGTGCGAGCTTCTGCTTCCTTGTCAGTTTGCTGACTTGTCATCCGTCGGTTGCTCAGCCGTATGTTCGCGTGGAACGGAGCGACTCGGGAATGGTTGTCAGCGATTCGGCTGACGCCAGCCGAGTTGGCGCTGAATGTTTACGACAAGGTGGCAATGCGGTCGACGCCGCGGTCGCGACCGCCTTCGCCCTCGCGGTCACATGGCCGGAAGCGGGCAACATTGGTGGCGGAGGTTTCATGCTGATCCGCCCCGCTGACGGAGAATCCCCCGTTTGCGTTGATTACCGCGAAACCGCTCCGCAGTCGATGCATTCGACCTCTTTTCAGCGTGACGATCACACCCATTCGGAAAAGGCGGTGGGAGTTCCCGGCACCGTCGCCGGTCTGGCGCTGGCGCATCAACAATTTGGAAAGCTTCCTTGGCGTGAACTGGTTCTTCCAGCGGTCAGACTCGCTCGCGATGGTTTTGCCGTCGATGGTTTCCTAGCTGATTCCATCAACTCCGTTTTGGCCAAACCGGGAAATCTGGACACGCAATCCTTCGCCGAACTACGCCGCATCTACGGCAAGCCGGATCAAACTCCTTGGCGGGCCGGCGACCGTATCGTTTTACCTGAACTGGCCGACACCTTGTCTTTGATCGCGGAAGACCCCAACGCGTTCTACAGCGGTCGACTGGCCGATCTGTTCGTCGCGCAGATGCAGCGCGGCAATGGGCGGATCACGAAAGCAGACCTTCAGCAGTACAAGGCGAAAATCCGACCTGCCGTCACCGGCACGTATCACGGATACCAAATCATCGGCGCGCCTCCTCCCAGCAGCGGCGGCACCTGTCTGATCGAAGCACTGAACATCCTGGAAAACTTTGATCTCGATCAACGCAATCGGTTCGACCCTCAGACGGTCCATTTGATCGCTGAAGCCATGCGTCGGGCCTTCGCCGATCGCGCTCGCTTTCTTGGAGATCCCGACTTTACAGAGATTCCGGCGTATCTGACCAGCAAAGCCCATGCTCGCGATCTGGCTTCCTCGATCGATCCGGTTCGCGCGACCGACAGCGAATCGCTGACGCCTGAGATTGATCTGCAGCCCGAAAGCCCCGACACGACTCATTTTTCCATCGTCGATGCCGATGGCATGGCGGTCAGCAATACGTACACTCTCGAGGCAAGTTGGGGCTCCAGGATCGTCGTGCGAGGAGCGGGCTATGTGCTCAATAACGAAATGGGGACTTCAATTGGTTTCCTGGCGAAACGAACAGGCAGGGACGCATCGGAACCCAGCCCAATCTTGTCGCGGGAGGAAAGCGAATGCTCAGTTCGCAATGCCCAGCGATGGTGGAACACAACGGGGACTTGATTTTTGTCACGGGGAGCCCCGGAGGACGCACGATCATCAACACCGTCCTCTGCAACATCTTGAACCTGATCCAATTCGATATGTCCCCGGCCGCAACAATCGCGGCCCTCGACAACATCACCAATGGTTTCCCGATCGCTTGTATCTGGAAGATGTCGAATCCCCGCCGCATGCTCTGATCCGGGAATCGCTCCAAGAGATTGGCCACGCGATTTCCGGACGAGCATCGCAAGGGTCGGCTCACTCGATCGCCATCGATCCTGAATCGCGAGCACGAATTGGAATTGCCGATTACCGGCGTGGGGGCGTCCAGCCGCTGTCTCTTCTGAAACGGTGGCTGCATGGGAATTCTCCGAGCCTGCTGGGACAACCTTAACCAATGCAGCGATACTTCGCGGGAAGCCATTTGCCGACGCTGACGCGCCGTTTCGTTGGACTGGCGATATCGATGGAGTTGAGATCAACGGTCGCGATCAGCTTCAAATTCGTCGCCCCCTTTCCGAAAGCAAAACGGCGACGCTTTTGCCGCTCCACCCGTCGAAACCTTCCGACAGTCAGGTTGCATTGACCGTGACGATCGACAACGCCAAGTTTGTCGGCCAGACCGAAGACGAACAACTTCGATTCGCGCTGATGCACGACGATCAACCTTCCAGCGTTGTTGCTCGCATGATCTTCGGTCGCGATGGCGGCAGGATTGTCGTCCGAGGCGAAGGGTCGGCGGATCATCAATCCATTCCCGCATCGATCTTGGCGGAACGCGATGCCATTAAGAAACCGCTTGTTCTGCGATTGGTCGTCGACACGGGGACAGATGCGTACCGCATCGAAATGCGTCCAATCGACGTCCCCGCTTTTCAGACACTTGGTCAAGGCAAGATTGCCCCGGACCAAAGCACACGATTCTTGCGAGTCGATGTTTCCGGGGATTTCGCGTCACCAAACGAACTTGTCACCATCGACCGGCTTGAACTCAGCGGCAATTATACGTCGCGTAGTCAGAAATGAGGTGATTCGCTTCATTTAACGTGAAGGCATCATTTCGGACCACGCATGGTATAAGCACCCGTGCGGATGTTTCTTCGTCTAACGGCGATTATCGGATCGACCGTTACCCATGCGACGCATGACAAAAGAATCTACGAAGCGACAGAGGCTTCGCGCCGCTGCGGACCGGGTATCTCCGGCCCTTCGTGTTTGATCTTGTTCGCATCGTCAACGAAGATCAATCGCGGGCGATGGGACGACGCATCTTCCTGGTCATAATAAGCGAAGGTCGCCAGAATCACCTTGTCACCAGGGAAAATATGATGCGCGGCGGCACCGTTGGCGCAGATGTCTCCCGAACCGACAACCCCTTCGATGGCGTACGTTTCCAAGCGGGTGCCGCGGGTCACATTCCAAATTTGGATCGCTTCGTAGGGAACAATTCCGGCCGCCTGCATCAATTCCGGCGGAATGGTGACGCTCCCTTCGTATTCCAAATCGGCACCCGTGATGGTCGCCCGATGGATTTTGGCACTTAGTAGTTTACGAAATGGCATAACGGCATCACGTCAAAATTGCGGCAAGTTTACTGTGCGTTTCAGGTTCGCGATACTGAAGTTTTCCGAAACCACGGACCGCGCCAATCGCAACCGCCGCATCCTGATGTTCGACGTAATTCGTAATCAACATTACGGGAATGTCTTTGAAGCGTTCATCTTCTTTAATTTGACGAATGACATCGATTCCATCACTGTAATCGCAATCGAGCTTCCGATTAACGGTGATCAACGACACCGAATCCTGTTGCTCGAGCAACTGCAACGCATCGGACGCCTTGTCAGCGCGCAGGACTTGAGCGTCGAAGTTACTTTCGATCAGCGAGCGGATCGCTGAATAATCCGGGCCGCAATTACCAATATCAAGAACGATGTGCATGTCGGATCCACGACATCGCCGAGTCGGCGACGCGTATTGAAGTGAAGAGGTATTAAAGAAAGGCGGTTGCCTGACGGTCCGTCAGTCGCCAGGTGATCACCTGACGACTGACGACGTAACAATACAAGCTTTACACGTTGCCCGGAGGAAGGCAACACCGCCGCTTACTTTTTCGGAGCGATTGCAAACAGTTTGTCTTTGGTGCTGATGTAAATCGTTCCGTTGGCGACAATCGGCGTGCTATAGACACTTGTTCCCATGTTGATTTCTTCGATCGGCTCGTCGTTCTCCGCACCGAGTTCGAAGATCGAGACGTCTCCGTCTTCATCTCCAATGTAAACGTGTCCGTCGGCGATCAAAGGGCTCCCCCAAGCTTGCGCCAGCATGTCATAGGTGAAGTGAACAATCGGCTGTCCATCTTTGCTTCCCTTGGCATCCAGGCAATGCAGCATGCCCGAGAAGTCAGCGATGTAGAGCACGTTGTCCTTGATGGCAACCGTTCCGCAACTGCGATGCATTTCTTCCTCGAAGTCGATCTCGCCATCACCGTTCTGGTCGAACGTGGTGTAGTGCCAAACAACGGCGGAGTTTGGATTGTCGATCGCGACCTCTCCCTTTTCTTCTTCCACGGCGATCAAACGACGGTGCGGAATCGGGACGCGTTTGTCACCTTCGACCTTCATCGCCAATTGCGGACTGGTATCGCCTCGCTTGGTCGGATCGATGCACCACAGATGCCCTTCACCTTCGCCATGCTCGGGGTCTTGCCCAACGGCAACGTAGACCAATCCATCGTAGACGACAGGTGTCGCAATGATGTTGTTACGCGTTCCCGCACCGCCCAAAATCCATTCGGACGTTTTCGGATTGGCGTCGAACTTCCACAGCAATTCCGGTGAGCCATCGGTTCCGGTGTCGGCCTTGAAGCTGTAAACCCAGCCGTCTCCACCGGCGAAGATAACCTGAGGCACGCCACCGAGTTCGGCAACGGTCGGACTGGACCATTGACCGTGAACGATATTCACGCCGGGAGACTTATCGGACCAGTAAACGTCCGCCGTTTTTTTGTTCATGCAAATAAAGCTGGGTGCGTCCGGCGACGGCAGCACAATGTGCGATTCATCGACACCGTTGCTGGTGTTTACAAACAGCAAATCTCCGTACGATGTCACCGAACAACTGCACATGTTGTGTTGGCTTGTGTCCAGATTCTCCATCATGTTGTAAACCCACAACACGTCGGCTTCTTCCTTGTCATCGGGCGTGATGATCTTGAAGACGCTCAATCGCGGTCCGGCGACCATCGCCTCCATTTGACGTTCAACGCCATCAACCTTCGCCTTGATCAGCCATTTCTTCCCTTCGGCAATCGTTTCAACGGTTGCCTCTCCTTCAATCGGTTCGCCGAACTGAGCAAGCAAGTCAGCCAATGCCTTGGTCACTTCGCCCTTGTTCAATCCTTCCACGGCGGGAGCATAATCGGGGCTCGCGTTCGCCAAATCCGCAACTCGTCCCTTGTCGTTGGTTACCTTGCCATCGTCGGTGCCGTCATGGAACCCATCGGTATCCAAACAGCGAACTTCGCCACGGCTTGTGACAAACCACAATCGATCTCCTTCGACCAGCGGAGCACAGCAAATGCCTTGCAACGGCCAATCGTGAACGCGACCGGTAATCAACTTTTCACTGGTGTGCTGCCACAGGAACTTGCCATCCGCTTCGTCAAAGCAGAGCAAGCATCCCAGATCGACGTCGCCGGGATAGCGTTTCAGGTATCCAGCGCTGTTGTTGGTGCCGACGTAGACTTTACCGTCTGCGACGACGGGGTTTCCGTAGGTTTGGCTTCCCAACTGCGAGAACCATTTAATGTTCTCCGCGTCGCCGCCATCCCATTCCCCGGTGCGACGATCAAACTTTCCAATGTTCCACGTTTTCGCAACCCCCTTCGATTCGGGAGCGTTATTGCGCAAACGCGTTCCGCCCCATTGAGGCCAGTCCCCACCAGCTTGCAAGACCTTCTCGGGATCGTCAACGTCGCCGGGAACGCTGCGCTAGCGGTTGATTTAGCGGGAGCCGCCGCAACCTTGACTTCCGCATCGGGAGCGTCATCTTTCGGAGCATCCTCCTTTGCGGCGACCGCTTCCTTCGCGGGGGCTGCTGGTTTGTCTTCGGAGTCGCTTGCCGGAGCCTTTGCATCGGTCGTTTCCGGTGCGGTCGGTGTCTCCGCCGAAGCCACGGTTTCAACGGCTGGCTTTTCAGATCCGGCGACTGTTTCCATCTCCTTCGTCTTATCGGCGATATCGATGTTGTCGGCAACACGAACGGCTGGTTCCGTGAGCGTCTGGTTGCTATCGATGGCGATGACGGGAGCTTCAAGGCCGGTATAGTTGCTGTCTCCCGTGACGGAATCGCCCTGACCGCTCGTGTTGTTGGAACGAGCCGATATGGGGATGGCTTGCGGCAACCACTCATAGAGGTCGCCACCACGCTGCCGCAAACGACGGCGAGGGTTAACATGCACCACGTTTTAAATTCACTGTTCATTTTAAGTAGTTCGCTGAGCGAGAGTTTTCGTTTAATGATTGTCAAGCTTCCCGCATTTCTCAGCGGAAAGCTTGATGCGTCCTGATCCGGTAAGCAACCCGACGAGGGTTGCCGTTCGTCATATCACGACTCGTTCGGGGTAACTTCAATGTTGTCGAGATAGATCTCACATACCTTGGCGTTGCCATACAAGCCGGGGCTGCCGGTCAAGTTCGGTGAGTGATCGATGGCTTCCACGGTCCATTCGCTTGGCTCTTTATCCTCGCGCGGCCAGACTTTGCCCTTCAGAACGGCGACCGGTTTGCCATCTCGCTGTTCAATCTCGGCCTGCAACTTCATCCGATACCAAACATCGGGCCGCCACGCAAAGTCGACCGTCTTGGCCATACGCAGTTGAGCGTACCACGTCCGAATCTGCAGTTTCTGGCTGTTGCCTTGCAAATCCAAAGCATAGCCCATTGCCGTGACACCGATATCGGGAAGTTGAGTGCCGACCTGCTGTCCTTTGACGTCGGCGGCGATCGTGTAGTTCTTCAGATCGGACTGACCCATCCATGCGCGACTGCGGGCTCCCTTGGGAATGGTCGAAATCTTGACCAATGCTGGAGAACCATCGATGGGACGAATCACATGTCGATACCGTGCGCCAACCCATGTGATCGGCGCGTCATCCGCATCATCGAAGGTGAACTTCCACGGCAGCGGCGGAACGACCCGAACGCGAGCCTTCCCCTTCAGTTCACCGACCTTGGCTTCGATCGTCGCGGCGTACTGCGTCCCCTTGTCAGCCGCCGTGAATGTGTTTCCGTCGAACGATCCGCCACCGTTGGCCGACATCTCGACCGACTTTGTCTCTTCAATAAACTGTCCGATGTCGTTGTACAGGCGAACCTTGTACTCGAGCGTTTCGCCTGGACGCAGGATGGCTTCGTCGGGAACGACTTGAACCCACGCCGCTGTCTTGTCGGTCATTTCCGATTCTTTGGCCGCCTCGGCCGTCGGCTTGACGCCTGGTGTGGCCTTTTCATCGGCGATGCAATAGGTTCCGCCCGTGCCAACGAAATAGAGCGCATTGTCATAGACAATTGGCGACGCGTAGAACGCCTGATCGCGAATCCGTCCGTCGTCGACAATGTTCACGCCGGCATCGGATAATTCCATGAACGCCCAACGACCATTTTCCGTCAGAGCGTAAAGCATGTCGTCCGCGTAAACCAAGTTGCCCCATTGTTTACGATCACCCAAGGAAACCCTTTCCTGAATGATCTCACCCGTGTCGGCGTTCACAACCCACAACTTGCAGCGGTCATCGATCACGTAAAGTCGATCGTCGATCAACAGCGGTGAACTTCGATTCAGGATCAGCTCTTCGATCTTCCACAGTTCCTTCACTTTCGTATCGGAGCCCGTCCCGGAAACCTCGAGCGCGACCAAAGCCCCCATCGCGGTCCCTTCGACATTTTCTTCGCCATGGCCGGCGTAGACTCGATTGCCCGCAACCAATGGCGTTGCGAAAATACCACGTCGCGACAGCGAGTAATGCCAAAGTGGTCTGCCAGTTCGCGGTTGGAAGCTCCAGATATTGCCATCGCCGCCACCGATGATCAACTGTTGTTGCCCTTCAATCGAAGCGATGCTTGGAGCGCTATACGAGGTGTCGTCGGGAAGCCCCAGGGTTGGACTGAACCAAACGACCTCCCCCGTTCGTTTGTCCATCGCCAGGAAACTGTGATTGGGCTTGGCCGCTTCGCCCCAGTTGATGATGATTCCACTGATGATCACGAGGTCTTCGTGGATGATCGGAAAGTTCGTTCGGCCACCGTAGGTGCTCAGCATGCCGACGAATTCGTGCAGTGGAACGCTCCACTTTTCCTCGCCGGTCTTGCCATCCAGACACATAAAGATATCGCACACACCCAATGCGTAAACATTTCCGGTCTCGGGATCCGCAACGACGCTGGACCAGCCCACACGTGTGTCGGGTACATCCGACATCCATACGTTGAACTTATGTTCCCAAACCGTTTTCCCGGTCTTGGCGTCGAAACAGACGACGCGTTCACCTTCGATCGGCGTGCCACCATCGGCGCGGGTGGTGATGTAAAGCAGTCCGTCCATCGCGACGGGAGTGCTTCGTCCGGCGAGGTCTTCGCGATGCCACTTCAGATTGCTCCCTTCGCCTCCATCGGGATCCCACGAATCGGGCAACCCCGTGACAGGGCTGGTGCCGTCGAAGTTGGGACCTCGCCAATAGGTCCAATCCGCGGGTTTGTCAGCTTGGCCAAACGCTGTCGCGGTCAGCAGCAGCAAGAAACTCAATTGAATCGTTTGAATGCGCATGTTGTTTTCTAAAAGCTTGTTGTAAGTGTTCCATAACAGGGGACGTTAGGAATCCATTCATCATATCAACGACAGGGTTCGGGAGCCTGTCGGATCAGTCGAACCATTCATCATTGGGGTCGAACTTCGGCGTGCAGAAGATAATGACCTTCATTTTGCCAACGGCCCGATGGCGGGTAAAAGGTGGGATCAAAACAGCGGTGCCCGGTTTGATAGCGTGTCGTTCTCCATCGAGTTCGATGAAGGCATCCTCCTCGCATTGTTGGACGACATAGGTCTCGGTAAGTTTTTTGTGGTAATGCACCTTCGCATCAACGGAAATCTCAGTCAGATGGACGGTCGCGGGAAAGCTCTCGATTTCCGCAAACGCTCGTCGAGCAACACCGCAAGGACACGCAACCCCCGGCAATTGAGGGAGGTGGGTCACCAAAGCGGCCGAAGCGGTAGGCATCACTGAACCTGGGGATGTTGAAGGTGGGTCAATGAACGGATTAAGCTTGCCTGAATATCGCTGATTTCTCGGTTTAAATGAAGGCGCAAAGCCGTTCGTCCTTGCAATCTTTAAGGTTCAGGCAAAATTCTCCCTCATTTTATACTGCATCGCTCGGCATTTCCATGTGCTAACAGGCACGCAAAGAAAAAGCGTTAGAACCGCTACCCTTTACGCATCCGCGCAATTTCAGCATCCTGCCGATTTTACCATTCCGTGGTTAAGCAAGCACGATATCGAGGCCGATACGGTATCTGACGTGTTGAGAGTCCAAACGCTCCGCTTTACGGCGACGTTTGGATTCGACGACCCAGACCAGTAAGAAATTCGGACTAGTGGATGGTCCGAGCTGGTCTAGAACCCAAACTTGCGTCGAGGTCGCTGGCTTCACTATCCCGAAATGGAGCCGCGAGCGGTAGGGCAAGCAGAACGAAGTCGGAGGGTTGGCTTTCAGGGAAACTTGAAGGTTGACCTCTAAAGTGCTAGCCGGCCCAAGAGGGCTTGATCGGCGGCGACTTCGTCCGCCGACCGTGTCCTTGGCCACCGCTCGAAGATGCGACTTGCAACAAGGGTTTTACGAAACGTCAAACTAACGTTAGGAGACGTGGTGCAATGAAGCGTGCAATCCTGTCAACAACCCTGATCTTGGGTATGAGCATCTGCTCTCAAGGTTTTGGGTTCGATCTGTTGGACCGCATGCTGGGACTCAAGTGTGGCGGCGGAAGCAGCAATTGCTGTGAAACCGGATGTTGTGATACTTGTGAACCAGCTTGCGGATGTGAAACCGCATGTTGTGGCAGCTCTTGCTGCGAACCAGCTTGCGGATGTGAAACCGGCTGCTGCGGAAGCTCTTGCTGTGAACCAGCTTGCGGATGCGAAACCGGCTGCTGCGGAAGCTCTTGCTGCGAACCAGCTTGCGGATGCGAAACCGGCTGCTGCGGAAGCTCTTGCTGTGAACCAGCTTGCGGATGCGAAACCGGCTGCTGCGGAAGCTCTTGCTGCGAACCAGCTTGCGGATGCGATCCCTGCTGCAAGAAGAAGAGCGGTGGCTTGCTGTCGAAATTGTTCGGTGGCCTAGGCTGCTGCAAGAGCGGTTGCGATTCGTGCTGCGATAACGGCTGCTGCGGAGCATCTTGCTGCGAACCAGCTTGCGGATGCGAAACCGGCTGCTGCGGAAGCTCTTGCTGCGAACCAGCTTGCGGATGCGAAACCGGCTGCTGCGGAAGCTCTTGCTGCGAACCAGCTTGCGGATGTGAAACCGGCTGCTGCGGAAGCTCTTGCTGCGAACCAGCTTGCGGTTGCGAAACCGGCTGCTGCGGAAGCTCTTGCTGCGAACCAGCTTGCGGATGTGATCCCTGCTGCAAGAAGAAAAGTGGTGGCCTGCTGTCGAAGCTGTTCGGCGGATTGGGCTGCTGCAAGAAAAGCGGATGCGATTCGTGCTGCGATAGCTGCGGATGTGCTCCGACCTGTGGATGTGAAACCAGCTATGCCGCTCCAGTTATGACTGCGGCACCAGCTTGCTCAAGCTGCAACGGCGGTGCATCGGCTCCAGTCGAAGCTCCTGTTGTTGAAGATGCTGCTCCAATGCCACCAGCACCGGTCGTTGACCCAAGTGCTTACTTGAACAGCAAGCGTCGCGTCATTCAAGCCAGCACCCGCTTCGCTCGCTAATTGCGAACGAAAGGGTAGCTGATACCTTCAAGATGCGATCGAATGACGGCTCGGAGAGCGAAAGCTTTCCGAGCCGTTTTTTTGTTTCCCAACATCAACGATGCTGTTGGATGATTTCCGCCGCGCCTTGTTGCAGCAATTCTTCGGCAAGCTGATTCGCCAACGCCTGATGCTCTTCGATGGGACCTTTGCCGTGCGTGTAGAGTCGCTTCGTCCCGTCCACGGAGACAACAACCGCGTCCAAATGCATATCCCCCGCGATAACCCGACCGTAGGCACCGATCGGTGCCAGGCAGCCTCCTTCGAGCACCCGCATCAACGTTCGCTCCGCCGAAACCGATGCATGAGTTTCCGCATCATTCAAAGCGGACAAAGCCTGACGAGCGAAGTCGTCGTCGCTGCGAACCTCGATTCCCAACGCCCCCTGGCCCGGGGCCGGCAACATGGATCGCGTCGAGATCGCCTCGGTGATCCGGGAATTCATATCGAGCCGCTGGAGGCCCGCTTCGGCAAGGACGATCGCATCGTATTCGCCGGCATCCAGCTTGGCCAATCGCGTTTCGACGTTTCCGCGGATCGGACGCACATCCAGGTCGCTTCGCATGTAACGAAGCTGCGCCTCGCGTCGTCGACTCCCGGTCCCCACAACCGAATCCGGTGGCAGATCCGACAACTTGATATGATCGCGGCTGATCAGGCAGTCGCGGACCGGAGCCCTCTTGGGCGTGGCGACCAGTGACAAGCCTTCGGTTGCCAACGTCGGCAAATCTTTCAAGCTGTGAATGGCGACATCCGCCTGATCGTTCAACACCGCTTGCTGAATCCCCTTCGTAAACATTCCGACCGCGGAGGCCCCGTCGATCGGTCGCTGATCGACATCGCCACGTGTTGTCAAAAGGATCAGTTCAACGTCATGCCCTGCTTCGACAAGCCGATCCTTCACCCAATTTGCCTGCCAAAGTGCAAGAGGGCTCTGTCGCGTGGCCAGACGAATTGTTCGCGAAGCATCGGTTGCCATCATGGATTGTCTCTAAGTTTCGATTTCAATAATCGCTTCAATTTCAACGGCAATTCCTCCGGGAAGTGTGTTCGTTCCCAGGGCGCTCCGCGCTCCCACGCCGCAATCCTCACCAAAGACATCGCGAAACAATTCGCTGCATCCATTGATCACCGCTGGTTGCTGATCGAAAGCGTCGGTGCTGCGAACAAAACCCAGCACCTTGATAACCCGCTTGACGCGATCAAGGCTGCCAAGATTGGCTTTCATTGTGGCCAACAACGCCAATCCAACTTGTCGCGCAGCTTCGTAACCTTCCTGCTTATCGAGATCTTCGCCAACGCGACCGACGATCATTGATCCATCAGGCTTCAGCGGACCGTGGCCTGACAGATACGCGACATTGCCGATCATCACAATCGGCTTGTAAACACCCGCCGGCTTGGGAGCCGGGGGAAGTTGCAAGTTCAGCTTTTCAAAGTTCGCTTCAGCACTCATTCCTTAAATTCCTAGCACGCTGGTCAAAAAAAGCCCAAGATGGAGTCCACAGCTTAACGAGTTTGCTTCGATTTGCGAACAGCCTTCGTCCAAACAACGAACGCTTCGCATACCGCCAACAACGGAAACAGACTGATCATCAACACTATCGTTGCGGCAACGAATTCCGACGACGCATTCTCCGAGATACCCGACACGGCAAGTCGCGCCGTGCCCAACATCAGAGAAACCATTGTCATCAGCAACAACAATCCTTCAATGCTGAACTTGAACTGTTTTAGTTCGTGATGTCGATAAAGAACTCTCGTCAGGCGTACCAGAAGGCAACCTTGAAGCGCAAGATAACCGAAATACAAGATGATCTTGAGCGACCCGGATGCCCATTCGGTATCCTGAAAACGACGGAAAACGCCGCTGGCGGTCGCCCAGAAGACGAGCCCCAGCAAGCATAACATCATGACGGCGATGATAAAGCGACATCCCCGCGGTTCGTCGGGTTCAGAGCTGGCAGGTTTCATGAATATTCACCGTCACAATCGTCGCAACCGCCGTTTTTGATGGTACGACGGAGTTCCAGTCCGTCGATGACCGTTGACGACGGACGGGGAATCCGCCCTACGGTACGCTTTTATCCGCCGTTCGCCCAATCGCGAACGCGATTGCGAGCGCGATTGACTGGAGCGGCAAATCCGTTCGCCCGACTATAAGCGATCTGCAACGTTTGTATACGTCGCGTGGTCAGAAATGAGGTGATTCGCTTCATTTAACGCGAAGGCATCATTTCGAACCACGCACGGTATATAATCGTCCGAACCCGTTACACGTCGCGTGGTCAGAAATGAGGTGATTTGCTTCGTTTAACGTGAAGGCATCATTTCGAACCACGCACGGTAAGCACCAACGCATAAGTTTTTTCGTTTAACGGCAAGCCGAAGGCGACGTTTTCCAGTGTTTCGCCGTCGCCTTCGGCTTGCCGTTAAACGAGTTATGCTCAAGAACTTATGCACGGGTGCTTACATTCGTCGCGTGGTCAGAAATGAGGTGATTCGCTTCGTTGAACGTGAAGGCATCATTTCGGACCACGCACGGTATAACTCCTTCCCCCGAGAATCCGACAACAACCCATCGTGCAACCCCCAGAAGAAGAGATCGTCGAAGCGGAGGCATTGCCGCCCCGTACATCATCACCTCGGGTCGCGAATCAATCGAACCGCTGGATTACCGATATCGCTGAAAACCGCTTGATGGTCCTGGGGACGCTGTTCCTGGTGACCGGAGTGCTCGGCTTGCCTTTTTTGTGGATCAGCAGCAAGTTTACGCGATTGCAAAAAATCAGCCTGTCCATCGTTGTCACCATCTACACGGTGCTGTTGATTGTTGCCGTCGTTTGGGTCTTGATGTGGAGTTGGTCGCGGATTGAGCGGTCGATGAGCTAACATGTTGCACAACCATCTCCGCTGGCGCTGCCTGACTTCATTGTTGTGGGTCGTTCTGCTGCAATCGATCGGATTGGCTGGTCGCTACTTCTTGAGCCCCTTCGAGATTGAAAGCGACCTTTATGGCCTCCTGTACTACGATTGGAATTGGCCCGAAACGCTTGCCCAACGGATCGACGACGTCGGACCGATGATCTGCATGGTGTCGGCCTTCGCTTGCCTCATCCTGCATCTGTGGCAAGCGCGGTTCCCAGCCATGTCGCCCCTCCGCGATCATGCGGCGGAGCATTTCAAATTGCGGCGCTGGCGTTTGTCGGCGTTTGGATGATCGTCATCGCATTGGCGCACATGGCGCGAGGGGATGCTTACAGCCAGTGGGCGTTGGCGGAATATGCCGTTCGCTATGCGGCACCACTCGCCGCGGCATACCTGATCAGCATCGGTTCGCGAATCTATGAAGACGGCAAGGCGTTTTCATTCGTCATGCTTGGCTTGGCCGTCGCTACGTCCGCCACGTTTGTGTTGCATGGCTACAAAGCACTCGATCAATATGGCGCGTTCACCGATTTGATTTTGCTGTCGGATCAACGCATCTTTCAGTTGGGTCTGAGCCAAGCGTTCGCCGAGAACACGCTCTACGTTATTGGAGCCATCGACGTTGGCGTCGGAATTTTGTTATTGGCGACACAGTGGCGCGGGGTCGCACTTTATATGGCGCTGTGGGGCGCGATCACAGCGGCCAGCCGAATGACCGCGTTTGGCTGGGGGGCTTGGCCGGAGACGTTCTTACGAACCGCGAACTTCGGTGTACCGCTGGTACTCGCCCTCTATTGGATTCAATCCTCGTCAGTTTCGACCGACGAATCGACGCAACCGACACCAATTCAACCAGCATCGCCCCATGAAGAACTTTGTTAGAGTCTTTGAATGTAATCAGCCGTTGAACGCTGCGATGGATATAATATGACCGCAAGCACGCACGGTTTAACGATTTCATTTTCCCAGAGCGACCACGTCGCAAGATCAACTGAATCACATTGGCGCGAGATATACGTCGCGTGGCCGAAAATGAGGTGATTCGCTTTATGAAATGCAAAAGCATCATTCCAGACCACGCACGGTATAACATCAAATGCATTCATTATTGATATATCTCTCTCTACGATGTCGTAGGTCTCAACCGCGAGAACGTTTGGCGGCTGCCACACGCTTATCCGTACGTGCTTGTTTGCGATCGGGCATCCTTTGGTTCACCGCAAGCGTCTGCGTTTGCCTGCCCGCATGCGCGGATGCTCCTCTGGAGGGGACGAAACCGGCTCAGTGGCGCGTCACCTGGATATCGGACCCAGCCACAACGGCAATTGTCTCTTGGAACACGGCAAAGCCGGGAAGCACCCACGTTCTTCGATTCCGTATCCGTGGTCAGCAACAACCGCCAACCACGGTGCTTGCCGAAAGCGGGCGTTTCACGGGAGCACCACTGGAACTGTACTACCACCATGTTCGACTGACGGACTTGGAACCGCAGACGCGTTACGAGGTACAGATGGTCAGCGATCGGGAAACGTCGCCTTGGATGTATTTTTTGACCGCCCCCGCGGATGAGCGTCCTTTCAGCATTCTGCATGGCGGCGATTCACGCAGCGATCAGCAGGAACGCCGAGCGATGAACAAGATGATGTCCGCTATGGTGCATGCTTCGTTTGCGAACGAGGACCCAGCCGACGATGTGTTCGCTTTGGCCCACGGCGGAGACTACATCGTCAGTGGCGTCAATTTGGATCAATGGTCGGTTTGGATGTCCGATCATGAATTGACGGTCGGCGACGATGGACGCCTGCTGCCGGTCATTCCCGCTCGCGGAAATCACGACAAGGGGAAACCATTCAACGAAGTGTTCGGCTTCTCCGAGGATGATCTGAATTACTACGCCATCGACATCGGGAAGCAACTTCGCTTTGTAACGCTCAACACGGAGATCAGTACGGCGGGAGATCAGGCGATCTGGCTGGAGGACGAACTGAGTCGCTCGCGTCCCGTTGCGCGCTGGTTGGTTGCTCAGTACCATCGTCCCGCGTTTCCAGCCGTCAAGATTCCCAGCACCGCATTCATTAGCTGGGTTCCGTTGTTTCAAAAGTACAACGTCGACCTCGTCTGTGAAGCGGACGGGCACAACATCAAACGGACCGTCCCGATTCGCAATGGACGACACGATCCAACCGGCGTTGTCTACATCGGCGAAGGAGGTCTGGGAGTTCCGCAGCGGACTCCCAAGAAGGATCGTTGGTATCTTCAATCGCCCGGCATGGCGGACAAGGGAAGCCATGTCTTCGTATTAACGTTCACCGACGAGGCGTTACTGGGCAAGTGCGTCTTGTTGGACGGAACGATCCGCGATCAGTTCAGCCGACAGCGCTAAGCCGCGTGATGGAGCTTGCCGCTGGCTCGGTTGGGCAATAGTCGATCGATGGCGTTGACCGTCCGCTCGACCGCTCCTTGACCACTGACGACCAAGACTTGAGCGCGATGCCCAAGCTGTCGCCGCTTGGTCGCGTCCAGCAACATCGCGGTAACAAATCGCTGCAACGCCTGTTCGTCGTCGACCACCGTTGCCCCCTTTGCGGCGATCAATTGGTTGACGATCTCGCGGAAGTTGTGGGTGTTGGGGCCAAAGCAAACGGCGGCACCGAAGCCCGCGGGTTCCAACATGTTTTGCCCGCCGCGAACCCATGCTCCCTCCGACGAATGCGACGTCGGCCAAGCCCCACCAATTGGAAAGCTCCCCGATCGTATCGACCAACAAGACTTCATCGCTGCGCCAAGTTCGCACGGGCTCGCCATCGCGCTGCGTCGACGCAATGCAAAACCGGTTTCCTCGATCTGCGGCAACGGCGTCAAAGCGTTCGGGATGCCGCGGAACCAGAATGACTCGCAGGTTTGGGAACTGCCCCGATATCCGACGATAGACATTCAACACCATCTGCTCTTCGGGCGACTGCGTGCTTCCGGCGATCCAAACGAATTGCTCCTTTTGAATCCCCGAGAGCTTTCTTAGCGCTAGGACCTCTCTTGCATCACGGTCGGTTTGGGCACCGTCGAATTTCAGCGAACCGGTGACGGCCAAATGGCCGCTTTCGACTCCAAGGGCCGAGAAACGTCCGGCGTAGGTCTCGTTCTGAGCCAGTACCATCGATAGCCTTCGAAATGTCGGACGCAATAACATCGAAGCCCTACGATAACCGCGATAGCTCGATTCGCTGAGACGAGCATTCAAGACAACGACATCCGCCCCGCTTCGACGCGCGAAACGAATCAAATTGGGCCATAACTCCAGTTCGCACAGGACCAGCATCGACGGTCGAAGTCGCTTCATCGCGCGGCGAACGGACCAACTGAAGTCGAGGGGACAATAGAAAACGGGGTAGTCCGTGAAGCGGCGATGGGCCAACTCCATCCCCGTTGCCGTTGTCGTGCTGATCACGATCTCCAGCTCCGGACGCGTCTCCCGCAATCGGTCAATCACTTTGGGCAACAGATTCAGTTCGCCGACGCTTACCGCATGCAACCAGACGCATGGTCGATCACTCGTTCGCCGGGGAACGTTCCCCCATAACTTGGCGGACCAGCCGGTGCGATACTTTCCCGTTCGTAAGCTTCGCCAAACAATCAACGGCGACAAAGAGACGGCGACGATCAAGTAAGCGATGTTCAACAGATAGGCCATCTTTCGCATCCTTGCTTCAGATGATGATGTTTCACCGGTTATCGTAAGCGGCGCGCTTTATACACCGCGTGGTCGCTCTAAGGAACTAAGCATACGTTCCATGACGTTTGCAGCACGCTTTGAATTTCTTGCCGCTGCCACAGGGGCACTTATCATTGGGGCGGATCTTCTCGCCGCGATTACGCACCGGCTCGATCTTTCCATCGCCTTCCTGACTTGCACTGGCGGCCGCCTGCGCCTCATTCCGCCGTGCCGCGGCCGCGACGCCTCCCGCCGCCGAATCATGTCGCTCGTGTGTGGCCACAAAGGTGCTGCGTACGAATTCCTCGTTCAAGCTTTCCATGCGGAAAATCAAATCGGTCGTGCGCTCGCCGATGGACGTCCACATCGCCTCGAACAACCGCATCCCTTCGCGTTTGTATTCGACCTTGGGATCCAACTGAGCGTAACTCTTCAGACTCACGCTGCTTCGCAGATGATCCATCGCCAGCAGGTGATCCTTCCAAGCCGAATCCACGATGTTCAAAAGAACTTGCCGTTCCATTCGACGCATCTCGGGATGATATCGGTCGTCCACCGCGCCGTCGACCACGCGCAACATCGACTCGCGATCCATGCGTGCGATCTCATCTTTAGGCAGCCGCACCTTCAGATCGTCACTCATCCACTGAACCAGGGAATCCAAAGCTCCGTTGCTCCCGGCCGCAATGGTGGCCGTGGTCCCATCATCGGCCCCGGCGAACAACGAGTCCACACGTTTCCGCGCGGCTGCCTGCATTTCGTCGGCGGCTTCGCGCGAATCGGTGCTGAACGACAGCAACAACTGCTTCAATTCACTGCGTTGATGTCCTCGAAAGTCGTCGGGCGAGACGGAGACCCCAAAGCGATCTTGAACCCACAGGGCGAGTCCTTCACGATCGATCTTGGGCTGTCCCCCCTGCACCGTTTCACAGAACCGCGAAAGTCCGGTCAGGATCGGATATTCGGCCTCCTTCGCCAAGTAAGCCTGCTGCGCTCGTTCGACCAACAACGCCTTGATCTCTTTGGTTTCCAGGTCCCGCATTTCCTCGACGGTGACCTCGATCCCAAATTTGTCTCGCACCCAATTCGCGATCGTCTGCAAGCCGAAATCGGCACCCAGAAAGACCTCGCCGGGCGTCAAGTCGACACGATCGATCGATTTAAAGGCGGCCTGCGTCAACTCGTCCTCAAGCTCGCGCCGCTCCAGATTCTTCAAATCCCGATCGCGGAAGTTGCTGCCATACTTGGTGTTCGACCAGTTCACCAACGCATGCCAATTCCATTCGCTTTCGTCTTCTTCATAGGGCAAGTTTTCTTCGACCGCTTCAAGAACCATCGCCTCGGCCGCGCGTTGAGCTTGGTCTTTGGCGTACTGTTCGGCGGCGGCAAAGTCCATGTTTCGGAAGTCTTTCGCTTCCAGTTGACATCCCAGTTGCCCACCGGCCCAAGAGGCGAACGATTCTGAACCGTAGTGCTCCGAAGCCAAAATGTTGACGTAGTGTTCGATCTGCCCTTTGATCTGCGACAAGATCAGCTTGCTGCAGCTCACACCGTCGAGGATCTGTTGCCGATAGCTGTAAACCCGTTTTCGCTGCTCGTCCATCACCTCGTCGTATTCGAGCAGGTTCTTGCGAATTTCAAAATTCCGCTCTTCGACCTTCTTCTGAGCGGCGGCGATGCGTCGGGAGACCATCGCGCTTTCGATCGCCTCCCCTTCGGTCATGCCAAGCTTGACCATCACGCTCTTAACCCAGTCGCCGGCGAAGATGCGCATCAGATCGTCTTCCAGCGACAAGAAGAAGCGGCTGGCCCCAAAGTCCCCTTGGCGACCGCAACGACCTCGCAATTGAAGATCGATTCGACGCGATTCGTGACGCTCGGTGCCAACGACCATCAAACCGCCACGCTTACGAACTTCCTCGGCCTCCTCCTTCATCTTCTCGCGAACTTCAATTTCCTTGACGAGCGTGCTCCATTCGTCCTTGGGAACCTCCAACCGCGTCGGATACTTGTCCTGAAGCTGAGCCCACGCCATCGTTTCCGGATTACCGCCAAGAATGATGTCCGTACCACGTCCCGCCATGTTGGTGGCGATCGTCACCGCATTGAGTCGACCGGCCTGAGCGACGATCTCGGCTTCGCGTTTATGTTGTTTGGCATTGAGAACCTCGTGCTTGATTCCCCTTCGATCCAACAGGTCGCCCAAGCGTTCACTCTTCTCAATCGATACCGTTCCCACAAGCACCGGTCGCCCCGATCTTTCAATCGAACGAATCTTGTTGCGCTGAATGCGTTCTTTCGTCTTGCTCCCCTTGGCGACAAAAACGATCTCGTCCTCCGATTCCGTTTGAATCGTTCCCCACAGTTCCGAGTCGTCCTTCATCTCCAGCACGTCCCACTTCGCCGCCCGTTCGATTTCATTGGCGACCGCTTCATACTTCTCACGCTCGGACATGTAAATCACATCCGGATGCTCGATCCGTTTGAGTTCGCGGTTTGTGGGGATTTCGATGACGTCCAGATGATATATCTTCCAGAATTCGTTGGCTTCGGTCATCGCGGTACCGGTCATGCCGGAAAGCTTGTTGTAAAGCTTAAAGAAGTTTTGCAGCGTGATCGTCGCCATCGTCTGCGTTTCTTCCTTGATCTTGACCCCTTCCTTTGCTTCAACCGATTGATGCAGCCCGTCGGACCATTGACGCCCTTCCATCAAACGACCGGTAAATTCATCGACGATTACAATTTGCCCGTCTTTGATCACATAGTTGACATCGCGTTTGTAAAGGTAGTGCGCTTTCAACGCGTTATCGATCATGTGCGGCCATTCCATGTTGCCCGCCGTGTAGAAGCTTTCCACCCCAGCCAACTTCTCCGCTTCGCGAACCCCGTCATCGGTCAGCGTTACCGAGTGATCCTTCTCGTTGACCGTAAAATGCAACTCTTTCGTCAATTGCTTTGCGATGCGATTCGCTTCGGAATACTTTTGCGGATCGGTGTGCGCTGGGCCGGAGATGATCAACGGGGTCCGCGCCTCGTCGATCAGAATGTTGTCGACTTCATCGATGATCGCGTAATGCAGCGGACCCTGGCTCTGTTGAAACTCCTTCGGAAACCGATCGTCGCCGCGCGCGGCCGGTCGCATGTTGTCTCGCAGATAATCGAAACCGAATTCGTTGTTGGTGCCGTAGGTGATGTCGCACGCATAGGCCGCCTGACGCTCCTTCGTTGACATCCCACTCTGGATGTTGCCAATCGTTAATCCCAAGTTCATGTACAAAGGGGCCATCCATTCCATGTCGCGTCGGGCGAGGTAGTCGTTCACCGTGATCACGTGAACGCCTTTCCCCTCCAACGCATTGAGATAGCAAGGCAGCGTGGCGACGAGCGTCTTGCCTTCACCGGTGACCATCTCGGCGATCGCCCCCGAATGCAATACCATGCCGCCGATCAACTGCACATCGTAGTGCCGCATGTTCAACCAACGTCGACCTCCCTCGCGGCAGACCGCAAAAGCCTCCTCGAGAATGTCGTCCAACGACTCACCGTCGCGCAGCCGATTGCGGAACAACTGCGTTTGCTCCCGAAGCGCTTCGTCGTTCATCGCTTTGTAGGTCGCTTCGAGCGCATTGATCCGCTCCACACGCGACGACATCTTCTTCAATTGTCGTGCATTCTGAGAACCAAAGACCGCTGTGGCACCCCGTTCGACCGAGCTCAATAACCCGCCGAAGATTACGCCCAGTAGTTCCCAGATGCGTTCCAATATTGCCATCGTATTCCTAATCCAGTCTTCTCAATCATGTATGCAAGGTAATGAGCATCGGTCAAGCGCCGCGTGCTTCTACCTCTTAATGGA
Organism: Pirellulaceae bacterium; assembly: GCA_041399105.1. GTDB lineage: Bacteria > Planctomycetota > Planctomycetia > Pirellulales > Pirellulaceae > Rosistilla. The sequence continues at coordinate 253,276 of JAWKTL010000003.1, read as the reverse complement.
CATCTCGTCAGCCACGAATTTCCAGCGATACGCGCCGTCCGATGGCGCAAATAATTGCATGTATTAAAGTTACGTGCTTTCACTTTTTGGGTCAACCGCGATCGATGTGCCAATCCGTTGCCACACGGCAACTGCTCATATGTACACATCCCTTCCCCAGCAACCCCCAGAATGAAAAAAATATCCGAATCTTCGCAAATCACCCAGTTGACCGTTTACGCGTATTCGATAGACTCTGCGTGTTCGGTTGTAAAACCCCTAACCACCATATCGATGGAGAGTCTGACCATGCGTTCGTTCCTACTCGATTTGCGTTGTCGCTGCAATGATGTCATTATCCACCACCACAACCGCGAAGCCGTTCACTTGGCTGCCGCAAGGCCAAGTCATGTTGCGAGCCTGCTGCTGCCCAGCACCGCAACCGGTTTAAAGCCGCCCAGCACCACAACCAGTTTGCTGCCCAGCCCGCAACCAGTTTGCTGCCCAGCACCACAACCAGTTTGCTGCCCGCAACCGACTTGCTGCGAACCTGTTCGCTGCAAGAAGCCAAGCCTGCTTGATCGCATCCGAGCCAAACGAGCTGTCGCTGCTGCAAGCCGGTTTGTTGCGATCCCTGCTGCAACTAAGCGTAACGCGTTGCATGCATATCCGAGACACTGTCTCAGTCTTTACGATAAACCAGAAAACGGACCGTCGAACACGATGGTCCGTTTTTTGTTTGCAGTGCCAGCAAAACTGTATGGGCCAGACTATGGCGTGGATGCTTCAGGGATTGCCTAGACCCAAAACCAGCAAATAACCATTCACCAAGAGAATGCCCCCAGAAACGCATTTGCCTAGCTTGGCCATCTTTTTTGTTTCAGTGATTATATTGTGCGCGGTCCGAAATGATGCCTTCGCGTTAAATGAAGCGAATCACCTATTCCTGACCGCGCGACGCATATCAAACGGTCGCGGTGTCTTTTGCGGCATGTGATAGGGTTAGGGAGCGCGGGGGTACTGCTCGTTCATCGTGAAGCAGGCTGATTCTTCAGTGACTGATCAATCGCTGCAGTAGCGTTGAAGTCGTGCGGAATGATTGCAGTCTTCTCAGACCGGTGGACATCCTTCAGGGAATTTGCGAACGACTCCAGGTAAGTGAAGTCACAAGAGCTTCGAGGCATCGCATCCGCCTACTCCCTGCAAGCTTCGATCGATTCCAGCACGAGGTTTGAGGACACGCCGTCGACCAGTTCAACATGGCCGATTTTGGTCGGAAGGATAAATTTTAACCGTCCATGTTCGGTCTTCTTATCGGACGCCATCGAGGTCAACATTTCTTCGCCATTCGCCTCGGCCCACGTTGTGGGTAACCGCAACTGCTGTAGCAGTTCCGTCTGAGCGGTGCAAAATGCGTCATCCACGCGACCCATGCGCAGGGCTAAGTTCGCGGCCATTTGCATCCCGATAGCAACCGCTTCGCCATGCAGGAACGCGCCGTAGCCAGCGGTCGCTTCGATGGCATGACCGAACGTGTGTCCATAATTCAGTATCGCCCTTAGACCCGATGTTTCACGCTCGTCGGCCAACACAACGTTCGCTTTGGCTTGGCAGCTTGTCCCAATGGCATGGATCAGGGCGGAGGGGTCGCGTTTCAGAAGAGGTTGAGCATTCTCTTGCAGCCACCCGAAGAAGTCGGCGTCGCGGATCACGCCGTACTTCGCCACCTCCGCAAGTCCACTAACGAACTCCCGCGACGGTAAGGATTCCAGTGTCGCCGTATCGATGGCGACCAGCACAGGCTGCCAAAAAGCCCCCACGAGGTTCTTGCCCCCAGGCAAGTTGATGCCGGTTTTTCCTCCGACACTACTGTCCACCTGAGCCAACAACGTCGTTGGCACCTGAACAAACCGGATGCCTCGCATGAAGGTCGCCGCAACCATTCCAACCAAATCGCCGACGACGCCTCCGCCAACAGCAAACAACGCGCTCTTGCGATCCGTCCTCGCATCCAGCAAGGCATTCCATAAACGTTCAACCTGCTCAATGCATTTGCTCGGTTCGCCCGAGGGAACCGAGAGCATTGTCGTTCGATACCGCTGCTGCAATGAATGCTCGATTGTCACAGCCCATGTTTTCGATATCGCCGCATCATAAATAATGACCGCGTGCGCCAGGTCGGGCATCGCCTGGGCGGCGTGGTCAGCGATATCGGACAACCAATCGCTGTGAATCAATATGGGATATGGCGAATCGGGCAACGAGACGTTCAAGCGGACGGGAGTCGAAGATGATGCCATGAAAGAATTCCGTTGGGCAAAGCAAGAAATATCGTTAGGATATCAGTATGAATGACCCGGCTGAAGCATCAATGGCGGAACGCGCGTCAAGCGAAGAATCGTGGCCTCCGGCACCTCGCTTGGTTACCTTTCGCGGATGTGTTTTCATTTTGCTCGGGTTGTCCTTCGCGTTCGCCATGGCGTTGGCGATCGTGAGGACACGCCACATGTCGACCGAGCATACGGCACCCTTCTGGGGTGAAGCGGTGGCGAAGGCCATCCGTCTGGATCGGCCCGTCGAACTGCTCCGCCCAAGCGGATCGACCGCGGTCAAGGATCTCGATTTCTATCATCCAGGCTGGATCGATCTGACGGAACTTCGCGATTTGGGGTACTTCCGACGTGTTTTCTTAGCCGACGAAAATTTCGATTGGAGCAACGCACGGACAATGACGATTCCCCCGGCATCGGCGGATCAGTGGCCCTGGGCGTACATCCGTTTCGGGCAATCACACCCGCAAGCCGTCGCCACGACCATCGCCGTTCACCTGAACGAGGGTTGGGTCGGCGTTCCCGGAGGGGACAGGGTGGCGTGTCTTAACGAGGGGATGCGTCGACGCATTGCTTATCGCTTGCAATTATTCGCGAAAGTCAACGCAAAATCGGCAGAACCCGAACTGTAAAAGATTGCGATTGGTAAGTACATTGCTCGAATATGTTCGTTTCATCCAATATACTTAAAGGATGATTATTGGCGGTTGGCTTTCACTTAAGGAAGCAGACTTTCCTCTTATCCGGTGAACTTTTACCTAAACAACGAGTGAATCAATGGATCGCAAGGCGCTTGGGCAACAGCATTTCTCCGAACCGATGTTGCAGCTTTGCGAAACGCTCAAGGAAACCATTGCCCGTCAAAATTGGGATGACTTCAATCCCGATCCTTTGGTCCTCTACTTCGAGTCGATGATCGCCGAGCGATTGCCGAACCTGATTGACGAAGCACTGGACGAAGCCGACATTGCCGATCTTGAAGACGATCAAGTGCATTGTTTGGGCCTGCTTCTGTTTCGCGATATGTTTCGTCGCTTTCATCGGCGACTGCGACCGCAAACCAATCGCATCGACTGGGTTGATCCATTGTTCGCCGAAGTGGCTCAGCAGCACGAGATCCCCGATGGTGCATTGGTTGACGACGGGGAACCGTACGATGTCGGCGACAAATCGGCTCCTTGGGCCGATGCCTTGGGTTCGCTCGTGGGATTGCCCGGCTCGAAACTCGTTCGCGCGCAAGGAAAGGCTTTGCAGCATGTGCAAACGAACAGTCCCGCGCCGAGTCAAACGACCGCACCCGTTGCCGCCGCGGCCGCGACCACGCCCGTCGCCCCCGAGCAGTCGACGATCGACGATGAGGCAATGGATGACGAACATCAACCGCGACGAGGGTTCTTCAGTTCAGCACCTCCTTGGATGGTCAGCAGTTTGATTCATGGATTGGTCTTGCTGCTCCTGGCTTTGGTGACGTTGGATCCTGTCGAGATCGCCAAGAACGTTCTGACGGTGACGCCCACCGAAGAAGAGGGCGTCGAAATGGAAGAGTTCTCGCTGGAACAGATCGAGCCCGATTCGCTCCAAGAAGAAGTCATGGAGGAGGCGATCGTCGAGCCTCCCACGTCGGTTCAAGCCGTGCAGGCGATCGAGATTGAAACACCGGATGCTCCGCTGGTTCTGGGTGCCGAAATGCCTGACATGGTTGACGCGATCGCCCCCATGGATTCGTTGACGAAGTCGTTGACTCAGTCCATGGCGTCGGCAACCGAACTGACCGCTCGAAGCACCGATATGAAAAAGGAATTGCTGAAAAAGTACGGTGGCAGCGAGGCGACGGAAGCAGCCGTGACATCGGCCCTGGAATGGTTTCAAAGACACCAGTTTCCCAATGGTGGATGGAGCCTACATCACCACATGGCATGCAGCGGCCAGTGCGGGAACCCGGGGGACGAGAAGGCGGCTGAAGGTTTCTTTGGTGCGACGGCTCTGGCCCTGTTGCCGTTCTTGGGAGCCGGACAAACGCATCTTCAAGGTAAATACAAAAGCACCGTTCAACGCGGATTGCTGTTCATCACCAGCAACATGAAGGTCAAGAATCAAGGAGGTCTGATCACGGGTGACTGTCGCGACGGGGCGGGGAACATGTATTCCCATGCGCTCTGTGCGATTGTCCTTTGCGAAGCCTATGCGATGACCGAGGACCCTTCGCTGGCAAAACCAGCGCAAGCCGCACTGAACTTCATTGTCTTGGCTCAGAACAAAACCGGTGGCGGATGGCGCTACTCGCCGGGTCAGGCCGGGGACACGTCGGTTGTCGGATGGATGGTGATGGCTTTGAAAAGCGGACACATGGGGCATCTTCTTGTTCCCCAGAATTCCGTTCGTGGGGCGTCGTTGTTCTTGGACCGCGTATCGATGGAGGATGGCGTCTACTACGGTTATGCCGAACCGGGAAAGAAGCCGTCGACAACGGCCGTCGGGTTGCTCTGCCGAATGTATTTGGGTTGGAAGAAAGAGAATCCCTCATTGGTTAAAGGAGTCGAGTATCTGGCGAAGACGGGAGTTCTCAAGACCGACGCCTACTATAATTACTACGCGGCTCAAGTTCTCAGACAGTATGGAGGTCCTCACTGGGACGCCTTCAACGCGGAGATGAGCAAGTTCTTAGTCGAATCCCAAGAGGCACAGGGGCATATCAAAGGTAGCTGGTATTTTCCCAGTGGCCACACCGGTACCCGAGGTGGACGCCTTGCCATCACTTCTCTCTGTACAATGACCCTCGAAGTGTATTACCGTCACCTTCCACTGTACGCCGACAAGGCTTCCGAGGATGATTTTCCGTTGTAGCCAGAATGTTGCGACTCGGAGCGCTTCACGCTTCCAGGAAACTCCTGCGGTCTGAAACGGGCTGACCCTGGCCTGTTGAAAATTTGGGGTTTTGGGACATTAGGGGTCTTGTGAGTTTCCTGTCAGCTTTTGGCGGAGGATTCGAGCGAGCTGGGTGCGCTTCGATTGCACCGTCTGACCTAGGTTCGTCTTGACCCACACGCGGACGTGTTTGGTTGCCGTCGTGGCCATCGCCACGCGGATTGTCTCGATCGTCGTGGTGCCAAATAACGCGGCCCAAACCAGAATCAGGCTCGTGAAGCCGCTCGTCACTGCTGAACGAATCGGGAATCAATGCAGGGTCGTCGAGCACGATCAGAATTCGCTGTGCCCATGCGAGCATGCTTTGCAGGTTCATGTAACGAGCCTTGCTCTTGAGCGCTGGCGGCACGAGAAACGCCAGTTCCGTTTGAAGTGTCTCGAACTTCGTTTGCGTCGCCAGTTTGATGAAGCCACACCACCGCTCGTCATCCTTGAGCCGCTTCTTCAAGAGCAACGCCGCTTTGTGCGGGAGGTCTCCCAGGCCGATCGTGCCCCGATGGACGGCGGAGCTTGCTCGACCAAAGCGGTCAAACGCTCGACCTCCGCTTGCATCGCAACGAGTTCTTTGTGCGAAACCTCTGCCCTTGCCCTCCACATATCCCGACTCTTGGAGACGTCGGCGACCCGCACCTTGGCCCGATTCAGTTCCACCTTTGCCGCACGATACTTCGCCTTGATCTGATCGCGACTAATCAACAGCCATCTCGCCAGTTGCTTGGGCCGACTGCGATACGCATCGAGATCACCTGGGGATTGTATGGGCTCAGCATCCAAGAGCATTGCGTCGGACATCAGGTGGCCTCCGAGCCAAAATTGCGATTGCGTGAAGCGACAGAAAACCGGCATCCCATCCGAGCGACAATAACCCCTGTCAAGATCGCATTTTCACCAGACCAGTGCCACCCTGCCGTCATTCCAGAGCATGCACGGCAAGACAATTTTTTGATTCGAGCTTAATCCGCTGATTCGACTTCACTGCGCAGCAGAATCTGGTCACGATTGCGATCGAGTGCGTCAAACGCTTTGCGTAGATCGAGCGGCGTTTCGTCGCGCATCACGCGGCCATCGCCATCGCGATCAATGCGATCGAAAATTTTCAAACGTCCATCCCGGCGAGCCAATCGCGTCAATCGGTTCTTCATCGACTCGCTTGAACCACGGACCTTGGGGACGGCATAGTGAAAATATCCGATCATCATTTCATCCCAGGTCTGGTCACCCCAACGAACCGTGATCGAAGGATCCGGGTTATTCAGGTTCTTGGCGCTGTTATCGAACACGGCGGTACAGAGCATTTCCGAACCCATGCGAATTGGCAATGGATCCTTCAGCAGATAGAACGTCTGCCAATTGAAGTCGTAATTCGGAATGTCCAACAAGATCTCCTGCTTGCCGTCTGGATCAACCAATTCGTAACGAAAGGCTTTGCCGCGCAAATGCATGTGCGGGCTGAAGCCGATCAATTGGCCCGGCAGCAGATTCTTTTCGACCGCCGTGACTTCATGGCTCTCCGCATGCGGAGGAATCTTGAGCTGTCCCTGAACCGCGCTGGTGGTGATGATTTCGTGCGTTACATCCTGTTCGTCCATGAAGATCATTCCTAGCTTGCTCTGATCCAACTGAGCCGAACCGATGGGGGTGTAATGCACTTGAAACACCAGTTCGCTTCCGGCGGGGATCTTCTTCGCCCAGCCATCGGGCAGCGTTTCGATTCGTGTTCCCGGGACGTATCCCACGAGATATCCTTTCGCGGCCCCCAGTCCGCGGCGGGAGCCTTTGGGACGTGCAAAGGCCAGAATATGATGCACGACTTCACGATTGCCTGGTTTCAATTCCGCGTAACGAAGCCATTTGTCCTCCGTGAAGCCGGGATCGACCGTGAAATACTGATACTTCACAGCTCCTTCAGCCGGGACCATGAAGGGCTCTGGGCTGACGTCGACAACCTGATCGGGCGCCTTGGGCAACAACCATCCCTCGACGTAGTCTTGTGGCTCGGGTAATTCGGCGGGATCACCTTGCGGAGCCCCCGTGTCGGCCCATTCGTAAAGAAGCTGCTTGTCCTGTTCCGACATGCGTCGGTCGTTGGCGAACTCGCCATGCTCAGGATTTGCATGCCATGGAGGCATTCGACCATCCCGCACCGTTTCGGCGATCATGTCGGCCCATCCGGAAACCTCGTCGTAGTCGGTTAGCGCGAACGGAGCGATTTCACCTTCGCGGTGACATTCCACGCAGTGAGTGCGCAGAACGCGAGCGACTTGATTGCTGTAGGTGACGTCGGCTTGCGGTGCGGGCTCTTTCCGCCGACCGATAATACAACCGACGGAGCGTGTCATCGGCAACTTCACCTGTCGTCCAGCCAACCGGTCTTCGATCGCGTTCTTCAGGTCGTGTGTCCGAGGAAAGTCTTTTGCGAAACCGATTCCATATTGATCGTCGACGCGTCCCCAATAGCAGACCTTTCGATCCGAATCGAGCAAGAAGACCTCGGGGGTCCGCTCCGCCGCAAGCCGATCGGCGATTCGATTCCCGGCGTCCTTGATCACGGGAAACTCGATGGAATGCGCGCGTGCGAAAGCGGCGATCTCCGCCATCGAATCTTGCCTGTTGCTCATCACGGCAAGAAACCCAATGTCGCGGCCGGCGTACGTTTTTTGAAGGTCGACCAGTCGCGCTGCATACAACTTCGCTAGCGGACACTCGGTTCCCAAGAATGCGACAACCAAAAACTTTTGATCCGCGAAATCCTCAATTTGCCAACGATGGCCACGGTAATCATCCGCGTCAAGCTTTGTAAGGGTGCGTTCCAAAGGGGACGAAGCCGGTTCCACAGCGAAGGCGGAAGAGCCAGCGAAAATGTTCAAGGCCAGCAAACCAACAAAAAATCGAAACATGGGACTCCCTCATCCTTGCATGCAACATGGACCTGATGACGTCGACAAGATTGGGTCATCGCACCTTCGCGGCGACAGTCGATTGAGCGGCCAAGTCGCAAGATCAACTGAAGGGGAATGTGGCAAGATAACACCAAAGGCGTTCATCATTGAGATTGAGTGTAATGCGAGTCAGCCGTATCTCGAAACATCGGTTACAAAACGGTACCCGTCACGCGATCAACAATCTGTTGAAAAACATCGTCGGGAGGCAGATCACCATCAATCCGCTGGACCAGATTGCGTTGCGTGTAGAAATCGAGCAAAGGGGCGGTTTGCCGGTGAAAGACACGCAGACGATTCTGAATCGTCTCGGCGTTGTCGTCCGCTCGTTTCTCGATCTGTGCTCGCTTGAGCAATCGATCAATCAAGCTCGACTCGTCAACCGCCAGATACAACACCATCGCGATCCGATCGTTCTGACTGGCGAGATGTTCACCGAGGACCTGCGCCTGCAGCAAGGTGCGTGGAAAACCATCGAACATGCAACCCGAATCGCGACCACTGCGTCGAAGGAACTCTTGCACGATCCGCACAACGAGAAAATCGGGCGCTCAGCGTCCGGTGTCAATGTACGAAGCGACAAGTTTTCCCAGCGACGAAGGTTCGCTGCGGATTTGTCTCAACATATCGCCGGTCGAAAGGTGCGGGATGTTCAAGTGGTCGACCAACCGCTTGCACTGGGTTCCTTTGCCCGCGCACCGGGCGGTCCGATGAATATGATTCGCATGGAGGCCTACGCGATAATGGATAGGCTCAGCCTTCCAGCAATCCGCGATAATTTCGCATCACCAGATGACTGTCGATTTTCTGAATCAAGTCGAACGCAACACTGACGGCGATCAGCAATCCCGTTCCACCATAGAAACCGGCGATGGAATGAAACTCCCAGCGAGCCATAAACAATTGTGGGCACGATCGCCACGATGCCAAGAACGCCGCACCGACATAGGTGATGCGGACCATCACCTTTTCCAGGTAATCCGCCGTTCGCTTCCCAGGACGATATCCGGGAATGAATGTTCCGTGATCTTTCAATTGGTCGGACATTTCCTTCGGATTGAACGTAATCGCCGTCCAGAAGTAGCAGAAAAAGAAGATCAACGCCACATACAGCATGTTGTAGATGAAGGAAGTGCCGCTGCTCATGATCGACCCAAAACCGTTTAGCGCTGAAAACATGAAGGTTCCCGGCGAAAACGACTTGGAAAGGAACTGCAGGAACACGCCGGGAATCATCAACAAGCTGCTAGCAAAAATGATGGGCATCACGCCCGCCTGATTGATGCGAAGCGGCAAGTATTGACGATTGCCGCCGTAGACGCGTCGTCCGCGTGTGAACTTTGCACTTTGGGTGGGAATTCGACGTTGCCCAAGCGTGATGAACACCACACAAAAGACAACGGCAACGAACAATACAATCAAAATGATCAGGGTCTCGATCCCAACGGTTCCCTTTGAAAGGCCGACCAACTCGGTCTTCATATTTTGAATCAGATCGAACAATGCTCCCGGCATCTGCGCCAAAATGCCCGCCATGATCAGAAGGCTGATACCGTTGCCGATGCCGTACTCATCGATTTGCTCACCCAACCACATCAGGAAGATCGTTCCGCACGTCATGATCATGACCGCCGTGATCTGCCATCCCCAGTACAACGTGTTACTGTCGGCGGCGAAGAAATTCGGATTGACCTTGCTTGCCTCACCTTCGCCACCAGCCATCAGCCAGAACTTCAGGTACATGTAACTCTGAATCAAGCACAGGAAAACCGTCAGGTAGCGAGTGTATTCGTTGATCTTTTTGCGACCCGTTTCGCCTTCCTTTTTCAGTTCTTCGATGGGTGCCCAGACGCTGCCCAGCAACTGGAAAATAATCGACGCCGAAATGTAGGGCATGATTCCGAGGCCAAAGATCGTTGCTTGACGCAGATCGCTGGCCGCGAACAGACTCACTTTCTCAAAGAACTGCGACGCCGTATCCTCACCGGCTGAAGGAGCCAGGTTTTGGTTCATCATCGGCAGCGAAATATGAAAGCCGATCCGATAGATTGCAAGCAATCCCAGTGTCAATAAAATTTTGTTTCGAAGTTCGGGGATCGTGAAGACGACGCGCAGTTTTTCCAGCATTTTGCTATCCGTTCTTCGCCGCAGCGACGACGATTGAATCAAAAGGGGCCGGGAAAGTTCCGGCTGTTTGAAAGTTAATGGACATCGATCGGTTCGATAATTGCCATTTTTTATCGGAAGGTCGCCATCGTGGCAATCGAGCTTTGCTCTAAATGCCAATCTATTCAGCTTTTCCAGCCGTTTTGGGTTTCCACCTGCGATCAGCTAGCACCGCAGGCACAAGCATTCCCAAGGGCGGGTGCGTTCAATTGTCGCGCTGACCAGCCTTCGAGATTGCATCATTGCCCGAGAACGACCAAAATAGATACCGTGCATGGTCGGAAATGTCAGAGATGTCATCCTTGCAGCGCTGCTTCCCAGACCAGCCGCGACCAATCACGCCTCCGCAACCATTCAGGTTCCCTCGATGAAACGACGACACTTTCTTCAAGCAACCACATCCGCCGCCCTCGCATCGCCACTGATTGCTTCCCAGGGCAATGCTTCCGTCGTTGGAAAAGCGGAGCATTGCGTGATGATTTGGCTCGGCGGAGGCATGGCGCAGATCGACACTTTCGATCCAAAGGAGATGGGAGACGCCAAAGCCAAGAAAGCGGGATCATATTATAAGGCGATCGATACCGTAGTCCCCGGTGTGCAAGTTTGCGAACACCTTTCCAATACGGCTCGGATGATGGAGCAAGTTACGGCCCTGCGAACGGTTCATCATGACGTTGTCGACGAGCATGCCGCAGCAACCAATCGCATGCACACCGGACGCCCCACCACCGGTACGGTCCAATATCGCTCGATCGGTTCGATTGTCGCCAATCAACGAGGCGCTGCGGGGGAAGGGTTCCGCATACATGTTGATTGGATATCCGAACCTCACACGCGGCCCAGGCTTTCTGGGGCAGACGGCTGGCTTCATCTATCTGACGGATATCGAATCAGGTCCGGCGGGACTGGCTCGCCCCGATGGCATTTCAACACAGCGACAAGATCGACGCGAACAGCTCCTTGCAACCGTGCGGAATGCTGGACGTGAGCGTTTTGCGGGAGACAAACTGTTCGCCGATTACGACGCCGCCGTTGGCGAAAGCCTTCGCCTGAGCGGTCCAGACTTCATGAAGTCTTTCGACCTGAGTAAGGAACCGGACCAATTGCGGAACCGGTACGGCGACGGTTTCGGACAACGACTGTTGCTTTCACGACGCCTGCTTCAAACGGGAGTTCGATTTATTGAAGTCTCTCACAACATGAATTTCCGCAACGGCACCGGCTGGGATACTCACAATGACGGACAACTGAACCAGCACTTGCTGATTCAGGAACTCGATCAAGCGATGACCGCCTTGATGGAGGATCTGCAGTCGCACGGGATGCTCGACAAGACATTGATTGTCATCAACAGCGAGTTTGGACGCCCCGCGCAATTCGATTCCGGTGGGGGCCGCGGACATCACAGCAAAAACTTTTCGATGGTTCTGGCTGGCGGCGGACTGAAGCATCAAGGTGCTTATGGTGTCAGCGACGAACTGGCGATGGCGGCGGTCGAGAATCCCGTCTCCGTGCCCGATGCGTTCGCCACGATCCTGACAACTTTGGGAATCGATTCGAGCAAGAATCTCTATGACGGCGATCGTCCCGTTCCGATCACCGACAACGGGCTGCCGATCGCAGCGTTGTTCTAAGGCGAGCGGCAGGTGAATTCATACCGGCCGCGAGCCTAATTGCCTGATCGTGCGTGTCAAAACGACTTCGCTCATTTATTCATCGCACCATTGAAACACAATTTTGTCGTTTCCCGAACTCACGTGAAACGGTTGGTCGCGAGGATGATCCAAGAAGCGCGGCACGTGCGGCAGCAGTTGCGTTAACACATGGATATCCTCTGGTGTGGCGGTCATCATTTTTCGACCGCCAGCAACGCGAGCAACAAATGGATAGGCTTCTTCGCTGGCCAGTGGCCATCCTTTACGTTCGTGATACCAACAGTCGACGGAGATTGTTTCAAACACTTCGCCGTAATGGACGACGATGGCGTCGAAGTCCATCTGCGGGTTCATGGTCTCGAGCATGGCACGGGCAACCTGGGGATCGTCATAAACCGCGATGCCTAATTCCTGCCCAAGCTGTCCCATCACACAAGCCGTACGCTTTGGGTTCTCCCAAGCCGAGCACGTCACATCGAACATCTGGTCGCCGCCGACCATCATCCAAGGTTTTGCACGATAGAAGTTCGCAGTGACTTCGTAAAATCGGTGCATATCCTGATCCTCAATCCCGTCCTGGGTGGCAATCGCACTGTCGGTCGGCCCTGACCGACTCAGCAATTCCGCCATCAAGACATTCACGCAATGCTCGGCGTTCGACTCGCCAAACTCAATTTCCGTATCTGGCAATTGTTCGGACAGTGCCGTGACGATGTCGCAGTTTGCATCGTTCGCACTCAAGGGGACTTCATTGACCGACCCATCAAGTAGCCAGTTTTGGGCAAAGACTGCATCTCCCATTGATGGCGACAGCATTGCCGCTTTCATGGTGCCAAGCATTTGTTTGATCGTGGGCGGTTCGTTAGTAAAATTCATTTTCAAAATAAAGCCATTCTCCGTGTCTATCGCAATCTGTATCCAACTGCGTCGCGGCGAAGGGCCATCGTGAATCCAAAGCGGCGGCCTGAGAACGGCAAAAATTCGCGGTTCGTCCGATCTGGGCAGGTCGTAGAGATCGTCGACCGACTCCCAGTCGTCATCCGTGTGAGACTCATCCGCAGCAAGCTTCAGCAGTTCGTTGCACATCGTATCGATCATTTGTTGTGTATGTTTCTTGGAAGCTGATGCTGACTTCCCTTGCACGACCGCCACGCCATAGCTGCCACAGTGTTTTGCCAAAGCCTTGACGTCGGCTTTCGTGGCAACGCAAACAGTCTCGGGTTTTCGCTGCCGACCATACATCGGGCTGGCAATCGCCTGGGTTACAAAGTCGCGCAGCGCGCGGGTGCCTGGACGGTCGCCTTCGAATAGTTGTGCAAAGACCAACTGATCATCCTCAAGAACAATGCCAAGGTAGACATTGTCACGGCTGTGCTTTTCAATCGACACATGCCACTGAATCGGCTCGGCGTCCAAATCACAAGCGATGTCCAGCGGATCGCCGCTTTCCCATATGTCATCGTTGAACCCGTGTAAATCCGATTTCCCCGCGACCGTGGATTCGCGAATCCATCTCGCCGCACCTTCGATCTCGCGGATACCAGGCAACAGATATTCCGTCGATAGAATGGCGTCGGTCAATTCATCGGGAAACCCGATGTGTTCATCGGGGATTCGTCTTCGCCCAGCCAGGTAATCGGCCATCTCTGGGTGCATCTCGTCAGCGATTTTCAACAACCGATTCGCTTCGTCACTGGGCCCATCCTGTTGGAACGCATGCAACGCGCGAGCGTACTCCAGCACGCCATCACGATCATCCTCGTAGCAATCCAAGACTTCCTTCAACTCATCATGCCAGCCAAGTCGGAGTGTGACACTAACGATTAAAAAACGAAGCTCCTCGATATCCGAAGGATCTTCGTCGAGACCGGGAAGCAAAACCTGCGCGGCGTCGCTGATCCGACCTTCACTGATCAATTGACTTCCCATGTGGCGACGAATGGGAGGCATAAGTTGTGCAACCAATACGGGGTCATGGTGCTTTGCCGCTTCGGAAGCTCGCAGATACCAACTGGCGGCTTCCTCTTCGTTGTCGCAAACGTCGCCAGCCAGCACCATCGCCTCGACCGAATGTTCGTCCAATTCCAGCGCCCGCTTGGCGATCGCAAGGGCTTCGTCTTCGTCGGCATCCTCATCCATTTCCATCAGCACTTGGAGCGAGTCGGGATTGCTCAACCCGTCGTCGACGAACGCTTCCCCGTCGTCATACAAGTCTTCGTCGGATACCCCAGCGTTGGTTATCATGCTGAGCAGCGTATCGCTGACTTCATTGACCGCTGCCTCATCGCCTTCATAGACTCCGGTTACGGCCTTCCGCAGCAGTGCATGTATCTCTGGTGACACCTCCTCGGGGGCAACCGGTAACTGGGACAGCAATTCATCGACAAGCGACGTTACCGCTTGATTCGACGACTTGCTAGCTCGCTTCGACTTTCTTTTTCTTTCCCAACGTCTATTCCTCCATTCGTGCAGACGCAGTTGTTTACCTCATCCATTGTACGGGTAATCCTGAGCTGCTGAAAGTTTGCTATTGACGCTCGTTCGTTAATGTCACGTTTACTTTCCCCGCATCTGGTTCACAAGGTTAAGTGCATCAGACCCCAACGAACTCTCCCGTTCGGTGAATCAGATTGTTGGCTAAGGACGCGTTCCCCGCACCATCGTTCCTTCTGCCTTTCCGCCGCCTGAAGGCGCGGCGGACGGCGGAAAGGCGGTATCAATCTACTTCACCCATGAGGCGAGATCATGGGGGTCGTTCGCAAAGCTCAGAACGCCAATAGATCGTTTCTTTTTTGCGAATCAATTGAATAAATATGGTTGTAACGGACGATGCTCCTTTAAGGCTGGACTCGGATGTGACGGTTTGCATGCGTTGCTGAATATCCGCACTTTCCCTACGAGGGAGGCGGTATTTGAAGCATTTACATCAATAATGTACGCGGTTGATGTTATCCTGGGCGAATGTTTTTCAGTTGATCTTGCGACGTGGTCGCTCTAGGGAACACCGCAACCGAGAGTTCTGGTCGGTTTTGCACAGCCTTTATTTGGAGCGGATCGCGACGATGGATTGGACCCTTTCTCGCCGTCAGTGTTTGGCAGGACTAACTCTTTCCCTGCTTGCAAGCCCAACGTTGCAAGCCACTGGTCTAGACAGTGTGCCGCTGTATCCGGACGATAGCCACTCGCTGTACCGCGTCCGTATGATGATCGAAGTTGAAGGCAACGCGGAAGTTCCTAAGAATGCAATCACCACCGATGCGACCCGCAAGCTTCCCGTCAAAGCGGATGCGGTGATTGACTACGAAGAGCGTTTGTTCCGAGACGGCGAGCACGTTCCTCAAGCGGCCGGCGGTATTACCACGAGGCTGCCACCAAAGGCCAGGTTCATCAGACCGATACGAAATCGGGCTTGCGAAATGAAGCGCGTCGCGTGATCGCTCAGTTGTCTCAGTCCCGCGTGGTGCTCGCCGCCGAACAGACGCAGTTCACCGATCAGGAATTGCAGTTGCTTCACGCTCCCGTCAACTCATTGGCGATCGATCGTTTGCTTCCCGCCAAGAGCGTCAAAGTTGGCGAGTCGTGGGAGATCGACGACGAAGTGATTGCATCGCTGCTGGACATGGATGCCGTGCAAAAATCGACGGTAAGCATTTCGATGACATCTTTTGACGACGCCGAAGCGAAGATGCAACTCAGCGGATCGATCGTGGCATCGGTCGATGGCGTCCCCACCTCGATTGAACTGCGAGGCAAGATGACCTTTGACCGGGGACAACGGGCAGTGTCGTGGTTGGCATTGGCTATCCGCGAGGATCGCGATGTGGGGAAGGCTGAACCGGGCTTTGAAGTCGCCGCGCAAGTCCGCGTCATTCGGCAATCGTTGCCAAAGCCCCATGCCGTGAAGAATACCGAGCCGATCGATTTTACGATCCCGTTGACTGACGACAAACTGTTGGTGGATGTGCGCAGCCAACCGGGCGGTTTCAGCGTCTTCTGTGATCGGCGGTGGCGAGTGATGACGTCGAATGATCGATTCACGATGATGCGACTGATTGAAAACGACAAGGTGGTGGCTCAGTGCGATGTTCGATCGATGCCGAAACTGAAGGAAGGGCACCAGGTGACGTTGGAAGCCTTTCAAGACGATATTCAACGCACGTTGGGAAATCGCTTCGGCGAATTCTTGGAAGCTGAAGAGAAAGTTACCAGTTCGCAACTGCGGTTGATTCGTGTCGTCGCGCAGGGGTCGGTTGAAAACATTCCCGTGCAATGGATTTACACCCACTTCTCCGACGATGCCGGACGTCGCTGTGCCGCCATCTTCACGCTTGCCGATCAACAAGTGGAAGCCTTTGCCGGTGGAGACATCCAGTTCGCGGAAGGTTTTCGCTTCATCGATAACGAAGCGACGCCGAGCGCGGATGCAAAATCAGCGACGGAGGAAGTCGCCGATGCCTCGGACGCTGGCAACTTGAAATAGCGGCAATCGATTAGGAAAGTTCCAGTCGCACCGTTGAAATCTGATGCGGCGCGAGTTTTACGGCGACCGTGTCCGCTTTGGGCTGCAAGTCCCGCAGCTTGTTTCCAAGCAGGTCGACGAGGCTTGCCGACGCGATGTTCGTGAAGCAGTGAACGGTCACCGTCGACGCGCGGCCCATCGTCTCGACCAATCGCATGGAAACATACCTTCGACCTTCATCGATCTGGGTTCTCCAGTCCGTGGCGACAACATAGGGTGAATCAAAATGGAACAGCCATCCGGTTGTCGGTCCGGTCGGTTTGCGGCAAGCAAGTCGTGTTGCCGGGGCCAGCATGCGGCGGGCCGTTGCAACGGGATTCTTGACATCAAAACCGTATGCTAACGAGAACCTTTGCCGGGTCTCTTCGGCCACGACCAACAGCGTATCAAGCATATGTGATCCCACCCGTCGATGCGCGGGCATGGCATCGGCCAGCACCATCGTCGACGTATCGGCTTCATCGATCCAAACGCCTTGGGGAGCAAGTAGATGCCGTCCGGTGGCGGGCTGAAGTTGGTCGCGGACGATCACGCGAGGCGCCGCCGCTTCCATCGCCCAGGCGACGCGTGCTCCCACGTACGATTGCCAAGCCTGCGGCTTCAACGGCAAATGCGATTCGATATCGACGTCGATGTGCAAGAAACGCGAACCGAGTTCGAGTCGATAATTGACCGTCGCCTCCGCGGCGACGACCTGATTGTCGTCACTCTCGTTCACCAAAATTTGAACGCGGTTCTGAATTTCCCCCGCCGTGGTATCGCTGCGAATGACGCGGCTTTGCAGCCGTTTCATTGTGGAACACTTCGGTCCCGCGTTTTCCGGACTGCAAAAGACCAACTGCCAGGAAAATCGATTGCTACGCATCTTCGGGGTGTGAACCGAAAGAACGCCGCCGGTATCGTGATGCAACGCGACTTCGAAGAAATCGTTTCGCAAGCCTTCATCGTCAGCCAGAGGCTTGGGACCGCGAAACCAGCGTTTTCGCGGTTCGCGGGTTCCAGAGCTAGCCACCGCGAAGCCGCAACTGGGGGCATCAATGACGGCGATCGATCCGCTGGGCGTTTGATGACCCGCGTAGACCTGCGATCCGGTTGTCGGCGGGGAGCCCGCGACACGAACATGCTCGCGCGCGGCGATGCCATGAGGGTTCAAGACGATCGTCGATTCAGGAACTTGCGTGGAGGCGACTCCTGGATCACTGAGAAGTTCGATTCCAAGCGCTTTGCAAAGCTGAACGCCGGCAACGTGCTGAGCGTCCCCCGCAATGATTTGATCATCGACCGAAACTTCGCTGTCCGCACCGCCCATTGCGGGTTGATCGACGGGATGCCCCGAGACCGCTTCGGTCAGCGAATGGATCGTGGAGAGTGTCTCGCGTTGGATTTGCAAACGCGTCATCAACGCAAGGGACGAAAGCGGGTCCTTCTTCTTCTCGTGAACCAAGTTTGCAAGCCAGTCGCCCGAGGTTCCACCGCGACCAGGTTGAAAGGAATGATAAGGGCGTTCGCTTTCGTTGAAATACTCCCCCAACGTTTGAAACTTTCCAAGAGCCAACCCCCAGCTTGCCGCTCGGCGGAGATCGTCATAAGCGGAACAGTGATCACCAGGCCAATGGACCAATAACGCGGTGGAGATCTGCCCGGCGTCGACCGCTTCGCCCAATCGAGGCCCGAGTCCCAAGAAGGTCTGAGGGTCCGAAGCATTCAGTGGTGTGCTGCAAATGGCTTGAATCTCGGCATCGCCCGATTGCCACATCAGCTTTGCTTCATCCTGAGCGATATCCGCACCGCTGGAGAAGTCGGCAAAGATAGCGCCTTCATATCCAAGTTGGCTGAGGACGACGGGCAGATCGCTGGGAAGTCCCCCGGCGAAGCGACCGAATGCATCGGGAGGCTGGTTCAGCAGTTCAACATATCGCTGTCGCGATTGGATCAGGTATTCGATCGCCGATGAGCAGGTCAGCATGTCGAGCGAAAAATGGTCATCAATCGTCCCGCCCGCCAAACCGATCTGCTTATCGGTCAGGCGTTGACGCAGGCGATCGAAGGCAGCAGGATTTTCACGTGCTAGCTGATGCAGCAATTCCGCGTTTGCTAGCAGGTTGGTCGGAGCGTCCTCTTCCAAAGATTTGGTCAATGCTTCGCCAAGGGTTGTTTCGGCCAACAGGGTCAGATCGATCAGGTAGGGATCGGCGGCAAACGAGTGATCACGCTCTTGAGCGAGCAGATCGAAACAATTATGCAAGGCGGCGGTGCATTGCTGGTCATCGTCTTCGAACCAAGCATCCGCAGCGGCAACAAGCTGTTGACTGAAGTAAGCGTCATCCAGATTGCTGCTGTAGCGAAGCTGACGGGTCATCAATTGGACTTGCAGATAGACGTATGCCAAGGCATGGAAGTCCTTGACGCGATCATTTTCGCGGGGTGGTTGCGCTAGCAAGGTGTTGATCAGTTGGGATCGCGATTGTTCTTCAACCCGAATCAGGACGCAGTCGGATGCCGATCCAGCCCGTTCAATCGTACCGGTCGGCATTTTCGCTATGGCGAGACTAGGCACGATAATCAGCGAGGAGCTTAAGTCGTCCGGAGGCGTGTCGGCGCGTTGCCAAGCGGGCATTTTGCCGGTCATGGAGATCAATTCGGGATGCCACAGAAGGGACCAAGCGGTCAACAGCCCGGCGGCCTCGGCCCCCGTCGCATGCGTCGGAAAGTCCTCCAAAGTGTGGCAGGGGAGCAAAACGAAGGCGTCACGCGGCGGATTTGTTTTGGAAAAAACTGAATTCGTCATCGGAGAAAATTTGACATGGGGGTATCAACCTCGATAGATTGAATAAAAGCAGCGGTGCAATTTATTTTAGTCTCATCCGTTTTGCACCCGTAGGGTACTCCAATCCAAGCCAACTTTTCCATTTCAACTTATTTCGCTCCAATGAGCACATTCTTGTGCGACTCGAAGCATTTATACCACGCGTGGTCTGAAATGATGCCTTTGCATTTGATGAAGCGAATCACTTCTTTTCCGACCACGCGACAAATATACTTTTCAGGGGTTCTGAATGATTCATTTATCTTTGAAACAACAGCCAAGTACAGCTCATAAGGACGCGTGAGGAATCACACATGGCCAACCACACTGCGGTATGGGGCATCGAAGTCGGACAAACAGCGCTGAAAGCATTGCGTTGCAAGCAAGAAAACGGCGAAGTGGTCGCCGATGCGTTCGATTACATCGAATACCCTAAGATCCTAAGTCATCCCGAGGCGGACCCGGAAGAACTGGTGCGCGATGCGCTGAAGCAATTCTTGGATAACAACGAAACACGCGGATGCAAGGTTGCCGTCAGCGTGCCGGGACAAAGTGGTCTGTCAAAGTTCTTCAAGCCACCGCCCGTCGAAGCCAAGAAGGTCAGCGACATCGTGCGCTATGAAGCGCGTCAGCAGATTCCGTTTGACCTGCAGGATGTCGTTTGGGATTTCCAAATGATGCCCGGCAGTACGATCGAGGAAGGCTACGCATTGGAAACGGAGGTTGGCCTGTTCGCAATGAAGCGTGATCAGGTCTACAAGCACCTCAAGCCGTTCGACAATGCTGAATTGGAGGTCGATCTTATTCAGTTGGCACCGATCGCGATGTACAACATGTTGGCATACGATCGCATGAACGAACGCTTGGACGCGGGGGATTTCGATGTGGACAATCCCCCCACCTCCACGGTGCTTGTTTCGTTAGGCACCGATTCCACCGACTTGATCATCAGTAACGGGTTTCGCGTGTGGCAGCGGAGCATGCCTTTGGGAGGCAACCACTTCACGCGTCAGCTAACCAAAGACCTGAAGATGACGTTCGCCAAAGCGGAGCATCTGAAACGGAACACGCGTGATGCGGATGATCCGAAATTGATCATTCAGACGATGCGTCCAGTGTTCAATGACTTGGTGACGGAAATTCAACGATCGATCGGCTTCTTCCAAAGCATTCACAAGGAGGCAACGATCGATACGCTGCTGTTGACGGGCAACACGGTCAAGTTGCCCGGCTTAGGGTTGTATCTAGGCAAGAATTTGGGTTACACGCTGGAGACTCTGGATGGTTTCAAGCGATTGCAAGGTGACGAGGTCCTGTCGGCACCAAAGTTCAAGGAGAATCATCAGTCCTTTGGCGTGTGCTACGGACTGTGCCTGCAAGCGCTAAACCTGGGGCCGATTGAAACGACGCTGGTACCAAAGGAGATCCTGACCGATCGGATTATCCGAGCCAAGAAGCCATGGGCGCTCGCATGTGCGGCCGCGTTGATGGCGGGGTTCGTCGGACATTATTTATTCGTTCAACGGGATTGGTCGGTTGTCAAAAAAGATCGTTGGGATTCCGCGATCTCACAAACCTCGCAGCCGCAGTCGTACGCCAGTGAGCACAAAGGAACCGATGACAAGCTGAAGACACAGCTCAAGTATCTGAAGGCTGTCGGGCGGGAGCTTTCTGGAAATGGCGAGCGGCGTTTGATTTGGATCGAGTTTTTAACCATGCTCAACGGGTTGATGCCGCATCATCCGGACTATCCTTCACCCGCCCAGTACCCCAGTCCGAAAGAACTTCCGTACTCGAAGCGACCTGATATTTATGTGGAAAGCATCGAAACGCAGTATTTCGATGATTTGAAGGAATGGTATACCGAACCGGTCGCCGAACGTTATCGCAACGAAATGCGAAACTGGTTTCGAGCGACTCGCCGCGACAAGGCGACGGAAGAGGAAAAGACCGCGTTTCAAGACGAATTGGCTGCATTGACGGGTCCCGAAGGATCTGGATGGGTTGTCGAGCTGAAAGGCTTTCATTACTTCAACGACATCGTCGGACAGGAAGCTGGTATCCATGTGCATAAATACCTGACGGAACAATTTCTCAATGGATCGGTTGAGATCCCTTTGAAAGATTCGCAAGGCAACATTTCGCCGGAGACATTCACGACGAAGGAAATGGGCATTTCGTTTCCACTGTTGGTCAGCAATCCGGGGCTGGTCGACACGGAAGTTCCCAATCCCGAATACGATGGTCCGATGGGGAACGACACGGGTGCGATGACTGGGATGATGACACAGCCAGGTGGCGTGGATGTGTTTGGGCAATCGGTCGCACAACCGAAGAAACCGGATGACAAGACATCCGATCAGCCTAAGAGCTTTAAGGTAAAACGTTACGACGTGACCTATCAATTCGTATGGCAACAGACCAAACGATCGTTGCGGCTGGAAAAGCGAGCTCTCGAATTGAAGGAAGCAGAAGAAGCCAAAGAAGCTGAGGAAGGACAACAACCTGAGGCCGATGCGAATACAGTCGCGGCGAACTGACGGAAACTTGGATACAGAAAATCATTGACGTTGCTAAAACGAAGAGTGAACCATGGATAGCTTGAAAGAAAAACTCGGTCCAGCGATGAAGTATGCCTTCTGGGGCGTCTGGGCCATTGTCATGCTTGTTTCGGTCGCGATTTGGTGGATGTCGACGGCTGCTTTGGTGGAGGAATCCAAATCTCAGAAAACGGCAATCGATGGTGCCTACAGCACACTGACGTCATTACGCGGCAACGCTTCCACAGCACCGAACCCCGATTCGCATAAGGAGATGGAACAGCGGGTCGGCAGTCAAATGGTTGATGTCCTGGAAGCTTGGCAGCAACAATGGGATTATCAAGAGAAGATTCTGGTTTGGCCCGTTTTTAATTTGGGAGGCACGACCGACTTTACGGAAGCATTCGAGAAGTTTCTGCCGATTGAAACGACGACCGAGTTTCCCATGCCGAGCAACCAGGAAGTCGATACGTCGCTCCGTTACCGTTACAAGGAATATATCGAAAACGAATTGCCCGGATTGGCTGAGGTGGTCGGCGCGAAGTGGACCGCCGATTTTGAAAAAGCGTCCGGCATGGGAATGGGATCATTGGGAGGCATGGAGGCTTCTGGTAGCGGTGCCGAAATGATGATGCCTGAATCAGGCCTTGAATCGGGATCGGGAATGGCGTTGCCTAAAGAATCCGATACTTTGGTGATTTGGCAAACTGGTAGTCAGAGCCAGCTTCTGGACCAGATGTTCCCCTGGCGCAGCAAAGAAGTCCCCTCCACGCTTGATATATTGTATTCGCAGGAGGATCTCTGGGTTGTTCGCAATCTCTTGCAAATCATCGCAGCCGTCAACGGAAATGCGACAAAGCCTTTCCAAGCGACAATCCATGAAATCCTTGAAATCAAGTTGGGACGAGCCGTTGCTGGCCGAGCTGGGAGAGTAACTCGCGGCGGTGCGATGCAAGGCGGCGGCATGGGGATGGATGGCATGGGAATGGGAAGCGGCATGGAGATGGGGATGGGAGCCGGCATGGAGATGGGAAGTGGAAATGCCATGGAAATGGGCATGGGATCAGGCATGGGGACGGGAGGAGGCGAAGCGGTTGATCCTGCCGAGAACCGTTATGTCAATAATTCCTACGAACCAATCGCTGCGTCCGCCCTTCGTTCGGCAATGGCAAGTTCCGACGCGGACAATGCTTTTATCAATGTCGCCAAGCGATTGCCGGTCAAACTGGCGTTGAAGATGGATCAACGAAAGCTGCCACAATTGCTTACTGCTTGCGGCAATGCCCGATTGATGGTCGAAGTGCGTCAAGTTCGCATCAATGCCACGGGAACTCCCAGTGGAGGTGGTGCTGCAAACGGGGGGCCTGGAATGGGCATGGATTTGGGAGCTGCTGGAAGCGGCTTCGGCGACATGATGGGCGGTGGGGAATGGGGATGGCCAGCGGCGCTGGCGGTCGTCAAGCAGACGAATACCCATACGATTTGCCAATCGAAGTGTATGGGGTGATTTACATTTACAACCCGCCCGCACTTGAAAAACTTGGCGTTGAGGAAGTCACTGCGGACACGGTGATTCAGGATCAGTCCATTGGTGAAGAGCCCGTACCGCAAGCACCATCCGATTCGACGCCTGCGGATGCTTCAACTCCTCCCGCGACCACGGAACCGGAAGCACAACCACCGGTTGCCGGTGAACCTGCCGACGCACCGGCAGCACCCGTTGAACCTCCCGCAGCACCCGTTGAACCTCCCGCAGCACTGGCCGCACCTGCTGAAGCACCAGTTGAGCCTCCGGCAGCAGCAGCGGAACCTCCCGCGCTGTGGTTGAACCCGCTGCGGTTCCAGCGGCGGCAAACCCTTAGTTGATTCGGTACAATGACATTGACGGGGGAAGTGAACTTTCGATGTCATTAAATTTTTGTTTCACCGACCGTGGAAACGACACCCAACACTTCGATAACGCAAACCCAGGAGTCGATCGATGAAAGGCAAATGGATGGCGATGCTCTGAAGAAGCTCGCGATTAATCATGTCGAAAAAGTCGTGCTAGGTGCGGTCATCGCCATATTTGGCTTATTGATCTACAACGGGTTGAAGATCGAACCGTTTGCCGAGGCGAAGAATCCCGAGAATCTGAAGGATACCGCCACGCAGGTGATGAGCCAGTTACAGGACAATCACTGGGAAGCGATCAAAGACGAGGAAGATCGCTTGTTTGAAGTAAAGTATAAATCGGATGTCGACAAGAGTCGCGATCCGATCGACCCCGGCCTTACGTTTAACGTCTACGGTCCTCCGAAGAGTCGTGCTAGCGTGAAACGCCGCGACCCTGATATCAAGGCTCCTCAATATGCGCCGCAAGAGATCCAATTAACCGGTGTCCTGGGCGCACTTGCATATATACCTCCTGAATCGATCAGTAGTCCTTACGATGATTTGGAGGCCGCGCCAGCATTGGAACTTGAGGAAGAGAAGAAGCCACGCCCCAAGAAGAAAATCCGTCGTCCTCGTGGCGGTGGTGGTGAAGGTTCCGGGATGATGATGGAAGAAATGGGAGCGGGACTTGAAATGGCGATGCCGTCTGAAGGATCACCTGAAATGATGGGCATGGCCGGGGGAGGCTTGGCACGACAACTGGACCCTAAATACGATCGCGGCTTTCGCGGGGCCGGTATGGGTTCGACCGGAATGATGGTGGAAGGGAGCCCTATGGCGAGTCCCAATGGACAGGGGGCTCAACGTCCGATTCCGTGGACCCATCATTTCATCGCTGGAACGGCCGTCATGCCGGACGAATTGTTAAATGACGAATTTCAAAGCGCTTTGGCCGACGCCAAGGGGTTTGATCCTCGGCGTGATCGCCCGCGGTACATGTACTTTCGCGTGATTCGAGCCGATGTCACCGATCGTTCCGTTGAGGACTTGGAAGAGCCTAACGAAGATAAGATCCTCGCCAAGCAGGGAGACTGGCTGGAAACGACGAATACAGGGACGTTGAACAAATACATGCGAAACTGGGCAGGGGCTGCTCAGGAGGTTATATCTCCAGAGTATATCGATCCTATTTTGACAACACCGATTCCTCCACTCCTGATGCAGGACTACATGCGCTTCGTCGGGCACCAATTGGTTCCTTGGGCGGGACAAAAGAAGGATGGCTCCAAGACCGAAGTCAAAGAGGACGTTAAGGAAGAGGCCGTCCCGCAGGGGCCAGCGATTGGAAATCGCCTCGATATCGACGCGTTGCAGGGGAATCGGCCACCAGTCGGCGGGCAGCGTCCTGGAATGGGAGCTGGCATGGAAATGGGGATGGGAGCAGGAATGGAGATGGGCATGGGCTCAGGAATGGAAATGGGCATGGGCGCAGGCATGGAGATGGGCATGGGCGCAGGAATGGAAATGGGCATGGGCTCAGGGATGGGAATGGGCATGGGTTCGACTGTCGTCATCGCGTCGGAATACAAGCTGATTCGCTTTTACGATTTTCGTGACAAGCCGTCGGTGAACGAGCATGCTCCACAGCCTGGCCGACGCTACGTTTACCGTATCCAAGTGGCGATCGAAGATCCGAACTATCCGGTCAACGCTCGGTTCGCACCCGCATTGAAAACATTGGATTCGGAAGCGCTCGATCGCGTTCAGCGTCGCATTGCCGACGACAAGCAGCTTGCGGAGAAGGATGGCAGGCCTTACCGAACGGGATATATCTGGTCGGCATGGAGCGAACCTAGCCCGCCTGCTTCATTGCCGGAAGTGAGGTGGTTTGTCGGTGGCCAGACCGAACCTGAAACGACGACAAACCTAGGGGACAAGACGATCGTGAAGACACCTGCCTCGTCGAATGTCGTGGCTGTCAATTGGGATTTCCGTTATGCAACGGAAAGGACTGCGGACTTTGAGAAGGCAACGATCGGAACGGTCTTGTACAAGGGTCAATTCACTGATGAAATCGTGAATCCATCCAACAAGGAGATCAAAACGCTCGAGAACGCATCGGTGAAAACCGGCGGGATGATACTGGATATCTCCGGTGGCGATCCCCTGGCGGTGATGGTCGATGAAGAGGAGGCGATGCTGGCACCTGGAAAGACGCTGGTCTTCGATCCCGAAGGTGGATTGCAAGTCCGTCATGAAATTGAGGATGCATTCTTGTACCGCAAGTATACCTTTGCCGATGAACGGGAGCGATTGCAAAAGCAGCAAAGCGCGACCAACACGATGAGTCCAGGCGAGGAGATGTACATGAACGATAGTATCTTCGGCGAATGAACGTCGAATCTTACATTCCACGGACGTGATTTGATATCTGCAAATCGTCTCTCGAAACATTTCAAAAACGGCGGTCAGCATGTGGTCGCCGTTGACGAGTTGACGTTCAGTGTCCAACCGGGTGAAGTGTTCGGACTTCTGGGACCCAATGGCGCTGGGAAGACCACAACGCTTCGAATGGTGCTGGGATTGATTGAGCCGACGTCGGGCGATGCGGTCGTCGATGGATATCACGTCACAAGGGACAGCGACGAGGTGAAGCGTCGTATCGGCTTTGTCTCCACAAGTGTTGGCGTCTACCCGTGGCTTACCGTTCGTGAGGTACTCCGGTTCGTTACGGAGCTGTACGGTTTGTCGCAGTCGGAAGCCGAACAACAGATTGAACGACTGAGCGACCTGTTGGGATTAAAGCCATTCGTCGATCGTCGTTGTGCCGTACTTAGCACCGGACAGCAGCAGAGACTGAACCTTGCGCGTGCTCTTGTTCACGATCCTCCCGTGCTGCTGATGGACGAGCCAACTCGCGGTTTGGACATTCTGGGAAGCCAAGTCGTCTTCAACTTTATCGGTCACTTGCGCACTGTGGGCAAGGCCGTGATTGTCTGCACGCATCGGTTGGATGAAGCTGAGCGTTTTTGCGATCGTTTCGGTTTGTTGCATCAAGGGACATTGTGCCGTGAAGGAACGCTCACCGAGCTTCGACAGCAAACAGGCAGAAAGACGTTGACTGAAATGTTTGTTGATCTGCTTCCAACGGAAGCATCGACGGCGTCGAGGCTTTTTTGATGGACAAGCAAGCCTCACCAGCGATCGATCCCGCCACCACGAATCAGGTTCGCCGAAGGTCTCCCATTCGGCTCTCGCGGCTGGCCATGAAAGAGTTGCGTGAAGTCCTGCGTGACCGGCGGACGATCACGACATTGCTGTTGATGCCACTGCTGGTCTATCCGCTGGTCGGCATCACGGTCCAGAAATTCTTATTGGGAAGTCTTCGGCAAGTTGCAACGCTTTCGCTTGACATTGGAATCGCCAATGAAGCTGACGGAGCCGTTCTGCTCGATCTCTTGCAACGTGGCAAAGCGGTTATTGATCGTCAGACGCTTACTGACGACAAGTCCGTTGAAAATCGCGATTCAACTCAGGACAAGATTGCACAACTTATGGGTGTGGGACCTGACCAACCGATAGAACTGCGGGTGATGCATCCCTTCGAAAAGATGGGAACACGGGAACAATTGGAGGATCTTGTCGCTCAGCGGTACTTGCACGTTGGAGCGTTATTGAACCACATCTCCAGCGATGATGGGCACCTCCAGCAAACAACGCTCGAATTGCTCTACGACAAACAATCATCCGCCAGTCGGATGGCTCGCGACGAAGTTGTTTCGCGCATCCATGCGATCAACGAATCCTGGGCCACCGATGTGCTTCAAGCAGCGGGCATCGCGGAAGGCTTGCCGGTTTCTTTTGCAGAGCAACATATACCGTCACGGGAGCAGTCATTTTCCGTGGTCACGATCATTCCACTGATGTTGGTGCTGATGACGATTACCGGAGCCGTCTATCCAGCCATTGATGTGACCGCTGGCGAGCGTGAACGCGGCACACTTGAAATTTTGATTGCGGCACCGGTTTCAAGACTGTCGTTGTTGATCGGAAAATTTGTGGCGGTTCTGACCGTCGCGATGCTGACCGCCGCAGTCAACTTGATCGCCATGCTGATGACGATTTATGCGCTAGGCGTGAACGAACTTCTGTTTGGTGGATCGGGGCTCTCGTTTGTGGTGATTGCTCAAGTGCTGTTGCTGCTGTTTGTATTCGCCGCCTTCTTCTCCGCGCTGATGCTAGGGCTGACCAGTTTTGCGAGATCCTTCAAGGAAGCGCAGGCCTATCTGATCCCCTTAATGCTCGTGGCTCTTGCGCCAGGGTTGCTGAGCTTGATGCCGGATTTGGAACTCAATGCGGCATTGGCGATTGTTCCGTTGATCAATATCGTTCTGTCCGGTCGGGACTTGTTGCAAGGCTCGCTGAATCCCAGCCTGTTCGCCATCACATTGATCTCCACGGTACTCTACGGCGCTCTGTCGATGTCGGTTGCCGCTAGAGTTTTCGGAGCCGACTCGATTCTTTACGGAAGCAGCGGTTCATGGGCCGATCTGTTTCGGCGTCCTGAAGTCCCAACAAATACCGTTTCGATTCCAGCCGCGTTGCTATGCCTAGCTGTGCTGTTCCCATCATTTATCGTTGTTGGTGGGTTATCTTCGCAGCTTGAGATTTCGATGGCGGACAAACTGTTGGCCAATGCCTGTGTAACGATCCTGTTGTTCGTCGGCATTCCTGTTCTGTTTTGCCTTATGGCCCACGCGCGATTGAAATCGGTTTTCTTTCTGCATTCCTCTTCGTTGTGGGGTTACGTTTCCGCGATGCTGCTGGGATGTTCGATGTGGATGCTGGCCTATGAGCTGGAAATCTTCACGTTGTCGGATCAGCGGATTGAGTTCTTGAAAGAGGTCTTCGCCGCGATGCGGTTTGACCTTGGAAACATTTCTTTGCCAGTGAAACTGCTCGCCCTATCGATTGTTCCCGCGGTATGTGAAGAGTTCTTCTTTCGGGGCTATTTGTTGAACGCCTTCCTTCACCGTAACAAACCTGCAATTGCGATCTTATTCGTGGCGGCGTTGTTCGGGCTGTTTCATGTTGTCGTTCGAGATGCTCTCATGTTCGAGCGGTTCTTGCCCAGCACCCTAATGGGCGTGGCGCTTGGCTGGATCTGTTATCGTACCGGCAGTCTTTTGCCTGGCGTTTTGATGCACGCCATGCATAATGGGTTGTTGGTCACGCTCAGCCATTTTGAAAAGGATTTGGTGAAGCTCGGGATTGGGCTTGAATCACGAAGCCACCTCCCTTTGCAATGGTTCGTTCCAGCGATTATCCTGATCGTCGTTGGGATTGCCCTGACGATGCATCGCTCCGTGGGAAACGAAGATCGTAAGCCCACTGCGAATCTTGGCATCGAGTAAGTGGCCGGTACACCGGGAATCACTGCCTTTATGGAGTCGCAAGACTCGCCTCCAAAGTTGAGCATGTGAAAGATGTTGCGTCACCAAGACATTCGACCAAAATGGTGCCGTCGTTGCCGTGAGGTGACGTTACATGAGATCTACGACTTGATTCCCACTTGGCTTTTCTACACCATTTCAATCCTAACGTTTGGCTTAACATATCCTTTACTGAACAAGCTGCGTCATCGCTCGCCTAACCAATGCACGCATTGCGGTGCCCGTGACAACGGTCGCTATTTTCATCGGCAACGGCAGAATGAGAAATCAAACGCTCCGTCCAGACGGCGTCGTTCGGAGACACGGCAACGACGCAAATCCCACATTGATGGTGTTACGCAGGACTCTCTTCCAACGTAATGCCTTCTTTTGCACGCTTTCATCGGTTGCCACGACATGCGACTGCCGTTTCGACGCTGCTATCGAAACGCCAAGCTTCTCCAACCGTTAAATCTTGACAGCGGTATAGGGCGAATCCATAGCCTATTTCTGTTTTTGTCCTGGAAGACATTAATAGTTGTGACGAATGTTTCGATAGTAAGTGTGATACGGATGTGTCTGTTTGAAGGCCACCGGGTCCGTCGGCGGCTTGATGTTGCAGGTACCGTCACGCACGTATTGGAATGTGGAGTTACAAAAATGAATCTCGTCAGCAGGTTCTTGGCGATTGCTTGCATTTGCAATGCAAGCATCTCACTCGGGCAACAGATGATGTATCAGGAGCAGCCGTACGAGACCTATCCAACGGTCGGGCAAGGCTACGCCGATGACGGCTCGTACGTCGACGGATCATACGTTGATGGCGACTACTGCTTCGACGGCTCGTGCGATACTGGCTGTGCCAAGGAACCTGGGTGCTGTGCATCGTTCCTGGATGCCTGCGCTACGGTGGGTGGTCACAATTTGGCTATCACACGGCGGCCTCACCGGCACGTTTCAACAACCATCCCGACCGCGTGAACCTTCATCAAATGTGGCTCTATGCGGAAAAGTCGGTGGATGGAACAGACGGCTTCGATTATGGCGGTCGTGTCGACTACCTGTACGGCGTTGATGCTCAGGACACTCAAGCTTTCGGTTTGGACAACGGCCACTGGGATACCGACTGGGATCACGGAATCTATGGGCACGCCATTCCGCAGCTCTACGGCGAAGTTGGATACGGAAAGACGTCCGTCAAGTTCGGACACTTCTTCACTTTGATTGGTTACGAAGTCGTTTCCGCACCCGACAACTTCTTCTACAGCCACGCCTACACGATGTACAATAGCGAACCGTTTACGCACAGCGGAGCGCTCGTCTCTCACCAGGCGAACGAATACGTCACAACCTGGGGTGGATACGCCGTCGGCTGGGATTCAGGATTTGAAGACAATGGCGACATCTTCTTGGGTGGCTTGAGCCTGATTCTCACGGATAACCTGACCGTAACGTACACGAACACGACCGGAAGGTTCAACGAGCGATTCTCCTCGAACCCAGCGCTGAATACTTTCTTCCCAGTCAATAACAATGCTCGTGAACGTGGTCAGATGCACAGCCTTGTGGCTAGCTCGACGCTGGGAAAAATAAATCATGTTCTGCAGATTGATCGACTCGATTCGGAAGATCAAAATGGACTAACGGTTCGCGATACGCTGGCGATCAACAACTACCTTTTGTATTCCGTTTGCGACGAATTGGCCGCCGGCCTTCGCTTTGAATGGTGGAACGTCTTGTGCGGACCCAACGACAACTGCGACATCTATGCATTGACGGCGGGACTCAATTACAAGCCTTGCGATTACTTCCGAATCCGACCCGAAGTTCGCTGGGACTGGGATGTGGATAGGTTACCACTTCAAGTCAATGAGCCGCGATCCAACGGGATTGCCGGCTTCCGAGAAGTCCAAACGACTTTCGGTATCGACGCGATCGTTACCTTCTAGAGCGAAGTCGATCAGAGCCAACGAAGAAAAGCCGACAAGAACTGTCGGCTTTTCTTTTTGTTTATACGTCGCGGTATATCTTCCGGGAAAGCTATAACGGATTCCAACTGATTCCGTTTTGTTGAACCGCTTCTGCCGACATGCTCACAAGGTTGGCAACTGTGGCTTCGCTGGGGCGGAGGCCTGCCGGGACGCGAGTGTTCGCACAACGGCTCGGGCGACACGATCCATCGGCGCGCGATCCGCATCGCTGTCCAAACCTTCGGCCAAAGCGCCGCGATCACCAGCCTCACGGATCGCGATGTTCAGTGGAATGCCCCCAAGGAAGGGAACATCAAGTTCTTCAGCTTTGTCCCGAGCCCCCCCTTTGCCAAAGATGTCGTACTGCTTACCGCAATCGGGGCACTGGAAGCCGCTCATGTTTTCCACCATTCCCAAGATCGGAATGTGAACTTTGCCAAACATCGCAATCGCTTTGACGGCGTCGAGCAAGGCGACCTCTTGAGGCGTACAAACGATCACGGCTCCGGAAAGAGGCAGGATCTGCGACAGCGTCAGCGCGACGTCTCCGGTGCCTGGCGGCATATCGATGATCAGATAGTCTAACGCACCCCAATCGGTGTCTCGCAGAAACTGAGTCACCGAGCTGTGCAGCATCGGTCCCCGCCAGATAACCGCCTGATCGGGTTCGACCAAAAAACCCATCGACATCACCGGCATCGGACCCTTCTTGATGGGAACGATCTTTTTGTTTTCGTCGATCTCCGGCCGACCACTCAATCCCAACAAATGCGGTATGCTTGGGCCATAAACATCGGCGTCCATTAAACCGACTTTCGACCCGAACCTCTGCAGGCACTGCGCCAGGCTCGCCGCAACGGTGCTCTTGCCGACCCCTCCCTTGCCGGAACCGACGGCAATGACGCTCTTAACCCGCAGCCCGATCTGCCCCAAGCGAGCTGGAGGCCGATCATGATCGACGATCTCGACGATCGGGCTTTGCCCTGGAAACCGACTGACGATTCGCGAACCGAGCTGTTCGACGACATCATCCTTCAATGCCGCTGAATGGCTCGATAGGCCGACCTGAACCCGAATGCCAGAGTCGCAATCAATTTGTTTAATTTGATCGGTCTGGCCGATCGGACGTCCCGTCTCGGGGTCTGGATAATCGGCGATCGCTGAACGAATATCATCGGGCGTCATGGCGGCAAGTCTATCGGTGGAAAGCTGTCGTATTAATTTTGCATGGTCTGAAGCGGCACGCTTGCATCATGGAAAGCGATTCGCTTCGTTTCCGCCCACGCAATGGTTGACAAAGGAGAGTACGCTACCAAGAACTTAATTTCTTGGACCACGACTCGTCTACCGGTCTTACCGACATGACGATACAGGCCCGACACGAAGCCGTGCGGCTCTCGAATTTCAGATAGGTTCTCACGGAGACACAGAGACGAGGAGACGCCCCTCACGACCGGAGAAAGGACAAAGACATTGCTTCCCTGTGCCTTTGTGGCTTCGTGCGAACAAACTCTCAGAATGGAACATCCCTGCATGCCGCGTTCGTCGCAGCTTGCTTTGTTAAGCGATGCAAAACCGCAGTTATACGTCGCGTGGTCAGAAATGAGGTGATTCGCTTCATTTAACGTGAAGGCATCACATCGGACCACGCACGGTATAACGCTGTCGGTTCACGGTTTTCGGATGCGTTCTTACTTCCGCCCGCCCGGCGTATGCAAATCGTTCGCCCACGGCAAACGATCCCAGATTTGCTGAACGAGGGTCAGATTGTCTTGTCGGCGGTGCCGTCGCCAAAACTTTCGGATGGCAGTGGCATTGGGAAGTAAAGACAATGGATGATCGAGAACTGCGAACACTCCCATCTCGCGCAGAGCGAGTTCCAGATCGTTCCGTCGAACTGGTCCGCACGTTGCGTCCAATGATAGCGCGGCGAATTGCAAGATCGGACGATTTCCCGCATTCGCCATTTCGATCGCTTGCAAAACCGTTGAGGCATGGAATGCGGGAAGCTGCCAAACGACAATCGCCGGTGCGACGTCGGTGATTGCCGCAAGGCAATCGGTCGGTTGCTTGAAAGTCTTCAGCAGCATTTGATCATCTGATTCCGCAAGCATTTCGGGTCCAAAATGACGCGCGGCATGTTCCCACCGATCACCCGATTCACAAATCAGCCAGTGGCAGCGCATCTTTAGTCCTCCGCACCGGCCGATGCATCGTACTCGTCCAGCCGCCGCAGCAATCGCGATCGACTGATGCCCAATCGCCGCGCCGCTTCCGCTCGATTTCCGCCACTTTGTTCGACGGCGCGATCGATAAGCTCACGCTCGATGCGAAGCAGAAAACGGTCCAGATCGATGGGGCGATCTTCGGCAACCGCCAGGGGATCCTGCGGGCGATAGGAGCGGATCGCCAATGGCAGATGCTGCGGTTGAATGACGGACGAGCCCGTTTCGCGAACCGCATGACGAATCGCTCCATCGAGTTCATCGAAGTCGCCGGGCCAAGGGTAGGAACTTAAAAGATCGAGCGCCGGCCTTGCGATGCCTTCAATCGTCTGGTTCGGCTTCGTGCGACGATGTATCAGATGTTGCACGATCATCGGCAAATCGCTGATTCGATCGACGAGCGCCGGAACATGGATCGGCAGCGTCGCCAATGAAAGGGCGATCGATGGCTGAATGCAATCCCTGTCCAAGCATTCCCGAACCGTCAAGGCTGAAAGACATATAAATCGCAGGCGTTTGTCGAATTCGAGCATGTATTGACGAAGCGTTGCCTGAGCATCGGCGGCCAACTGGTCGATGTGGCGCAACAGGACGGTCCCAGTTGCGTGTGTGCTTCCCGCCAGTCGCGAGATCAACGGTGATATTGCCGCCTGCAATAGTTCGGCGTCCATCAAGGAGCAATCGACCGGCGTTAGCGACGCGTGTTGTTCCGCTTGTCGCTTGTGAATCGCTTGAGCTATCTGCAATCCGCCACATCCTTCGCGCCCCGTGAGAAACACGTTGGCTTGGCAATCGGCCGCCAAGGTGACTTGCTGTCGCAAGTGTTCCGCCTGCGGCGAACTTCCAATCAAAGGGCCCAAATGCTGCAAACGTGGATAACGTTGCCGCACAGCGGTTAACTGCCGACTAATTGAAATCAGATCGACCTCATTCGTCGGAATTTCCGAATTCCAATGAGCGTCGCCGATCGCGAGCGTCCATCCCGCCGCGTCACTGCTGAGCGGGACAAACAAGAACTCCTTGGCGGTGATGCGCCAGCTCGCCTCGTTGAACTCCGACACCAGCTCCGTCGAGGGTCTGCCTTGACGAAGAGTCATCGGCGGACAAAGCCTTTCGGCAACTCGATCGAGCGGATCGGAAGTCGGTGAAGTGGCCGAAGGCTTCCATTTCAGAAGCTGCTCCGCAAGATCCGCACCCAACCAGAGAGCACAGGCGGCGTTAAAGAAATCAAAGCGACCGTCCGCCGCAACCAGATAAACGGGCTGGCCAATCGCTTCGAGCATCTTGCCCAACGGACGGATGCTCGTGCTGCGGGGGCCGACGGTCATGCCTTACCTCTTGCGTTGAATGTCCGACAAGCTTCCAAGTCCGTCGGACAACGAGAGCAGTCGCTTAGGCAAGGAGCCTAGAATACATCCAAAATGAAGTGATGACCATAATGATAGCGTTGACCGGCGGGATAGTAATTGTGCCACTTTTTATTGTAGACCGGAATCCGCATCTCCTGGGGATAACGATAGTACATGTCGTCAGCACTTTGGAAATACTGGGGAGCGTAAAAATTTTGCGGATAGTAGACGTATGGGTAGTGGTAAAAGCGGTTCCAGTCTTTAGAACTGTTGGTACCGCCCCAAACGCGTCCATACGCTTGCTGTTGAGCATCCGCCTGGTCGGCGACACAACAAAAGGCAAAGGCCACAAATGCCATAATCAAACAACGACGAATCATCCCAAAATCCCCCTCGGGCGGTGTGCGCAGTCCATCGACGGCTTCTGCGAACGAAGAAACCTTTGTCCAATTTATCGGTACAGTCCGGATAATCCGTTCAGCAATTATACGTCACGTGCGTAAAATTGAGCTGATTCGCTATATACGTCGCGTGGTCAGTAATGAGGTGATTCGCTGCATTTGACGCGAGGGCATCATTCCGGACCACGCACGGTATAAATGATCGTTCTGGCGAGGAGCCTCATTCCGTGCTTCATCGATTCGTCGCGATGCTCTCCATTACTTCCATTCACCCGAACCTTATTTTCAACGAACGAGGCCAACCATGATTCCCAAGCCGTATCGGCGGATGCATGAGCAGCATCCCGAATACATGCGCGCATACGAGGCTTTTGGCAAGGCAGCCGCCGATGCGGGACCATTGGACGAAAAAACGATCGCCATGATCAAGCTGGGGATCTCAATCGGGGCGGGGCTGGAAGGGGCGGTGCATTCCCATTCACGAAAGGCCCTTGAAGCGGGATGCGTCCCCGAAGAACTTCGGCATGTGGCGATGCTCTCGGCACCCACCATCGGCTTTCCGACGATGATGCGTGCTCGTTCGTGGGTGGAAGACGTCCTCGAAAAGCATGAACGGCGATCGGATGCCTGACACTGCGCGTCAACTGAGCGGAGGTTCGAGCGGCTCGCCGATTTTGCTGGGAGGAATCCTGATCGGTGGCCGATCCTCGCGTATGGGAACCTGCAAAGCAACGCTGCGGTTACCCTCGGGGGAAACGCTGCTTGACCATGCGCTGGGTTGCTTACAGCCCCACTGTGACGAAATCGTCATCTCCGCGGCCGATGCGTCGCAAGTTGAAGGTTCTCCGCTGAAGATCGTGATCGACGAGGAAAAGTTTCTCGGCCCGGCAAGCGGCGTTGCCGCATTGCTCCGCGAGGCGGAGTCGCTGCGTGCAGATGCCGTACTCGTGTTATCGGTCGACCTTCCCAGACTAAGGCCATCGGATTTGCAACCTCTCGTTGACGCATGGTGTTGCGATCCGCAGCATCTTGCGTGTGGATCATTTGGTGACTCGCTCCCGCAACCGCTGGTCGCCATCTACCCAACGCGATACGTTAACGATGTGTCCGCCGTCGCGGCAAGTTCCCAACGCGGCTTGCTGCGTTGGCTTCGGAACCGACCGCATCAACGCATCGCGCTGCGACCGCAAGCTGGTTGCGATGTTGATACCCCTCAGCAATGGCAATCGTTTATATCCATGATGTCCGCGCTTGTTGTTATACCGTGCGTGCTCTGGAATGATGCTTTTGCATTTAATGAAGCGAATCACCTCATTTTCGGCCACGCGACGTATATCGTGCGTCAGTGTCTTCCAGTTGATCTTCCGATGTAGTTGCCTCAAGAATATGCCTTCAGATATTTCTCCTGATCAAGCATTCGCCGCTTTAGCGCAGCGGATCGCCCCGGTTGCCGGTGAATCGATTCCATTGAGCCTTGCGGCGGGACGCATCCTGGCCGCTCCAATCGTCGCCGATCGCGATAGCCCCGCCGCGGATGTATCGGCAATGGATGGATACGCCGTCCGACTGACCGATCTCCAGCACGGCCAAGTCCTGCATGTTTGCGGGCAAAGCGTTCCGGGACATGCTCCCGCAATTGCGACCTCCTCGGAATCTCAGGATGCAACGGTCGTTCGTGTATTCACCGGTGGGATCGTTCCCGGGCGGTTCGATCTGGTGATCAAGCGGGAAGAGACGCGAGAATCGAATGATCAGATTGAAGTGCTTCATCCGCCGGGTCGTTATCGCGCTGGCGAGAATATTCGCCGTCAAGGTGAAAACGCAAAAGCAGGTTCGATCATCCTTTCATCCGGCACGATGCTTCACGCGGGGGCGATCGCGGCGGCGGCGAACTTTGGCGCATTCCGAGTAGCGGTCGCGCGAAAGCTCCGTGTTGCGATCTTAGTCACGGGGGATGAGCTTCGCGCAATTGATGACGAAGTTCAGCCGTGGCAGCTTCGTGACTCGAACGGCCCGACGCTGCACGCGATGTTGTCGGGTTGCCCTTGGCTGGATGTAGCCTCCGTCGATCGAATCGTGGACAATCGCGAAAGTTTGGTCGATCGACTGCGGTCGACGATTGAACAGTCCGATGCGGTTCTCTTAACCGGCGGCGTCTCGATGGGCGATTACGATTTCGTTCCCGATGCAATCACTCAGTGCAATGCCGAAATTCTTTTTCATAAGTTGCCGATTCGACCAGGCAAGCCAATTTTGGGAGCGATCTCACCGGATGGCAAGCCGATCGTCGGGTTACCTGGAAATCCGGTTAGCGCCGCCGTTGGATGTCGCCGGTTCGTCATGCCGCTGCTCGGCAAGCAAGCCGGGCTCACGACAACCGACCGAACACCTCCGCGCGTTATGCTGGAAGATGCAGGTGATCGCACCTTGCCATTGCATTGGTTCCGACTTGTCACCATCGATGATGCCGGAAAGGCGAGGCTTGTTCCCTCACAAGGTTCGGGCGATCTGGTGTCATTAGCGACGAGCGACGGCTTCATTGAGCAGCCGCCGAACAGTCTCGGGGCGGGGCCGTGGGCATTCTGGAACTGGAACACAAACGGCTAAACGATCCATTGCAACCGACTAGCCACGTCGAATTTCGGAACCCTTGAACGTGATCTTGGTTCGGATCACGGTTGTCATGCGATTGTGGATCTGACCGGTTTGCAAATCGATTCGTTCGGGGATCGCTTGAATGTGTTTGTCAACGACGGCGTGGTAACCTCGCTCGGAAAAGATGTCGATCAACATCGAAAGCGCCAACGGATCGCGAAACAAAGCATCTTCGGAATTGACGATCGCTTGTCCGGATAACGCATGACGTTTGATGATCGGCATGAATTTCCGATCGACCGTGTCGACGACGCGTTCAAACAATTCCGAGTTCTCCAGGTCATACGAATCGAGGCGTCGCACCAATTCCTGCCGTGCATGAATCGTAATCTCGCTCGCCAACGGGAGCCGTCGAAGACGATCATACGTGCTGGGCTCCAATTCCAGTGAACTTTGATAAGCCAATTCGTTAAGGATGTTCTCCTCAACCTCGGCGATCGGCCCTTCCGCATTGATAAAGTGATAGTGGTAAATCTCTTTCAACGATTGCAAAGCGTCCCACGTCATCTCTTTGAACACGCGATAACGACGCCTTGCCTTTTCGGGACTCAGGTCGGTGGCTCGCAACTCGATCGGTTGCCCGATCCCCGTTTCCACAACTTCCGCGTTGTAAGCTTCGATTTCGCGTCCACGTTGTAATTGCCGACGGATACTGGTCGCTTCGCTGATGAACAAGACCATCGCATGGATCGTGGGACGGCGGAAATTGCCGGCATGCTCGGTTTTTTGAAACTCCGCATGCAGTTGCGTTATTCTATCGACCAGCAGCTTAAGACATTCCACTTGAACTCTTGTTCGTGGGAAGCCGTCCAGGACCGCTCCGTCGCGGAAGGCCGGTTCAAGCAGTTTTCGCAGCAAGATACCGACCACTTCGCCATCCCCCACGATTCCCCCACGGTCTTTGATCCGCTGAGCTTCCGGCGTGACCAGCAGATCGCTGACCACGATCGGCGGACAAGTCAATCCCCGCGCGTTCATGATGAATCGCGTCTGCGTCCCCTTTCCCGCGCCTGGCGCGCCGCCCAACAGAATCAATTCCTTGGGGAATCGCAGGTTCTCGTGCCCGACCTCTTCGTCAAGCTCTTCCCAGACCCGCTTGAAGATGACTTGCGCATCTTTGATTTCCAAATCTTGCGTTTGAGGCGGGGTCTCGGGATTGTCAGACATCTTCATTTCAAGTGGACCGATCTTTGGCCAGCTTCTTCAGTTCCATAATCTGCTTCCGCTCCGGCAATTCCTTATAGAACGGGTCGAGCGGAAAGCAGCCCGAGATCATACCATTTCGCGGCCCTGTTGTGCATTCGCTGAAGGTGCGACAAATTTTCTTTCGCGCCAACGGAGCCCCCGCAAGCACATCGGCGGGCATCTCTGGATAGGAAAGCACCATTCTTCCCAGACCGATGGAGTCGGCCATCGACTGCCGAATGACCGCCTGCCCGACATTGGGCAGCCAATCCTGAAGGTAGGTATAACCCGATCCGACGAACAGCAAACCTGGATGCATTTGTTTCAGCTTGGCGGTCGCGTGTACCTGACGCGCAACGCCGACAAGCGGATCTTCCGGAGGATTGTATCCATCCGACGGAGGAAAGATCGCGGGACGTTGAATATGCGGACAGTAATAGGGACTGCCTGCCGTTGTGCAAACCAGATGAACGTTCAACTCTTCCAGCAACGCCATCAAACGAAGCGGTTCGGTCAAATCGACGCCGATTCCCGTTCCATCGCCACCGAAGGCATGGCTGTAATGGGAACTGGCAACCGGTTCACCCTTTCCGTCCGACCCAGCCTGAAACGGGACGAAATCAAAGATGCTGATGCGTGTGCCGATGTGCAAGCCAGGCGCTTCGGTTCGGATCCCATCGACGATGTTTCTGAGGAATCGCGTTCGATTCTCAAAATCGCCACCGTACTTTCCAGCACGATCGTAGCCCGAAAGAAGCTCGTGTCCTAAATAGCCGTGACAATGCTTGACGTCGACAAACGCGTATCCGGCTTTGTACGACAGTTTCGCGGCTTGCACGAAGACTTCGACCAATCGATCCAAATCGTCGTCGCTCAAAATCGCTTCATCCGCATCAACCAGAAACTTCTTGTCCAGTACCGGATGGCGATAGACGGTTCGCGGTTCCAAGCGAGACTTCGTATTGGGTCGAGCAAATCTCCCCGAGTGCGTTAACTGCAAACCGACACAGAGGTCGTTGGTCTTTTGAAATCGTTGCTCATGGGTTCGCACCAACAGATCTCGCAAGGCCTCCAATTCGGCAAGGTTCGCGTCGTTGATGACCAATTGATTCGGGTTGGCTCGCCCGTCGTGACGAACGGCAACGGCTTCGCCCCCCCAAATCAGCTTCGCTCCGCTGAGGCCAAAGTGCTTCCAACGTCGACGCGTCAAATCGGAGGGACGTCCGTCCGACGTTCCGTCCCAACCCTCCATTGGCAAGATGGCGAACCGATTGCCGATCGTCCCACCTTTCCAATGCAACTCGGCAGCCAACGGAGCTTCGGCACTCGACTCGACGACCTCGTCCAGCGGCAGATCGATTTCCAATTCAGCCAGTCGCTGTCGGAAAGCTTCCGCCGTTTTCAGATTGTTTATGCGAGGATAGCTCATTCGGATAGGTCCCTTCGTCTTCGCATCTTCGTTCGCGAGATGCCAGTGGAGGTATCGTCGTTCATCGCTATCAATCGCTCAAGTGCCCTTGTCGGTTCACTGACGACGCTTTCCTTCACATTGATAGGTTGTTCGGTGCGGGGTCGCTAGGCCGGGGACGGATTGCTGGCATTCAAGAGCAATTTCCACGGCCTACAGCGTGGCGACTGAAAAATCTGACGATAAATGCTTCCAGATTACTTAACGGTTTGCACATCTTCTTATAATGTGAACAGAGACAGTCCACGCAGACTGGCCGGATAAAGGTTGCGCACTAGGTTGAAAAAGGCGTTTCGTTCAATGATGAATACCAGTTCCCGAAGGCATTGGTTGCAAGGAATCGCAAGCCTGAGTGTCGCTTGTGCGGTGCCGGATTTTTGCGGACGCAAGGCGTATGCGGCCAAGCGAGACCCGCGATGGGAGGAATCGATCACTCGCGGACTGGATTGGCTGGCGAAGAATCGGTCTTCGCGAGGGCAATGGAACACACAAAACTATCCCACCGCGTTGGCGGCTTTGGCGGGGGCGGCGATGATTGGGTCGGGTTCAACGACAACCCAAGGACCGTACGCCCGAGCGATCTCCAAAGCGACCGATTATTTAATCAGCAAGTCTCGCGACAATGGATTGATCGGCGATCCGCTGACCGATTCGCGATATACATACGGTCACGGGTTTTCAATGCTCTTTCTGTCGCAAGTTCTCGGCGAAGAAGGACTCGTCGATCGTCGTCAGGAATTGGTTGATGTCTTGACGAAGGCTGTCGACTTCAGTGGCTATGCTCAGACGCCCGCCGGTGGCTGGGGATACGTATCAGCCCGCGACGGCAGTAATTTCGATGAGGGAGCACGACGATCACTCAGGTTCAAGGACTTCGCGGATGTCGAAACGCCGGCATTCCGGTCCCCGGAGAAATCATCGACCGTGCGAAGTACATTTACAAGTGCAAGAATCCAGACGGCGGCATCAGCTACAGTTCGCGTCAAACCGGAAGCAGCCGACCGGCGATCACGGCCGCGGCACTGGCGGCACTCTACAACGCGGGCGATTACGACAGCGAACACGTTCCGGAAATGCTGGATTACTCCAAAAAGATGCTGCATCGCATCAGTGGCGAACAGCAAGCCTACGGACATTGGCACTACACGTACCTCTATTACAGCCAAGTTGTCTATCGCCAGGGAGAGGAAGAGTGGGCACCATTTCGCGATAAGCTTTACGATCGGATCGTTGGCGAGCAGAAAGCCGACGGTTATTGGGAGGGGCAAATTGATCCAGTCTATGTCACCGCGTGCAACTTAATCATGTTGCAATTGGATAAAGGTTATCTGCCGATCTATCAACGCTGATCGAACGGACTGAATCTTCGTTGAAGCCAGACGAAAAAGCTCGAACGATGTCACCAAGCTCCGATCGATTCGCGTGCGCGTCGCTGACCGGAAAAATCGACGGCAACAATCGTTTTGAAAATCGTCGCACCGATTGCCGGTGAAGATGGTCGAAGCCGAAAGCTCAGCGGATCAAAACCGGCGGCGTCCTGCAATTCGGGATCATCAAAGACGTCCGCAGCGCTGCGAGCCAGTGGCTGCGGTTGTTGGCCACACCACAAATTGCTTTGAAACGTCAACCCGGTTGTCTTCCCCATGACGGCGGTCATTTGACGGTTCGGCTCTTGAACAAAAATGTTGTTTGCGACGACCGAGCCGCGATGCTCGTCAGCATCGATTTGCAACAGAGGACCGGTCG
Organism: Pirellulaceae bacterium; assembly: GCA_041399105.1. Classification (GTDB taxonomy): domain Bacteria; phylum Planctomycetota; class Planctomycetia; order Pirellulales; family Pirellulaceae; genus Rosistilla. Next base: position 211,111 of record JAWKTL010000003.1, on the reverse strand, counting down.
AACCGTAGCACGTGTTGTGGGCAATAAGCGTATCCACTAGACCACCACCATTTTGATACGAACCGTAGTAAAGGCGCATCGATTGGCGATCAAAATGTTGTTTGTGATCACGTTGTCCGACGATGGATTCGCAAATCCGCCGTAGCGTTCGTTGGCAATCTGAATGCCGGTTGGAGGCTGATTGAATCGATTGAAATCACGTTTTCCGGTGTTGAAAACAATGTTGCGTGTCACCGTCGTGTTGGTGGTGTTGTCGAGATAGATGTTTACGGAGAATCCGTCCGAGACCCGATTTCCTTCGATCAGACAGTCGCGTGAAAGAAACAGTCCGATCGATTCACCATCGGCATGATGCACCCGGTTGTCTCGGATGATCAGGTTCTTCGCCAGCCCGCCCCCATTCCGAAAGACCAACTGTTCTTTCGTTCGCGTCGATTTCGCTGTGACACGTTAGCCACATCGTTGCCAACCAGCAGAATATCCCGCACGGGATCATCGATCGTGGCGCAGCCGGCATAGATTCCGCTGAGATCACAATCGCGAATCGTATTGCCGGCGACTTCGATGTCGTGAACTCGACTCCCACGCCGCAAATCGCGATTCCGTTGCGAGTCGCGTTGCGAATCACCAGTCCTCGAACATGAACATGATGCGTTGCGATCAAGATCAGATCGGTATCGGGTTGCATATTGGAACCGTCGATCACGGCGACCTCATTCGCCGCAGCCATCAATTGAATTGGTGCGTCGTCGCGCCCCGGAAATCTGAAAACCAAAGGACGCCGTGGCGCGTAGACTCCGGCATGCACGATAATGCGATCACCGGGTTGCTTCGACAATTCGAGCAGCCGTTGGATTGAGCCCAATGGCGTTGCCTCGCTTCCCGCATTCTGATCACTTCCAAACTTTGCGACGTGCAACTCCTTTGCGATCCCCGCTGAAGCGAAGCCCGCCAACCCCAGCAGGGATGCCGTCAGCAGAACAATCAGGCAGCGAAGCGACTCGCCCGACGCATGATTCGTGCTGGGAGGCGATGCGTTCTGTTGCGATGCAATCGTGTCACTTCGGGGCAGACGTGCTAGAACCACTTTCTCTCCATCGTTGATCAGCCATGCGGCATGTCAATCTCATTGATTTGCGTCGATTTGAGTGAACTTCGGCGTCCTTCGTCCTTCATCAACAGCAGCGATCAAACCTTCCATCCGAAAATGGGAAGGTCGCCCTTCGCTTGATCATACACGAATCGTCGCATGCGGCCGGAGCGATGCGACGATCGCCGAAACGCGAACCTTGTCATATGCATGTCCTTTACCGCTTCCATTGTCAGAATGCGTCCGCGAAAAATCTTCCGACGATGCGGGCATTGTTTGCGTAGGCAAAGGATAACGCTACACTGCTTTTGGGAAATTACAGGTTCGTCCGAGTGGGTTGGTTGTCTAGCCTCCGGAAGACTTCCGTGTCGCGTCTGCAAGAATGAAGCGATTTGCGATTGCATCATGCAAATGTGTCATTCCCAACCGCGCGGCACAATACTATTCAAGGGAATCGCGTTTATGCATGTTCAATCGAAAATTGCCTGCGTCGTAATGTTCATCATCGCGTGTCGGCTGTCATCGGCCGCGGAACCGGTAAAGCCATTGGACACCGATCCGCTGTATCAATTGAGCAATCTTCGTCGAGGCGATGACAACTCGCTGATGTTCAATGTCAAACGGACGAGGAAGGCAAGCGGTTATTCGTCTGTCTTCATGAATGGCAAGTCGCAAGGGCGAATCGTTTCGATTACGGCCACCATCAACCCATTTGTCGAAGAGGACATTGTCACGCTGAAAACCTTCAGTACCGCAAGTACGAATGCACCGATCGATCTTGAAATTTATTTGGTGACAATTCACACGATCGGCGACAACAAATATCTCTATTCGATGGTTTCCAATCCAGTGCGGATCGGCAACCCAGGCGAAGCGACGACGGCTCGCGAATGGACCTCGGAAGAACGGCAGGGGTTAGCCGAATATCAAAAAAAGGCTCCTTTGACGATCAAACGCTACGAGGTCAACATTGCGATTCCGGCGAATTCGGTCAAGGTTCCTTTGACAGCTCAATTGACGAAAGGGCTGAAGTTGCAGGCATGTTACTCGTCGAAGTGGAATCCGATCACGGCGCTTTCGGAGAATGCCGACGGCACTGTCTTTGTTCGATGGGATGAGTGGGGCCAGCAATTTGATTGCAACATGCTGCGAGACGAATTGATCATCAAGAAAACCGATTTGGCGAGACTGAAGAAACATCCCGAATCGAAGTTCCCAAAGGTTCCTCCCTCATTGGCCTCCACGAGTTCCACTTCCAGCACGACGTCTTCGACGGCGACAAATGCGAAGCCGCTCAAAGCGTATCCAGTTTCCATCGCTATTCCCGCTGATTCACAATTGATACCCAGCGATGCGGTCTTAAAGAACGGGACGAAGTTGCAGGCCTGTTACGCCGGCAAATGGAATCCCATCACTTTCTTGTCGCACCATCCTGACGGTACGCTTACGATTCGCTGGGACGAGTACGGCGAATCTTTCGATTGCCGCATGAAGCGTGAGGAACTGATCATCAAGAAGGCTTTGCTGGGCAAGACGGCGGAGCGAAACGCTCAAGAAGCAGTCAGCCGCGTTTGGACCGATTCGACGGGGCGATTCAAGGTGTCGGCAAAACTTCTCTCGCGATCAGACAGCACGATATCCCTGTTGACCGATGCTGGAAAGACCGTTGAACTGCCGTTGTCACGCCTGAGTCAGGCCGATCAAACTTACTTGGCAACGCTCGCTGATGATTTGGACAACCCATTCGAATGATTATACCGTGCGTGGACTGGAATGATGCTTTCGTTGTCCATGAAGCGAATCACCTCATTTTCGGCCACACGACGTACAATTCGACGTGCGGTCCGATGCCGAATTTCCGTTCAGGACATCAGTCGATCCCCCGACGCAACACGATCATCCCTTCAGACCATTGCATGAACAGGATGCGTCGTTCGTCGGCATTATTGAAGAATTGAATCTCCGCACCATTGCGGCCATCGTCCATCGCCAAGCCGAACAGCCGTTGGAACCCACCTTCCGGCTCGTCGTCGACTTGGCATCGTTTTGCAAAGACTTCGAAACGATAAATCTGCACCCAGCCTGGGCGTTGTACCGCAACAAGCGACACTCGCTCAAATTTAGCTGATTTACCGTAGAATCCTGACTTATAGAGCTGGGAACGGATGTCGCGTTCCAAATCGGCGTCCCCAACCCAGTTTTGCCAGCGTTGCATCAGTCGTTGAAGGAAGTTTGTCATCGACGCGAAATAGGAGGCACGGGACATCAATACGGACGTGGGGATGGGACCATCGCCATGCCCAATTGTACCGAGAGATCAAACCACTTCAGTGCGAAGCGCAGGTAATCTAAGAATCTGTTGGCGAAATGCATCCGAAAGGCCTTGACGGAACGTGGTGATCGTGGATACTAAGCGATCAAAAATCATCAAACTCCCAACCACATTCTGCCCGGATTCGGGACCTTAACGAATGCCAACGATCAATCAGCTAGTTAGAAAGCGTCGCAAGCGACTGAAAAAAGTGAGCAAAGCTCCGGTTTTGGAGAAATGTCCGCAACGACAGGGCGTGTGCCTGCAAGTGCGAACGATGACTCCCAAGAAGCCGAACTCGGCGCTTCGCAAGATTACGCGTGTTCGTTTGAGCAACGGCAAGGAAGTGACGGTTTATATCCCAGGTGAAGGGCACAACTTGCAGGAACACTCGATCGTGCTTGTTCGAGGCGGTCGTGTTCGCGACTTGCCCGGCGTCCGCTATCAAGTCGTTCGCGGTGCTCGGGATACCTTGGGCGTCGATGGCCGAAAGCAAGCACGCAGCCGCTACGGTGCAAAGAAAAGCTAGCAACATAGTCGGTTGATGCGTTTCATATTGCATCCCAACGGAAGATCGATCGATTTCCTCTCGGAATTTTGATCGTTTCCGCCCGGCTTTGTTTCAATTGATTTGTCCGTTTTCAATCTACCCGTTCAACGTTTTCCAGTTTTCCAGAGACCTCCATGGGACGCATTACCGCCAGCCGTTCACAATTGAAGCCTGATCCTCGGTTCAATTCCATTCTTGTTAGCAAATTTGTCAACAACCTGATGCTCGACGGCAAGAAGACGGTTGCTCTGAACGTGTTTTATGATGCGTTGGAAGAGATTCAACGTCGCAAAGCGGATCTCGATCCGCTGGAAGTTTTTGAGCAGGCGATCGAAAACGTGAAGCCTCACATTGAAGTGCGCAGCAAGCGCGTCGGCGGTGCGTCTTATCAGGTTCCAATGCAAGTTAACCGCTCGCGTCAGCAAGCGCTTGCGTTTCGCTGGATCTTGGGCGCGATTCGCGACAAGAAGGGACGCCCGACTTACTTGAAACTGGCGGACGAGTTTTTGGCTGCGTACAACAAGGAAGGTACCGCTTACACGAAGCGAGAGAACACGCATCGCATGGCGGATGCAAACAAGGCGTTCGCTCACTTTGCTTGGTAGCGTTGTTCCTGCAAAAAATCTTCGACAAGCCGCACGCCTACGTTGGTCTGCGGCTTTTTTCGTGCTAAGAAGGCAATTCATTTTCGAACTTTCAATCTCTGAAGACTCCCATGGCTAAGCTGCCTCAGATTCGCAACATCGGCATCATTGCTCATATTGACGCCGGCAAGACGACTGTGACCGAGCGGATGTTGTACGTCAGCGGGATGAAACACCGCGTCGGACGTGTCGATTCAGGAACCACCGACACCGACGATGATGCTGAAGAGCAGGAACGCGGCATTACGATTTACTCCGCTTGCGTCAAGCTGAAGTGGAATCAATACGACATCAACCTGCTTGACACTCCTGGGCACGTCGATTTTACGGCGGAGGTCGAACGTTGTTTGCGGGTTCTTGACGGCGCGGTCGTCGTTTTCAGCGCGCGCGAGGGGGTGGAAGCGCAAAGCGAAACGGTTTGGCGACAGGCGAACAAATACAACGTCCCGAGGATCGTCTTTATCAACAAGCTCGATCGCGAAGGCGCCGATTTCTACGGTGTGCTCGACGACATCGGACCTCGTTTGAATGCTCAGCCGGTCGCCGTTCAGATCCCCGTCGGTTCGGGGCCAGCGCATGTCAACAATCCGTTTCGAGGGATGATTGACCTAATCGAACGCAAGTTCCTGCAGTTCGATCCCGAATCCGAAGGGAAGACCGTCAAGATTCTAGACGTCCCCGACGAGATGGCTGACGAAACGGAGGTCTATCGGGAACAGATGCTTGAAACGCTCTACGGCGTCAGCAACGACCTGATGGAAGCGGCCATGGAGGAACGGGAGATTACAACCGATATGATCCGCGAGGCGCTTCGCCAAGGGTGCATTCGTGGCGATATCCAGCCGGTCTTGTGCGGTTCGGCCTTGCATGGCATCGGTGTTCAGCCCGTACTCGACGCGGTGGGATATTACTTGCCCAGCCCCTTGGATCGGCCGCCTGTCGTCGGCATCGACCCGAAGAAACCCAACGTTGAACTCTCGCGAAAGCCCGATCCGTCGGACCCGATGTGCGGGCTTGTGTTTAAGATCCTTCCAGCGAAAACGGGGGATAACTATTGGATTCGCCTGTACAGAGGATCGTTGAAGCAGAACTCGCGAGCTTACGTTCCCAATCGTGACAAGAAAGAGAACATCGCCCAACTTTGGCAGATTCACGCCTCGAAGAAAGAAGCGACGGCCAGATCGAATCCGTCGAGGCGGGAGATATCGTCTGTGTGATTGGCCCCAGGTTCGCAATCACTGGCGACACCGTTTGCGACACGCGAGAGATCATTGAATTGCCGAGCATTACGTTTGCTGAAACGGTCATCTCGATGGCCATCGAACCGGAGAACACGGCTGAGAAGAAGAAGCTGAGCGAGACTTTGGAGATGTTCAAACGTCAAGACCCGACGTTTGACGCGAAAGAGAACGAGGAAACCGGCCAAACGTTGATCAGTGGGATGGGCGAACTTCATCTCGAAGTCATCCAGCATCGATTGACTCGCGATTTTGGGCTGAAGGTGAAGTTTTACAAGCCACGCGTCAATTACCGCGAAACGATTGGCGGCAAAGCGGATGTGACGGGAGCATGCAATCGACAGATGGGTGCCGCGCAAATGTTCGCGCGAGTGAAAATCTCGATCGAACCTCTCGAAGATCCCTCCGCCGCCGCAATCGTGCTGGATAACTGTCCTCCCGATGGTGGTCTGCCGGACGAGTACCGACCGATCGTTATTGACGAGTTCAAGAATCGACTGGAAGGAGGCGGCTTGATCGCCGGCTTCCCGTTGAGCGGTTTGCGTGTCCGCTTGTTGGGTGCCGAAGCAACCGAAGATGGCAGCGACGAAGTCGCGTTCCGAATTGCCGCGGGTGATGCATTCGAACAAGGATTAAAGAAGGCCGGCCCCGTGCTGCTCGAACCCGTGATGCGAATGGAGATAACGACACCCGATGAATACATGGGGGACATCGTCGGTGACCTTCAGCAACGCCGCGGCATCATCGCAAAAACCGAGTCGCGAGGATGATGACCACGATCATCGCTCACGCTCCTTTGAAAGAACTGTTCGGCTATTCGTCCGCTATCCGCAGCCTCAGTCAAGGGCGGGCCGGCGCGAGCATGGAACCGCACGGCTACCACGCCGCTCCGGAGGAAGACGCTCAAAGCTTCAGCTTCTAAGCACGTTGACCTAGAGCGACCACGTCGCAAGATCAACTGAGAAGTATTGACGCATGATATACGTCGCGTGGTCAGAAATGAGGTGATTCGCTTCATTTGACGCCAGGGCATCATTCCGGACCACGCACGGTATAACATCAAACGCGTTCAGTATCGACATAGGTCCGATCGGTTCAATAACGCCACACGCGTTTGATCAAGAACACGGCGACGACCGCGATGGCGGTGTTGGCGAGCCAGACGCTGTATGGTGGCCAGGTGCCGTTTTTGGCGTAATCCTGACCGACAATGAACAATGGAAAATAGAAGATCAGGATGGGAAGAAAGACCATTCCGAAATTCGTCCAGTAGTCGGCTGTCTTGGCGATGATCCCCAACGGTGCGCCGACGAGGACGAAAAAGAAACAACTGAACCCGAACGCCCAGCGACGCCAAGGTTCGACATGCAGCCTTGTCAAACGATACTCCTCGCTGCGGATCGTGCCGCGATGTTCCGAACCTGGAGGGCCAACGATGTCCCCCCATCTGCCGTTGGCCAGTGCGAAGCCGGTTTGCGTCGCGAGTAATTGCCGTTCGGTGGACAATGATTTTTCCGTTTGAATCGCTTCGGGAGCGACTTGATACAGCGGCAGGTCGGCCGGGCGCGAAGTGCGGATATCTCCTTTCTCCAACGCTTTGCTAAGGGGAATCTCGAATCCTTCATCCCCAGGCAGATTCGCTTTTAAACTGTGAGCTCCCTCCAGCCGTGTGTCGGTCATGCGAAGCGTCAACGTTTCTCGCTCGGCGTTGAGATGAATGCTCCTTCGCTAGCGGTGAGCGTAATCGGCAATTCACTGCTCGAGCTGTGCAGCGTGACCGTTGGGAACAAGAGGCGACGGTCTTTGACATCCTGCACGTGAATCGAAAAACCCTTATCGGAACTGTAGGATCGCTCGGATTGCAGTCGGCGGTAAACGATCTCCTCCAGCGAATGCAGCAACACACGCTTCACACCTGGTTTGCCCCAACTGATGGCAAGATCATTTAGCCCCACGGCGATTGGACTGAGGATCAATCCGAAGACAAATGCCGGCTTCATGATCGTCAGTGGCGAGATGCCGGCCGCCTTCGTTGTGGCAATCTCTCCATCGGCCGCAATGCGCCCATAAATCGAACTGACGGCGAACAAAGCCGTTGTCGGCAGTGCAAACTGGAGACTCAGCGGCAAGAACAAAGGGAGCAACTGGATCAGCGCAGCAGGCCCCAGGCCTTGGCGCAACAGTTCTCGTGCGACGACGATCAACAAGATCAATACCGTCAGCGAGATGATGGCGACAAGGAAGACTTTGAAGACTTCCCAGAGAATATAACGGGTCAGCCGAGTTGGCATTGAGGAAAACGGTTACCCAAAACTTTGATGTGGCAGTTGCCTCGAGCGACCACGTCGCAAGATAAACTGAAAAACATTACCGCAAGATATACGTCGCGTGGTCAGAAATGAGGTGATTCGCTTCATTTAATGCGAAGGCATCATTTCGGACCACGCACGGTAAAACATTACACGCGTTCATCATTGATAGATGTTTGCCAAAGGGTAGCAAAAGACGAAGAGAATCGAAATGTCGATCGTCACCGTTGTACGTAATCTTCCTTCGGCTAGACCGCTCGACAAGATCGCGGAGCCGGTCGCCAATCCGCAGAGTCTTCCAGGCGGGCCGGTTTTGATCCGCTGGTCCAAGGGAACGAATCAATGCAAGCATTCGCGCCACAACCTACGGTCTTCCGGTCTGCTGGCTTGTGCATTCGATCTGTTCAATTGCTGGCCGATCCGTTACTTTGAGAAACGTCGATTTGCGTAGTGGCGTGTTGCAGGTGAGTCCCATCAAAAAGCAAGTGCAATCCATGCGATACTGGGCCAGGGTGGCGATTTGGCATCCGGGATACCTGTTGAGCCTCGTCGTCCTGATCACGCTTGCGTGTGGGGCGGGGTTTGCGAAGCTTCGTTTTGATACATCGCCAAATGCGGTCTTCTCGTCCAGCGATGATAGCAGTCAAGATCTCGAACGCCTTCATCAAGTCTTCGGACCCGATGACAACGACTTACTGCTGATGATCGAAGGTTCGCATTTACTTGAACCGGAGATGATGCCCAAATTGCGAGCATTTCGCGATCAAATGCAACAGCTCGAAGCTGTCGCGGGCGTTGCAAGCGTGTTCGATCTTCGTACCGGTTCGTCGATGCTGCCGGTCATTCCAGTGAACATCCCCGCCAGTTGGGATGCGGAAAAAATTCTCGACGATCTGACGAGACATCCTTCGGCTGTGGAGCAACTGATCAGCCGCGACGGAACCTTGATGGTCTTTTGGGTGTTGCTCGAAGGAAGCGATCTCACACAGTCTCAGATCGGATCGGCGATGGCTCCGATCGATGGGACGATTGCGGAATTCGAACAATCCAGCGGCCTGCGAGTTTGGAAGGCTGGACATCCGGCGATCCGCGACGGCGTTTTGTCGTCGATTCAAGATTCACTTGTCTTCGGAACCGCGTTCGCCGTCCTTGCCGGCATTTCCGCTTCACTGCTACTGTTTCGAGGCTTGACTCAGGTCGGCATTTGTTTGTTGGGACCGACGCTTGGTTCGATCTGGACCTTTGGGCTCATGGGATGGTGCGACATTCCGATCGGAGGCCTGACGAGTTCCCTTCCCTCATTGATCTTCGTCATCGGCTTAACGGATGCCGTCCATTTGCTCCTTTCCGCGAATCATCGTTTGTCGGCGGGCAACAATCGCAGCCGAGCGATTTACTACGCCTTGCGTCATGTTGGTCCAGCCTGCCTGTTAACGTCGCTGACGACAATGGTTGGCTTTGGGTCGCTGTTATTGTCGCGACTGGATGCTGTCGCCGAATTTGGAATTTGGGCCGCGATTGGTTCCGTTTCCGCGCTGCTGGCCGACCTTTGCGTGCTTCCTCTGGCGATCACCTACCTGCCGATGTCGCATCTTTCAAGTCGACGAGGAAGTAGTCTGCCGTGGATGGAACGATTTATGGAATTCACGTCACGACTGCCGATACGAGTTCCAATTCGCGTCTCCCTTTTTGGCATCGCGATCTTTTTTGGCCTGATTCCGCTGGCGATGAAGCAACATGCCGATATTCGTTGGACCGAGGCGATTCCCGAAGATAACGACACGAACGAAGCATTGCGTCTTGCCGATGAACGTTTTGGCGGCGCGTTGCCTCTGATGGTGGTTGTTGGTTGGCCGCAAACGCTTGATTTTCCCGATCCCAGCATCGATCATGTTACGGGACAGGTCCGCAAAGCGGTTCTGCAAACCGAAGGCTTTGCTTATCCCGGTTCGATCTACAACACGTTGTTCGGATTGCCGGGAGGGTCTTGGGAGGAGAAATATTCGTTCGTGGAAGGGCGTCGCGGCGCGTTGCAGCGGATTTTGAACGTCGACGAAAAACAATTGCTTGTCACGACACGTGTTCCGAACGACGGCGCGATCGCGTTGGAGGAACGCCTGAAGCGACTGGAAAAGCGGCTCGCGCCAATTCGGACGGAACATCCGGACTTTACAATCATTGTTACCGGCACCGTCGTCGCCGCGTCGCAGAACATGCGGGCGGTGATCGGCGACCTTGCCCGCAGTCTGTCGGTTGCCGGCGTATTGATCTTCGCCATCATGAGCATTCAATTTCGTTCGCTGCTGATTGGCCTTTTAAGCTTTGTTCCCAACATGCTTCCGCTGTTGTTGACGGCCGCGGGGCTCTCGCTGCTGGGCTATCCGCTGCAAATTACGTCGGCGCTGACCTTTTCACTCTGTCTTGGACTGGCCGTTGACGACACGATTCACGTGATTTCACATTTCAAGCGGAATCGTCGCCCAACGCGATCGGCAGCCGACGCCGTCCGAGCGACAATGCTTCGGGTTGGTCCCGCCTTGCTCCTGACGACCGGAATCCTGGTTGCCGGATTTGGTTCGATGATGCTTAATCCGATGCCGGCGATTCAAATGTTCTCGGCCCTCTGTTGCATGACGATGATCGCCGCACTCATCGGTGACCTGATTTTACTCCCCGCCCTCTTGATCGTCGGATTTCGCGGTCATCGTTGATTGGAAAGAACATTCGGATGTTGCACTCTATCGACAGCGATAACATCGTTCGCGGCAAAGCGATGACCGACGCGATTCAATCATGCGTCCATTGTGGTTTTTGTTTGCCGACCTGTCCCACATATCAGGTGCTTGGACAGGAAATGGATTCGCCACGCGGGCGGATCTTTCTGATGAAGGAAGTATTGGAAGGGAAGCTTTCGGCGGAGCAAGCCCAGCCGCACATCGATCGCTGCCTGGGCTGCTTGGCCTGCGAAACCAGTTGCCCATCGGGTGTTCGCTACGGCGAATTGATCAGTCCCTATCGAGCATCCCACAGCGGCAATTCGGATGTCGGCGGGCGCGTGCGCCGCTGGTTGGCTTCGATCACACTCCCCTATCCGCGTCGATTTCGGATGGCGATGCGCGCCGGTAAGCTCGGTCGACGGCTGTTGCCACTGGTCCCGAAAGCACTCAAACCGATGGTGCAAATGGTTCCCGTGGCATTGCCCAAGTCGGAAGCATTGCCCGAACGAAGTCCCGCCATTGGACGCCGTCGCGGCCGTGTCGCATTGTTGGCTGGCTGTGCACAGCAAATTCTTCAACCGGACATCAACGCGGCCGCGATCCGTGTGCTGACCGGAAATGGCGTCGAAGTGGTTGTGCCGAAACGGCAAGGGTGCTGCGGGGCTTTGTCTTGGCACGTCGGCGACGAAAAACGGGCAAAGAAATTTGCAATCAATAATTTGAACGCGTTTCCCGACGATGTCGACGCCATTGTGACGACTGCCGCGGGATGTGGCTCGGGTTTGCATGACTATCCATTGATTTTGGATGGCGGCCAGCACGAAGCCGCGGCGCGACAGTTCGCTCATCGCGTTGTCGATGTCAGTCGATACCTGATCGATATCGGAATTCAATCGCAGCCGTCGATTCCGTCGCCCCTCCGCGTTGCCTATCACGATGCTTGCCACTTAGCACACGCACAACGAATCCGAAGTGAGCCTCGCGAACTGCTGAGCATGATTTCCGGCGTCGAACTTTGCGAGATCGCCGATCGAGAGACATGCTGCGGTTCAGCGGGGACCTACAACATCGATCAGCCCGCGATCGCGATGGAGCTTGGCCTGCGGAAGGCGCGGCGGATTGAAGAATCTCAGTGCCGATTGGTGGCGATGGGGAACATCGGATGCATGGTGCAAATCGAAAAGTATTTGCAGGAAATCGGTCTTAAAATTCCGGTATTGCATACCATTCAGGTTTTCGACCGTGCGATGCGAGGCAGCCTTTCGCTTTGACGCGTATCCTGACGCGAAGTCGTGTTCGTGCCGCAATCCGGTTTCCGTTGGACAAGTTACGGGACCAAGCTCGATCACCGCCCCCCACCAAGCATGCGACGGATTGCGTCGGACGCGGCTTCCTGAGAGGAATGCGCTTTTCGGTTGTTACGGGCCTCTTGTCGTCGACGCCGTTCCTCCTCTTCGATCAGGGCCAGCGAGTTCTTATTATCTTCGGAATCGAAGTTTGTTGCCTCGCTTGTACTTCTCGAACTGCTCGATTCCTCCGAACCCTTCTTCGATTCGTCGCTCTTGGACGCAAGGTCACCGATGGCTGCGATCTCCGCGGAATCGAGTTCCTTTGAATCGGTGTTCCAGCCGCTGAAATCGATTCCATCGACTGTCAGTGAATGTTGATCGACGGTTTGCTTACCCGCGTCGAACTTTGTCTCAGCACTGTCCATGCGCCGCAAAGGAGTTTGATTCTTGAGGACGACCGATAAACCGTCGTCTGGCGATTTGCTTTCGACAATCTGGATGATCAGTTTCATCTTGCCGACTTGAAGTATGTCACCGTCCTGCAAACGAACTTTCTTCTCCGTCGGAATCTTCGTGCCGTTGATAATCGTCCCATTGCGGCTTTCCATGTCGGCAACGTAGACCTTACCCTGTCGAGCGATAATAGCGCAGTGCTTTCTGCTGACCGAGTCGCTTTTCACGCGCAGATCCGCTTTCGAGCTGCGACCGATCAGGAAGACATCGTTGTCAACTTTGACGACCTCACCTTTGTGAGACCCACAAGCGATGATAAGCTCTGCTTCCATAAACGTTGATTCCGTTGCGAAACATGATTCTCCGAGAAGATTTTTGAAGAACCGATCCGTTGCCAAGCAAAGCCCGGCGAGTGACGACCGCATTCCCCATTGCCCGAGTGGCGGATTTTTTCGATCAATATAAAATGAGCCTGTCATCGTTTCGACGAGCTTGCCGTTAAATGTTTATGAAAGTTTCAAAGCCTCAGTTGCTTTTCAGTCGCAAATCGGAAGGACGTTCCCTTGGCCAAAATTGTTAAGCTGTCTTTGGTTCAAATGTCATGCACGCAATCGAAAGAAGAAAACGTTGCCCATGCCATTGAACAGATCCGCAAAGCCGCAGCCGAAGGTGGACAGGTGGTCTGCCTGCAAGAGTTGTTTAATGGGCCATACCCATGCCAAAGCGAGGACCACTGCCAATTCGATTGGGCGGAAACCATTCCTGGACCGACTACCGATCAAATGAGCGAATTGGCGGCTGAACTGGGGGTCGTGATCGTCGTATCGCTGTTTGAAAAACGTGCTGCGGGTTTATATCACAACACGGCGGTGGTACTTGACGCCGACGGAGCGATCGCGGGTGTGTATCGCAAGATGCACATTCCGGACGATCCGCTGTACTATGAAAAGTTTTACTTCACGCCGGGAGATTTGGGATTCAAGGTGATCCCAACGCGCTTTGCAAAGCTGGGGGTTGCCGTCTGTTGGGATCAGTGGTTTCCTGAAGCCGCTCGTTTGATGGCGCTGGCGGGAGCGGAGATTCTGCTCTATCCCACAGCGATTGGCTGGATCGACGAGGAGAAAATAGAGTACGGCCCGATTCAGTACGAATCGTGGCAGACGATGATGCGCTCGCACAGCATTGCCAACGGGCTGTGGCTTGGCGCGCCCAACCGAGTCGGCGTCGAGGGACGCTTGCAGTTCTGGGGTGGGTCATTCATCTCCAATCCAAACGGCAAGGTCATTGTCCAAGGCAGCCACGAAGAGCCGCAGATCGTCAGCGCGGATTGCGACTTGGACATGATCGACGTCGTGCGGACGCATTGGCCTTTCCTTCGCGACCGTCGCATTGATGCCTACCAAGATCTAACACGACGCATGATCGATTGAAACGCTTCGCATTCGTGACTTACGGCAAAGGATGGCGTTCAATTTTCGGAACGTCTGTCGGGAGAACGTCCCAACAGCGCGTATTTCGCGAAATCCCAAAGCCCGGCAAAGCGGAAGTCACGATCAACATAGTGCTCGATCACGTAGAAAGCGAAGTAGTACGCCCTGCAGAAAGCCCAAACGCAGATCGCCAGCAAAATTGCCGATGTGAGGCTGGGAGTGCGGGCGATCAGCAAGCCCGCCGCGATCATTCCGAGCAGGACGAACAGGCCTCCTTTGAACCAAAGCAGTTTGCGGCTGGTGATATTCGCCATTCCAAGAACTTCTCACAAGGATCGGTCGGAGGACGCGATTCGCTCGCGACGATGCAATTGTGTTATTTACGACCACGCAAGGCCAAAAGTCAAGTAAACTATCAAGCTTACGCCCCTTCCAATTTACTTCAACGGAGACCCTTCTTCATGGCTAAAGCCTTGTTTTCAATGACCCTTGTTCTGTTGCTGGCCGCGACTTCCTTCGCTGAGCCGGCGCGATTGCTGATGGTGACGCAAAGTGCGGGGTTCAAGCATGGAAGCGTCAATCGCGATAAGGCACCGCTGTCCCCAGCCGAACGCGCGATCACCGAACTGGGAATTTCCAGCGGCCTATTCCGCGCCGATTGCACTCAGGATGTGGCCAAAGACTTTACCAAAGAGAAGCTGCAGCACTACGACTTGGTCTTGTTCTACACCACGGGTAACCTGCCGATCGCGAAGGAAGACCTGGAGTACTTCCTGAACGACTGGTTGAAACAAAAAGGGCATGGATTTATCGGAACCCACTCAGCGGCCGACACCTTCCATAACTACGAGCCATACTGGGACATGATCGGCGGAACATTCAATGGTCATCCCTGGGGCTCCGGATCAACCGTCACGATCACGGTTCACGACAAGGCGCATCCCGCCAGCAAGCCGTGGGGAGACGAGGTTACCTTGAAGGATGAGATTTATCAGTTCAAGAACTGGCAGCCCGAAAAGGTCCGTGTCTTGATGAGTTTGAATATGGCGAAGACGGAACTCAAAAAGCCGTATCACGTGCCGATCTTGTGGGTTAAGAACTACGGCGAAGGCAAAGCGATGCACATGAGTCTCGGACATCGCGAGGACATCTGGACGAATGAGACTTATATGGCGTCGCTGCTGGGAGGAATGAAATGGATGCTCGGCCTTGAAGAAGGTGACGCTACGCCGAACCCGGAATTGTCGGCCGCTCAGGAAGCTAAAGCAAAGGCCGACGCTGAAAAGTAAGTCGCTTCCAATGAATCGCCGCTCCGCGAGCGAGAATGTCCAAAACGTGGGAACTCCTCAGAACTTCACTTTCCCGCGTTGTCACTCGCTGAGCGATCTCGCTTGAACGTCCGAACATTCCTTCTCCGACCTCCGCATTGCCATTTCGCTCACCACGGTCACGAATACGGGTCAATCTTCAAACGAAGCATGCGAGGCAATTCATCGGGATCGATGTCCGCCACATGCGTGTTGCGTTCCACAGCCAACGCCGCCGCCAAGCCCGCGACTTGACCGGTTGTCATCCAAAGCGGCTCCATTCGCAGCACCGACATCGCGATATGGGTACTGCTCAAGGCGACTGGGACGAGCAAATTGTCGATCGATCCGGGCAGCATCGCCCCGTAGGGCACCTGCCCTGGCTGAGCTGGACCAAACGCTTTCTTCGGATACCACAAGACTCCTTCCATCCAGCCGTCCACGGCGAATCGCCGATCATGGCACGGATGCACATCAAACGAATGCTCGCCGATCGCGATCGGATGTTCGACGGTCGGAGTCCGTCCGGTTTTCGGATCAACGATAAAATTGTGCTGCGTAACGCGTTGGCGTCCTTCGATGCGACGCCCTTGCCGCACGTAGATTTGCCACGGCCAGTGCTCGTTGTCGGCGAACTCGTCGCGATGCAGACCCGCTCGCTTCCAGATCGATCTCGTATCCTCCGGCACGCGAGGATCGTTCTGCAGGAACCAAGCGTAGCTGGCGGCATGATCAATGTGAAATCGCTCCAGTCGCTCGCGGTGGTGCCGCTCCGCCTCCGGCCACGTCCAACTGACGCCGGGGCAGTTCAAACTCGTCGCTCGAACGATTGAACCGTTCAATTGATACTTCTGTCGCGGTAAACGCGTGCCCAACGTGCATTGCCCCACACGTCCGCTGCGAAAGTCATCGAGCAATGGCAGCAGGTCGGGCAGGTGCTGTTCGTAGGTGTCGGGCTTGCGCAGCGGAATCATCCGTTCGGCGTCGGTTGTAAAAATCGAACGCGCGCAAAATGCTTGAATCGCCGGTGACGGTTCTCCGGTATCCTTCGTGAGGATCTGTTTTCCCGACTTCCAGTCCATGTAGTGGATGCCGGCCAGCGATTCACCGAACTCGTCGCGTCCCTCCCGACCGACACGACAGGGAACGTTCGCCTTCGCGGCCAAATCCCCTTCGTACGTCCCATCGATATAAGTGCCGGCCACGACTTCTATCGGTTTGGCGTCCGGCGTCTCCAATGAAACGCTCACGATGCGGTCCCGCTGAACGTTCGCGCTGACAACGTGATGCCCTCGCAGGAAGGTGAGTTGCTGTTGTTCTTTAGCCAGCATCGCGTCAAACACGGCTTCGGCGACCGACGGTTCGTAGTGCCAACCATCATGAATCAGCTTCCAATCCGGCGATGCTTCACCGAGATCGCTGACATACTTCAGACGAACCGCGGCGATAAACTCGGCGACCAATCCACCGAACAGCTCGCGCCGCACGGCATCCGTCGTACACAAACCACTTGCGGCCATACCACCCGCGTTTCGCTTGGGGCAAGCCAATAAGACGCGACAACCACGTCGAGCAGCTTGAATCGCGGCCGCGATCCCACCTGGCGTCGATCCATATACGAATACGTCACAGCCAATCGACTGAGGTTTCTGATCAGTCGCAATGCTTCTCCGCACGCCCAGCGCCGTCATCGCCGACGCTGTTGTCATTCGTGTCAGGAAATTTCGTCGATCGATGGAGGATCGGAACATTGCTAATACCAAGTGTGCGATGAAATAAGCACCAACGCATAAGTTTTTTCGTTTAACGGCAAGCCGAAGGCGACGTTTTCCAGTGTTTCGCCGTCGCCTTCGGCTTGCCGTTAAACGAGTTATGCTCAAGAAAGATAAACGAGGTGATTCGCTTCATTTGACGCGAAGGCATCATTTCAGCCCACGCATGTTATAACACAATGACGGTCACGTTTTCGGCGTTGCTTCACCATTCCCATCGGCGGGATGAAGCCAGTCTTCGCACCGGCGGCATCTCCCTCCCGCCCGCGCGACGCCTACTTGTAGTCCGAACCGACAACACTGCCAAGTACCGAGTTCTGCCACTGGGTCAATCGTGATTCAAGTTGCTGGCCGCGCTTCGGATCGGAATCGATCAAGTTCGACGCTTCGGCGGGATCGGACGAAAGATCGAAGAGTTCCCGTCGGACATTGCCATTCTTCCGTTCGTGAATGACCAGCTTGTAATCACCGTCAATGATCGCGCGGGGGCCGAGAAAATCGGCGTCATTGATCGGCGGCTGATGAACATTCCGAAAGTCGCGGGTCGCTTTGCCCGCCATGAACTTGACTAACGGAGTCGTCCCCTGTTGCATTTCAGCGGGAACGTAGGGGCGTGGATTGATTCCCGCGAAGCGAGACGTTTGATACTGCCAAAAATAGAGTGGCGTGGGACGCTCCTGTAGCTTGCCATCGAATGCCGGAGTCAGATCAATGCCATCGAGCGTGCGATTGGGCAATGGTGTTTCCGTGATGGCGCACAGCGTCGGAAGCAGGTCGCTTGTACAGGCGCGAACATTTGAAACGCGCGGCGACGAAATCCGCGCGGGCCATTCAATCAGTCCGGGAACAAGGATGCCCCCTTCATAAACCTGCGCCTTGACGCCTCGATGCGGCATGCCGAGAGCGCTTTCGGGAGACGTGCCGTTGTCGCCACAATAGAACAGCAACGTTTGATCGCGTAGTCCAGTTGTTGCAAGATGTTTTCTGAGCTTGCCGATCGCACGATCCATCGCGGTGATTTCCGCGTAGCGTTCGCGAAGCACTTCGCCTTGAGGACGAGTGGTCGGCTGACCGGTCTGGTTCGATGTTAGGCGAACACGCTTTGTGTACTTTGCCGGCAAGTCATCGTACAATGCGAGGTCTTGCTCCAGACCTTGATACGGTTCGTGTGGCGAGCCGAACCAAACGATAGCCAAGAACGGTTTCTTTTCTTGTTGAGCGCGATCTACAAAACGAATCGTTTCGTCAATCAAAATGTCGGAGCTTTCCCCATCGATCACTTCCGGCGGCGCGCCGTTCCGCGAAAGAGAGGGGTTGAGTTCAAAGAAGTTGTCGTGAGAAAGCCACTCATCGAATCCCATCGCACCGGGGTTGAGCGGCGATTCCTTCTTAACAGTGCCCACATGCCATTTGCCGAAATGTCCGCAGTGATAACCTCGTTCGGAAAGGAGGTGGGCGATCGTGATCTCTTCCGGACGCATCGACCAGCCGGGCTCAAACGTTCCCATCCGATTGGGGTGACGACCGGTCAGAAAGCTCGCGCGGGTGGGAGAACACGTTGGGTGAGCGGCATAGAAACGATCGAAATTGAGACCCGACGCCGCCATTTCGTCCAGCACCGGCGTTTTCACATAAGGATGGCCGTGATATCCGGTCTCTTCCCAACCGTGATCATCCCCCATCATCAAGATGAAGTTCGGTCTTTCTTCAGCCGATGCCGTCAAGGCGAAGAAAGCCGTCACGCATGCCAGCCCCTTGATAATGTACTGATTCGCCGGTTTCATATCCTGTCTCCTCATTAGGGTTTTGCTCATCGCTGACTTCTGACGACAACGTAGTATGCTCCGACCTCGTCTCCGTTGCTATCGGTGAAGACAGGCGCCAAGCGATGCGACCCGGCGGAAAGTCTTGTTGTGAAGACAATACATTTGTCTTCGGACGCGACCTTCTTGTGCTCAAGATCTTGTTCATCGATTCGTAACGTCGCGGTAACGGCGGGAATCCCCTTGCCGGGATACGATCGATACGCTTTCGACGCGCCTGGGACGTCGCTCTCCGCTGGCAACGCCGCGGTGATCGATTCGTCGGCTTCGACCGGCCAGCGACGCAACTCAATCTCGTAGATACCGGCGTTGATAACCTTGACCGCCCAGTGTCCCAGATGCCTCGAATGTTCCCGCTCCTTGCGATTCGCGGGCGATCGTTCGGCACGATTCCCGACGGGTTGTGGCTTGCCGTAGCCGGATGCTTGGCGAATGTGTTGCTGGTTCCAAGGCGGCAGTGCTTCCTGAATCCAGTCGTGCCCGGTCATGACAACCACTGGATGCTCGGGATGACCAAGGTGGATTTCGGTTGTTTGCGAAAACGTTGGCTCCAGCTCTTCCCACCATTTGTCGTAGAACAACCGCATCTTCGATGCTTGCTCGGGATGATCATTAATAATGTTCGCTTGTTGCCCCGGATCGGCTTTGATGTCGTAAAGCTCTTTCCCATTGACCAACCGCCAGCGTCCCGACATGACGGCCGTCTGCTTCCACTTGATCGGATCGCGGACACGCTGCGAATCGGTGACCAGCATGCGGTCGTACGGCCAATCGTGCCGATCGCCCGCGGGATCAAGCAGCGGACGAATCGAAACGCCATCAAAGCGGATCGAATCAGGCTTCTTCGTGCCAGCCACATCCAGCAATGTCGGCGCGATGTCAACGGCGTGGCAAAGCGTGTCGTTAACGGAATGACGATTCCAGCCGGCTGCTGGCCAGTGAGCGATCAACGGCACGCGATGTCCGCCTTCGTATTCGCTCCCTTTCGCTCCTCGCATCGCCGCGTTGAAGACTTTCGCTCCAGACGCGGTGCCGTTGTCGGTCGTGAAGATGAACAATGTGTTTTCCGCGATATTCAGCTCATCGAGCAATCGTCGCAGCGAGCCCACATTGTCGTCGATATTCGTGATCATTCCGAAGAAGGCAGCGATGCCAGGCGGCTGGTCGGGATACATGTCAAGGTATTTCCGCGGAGCATGCAACGGTCCGTGCGGGGCGTTGGTCGCGATGTAAGCGAAGAAAGGCTGTTTCCTTTCCGCCTGCTCGCGGATGAAGTGGCGAGCTTGTTCAAAAAAGACATCGGTGCAAAAACCCTTCGCCGCGACGACTTGGCCGTTGTGAAAGTAATGACCATCAAAGTACGCGTTGTTCCAGAGATCGGGCGTTTGCCCCACGCCACCGCCACCATGCCGATAGACTTCCGTGAACCCGCGATCTTCCGCTCGGTAAGGATAGTTATCCCCAAGATGCCATTTGCCGAAATGACCCGTCGCATATCCCGCCTCTTTGAGCAACCGCGCGATCGTCACTTCATTTTCACGCAGCATCGAACGACCGTTCACCGTATGCCAGACGCCTGTGCGATCCGTCCAATGCCCCGTCATCAGCGCCGCTCGCGTCGGCGAACAAGTTGGCGCGACGTGATAGTCCGACATCTGCGACGATTCCGCCGCGAGGGCATCAATATGCGGAGTCTTAATCACCGGATTGCCATAGCAAGCCAAGTCGCCATAACCCTGATCGTCGGTGATGACCAAAACAATATTCGGACGGGCCAACTCCGCCGCACCGACGATTCCGATGCAGTGAATTGCGGAGGCTACCGCCGCGCAGACGGCTTGCAATATGAAGTGCTTCATTGAACTAAGTGAAAATAAACGCAACAGGAGGACTCGGATTCGGTTTGCATTTCTGAACACCTTGGCATAAGTCATTGAACAAAACGGAATCAGCCGGAAACCGCAAACGTCCGGTTTTCCAGAACCGTGACCTAACGCTAAACGGTTGATCTTATCCAAAGACTTCTGCCGAGGTACTTATACCGTGCGTGGTCCGAAATGATGCCTTCGCGTTAAATGAAGCGAATCACCTCATTTCTCACCACACGACTTATAAACGCTCGACCTCCGAGGGCTTCGACGAAGTGGCTTCGAGGTCGACGAGCAACCCGGAAATCAATACTGGGCGTTCATCATAGTCGATCCGCAACGCATTTGCCTTGCGTTCTTGCGCACCGGTAGTGGATAAGGCAACGAGTCCCTTTGCCGAGAACAGCGAATGGGCAGGAATTCAGCTCTGCTTCTGGCGATTATACGTCGCGTGGTCAGAAATGAGGTGATTCGCTTCATTTGACGCGAGGGCATCATTCCGGACCACGCACGGTATAACACTGCAACCGGAACGACATAAGAAGAGAGTGGTAGTCGTGTGCGCATTTATCGCAAGGATCGGTCGATCGATAGCTCGGCGGTCCCACCAAGAGTCAAGGTTGGAACCAACGAGCTACCTTAAAGCAACGCACGTTTTTGATCGGCTGTTTCCGACCCGTGCGGGCAGGCTATGCCTTCGCAGCCGCCGCGTTGACCGATGTTTCAGCAATTTCGGTCAACTTCTTGTCAGCATTACCTTCTTCCTGCAAGGTTTGTTGCAGCAACTCGGCGATGTCCTGACGACCGCAACGTTGAGCAAAATTTCTAGCCGAACCGTAGCCAGCCATTTCATAATGCTCCACACGTTGTGCGGCAGCGATCAATGCGGCGTCTTTCACGCCAGGATCGCCTTTCGCTTCGATCATCTCCTCGCCTTCCTTGATCAGCCCTTTCATCGCTTCACACGATTCGCGTTTGGCCGATTTGTCGAGCATCTTGAACGCTTGCTCCAGTCGATTGACCTGCCCCTTCGTCTCCTGCAGGTGACTTTGAAACGCTTGCTTCAGCTCCGGTGACGTTGCTGCGTCAGCCATCTTTGGTAAAGCGTCAAGCAATCGGTTCTCAGCGTCGTAGAGGTCCTGCAATTGTTCCACAAGAAGCTCATCAAGCGAGTTAAACTCGGTACTGGTAAATAGACCCATGTTATCTTCCTCCGTTTAAAGGGTGAATGTCGAATTGACTGGGTACGAGAGGTGGCAAATGCTAGGCCAATGGAAGTCGGGTTCCAGCATTCGATGGGCGCAGTTGCGGAGATGGCCAGCGGATCGCAGATCGACGATTTGTTCAAGAGTCGCGAACGGGAATCCCCTTTGGTGGCAATCGTCCATGAAAGGAAGCGAAAATGCCCGAAAACGCCGCTTGTGAAGATTGATCACAAGGAATATACTCTGCGGTTCCCCAAGCCAAAATTTGACAAAGCATGGGTGCAGGCAAGCCGATCTGACCGTATATCATGTCAGACGAAATACGTTGCTGGCATTCCCTAAATGCTTTCTTGACAGATATTTACGTATATTTAGTGGTGCCGCCCGCTGGGTTGCATCTTGGATGAAGAGGAATTAACCGTGCCCAGTCAGCGTACTTTCAGTGCCAAGCCAGGCGAGATCAAGAAAAAATGGTTCATCGCCGATGGGACCGACCAAACGCTTGGTCGACTTGCCAGCGATATTGCCGTGATCTTGATGGGGAAGCATCGCCCCGAATACACCCCACATATTGATGTCGGCGACTTTGTGATCGTCACGAATGTCGAGAAGATCAAGATGACCGGGCGAAAGATGGAGCATCGTCACTTCACTTGGTATACCGGACATCCAGGGTTGAAGCTTGAAAGCTACCAAGATCGCCAGGACCGTAAGCCCGAAGACTTGCTCTATCATGCGGTTCGCCGGATGCTTCCGAAGAACAAAATCGCCCGCCACATGCTCAAGAAGCTGAAGATCTACACGGGTAATGAACACCCCCATCAAGCTCAACAGCCCGAGCCATTGAACCGTGTCGGCAAAGTGGTCGCCGCGTCAAACTGATCATTCTCCAAGGGCTCTTCAGCGTTGGTTCGTTGTTCAGCCTTAATCCATTTCTCGCAATGCCGCGAGTTCAGCAAAGTTACTTTTTCAGAATTCTTAAGTTATGGTTGCAGTAAAGAAAGACAAAATTAACGGTGATTGCCTTGGGACCGGTCGTCGCAAATCGTCGATCGCTCGCGTTCGCGTTCGTGCCGGCAGTGGCAAGGTGACCGTCAATCGCAAGCCGCTGGAAGAGTACTTTGTCAACGACAAGGACCGTAAAGCGATCACTGAAACCTTGCAGGCTTGCTCGGTCGCTGATGCCGTCGATGTGATGGTTCGCGTCCACGGTGGCGGCACGACAGGTCAAGCAGGTGCCGTCCGCATGGGCTTGGCGCGTGCTTTGGTCGGTTTCAACGAAGAGCACTTTCACACGCTTCGCGACGGCGACTTCCTGACACGCGATTCTCGCATGAAAGAGCGTAAGAAACCTGGTCTGCGCGGTGCCCGTCGCGGCGTCCAGTTCTCGAAACGTTAAGAGAACAGTTCTTCAGCAGCCTTCGCCTGTATGGCTGTTGCCTTTACCAAGGCGACTCGGCTTGGGAATTGTACATTATCGAAATTCGCTTTTCGCCTGTTGGGATCCCGACAGGCGATTTTTTCGTGCCAGCGGCTCCAACTTGATCATCAAAGGCCGTTATACCGTGCGTGGTCCGAAATGATGCCTTCGCGTTATATGAAGCGAATCACCAGCCCATCACCATGTTCGATTCGATGACCTTTCGCGCTGCATCGAGGTCGGTCCCCGTTTCGTTCATATACAAGCGAATCGCATGGACCTTATCCCCCGACGATTTCGCTAAGCAATCGCGAGCGGTAACGCATGGATCGAGCGAAGTGGTTGTCAGGCCAAGAGCACCCTTGGAGATCACCCAACTGTCTCGAGGACGCTTTGTCAGCCGAATGATTCGATCGGTCGGATAGGCATCGACAACAACTTCGCGAGCGGATTCTTCGTTGTCAGCCCAGGTGATGATGATATGGGCGGTTGTTTCAATTTCAAACAATGGCATCGGCAGTCTCCTCTTTGAACGCTCCACACCGGACAACAGCAACACGGGGATTACGCCTTAGAGCGACCATGTCGCAAGATCAACTGAAGAACATTGGCGCAACATAACATCAAACGCGTTCAGCATTGATATAGTATCGCCTAGAATTCGCGATATGCAATGAACCCAGTGGCTTGTCAGGGTTAAATATTCGGGCTGGCGGCAATGGACGTGGCAAGCAAGTCGGCATAAGCCAGTAAACAAAACGAAATCAGCCGGAATTCGCTAGCGTCCGTTCCTTGGGAAGCGTGCGAAAGCAGCGTTCAACGGCAGATTTATCCGAAAGACCTATGTCGAGGTACTTCTATCAATGATGAACCCGTTTGATGTTATCTTGCGCCAATGCTCTCCAGTCGATCCTGCGACATGCTCGCGCTACGAGGCCTCGCGATCAACCAAACATCAGGCCTCGCAACGTTGTCCCACCCCCCGAGATTAGAGATCTGGACTCGTCGCCCTGTCCACGACCCTAAGGATTTGCTGTTTGGCGGTGCGGGCGTCGGAAAACAATCTTTCAACACCATCCCAATCAGCTCGTTTGATCGCATCGCGAAAGGACTCCAACCGGGAACCAAAACGCTCCAATTGATCGAGAACGGATGAGGCGTTTGCCTCCACGATCTGACGCCACATTAAAGGGTCTCCAGCGGCAATTCGCGTTGTGTCGTTAAAGCCGGTTCCAGTCAAAGAAGCAAACTCCATCGGCAGGCTCTGAGCCAATGCGGCGGCGACAATATGAGGCATGTGACTGGCTGCGGCCAGCGCCGTGTCGTGTTGTTGCGGACTCATCGTGACGACGCGACATTCCAGTTGTCGCCAAAACTGGCTCACTTGTTCCAGACGCTTTTGATCCGTTCGATCCGTCGATGTGACGATGCAATGCTTCCCGCGAAACAGGTTCGCCACGGCGTATTCCAAGCCAGATTTCTCACTGCCGGCGATAGGGTGCGAGCCAACGAATCGAGCGGCGGCCGCCGCATCCAATTCCGCCGCGTCGACAATCGCTTGCTTTGTGCTTCCGACATCCGTAATCGTCGCATCGGGCGGGGACGCGGCGGATATCATCGGAAGCATGGAGGCAATTTGCACAACGGGTGCCGCGACGACAATCAGGTCCGCCGAAGCGACACACGTTTCGACATCGGCATAGGCTTGATCCACGATCCCCAGTTCAATCATTCGCTGGCGAGTTTCCTCTTTTCGCGACGAGCCAACGACCTTTAGCGAAGGCCAGCGTTGCTTCGCAGCCAAGGCGACGGAGCCGCCGAGCAGCCCAACACCAATGATGGCGAGATGTTCCGGTTGCCAAGCCTGCGAGCGATCGGAAGTCATTGGTCGGTCTCGGTCGGATCGGTCGGCAATTTATGTCCCAATTTGTCACGCTTCGTCTGCAAGTATCGCAGATTGTGTTCGTTCGTGGGTGAAATGATCGGCACCTGATCGACAACTCGCAAATCGAAACCTCGCAGATTGAAAGCTTCCGTCTTTTTCGGATTGTTCGTTAACAGACGGATTTCACGCAGGCCGAGGTCTTTCAGAATTTGCAAGCCAACGCCGTAATCTCGCATGTCCGCTTTGAAGCCAAGTGCGTGGTTTGCCTCCACCGTATCAAGCCCTTGATCCTGCAAAGCGTAAGCTCGAATCTTCTGCGCCAACCCAATACCGCGTCCTTCCTGGGGCAGATACACCAGTGCGCCGCGACCTTCTTGGCTGATCACTTGCAACGCCATCCGCAATTGATCGCCACAATCGCAACGAAGCGAATTCACCAAGTCGCCGGTGAAGCAACTGCTGTGCATGCGCACCAACGGAGGCAAGCCATCGCCGGTAAGGAGATCGCCATAAACCAGCGCGATCGGTTCCTGGGTTTCAAATTGCACTTGATAGACAATGATCTTGAACTCGCCAAAGATGGTCGGCAGCTTTGCCTGAGCGGTCCGCGACACAAGCTTTTCGTTGATGCGGCGATAGGCGATCAGCTCTTCGATCGTAATAATCTTCAGGCCATGCTTTCGCGACAAGGCCAACAAGTCGTCGCGCGTCGCCCGATCTCCCGATTCGCTGAGCACCTCGCACAGGGCTCCGGCGGGCCGCAAGCCGGCCATGCGAGCCAGATCGACCGCCGCTTCGGTGTGCCCAGCGCGTCGTAGAACACCCCCTTCCTTGGCCAGCAGGGGATAGACGTGTCCCGGCCGAACGAAGTCGTCCGCTTTGCTGTTCGGATCGGTTAGAGCGCGAATTGTTTCCGATCGCTCCGCCGCCGTAATCCCGGTTCGTCCATTGCGGTGGTCGACCGGAGTCATGAAGGCCGTCTTCAACGGTGCGTCGTTCCGCTCGACCAATGGGTGCAGGTCCAGACGCATGCAAACGTCGGGAAGTACGGACACGCACAATTGTCCGCGTCCGGACAGCATGAAGTTGATGTTCTCGACGGTCGCCTTCTCCGCCGCACAGATGAAGTCTCCTTCGTTCTCGCGGTTTTCCGCGTCCAGCACGATGACGATTTCACCTCGAGCGATGGCTTCAACCGCTTCGGGAATGCTGTTGAACGATCCATTCATAAAAACTTCGGTATCCTTTTCGGTCCTTGATGCGGCAACGTTTGGTCTGCTTGCCGTGGGGGCGTGAAATGCAGGCCGCTAGATCCTTCTGGCGGTGATGATTGTGAACAGCGAAAATGGTGAGGACTTGTAATGCCGCTCGACTTCCAGTGGCAAGCCATCCATCACCTCCTGACATTCCAAAGTCGTGCGCCAACCCAAATGTCGCGTGACACTGTCGGCTCGATCGACCACGTTGGCGATCCACTTCCGCCGACTGCGGAAATGATTGATGATCAGCAATTGTCCACCTGGCTTAAGAACCCGGGTAATCTCCGACATCATCTGACGCGGATTGGAAACGACGGTGACCACATGAAACGCCGTTACAAAGTCGAAGCTGTTGTCGGGAAAGTCGAGTTGTTCGGCGTTCATTGCATGTAACTGAAAGTGCTTCCAGCCCTCGCGGTCAATCCGACGTTGAGCCACCTCCAGCATCGATTCAGACAGATCGATACCGGTGACCTGCGCATCGGTCGGGTACACAGGCATGGAGATTCCAGTTCCGATTCCCACCTCCAGAACCTTTGCTTCGGCGGGAATTTTCAATGACTCGATGCTGGTGCGAATGTGATTGCGAATCACCAACGGAAACAAGACTTCATAGGCGGGAGCAAGTTGCTTGTAAAGCTGAGCCTTTTCGGCTTTCTTCCCTGACTTCTTGTTGGGTGAGCGACCTTCCTTCCGGCGAGGCGTTTTCGCGGGTGCAACATCAATTGGCATCGGTTTGGGTGTCCGGGCGACTGAGGGAGTGGAACCAATAACAAACATTTCGCCGACACAGACCATCGGGTCGGCATCGGGCGGACTTCGATTGTTATACCGTGCGTGGTCTCGAATGATGCCTTCGCGTCAAATGAAGCGAATCACCTCATTTCTGACCACGCGAAGTATAAATTCTAATGGTTGGCCCGCGCCGACTGTGGCGGATGGAGCCAACTGCGGATCGGAGATTCAAAGGCGTAGTAACAAAACATCATCGGCAACGCGAGTTCCTTGACGACGACAATCGCCATGATCGCAAACAACGCTAAACCGATTTGAAAGGGAGTCCAATGACCACCGAGCCATTTCGGAACAAAGTGTTCGTACCGAAAGCGAGACACCATTAAGTAGGCTAACAGAACGGCCAGTGCGGGCAAGAGATACTGGCAACTTGCCAAGACCGTGGCGGCCAAGTGCTGAAGATTCGGATTCTCGATCAGGTTTTGCTGCGCCGCCAGTTCAGGAGTTGCAATCGCAAACGTGGCAATCGTTCCGGCCGCCGCGGGACTGGGCAAGCCTTCGAAGAAAGCATGATCCTCGGCATCATCGCTGGGCGTCTCGACATTGAATCGCGCCAGCCTCAAGATGGTGCAAAGCGTGAACAAAACGCCAATCGGGTAAATCACTCGCAGCGGCAGAACATTGGAGTATTGCCAAATTAAAACCGCCGGAGCGACGCCAAAGGTGATCGCGTCGCACAAACTATCCAACTGACCGCCGAATTCGCTGGTATGCTTTGTCGCACGCGCCGCCCAGCCATCGAAAGCGTCAAACAACATCCCAGCGAAGATCAGGCACCCGGCTGTAAACAGCTTGTTTTCGACGCTCCAGGGCAGCGCCGTGTTGTAAGCCATCGCAATACTCACCATGCCGCATGTGCCGTTACCCAAGGTCAACATGGTCGGCAGGAAGCTCAGGCTCATCCGGGGCCTGCGACGTTTGCGAACGTTCAAATCATTCATTTGTTGGTAATATTCGATTCGATTGAAACCGACGTTCCAGCCAGGGGTCTGACCCTTCGGTACGCGATTCGTTTCTTTTTATCAGTTGTATTGACTGTTGATGAAAGGGTCAGCCCCCTCTCAAAAAGGCAAGTGCCGTCAAACGTTCTTGCAATGATGAACGCGACTGACGATATCCTACGATAGTGTCTATCAATTGGCTTTCGATGTGGACGCTCTAGGCATAACAACCGGACATATCGATCACTGTGGGAACGAACGCACTTGCCGTATCCAAGATGATTTGACCCGACATTCGTCAATCGCGTTCCCCGCAAAGGGGCGGATATCGGTATGGCGGCCCTCTGGACTGAGCCAGGAATGCGAGTTTGTCCCCCGAATACCCGGCAGTGTACCAATGAACGCGGCTTTGCGTTTGTCTATACTTAGCAAAATATTAACCTATTGTCCGCGAAGGTCCAATCGGATCGATCGGGCAATCTTTGTGCTGTTCGCTCGGCACGCCATATTTCTTCGGCGATTGCATCTTCAACCAATCCAGCCTTGCGAACCCGCACACACTGGGCGAAAAGGGAATCATGACACCTCGTTACTTAGTCGCGTTTCACCCCAAGCGGGTGCTTCACCGATTTACCGACCTGCTGGTCATCGGGGGCGGGCTCTCGGGACTGCGAGCGGCCAACGCGGCATCGCCAAATCAAACGGTGTTGGTCGTAACGAAGGACCGCATTCAGGAGTCCAACAGCAATTACGCCCAAGGGGGGATCGCCGGCGTTCTGGATGATGGCGATTCTTTCGAGAATCACGTTGCGGACACTTTGACTGCGGGAGGGAACCTTTGCGACCGCTTCGTTGTCGACACCGTCATCCGGGAAGCACCTCGTCGCATCGAAGAACTGATTGCTTGGGGAACGCAGTTCGACTCGGAGGCGGGGACGCTGTTGCTCGGTCGCGAAGGGGGGCACAGCCATCAGCGAATCGTTCACGCACTGGGAGATGCCACCGGTCGCGAAGTGATGCGTGCGGTCATTCATCGCACGCGTCAACTTCCCAACATCCAGATCATGGAAAACGCCTTCACCTTGGATTTGTTGACCCACGAAGGTCGATGTTACGGCGCGGCGTTGAGCAACGGCGATGGCAAGCCCGCACTTGTTTGGGCAAAGCAAACGATTCTCTGCACGGGGGGCGCGGGGCAGATTTTTCGGGAATCGACCAATCCGCCGGTGGCGACCGCCGATGGTTTCGCCGCCGCATATCGAGCCGGCGTCGAACTGCGCGATATGGAGATGATGCAATTCCATCCGACGGTCCTGTACATCGCTGGAAGCTCCCGCTTCTTGATCACCGAAGCGGTTCGAGGCGAAGGGGCGCACTTGGTCGATGCAAGCGGTTACCGTTTCATGCATGAATATGATGAGCGTGGCGAGTTGGCCCCACGCGACATCGTCAGCCAATCGATCGTTCGGCAAATGGCCAAGACACAACATCCGTGCGTTTATCTCGATCTCAATCATCTCGATCCCAAGCTGGTTAAATCGCGTTTCCCAGGAATCGCAAAGGTTTGTCAGGAGTTCGGGCTCGACATCACGCAGGATCGAATTCCCGTTCGGCCCGGCGCGCACTACATGATCGGCGGTGTCTCGGTCGATATCGAAGGGCGCACGTCTCTGCCAGGTTTGTGGGCCGCCGGTGAAGTGACCAGCAGTGGCCTGCATGGCGCAAATCGCTTGGCATCCAACAGCCTGCTGGAAGGGCTTGTCTACGGGGCTCATGCGGGGGAAGGGGCGGCGCGTGCCGCGGCTGAAATGCCGGACCGGTACGAAGCGTTAAAAATCAAAGGTCCCGAAGCGGTCGGGCCTCACGAACCGCTCGACATCAGCGATATTCGTAACGCCTTGAAGAGCCTGATGGGACGGTTGTGCGGGGTTCAGCGTTCGGCCGAGTCGTTGCGGCAGGCGGTTGATTCGATCAACTCCTACTGCAGTTACGCCTTGCCCCGCCAGTTCGAGACGCCCGACGGATGGGAACTGCAAAACATGTTGTTAACCGCCAAGTTGATGGCGTCCAGCGCGTTGGCCCGCGAAGAATCTCGAGGCGTTCACTTTCGCACCGACTTTCCGCGGACGGATGATGTACAATGGCGTCGACATGTGACGGTCCAAGTGGATCGTGACGGAGGACGTCCCCGATTATCAAATCTGTTGGCTTAAGGCGAGCAACAGAAACGAAACTTCCCCGCCTCTGAGGCTCCATGCAATGTCCCGCCTCCCCATCCGTTCGGTTTGCGTCTGTTTCGCGATATTGACAACATTCACCCCGTCTTCCCGATCGCAAGAAGCAACATCATCCGGGTCGCAGCTTTCGGCTGACCAAATCGATTTCTTCAGAAGCGAAAATTCGCCCGGTCTTGATCGAACATTGTTATGAATGCCACAACAGCGCCGGAACCAACGAAGGGGAGCTGATTCTTGATCATCGCGAGGATTGCAACGTGGGGGCGTCAGCGGAGCCCCGATATCCGACGATCCGAACGAGAGCTTGCTGCTGCGTGTCATGCGGCACGAGATCGAAGGGCTGGAAATGCCCGAAGGGGGCGCTCGACTGAGCCCCGCCGTTCTGGCGGATTTTGAACGCTGGATCGGCATGGGAGCCCCCGACCCGCGCGATCAACCTCCGTCGGCCAGCGACTTGGCGAAGGCAACGTCTTGGGAAACGATCCGCGACAAGCGCGCGAAGTGGTGGAGCCTAAATCCGATTGCTTCGCCGGAGCCCCCTGACGTGGAGAACGATTGGTCGAACCAGCCGATCGATCGGTTTATACTTGCCAAATTGCAGAACGCTGGACTGTCGCCCTCCCTTCCGGCGGACCAAGCCACGTTGGCTCGAAGGCTCTATTTTGCGACAACCGGCCTGCCGCCATCGCCGGCGCAGATCGACGCCTTCGTCGCCAGCAGCGATCCGAACGCCTATGCCCAACTGGTTGATGAACTTCTCGATTCGCCGCAATTTGGTCATCGCTGGGCGCGGCACTGGATGGACTGGCTGCGCTACACGCAATCGCACGGCAGCGAGGGCGATCCTCAGATCGTCGGCATTGAACATTATCGCGATTACTTGATCCGCGCGTTTCAGGCGGACGTTCCCTGCAACCAGTTGATACGCGAACACATCGCGGGAGACCTGCTCGAGAATCCGCGTACCAATGAAGCACTGGGAATTAACGAATCGCTGATCGGCACCGCCCATTGGCGCATGGTCTTTCACGGCTTTGCCCCCACCGACGCGCTGGATGAACGCGTGCGATTCACCGATGACGCGATCGATGTTGTCACCAAAGCATTCTTGGGACTGACGGTGTCTTGCGCTCGGTGCCACGATCACAAGTTCGACGCCATCAGTCAAAGCGATTATTACGCAACGTTCGGCATTGTCAGTTCCACGCGTCCGGGTCGCGCGGCGATCGAAACCGCTGATCGCCTGAACCTTCATCGGCGGACCCTTGCCGATTCCAAAAAGTCGATTCGTGCCGCGATTGTCAAAGATTGGCGGTCCGCCATGCAAGACATTGCAACGAAGATTCGCCAAACAGTCGAAGAAAAGGCCAAGCAGGCCGATGCGAACAGCAACGCCGACGGCGTTTTACAGCCTTTAATAACGATGCGTCGTGCCGTCACTGACGGGGCCGCGTTTGATGCCGCTTGGGGACAATATGTCGATCGATATGATAACCTTCAGCGAACGCGTCGCGACTTTGAACAGCAGGCGGTCTTGCGACGCTGGGACTTCGCCAAACCGGACGACGCGAGTCAATGGTTCGTCAGCGGTAACGGCATTCCCGCGGCGATTCGTAGCGAAGCCGGTCAGTTTTCGCTTGTGGCCGCCGAATCCGCGTCGGCGTTGCAACAACCCGAACGCGTGATCGGCGGGATTTATCCTTCCGCGGCGATCTCCCACGCGATCAGCACAAAGCACGGCAGCCGTTTGACGAGCCCCGACTTTCATCTCGACGGCGATTTCGATGTTTGGCTGCAAATCGTCGGCGATGGCGAAGCATCAAGTCGCTATGTCGTACAAAATTATCCTCGCAGTGGCACCGTCTATCCCGTTACGAATCTGAACGCCGATGGATATCCACAATGGCGCTGGCAACATTACGACCTCGCCTACTGGAACGGCGACGATCTTCATCTTGAAATGGCGACCGCTCGCGATGCCCCATTGCTGGTTAAAGATCGCGATCGTTCCTGGTTCGGAATTCGCCAAGCGGTTGTCATCCCCAAAGGACAACCACAACCAACCGATTGGCGGGAGGATCTCGCTCCGCTGATGAAACTCGCGTCCGACCAGAGACCGGATTCGCTGGAGGACTTGGAGGCACTCTTTCGTTCCGCCATTGAACGGTCAGTCCAAGCGTGGAGCGACGACTCGATTGATGATGCTGGAGCGATTTTCTTGGATCAACTGATCGCTCAGGGTCTGTTGCCCAACGCTCTGAAAGACCTCCCCAGTGCCGAACCGCTTGTGAGTCGTTATCGACAGTTGGAACTGGAGATTCCGGTGGCGACACGCGTTCCTTCAGTGGATGAATGGGCCGGACGCGACCACCCGTTATTCATTCGCGGCGATCACAAGCAACCCGCCGATGCGGTCCCGCGTCGCTTTCTTGAAGTCATCGACGCCACGCCATATCAAACGCGATTGAGCGGTCGTCGCCAGTGGGCTGAGGATTTAGTGGCCGACGACAATCCGCTGGTTGCCCGCGTGATGGTCAATCGGGTTTGGCATCATCTGTTTGGAACAGGACTTGTCGCCACAACGGACAACTTTGGAAGGCTCGGGGAAACACCGAGTCATCCCGAGTTGCTCGATTATTTGGCGAGTCGGTTTCGCGATTCCGGCTGGTCGTTCAAGCAACTGATTCGCGAGATCGTGACCAGCCGTGCTTGGCGGCAGCAATCAATCGCATCAGCGAAGGCTCGGCGGATTGATCCCGACAATCGCTTATTGTCGTATCGATCGGTGACCCGTTTGGAAGCCGAAGCGATTCGCGACGCTCTGCTGTTCGTGTCGGATCAACTTCAAATGGAACCGCCAACCGGTTCGGCCTCCGGCAAAAGCAATCAACGCAGCGTCTATGTCGATGTTCGTCGCAACGCGCTCGATCCATTTCTGACGACGTTCGATGCTCCCGTGCCGTTCACGTGCAAGGGGCGACGTGATGTTACGAACGTTCCGGCGCAGGCGTTGCTGATGATGAATGATCCGTTTGTCATCCGTGCGGCGGAACGTCTGGCGGATGCCGTTCTGAATACGAGCGACGCGGAGCCCGCATCGGAAGCGTCCCGAGAAGTCGAGCAAGTGACGCGGATGTGGCGTCGCGCGTTGTCCAATGATCCGTCGCCGCGGCAACGTCAAGATGCGATGGCGTTCTTGGAAAGAATGCGCTCCGAATACGCAGCCTTGCAGCGACAAAGAGAACACGTCACCGGTGAGATCCGTGGCGTCAAAGCGTCGATTGATCAAATCATCGAGCCGGTCCGAGAACGATTGCTAAAGGAGTTCGCGAAAGAGAAAGAGGTAGCGACAACGGATGATAAGGCGTCGGTTCCCGATCCGATTGCGGGATGGTCGTTTGACAAACCGCTGAACGAACAAGCGCCCAGCCTGCCTCTGGCGTATCATGGATCGGCAACGGTCCAGAACGGGGCGTTGGTTCTCGATGGGCAGGGTTGGGCGCAGACTCCTCCGATCGATCGCGATTTGACCGTGAAATCGCTTGAAGCGATCGTGCAGCTCGACACCCTGCAGCAAGCAGGCGGTGGTGTTTTTTCGGTGCAGACGGTCGATGGCGTCATCTTCGATGCGATCGTCTTTGGCGAGCAAAACCCGCGGCACTGGCTCAGCGGAAGCAACAACTTTCGTCGGACGCAGCCTTTCGGCGCAACGCCGGATGACGAGGCCGCAACGCAGCCGATTCATCTGATCATCACGTATGCCGAGGATGGAACGATTACTTGCTACCGCAATGGTCAGCTTTATGGCAAAGCCTACAAAGCGGCGAGTCAAGCATTTCAGGGGGCTAAAACCCAGATCTTACTCGGAATGCGACACGGCACGTCGGCGTCGGGAAACCGGATGCTGCAAGGTCGCATCTTTGCGGCGCGCCTCTATGATTTCGCGCTCAATCCGTCGCAAGTTCAGTCGCTGGCTGGTTCGTCGATTGGGATCGTGACCGACCAGCAGATTGAAGCTTCGTTGCAGGATTCACAACGACAACAATTGACGAAGCAACGAGAACGCTTGGTCGAATTGCAACAACAACAGGAAGCATTGGGGCCGCAGCCAAAGCCGCAACAAGCTTGGATCGATCTTGCGCATGCGCTGCTGAACCTGAAGGAGTTCATTTATGTTCGCTGATCAAAACACATTGCCCACGCGTCGGCGGTGGCTGCAAACGTGCGGTACCGGGTTTGGAATGGTCGCTCTTTCCAGCATGCTGCAGCGCGAACTGCGGGCTACTCCGTCTTCGCAATCACCGCAACCCAAAGCGAAGAGTGTTATCTTATGCTTTATGTCGGGTGGCTTCTCACACGTTGACACGTTTGACCCGAAGCCTCGACTGGCGAAAGATCACGGAAAACCAATGCCGTTGAAGGTGGAACGAACGCAGTTCAACAACAATGGTTCGATCTTCGCAAGTCCCTTCAACTTCAAGCGATACGGCGACAGCGGATTGGAGATCAGCGAGATCTTTCCGGAAATCGGAACGTGTGCCGACCATCTAGCTGTTGTGCGATCGGTGACAACGAAGGTCAACGAGCATGCACAAGCAAATTATGCGTTGCATACCGGCTTTCCGTTTCTGGGACATCCCAGCGCCGGTGCTTGGATCAGTTATGGTTTGGGTTCGGCCAATGAGAACCTGCCGGGATTCGTGGTTCTGCAAAGCGCTGGCGCTACCGCTCCGCTGGGTGGAGCGGGAATGTTCGGCAGCGGATATTTGCCCGCGCAGCATCAAGCTTCGATTCTGCAAGCCGACAAAACGATGCCGGTGGAGAACATTCAACCTGCTCAAGCGATGACGCTTCAGCGGCGACGTCTCGATTTTGTGCGGCAAATCGATCGTCAGTTCGCCACGCTCGCCGACGACCAGCAAATTGAAGCATCCATCGAGAACTACGAGACCGCTTTTCGAATGCAAACCTCCGTTCCCGACGTTTGTGATATTTCGGATGAATCAGAGGCAACGCTTCGTTCGTACGGAATCGATGATTCGGACAAGCTTCTCGCGGCGTATGGTCGTCAGGCGTTGTTGGCCCGCAAACTGGTCGAGAAGGGAGTTCGCTTTGTGGAATTGTCGTGTCTGACGCGTGGCATCGGTGCCGGGAATGCGGGAAACCCGTGGGATCAACATGGTCAATTGGAACAGGGACATCGGTTGATGGCGTATCAAGTCGATCGTCCCATCGCGGCTTTGATAAAGGATCTCAGTGCGCGAGATCTGCTGGACGAAACGCTGGTTGTCTTTACCGGTGAGTTTGGAAGAACTCCGTTTTCGCAAGGGTCCGGCGGACGCGATCACAACCCGTTCGGATTCAGTCTCTGGATGGCGGGTGGAGGAATCAAGGGAGGCGTCACTTACGGAGCGACCGACGAGTTCGGGTATCATGCCGTCGAGAATCGATGCACGACCTATGACCTTTGGGCGACCGTCTTGCATCAGTTGGGCATCGATCACGAAGCGCTGACCTTCCGTTCGGGAGGACGCGATTTCCGCTTGACGGATGTACACGGCCATGTGCTGCATGATGTGATCGCTTGAGGTTCTGTTGCTCGCCATCGGAACCCGGACGCGTCGCTTCAACGGGACGCGACGAGCGATTGCCCTGTTCAGGGAAATCTTTTCGATTTCGCATTGACGAGACGTTTGGTATTGATACACTCAACTGCGAACTTGGGTGCCGAAGTTCGGCTTGTTGCCGATTCGGAGAATAGGGAAAACGGTGCAAATCCGTTGCGGTCCCGCCGCTGTAACTGAGGACGAAGCTTAATCGACAGCCACTGTGATCGTGCGAAATCGAACGAATTCCACGCATGGGAAGGCTTAAGCTGAGGATGATTCAGAAGTCAGAAGACCTGCCCGAACGTTCGTTTTTATCGTCGTACCCTCGGGGAATGGGGAACGTCGCGTTGTCTGATACCGATTGACCGTCCGCGAATGCTTCGGGTCGCGTGGTTTCGCTGATCAAACAATCTCGATGTCGATCCATCCTGCGCTCGGGTTGCGACGCTTCCTTTCCGCGAATGCGGAAGACAACGAGGATTGTGGAATGCATCGAAAACACCGTACAGGGGCCGGTTTCACTCTGGTGGAACTTCTGGTCGTCATCGCCATCATTGGAATTTTAATCGGCATGTTGTTGCCGGCCGTTCAGCAGGCGCGTGCGGCGGCGCGGCGAATGCAGTGTAAGAACCGATTGAAGCAGATCGCTTTGGCGCTGCACAATTATGCGGATACCTACCGCGAGACGATGATTCCTTACGTTGTCGAGAATCAGGCACGCATCAATTATCTGATGACGTATACAGGTTCTCAAGGTTCTGCTCAGTTTTGGTTCGGAACCGTCAATTACGATGAACCTTCACCCGATTTACAGTTGGACTACACTCAAGGGCCACTGAGTCCCTTCATCGAGACCAGTTATCTCTCATTTCAATGCCCCGACTTTGGTCCGGCGCAGATGGATATCGTCCGCTACGGCAAACCGGCTTCCGGGTTTGCATACAACGGGTATTATCTTTCTCGGTCTTCGGGGGTTTCATGGCCGCCGCCGACGTACGCCGCCGCTCCGAGCAGCGAACCGATGACACGACGTTTCGCGGATGTCGAATCGTTAAGCGCCACCGTCGCGTTCGCCGATAGCGCGCAGGTGAAACTGGTCAGCTTTTCACCAATGACATACAGCTTTGAAGAGAACTGGATATTGGATCCTCCCAGTCACAACTATCCCAACATTCACTTTCGTCATCACAACGTCGCGAACGTTGCATTTTTGGATGGGCATGTCGAATCGAAAGAACGCCACTTCATCATTGATGTGCCGGGATCAAACTTCATGTCCTCCGATCAGGCCGATCGGATCGATGAAAAGAAGCTTGGCTACGTCAGCAACGGTAACCTTCACGATCCGGTCCTTCAAGATGAGTTGTATGATCGCGAATGAGATACCTTTTAAATGTTGCGATCATCCACATCTCGCTCCTGATGGTGCTGGGGTGTGGCGGCGAGCCGACTCAGGTTTCTCCGAAGTTAACGGTTTATGTTGATGCGGTCACCCAGGAAGCGGTCGTTTCGCCAGTTGCGGTGGAAACTCCCGCCGTGCATCCGGAAACGGGCAGGAGAACCCTTCTTCCCGCCCTATATTGTCCGGCTTGCCAACGTTGGCACGCAGTTCCTCCGATCGACCAGATCAATCGTTCTCACGGAGCCACCAAGTGCTTGAAGACCGGCACCGACATGATCCCCGATGGGCCATTCCCGCAACAACTGGTGCAGGCCTCGGAATGAATTGAACGACGGACTAAGAACCAAGGAGCGGTTGTGTTGGACGTCGTCCTTGAGTTGGTTGATCTCCATCGCTTAAGCAGACAAGGCGCCGCACCCCGCCGCAGCGCCAGTTTCATAGAATGGACGGCTACAAGCGAACGGCCACTTGCGAGTCCTTAACGTGACTGCACGCCATTGCTTCGTCAAAAGTGCATTGGCGAGAGGCCAGTGGAGCACGCACAAAGAACCGCTAAATCACCTTTCGGCCTTGCTCGGCACGGGCAATTCATCGGCGGAAACGAATGCGTGGATTCGATTTAGTCATTATCGAACGCCGCTTGCAGTGTGGCGATGTCGAGCTTTTTCATCTGCCAAAGTGCATTCAACATTCGAGCGATCTTCTCGGGTTCGCCGGATGCGAACCATTCGTTCAGCTTGGAAGGGACGATTTGCCAATAGACGCCGAATCGATCCTGCAACCAGGCACAGGCTAGTTCGCGTCCCCCATCGCTGGTCAGGTGGTTCCATAGGTGATCGATTTCACTTTGCGTGTTGCATGAAACAGCGAACGATGTCGCTTCGGTGAACTTCCAATCTTGCCCTGTATTGAGCGACACGAATTTCATGCCAAGCAGTTCGAATTCGACAGTCAAGACGTCTCCGTTGGCGGGGTTGGGTTGATGTTGCAAGATCTTTGAATCGGGAAAGACCGAGACGTAGAAATCGGCGGCTTGCTTGGCTTGATGGGTAAAGGAAAGAAACGGTGTGATACGTTGCTGGATTTGCATGATGGCTATTTCGTAGGTGAAGTTTCGGGCAGCGGAAACAAGGGGCGGATTTCAACGGTCCCTTTCTTTGCCGGGGGGATACGGGCGGCGCTCGCGATCGCTTCGTCGAGATCATCGACGTCGATAATATAGTATCCGCCGAGTTGCTCGGTCGTTTCCGCGAAAGGGCCATCGGTGACTTGGCGTTTACCTTCGCGAACGCGTACGCTGGTGGCGGTGCTGACGCTGTGCAGCGGGGAGGATGCGATCCATTTCCCTTGATCTTCAAGTTCCTTGCAGATCCGCATCGATTCCACCATGCAGGCTTCTCGTTCGTCGTCCGTCCACGATTCTTCGGCACCGTAGATCAGCAGCATGTACTTCATTCGGTCGCCTCCAGCATCACCATCCATCCAACGTGAAACCGATCGGTCACCATTCCATAACATGGGGACCAGAACGTTTTTGTTAACGGCATGTCGATACTTCCTCCTGCGGCGAGTGCGTCAAACACGCGATGGCATTCGCTTTCCGTGCGGGGAGTGATGGCGAGCCGGAACCCGTCGAACTTCGTTTTGTCATCGCAACCGTCCGAACAAAGGATGGTCGTCTTGCCGACTTTCAGTGTCGCGTGCATGACTTTCTGTTCAAAGCCGGGTTGCAACATGCCTTCAGGAACGGCATCGGGACTCTCGTCGAACCGCATCTTCATTACAAGCGTCGCTCCCAACGCCTGTTGGTAGAATTCGATTGCTTCTTCGCAACGACCGGCGAAGAACAGGTACGGCGTGATCGTACTCTGTTGCATTTCGATCATCGATTGAAGCCGATTCTCGTGGTCGGCAACTGCTCCATCAGGATCGACGGGCGCGAAGTCTTCGATGCCGTAGATCGGTCGAATTTCGATGTCTGATTCTTCCTTCATCGGATTGGGACAACGGCGAACCCAGTCAATCGCTTCATCCATCGAAGCGACTTCCCACAACCAATAGCCGGCAATCAACTCCTTCGTTTCCGCGAAGGGACCATCGGTGACGATCCGCTCGTCGCCGCGAAAGCGAACGCGATATCCTTCCGAACTCGGTTTCAAACCATCCCCCGCCATCATTATGCCGGCTTTGACGAGTTCTTCATTGTAGGCCCCCATCGCTTCGAGCAGTTCGCTGCTGGGCAGTTCGCCAGCTTCGGAACTGGGAGTCGCCTTGACAATCACCATGACCTTCATTTCATGTATCCTTCGGTATGCATGTCGTATTCAACGCAGGGTGCCAAAGCTCAACGCGACGGTCGAGCGACAAAACACTGCGTCAGCGTTTAGGATTGGGAATGTAAGCCGAACACGTTCCCTTCGGTGTCGATCCCCATGGCGATAAAACCGTACTGGCCAATCGAAGTCTTGGGCATCTGCACCTTTCCGCCTGCGGCTTCGATCCGAGATGCTTCGGCTTCGCAATTGTCACATGCGAAGTAGACGATGGTGCTTCCACCGCCACACTTCACGCCATCCATGCGGCACAACGCGCCTGGCGCTCCCTGCGTTTCCATCGCCATCGGGAAAGCCATCATTTGAAGGCTGTCGACCGGCGATTCGAGCTTTTCCAATTTCGTCGCCAGAACCGTTTCATAGAACTTGGTGGCACGATCAAGATCGTCAACGTAGATCTCGAACCAGCCAACGGGATTCGTACGCATCAAAGTTTCTCCCAAGGTAAACGAAAGTGATTGTTATACCGTGCGTGGTCTGAAAGGATGCCGTTGCATTTCATGAAGCGAATCACCTCATTTTCGGCCACGCGACGTTTATAGGTCGCTTGCGAAAAGAACCGGTCCGCCGACAGACTCCGCGTAACCGTCTTCAATGCCGCATCGCAGCGATAGTTTATCGTGATTCAAGCGCGTGTGTGCTTGCCGGTCATGAATTGAACCCATCGTCCATCATCATCTTGAAGTTCGCTCAAGAAGTTCCAATTGTCTTTGTCGACGATCTCGATCGTGTCTCGGTATTGGCCAATCCCGTCGCCCGTGAACTTCGGTCCTTCGGAGAGCAGCGGCAACCGCTTGCCCGATTCATCAAGCTGACCGCGATACGGCCAGATGTTCCCCATCATGGAACCGATGAACGTTCCGACAAACTCTCCCTTCGCCGGATCGAATCCAACGGTCATGATCGAAGACCATTCCCCGCTTTCTTCGGCGTGCCCTGAACTTTCGCAGATCAACCACATGCCACCCAGAGACCGGCAGTGCATTTTGCCGGTGGTTCGGTTGACGGTGCCGTCGGGCATCGTGCATTCGTGTTCAATGATCCAGTCGCCCAAGACCTGATGAAGCCATTCATGTTCCGCTTGCGGTTTTGCATACATTGGATTTGTTTCCCGTTGTGTCGTGACCGAAATAAAAATTTCCACGAGGATTCTATCCGAAAACCCCAAAGAGACCCGCAGCTAACAATGTCGGCTCACGTTTTTCGGACAGGTTTTCAAGCATTCGCCATCATCCGTTACGCTCGATCCGTTGCCGGATCATCGCGTTGACTTCTTCGTTGGCCGGGCGGATTTCGAATGGACCGAATTTGACACCAGGATGTTGCGACATCAATTCGATGGCGTGCGACATGTCGTTTGCTTCCAAAATGAGGATTCCGCCGATCTGTTCTTTCGTTTCGGCGTACGGACCGTCCGTGGCTTCGGGCTTTCCGTTTCGATAACGAAGCGTAACGGCGTGCTCGGCCTGTTGAAGCGCTTCGCCGCCAACATAGTGGCCGTTTTGTCGAAGTTGATCGTCGTAGGCCATGCAAGATTCCATCAGTTCATTCAGTTCCGTTTCCGATAGCCCGGCAAATTGTGACGCATCGGCATATCCTAAGCAAATGAATTTCACGGGAAGCTCCAAGTCATTAAGTTTTGAATACCTTGCGTGGCACGGAATGGCGCTCTCGCATCCAATACAGCGAATCACTTCATACTTGCCCACGCGACGTCTTTTGCGTTTTCGTGTTTTCGCATGTTGGTCGAACGACGATCGACCAAATCGACATCCGCTTCAAAGAATTTTTTTACTTGGATCGGGAGGGAGACAATGCTTGCAGCTTTTGCTGAAGAAAGCGTTTTTCGGCGGATTGCTTGGTCAAGGTGATCGCGGTTTGCAAGGCGGCCCGAGCATCCGAGATGCGACCGATTCGGCGAAGCAATTCACCCCGAGCAGAATGTGCAAGAGCGTAATGTTGCAGGTCGCCGCGATCGAATATCGCATCGATAATCGATAGGCCCGCTGACGCTCCGTCGCGCATCGCGATCGCAACGGCGCGATTCAGTT
This sequence comes from Pirellulaceae bacterium, assembly GCA_041399105.1. Classification (GTDB taxonomy): domain Bacteria; phylum Planctomycetota; class Planctomycetia; order Pirellulales; family Pirellulaceae; genus Rosistilla. Next base: position 169,173 of record JAWKTL010000003.1, on the reverse strand, counting down.
CGATGACTGGCGACGGTTCCATCCGTATCAGCAGGTCGTATAGGGAAACAATTTGATTCCAATCCGTTTGGCTTGCCGACGGTGCTTCGGCGTGAACGGCTGCAATCGCCGCTTGGATGGAATAGCCACCAAATCGCCGCGACCGAAGCGCTTGCCGCACAAGTCGCTGGCCTTCGCTAATGAAATCTTGTTTCCAGCGGCTTCGATCTTGATCCTCCAGTAACACGAGGTCCCCATCGGCTGTTTGTCGCGTGTCGCGACGCGATTCGTGAAGCAACATTAGGGCAAGCAATCCCATCACCTCGGCGTCTTCGATCAACTCCAAGACGAGTCTGCAAAGTCGAATCGCTTCGCTCGATAGATCAGCTCGCGTCAACATATCGCCACTGGATGCGGAGTAGCCTTCGTTGTAGATAAGGTAGATGACCGACAACACCGCATCGAGTCTTTCAGGCAACTCGGAAATGCCGGGAATGGCAAACGGAATTGCGGCGTCGCGAATCTTCGCTTTTCCTCGAACGATCCGTTGCGCCATTGTCGCCGGCGTTGTCAGATAGGCTCGCGCGATCTCGTCGGTTGTCAATCCGCAAACTTCGCGCAGCGTAAGAGGAACCTGCACCTTCACGTCGATAGCGGGATGGCAGCACGCGAAAATCAGTCGCAGACGATCGTCTTCGATCTCCGAGGCCGCGCGATGCGCGTTGACTTCCGCGATGTTCGCCAGTCGCTGAACGATGTCGGGGCTGACCTGTCTTAGCTTCTCGCGTCGCCGAATCAAGTCGATGGCTCTGAACCGCCCCGTCGAAACGAGCCAAGCAACCGGATTGTCGGGAAAGCCCTCGCGAGGCCACTGCTGGGTTGCCAACGCAAACGCCTCCTGCATCGCATCTTCCGCCAAGTCGAGATCGCGAATCAGTCGAGCCAACGAAGCAAAGACGCGTTGTGAAGACTGCTTAAAGATCTGTTCGATTTGCCAATGGTCCGGATTCTCCATGACTAACGATTCACTAGCAAGACGCTAGCTCTTCCCACAAGTAGGCGCGTGCTCGCGTTCCGCGATGAAAGTCAGCCAGACGAAACTTTTCGTTGGGGCTGTGCGCGTTATCGTCGTCGAGCCCCCAGCCGAGCAACAGACATTCGGCACCAAGCTGCTGTTGAAACTCGGCCACGATGGGGATCGATCCCCCTTCGCGAATCAGAAATGGCTTCGTCCCAAACGATCGTTCGATCGCTCGTGAGGCTGCGGCGATGAAGGGACTGTCGATGCTCGCCAACATGCCCCCGCCGCCGTGACCAATCTCCAGACGGTGACGAACACCGGCCGGACAGATCGATGCCAAGTAATCACGAACCAAGCCGGCAATCTTGTCCGGCTGCTGATCTGGAACCAATCGGCAACTGAACTTGACCGACGCCGTGGCTGGGACAATCGTCTTGCCCCCTTCTCCCTGATGTCCTGACGTCAATCCGTTGATGTCGAGGGTTGGCCGAGCCCATCGTCGTTCGTTCGCGGTAAAGCCAGCTTCGCCCGGCAAGATGTCGACGCCAATTTGTCGCGCGAGTTTCCCTTCGTCGAAGGGAAGCCCCGCTAGCTGTTCACGTTCGTTAGATGTTAACTCACGAACGTCATCGTAGAAGCCGGGAACTTGAACGCGACCATCGGCGTCATGCAGTTGAGCCATCATTCGGCAAAGAACATTCGCCGGATTCGCCACCGCTCCGCCGAACGATCCCGAATGCAGATCCTGCTTCGGACCATCGACATGCAATTCAAAGGCAATGATTCCACGCAGCCCGTAGGTGATTGCAGGCTGTCCGTCTCCGAGCTGACTGTTGTCGCTGATCACAACGACATCGCAGGCGAGTCGCCGTGCATCGGTTTTCAAGAACGACTGCAAGTTTTCGCTGCCGACTTCTTCCTCCCCTTCGATCAAGTACTTGATCTGAAGTGGCAATGGCTTGTCGGCACGACGCCAAGCGGCCAAGCTTTCGACGTGCGTCAGCACTTGGCCTTTGTCGTCCGTGGCTCCGCGAGCATAGACATTGCCGTTGCGGATATCCGGTTCGAATGGTCCGGTGTGCCATTGATCCAGCGGCTCGACCGGCTGAACGTCATAGTGTCCGTAGACCAACACGACGGGAGCACCCTCGACAGGCGGCGTTTGCGCGTAAACCAGCGGATGCCCTTCCGTCTCGATCAGCTCCACTTCAAGACCCAGATTCTCGAACTTCGCCACAAGCCAACGCGCGGCTTGACGCACGTCTTCGGTTCGGCGTGAGTCGGAGCTGATGCTGGGAATCCGAAGCCATTGCAATAAGTCGTTTTGAAAATCCGATTCCGAATCGTGCAATGTGGTGTCAAGGTCTTGTGTCATGTGATTTGCCTTTGGGAGTCAGCGTACGATAGCGGCACTCGTTGGGGGGGCTTTTCAGAAAACGTTTTTCTTTCCCGGAACCATATCATTCCAGGGAGAGCACGGTATACAATAGAAACATATTTTGGAGACCCGTCCATCGGGTCTGGTTTTCCGGGCTCACGCAGGAGCAATGACGGGCCATGTCAACCCATTCCGCCACCGTGGCAATTCCTCAAGTCGAAGAACAGCAAGCGCGACAGAAGCCGAAGCGCCAGCCGCGTTATAACGTCATCCTTTGGAATGACGATGACCATTCGTATGAATACGTAATGATCATGATGAAGGAACTGTTTCGATATCCTTTGGAGAAGGGCTTTCAAGTCGCCAAGGAAGTCGACAAGACCGGGCGGGCAATCTGTTTAACAACGACACGCGAGCATGCGGAACTGAAACGAGATCAAATCCACGCATACGGCAAGGACACCATGATCGCTCGTTGCAAAGGGAGCATGTCGGCCACGATCGAACCTGTCCCGGGCGAATAGTGCGTGCAAGCGCGCTGTTGTGCGTGACTGCACACGCCGATGGACGCGATTCACGAAGTGTCCTTCAAATCGACAACGGTTTGTCAAGTTTCTTTCTGCGAGAATATGGGATCGAAGCACTGGAAAGGCCGCAAAATCGAAACCACCAGCAGGCTTTAATGCTCCCTGCTGGATCGAGTCCAAGCAACGTCCAATCATCGGCGATTTGGTATATCGATTGCGGTTAATCAACAGCATCTCCAACGCCTATCGAAAGGAGGTGCAAGATGAACGCTCACAAATTAAATCACACGCACGCCGAACTGTTTCGTTGGCTGCTGCTGTGGGGCCTTGCTTCGATCGCGATCGCATTCTTCGCGACACTTGCTCATGGGCAGTCGACGGAGGCTCTCGATCGGGGAACGCGGCGTATTCCGGCGCAGATTCCCGAAGGGCGACCGATTCCAATGCCCAACGTCGACAATCCCGATGACTTCGTTTACCCGTACGACACGCTGATTCCCGGGTTTGCAAGTGCTTCGCTCGATCAAGTGCTTCAACTGCATCACGACGGAAACGACAAGGAAGCAATTCTCGCGTGGCGCACGTTACGGATGGCTCCCGAAAGCCTTGTATGGAAGGAGTTGGGAATCGCCGTGGCTTACAAGAACATGGGTCGATTGGAGGCGGCGGTCGACCATCTGTCTCGCGCCTTGCGTGCCGATGACGACAATGCCGTCGTGGAATACATGCTTGGTTGCGTTCGATTGATGCAGGATAAGAACGCTCCGTTGTGGTACGACATGAACGACAAGAGCCCGTTCCGATTAACCGGCTACGCAGGAGAGCCCGATCTCTTGGGCGAAACATTCTTGCCGCACTTCAAAGGCTCGTTCGAGAAGCAAGCGGAGGTACACTTCCGACGCGCTATTGATCTGGCGGAGCGGGTCGACATACACCGATCGATTGAACTCGACGGAAAGCCGGAACCGGTCATTCAACTTGCAGCTTGGCGACCGGCCGATGATCAAGTAATAACGATCGGAGATTTCTTGGTCGCCATCGGCGAGGAGGATTATGTCGGCAAGACACATCAAATTCTGGGCGAGTTCGCGACGCGACGTAGCGACTGGCAAGAAGCGGAAAAGCAGTTCGATCAAGCCTCGCATTTAGGAGTCAATGTCTCGAAGCCGTACCTGGAGATGGCGAAGGAATTTGAAGAAGCTGGTTATCACCAAGATGCCTCGCGGTTGTATCTGAAAGCCCTACGCGGTAACCCACATTTAAGCGGAGTCCTTTCGAAAGCGTTTCAGAATCTGGTCGATTCGATGTGAATCGCCTTTCCATTCAGCCCTCTTGAAGAGCCGGGTAACTTTGCGTTGCCCGGCTCTTCCTTTTTTGCGGCGAGGCGATCAGTTGATGGCGGACACAGAGAACCGCTGGATCGTGGCCTGAATGTCATCGGGAACCGTCGTGCGTTGGCCCGCTTCCAGCAGCAATAACCGGAAGCATGATGCCGCCGAAATACACGACAGAAGTAGCGGATGTGAAACGACTCCGACGAACAGTGGACGCGTCGTTCCCGCCGGTCGACTGATCCGATTCGCTTCACGAACCTCCACGTCGCTCGGGACGGCATCGACGATTCGCTTCAGTTGTCGTCGATGACGACGACGAAGAAACATTCCCCGAACTCCGACGAGCGATGGCGAAAGGATCTCGAATCGCACCGGTCGGCCAGCCAGATTCACAAGCTTTTCACCAAGGGCGACGTAGAACTCGGAATGCAAGACAACCAGACGTCCCGCGACGAAGATCGGTGTCTGTCCATGCTGATCGGCGGCGTCAACGACATGCGCCGCCAACTGGTGAAGAGACGCTTCGTAAGGCGGGTTGTCCTGTTCGCCACGCAAGCGAGAATCCCGAAAGCTCACCGGACTTGAGGGGCCTTCATGCGAAGCGGTTTGCGTTCCGGCATCGGGATCTAATAAGCCACGCAGCCGGGACGAAACTCGCATCGAATCCGGGATTTGAATCGCAGGCGTCACCAAGTCAATGATGCCGCTCATCCTTTGCGAATCCGGCTGAACAAGGTTGTCAGATCATTCAGCGTCTTCACCGCGGCGGGTTGTCCGAGCGCGGCACCGTGCGTTGCGGTCGGTTGATACTCATCTTCAATGATCAGCAGGTCGCGGTCGTCCGCAATCTGAATATCCTGCAATGGATGCAGGCCAGCTCGCGAATGAGCGCCGTCGCCACGTGATCCATCACGGTTGAAATAGCCTGCGACAACGTCCGGTTCGGTGGCGATCGCGGCCTGATTCAGTGAAACGACATGTTCGCGGATCACCGCCACCTGCCGCTGCGTCGGGCAATCGTTGCCGTCATCGCGAACAACGCTCAACCTTTGCGGATTCGTATTGTATGTTGAATCGCCGTCGTCTCCCGACACATTGAGGGCTTGTCGGGTCAGATCGCCAATGCGATCAATTTTAACGACGAGTTCCTCTTCGTAGTCTTCGCCAAAAGGATCGGACTCGGTTTGTCGGCTCGCAAGCAAGGGAAGGCGATCAGCATCCGAAGCATTCCAAATTTGATCGTCGATCGTTCCAAAAACAGCGTCGGTGCTGATCGGTTCGGAAGTGACATTGTTTAATTCAACTTCGATGCGGACCTGGTCGGCATACGTCGGATCGACGCCGCGACTGACCTGTTGCTCAAAGCAGATTTCGTTTGCCGCTTGCCCGTCGCAGGTGCTCGACGAAGAAGTACTTCGCGGAACGTCAAAGACATCGCCGACAAGTGTCTCACGGCTGTCGGTCGCCTTCGACAACGTCGGGATCGATAACTTCCCAGTGAGCCGCACGACCGGGAAATCACGGAACGGCTTGACGATCACGCCATCGGAATTTCCTTCGTCCGCAGTGCCGACCGAGATTCGCAGTCCGGTTGCTTGCTTCGGCGATGAAGTGAGGGCACCATTTTCTTCGACGGGCGAATCTGCGTCGGCCTTCGAAGATGCTTGTTGTCCGTCTGCTTGGGACGCTTCGGCCGACTCGTCGTCGAATTGTCCGACGACAAGTGAAATCGCTGGTTGCACGTCACTGTGCGTCACTTCGCAATCCGCGATTGCCGATTGACAACCGCAAGCCTGCGAGATCGTTTCGGGGTCGGTTGTTGCTTCTGTGACGGTTGCGTTGAATTCGAAGGAACTGGCGCTGTCCGATGAATCAGCAACGACACACATCGACTGGACATCCAGCAGCTTTTGCGGACAAGCGGCATCACCAGTTGTTTGGTCGCGATCGCACGGTGATTCGTCGCTGGACGATCGTGACTCTGTTTCGATCGTTCGATCAATGTCGACGCTTTGTGATCCACCCTTCGACGAGACGAAGTCTGGTGATGGTTGGCGATCACTTCCGTCGGATAGCTCGCCGAACTCAATTGTTGGATCCGTCGATGACAAGTCGTCGGCGGCAAAGTCAATGGCGATGTCGCCAAGTCGATTCGCTTTCGTCGGCGGAGCGGGAAGCTGCTGTAGGTCGGCCCATGCGCATTGCACGATGTGAGCCGTGATGATTCCGGCACGCTCGTTTTCAGCAAAGTAAAGGACGTGATTCATCAACTGATTGATCAATCGTGGAATCCCATCGGCGGCGGTGTGAACGCTCTGAATTGCGGCATCTTCGATCAAGTCACTCGGTTCAGCTCCGACACGCATCAACTGTTGTTTGATGTATTGCGACGTCTCGCCCGCGGTCAGCGGATGAAGATAACAACGCGCGGCGATCCGCTGTGCAAATGACGCCATTCGCGGGTCGGCAAGGTTCTCGTCCAGGCGGGGTCCACCGGCCAACAGAGTCCTTACTCGGGGACGTCCCTCGCTGGTGATGTTGCTGATCATGCGGATCTCTTCGAGCAACTCTGGCGTCAGCGATTGGGCTTCATCAACAATCAACAGCGCCCCGTTATCGCCAGAATTCTGTTTGGGACGAAGGAAGTCGATCAACGCCAGCCGCAATTCCCCTTCCTCTTGGTCTCTGTAAGGCAGGTTCAATTGGAACATGATTGCCTGCAGCAGTTCCAAGCTGTTGTCGATCTGCCATTCGGAAAGCAATGCGACGTGGAAGGTGTCGCGGTAGTCGTTGGCGATCACGTTGCACAACAACGATTTACCTAGACCCGGGCCACCGACAACGATTGAGGGCCCTTCCGCTCGTTCAATACTGCGTTTCAACCGACGTCGAGTCTCTTCCGTGGTGCCGACCCGGCAGAATGCGTCGACTTGCGGCATCGCTGGAAAGGGTGAGGCGGAAAAGTAGAACTTGGATACAGCTTGAGGCTCGTTCTCTTCGGTCATGGTCTTCTACCGTTTGACAGCGACGAAAAATTGGAACATGCGGTCTAATCGGTTCAATCGGCAATGCCTACCTCTGGACTGAAGCGATATTTGGACGTTCCTTTCTGGTTGGGAACAGAGGTTTCATCGGTTGCATCACGCCTAGCTTGCAAAGACGCCTCCGCCGATTTGTGAAGCCTGTCGGCTCATTCTCCGCTCCGCGACGTGTATAATTGAGAGAAGCCGTTTAGAACCGATCCAGAAACCGTGGGCCGACACCGATAGCTGCGGGTCTGTTTTATACGTTGCGTGGTCAGAATTGAGGTGATTCGCTTCATTTAATGGCGAAGGCATCATTTCGGACCACGCACGGTAAAAGTTTTCGGATAGGTTCTGAATTCTGTTGACAACCCCACACCATGAGCGGGAATCCAAGCCCCGCCCCCACCGAAATACGTTTCAATGCAAGCATTCTTCGATAGCAACGAGCCTGAACCGATCATTCGCCGTCGTTTCTTGAAGCACTTGTCGGCCGCATCCATCGCCGCATTGGCAGCGGGAGCACCGCGTCCGCTCGCCGCCGACACGGTCGTTCCCGTCACACAACCTGAACCGAAAGCGGATGCTTGCATTTTGCTGTGGATGGGTGGCGGGATGGCCGCCCCCGATACGTTCGATCCCAAACGTTACCTGCCGTTCGAGAAGGGGTTGAAAGTCGCCGACATGCTGAGCACTTTTCCGGCGATCGATACGGCGGTCGATCACATCAAGATATGCGAAGGTTTGGAAAACATTGCTTCGGTCATGAATCGAGCGACCCTGATTCGCTCGCATGTTCAGGCCGATCTGGGGAGCATCCTTCATTCGCGGCATCAGTATCATTGGCACACTGGCTACATCCCGCCTCAAACGGTTGCCGCGCCGCACATCGGAGCTTGGATGTCGAAGGTTCTCGGCCCGCGCAACCCCGTGATGCCCGCTTTCATTAACATTGGCCAGCGACTCGAAGGCGTCGGCGAAAGTGAAGAACTAAAGGCTTTCACGACGGCCGGTTTTTTCGGCAGCGAGTTCGGACCGATGAATCTGCCTTATCCCGATCAGGCTGCCGTGTCGGTCCGTCCTCCCAAAGGGATGGACGCTCATCGATTCACCGATCGAAATCGGCTCTTCCGCCGATTGGTCGATCAATCGCCTCAACGCGATTTGATGAGCGACTATCAACACGAATCGATGCTTCGAAGCATGGACGCCGCCTATCGCTTGCTCAGCAGCGACGACCGCGCGGCGTTTGATATCACGCTCGAACCGAAAGAGAGTTTCGACACTTACAATACGGGTCGCTTTGGTCAAGGCTGTTTGCTGGCGCGACGACTTGTCGAATCGGGTGCTCGGTTCGTTGAAGTGACCACGGAGTACGTTCCCTTTCTGCACTGGGACACGCATGCCGACGGACATGAAACGCTGGTTCGCATGCACCAGGAGATCGACCGCCCGATTGCACAATTGATTCTTGATCTGGAACAGCGTGGCCTGCTGGATCGCACGCTCGTTATCCTCGCTTCCGAATTCAGTCGCGATGCACTGATGGAAGGACAGCCCGGTTCAACCGCCAACGATCAAGCGACGGTCAGAGTCGATGTCATTGAAGAGATGAAACACTTTGGTCTGCACCGGCATTTCACCGGCGGTTCGAGCGTGTTGATGTTTGGCGGCGGCATGAAGAAAGGTTTCCTCTACGGAGCGACCGCCCCCGAACGTCCCCTGATGGCGATCGAAAATCCAGTCACGATCGAAGATCTGCATGCCACGATCATGACCGCGATGGGCATCAGTCCGCGAACCGGATTCGATATTGAAGGGCGTCCTTTCTATGTCACCAAAGACGCGAAAGGACGCGTCGTCGACGATTTGTTCGCGACCTGAACTGGCTGGGTTTCCATTAGCAATAGTAAACCGCATGAAGCTGTCAATGGATGTCCGAACTTCCGTTCTGTCGCTGGTTCGACCACCGCAAACGATTTGCCGAATCCGCGCGTCATTTGCGGTTCAATCCGTTCGAGACGTCGATTGCTTGCCAGGCTGACAAGCCAGCCAGGTAAAGATCGTTGCACCGATCTGCTGATAACCAGCCGTATTCGGATGCACTGCGTTGTTGTCTGGATATCCGTTGGTCGGATCAAGATTCAATTCCGTCGGGATGATCTCGATTTGCGGATCGGATTTCGCCTCGATGTGTTCAATCTGTCGTTGAACCAATCGATGCTGAATGCGTTTCCAACCCCATCGTGAATAGCGATCACCATAATTTGCCGAGAAGGCTTCTTGTCGATTGTTTGGCGGGGTCGTTAGGCAAACACCAATGGTTGCTTTCGGAGCGGCTTCGCGAATCGCCGCCAATAGCCGATCCGCATGCTCGAACATGCTGTCGATCCGCGCGTCAATCGCCGAAGCTTCATCCGGGTTCGCTCCAAAACAATCGTTGATGCCGAGCATGATGACGACATAATTGGGTCGCTCGGCGTCGCAAGCCTCGTCGAAATACTTCGGCAAATTCAACGTGGGCTTTGCGTTCTGATCGAGATAAACGAATGGGCTGCTATGTTTTCGTTGTTTGACATCAGGTTTGGGTTCGTAATGAGATACAAAACGTTGCCATGTCCAACCACCATAACCTTCGTGACAAACACCCTCTGCAGCCGACGTCGGACGATGGGTGCCAAGCATCCGCCAATCTGGACAACCCGATCGTGTAAGCAACCGAGCGATCTCATTGGGATAGGCCGATGCATGCGTTAGGCTGTCACCGATGATCAACAACTTCATCGGTTCTGCGGAGGCAATCGCCCGATCGTCGCAAACTCTTAAGACGCTCGAACCGGATGCGACCAACGAATCGCTCGAATCGAAAACTTTCACTTCAAGCGGATGTTGGCCTACGTCTTTCTTCTCTGCGGACAATGTCCAACAACGATCGTCCTGGACACCGACGGGACAGGAAATTTCAAAGCGGTATGCATGCGGAATCTCCGTCAACACGATGTTGTCAAAGTAAACTCGCATCGGCACGTCAATGATGGCCTCGATTCTTGGCGGCAACGTCAACTGAAGGGCTGAATGCTCCTGCTGCCCGAAGGTGGTGGCGACGCAGTAGATGTAGAGCATGCATTGCAAGAGAGGATGCTTGATGTACCGCAACTGTTTCGACATCGTTGATTTCCAGAGACGTAAGGGGAATGGGAGCGTAACGTTTCATGGGCGTCATTATAATGTTGGTCCAACGGTCCAGGGGACAAATTCGTAATCACCGATCCCGGCCAATTCACTTTTCGTTTTCTCGCCACTTGCGACGGCCAGGATCTTGTTGAAAATTCCTTCCCCCACTTGATCAACGGTCATTCCTTCGAGCACTTCGCCGGCGTTGACGTCCATGTCCTCGATCATTCGCTGATACATCGCGGAGTTGGTCGCGATCTTAATCGAAGGCGTCGGCTTGCAACCGAAGCAACTTCCGCGTCCGGTGGTGAACAAGACGACATTCGCGCCACCGGCGACCATGCCGGTGACGCTCGCTGGATCATAACCCGGCGTATCCATCACGACCAAGCCACGATGGCGAATCTGTTCGGCATACTGATAGACCGCTTCGAGCGCCGTCGAGCCTGCCTTCGCGACCGCTCCCAACGACTTTTCGGCAATCGTTGTCAGTCCACCCGCCTTGTTGCCGACCGACGGGTTGTTATCCAATTCCAAACCGAACATGCCGACATACTTCTTCCACCATTCGATTCGTTCGATCAGAGACAACGCAACTTGCGGATCTCGTGACCGTTCGACCAACAAATGTTCGGCACCGTAAATCTCGCTCGTTTCCGAAAGGATCGCCGTTCCGCCAGCGGCCACGATCCGATCGGCGGCACAACCGACCGCCGGATTCGCGGTGATGCCCGAATAGCCATCCGATCCGCCGCATTCGAGCCCCACAACCAATTGACGTGCCGACACAGGTTGGCGTTGATTCTGATTAACGACAGGCAACAACTCGCGGACGATTTCAACCGCTCGCTCGATCGTTTTGCGAGTTCCCCCTTCGTCCTGCATCGTCAAGACCGGCATCGCGTTGCCGTGGTCGCGTGTCAAGCGTGAACCATCGGGCGCATTGAGGGGAACAATGCCGTGCTTTTCGACGAGATACCCCAGCGAGCCTTGTTCGCATCCGAGCCCGATCAGAACGCAGGCGGCAACGTTCGGATGTCGAGCCGCGCCAACCAGCACGCGACTGAGCATTTCATGACGTTGGGTTGCATAACCCATCCCGCAGCCCGACTCGTGTGTGACCGCGAAGACGCCATCGACATTGGGAAAGTCGGACAACGCCTCGGCGTCGAAGCGGCGAGCCACAAATTGAGACACCGAAGCAGAACAGTTCACCGTTGAAATAACAGCGATATAATTTCGCGTGCCCGCCTTTCCATTGGGGCGCAGGTAACCGGAGAAGGTCCGTTCCAGCGGCGGCATCGGCTCTGGAGGATTCGTTGTCGCAACTTCGGTGATCACGTCATGCTGATGCTGCAGGTTATGACAATGAACGTGCTCTCCCTGTCCGATATTTTGAGTCGCCCGTCCGATTCGGCTGCCGAATTTGTAGACCGCGTCGCCGACGGCGATCGGACGCACGGCAACTTTGTGGCCGGCGGGAATCCGATTAATCGTTGTAACCGATTCGTCGTCGATATCAAAAGGCTCGCCGGGACGAAGGTCGTTGACCGCGACAACCACGTTGTCATGCGGATGCAACCGCACAATGGAAGGATTTTGCATAAGGTTGATTCATCGAACAGAAGGTGAAGCATTGCATTAAGCGGCGTTCGGAACGGCACCGTCGCACGGCTTACCGAGGCGTCGTCCAGTCGCGTTGCCGTCCGAAACGTCATCAGGATAAAGTCTTTCCGCAACGTGCGAAACTGGTTCGACTTTAACGTCCCCCACCCTATAATGAACAAGAGTACTGGTTAACCAACGATTTCACCTATTTGTAAGCTCGGATAACTGATGGCTACCGCCAACCCGACGACCGATCGTGGCGATGCGATTATCTCGCAGCATATCGAAAAGACTCGCCGCGCATTGTGGCTGCGCGAACTGTTGTCACTGCTGATCGTATGGGCCATCGGTTTGTTGAGCGTGTTGTTCGCTTGGTCATTGGCTGACCACTGGTTGTTGCAGGCCGGAGCGGTGACCCGCGTGCTGGTTTGGATGTTCATCGTCGGCGGTTCGATCGGTTGGTTCGTGTGGCGGGTTCTTCCCGTCTTGCGTCATTCCATCCATCCTGAATTCGCGGCCCAGTCGTTGGAGCGTCGCCTGCCTGAACTGCATCACAGCTTGCTCAGCTACCTGACATTGCGTTCGGATTGCGAAAGTCCGGGACTGCGTGGAATCGTCGTCCGCAGCGTCGCGTCTCACGCCGCGCGACGCTTGTCCGATCCTGAAGCCGCGACCAAGGGTCAGGAAAATCGAATCGCTTGGCTCGGCGGAATCCTTGCCGCTTTAATCATCTTGCTGGCCGCGTATGCCATCACTTCGCCGAAGGATGTGTTGCAATCGGTTCAGCGCGTGGCGATGCCCCTGTCACGGATCGATGCGCCGACGCAAGTTCGGATCAACGACGTGACGCCTGGTGACGCCAAGATCGTTGAAGGGACATCACTTCCCATCACCGCTCGGATCGCGGGCCTCCGCGACGGACAGCAAGCGGTCGTTCAGTACAACTCCGGTTCGGTCGACCCGCGGATTCCGATGCGGGCGACCGACGAAGGCTATGTGGCCGTACTGGGGGACGACGATCATGGAGTGCGACGAGCTTTGAGTTATGAAGTCGTCGCCGGCGATGCGCGAAGCGGACCGTATCAAGTCACCATCGAACAGGTTCCGATCGTGACCATCGATTCCGTGCTTTACGAACCCGCCTCATATACAGGCTTGCCGCAGCGGACGACCAATCGCGGCGCAATCGATGGCTTGGAAGGGACTTTGGTGACACTCTTCGCCAAGACCAATCGACCGATCGAAAAGGCAAAGATCGAGTTCAATCCGAAACAGATCGGTTCTTTGTGGCAGGCAACCGGGGGCGTCAGGGAGATGGAAATTTCCGAAGACCAGCGAACGATGACCACGCAGTTCGTCCTTCGCCGTCCGTCCGACGAGCGGGGCGTCGTGGCGATCGAAAGCTATCGCATTCTGGTTGAGGATCATCAGCAACTTCGCAACGACAGGCCGGTGATCTACCCAGTGCAAGTTGCGGCCGACTTGCCACCCGAAGTCTCGATCATCGTTCCCGAACAGTCACCCAAAGATCTTCCCATCGGCATGGAACAGCTTTTTGAGGTTCATGCCATCGATCCTGACTTCGGATTGACACGCATGGAATTCGAGATTCGCAAAGGCGAACGGTTGCTGTCAACGCAAAAGATTTTTGCATCCGATGATCCGCTGATCGGCCAGCAAGTTTCGATTTCAAAGTTTCGTCCCGAAGACCATCAATTGCAGGTTGGCGACCACGTGATCGTGCGGTGCAGAGCGTTCGACAATCGTGACATGCCCGGCAACGAAGGTCCCGATCCAAACACCACCCTTTCGGCACCTGTCGAATTGCGAATTGTGGCTCAGCCCGAGGAACCTGAAACGGCTGTCGATGGCGATGGTCTGCAAAAGCAAAGCGAGTCCTCGGAGCAACAACAGGACGATTCCAGTCAGCAAGAAAGTGGCGGTCAGAAGGGGGGATCCGCAGGTGAAGGTGCCGAAGGTGGGAAGACCTCCGATGGCAAAGGTGAAGGGAAATCGGAAAGCAACCAGTCCGCCGGTGACAACAACAAACAGAACGAAGAGAGTCCGGAAGGCCAGGGGACCGGAAAGCAAGAAGGGGAAGGAAAGCAGAGTGGCAAGGAAAGTCAATCCGCAAACGGTGAAGAGAACGCAAAGGAAAACCCGTCCGAGCCCTCTGATGGCAACAAGGGGTCTGACGCTTCTAACGGATCGACCAGCAGCGGAGCCCAAGACGAGAACGCTTCCGCATCGCAAAGTACGAATCCCGGAAGCGATGAAGATCAGACCGACACGGCAATGAAGCCCAGCGAAGAATCAAAGTCCGCCAACAATGGTGGTCGCGGTGATCAACGCGGCGATCAAAACGCGACGGGGGAATCAGGGGAATCTTCCGACGACGGCCCGCTGCATGACGGTGAGATCATGGAAAGGATCCGTCAACATATGGAGAAGGAGCGTCAGCAGAATCCGTCGGAGCAGCAGAATGCAAAAGGGCGGGATAATGCTGAGGGACAGCAGAACCAAGGTCAGCAACAGGATAGCGGCGAGGGAGCAAGCGAATCGGATGCACTAAACGACCAGAGGCCCCCGAATGGAGATTCGGCGACGAACCAAGCCGGCAAATCAGATGCAAACCAGGAGTCTCGCAATCCGCAAGCGTCGAAGCCTGAAGGGGGAAGCGAGAACAATTCCGACGGCACGCAGAACGCGGACGCGATGCCTGGTCCTGATCAGAAGCAGAGTGCCGACCCAAATCAGAACGGCAAGAAGAACGACTCGGGGAAGAACGACTCGGGGAAGAACGATAGAGCGAGCGATCGTGATGAGCAGAATGACGCCTCGGGCGACAATCCATCTTCAGACGGCCAGTCACCAAAATCCCCTTCACAACAAAATGATCGCTCCGCATCGAAAGAGAACGTCAACGAAGGCGGTTCCAAGAATCCTTCGGATCAAGCGATGAAGCCATCCGATAGCGACGAACCACCGAAGGACGGCAACTCAACTCAGAACGCCGACGCATCGAAGAATGAAGACTCTTCATCGGGACAAAAGCCTGCGGAATCCGAACCCTCCGCGGACGAAGGAACCGGTGAATCGAAAACTCCTTCAGGCGGGACATCGGATCAGAACCAGAAGGGAACGGGAGATCGAACGGGTTCGGATGATTCGCAGGGCGCGGAAAACGCAAGCGACGCCGACCCGAAGACATCCGGCAACGAGACGTCCGAGCAAGAGAATGCGGGAAAGTCAAGTTCGACCGATTCGTCTCAGGGCAAGTCGCCCGCGGACTCGAACAAACCTCCAGGCAACGAATCCCAATCGAACGATTCAAAATCACCACGATCGTCTTCGGACGCGTCGCGGAATCCGCAAGCTGGAAAATCGAATCCCAAATCGGCTGACCAGAGCAAGCCGGAAAGGATGAATCCGAACGCGCAGGCGGATGCGAATTCGCAAGGTTCGCAGGCTGGCGAAGGGGCGGGGGCGGATGGTGACTTGGTCCCGGACGCCGTCAATGAACAGTACGCCAATGAAGCGACCGACTTGGTGCTCGATTATCTCCGAAAAAACCAGGACAATCCCGACGCGGAACTGCTCGACGACCTGAACTGGACCGAGCAGGACCTGCAAGAGTTTGTCAATCGCTGGCAGCGAGCGAAGGAACTCGGGCGAACCGGTGATGCCGAGGAACGTCAAGACTATCTTGAACAATTGAAGAGCCTTGGGATGCGTCCTCCCACTGCTGACAAAGCGAGGCAAACGAACGATCGCAACGATTCGCTTGGCGGTGTGCGACAGTCCGGACAGCGCACTGCTCCCCCCGCCGTTTATCGCGATGCGTTCGAAGCATTTCGCAAATCGCTGTCCACTTCGGATAGGAAAAACTGATACGCTACCCAACGCGTCTTCATTCGTCGTTGGCGATCACACACCCTTACAACACCATTTCGGTTCCATGACACGCTACATCTTTGCTTGTTTGCTTCTGGTAAATCTCGGCCCTTCGTCGTTAATAGCTCAGCAAGGTTCGCTGCTCGACTCGCTGCGTCAGCGGATTCAGGCCGCGTCTGAAAACCAAACTGACGAGCAAAAACAACGCAATCGCGAGAACCTTGAGAAACTGTTCAGCATCGTTACGGAAGGGACGCGGCAGGTGATCCGAACGCTTCCTGAAGATTCGCAGCAAGCACTTGCCGAGCGTCGCAAAGCCTGGATGGAAACGCTGGCGTCGGGCGTCGATGGCCTGACGGGGGACGATATCGAACGTTGGCTGGCCAATTCCGACAATGTCATATTGAAGTCGCTCTCTCGCGACAGCGACGCGCCCAGCATTGATGCCCGCGGCAGTGCGGATCGCTTGCCGGACCAGTGGTGGTATGGTCAACAAAACGAAAAGCTGATTCCTTTGCTGACTGAACCTCCCGACACGATCGTCCGTGGTGAAGACCTTACCGGGCCTCCCATCTGGTTCGTGAACGGCATCACGACCAAGCGGGCCGAAGCGATCGCGATGGCCGACGAGATTTCAACGCGTTTGAGGCGTCCCGTCCACCTGCTGCATAATCCGACGTTCATGGAGCCGCCTCATCATTCGGGCTTGAAGGTTCCCGGATTTGGAACCGATGATCTGAGCGAATGTTTATATGACCGTTTATGGCCAGCCACGATTCTTAACAAATTGAACAAGCTGGACGAAGCGGCGTTGCGACAGATGGTTGCTGACGATCTTCCTCTGCAGGGAAACCCGACCACGCGTCAGCTAGCCCATGTCTTATTGAACGCTGAAGCACCGATCGACCTGATTACACATTCCCAAGGATGCATCATCGCCCGCAACGCGATGTACACTTTGGCGATGCTGGGTGCTCGCCAGAAGGCTGAAGAGACGATCGCATGGATTGCGGCTGGCATCCCACTGAATGATAAAGAGCTTTCGCCGTTGCCTAAACAAACGACCATTCTCGACGTCGGTGCCGATCCGGTTGCAAAGATCGTCGGTTTGCGTGGGGGAACGCGGGAATATGTTGGATCGGATCACTCGTTCTTAGAACATTATTCCCCGCAGCTTCTTGCCGATCAGCTCTACCGCGATCTCGATGATTCGGCGGCGAATGCCAACGCGCCAGCGAGCGTTTCCCCCGCGAAACCCCAGAATCCTGGGAAGTTAGAGGGCTCGGACGCCCCGCCAGCCCAGGCACCAGCGCCCAACCGAACCCGGTTGTAAGCGTGCCATTCAGTTCAAGGGCTTTGCAAATCACCGCGAAAAGCGAATCGCGGTCAGGTAGTGTTATTTGCTGCGCACTGTCGTAGAATAGACGTTGCATGGGCGGAAACGGGAAGACTTGCTTTCATGGAATCAAGTGTCTCATTTCAAACCACGCGCACTGCAAAGGCTTCCCACCCACCTCAATCGCATTATCGCGCAAGGAGTTTAGTTACGATGCAAGTTCCCAATCGTTCCATCGATCGTCGGTCCTTCGTTCGCTTGGCGGGAGCGGCGGCTGCCGCAGCCCCTTTGTCGTCATCGTTCTCTCGCTTCGTTCATGCCGCACCGGCAACATCGCTGCCGGCCGAAACGGCTGTCGGCGAGCTTTACGCATCTTTGTCGGAAGATCAACGTGGCGAAGTCTGCTTCGGTTTCGACCATGCCAAACGAAGCGAAGTAAATGCCAACTGGCGAATCACCAAACACAAGATCGGCGATACGTTTTACAGTGACAAACAGCGCGAGTTGATCGACCGCGTGATTCGCGGCGTGACCAGCGAAGAAGGTTATGAACGATTCCAAAAGCAAATGACCTCCGATGACAAAGGGGTCGAAAATTATGCGATCGCGATCTTTGGCGATCCGGCGTCGGAGCAGTTCGAGTGGGTTCTCACCGGACGACACTTGACTCTACGAGCCGATGGAAACAGTGTCCCCGGCGCGGCCTTTGGCGGTCCCTTGGTTTACGGCCACGGCATCGGCAACCCCAAACGAAACCTCTTCGGTTATCAAACGACCGTCGCCAATGAAGTCTTTCAATCGCTCAGCGACGATCAAGCCAAGTCCGCTCTGTTGAAGGAAATCCCCGGCGAACGGAAGGTTCAGTTGCAAGGGACGTCCGGAGCGTTTGAAGGCGTCTCCGTCGCGGATCTAAGTTCGGAACAAAAACAACTGGTTGAATCGACATTGAAAACGATCATCGCCCCCTACCGCGAATCGGATGTCGAAGAAGCGATGTCGATTTTGAACGCACACGGTGGCGTCGATCAACTGCGAATGGCGTTCTATCAATCCGAAGACTTGCTCAACGACAAAGTCTGGGATTTATGGCGGATCGAAGGACCGAACGTGGTTTGCCATTTCCGAGGCGCGCCGCACGTTCACGCCTACATCAACATCGGCGAGAAGAACGCCTGACGATCGTTTCAGCGACCTTGACGACGTTTGTCCCCAGAACCCATCCCTTTCCCCGATAAAGATGATCCCCCATGCGTATTCCCGCTCCCTTTCGTTGTTTTTCGGTGTTCCTGCTTGTTGCCACGTGCAATCTCGCCAGTGCGGAAAACTGGCCGCAGTTTCGCGGTCCGCATTACAACGGTTCGTCAACGGAAACCGATCTTCCGACAGAGTTTTCGAGGACGAAGAATGTTGCCTGGGTGGCCGACCTGCCTGGACCCAGCGCGGCGACGCCGATCGTGTGGGGCGATCACGTCTTTGTCTCCAGCACGGCCTTGGGAAGTGATCAGTTGATGGCGATCTGTCTGGATCGCAAGTCGGGCAAAAGCCTTTGGCGGCACGATATTTCCAAAGGAACTCGTCAGGATACGCGGAGCACCTTTGCCGCTCCTTCGCCGGTCACCGACGGGAAGGTTGTCATCTTCTTCTACGGCAATGGTGCTTTGGTCGCGTACGACTTCGATGGCAAAGAACAATGGAAACGCAATCTGCAGGATGAATACGGCTCGTTCGCGTTTCAGTGGACGTTCTCGACCAGTCCGTTGATCTACAAGGACAAGCTGATCATGCAGGTCTTGCAGCGTGACACGCCTGTCAACGGACGCGGCTTGGCCGACAAGTTCAACGAATCGTACTTGTTGGCGATCAATCCGCGGACGGGTGAGAACGTCTGGCGGATCGTTCGACCCAGCGAAGCGCAAGCCGAATCGCGGGAAGCGTTCACAACACCGATTCCCTTCGAACGCGATGGACGCGACGAACTGTTGGTGATCGGCGGGGACGATATCACCGGTCACGATCCGCAGACGGGGAAAGAGCTTTGGCGCTGGGGAACTTGGAATCCACAACGGATCGGGCATTGGCGACATGTCCCTTCGCCTGTGGTTGGAGACGAAACGATTCTGATCTGCGCGCCCAAGAAGGATCCGATTTATGCAATTGCCGCGGGGGCGAAGGGCGCGTTGATGATTCAGCAATTCGCTGGATCAGCACCGAAGAACGAAACCTGACGTCCGATGTTCCGACCCCGGCCTATTACGATGGTGACTTCTTCATCCTCAGCGATGTTCGGAAAGTCCTCTCTCGCGTGGAACCGAAGACCGGCAAAGTGAAGTGGGAGATGAAAACCCCCGGATTGAAGAAGTATGAGGCATCTCCGACGGTGGCGGATGGCAAAATCTATCTGATCAACTTCGCTGGTGATGTGGTGGTTGTCGACGCGAAGACCGGCGAAGAGATCAATAATATCTCGATGGATGATCCAAGCGAGAACAACGTGCGATCGGCCGTTGTCGTTTCGCAGGGTCAGTTGTTCATCCGGGTTAACGAAAAACTGTATTGCATCGGGACCTAACGCCAAACGTACAGTCCATCAGCGTCGCAGTTTGCGATGGAACTCCGAACCTCGCACGGCTTCAAAGTCGTCCAGCAGTGGCGAATCCGCAATGTTGCCGGTCAAGAGTTGCTTGAGCACGCAATCGGCTTGTTCGGCTCCAGAGCGGAGTCGATGCAGCCACAAAGATTGCAGCGTTCCCAGCGACTCGAACATATCCGGTCGTAGACAAACGAGAACAGCGTCGCAGACGCGACTGTTCTCTTCAGGAAAAGCGGGATGCGGCGACATTTGTCGCGACAAGCTGTCTCGCATCGCGGCCGACAGAAACCAGCCGTGTGTTTGGCGAAGTTGAGGTGAATACTCGGCCGAATCGTCCGCAAACGTAAGCGTTCGTTCAAGAACGGTTCCGTACCGGGAAGCCTCCGGATACGAGACGGCAATCTGTCCGACGAGAACATCGGTCCAGCGTTCCACCGTTTTTCTGAGTTGATTCAGTCGTGCGGTGACTTCCGTTGAGGCACCGCGTCCCGCGATCATGATGCCCAGCACCCGGTTTCTCGCCTCCAAATGCGTCAGGTGGACGCTATGCACGACCGGTCCGATTTCCGGTTCAAACGCACCTGCGTCCAAGCCATGTCCGAGTCCGGCGTAAACTCTCGTTAGGATCTCGCTGACAAGAATCTCCTCCATCGTGGAAAGATGCTCTTCCCACCAAGCCCGCATTCCCAGCGTGTCGCCGTTCCTGTCGTACTGATGGTACTTTCCCATGATGGAATGCCAACGCGAAGACCGATCGCGGGTGGCGATCCAATATTGCTGCAGGGCTGCGGGGGGGACCGCATCTTTCGGCTTCAGCATTCGCGGCCCATGGAGTGCAATCAGGGCGGCCAGGTCGGCAAGCAATACGGCGTGCATCGTTACGTATCCGCTTCAAAAGTTTGCTCAAATTTTATGTCTGTCTGAATGAACAGTTCCTTGAGCGACGGAGGAATGCAGACGAAATGCCAACGGCGGACGTTTCAACATCGAACAACGATTTCGCCAAGCAAAATGCGGGCAAAACTGAAATCCCGCCGGTTGGATTCCACAATTGGGACGCTCCGAATGTTGACCAAATGCAACGCCGATGCGTTGGGGAGGTTGCACAAAGGCAACATCGCCGCGACCCCAAGACGCGTTCATTCGTCGAAGTATTCGCGATTTCAAGTTGCCCCAGTTTTCGCAAGCTATGTTTCTGCTGAGGGTCGAACGAGCCTGACGCCCGGCATCCAGCCGCCGCTCCCGCGCAACCCCACGAAGAGCCCCGACCGATATGATGAATAAAATCGATACGACCAACGAATCGACTCCAGCACGAATGAAGTCCATTCTGATTGCGGACGATGATCGCGACCTCGTCCACGCCATCTCGCGACGCTTGATGCATCGGGGATTTCGCGTCACGGCGGCGCACGATGCATTGTCAGCGCTGATCCTGATCAAAAGAGACCGACCGGACCTCGTGGTCTTGGACATTCACATGCCCGCCGGCAACGGAATGTGTGTTCTGGAAATGATCCGCAGCGAACCGCAGTGGGAAGATATCCCCGTTGTCGTCGTCAGCGGTGAAGCAACACCCGCGATGATCCGCCGCGTCCACAATGACCATACGGCTTTCGTCGCCAAATCGGAAGGCATGTGGCCACGTTTGGAAGAACGCATTTTATCAATGCTGAACCCGCTTGATGTTGTCTTGCGCTAACGTCTCTTAGTTGATCCCGCGACGTGGTCGCTCTAGGGAAATCCTGGGAGATCAGGAACCATCATTGTTCGACGATCCGATTCATCGTTGCAACGCTTTTGCCTCAGCAACGGGATCGAACTGATCGTTCTTGGTCAGCGGAACCGGCGCGCCAATCGCCTGTCGCCACGCAATCAACTTTTGTTGCAACCGCCTTGTTGTTTCGAGCTGTTGTGTCGATAGGTTCGTTGTTTCACCCGGATCGGTGTCCAGATCATACAGTTCGAGCCCGCCATCCTCGAAGTATTCGTGCAGTTTCCATTTTCCTTGCCGGATGATTCCGCAGGGTCTTGTACGGAAGAGCGGATCGCGTGACTCAAGTCCTTCTTGTCGCGAAGCTTGCAGATAGGCGGGGAAATGCCAGAACAAAGCACGGTCTTCATCGAAACGCTGATTCTGTTGCGGAAGCAATAGAGGCAGCAGGCTTTGCCCATCCAGAGGTTGTGACGCGTCGAGGACTCGCGAGCCGGTTAGCTCGCACAGCGTGGGATACAAATCGACACCGATCACCGGTACCGAACAGTCGGCGATCGGCTGAATTTTTCCTGGCCAGCGAACAAACAAGGGGACGCGGATGCCCCCTTCGTAGAACATTCCCTTCGAACCGCGCAGAGGACGCATGTCGGTTGCCGCGGCGAGCCCTCCGTTGTCGGAATAGAAGACGACAATTGTATTCTCCTTCAATTTCAGTTCGTTCAGCAACGATTCAATGCGTCCGACGCCATCGTCAACCGCCTGAATCATGGTCGCCATGACGACATGTTGATGCAGGTCGCCGATCGGTTTTGATTGATACTTAGCAAGCAGTTCGCGTTTTGCCTGCAGCGGTGTATGCACGGCGAAGTGTGAAAGATACAAGCACCAAGGCTGCGTTTGTTGTTCGCGAATGAACTTCATTGCCTCATCGGTCAAACGATCCGTCAAGTATTCGTCGGCTGGGGCATCCTTCAACCCCGGCGCGTTATGCGGTGGGTAATAACCGCGTGGAGGGCTTCCCGAATGCGAGCCGCCAATGTTGATGTCAAAGCCATACGGTGAAGGGTCGTCGCTGAGATGCCACTTGCCGATCATCGCCGTCTTGTAGCCGTTGGCCTTTAGACAATGCACCCATGTCTTAAGCTTGGGATCGAGCGTATCGACGCCTGGAACATGCTTCAATCGTCGATACTTCGATTCCCACGCGCCCCGGTTCCAACGTTGAAGATCTGATGCCGGGGAGTGTATTGCCCCGACATCAGGCTGGCCTGCGCGGGAGCACAATTGGCGGCGCATGCGTAAGCGTTCGTAAAGACCATCGATTCGGAGGCCATTGCATCCAGGTGCGGCGTTTCAAAAAGTCGGAGCCCATGAAGGAAGCGTCACGCCATCCAAAGTCGTCCAGATAGATAAACAATACATTTGGGCGATCGCTCCCCTGGGAGGTCGCAGCGGAAAATAAAGTCCCAAGTAAGACAAGCAGGACGAATACCGTAAGGAATCGAATCTGAGCGATCTGTCGGTTCGGGTGGGTACATGACAGGGTTTGCAGAATTTGACTTGCATCGCCGAAATGTCTTTGGTGGCAAGCCGCTAACCTCGCGTAGCTGCGAAGCGGCGAAAGTACGTCGCGCTTTCGCTGCCCGCAGCTTCACGATCCGACACGATCGATCCTGGGACTCGCGTCCCAGGCTGATCGCGATTCTCACCATCCGCAGATCCTGTCATGCGCCCGTTCGGGTGATTATTCATTGGCAGGCTTGTTGATTATTGCGTGAAGTTGCTAAGCTGTAAGACAACAATTGCTGGTTGCTTACCATGCGTCGTCCGAAGAAACTCGGATTATATACCGTGCGTGGTCCGAAATGATGCCTTCCCATTAAATGAAGCGAATCACCTCATTTCTGACCAAGCGATGTTAAGCACCGCTGCACATGTTTTTGAGCATAACTCGTTTAACGGCAAGCCGTGATAAAGCAACCGCCACCACCTTTATGGATCGGAAATGTCAAAGTCGATCCGCCGATCCTGCAAGCACCGATGGCTGGCTTCACGAACTATGCCTTTCGTCAGATCGTTCGTGAGTATGGCGGAGTCGGTTTGCAGGCCACCGAAATGGTGAACGCTCGCGGCTTTGTGTGGCTCGATGAAAACGAAGCGGAGCATCCCGATCGCCTGTGGGGCGTTCGCGACGAAGCACGACCGTTGGCGGTTCAGATTTGGGACAATCAACCCGATGTGATGGCAAAGGTTGGTAAACGCTTGGTCGATGATTATCACGTCAGCGTCGTCGACATCAACTTCGGCTGTCCGGTGAAGCAGGTTACCGAAAAGGCGCACAGCGGCAGTTATCTGTTGAAGCATCCTGAAACGATGTACCAGATTATCAGCCGCCTGGTGAAGGCTTGTGCTCCCACACCGGTGACGGCGAAGATTCGGTTAGGCTGTACGCGGAACAACGTGAACTGTGATGACGTCGCGAAAGTTGTCGAAGAGGCAGGGGCGGCCGCATTGACCGTGCATGGCCGTACGGCTCAAGATTTTTTTAAGGGAAATGCCGACTGGGATCGGATCGCCCAAATCAAACAACACCTTCGTCGCATCCCGCTGATCGGCAATGGTGACCTCGACTCCGCTGAGAAGGTTGTCGCGGCATTCGAGAACTACGGCGTCGATGGCGTGATGATCGCACGCGCTTCATTGGGGCGACCTTGGTTGTCTCGCGCAGGCTCACGCCGCGTTGCAGGGGCATCCGATTCCTCCCGAGCCAACATTGCAGCAACAAAAGGATTGCATGCTGCGGCATTACGATATGATCGTCCAGCGGTTTGGCGAGGAGAAAGGGACCGTGTTGATGCGAAAGTTCGCTTGCTGCTACGCACAAGGCAAATTCGGCGCGTCATTTCAGAACGCATGTGGCGCGAGTCTCGACACCGGCCGAGTTTTCCAATGTCGTCGAGGAATATTTTCCCGTTGAACCCGCGTCAAGCGATCGGCTCGCCGAGGCCTAACTTTGCGGAGCCTGCTCATACAAAGTTTGAGCGGCGGGCAAGAGCGCCAACAGGTCGCGGGCGCGTCGTTCATCCGACGGATGGGTCGATAAGAACTCCGGCGGCTTTTCGCCACCGACCGGCGCCGAAACGCTCCCAAAATTTCTGGGGCCTCCGCCGGATCATAGCCCGCCTTGGACATCAAGGTGATGCCGATCTCGTCCGCTTCGGATTCGTGCTTTCGACTGAACGGCAACAAGACACCGTATTCGGTCGCCATGCCGTATGCCTTAAAGACCATATCTCGTTTGACTTCGTCCTGGTTCTGCATCACGTAGCCGGCCGCCGTGCGAAAGCCGTCGACGGCGGCGTTCTGGCTCATCCGTTCGCCACCGTGACGCGCAAGGGCGTGAGCGATCTCGTGTCCCATGACGACAGCCAAGCCGGCTTCGTTCTGGCAAATCGGAAGAATCCCTTCATGAACAGCGACCTTTCCGCCGGGCAAGCAGAACGCGTTTTGTTCGTCACTTTTGAGCGTCTTGAACTCCCATTGAAAATCGCTGCGTTGCGAGACCTCGGCGATGCGTTGCCCCACACGGTTGACCATCGCCGCGAAACGCGGATTGTCACTCAGCGGGGTTTTGTCCGTCGCATCGCTGTAAGCCTGTTGGCCAAGCGAGAGTTCTTGGCCTTCCGGAAAAATCAGCAACTGCTTTCGGCCGGTGATCGGAGCACTGCGACAGCCACAATGGGCGATACCGAACATGGAGCCGATGGCCATCAATTGCCCCAGGGACTGACGACGTGTAATGGATTGCATTCAACAACCTCGAAGACGATCGATAAACTCGGTTGGCCCTTCCAACACCATGCATGACGTTCATCGTCAAATTCGTCCACGATTGTCAAGATCGATAGCATTCATTTCGTCGTCGAAAACGAATGCCTGCATTTAGACCAAGCCGGCACGTTCCTTCGGGTCTTTCAACGCGTCACCCATTCGATGCAACGCTTCGGTTTCGATCTGACGGACACGTTCGCGGGTCAATCCCAGTTCATTGCCGATCTCTTTCAGCGTGTGCGGCTGGCATCCGTCGAGACCGAAACGCATCTTGATCACCGTTGATTCGCGAGTTTCCAGGCGATCGAGAAGTTGCAATGCGTGCGTCATGATATCGTCGTCGAGCATCGCGTCGTCGGGACTTTTCTGTTTCTCGTCCATCACCATTTCGTTCAGCGACCAACCGGAATCGGGTTGATCGCTTTGCGGCGCGCTGTTGTTGATGCGAATCGCCTTCTTGATGATCGGCAGCTTCTTCTTTGGCAGCCCCAAGACGCGAGCAACCTCTTCATTGGTTGGCGTGCGTCCAAGCTCTTCGTTCAGTCGGGCGGTCGCACGACGCCACTTGCTGAGCAGTTCAACCATGTAGGCTGGGATACGGATCGTCTTGCCGCTGTTGATCAATGCTCGCTTGATCGATTGCTTGATCCAATAACTCGCATACGTGCTGAACCTCGTCCCCACGCTGGGATCAAAGCCTTCAACGGCACGCAGCAGTCCAAGATTCCCTTCTTCGATCAGATCTTGCAGTCCCAGACCCTTGCCGGTGTATCCACGCGCGATGTTAACGACCAATCGCAGATTGGCGCGGACCATGCGGTCGCGGGCCATGACGTCACCTTGAGCGATTAAAGCGGCGAGTTCAAGTTCCTCGTCAGCGGTCAACAATGCGGTTTCATTGATTTCGCGAAGGTAGGTCTCCAAAGGGCTTTGAACCACCGCGTCCTTTCCGCGGACACGCGATTTCGATCGGGCCGCTTGCAAGTCTTCAAGACCGGGGTCGAGTTCTGAAACTTCTTCAACCATGAGAGAGTACCTTGAGCGATGTTGAGGGAAACGAACGCGTTGCCGTCGCGGAGTTTGGGAGGTCGCGGGATGGCAACGCGAAATCGTGGAGTCCTGTGGATTCCGCAACGACATTCATCCAAGATGAAATGTGTCGCGTCCGTCCACGGCGATCTAACCGTATTTTTCGGGTTGACCAACCGTTTGAGTATCGAACAAATGCTGGCAATCGGTGAAAAGGTGCCACTGTTAGGTAGGCTCGTCCGATCGCAGCGATACGGTGGATTGAAGCGATTATCGTAGCGGTTCGGCGATGATCGGAGCTGCGGCTTGCGATGGCCCGAGAGGACGAAAGGGGATCGCATCGGCTCGCGGTCGCCACCGCGAAACGGCGAAATCGGCAACTTGCAGTTCGCCTTCGCCAATCAATTCAAAGATCACCTGAAGGGGTTGATCGGTCGTTGCCGCTCGATACAACCGAACGTCGCGCCATGCACCATCGGGTCGAACGAATAACCCGAGTTCCGAACCGGCAAAGGAATCGTAAATCAAACCTCCTCGATGCGGACGCGGCGTGTCCTTGCAGGCGACGCGAATTCGCGCGTCGATTTGAAAGCACTCTCCTAGTTGACAGCGAATCTGCGGGCTGCGAGCGCGAAGCATTGTGCCGGCGTATCCCCCGGGAAGCGGTTGTCCGCTGATGCTGCTGGACGTCAGGCTCAGCATTGTGCGACCCGATGTCGGACCGTCCACGATGTTGAGCGACAGATGCGCCAGATCTTCGCGGCGACGGTCGTGCGCCCAACCCGATCGATCCCACAGTTTAGGATTTGCAAACGGATCGGAAATGGAATCGTCCGGTTTCCACTGGCCGCGATCAAAACGTGGCATCATGCCGATGTGAACCGCGGCGGAATTGGGAGCGATCAAAGCCGGATGGCTTATCAATTTGCCTTCGTCAAACGCTAAAGTATCGACCAACTGACTGGTCGCTTGAACATCCCAAGCATCCGCGCGACGAAGCAAGCGGTAGGCCGAAGCGATATCGCCGGACTGATGAACACGCCCCGATTCGCGGAGCGCTTCGTTGGCCATGCGCAGTTGTGCGTAGGCCGGATGCGACTGCGATGCCAATCCGAATTGCAGGAGGCTGTCCCAATCCTGCGTCGTGCGAAGCAACGACTCGCGGATCAACTGCCATCGATCGAAACCGACTTGGCCTGCCTGCTGGTGCAGCAATCGATCAAATCGGACCGTGGCCGACGGATCATTGGAAACAAGCAACAGTTCCACGAAGTCGGGGGCGACGATATCGACGACCGAACCTGACACCGAAGGTTGAATGGGCAGTCTTTCAAGATACATTCCGCTGAAACGGAAGATCTGTCGACCGCGTAGCGGTGCGGGAATCTCCATTTTCAGGACTTTTCCATTTCCCGCGTTAGGCAACGTTCCAACGCTTGCGTTCGACGATGCGATGATCAAACCCAGGTTGCCGTTGTTGATGTAACGAGCACGATAGGCTGCGTCGTGGCAATGAATTTCTTGTGCAATGGAGCCGGATGACACGATCGCCTGCGTCAGTTCAATGTACCGGTTGATGAGCCGCAGCACGTTGGCCCGCTGCCCATCCTCCGCTCGCCCGCTGTCCAAAGCTCGGCTGGAACGAAACACGATCCCTCGTGGGGAGATCTCTAGAGCGCGCATCGTTTGCAGCCACGTGGCGTGCCAACCGTAGTCTTCGATCGATGTTGTCTCAGCCGCTTTTGCAAACTGGTCGACCTGATCGCGAAGTGACTGACTCGGGCCGCCCGCAACGCAAACGATGATTTGCTGAGAATGCCCTGTTCCCTGAATCGTTTCGGCCAGCCAAGCGGATTCTTCATCAGGGGACAGCCCACGCACCGGCGGGGGCAAATCGATCGCCAACGCATCGGTGACCGAACGAAACTGACTGACCGCTTCAACCGGAAACGCGATCAACTGCCTGCGCATTGATGCTGGAAGCCGTCGCAGCCTTCCAGCAATGTCGATGCTTTCGGGCAAGTCCTTTTCCAGCATTGGGTCGCCGAGGTTCCATGCGACAACGGGAGACAGCAGGTTCGCCAGATCCTGACGCAAGACGGTCGCCTGAGGCACGATCAATTCCATGCCGACTTGATTCGCCTCGCGAAGGAGGTTCGCATCGGGAGTGCGCGACAGAACGATGCCGGTGAATCCGATCGATCGGAGCCATTGAAGCGACTCGCCGTTGTACTCGATGAAACGTTTGACGACCCCGATGGGGAACGCGGGCTTGAGGGGAACATCTTCGGTGGCCAATCGATTCCGCGATGGCATCGCTTGGCTTTGCGTGGGGAGGGCGTTTTCGATTCGCAAGTCGTCCAGTCGAATACTCTCCGTTCCCGGACCGGTATAGGCATTGACCACGATGGCGTCGACATAGGGCTGACGCAGATCGACATCGCGTCCCATTGCGTTTCGAAGCACCGCCTGTTGGACGATCAAATCACGTGATGCATTCGCCACGTGCAAACGCTGCCATTGTCCCGCTTGGGTGTAGACGTCGCTGCCAATCAACGCGACGGCGGGCTGGTTGGTTTGAGGATCAAGAGCGAAGGGAAAGCGAACGCGCAGCGAAACCCTGCGCCCGGTCGAACGGACCAGTACCACAATGTTGCCGTCAATTCATCGATCAGTTCGGCGGGACGGATGCGATAGACCAGTTCCGCACGAGAGCCATTTCCGGCCTGGATTGCAAGCGATTCGCATGGACCCGAATCTCGTCCGCCGGTGGTGATCCGCTGTTGAGAAACGATTTGAGCATTGCAATCATTGCGTTCCAACAGCCAAGCGGGCGCCCCGCCGTCGAATGATTCCTGAATCTGCGAAAACAAGTATTTCTGAAAAAAAAGCTGAGAAATCAACACAATCGCTAAGGTTCGCCAAACCAATCGTTGACCTTCGCCACGCCTTCGCGGAAAATGGATCACAGACATGAAGCCGTCTGACGGCGGCTTGATGACGCGGATCGATTGGTGGGAAAGCTTCATGGTGTTGATTTAAAGCATCACGAAGATGGATATTGATGGTGTTTTGCTAAGTGCATGTGCGGTAAGCACTTAACGCTGGCGTTGCGGTTTTGCCCGTCGACTTTCGGCATCATGCCAGCATTCCCCATAAACTCACAGATTGTTCGCAAACAGTTGTCTGCAAAGGACTTGCGGATTCCCAACGGCTTGGGTGATCGATTTGGCACTGCGACTGCTCTACCAAATTCTTCACCGTCAAGACAACCTTTACTTTCAACTGGAGTAAGCAGCCCATGGAATTCACGGCACCGACCATCACCGAAGACACCCCGACCGAAATCCAGGAGTTGATTCTGGCGTTTGAATCCTTGCCGAAAGAACATCGTGAGACCATTGCTCCATCGTTGCTTCGCGTTGTCGAATGCAGTTCTCGGCGTCGTCGCATTCTGAATCTTGTCCAGGAAGCTTTGGCTCAATTGCGTTTGGACATGAAATACCTGGTTTTCGATTTGGAGGCAACGCGACGCGAACGCGACAGTTTGCGAGACCAGATCGAAGGGACCAGCAACGAAGATATCGAATAAGTCGGCAAAGCTTTTTCCAGGTTGATTTACACCGTGCGTGGTCTGGAATGATGCTTTTGCATTTAATGAGGCGAATCACCTCATTTTCCGCCACGCGCCGTATAATATCCGAACCCGGTTGTCGGATAGCTGACGAACTGAGCCCGCCGACGTAAGACGTATCCATGGTTGATTTCACGCCCGAACAGCTAGCATCACGCATCGTCGACCTTGGACTTGCTCCGATGGCCGAGGTGGAAGCGGCCCGTTCGGACCTGGGTACCGGCGAACAATCGACCGAAGCGTTTGTGCGTATTTTGCACGGCAAGGGATTGCTGACAAATCTTCAGTTGGACAAGCTTCGCAAAGGCGAACGCTCTGGATATTTCTATGGCAAATACAAAGTCCTGTACCTCATCGGTGCTGGAACCTTTGCCCGCGTTTACCGGGCGTCTCATCGAGAGACGAACCAGGTTGTCGCGGTGAAAGTGTTGCGAAAGCGATATCGCGATGAAGTTGCCGAATTGGAGCAATTCCTTCGCGAGGGACGCATGGGGTTGCGATTGAGGCATCCCAATATCGTTTCGATCTACGAAGTTGATCCCAATGTGATGAATCCTTTCATGGTGATGGAGTTCGTCGAAGGAGAAACATTGCGGGATCTTGTCCGCATTCGCGGCAAACTGGAGCCCGAGACGGCATTGTCCCTTTGCTCCGATATCGCGGCGGCTTTGTCGTATGCGGCGACCTTGGGCATCTCGCATCGCGACTTGAAGATGTCCAACGTCTTGATTTCCTCTGAAGGTCGCGCGAAGCTGGTCGATTTCGGTTTGGCCG
Organism: Pirellulaceae bacterium; assembly: GCA_041399105.1. Taxonomy (GTDB): domain Bacteria; phylum Planctomycetota; class Planctomycetia; order Pirellulales; family Pirellulaceae; genus Rosistilla. The sequence goes on along the minus strand of JAWKTL010000003.1, from coordinate 138,324 downwards.
CGTTGGCGGACCGCGAAAATCCCGAGAAGGTCGCGGACTGTCCCAATGCGCGAGCGATCGACTACGCCGCGTTGGAACGTGGCACGAATGTCCGCAAAGATGATCCCCGAAGCGACATCTATTTCGCCGGTGCGATGCTGTACACGATGCTGTCGGGAGTTCCACCACTTTCGGAAACACGAGACCGCATGAAGCGATTGAATGTCGGGCGGTTTCACGAAATCAAATCGTTGGGCTCAATCGATCCAACCATTCCCGTTCCCGCGATCCAAGTGGTCGCCAAATCGCTGGAATTTGATCCCGATAAGCGATTGCAAACCGCTTCGGCCCTGCAAGCCGAATGCAAGTTGGCCATCGAACGAATCAAGCAGATCAAACAGGGAGGACCGGCTGAAGGCACTTCAGCCTCCGACAACGAATTGCCGACAACCGAAGGGGATGGCCGCGTCGTGATGCTTGTGGAAAGCAAAGCCGCTTTGCAGGACGTGGTCCGCGATCGATTGAAAAAGCGCGGCTATCGCGTGTTGGTGATCGCTGATCCGGCACGCGCACTGGGACGATTTGTTCCCGGTGAAGACCCTCCAGCGGATTGCGTTATCTTTTCCGCTTCGGAGATGGGGTCGCTGGCATTGGAAGCTTTCAATCGTTTTGCTATCGACGATCACACGTCCGAACTGCCGGCGATCTTGCTGGCCGATCAAGCTCAGCAGAATCTCATCAAATTTGCGAAACTGGCACCGCATCGCGTGCTGATGTCGATGCCGTTGAAGGTGCTTGAACTGAGAACGACCTTGCAACGCCTGCTGGCTGGTCGTCCTCGACGCGACGAATTTGCTTGAATTCGTAGCGACAGCGTGAATGGACCGTGTGGTCTTTCTCGAGTTCCGACCACAAGTTGAATTTATCGGCGTTTGTCGTTCGAACGGAATGCGATTCGGCGAAAGAAGACGCCATCTTGGGCTTCGGCGCATCGTTTGCCGTTTCTGAATGTTGAGTCATCGCTTGACGTTGTCTGCCTTCACACGCGGACTGCTTGTACGCATTGCCTGACAACGCGAGTCCGCCAACGGCTGATGCGAAATGACGCACAATGACTGACGAGAAACAATGGAGAACACGATGTCGACATCCACCGTAAATAACCTAGAGCACCTCGAAGATTTGTCTCGCCAAATCCGTCGATGGATTATCCGTTGCACCTCGGAGGCCGGATCGGGACATCCCACATCGTCCTTGTCGGCGGTCGAGTTGTTGACCGATTTGATGTTCGGTGGACATTTCCGATTTCGGATCGATCAACCCGATCACCCGGCGAACGACCGCTTGATTTTCTCGAAGGGGCACGCTTCGCCACTTCTTTATGCGTTGTGGGCGGCCGCCGGTTGCATTGACCCCAAAGATCTGATGCATTACCGCGAATTCGGCAGTCCGTTGGAAGGTCATCCGACTTCCAGGTTTCGGCTCACCACGGCGGCAACCGGTTCGCTCGGCCAAGGCTTGCCCATCGGTTTGGGAATGGCCATCACCGCGCGGTATCTGGAGCATTCTCCCGGTCGAACGTTCGTGTTGCTTGGTGACAGCGAAATGGCGGAAGGTTCCCAGTGGGAAGCCATTCAACTGGCGGCGCATTACAAGCTCGATAACTTGATCGGGATTCTGGATGTCAATCGCTTGGGTCAACGCGGCGAAACGATGTATGGACATGACGTGAATGCCTACCGCGACCGAATCGCGGCGTTCGGTTGGCGTTGCGTTGTCGTTGAAGATGGTCATGACCATGGACAAGTCATGCAGGCTTGGGAGGAAATCGAATCGGGCCGTGAAAACGATGGTCGGCCCATCATGCTGATCGCTCGAACGATTAAGGGCAAAGGTGTCAAGTCGCTGGAAGATCAACCGGGCCATCACGGTAAGCCGGTCGATGAAGATGATTTCGATTCGATCTTGTCTGACCTTGGCGAAGCGAATGAATCGATTCGTGGTGAATTGGCCAAGCCGATCGATTTTCAACCCGACTCTCGAACGCCATCTGATCCGGTTTCAGTCGACTATGAAATCGGTGATGAAGTCGCGACGCGAGATGCATACGGCAATGCACTGTGCCGCTTGGCGACGAAGTATCCGCAACTCGTCGCTTTGGATGGCGAAGTCTGCAATTCAACCCGCTCCAAACGTTTTCGCGATGATTTCCCGAACCGATTCTTCGAGATGTTTATCGCCGAGCAGAACATGGTTGGGGCGGCGGTTGGGATGGCGTTAAAAGGTAACGTGCCCTTCGTTTCCACGTTCGCGGCTTTCCTTTCGCGAGCCTTCGATCAAATCCGCATGGCTCCCTATTCGGACGCGAATGTCAAGTTTGTCGGATCTCACTGTGGTGTGTCCATCGGTCAGGACGGTCCTTCGCAAATGGGACTCGAGGACATTGCGATGTTTCGCACCATTCAAAATGGGGTTGTACTCTATCCCTGTGATGCGGTCTCCACCGAGGCGTTGGTTGATGCGATGGCCGATCATCGCGGAATCGCGTACCTTCGTACGACACGTGGCAAGACCCCCGTGATTTATTCAAGCGACGAATCGTTCATCATCGGTGGAAGCAAAACGCTGAAGGAATCCGAACATGACACGGTCACACTGATTGCCGCGGGCGTGACTCTGCATGAAGCGTTGGCGGCAAGCGAAACGCTCCGTTCGCGAGATATCTTCGTCCGTGTCGTCGATCTTTACAGCATCAAGCCGCTTGATCACGCGACCGTCCGTCGCGCGGCGGATCAAACGCAAGTAATCTTTACCGTCGAAGACCATTTTCCCGAAGGAGGTATCGGCGAAGCCGTCCTGACCAGCCTGTCGGATCATGCGACTCCGGTAAATTGCCTTGCTGTCAGGAAGCGACCGATCAGTGGAAGCTCCGACAAGCTGTTGCAGATGGAAGGAATCTCCAGCGGAGCGATCGTGGAATCGGTCACTCGGTGGTTGAATGGAAAGAGTGATATTGGAATGCCTCCGAAATAGCGCATTCACGCATTTAACGGCAAAAGCCTTCACCAATGGACGCAACCAGTTACAACTCGACGTATGCACCTCGGCATAAGTCATTAAACGATGCAGAATCAGCCGCAGCACACTCGCCTCCCGATTAGGCCAGAGGCCAAAACAAAAATTGCCGAGGCCGTCAGACCCTGGAACCGAAATTAAGACAACTTTAGCCCAGTGGGCGGCACATAAGCTCGTAGAGGCTATCCGGAAACTGCTGTGAACGAAGGCTATAAACGCAACTTCAATAATAACGCTTTGGGTTTCCCGTTTCCGGACAGCCTCTAAGAAGACGATTCGTCGACCAGTGGAACGAACCGAACGCCGCAGATGTTCCGCTTTTCGAAGTGGTCTTCGCTCTGTTTTGTAATGAGTACCAATTTTTGCGAATCTCGCTGGCCGATCGGAATCACCATGCGTCCGCCAATGGCCAATTGATCCAACAGTGGGGTGGGTGCATTCGGGGTGCCCGCAGCGACCGCGATCGCGTCAAAGGGGGCATGTTCCGGCCAGCCTTGTGTGCCATCGCCGTGTCGCACAAAGACGTTGTTAAAGCCTCCGTCGATCAATCTCCTCTCAGCGGACTCGGCTAAATCTTTGAAGCGTTCCACCGTGTAAACCGCCGAGCACAGCCGCGATAGAATGGCCGCCGCGTATCCACTTCCCGTGCCGATGTCCAGCACACGGTCAGCAGCTTGCAGATTCAATGCTTCCGCCATCAATGCGACAATGTACGGTTGCGAAATCGTCTGCTCGTTGGCGATGGGAACCGGCGAATTCTGATATGCCAAATCTTTCGCGTCCCACGGAACGAACGCTTCACGTTGAACAGCTCCGATCGCTTCGAGTACGCGTTCTTGCTGAATTCCCTGCTTGCGCAGTTGTTCAACAAGTTCTTGGCGTTGAGTCTGAAACGGCTTCATAACGTCGGAGTCAACATCTTAATAGACAAGTACCGCAATCGTTGACGGTCAAAGCATCCCGATCTAAGCATGATCGATCATTGCCGGTTTCCCTTCACGAATGGAATGCGCCATCGCGGCGAGTATCCGCATATCCGCCAGCCCTTCTTCTCCAGGCGTACGTGGCGGTTGATCTTCCAAAATGGAACGCGAGAAGTGATCCATCTCGGAAGCAAAATGATTGACCTCGGTCATTTCATGATGCGTTACAACTGGGTGCGGATCGTCGCTCGACGGATGATGGGTCATCAATCGTTGCCCATTGTAGCTGAATGCGGGAGACAGTTCGATGACACCATCGGCGCATGCGACGCGGAAGAAATCGCTGCGTTGTGTTCCGAAGCTGCAATCCAAATTCGCGAGAACTCCCGACGGAAAACGCATCACGCACGAGACGCTCTCGGGAACTTCGCGGAAACGCGGATCATCCTTCGGTTGGTGCGCCTGGGCGAAGACTTCGATCGGCTCTTCACCCGTCACATACCGCGCCGCGTTGATTGGGTAGACACCAACGTCGCCAACGGGTCCTCCGCCCAATTCCGCAGCCAGACGGATGTTTGGTGCATTGACATTGATGCAGAAACTGCCGCTGTAAGTCTTGATTTCGCCAAACTGCTTCTGCTCGCACATTTCCATGACTTTGCGATTGAACGGTTCGTAATGCAGCCGATAAGCGATCATAAGTTTGCGATTGGCTTGTTGAGCCGCATCCATCATCTGCTTGCATTCTTCAATCGATACGGCCATTGGCTTTTCGCACAACACGTGCTTGCCGGCGTGCAGCGCACGTATCGTGAACTCCGCATGCATCGAATTGGGAAGAACGATGTAGACAACGTCAATCCGTTCATCAGCCGCGATTTTGTCGAAGTTGCCGTAGTCATAGATCGCGTCGTCGGCGACTCCATAGGCCTGAGCAACCGTGCGTGCCTTCCGCGGATGACCGCTCACCAGCGCCGTCGGCTGCGAAAGCTTACATTGACCGAAAGCGGGCATGATCTGCCCCAATGCCAATTGACCCAACCCCACCACGGCCCAACCGAACTTCTTTTGCGGGATATCGGGAAGTTTCAGGTTCGGTGGTTGGTCGTTGGGCGGCGCAAGTGGCACCTTTTTGCCCGTCGTGTTGATTGACTGACCACCCACCGGCTGAATCCGTGCGGAGTCCGAAGGCTTATTCGCCGATTGAGCGTTCGCTGCCGCCGCGCCGCCCGCGCTGGCGGCAGCCATCGTCGCTGTTCCCAATTGCGCAAACTGGCGGCGGTTCAGGGGGGGATTCTCTGGCATGGTCTTTCGTTCGCTGGAAGTCTGAAAGTCTCTTGGTCTGGCGACCGTTCGATACCAGCGTATGCAAGCGACGTTCCATTCGATGCGATGCCGACCGCTTAGCTCTTGCTTATCGTATTGCCGCTCCAGCCGAGCTTTTCACGAAGCGTTCGATAGTCATTCTGCCCAGGAACATGAACCATCAGGAAACAATATGCCGATCGCTGAATCCGTATTCGATCGCCCGGTTGAATCCCATCGACGACACGTCCGTCGACAACCAAGCTTGTCGAATCGTTCGGATTGGCGACCGTCAGATCGAACACACGATCCGCCGTATCGACAACCGAGCGATGCGTCAGCGTATGAGGACTGAGAGGAGATATCACAAAGGCCTGAAGATTTTTGCGTAGAATCGGTCCTCCCGCCGAAAGGTTGTGAGCGGTGGAACCAACCGGTGTGCTAATAATCAGCCCGTCGCAACTGTAACTGGTGGCGTGGACCTGATCGACGGAGAGATCAATATTCAGTATTCGGTAGGGAGGGCCACCCAGAATTGCTGCTTCGTTCAATCCCAACTGAACCGCACACTCTTTTCCATCTCGCACAATCGAAGCGCGAAGCATCAGATGGTCCACCAGTTCGCAATGCCCCGCGGCAACCGACGCCCAAATATCGAGGAATGCCTCCGGCGTCAGAGCGGCCAAGAATCCCAGATGCCCGCAATTGATCCCAAGCACCGGCAACTGATGTTCGCCCATTTGACGAGCGGTCTGCAGGATCGATCCATCGCCGCCCAACACGATCACTAGGTCGTGGTCTCTGTCGGCAAAGTCATAACTGAAGTCAAGGTCGACCGCAACGATCTGAGCATGTTGCGCAATCGATGGCTGCAAACGCGTCAGCTCCGAAGTAACGCTGGGTCGCTCCAACGCACCCACGATAACCACGTGGGGACGTTCGCGGCCACAAGAAGGCCAGCCAGGTTTGCATCGCGAGTTCATGAATTCATCCCGTTATACCTTGCGTCGTTTGAGATGATGCCGTTGCATGAAGCACCTCGGCACAAGTAAATGAACAAAACGGAATCAGGCGGAACGCGTCAGCGTCCGGTTTTCCAGAACCGCGAGCTAACGCTCAACGGCTGAACTTACCAAAGTTTTCACTCGCCACAATTCGTCGAAGAAGTCAGCAGCGACAATCTTGCCGGGCCAAAGCGAATCGGCGGGCGATCGAATATCGATGATCGCCCAATCGGGGAGCTTGGGAACCTGCCGTGCGTTATTCAAATAAGCATACTCGCGATATGTAAACCCACTGTTGAGTACAACGTATCGCTCTGGATTCACCGGATTGGGATAGATCATTGCCGGCGCATGATGTTGGGCGGGAAATGATTCGACACCGATCTTGATCTCTTCAGCATTCCACTCCAGCGGCAGTCGATCGACAATCTCGCCGATGACCGAATTACTTTGCGGATCGCCAAACAATATCAGGTTCGATGTCTGAATGTCTTCAGGCGTAACGTCCGCATCCCTTTTCACGATCGCATCTCCACGGAACTGCTGACGCCATTGTGACACAAAGTGCCGCATCTCGTCCTTCGCCCACGCGTCCACGGCGGCATTGTCGGAAACAGCCGAAGGGGTCACAACAATGAAGCGATCCATGAAGGCATCATCGATCGGACCTTGTAAACCGTGCTTCTTGACCAAGATCGACTCGTCCACGTCGCCGATTTGCCAACCTTCATCGGTGTGGATCAGGTTGCAGGTCCATGATCGATCAGACTCAGGACGCTCCGCGATAAGCGGCCGTCTTCCCCTGGATACATCGCTCCTTGGGTCGGCATCCGAACTGAAGCCGATTGCAATCTGGACAGGCGACTGCGGCTTGAACGGGGACGTGCCAGCGGGCATTTCAAGTCGCAACGAGCGCACATTGCGAGGCGTCAGCAGAATCGTATTTCTCTCTGGAATGATTGCAGCCCGCACATTGGCTCGCTCCCAGTGTTCCTCCAAGCCGGTGATCGTCACCCAAAACGACTGGTTGTAGCGAAGGGTATAGGTTGTGAAATCAATCACCTCCGGCAATCGATCGCGACCCTCGATCGAAAGGCTCGTCAGCTTTTGCTCGATCGTTTTCAACGATTCGGGATGAATGTCGTGTTTCGTTTGCGGGCCGATCAGATGCGTCAATCGCAGTCGCTGATCCCGCATCGCCTGTTCCATCATGTCCGCCGCCTGCTTTTGAATGTCCAGCTCGCCGCTGTAGGCAACCGTCGGCAAGTTCAACAAGTTGCCTGCGTACCCGGTGCAGTCATACATTCGCCAAAGCTTTTGCTCAAACCAAGTTGGCTGAAGCGTTTCCTTTTGGAACGATTTCAAGAACTCGGGCGTTTCAGAAAATCCGGCCCCTGGGTTTGCCGCGAAAAAGAGGCTCGGGTAATGAACCGCCAGTTGCCAGCATCCAGCTCCTCCCATCGAAAAGCCCCGAATGGCAATCCGCTGCGGATCGACGCGGTAACAGCGCCGCGCGTGCTCCAATGCCTCCAGCACATCGATTTCGCCGGCAAACTTGAACGCATTGCTGTATCGTCCAAAGGGATGGACGACTATCGTATCGTTCGGAGCGATCCGGCCGATTCGATTCATGCGTTCGTCGATAAACTGCGTTTCGGTACTTCGCTCGCCACGGCCATGCAACCAGATGTCCAACCGGTGCTTCTGCTGGCCCGAAAACGGATAACTTTCTGGAATAACCAAGCCGTAAGGCTGAACCGTATCGTCAATTCGCGATCGAAAACCGCGCACGACAAGCCCGGTTTGCGTTGTCCAGGGCGTCTTTGCGTCGGCAAGTGAATCGGCTCGTCGATGACCTTCAGCCAAGAGGCGTTTCGCCTTCGGAACATCTCCCGCAGCGAACAACTCGCGATACTCGACCGCTTGTCGGACGGCTCGAGAAAAGATCTCGACATCGGGAAGATGCCCGGATGTCCGCGGCAGGTCCGATTCTCGCAAAGACCGAATCTTCGATTCCAATGACTCCAGCGAAGCGACGATCTCCGTTTGGTCGGAAGGATCAAGCTCGATGCCTTGCGGAGGAACAGGTCGTACATTTTCCGGAATGTTGTCTTGCGGACCATCGCCTCGCGTCGGTACGACCACCAGCGAAACGACCAACCAAACAATCAGACGTCGGCTAAAGCGACTACGTCGCAAGATCAACTCAAAGACATTATCGCAAAACAACATAAGACGCACTCATCATTGATATAGATATTCCAAGCTCTCAAGAATGCCCTGCTTTCGCTAACAATGCGTTAACGGGATGATGCTCTTCAACTCCGGTCAAACGGAAGTTCAGCCCCCGGAATCGGAACGAGAATCGTTCATGCTCAATACCCAGCAGGTGCAAGATCGTTGCTTGCAGGTCGTGAACATGGACCGGATTTTCAACAACATTGAAGCCCAGTTCGTCCGTCGCCCCGTACGAAACGCCCGGCTTCACGCCGCCACCGGCAAGCCACATTGTAAAGGCTTGCGGATGGTGATCGCGACCGCCACTTCGACCAAGCGCGGCACTTGCCTCCACCATCGGCGTGCGTCCAAATTCCCCACCCCAAATGACCAACGTATCCTCCAGCATACCGCGTTGCTTAAGATCCTTGATCAATGCGGCGGCAGCTTGGTCGGTCAGCTTCGCCTGTGACCGGATGCCGCCTTCCACATTGCTGTGATGATCCCAGTTGGCGTGATAGACCTGAATAAACCGAACGCCACGTTCGGCAAGCCGTCGCGCCAACAGGCAGTTGTTCGCAAACGATGCAGCCGGCTTTTCAAGGTCCGCTCCGTACATTTGCATTGTTGCCGCGGTCTCCTGCGACAGATCCATCAACTCGGGAGCGCGAGCTTGCATCCGAAACGCCATTTCATAAGCCTCGATCCGTGTTGCAATTTCCGGATCGCCGATGGTCTCCAGATGCTGACGATTCAGATTGCGAATCAGATCGAGTGATTCGCGCTGTGCTTGGACATCGATGCCTGCTGGATTGGCGACATGCAGAATCGGATCCCCCTGGCTTCGGAACGGAACGCCCTGATGTTTACCTGGCAAAAAGCCATTGCTCCACATCGATGCACCCCCGCTGAGGCTGCCTGCGCCTTTAAGAACAATGAAGGCCGGTAAGTCATCGGCGTCGTTTCCCAAACCGTAGCTCAGCCATGATCCCATGCTTGGCCGTCCGGGGATGCCGTTTCCCGTGTTCATGAACAACTGCGCCGGCGCGTGATTGAATAGATCGGTATGCATCGAACGCACGATTGCAATGTCGTCGACAACGCCTGCTAAATGGGGAAGCATCTCCGATAGCTCCGCCCCGCTTTGACCATGCTTTGCAAATTTGAATCGCGGACCAAGCACGGCTGCATCGGGTTGAATAAATGCGTAACGCTGCCCCTTGATGACCGATGGCGGGATCGGTTTGCCTTCAAGTTCCGAAAGCTTCGGCTTGTGGTCAAACAGTTCCAACTGACTCGGAGCCCCGGCCATGAACAGAAAGATCACCCGCTTGGCCTGCGGAACAAAGTGAGGGAGCGACGACATGCCGGGAATCGACGACGAAGCCGCGGCGCGTTGCGTCCCACCGGTCGCCATTGAAGCAAACGCCATCGGAGCCAGCCCGATACCGCAATTTTGCATAAAGTAGCGACGTGTCAGAAGATTGTTGCAGTGCATGATCAGAGGTCCAACTGTTCGAGTTCGTCGAGCAGGTTGTCTAAGTCGTCCCGTGGTACCTGCCGTTTTTCTTGTTGACGCTTGGGAGTCCCCACCTCCATGCCGACCGCCGCCCGTCCGGCAAGCAACAATTGTTCGTCGCGTTCACGTGCGGCCGTCGCGATCGGATCTTCGTCCACGTCGGGAGCACCAAACAATTTTGAAAGATCAATCTTCAAGCCCCCCGCGTCGACCGGTGCGCCGGCAATCCCAGGAGACTTGTGTTGAGGGAAGATAATCGCATTTTCGGGGCAAACGCGACTGCACGCCGGACAACCTTTGCGGCAATTGTCCGGTTGCTCCACCAAAATGGTTTCGACCGTGTCGACGCCGTAAACGCCGAACAAACAAAAGTCGATGCATTCCATGCAGTTCGTACAACGACTGAAGTCGATGACCGGATACCAACGTCGCGTCGGCGCTTCATCAATCGTGGTGACACCACCAATCCCAAATAATACGGGCTGATGTTCGTTCGTCCGCGAACCATGATCCGCCGCTGATTCGGGAACCGCTTGCTCCAAGTTGCCCGCTAGGCTCAGCGACGTCGAATTCGTGGGGCGATCGAATCTCGCCGCCGCCGAAGTCCCTTCGGTTCTCGGCAGGCTTGCGATCCGAGTGATCTCGGCAACGATGTCATCAAGAGATTCGGAAACACGGAAGTCGATTGCGTAGATCTTTCGATCAGGCCTCGGAAGCGAATCGATTACGCGATCTCTTGGCGATTCGTCGACATCATCACCGTCCGCATCATCGTCATCGTCGGGTCGAACCAGCAACACATCCCCAACCTGTCCGCGCACGCCATTTCGATCTAGGATCCAGTGCGTCGCTCGCTCATAAACCCACGATACGATGACGATATCGCCGACCACCGCTCGCAATGTTGTTAGGCTGTCGCCGGTCGCTGCGAGATCGTACAGATGCGGTACAACAAGGACTCCGACTCCTTCGATGTCCGCCGATCGATCCACGACACCCTTCTCCAGAGCACGTTTATCGGGATTCCGACTTTGTCCGCGCGAAATAACAACAGTTAATTCTTGGGTCATGGATGCGTTTGGGGCTACGACTGGGGAGGGAACTCTGCAACGGAATGCCGTTTCAGTTTAGTCCAAACGCGAGCGAAAGGGAAACCGGATGATGTGATGGAAAGACTTCAATCCGGCGAAGCAGATTCTCTATATCGATGATGGACGTGTCTGATGCTATCCGGGCGTGGTCTGGAATGATGCTTTGCATTTAATGAAGCGAATCACCTCATTTTCGGCCACGCGACGTATATCTTGCGATAATGTTTTCAGTTGATCCTGCGACGTGGTCGCTTTATGGAATTGCTGGGCTTGCAACGCCGCCGTCGTCAGACGAAGCAGCCAACGCGGCACCGGCTGCCGCCAATCCGGCCAACGAACCGAGTCCGCCAAGACCTCCTCCTCCACCGCCGCCGCCACCACCGCCAGCTCCGCTACCAGCAGCGGAGCCACCTGCGGGAGTACCAGCCGGGGATGTGCCGACTGCGGGGAAGCGCCTGCGGTCCCGCCTGACTCTTGATAGTTCTCAGCGATCGAATCGATCGTCTCAGGCAACAGCGGCGGGGGAACCAAGATCACAATCAACTCGTCAGCTAGCGTCTGTGCGTTTGTTCGCAGGCTAACCGGAACAATCGCTGAAACTGCAGGAGCCGCAACGACCTCGAATGAAAACGCAGCATAGCCAAGTCGACCAGCGGCGATCACGCCATAGATGCCGGGGCGAAAATTGGGGAACATGAATCGTCCCTCGGCATCGGTTACGGCGCGGCCAATCGCATTGCCATTCTGAACGATCGTCACGTTCGCCTCAGCCAAAGGACTCCATGCTTGCCTGTTCTCGGGCAGCGGAACGATGACACGCCCCAAGAGATTGCCGTCTTCATTAAGTTGCACACGGTAGTAGTCGAATCCCGCAACGTCGTAAGCCGAGCTGCTCGCCAGCGACACCATTGGAGGCTGTGTCGCCGCAGCGTAGCCCCGAATGTTACGGAAGACTTCCTCTTCAGGTACCGAAACAACAGGGAAGACAACTGGTGCCGTATCCGCCTCCGCCGTTGTCTTGGCATAGATCGGCAACGCACCATGGCGTTCCTCGTTTGCGTTGGCGACAACCATGGCGAACCAACCTTCAATTTGGTCTTCAAACGTCACCAAACCACGGTCATCGGAGACCGCTTCCTGCGTCACGCCGTTCATACCAACCAATGTCACCTTCAAATCGCGAAGCTGTTCCTTCAAATCTTGAAGGCTGACTTGCTTGAAAACCGACGACAGGCTGATCAGTTGAATCTGCAATTTGCCATTGCGGTCGATCTCAGCAATCAAACCCTGAGGCAACGGAATGTCCTTCGCATTGGCAGGCTGAACGGTCGCTGTGAGCAGTTTAGAAGTTGAAACTTCGTCACCTTGAACAATCGTCCCAATGCACAGGGCCAGCAAGAAGGAGCTTCGTAAGAGATTCATTTAAGTAGACCAAGGTTGTAGTTTTGTTGCGAAACACCACACGCCGCAATCCAGCAGCGGCACCACCGTAATCAATGAGTGTAATGAAGTAGCTAGGTAAACGCAAGAAGATGGACCGATTAGTCAAGGCAAATCGAAAATTTAGCAATTTCCAACGAAGGATAGCTTGAAAAGCTAAACTGCAAAAGACCGTCTGAAAATTGAGCTTATACGTCGCATCGTCAGAAATGAGGTGATTCGCTTCATTTGACGCGATGGCATCATTCCGGACCACGCATGGCATAACTACTTGTGCAGGACAAGCTTTCCAGAACGTGTCCGCTTTAATTCGTAACAGTTTCCTTGAAAGACGATGTTGACGACAAGATCTCCCTTGCTCAAGTCATCGAAATCGTAGGTCCTTCGCTCTTGGTTGACGCCGCTCGGATCGGCGTCGTTCAAGGTCGACTTGCCCGGCTCAGGCTGCTTTTCGTTTTCATTCACGCCCATCGATTCAAGCCTTCCCCCCTAAACGTGGATTGACGGCAACGGCCATTCACAAAGAATCGCACCACCCGAGCGCATCGGGACGTTCCACACCCGTAACCGCGATACCGCATCAGCCAGCGGCGGCAAACAAGGCCATGAAAAAGGAGATGTAAACAAACCCAACGATCCCTCCGACCACCAGCAACATCAAAGGTTCGACCAAGGCGGCCAAGCGGGCGATCATGCCACTGAGCTGTTCTTCGTAGTATTCAGCCGCTTCGCCGAGGACGTCGTCCAGACGACCCGAAGTTTCACCAATCGCCAAAATCCGGGGGAGCATCGGCGTAAAGTCGGATTTCGCCCGAACCGCGTCGGCCAACGTGCTCCCTTCAACCACCATCTCCCGCGTCTGGGAAAGTTGTTCGCTCAACCGACGATTGCCGATTAAATCCTCCACACTTCGCAAACCGTCAAGCAAGCTGACTCCGCTTTGAATCAGTGTTTGCAGGTTGCGACTGAACGACGCTGAGGCGGCCGTTCGAAACACATTTCCCAACACCGGGACCTTCAGCAGCAACCGATCGATCCAGTAACGGGAGGGTTCCCACAAGAACGCGGCCACGCCGGTCGTGATCAGGCCGACCGTCACACCACCAAGGACCGCTGCGTGCTCGTTGCAGTACGTCGTGATGTCGACAAGCAACTGTGTCGATGGTGGCAATCCCTTGCCGAGCGTTTCAAGAAACCGTTGTATCTTGGGGATGACGCCGAACACCATAAACAACGTCACGCCGATTCCGGCCAGAAAGACCGCGAATGGGTAAGCCAAGGCCGTCATGATTTTGTTCTGCAACTGCCTGCGACTGCGGACGATATCAGCACCACGCCGTAACGTAAGGTCCAATTCGCCGGTCTGTTCGCCGACTCGCGTCAGGTAAACCGCGACCGGAGGAAAGTAACGATGTGCCTGCATCGCTTCGGCCATCGAAGCACCTTCGAGGACATCCTCGCTGACTTCAAACCACACACGGTGCAGTTCGCGTCGTTCGGCATTCTCGTGCAGAATTCGTGTCGCATCGAGCAAGGGGACGCCGCTGCGGAGCATCACGGACATCTGGCGCAGCGACATTTCCACATCCACCGCGCGAACCGGAAGCCACCAGCCGAGCCCTTTCCCCGAGCCGGGTTGTTCGTCCGTCGGCTCGATGTTCAGCACCAGCCATTGACGCGTCCGAAGTGCGTTGACGGCGGCCTGCAACGTCGGCTCTTCAAGAACACCCACCTGCATTCCGCCACTGCGATCCCGAGCTTGAAAATCAAAACGTGGCATTAATCGGAACCTCGGACGATCGGCTTGGCAACCATGTAAGTCCCCTGTTTCGTTCCATCTTCCGTGTCGATCGACCGACTCTCGTCGAGTCGGGATTTCGATTCGTGTTCCGCCACATTCTCCATGTCCAAAGCGCCAGCGGGAATCCGAGTTACGGATCGCACTTGGTACTGGAGATTCCAAATCAGCGGCATTGTTCCCGTCCCGCGAACTGCCGGCTTCTCGAACGCCACGCTGGTGACGACCACTCCAGGGCAGGTGTCGACGATCGCTTCCAGGCCGGCGACCATCGATCGGTAGTCGCCGATCAACTTCAGTTGACTCGATCGCGTTTGCGGTCCATCATGGCGACTGGTTTGCGATCGCTTTTGTTCGGTGATCCATTCAAGCGGATTCGCATCGGGCGGCGAATCAACTGACCGTTTGACCGGTGTGTTGTCGACTTCCTTTGAAACTTGATCGGCCAACGTTTGCCCTAACTGCTTCGCGGCGTCGGTCAACGTTCGCAGCATCCGACCGTCCTCCGAACCCGATTCCAGCGGATGGCCATCGACCAATCGCAGCCCGGCAGCCGTAAGGACTCGATTGACTTCCTGCCCCAGGGCAAGTTCCTCCATCGCGTCCACGCTCCCTCGCATCATGGCATCCGCATGGTGGCGTAGATCGCCGAGACTCGCTTTCGCCACGTCAAGCTGCTCCTGCTTCAGGCGGAGCCTTTCAGCCGCCTCAGTCAGTCGGTGATACGGGACTTCCGCATCCTTCACGCTTTGCAATTCCCCCTCCAAACGGGCGACCTGCGTCGCCGCTTCACTCGGATTCATCCGCACATGAAGGGCGTACAGACAGAGCAAGACAGCGGGACCACCAAGGGTGATCAACATCGAACTCGATTGGGACTTCTTTCTGTTCATCGCTTCACGCACCGTCGCTGATAATGTATTCGAACTCGTATGGCCCGCCATCAGCCGTGACCAACAGCGCTTCGCGACGCGGTACGCGAACGCTGAGGTTGAGCGGTTCGAGCTGCTTGGCAATCGCGGTCGCAAATTCAATGATCGCTTCGGGTCGGACACTTCGCCCGATCACACGAAGCTCTCCACCATCACTTTGCACTTCGCTGAGCATCAAATCTCGAGGACGAAATTCACCCAGTGTTCGAAGGAACTCAGCCATCCGAGAACGATGAACTCCCAGTTGCCCCTGATATCGAAGGAGTCTGGATTGCAACTGAGCAATTTGGTCCTGCGTTTCGATGACTTCCGTTTCAACGTTGCTGATCTGTTTCTGTTGAGCGGCGAAAGCCTCAATCGGTGCTTGAAGTTCGGCGATTTGTGTCTTCAATGTCTCGACTCGCGATTCGTTATACGATGTCGACAGACGATGATGTGCCGCGATGCCGACGATCACCGCTGCCAAGGCGGCAAGGGCCAGTGTCCGCTTGGTTTGCGCCGAGGCCCCCGTCCGAACGGGAACAACCACCGGCAGCTCTTTGGGCGAACGCAGCGCCCGAGACCACGCGGCCAAGAAGGTTTTCAAATCATGTTCGTTGGTCAGATCGATCGAGTCGACGAACTCCTCGTCGGATCGGAGTGTCTCCGCCGATATCGTTGCCGATTGACGTAGCAGTTCAACATAGGCCCCCGTGTCAACATTCGATCGATTGAGAAAGTCTCGGGCTGCGGCGGGGGATTCGATCGCTTCGTCGACCTCGCTGAGAAACCGTCGCTCAACTCCCGATCGTCCCTTACGCGAAACGACGACCATCGCATCGTCCCACTGTTCCAGACGCGTCCACTCTCCCTTGGCCATCGTGATCGGATCGGGAAGTCCAGCCGGATGAAGAACTCCCAGCAGCTTGCCCCCATTGAATGCAATCGCATCGGCCGCCTGAGCGAACCGCAACGAATCGATTTGAGAAACCCAATAGGTCGTTTCCAGCGGACCAGCTTCCAGCAACTGAATCGCCGTTCGCGCCGAACCGGCCGGCAAGCCCGAGTAGGTCTCCGCCTCATAGGCAAGCATTTGAGGCACCTGAGCTTTATCGATCCGGCGCAACGACCGCGACTCGACCGTAACCGCTTGGCTCCAGACTTCCGTTGTCAAAACATAAACTTGCTTTTGATGGCCGGGCATCGCGGCCAACAACGCTTCCGCGCTCAGCCCGATGTCCCCCGCCGCATCGGCGGGCAGAACCGTAAGCCGACCACCTTTGCCGGGAGAATACCCGACCGCCTGTGTCGACGTGATCAATAGGACGGATGGTGCAGCCATGGATAGTTGATGTACGGTTAAAGGATGGTTGAACGGTTGAAGGACGGTGGTAAGGCGAGCAGCCCGCATTGCATCGGTTATACCGTGCGTGGTCGGGAATGATGCTTTTGCATTTAATGAAGCGAATCACCTCATTTTCGGCCACGCGACGCAATAATGATCACGCGGCAAGCAAACGTCAGTTGTGTCGTTTTATTTCAATAATGAACGCGTTTCATGTTATCTTGCGTTAATGTCTTCCAGTTGATCTTGCGACGCCGTCGCCCTAAGGTATTGGCAAGGGAGGCAAGTACAATTCAAAGCTGGCCTCTCCACCACGCCGCACTTCGATCGGCTCGACAGACGAACTGACCGACGAATTTGAATCGGCGCTGACCCAGTACGCTCGCAAGACCTTCTCGCCAATAGGAACGTCGGGAAAGCTGAGCGTCGCCGACGCAGGAGTCGTCAACAATGGACTTTGCTGAAATGTGATGTCGCCGGTCGTTGCATCGGGCAAATAAAGACGAACCATCAACGACCCGGCTTGCGATGGCGCCATTCGTCCCTCGCCCCCGTCCCGCTCGTAGACCCGAACGCTCAAATCGGATGCGAACAGCGACGTTGAATCACCCAACCAAACCGTCGTGTCTTCGGCAAGAGGGAACTCGGTATCGACGATCCCAACTTGCCCATCGCTTCCCAAACTCGTTAGCCCAAGCACGGTTTGGCCCGCGGACGCGATCTGCGGCGTGCCCGCTCCATCGGCGGATAACACGAGCATGTCGCGACCGAATCCATCGATCAGCCGATGGCCTCCGATTGGCAAGTCCAGATACGGGCCGCGCCAACCGCACGATAACGTCACCTCAGCGTCTCCCGCCGCGGTCTTGAGACCGTAAGCCGAGACACCCGCCGGATTACTCCACAGCTCGGCCAACTGCGTCGACGGATCGTTACCAACGGCGACAGGCAACCGCCCCATGTCCGCAATGAAGCCATCGATCGTCGGACCGTTCCCGTTGGAGGATACCGTTGTGATCGATTCAGCTTGGCCATACCGCCCCAGCAAACTGCGTCGAAACGCGTCGAGCGTCGCCGAAGTGATCTCGGCGCGTCTGCGAACCAGAACCCGCTCCGTTGCGACGACCGCCGCCGTCGTTACCGCAGCCAATATCGCCAGCACCACAACCAATTCCATTAATGTCAAACCGCGACGTGACCTGAAGTCAACGACTGGCGGCCTTCTGCTCGATCGTGAGCTACAACGCAGAAAACCTGGACGCGTGTCGACGCCCGCGTGTCGCGATTGCCGCGGTTTCACCGTAAGCGGAAGGAAAAACATCATCGGCTCCTCAAATAAACGACGATGTCGTCACCAACGTCCGTCGTCGTCGGTTGCGGAACGTTCAACGGCGTTTGCAACACGCCATCGCGTCCAGCGGAAACCAAGCGGGCAAAATTCAAACTCGTGCTGGAATGAATCGCTCCGCTGGACACAGGTTGCTGCAGGACAATCGGATTCCCCCAGCCGTCCACCGGAGCCGCGTCCCCCGTCATTCCATAAGCATCCGTGAAACCGCGCGCCGCGTCAATTTTGTAAGCCGCTCTTCTTCCAGAGGCGTGATCAATGTAAGGTCCCGACCATCCGCGACCGCTCACCGGATCATAGGTCCATTGCGAAGTAGCTTCGATCGCCGTGGGATCGACCGCCTGGTACGACAACGGATGATCGTACAAGTACTTTAGCTGCGGATGCTGAACACGCGTTGGGTCAGCCGGATAGGGCAAGGACTCGAACATGTCATTGCGATAGTCCAATAAAATCGCCTGCCGCAAGGCACCCATCGACTGCATCGTCGACTGCATCGTTGAATGGTGATGTCGCCGTGTCAGCATCGGTGCGACCATTAAGCCGACAGCCGACAGGATGGACAGGGTCAATAACAACTCCATCATTGTGAACCCGTTGGGGATTCGATCGGACATTGGGTTATGGCTCCAGATCAAGCATCGTCTCGCTGAACTCATCGTGACGATACAAGAAGAGAATCTCGTCGTCACCGCGCTCCGCTGGCGTCGGCATCAAGGCATTGGCCGGAGTATTGATGACGCCATCGCGACCGGCCGACACCAACCGCGTGTGTCTTCGTCCCCACTCGACCTCCGCGGAAGTGAGCGTTGCTTCGGAAATCGTGTTGTCGTCGCTCGAATCGCCCGTGGGCTCTTGAATCACAATCGGATGTCCCCAAGCATCCGTAACGGCTGGATCGCCGACGCCCGGGTTGATCCCAGTTGCGTCATACGTTGGTGTCCCCAGGCCATAGCGATCGGTATACCCTGTCAGATTCGTGGTCGTCTGGGTAACAAAATACTCCATTCCGGAATGCTGAACGTATGGGCCGTTCCAAACTCGTCCACTAAGGACGTTCACCCCAGGCGGAGGACCGAAATCATCGGTAAGCACTCCGTTGTCATGCGTGTCGGGATTGACGAACAGATAGACCAATTGCGGATGCTGACGACGTGCAACCGTGGCTGTCGACTGATCCAAGCGGGGACGAGGCAGTTCCCCCATGTCGACTTGATACTCGTTCACGATCAAGTCGCGAAGGCGTCGCAGATTCTCTTGAGTTGTCAGACGCTGCGACCGCTCGCCAACCCAACTGAGCGTCGGAATCAACAACGTTCCCAGCGCGGTCAGGATGACCAGCACGATCAACAGTTCGAGAAGCGTTAAGCCGGAGCGGCGATGATTTGATGCCATGCCAGTCGCCTAGAAGCGTTTCGGAAGTAAAAAGGGAACGTCAATGAATCACCAACGGTCGCGCGACTCGCCACCACTTGATGGATACATCTCGGATGGTTGGCTGGACAACGAACGCATCATCCGCGGACGCATTCGCAACAAGCACGGGTAACGGAACAGTTGGTCAACGATCAGGGTGCTTATACCGTGCGTGGTCTTCACCGAGACTCTCGGCGGGGACCGCCGAAGCTACTTGTTGATCGATCGCTCCTTAGCCGCGACGTGCTCCGTCAGGCAGCGACTCGTTGAACTGCTGCTGCGAGTAGTCTGGGTCGCGACCGTAGGAATCGACGACCGCGACCAATGTCGGGCGTTCGCCATTGGCGTACACCTTGAATATTCCGACGTATCGCCCGTAATAGCTTCCATCACATCCTGGATAGATCGGAGCGTTGACAACCGTCTTGGATCGCATGTCGTTGTTCGGGCCAAAGCCAAGAGCGACCAAGATCGTATTTGGCTCGACGATCCCGCCTGGCATTAATCGACCGATCAGAGCGGCAGTCGTTGCATCGCCATCTTTCGTGTCCGCAAGCTTAGCAACCCACACAGCCGAATTGCGAACCAGTGGTCTAGCAGAACCAAACTTCGCCGAGTCATTCGAGTTGATTACGGAACGATCATGATCGAACAGAAAATCAAAGCCGCCGCGTGTGAAAGATCGAGCGTAGCCCGTGTAGGAAGCTCCCGGAAGTACGTCAAACGTTCCCGTGTCAGCTAGGTTAACCATAACCAAATCGCGATCTAGATTCGGTCCCGAATCAGGCAAACCGGAGGTCTGATCACCAGTCGTTGCATCACTTACCGGAGCGTATACACCGGTCGGATCTCCACCCGAGCCGTCACCCACCAACAGCGAATCCATTCCTTGCGGGTAACTCTTCTGCATCACAAAGTACATTTGGACGTTGGTCGCCAAATCGGCCTGCGTCTTCGCGGTCGCAGCCATATCGGTTGACCGACCGAGCATCCCGAGCTGCGGGATCACCAATCCGGCAACCGCCGCGAGGATGAACAGCACCAAAATCAGCTCCAGGAGCGTAAAACCTAGAGACTGAACAGCCGGCTTTCGTTGTTTCAACATTGCAATCTTTCTTTCGGATAGGTGGAACACGGGTGCCCGACAGCCCATCGGCGACCCTTGAGATAGCACCACTCTAAACACTAAAGCCTTTGCTTGAAACAAGTTAGCGTGATCGAAATTCCGTCAACCGTGGTGGATATTCCGCCATCAAGGAACTGCGGCGATGCTGCTTCGGTTTGTGAATCATGGCGAAGCCTATTTCAAAATGCTCGCATTCGGTAAAGGATTAAGGACAGCCCCAAGCAGTGTCGGTGCGGCGAAGACTAGAGCTATACGTCGCGTGTTCAGAAATGAGGTGATTCGCTTCATTCAACGCTAAGGCATCATTTCGGACCACGCACGGTATAATCCAACAACCGGAGCTGGCAGCGTATAGTGCGGGTCATCATCGGGTTATTGACCGGGTTCTTAATCGGAGTGCTCTGGATCGCAGGGAATCACGTGGTACTCGGTTTTTCGAGAATTGATCTTGAGCCGAATATCCGGAATTTCTTATCTTTCTCTCGCTTGGGCAGTTCGAGCTTGTGTTCAGGCAATGTGATGTCTCGCAGGAAATGTCCTTCGGCAGTTAATTCGTTGGCTCAATGTTGAGCTAATGTCAACGCGGCGATGCGAAGCATAAGTGCATATCGAAGTCGCTCGATGGTTTAAGGAGAGACCAGATGACGACCCCACCTTTCTTGTATCAGCAGTTCAAAAACTTACCCCGTTCGTGGTCTGAAAGGATGCCTTCACGTTTTATACCGTGCGCGGTCCGAAATGTTGCCTTCGCGTTAAATGAAGCGATTCAACACATTTCTGACCACGCGACGTCTTTAAAGCGAATCGCCACGCAGGGCATGATTCTTGGCGGCTTGCTGTCGGCCATCTTGTTGGGCGGTGCGGCGGTGCAGGGTCAGCAGGCCGCGACATCGCAGCAGAGCGCACAATCGGAAGTCGTTGCGGTTGTCAACGGAAGTTCGCTGTCGCGGAAGATGCTTGGCGAAGAAGCCTTGCGTCGCTACGGCGAAGATGTTCTGGAAAGCATGGTCAACAAGTATTTGATCCTCCAAGCCTGCAAGCAGAAAGGAATCAACATCACCAACGAAGATGTCGAACAGGAAGTTCAGCGGATTGCCGCCAAGTTCGGACTCTCGGTTGATCGTTATTTATTGATGTTGCAACAGGAACGCAAGATTGCGCCAACCGAGTACCGTCGCGACATCGTCTGGCCGATGTTGGCTCTTCAAACTTTGGTCGCCAAAGATATCGAAGTCACCCAGCAAGAGTTCAATCAGGCATTTCAGAGTCAATATGGCGAGTCGGTCAAATGCCGCATGATAATGATCGGCAGCCAACAGACAGCCCAGCAGCTTCATGGGCAAGCGGTGAAGGCTCCGGCTCAGTTCGGCCAACTGGCGAAAGACCACAGTGAAGACGAAGCGAGCGCCAGTGTTCGCGGCATGATCCCACCGATCCACCGGCACACAAGTGATCCGATTTTCGAGAAAACCGCGTTTGCGTTGAAGCCGAATGAGATCTCCCAACCGTTCCAGGTCGCTGATCAGTGGATCATCCTGCAATGCGTTAAACATTTGCCCGCCCAAAACATACCTCCGCAACAAGTTGCCGCGATCAGACAACAATTGACGGATCGGATTCGGGACCAAAAAATGCGAGTTTCCGGAACCGATTTGTTCCAGCAACTTCAGCAGCAGGCGCAGGTCGTCAATGTGTTAGCCAATCCGGAATTGCGAGCACAGTATCCGGGGGCCGCCGCGTTGATCAATGGCCAGCAACTAACATTGGCTCAGGTCATTGCCGAGTGCATTAAGCGACACGGTGTCGATGTGCTTGAAGGCGAGATCAATCGCACCTTGCTCGAACAAGAACTCAAGCGACTGAACGTTCAGATAACTTCGGCGGACATTCAATTGGAAGTCGCACGCGCCGCGGAATCTTACGGTTTTGTAAAGGCCGACGGAAAACCGGATACGGAAAAGTGGCTCGCCAAGGTCACAAGTGAACAAGGTGCGTCCGAAGAACTCTACGTTCGCGACGCTGTCTGGCCATCGGTGGCGCTGAAGAAGATGGTCGAAGATTCCATCAGCATCAGCGACGAAGACCTGCGTAAAGGGTTTGAATCGAACTTCGGCGAGCGGGTCGAGGTGTTGGCCATCGTCCTCTCGGATCAGAAGAGCGCTCAGCAAGTATGGGACTTGGCTCGCGACAATCCGACCGATGAATTCTTCGGTCAGTTGGCTGAACAGTATTCGATCGAGCCCGTCTCGCAAAGCAACCTTGGGCGTGTTCCACCCATCCGACGTCATGGCGGACAACCCGCGGTTGAAGACGAAGCCTTCCGGCTGAAACCGGGCGAACTGAGTGGGATCGTTGCAACCGGCGACCGCTTCATCATCATGCGTTGCCAGGGACGGACCAGCCCAATCGTCACCACGATGGACCCACAGGTTCGCCAACAGTTGATTGTCGACTTGACCGAAAAGAAAACGCGCATCGCGATGGCCGAGAAGTTTGATCAACTGAAGAACAACAGTCAGATCGACAACTATCTGGCTGGGACGACGCAGGACGGACGTCTGGCGGCAACGGCCCCCGTTTCAAAGCGGTAAGCCTAGGACGATGTCGTTTAGCCCCAGGTTTCAACCTGGGGAATGGGGCTTTTCATGCATCGACTGCTCACTCGGGCTTGATTTTGTGGTCGGTACCGGCTTATTGTGATTGTAAGGAATCAATTTTACAGCCACACCATTCACGACGCTCCTTCTCGGTTCAATGTTTCCCGCAGCCATCCATCTAGCGACTCTCGTTGCGACGGTCCTTCACGGACTTTTGGGATGCTGCATGCATCATCATCATCCGGCTACGTTGAAATCGGCGGCGGTGGTCGTGGTTGCGGGTGAGTCGTCCCACGATTCCGATTTAAATAAAGCGGTCTGCGGCTGCGGACATCATGCCGACCATGACCGCGACGACATCGATTCCGGCGGCGAGCAGGCTCCCGCGCATCATCACTGCGATCAGCATGATTGTCTTGCGATCAATGACAGCAATCAGGAAAAGGTGTTCGTTGCTCAATCGAGTGATTGGAGCCTTCCGTTCGTCTGGCCCGGTTCTCGCAACGAACGGCTAGAAGCCACGACAATCTCGCGATTCGTCCAGCGATCGCCGATTGATGGCACTCTTTTCGGGACGCGTCTGCGTCCTCAGATTCAAGTTTGGCGACTGTAATCCGCGGATCGTTTCACTGCGGACGTTTGTTCTTCAATCAGTCGACATCGGCTTTGTTATACGTCGAGTGGTCAGAAATGAGGTGATTCGCTTCATTTAACGCGAAGGCATCATTTCGGACCACACCAGACATTTCGTAACGAATCAATATGAAACGAATAATGACGGCTCGGGTTCGACGCTGGATGTGGGGTGGCATGTGCCTCGTGCTGGCGATCGCGTTGCTTGGCACGGCTCCACAATGGCTTCCCAGAGTCAAGACTTTCACGAAACAGACGCTTGTCTCGTTTCGGGAAGGTGCGGAATCGACACCCGATGAGCCTCTCGCCGGGTCAATGCACGACGATCACGGCGCTGATGGGCATGATCACGGCGACCATGCTGGTCACGATCACGCGGGA
Organism: Pirellulaceae bacterium; assembly: GCA_041399105.1. GTDB lineage: Bacteria > Planctomycetota > Planctomycetia > Pirellulales > Pirellulaceae > Rosistilla. The sequence continues at coordinate 114,216 of JAWKTL010000003.1, read as the reverse complement.
CACGATGACGCTTCATCGCTGGAGCTTTCGGCGCAAGCACGCCGCAACCTGGGCTTGACGTCCGAAGCTGTGCAGCCGGTCACGCTGCAAACCTATGAAAAATCGATCACGATTCCAGCGGCGGTCGTCGAACGGCCAGGACGCTCCCGGGTTCAGGTGGCGACACCAATGACTGGCGTGGTGACGCATGTGCATACGGTACAAGGCGAAGCGGTTCAGCCGGGTAGCCTGCTGTTTCAAATTCGCTTGACTCACGAGGACCTTGTCAACGCGCAAACCGACTTTGTGCGAACGCTGGGAATTGGACGTCGAGAATCGAGAGATCGATCGTTTGACGAAGGTGACCCGTTCGGGAGCGGTTGCGGGGAAGGTGTTGCTGGAGCGTGAGTACTCACGCGACAAATTGACGGCTCAATTGCGGGCTCAGCGGGAAGCCTTGCGTTTGCACGGGCTATCGGATGTGCAAATCCAAAGCATTGAAAACGAACGACGTCTGTTGCGGGAACTGCAAGTGTTCGCTCCGTCGATCGATACTCATGAACATGACGAATTGCATTTTTCGGTGTCGCAACATGCTGAGAATCCTTCCGTGTCGGCGTTGCAACATTCCATCCAGCAGAACGATTCGGACAACGAAGGGCCGCACGCTGGCGAACACAATGGTCCGTTGATCCTCAAGGATTTGGTCGTTCACAAAGGTCAGTCGGTTGCCGCCGGGGAGACGTTGTGTGTGTTGACCGACTACCAAACGTTGTTCATTGAAGGACTGGCGTTTGAACAAGATATCGATCCCCTGCGGGATGCGTTTCAGAACGATTGGAAAGTTCACGCGATCTTCAACCAATCGGGGACGCAATCGGATGTTGTGGCCGACTTGGTGATTGCCTACATCGCGAACCAGATCGACCCGGACTCCAGGACGCTTCGTTTCTTTGTTCGCTTACCGAATGAGATCACAAAACAGCAGGAGTCGGAAGGGCATCGCTACGTTCAGTGGCGATACGTCCCCGGCCAACGGCTGCAGCTTCGCGTGCCGGTGCAGAAGTGGGAGGATCAAATCGTGTTGCCTGTCGATGCGGTGGCGCGCGAAGGAGCGGAGTTTTATGTTTTCCAGGAGAACGGTGATCACTTCGACCGAGTGCCGGTACATGTCAAGTATCGCGATCAATACAACGTCGTCATCGACAACGATGGTTCGATCTTTCCGGGGGACGTGATTGCGATGCGCGCAGCCCACCAAATGCAGATGGCGTTGCGGAATCGAGCGACAGGGGGCGTCGATCCACATGCTGGACATAACCACTAGGGCTCACCAAGCCAATGCGTCACGGAGAAACCTAGAGCGACCCCGTCGCAGGATCAACTAAGAAACGTTGGCGCAAGATGACGTCAAACGTGTTCATTTTTTAAAGACAACGCGACATGTTAAATCACATTATTCGGTTCTCGCTGCGTCAACGACTGCTGGTGCTGATTGCCGCGCTGATGTTGATCGGTTTGGGAATTTTCGAAGCACTGCGGGCGTCTATCGATGTGTTCCCCGATTTGAATCGCCCGCGCGTCGTGATCATGACCGAAGCCCCGGGGCTAGCCCCTGAAGAAGTCGAAACACTGATCACTTTTCCCATCGAAACCGCGATGAACGGCGCCAGTGGTGTTCAGGAAGTCCGCAGTTCATCCGGCGTGGGCATTTCGGTGATCTACGTCGAGTTCGATTGGAACACCGATATTTACAACGACCGACAGATCGTCAATGAGCGATTGCAGCTTGTGCAATCGCGGATGCCAGCGGGAGTCAGTCCGCAATTGGCTCCGATATCTTCGATCATGGGTCAGATTTTGATGCTTGCCGTTTGGCGGGATATGCCGGACACCCCGGAATCGAACTCCGAAGCGGAGCCGCTGGAAGAAGACGCGACACCTTCGTCCAGCGCCCTGCAAACCCGAACGCTTGCTGACTGGGTGATCCGCCAGCGGTTGTTGACAATCCCGGGCGTATCGCAAGTCTTCACGATGGGGGGCGGGCGCAAGCAGTTTCAGGTGCTGGTCGATCCCGACGCACTGCTGCGATTCGGCGTCACATTGGCGGAGGTGCGGCAAGCGGTTCAAGAGAGCAACGAAAACGCGACCGGAGGATACTTGGACGAGCAGGGGCCGAACGAACTGTTGGTGCGCGCGTTGGGACGCGCAACTTCGGTCGAAGACCTGCAAAAGGTCGTCGTGGCGACGCGCGGAGGACGTCCCGTTGCCCTCTCGCAAATCGCCCGTGTCGTCGAGGGGGCGCAAGTGAAACGGGGGGACAGCGCCGCATTCGTTCGCGTCAACGATCACGGCTCTCCCGACGACGGTAGCTTTCGTGGCGGTCCCGCCGTCGTGCTAACGATCAACAAACAGCCGGGAGCCGATACGCGTCAGGTGACCGATGATGTCCTTTCCGCGATCGAAAATCTGAAAGTTTCCTTGCCTGAAGGATTGCGAATCGAACCGCTGTACATGCAGAAGGCGTTCATCGACCGAGCGATTGAAAACGTTGCCGAAGCACTGCGGGACGGCGGCGTCTTGGTGGTGTTGATTCTGTTCCTGTTCCTGCTGAATCTGCGGACGACGTTTATCACCTTAACCGCCATTCCGCTGTCGATCATGATCACGGCGGTTGTCTTTGCGATCTTCGGTCTGTCGATCAACACGATGACGCTCGGCGGGCTTGCCGTCGCGATTGGCGAATTGGTCGACGATGCCATTGTGGATGTTGAGAACATCTTTCGTCGGCTGCGCGAGAACCGGCTCCGATCAAATCCGCTGCATCCTTTAAAGGTGGTCTATCAAGCGAGCGTCGAAGTCCGCAGTTCAATCGTCTACGGAACGATGATCGTCATCTTGGTTTTCATTCCGCTGTTCGCTCTTTCAGGGATGGAGGGACGATTGTTCGCACCACTGGGTGTCGCCTATATCGTCTCCATTCTGGCCTCGCTGCTGGTTTCCTTGACCGTCACACCCGTGTTGGCTTACTGGTTATTGGGCCATCGAACGGGAGACTCGCATGCGCGAGACTCCTTGGTGCTGCGCGGACTTAAATGGATCGGCGGCGCGGTCATCCGATTCAGCCTTCGCTTTCCGGCGTTGAATTTGGGTGTCGTCTCGCTGTCGGTGTTCGTCGCCGGATTTTTCGTCGCTCACATGGAACGCGATTTTCTGCCGCCGTTCAATGAAGGGGCGGTGCAACTGAACGTCGTGCTGCCACCAGGAACATCGTTGCAAACGTCAAACGAGATCGCTCAGCGGGTCGAGACCAGGCTTCAGGAGGTCGATGACATCGAACGCTTTGTTCGACGGACGGGCCGGGCGGAACTGGACGAGCACGCTGAAGGGGTCAATATGAGCGAGTTCGTGATTGAACTCGACCCCGAATCGGAAAGGTCTCGGGAACGGCAGCTTGAAGAAATTCGTGAAGCGATGGCGGATATTCCGGGGATTGTCACTGCCGTCGAACAGCCGTTGGCGCATCTCATCTCGCATATGTTGTCCGGCGTCAAGGCGCAGATTGGAATTAAGATCTACGGTGAAGATCTGGACGTTTTGCGACAAACCGCCGGACGGATGCGAACCGCGATGAGCGCGATTCCTGGAGTCACCGACCTGCTGGTTGAACCGCAAGTTACGATCCCACAACTGCGAATCGAACTCGATCGCGATGCATTGTTGCTGTATGGTTTGACATCCGCCGAGGTGAATACCTTCATCGAGACGGCGATGAACGGCCAAGTTGTCTCTGAAGTCTTGGTCGGTCAGCGCACGTTCGACTTGCTGATTCGGATGGACGAAGATTATCGCGAGAATCTGGTTGCTCTGCGTCGCTTGACGATTGATCTTGAAGACGGCGGAAAGGTTCCTCTGGAAGCGGTCGCGAAGATTTATGAATCGGGAGGCCCCAACACGATCAATCGTGAGAACGTTCAACGGCGCATCGTTCTGCAGTGCAATGTCACCCAGCGTGGCGTGGTCGATGTCGTCCAGGACATTCAACAACGCGTCGCTCCGGTGGTGTCCGAACTGCCTCCGGGATACTTTGTCGAATACAGCGGACAATTCGAAAGCCAGCAATCGGCCTCGCGCGTTATCGCCGCCTTATTTTTGGTGTCGATGTTGGGGGTCTTTTTGATCTTGTATTCGATGTTCCGATCGGTCAACCTTTCGCTGCAGGTGATGGCCGCGCTGCCGATGGCTTTTATTGGATCGGTGGTCGCACTTGTCGTCACTGGCCAAACGCTGACTGTTGCCGCGATGGTCGGCTTCATTTCGCTTGGTGGAATCGCCTCGCGAAACGGAATCTTGTTGCTCAATCACTACCTGCACTTGGTGAGATTCGAGGACGAAGATTGGACCAAGTCGATGATCGTGCGCGCGGGATTGGAGCGTTTGGCCCCGGTATTGATGACCGCATTGACGTCTGGAATCGGCTTGGTTCCATTGGTGATCGCCGCCGGGGAACCAGGCAAGGAAATCCTCTACCCGGTGGCGACGGTGATCCTCGGCGGATTGATCAGTTCAACATTGCTCGATTTTTTTGTCCATCCGGCCTTGTTCTGGGTTTTCGGGATCGACGAGGCGCGACGTGTGGTCGCCGCTGACGAGACGGACGTTTTGGCGGCCAGCGACCGTTCCGATCAGAATCCCTACGCGGCGGGCGGTGAACCGCCAATCACATCCAGCACGGCTTAGTCGTTGGAAATCGATCGCCAGCGAAATGTTTACGTTAGTCACCTTTAAATATAGGATGAATCATCAAATGCTTAAGTCGATTAAACCAGCCATATTCTGCGTTTGCGTCACGCTCGGCCTTTCGGGTTGTCAAACATCAAGTCCGCCTCAAGCTGACAACGCAACGGTCGATGGATCTTCCGCGTCGCACGATCATGATGAAGGAGAACACCTTCACCCCACCGAAGGCCCGCATGGAGGCGAATTGATCGAACTGGGGAATGAGGAGTATCACGCCGAACTGGTTCACAACGAAGCAGAAGGTTCGGTGACGCTGTATGTTCTCGACGGCGCTGCGAAGGTTCCCGTTGCCATTGATGCGATCGAGGTCACAATCAATGCCAAGCATCAAGGGGAACCGGTGCAGTTCAAACTCGCCGCCAATGCGGAAACGGACGATCCAACAGGCAAATCATCCCGTTTCGTTTCAACCGATGCGCAATTGGGGGATGTGCTCGATGAAGAGGGTGCCGACGCGCGGCTGGTGTTGAAGATCAACGAGAAGTCTTACCGGGGTCAGGTTGCCCATCGGCATTGACCGTTGCAATGCGTAAGTTGATGCCGCTGTATAGGCGGTTAAATTCCTCCAAGAACGCATCGGGTCGATCGATGGGAAGTTGAATCGGCCCGGTGCATTGCTCTCCGCGATGGAGAACGCCATCGGCATGCTTTGCGATTCTTGGACTGCTCATCGTTTATGCCCAATCAAAACCCGTGACGTCACGTAATCGATCTTCGTAATTGCCCAATAACCCGCCGACCAATTCCCATCCGTGGCTTTTTCGCAGTTCCAATTCGCCGTGCTCATTGACGCGCAGGATGGAGGTTCCTTTGACGCCCGCAGTTCGCAATTCTTCGGGATTGATTTCGCCATCGTTGATGACGTCCATCAATGTTTGTCCGGTCAGCTCGATGAATGGCATGGTGGATACTTTGACGTGATGAAGGAGTGAAAGGTCGCGGTCATAATGATTGTAAAGCATTCAACCGCCACCGGGACAAACGCTTTCCCCCGGCGTCGCCTATCCCGGCTTGACAACTCCGACCTCGGAAATGACGATAAACGTGGCGTGGTCAGAAATGACGTGATTCGCTTCATTTGACGCGAAGGCATCATGTCGGACCACGCACGGTATAAACGTGTCGTGGTCAGAAATGACGTGATTCGCTTCATTTGACGCGAAGGCATCATGTCGGACCACGCACGTATAAACAACCGACAGGCTGTAGCGCAGTTTGGTTAGCGCGCTGACTGGGGGTCAGAGGTCGCAGGTTCGAATCCTGTCAGCCCGATTTTTTGGAGGGCCAACGTCGTGCTGGCGGCGTTTCGGCGTTGTGAGCTTGAGTTTGGAACGCGATAACAAAAGGTCCCACTGGATGCGAACCATCATCGACGGCCACCTCGATTTGGCCTGGAATGCGGCTTCGTTCGACCGTGATCTCACCGCTTCGCTCGATCAACTTCGAGCAAACGAGCGGCTCATGAACGACATGAAATGTCGAGGTCGCGCCACCACCTCTTTTCCCGAACTTCGTCGCGGGGGCGTTCGTTTGTGCATCGCAACGCTGTTGGCTCGCAGCGGACCAGCAACGGATCGGCAGGCGGGGTACAAGAGAACCGATCTTGATTTCGCGCATCCGATAGGTGCTTATGCGGCCGCCCACGCTCAGTTGGCATGTTACCACTTGTGGCAGCGTCAAGGATGGATTGAGTGGATTCGGAACCTTGACGATTTGGAGCGGCACTGGAATCGTTGCCGGAACTCGGATGTCGATGATGTTCCGTTGGGAATGATCTTGTCGATGGAAGGGCTGATCCAATAACCGATGTCGACGAGTTGTCCATCTGGTTTGAAGCGGGATTGAGAGCGATTGGACCGGCGCACTATGGACACAGTCATTACGCCGCCGGAACGGCTGTCGAGGGCTAACCTCAAAGGGTCGAAGTCTGCTTGAAGCGATGGAGCGATTGGGGATGGCTTTGGATGTTACCCACTTGGCGGATCGAGCAATGGACGAAGCCTTCCGAATGTTTCGGCGGCACGCTGTGGGCCAGTCATCATAACTCAAGAACGCTCGTGCCCGGCCAGCGTCAATTGTCCGATCATCAAATGCGACAGGTGATCGCCCACGATGGTGTGATCGGAACGGCCTTGGATGCCTGGATGCTGTATCCCGGGTGGCGGAAAGGAGAAACCGATCCGCAAGTCGTCAAACTCGAAGCGATGGCGGATCATATCGACTACGTTTGCCAGATGGCCGGCAACGTCCGCCACAGCGCCATCGGAAGCGATCTGGACGGCGGTTTCGGAACCGAACAAACGCCCGGCGACCTGAATTCGATTGCGGACATGCAACGGTTGGATGCGATCCTATCCAAGCGTGGCTACAGCGATGAGGATATCGACGCGATCTTTCACAACAATTGGATGCGCATCTTTCGCCAGATGTTTGCCGCGTGAATTCGGATCTGCGTTCTTGATCGATTGGGTCAGCTCGCCCAGACCGCCCGCTGTTGGCGCAGGAAGGATGCGTACGTTCCCGCTTCAATCCGCCGACGGGCTTCGGCGACAAGGCGTTGGTAGAACGTAAGGTTATGGATGGAAAGCAAGATCGGACCGAGCATTTCGCGCGCGACGAAAAGGTGCCGCAGATAAGCGCGGCTGTGTCGGCAGGCAAGACACGGGCAATCGGGCTCCAGCGGCTGCGCATCCACCTTGTATTTAGCATTGCGAATTTTCATCGCCCCGGTCGCGGTAAAGGCAAGGGCGTTGCGACCGTTTCGCGTCGGCATCACACAGTCAAACATATCGACACCGCGCGCAATCGCTTCCACCAAGTCGATCGGTGTGCCGACCCCCATCAAGTATCGCGGCTTGGACGTTGGCAAATGAGGCACGGTCGCTTCGATGGTGGCGTACATTTCCGCAGGCGGCTCGCCGACGCTGAGCCCGCCGATTGCGAAGCCGTCAAAGGCTTCCGCACTTAATTCAACCGCGCATTGCCGACGCAGTTCGGCATCGAGCCCGCCCTGCACAATCGCGAATCGAGCTTGATCTTGTCGTGAGGCATGGTTCAAGCAGCGCTTTGCCCAGCGGATCGATCTCTGCATTGCATCTTCGATCGCAACCAAGGAGGCGGGAAGAGCGATCACGTGATCGAGCACCATGGCAATGTCGCTGCCGAGCCCTTCTTGGATGTCGATGGAATGCTCCGGCGTCAGATTGATCCTTGCACCATCGATATGCGAACGAAATGCGGCCCCCTGTTCGGTGATCTTCGTCAGTTGGGCGAGGCTGAAAATCTGAAAGCCGCCTGAGTCGGTTAAGATCGGACCGTCCCAACCGCAGAAGCGATGCAAGCCGCCAAGGGATCGAATCAATTCGTGCCCTGGACGCAGGCCAAGATGGTACGTGTTGCCAAGAATGATCTTGGCCCCCAATGTGCGCAACTGGTCGACGGTCACCCCTTTGACCGTCGCTTGCGTTCCCACCGGCATGAAGGCGGGGGTGGGAACATCGCCATGGGGAGTTGAAAGGATTCCAGCGCGGGCGGCGGTGCCGGAGTCTTCCGCGTTGACGACGTGGGTGACGGCGGGCAAAGCGCTATTCGCCGCGAAGGGTCAGATTCAGCTTGCCGAGTTTCTCGCGAATCTCCACCAAACTGGTCACACCGAAGTTTTTACATTCGAGTAATTCGTCAGCGGTCTTTCGTAACAGTTCGCCGATCGTGTTTAGCCCTAAGCGAACCATGCACTTGCGGGCACGCACGGACAGGTTGAGATCGGAGATCGGTCGATCCAACATCGCCTGTTCGTCGGGGGACAAGTGCGATGTATCGACTGGAGGATCGGGAGATTTCTTTTCGTGAGCGAACTGACCTAGCGTAAGACCTTTGCTCGCCAAGATCTCTCGAATTTCATAAAGGCTCGTTTCGCCGAAGTTCTTACTTGCAAGCAATTCAGCTTCGCTGGTGCGTGTTAGGTCGCCCAGCGTGTTGATGCCCATTTTGGTCAAGCAATTTCGACTGCGAACGGAAAGTTCAAAGTTTGAAACCGAAATGTTCAAAACCTGGGCCAGCCGATCATTGCGACGCTGCGTTTCTTCGTCGTAGAGAACGTTGCCCGATGCCGACGCGTCCTTCATGTACAAGCGAGCTTGTGGATGATCGGGGTAACAATCGAGAATCCGCTTGTAACATTGCTGAGCACGGCCGAAGTCGTTGCGATCTTCGCTCATGATGCCCAAATTGATCAAGACTCCCACGCCGGTGGGAAAGGCCTTCGCCGCTCGTTCGTACAGTTCCAACGCCGTTTCGTCGTTTCCGTGCCGATCGTTTTCCACGGCCAACCCGAACAAAGCTCCGGCGTGCTGGGGATTCGCTTGAATCGCGCGTTCGTACAATGCCACCGCTTCGGACAGATTGCCTCCAATCGCGGCAACAGTAGCGCCGCGCTGATACAGGTATTCGGCCGATTGTTCGACCGGGCCGAACATATTGTCTAGGGTCGCCAAGGCTTTTTCGGCGTCTCCCATGCATCGCTGAACCGCAGCGATGGCAAGATTGCATTCGTCGACGCTGTAACCAGCGGTCTTCGCGGACTCGAACGACTCCATCGCCGCTTGATAATCGCAATGTTCAAAGTTGCAGCGTCCGATGTAGAACTGGGCCAATGCCCCCCCATCAGCGGATTGCAGCGTCTTTTTGGCATCCTGAAATCTGCCCAAGAGGAATTGGCCAATGCCGAGCCGTGTCTGTGATGCGGGAGTACGATTGTCGTCTTGCTCGAGTAAACCAACCCCTTCCTTCAGTTCCGTGAAGTGAGTGAAGTCGTCCGAGATGGCTTGGCGAATCACGCGAATTTCTTGCGGTCCAAAGGATGCATTGGATAGCAATGTCTCTTTGAGATCGAGCATTTGGGCTTCAGCCATTAAATTCGGGCTCCTGGAGCGGAAAGCGGAACGTTGAGGGGGCCTGGCGAGGCATGAAGAGCCGATGGTGGGACTTGAACCCGCAACCTATTCATTACGAATGAATCGCTCTGCCAGTTGAGCTACATCGGCCTGCAATTTGCTGAGCAAACGCACTTTATCATTAATGGACGCGTTTGATGTTATCTTGCGCTAATGTTTTTCAGTTGATCTTGCGACATGGTCGCTCTAGAAAGATAAAAGAATGCAGGTGTTTCCGTCAAGAGCCCTGACGATCGCATCGTGCTTGCTTTCGCTCAAAGATGTCAATTTGTTACCGATGCAACTTGCAAAATGGACTGATTTTGCGGACGCGAGAGTCGTTGTTCCAAGTACCAGAGAAACCAAGCTTAGGTCGTCCACGCCTGCACCAATTCCAGCCAATTGCAAACATTCCCCGCCTGCGATGCAGTGGAAAATATCAAATCAGCCGCAGGGCACTGCATGTCTGCTGATAGGAGATTTCGAGTTCCAGCGAAATGGCGTGGTCATTGTTCAGCCAGATCGGCAGGACGGGCAACGTCTGGCCGACGACCATAGGGTACGCCCATGACTCAAATCGCGAACGTGTGGCCAGAGAGTGACTGCGACATGTGACGGCATAGGTCGAGGGTGGATCGGCGCGAATGCGGATCCGGTTTGACCAAAGACGTCAAGCACTTCGCAATACAGATTGAAGTTCTTCACCGTTACCAGATCGACGATCGAAACACAGATTTTCTTTTGCAGTAACGCCGCACACTTCGACACGAATGCCTGACGGGTTTCCGGGCGATCCTTGTTGGCCGGGCTGACGATTTCAATGGCGGCGACCAATTCGCGACCTCGTTGCTGGTCAAAGATCAGGACTTCGTATTCATAGATTTCCGTTGGATCAAGCTCCAGTGTCAGCGTCGGTTCCGGTGGAGCCCAGACGGCCATCACGCAACTCCTGCATCTGGAACGTTCGATTCAAACGCCCGTGTTTCACCAACATCGAAAGTGCAGATATCGACTTCAAAATTCTTCCCTAAATGCACACGAGGCTCGGCGGTGTATTGTTCAGGAAGTGATTTACACAAATCCATGACCATCAGCGCAGGCCACATGCCATGCAAGCCTTCCCATGAACCTTTGTTGAAAATCGGCGGACGAAAATGATCTAGCAACGGCATCGATGGTCTCCTTGAAGTCCATTGTATCCAATACCGCCTCCATCGCGTATACGCTTGGAGCGTTCCGAGGTTCTTGCTGGGAAACGATCGGTTGACTCAGAATAGATGGCGATCCGCAATCGCGAAAATTTTCGCCGTTTCTCGCCAATCGTCGCCACGTAGGGCTTCCTCTCCTGACACTAATGTTAACAAGGCAGCGTTTTATTGAAGCTCGGGAGCGTGGCCTCACCGACAGGATGCTTGCAAAGGTTTAATATACGTCGCGTGGCCGAAAATGAGGTGATCCGCTTCATTTAAGGCGAAGGCATCATTTCGGACCACGCACGGTATAGATAACAAAAAAACCCGCGAGATGGTTGTTTCTCGCGGGTTTTTAAATGGAGATAGCAAATGAGAGGCGCCGGCCGGATTCGAACCGGCGATGGTGGATTTGCAATCCACTGCCTTAGCCACTTGGCCACGGCGCCATTGTTGATGGGTACGATAGGAGAATCGGCATAACCGGTCAAGGCTCTTGAATCGAAATTGTCAACGCAATCAAAAAAATCGACTATCTTGATCATCGAACGTCGACGACAGCTCAATCGCCTCCTCAATTGCTTGCTCGAACTCTGCCTGATTGAGTCCCAATGTTCTGCGAACCGCAATCATTGCCTCGAGCTGACCAGGCGTCAGATCGCCTTCAGCGCTAGTCGCCAGGAAGATTGCCTTGAGAGCTTTGATTTTTTGCTCGCGATCCCACCTTGGAACGACACTTCGCAAATAGTTGTGAGGTTTGAAGCCAACCTGCGTCGCCGACGAACACATCCGTCCCAAGTCTTCGCGGTCGAGTGGTCGCCTAAATAAATATTGGCCGACAAATCCGAGCGATCGAATTTCCTCCTCTGTGATCACCCCGTCGGCGACGACCGTCAAGACGGCGGCATTCATGACCTCATGGTGGAACTGCTCCTCTTCAAGATGCTGGGCGGTCGCCGGGTCGACCTCCAAGATCGACGGATCGAACGCTTCGCCACACTTTTCACATTCGACGTAGTGCTGGACTCCACCAACCGGAACGGTCGGAATGAAATATAGCGTGAGGAAGGGTCGAACACTCTTGTACCGATAGGCACGCTGTTGTCGGCACTGCGGACAGCGGAAGTCACCACGATCGCGCGTGCGGCGAAGCTCAGTCGTTCCAATCAAAAGCATAATCGGGCTCTTTCAATCCGGCATCCTTCCCCTACATCTGACGCACATAAAGATTTGAAAAATCAACCGGCCCTGTTGGATCGAGCGACAGTGGTCCGCTCGTTTTCGAAGCGTCCTTGATGATGACCGGCTCCATCGCGTGATTGTTCACCTTCAGCCTAATCTGATTCCCTTGAATCGTCCCTTCAATTCGATTCCACTGCCCCGGCTTGGCCAAAGCATTCCAGAGCGATTCATTGGCGGGATCGATCGAAATCGTGGCCGCATCCCCTCGAAGATGAACTTGCAGCGAACCCGAATTCTCTTTCAACCGCACGTCGAAAACAAAACCGTAATTGTCGAAGGTTTCCGATGTCGCAAGCGGCTGCTTCGAATTCGGTGAACCGGCGTACGACAGAATCCAATCGTTAGCGTTCCATCGGTCGGCGGTTTGCGACTGCCAACCAGCTAGATCGATTCCCGTGTAAAGGCAGCGATAGCCGCGGTCGGCGATAGCGATCATGTCTGGGGCAAGTTCGGTCGAGGGCAGTTCTTTGATCTTGGCGTTTCGATACTCGACAACACCCCCTTCGGATTCAATACAGATGTATCCTTTTCGCGGAACGCATTGTGTGCCCCGCGTGACCACTTTGCCGTTGACGGCCAATGAGATGTCTCCGTCGATGGCTTCAATGCGATAGTGGTTCCATTGCGGCGAGGGGTTGGATCGTTCTTCCGTCGGAAATGCCCGCGAGCCGCCGCGTCCGTTGATCGGTTTCATCGTGGCACCGTGAATCGGAAAGATGTCACCGTGGGTTGTGTACCCTTTTCCCTGACCGTAGGCGTTTTCAAGAACTTGGACTTCGATGCCACGGTGAAACGGTTGTCCTTTCGCCGTGATATCGTCGGCCCAGACGAAAATCCCGGCATTTCCCTTGGGTACCATGTGTCGCCATTCAATCTCCATGATGAAGTTCTGATACATCTTCGCGGTTCGAAGTTCGCCGATCGGTTTTCCCGTGCATTTCAGAACTCCCGCATCGATCGACCAGGTCCGCCGGTCGGTGTTGACTCGCTGCCACCCGGAAAGGTCGTTCCCAGCAAACATCGAAACAAATCCCTGATCGTCCGGCTCCTGTGCTTCGGCAAAATCGGAAGAAATGACGATGAAAGTGAGATATGCGATGACGAGGAAGTATAAACGGCGCGGCATTTGTTCAGCCAAAAGGGAGTTCGATTTGTGTTTCAGTGCGGCGATCAGTTATTATACACGTCGCGTGGTCAGACAATGACGTGATTCGCTTCATTTAGCGCGACGGCATCATTTCGGACCACGCGCTGTATAAATCGGTTGTCGAATTGGACACAATTGCTTCGCGCGAATCAATCGCATCGGTCTGACGCTCTCATAGAGCAACCGTTTGGCCGTGATTCGTTCTTGACCAGCACTCCCCCAGACTCAGATCTTCGGATACGGAAAAATCATCATGCCTCAATTTAGTCGACGTCAGTTTGTTGCTTCCAGCCTTGCCGCCGGTGCCGCTACCGCTTTGCCGCAAACACGTGCCACCGCCGCGCTTGCCAACGACGAAATCAACCTCGGTTTCATCAGTTGTGGAGGGCGTGCGAACGAATTGATGAACTATTTCAAGCAGCTTCCCGGCGTCAATATCGCTGGCCTTTGCGATCCCGATCAACAACGCGTGGAAATGACGCACAAGAAGTATCCGAAGGCACAAACCTGGACCGACCTGCGCGACCTGATCGGTTCAAGCAGCATTGATGCGGTTGTTGTCGCCACCTGCAACCACTGGCATTGTCTGGCCGCGATTTGGGCGATGGAGGCCGGCAAGGATGTGTATGTTGAAAAGCCGTTGTCGCACAGTCAATGGGAAGGGGCGCAGACCGTTGCCGCGGCGAGAAAGTACGATCGCATTTGCCAAGTGGGAACGCAGCAGCGGTCCGATCCGATGCAAGAAGAGATTCAAGCGTACCTGCACAAGGAACGAGCGCTCGGGAACATCAAGTCGGTTCGCGTCAACCGTTACGGCCTACGTGGTTCGATCGGGTTGCGAGAGAAACCTCTGGAAGTCGAAAAGTCGGTTGCCTATGACTTATGGCTCGGGCCGGCTCAGGACGAACCGATCTATCGCAACAAACTTCAATACGACTGGCACTGGGTTTGGAACACCGGATCGGGCGAGATGGGGAACTGGGGTGTTCATGTCCTCGATGACGTTCGCAATAACGTCTTTCTGGATCGTGTCGCACTTCCCAAGCAAATTCTGGGGGGCGGCGGACGTGTGGCGCTCAACGATGCCGGCGAGACGCCGAATGTTCATTTCGCTTACTTCGACACCGGAACGATACCAGTCGTCATCGGGTTATCAAACCTCCCCGCGCAGCCGGGAGGAAAGAAGAGCCCCGAACATCCTGGACCGGGAAGCGGCTACGTTGTCTACTGCGAAGGAGGACGTTTGGAAGGGCAGCGTGGCGGAGCGAAAGCTTTCGACACGTCGGGCAAGCAGATCCGCAGCTTCAAAGGAAATGGCGGCAATGTGCTTCACCAAGCGAACTTTATCGAAGCGGTTCGGACGGGCAACCGAAAGATCCTCAATACCGATGTGGCGATCGGCAACGACAGCACGGGGTGGTGTAATCTGGCGAATATCGCGTTTCGTGCGGGACGCCCCTATGCATCCGACGATGCGCGACGGATCGATCTGCCGCAGTGGAACGCGTTGCTCAATGAGATGGACAAGCACTTGGAAACGCATTCGATCGAAATCGAAGGCGATCAGATTCGGCTTAGTGAATTGTTGACGTTGGACGACAAGACGGAGCAATTCGTCGGCACCGGAGCGGAGCAGGCAAACGCGTTTCTGAAACGTGAGTACCGCGATGGGTTTGTCGTTCCCGAGATTGCTTAAACCGTGCGTGGTCCGAAATGATGCCTTCGCGTCAAGTGAAGCGAATCACCTCATTTCTGACCACGCGACGCATAATCAAAGCTGTAGGTCGGATTGATATCGTGCGCCCGCCACGGCGCGCACGACGGAAACGCACATGCAACTGCGGTCGTGTGAGCAAAGCTCACAGCATGGACGTTCGCCAAATTTACGATTGACGAACCAGGCGACCGCGTACCTTCTCTTTCATCAGACGCGCCAGAAACGCGATCCTGCCAACGTTCGCCGCTTCTTCACCTTGAAGGCGACGATTGCGAATCTGCTTCATGTATTCATCGAGTACACCAGCGGAGACCGCGTTGGCGTTTGATTGATCGAAACAACGAAACGCGGGTTCGAAGAGGTAACGTGCGTTGAACATCATCAATGCCTTCGCTGGCCCTCCTCGCGTGAGCATCGTTCGCGGAACCATCGTCTTGCTGCTGATGTACCGAATCGAAGCGGCAATCCGTCGTGTCGAAGAGTCCTGCGTGCGATGGATCACATCTCCTCGCAACAGCAACAAATCGCCGGGACTCAAGTGAGGGATTTCCTCGATCTCTTCCGGATCGAAATCCAGTTTCCCCACGTTTCCGCCACGATCATCATCTTTAACAACCCACTTGCGTCCCGACTTCAAGACGCGTGTGGCTCCACGCCCGAGCAACTTTTCATAAACTTCCGGTGCTCGTTCCTTCAAGCGATCGAACGGGACAACAGCCAAGTTCGACTTTTCGCTGACCGGTTTGACGATGGGGATGTAAAAATTCAGATACTGCGTCGTGTCGTACCACATCCAATAGTTTTCGTGGTCTTGATGCCAAGGAAACTGCTGAGGTCCGGGACGGATGCTTGTCAACGTCGACTTCTCCGAATAGGTCGCGAAATAGACGCCGTCATTCATCAGGTCAACGTTAACGCTCGAATTCGCCGCGACATCACGGTTGACCGCTTGCAAGCTTTCCTCGAGACGCGCGGTGGCTTCGTTCGAGATCCGCCGAACGCTGTAATTGGAATTCACCTCCAGCGTGGCGGTGTTGAAATCTTCATGCAGCATCGCGATCTGTTCGTCATCCAAAAACGACCGAATCAGAACGAAACCTCGGGTGTCGATGTCCGAATAGACGACCGGATCCTTGATAATCATTGGTACGATGTACCTCTCTGGAAGATTTTTTAGTCTGTGCGTGGTTTGAAATGATGCGTGCCCACCATACTAGGCCACGCAGGGTATTTCGTTGCTTCATTCTGATTTGTGGATTCGATGCAACAAGATGTTTCAAGCGAAAACCGCAAATTTGGATTGGATATACGTCATGCAGGGCGTCGTCCGAAGTGATTCCTTCGTGTTCATTGAAGCGGATCACCTTATTTCCGCCTACGTGGCGTACCAAGCAGGCCGTCTATTTCGACGCGGATTGGTCAACACTTGCGGTCACCTTGGAGGTTCGGGCCGCGCGCGTCAATCTAATGAAGTTGTCATCTAGGAACTCGGTTACGGTGCCATCGATCGTCCAGTACTTGTCCGCTGGATCCTGTTGGTAGGCGCGAACGACTCGTTGAAGGGTTAGGTTCTCCAATAATCGGAAGACTTCGGCGTCCCCCGTCATCAATACCCACCGGTTTCCCGACGGAGCGATCTCTCCAGCGACCTGCTTGATTGCGGTTCCTTCGCGTCGAAGCATCCCGGATCGCTTACCTTCGATCGTCTCGCCGCCAACCGAACCGGGCGTTCCGATCAGCAACAGGCTGCCGAACAGCAGGCTCAGGCAACCCTTCGAGAAGGTTGGCGACGATCGGTATAATATGATCGCTAGTGGAAGAAAGAACATAATGGGAAAGCTCCTAACGAGGAAGGGAACGACTCCGCCGATCGTCGTGATCGCGGAATACGTGGGTCAATCCTTTTAACCACGATGCAGTGTGGGTGGGCGACAGCAATCCCTTGCCGCCGGATCGAGCTTGGAAACGGTATCCGTCTGTTTTCAACGGATTCCCCTGAATCAATTCAATGTTAAGCGTTTGATGTTATACCGTGCGTGGTCCGAAATGATGCCTTCGCGTTAAATGAAGCGAATCAGCTCATTTCTAACCACGTGACCTCTATCGTACGCAAGTGTCCTCCAGTCAATCTTGCGACATAGTCGCTCTAATTCTTTGGGAGTGCAAAACTGTACAACGAAACAACTACGCCGCTGGCGACCAATGCCGCACCAATCCACCGGGGAGGACGCACTTGCTTGGTGGGGTTGGGGTAAACGCGCATCACAAAGGCCGACATTGGATCATTCGCCGCAACGGAGGACTTCCTCAGAACACGGTCGAGGGCCTTTGTAACCGGTTCGTTCAGCACAAATGAATCGACCATCCGAAACTGGATGCCAAACAGGATCAGCAGGATACCGATCAAAAAATAATGGTTTCGAGCGAGCTTCATGGCGATGCCCTCATCAGGATGGTGCGTTGTCGATCTTTGCCGACCGACGGGGATGAACTGAACGCTAGCAATCGTCGGCACCTATGTCATCGGAAAGTTTACCGAACCGTTATCACACGTTCGTGAAGATTATCGACTTGGCGAACTGTAGCGATTGCAGCATCCCAACGGAACAAGCTATACCGTGCGTGGTCCGAAATGATGCCTTCACGTGAATTGAAGCGAATCAAGTCATTTCTGCCCACGCGACGTAATATACCGTGCGTGGTCCGAAATGTTGCCTTCGCGTGAAATGAAGCGAATCAACTCATTTCTGCCCACGCGACGTATATCGTACGGACGAAATTTTTCGATTAAATTGCTGTTCGACCATTTCCGCGATTGACCCTCTCGAACGGAAGGTCATGCATGCATACTCACTATCCAAAGAAACGAATACACGATGTTACACGCAGTTATCATGGCGGGGGGCAGTGGCACGCGATTTTGGCCTGCAAGCCGACAGTCCAATCCGAAACAGTTGTTGCAATTGGTGGGAGAGCGGACGATGATCCAAGCGACCGTCGACCGTTTGAATGGCTTAATGGATGCTGAACACGTACGCGTCTTCACCAACGCGTCCCTTGTCGAGAAGATTTGCGAGCAATTGCCATCCGTGCCGCGACAAAACATCGTCGGCGAACCGTGCAAACGAGACACGGCCCCATGTGTTGGACTGGCGGCCGCGATGGTCGCGCACGATGATCCCGACGGCATCATGGCGGTCTTGCCTGCCGATCATGTCATCTCCACCGACGAAGCGTTTCAATCGGCGATTCGACAGGGTGTCGAATTGATCAACGACGACCCGACACGAATCGTCACATACGGTATCCAGCCGACATACCCCGCCGAATCGTTCGGCTACATCGAACGGGGCGAGCCGCTAAACAAATCGTCAATGCCAGCATTTCAAGTCACACGTTTTCGGGAGAAGCCGGATCGCGTTACCGCTGAATCGTACCTATCCGCCGGAACGTTTTATTGGAACGGCGGCATCTTCCTGTGGAAGGCGTCGACGATTTTGGACGCGTTGAAAAAGCACGAACCGGAGATGCACTCGCGAATTGACACGATCGCACAGTCGATTGGCGGTGACACGTTTGCTGACATCTTGCAACAACAATTTGAAGCCATCATTGGCAAATCGATCGACTTTGCCGTCATGGAACGGCATCCGAACGTCGTCGTTATCGAAGCTCCGTTCCGGTGGGATGATGTCGGCAGCTGGCAATCACTGGCTCGAATGAACCCTGCGGACAAGGACGGTAACACATTACAGGGAAAGCACTTAGGGATCGACACTCGAGGTTCGATCATTCGCAACGAAACCTCGGCGATGATTGTCACGATCGACTGCGACGACCTGATTATCGTGCAAACCGCCGAAGCCACGTTGGTGGCCCCCAAGTCGTCCGAAGAACGGGTCCGAGAGGTCGTTGCGAAACTGAAAAGCCAAGGATTTGAATCGTTGCTCTAGTTCGGCTTTATTCGTTTCGGCGAAGTTCTTCCGTCAATTGAAAATACGCATGATGCAAGCATGTAATCCTGCGTTATACATCGCACGGTATAATGTTTTCCAGTTGACCTTGCGACGTAGACGCTCTAGGATTTGCAGAATCGTTTCAGGATTGGTGCAAACACAAGGATTGGTATCATGGGCGGAGCCCCTCTACTTCTCGCTCTAGCCGCAGTCACTGTCGACTATGGTTGGCAACCGGACGATAAAGGTGGAATCGAATACATCATTCAAGTTCCTCCCGGTCAACTGGAGCAGTCCGGCGGATTCACTAGTCGCATCGACCCTCGAGTGCGCGGACTCGTCTCCCGCGTCGTGATTCGGGTTGGCGATGGTCCATTGCCGCAAGATTTTGGTGATATTGCTCCGAACATGCCTCCCGAGGCGCTGACGTCGATCCCCGATGCCGACCGTCATGTCACCGAGACGCAGGTTCGGCAAGCCGATGGCGACGCAACCGTTGTTCGTGGTCAAAGCGACAATCAGACGTCTGGAGGCTTCACCATGCCGGTACAAGCGACTTCAGGTATCGCGGCACAATCGACAGCCAACAATGCTCGCAACGTCGGCAATGCGATGCCGAGCACGACCTACAATCCCAACGCGTACAATCAGAACGCAAACACGAATACGAACACCGGTTCCACACAAGCTGGACTGAACTATCGCGGGATTGCCACCGACAGCTCGCAAGCTTCAGCGGGACAACAACAAACGACGGTCGGGGGAAACGATCCGCGGAATTACGGGGCAACTCAGCCGACGAACGCCAACAACAATCAAGCGGCGCAGACGAACCCCGGAACCAATGGCTATCGCGACAGTTCTTGGACTTCAACTCCCGCTCAAACACGAGCCCCGATGCCCTCAACGGCTCCGTACGCCAGTGCGAATCAGGCGAATAACGTGGCTTCGACGACGAACGATGCGTCCAACGGGTTCTACAATTCTGGAATTTACGACCGCAACAATCCCAACGCTGGACCGACCTTCGCGAACGACAGTGGCAACCGCTCGCCACTGTCCACCTTCGCCAATCCAAATCCGAATGTCGGGCAAGTCGGAAACGGCTACAATTTGCTTTCCAATTCCACCAACCAAGGTGGCTCACACAACTACAACCCGTCGCCACGCCCCGATACGAATTTGCAGTCGGTGTACGCCAACGGGCAACAGCAAAACCAGCCAACCTACAATCAACAACAGGGGAACGCGCAGCAGCCCAGCTATGCGAATCCGGCGACACAAGGCAATGGAGCTGCGACTGGCGGTTTCGTTAACAACCCGTACAGTTACCCGAGCGTGAATCCAGGGTACGGTTACACTCAGCCGCAGAGCAACTTTACCGTGCCGCAATATCCGACCGGAGGATACAATCCGGCTGTCACCGATCCACGCTATGCGATGGTTCCCGGCAATGCCTACAATCAGCTCATCAGCGGCGATCGAACAGCAAAGGATGAAGCGGAGGATAAAGCATCAGCGATCCTGATCGCCGAACGCGAACGGCTGTCAACGCAAGCGATCGAATTACAACGCGAAAACGAAACCTTGGCGAAAGCGAAGGAAGCGTTGCTGTACGACAATAATACGCTGATTGCCGAGAACCGAGTCTCGAAGGATCGGCTGCAAAGCATGAGCTTCTTCCAATTCTTTTTGATGATTTCGTTTCTCGCCAATCTTTACCTCATCGTTCATCTGAGCAAGCTCTATCAACGCTACCGTGACCTCGTCACCACCGTCCGCGCATCGAGCGCGTCGGCCCAACCGGTCTGATCGTGAGACACCAGCCGGCATGAGGCAGCGCTGCCGAACATGACCTCGTCGAACGTCGGCGAATCCGCCGAGCGAGCATTGTATCGCTTGATTTTACGCGATAATGAATGTGATCAGCGATTGTCGAATCTTTTGTGGGAGAAGAAACAGTGAAAGGCGTGATGCTGGAAGTGCCCGAGCATATCTTGGAAGAACGCCGGCTTTCGGGAGCCGACCGGTGGGACGAGGTTTGGGATGGAGTATTGCACATGAACCCGCCACCAAACGTTGAGCATCAAGATTTCGAATGGCAGCTTGAAACTTGGTTACGACAGTTTTGGATCCCCGCTGGATCGGGAAATAAGGTTTATCATCAAGTAGCGTTGTCTCCCGATGACAACTGGGTTCACAACTATCGAACACCCAACGTCGTCTTGTTTCGCCCCGAACATTTGCGATTCCTTCGTCCGACATACTGCCACGGTCCCTGCACGGTCGCCATCGAGATACGTTCACCCGGCGATGAGACATATGAGAAACTCGATTTCTACGCTCAATTGGGCGTCCCCGAATTGTGGGTGATCGATCGGGATACACGCAAGCCCGAGCTGCACGTCCTGAAGGACAACTCCTACCATTTGCAAGCCTCTGATGCGGACGGCGTTTTACGCAGCGAGGCGACCGGCGTGATCCTGAGCCACGCAGGGAAATTGCTCACGCTTCAAGTATCCGATCGCGCGGAATCTTCTCGCAGCCTGCTCGAATAGGCTCGTTGGATAGCGACAAACCCAAGCCATCACTGACAAGACTTTGCGTGAGAGGTCGGCCAGTTCAATGACGCCACTCAAGTCCGCAGAATAAGCCGTGATAACCAAGCTCGGCCGGTGAGGAAGGTCCGCCCTCTTGCAATAGCGACTGAGCGATATTGCTGAAGACAAGACCTTGATATCCCAATTGCATCGAAGCGTTTGAGGTCGCCTGATATGTAAGCCTCAACTGGAAATCACCCATGAAGGAAACTTGTTCATCGTCCGTGCTGAAGGTCGGCTCGGGAACGCCATCAACGACGATTTGGTTGACAACGATTATTCCCGATTGCGAGATGAAGTTATTGAAGACACCTACCTTGACGCCACCATCAAAACCTAGAGGGCCAAAGCGGTGACCGTAACGCGTGCCAATTTGCAGGCCGAACAGCGTGTTGATGGCTTCGGCATCAATCCGTTCCGCCTGAATCGAATTTGGGTTTCCCAGTCCATCGTCGAGCGTCAGTAACGAACCGAACTCATCGCGCTGATCGACGAGACGGAAACCAAACAACCAGTCCCAGTCAGCGTACGGGTCCATGGCGACGAGATTGAATTCCAGGTCGTTCAGATTGGCGGAGTACGCGTCATCGCTGTCGAGCGTTGATCCACCGAAAGGCACATTGCTTGTTCGATTGTCGGCTGACCAGTCGTTGATCCCCAAGTATGAGATCTGAAAGTGCCCCGTCGTTCCAGTGCGTATACCGATCGTGGCACGCACGCCAGGTGCGAATCCATGGTCAAGCGAAACCGGTTCGGTTGTTCCGCCAAGAATGGAAAACGCGAGGTCGTACGACTCCGCTTCGCGTGAAAGGAAGATCAGATCGGCGCGTGCGTAACACGTTTCAAAACCTAGACGTTGCACTTGACACACATGCGAAGCGGCGGCTGTGGCCGCGAACTGGGTGAAGTCGAGTTTGCCGACTTCATCCGTCGTTTCCGACAATACATCGGTGGCCGACAGTCGCCGCGGATCGCTGATCGAAAAGGCTATCGTCAGAACGAACGCTATGATGACGCGAAGACTGGGGGCTGTGCGGTAGTTCATGGCGGTTGACCGAAAAAGTTGTTGTGCCGACATTCGAAAGCTGACGCGAGGGTGCTACTGAAGCGGTAAGACTTCGACGTCACGCAACCGATCGTTGCGGGATGTGGAATCGTCGACCATGGGGATGCTATCGGGCGGAGCGATAATTTCCGGCGTGAGCGGTTGGTACAGCGGCGAGCCTGTGGAGGGAGCGTAGTGGGGATCAAATCCGCCGCGATGATGGTGTCGGTACTGGCTTTCGCGAATTCGATTCGCCGGTGTCTTCACCCAGTCGGGACTCCACGGCAGGTAGGTGAAGCGACCGAAATAGTCTTTGGGATACGGCGTCTTCGATTCCATTTCGACGCTGCCTGCGTATCGACGGAACAGGAAACCGTGGAACCGCGCCCATGCGTCGGTGACGACTTCGCACTGGGGCTCATGCTGGGCGATCGCGATCGATTCCGCATCATCGTACGAATGGTTCTGCGCCGACGCAAAGACCGAACAGGCGATCAGGATGGCTGTGCTGAGGGAGATGCGGTTCATGACGTTCCTTATCTTGGTTTTGAGTGCGGACGCTGAGTGTCGGTAACTACAAACGCATCGTCTGCAACCGGGATTCAACGGCGGCGATCTCTTGTTTGTTGGCGTCGCTGTGTTCGAGATACCTTTGTTCGTTCCAAAGCGATTTGGCGAGCTGTTCGATCTCTCCATCGGCTTGAAACTGTTGTTGTGCTTGCCGTAACTGTTGTAGCCCCTGAGTGGTTTCGCCGATCATCAACAGCCCCAACGCGAGGTCGGCGCGAGCCGCCGCTTTGCCGGGCCACTGCGTGCCGCCCGATTCCACCACCGCGCGATGCAGGAGACGAATCCCATGTTGTTTTGAAACGCCGGTCAGTTTGATGACTCCCAGCTTTGACATCGCGGCAAGCATCTGAGGCGAATCGTCTTCTCGGGCGATGATTGGTGCCAGCAGCGTTGTCGCCATTCCCGCTTGCCCGAGCGATACCAGCATTGGGGCTTGGGCAATTCGCAACCAGTCGACTGCGGCGGGAACGCTCAGCGTTTCAGCTTTCTTTAAGTGGATCAGAGCTTTCTGTTGCTCGCCGCGATCATCGCGCCATGAAGCGAGCGCCGCCTCGATCCAACATCCAGCGGGCAATGCGTCACTTTGATGTTTGATCGCGGCAAGCTGCTGCAACAGGTCACTCCGCAGCACGCTCGCCGGGCGTGAACCGATGCTGGCGAACGTGGTTGCAACTTCGGCTGGCCAAGATGTCCCCACCGGCTGCAAGTAGATCGCGCGATCCCAGTACCCTGGATCGGTCAGATTCCGTGTCTGAACTTGCTGACATGCAATCTGAACCGATTGCCGCCATGCCTGAGTCGCATCGACGTAGTCGCTTGCGCGTCGCTTCGCTTCGCCGCACATGAGCATCGCGATCGCCGATTGCATTCCATGACGATCATTCGCAATGTTGGAACATGTTGCGAAGGCTTCAGCGGCGGCGGCGTTCTGTTGCAGCAGGAGCTTGGCGACACCGGTTTGGTACCAAGCATCAACTAGCAGTGCCTCGCTGCCGGTGGCCTTTGCTTTCGCGACCAAGTCGATGGACTGCGTCCCTTCGAATTGCCCATTGGTGATCGCGCCGAAGAATTGTTTTCGGTCCTGGAAGTAGCGATCAACGGATTCAATGTCGGATGAAGCCATCAGTTCGTGCCATTGGCCACCACCTCCGCAGAAACGATCATAGGCGGCGGCCAATGCCGGGCGAGTCGGGTCGTCACGATTCCAATGGCCGCAGAGCGTTTCGTAAGCATGATCCGGATGCCGAGCGACCAACAGGTCAGCGGCCGACGTCCGACCTTCGGCAAGGAGTTTATCAAATCGTTGATGAAACCGTTCGCGGGCCAACAGGTCCGATTCCGGAAGTTCCAGGGCGAGCGCGGTCGCATCGGTGACGACCTTCGTCGGGCCGGATTTCGGTAGATTGGACTTGGCTTGTTTGCCGGGCAGTTTCATCTTGCCGAGAAGGTTCCCTGTCTTCTCGCGTGAGATATTGCATCCGAATACCGACAGCACCAGCACGACGAGCAACGAGCAACATGCGACTTGCTTTGTCGCCAAGTCGTGAGCAATCCGATCCGCAGGGTGATTGTTCATTCTAAAAATCCTTGGGCTCGACGCTGTGGAAGCGGAAGATGGTTTCCAGAGGGGTCGTTGGCGGATTGGGCCGCACAACTTCGTGGGGCGAGAACGTTCCGAGCGTTCCTCGCGCCTCGGGGGCGTTGGGGTGCAAGCTGTGTTCATCGACCAGCCATTGACTGGTGCATGTGGCTTCGGCTGGCGTATTGAAAATGTACGGACGAATCATCATCACCAGCTCGGTCCGTCGCCTTCCTGTGTCTTGATCACGGAACATGATGCCGATGACGGGAAGTTTACCGAGGACCGGGACCGACTGCCGGTTGTCGGCGACCGTTTCATCAATCAGGCCGCCAAGCGCCAACGTCATACCGTCCTTTGCGACGACGGTGCCGCTGTAAGTTTTGCTGTTTACCGTATCGATCGGTTGTTCGACGAATCCACCATTGCCATCGGGGATTTGGACGTTCGCACCATTCGCCTCGATGTTGGAACGTTCTTGAAGGATCCGCAGGGTCACCGTCCGGTCCGCATTGATGCTGGGCGTGATCAGCAGGGTGGTGCCGACCGGTCGAAACTCGATGGTCGTGTTCGCCCCACCTTGAGCGACACCGCCAATTCCGCCGATGGTTGCGCCGCCGGAGAAGCTTCGATTCAGTGGAACTTCGTTGCCGACGAACAGACGACTGACTTCATTGTTGGCGGTCATCAACATTGGCGAGGCGAGCGTGGTCACGCGATTTTGGCTCTCCAACATTTGCACCCGCGCTCGGAAGTTGTTGTCGACCACTTGGAACAATGCGTTCCCATTGCCAATTGGGGTTCCATTGGCCAGCGCGTTGGCGACCGGATCAAAAACGGCTCCTCCAGGCGTCAAGGGGGAGAAACGTCGATTCGTTCCGGTCACCAGATCGCCTGGGGGCGGCAGCAGGTCGCCATTGGTGAAGGCCCCCGCCGCGGAATCACCATCGGTGAACTGATAGTCAAAGACGGACGTGAATCCATCATCGAGAGTGATCTCCATGATCTTGACCTCCAGCAGAACCATCGGCGTGGGGACATCGACGTTGGCGATCAGTTCGGCAATCTGCTGCATCGTCTCCGGATCGCTGGTCCGGACGATCACTTGATTCTGTCGCTGAATGACGGTTACGAAAATATTGGCTTGTTGAAGCCGTTGCAGATCGCGCAGTTGCTCCTCACTGGCAACCCCTCGCTGTGCATCGACCACCGCTTGAATTTGTTCAGGCGTTAAGTTGCTGACATCAACGTTGAGGTCTTGATTGAGACCCTGACGTCCCCCGATCGCTTGACCAGCGATTCCCGCGTTGGCCTGATTGATCTGACCGCGGTTCGCACCTTGTAACAGACCACCGCCGAAGCCTCCAAGTCCACCGCCGAGTCCTCCCAGCCCGCCGCCTAACCCGCCGCCCAGACCGCCGCCGAGTCCACCTAACCCGCCGCCCAGACCGCCTCCAAGTCCACCGCCGAAGCCTCCAAGCCCGCCACCCAAACCTCCTCCTCCGAAGCCTCCGCCGCCGAAGCCTCCTCCGCCGCCGAACAGGCCGAGCCCCTGACTGCGACCATCAATGAGGTCGAAGCGGCTGAAACGTTGCGACAGATCGCGCAAAATTAGCTGTCCGGTGTCCCCTAAATTCACGATCACGCGATTGCCATACAAGCTTTGGATGGCCAATGCCGCATCAGTGGCGTTTGGATAAAGCATCGTGAAGACGCGTGTTTCCTCATCGCGAAAACTCTGCAAGTTTTCCTGCAACTCATCATTGGTGTAGATCGTGATGATCCCGGTCCGCTCATCTTCGCGAAAGAACAGGCCGTGCGTTCGGGTCAGCGTTGTTAGGGCATCACGAGGGGAGACGTTGCGAAGAAACAACGAAACTTCGACATCTCGCGCTTCGATCGACGCCGCCAAATTCAAGCCGCTCAGTTCCGAGAGCAATCTGACGGCTTCGCGCAAAGGGATCTGGCGAAACTCGACCAGTTGTAACTTCTCCCGCACATCGCCCCGTGGGTCGAGCGGTGTCGGCTGTGCCTGAACGCCGCCGACAAGCGACGCGAACAACAGGCAAAGGAGAATCGTTCGATAATGCATCGTTACCATCCTTGGTGACGCCAATACTTTGATCTATGACCGCATAGGCAGAGTTACAGCCGGCATCAGCCGCAATCTGGTTCTTCCGCTTGCCGGAATGACATGACTCGCTTCAATCGATTGCGATGTGTCGTTTCGGATGTCGAGATTACATGCGATGTGCAACGCTTGTTCATGGAAGCAACCTCATTTGATTTTCTTCACCACCTTGGATCTCGACTCCGTTGATATCGATCGTCGCCACCGTATAGACGACCGGCTGGAATGACGAAGCGACCGTGAACCTCGAACCTTTCCCGACGATCAAGAACCGTTCGTTGATTCGCAGCAGGGCTTTACCGTTCCCATCGGGACCGATCACTTTGCCAACGACTTCGATCGCCGGAGGGGGTTCGCGTCGCACTTGCTCTTGCTCACCTTCGAGAATCCGTCGCACATCGGGAGCGGACTGCGTCGGATCACTCGGATCAAAACCTTCGTTCGGCAAGGGCCCGGCGGTGCGAGGTGGGTTGTTTGGCGGAAGGCGATTGAGCGGCTCGACGGGATTCAACCCAGGAGCTTGCTCGCCGATCCGGCCACGCTGCGGAGGAAGCAGATTTCCTTGCTGCGCAGTGGCGATCGAAGAGATCGCAGCCACCATCATCAATGGAATCCATAACGTTTTCATTTCAATCACCAAATGGTTACCGCTGCGAGTAGTTCGGCGGGTGATGTCGCGCCGGCGACCAATTTCTCGAAACCATCGTCGGTCAGCATGCACATCCCACTCTGCTTCGCGGCGGTGACAATGGCCGCCTCATCCGCTCCGCCTGCAACCAACGACGACAAAGTTTGATCCATCGACAACAGCTCGAACACGCCCAACCGCCCGACATAGCCGCGATCGGCGCAGTAGTGGCAGCCGGCTGAATCATAGACCGTCACTCCCGCCTGATCGGCGTGGCCGAGGGCGATCGCTTCCGCTTCGGTCAGCGGGCGTCCTTTGCGGCACTTGCCGCACAACCGTCGCACCAAACGCTGCGCCACGGCCAATCGCAAAGTGGCGGCGATCAAAAAACGATCGACCCCCATGTCGGCAAGTCGCGTCACGGCGCTGGCTGCATTGTTGGTGTGAATCGTGCTGAGAACCAAATGGCCGGTAAGCGCCGCCTTGATCGCCACATCGGCGGTTTCTTGATCACGAATCTCGCCCACCATAACGATATCCGGATCGTGACGCAGCACGCTGCGGAGCGCTTTCGAAAAACTGACTTTGTCCGCCGAATCGACCTCCACTTGGCCGACCCGCTCCATTTCGTACTCGATGGGATCCTCGATCGTGATCACGTTGTACGCTCCGCTGGCGACGAGCTTCCTCAGACCTGCGTACAGCGTTGTCGATTTACCACTTCCGGTCGGACCGGTAATCAGGATCATCCCGTGAGGCCGGTTGATGGCGTGTGCGAATTGCTCAAGCGAGTGCGGGGCCATGCCGAGCCGTTCAAGCGTCAAGCTCTCGGTCTGAGCGGCCAAAAAGCGGAGCGTCATTCGCTCGCCATGACGCGTCGGCAGCGAAGCGACACGAATGTCGACCGGCTTGCCATCGTTGCCATCCCGGCGAAAACGACCGTCTTGCGGAGCCCGTTTTTCGGCGATATCCATTCCCGAAAGGATCTTGAAACGGCTGATCATCGCACTATGCAGCGACGCCGGAATGGGTCGATAATCACGCAGGTCCCCGTCGACGCGAATGCGAACCAACGTTTCATGTTCGGCTGGATCGATATGCAGATCGCTGGCCTGTTGCATCATCGCGGCCGACAGCAATTCGTCGCACAACGAGACCGCCGTTTCCGCGTCTTCGCCACCCGAAACGCGAGCCGCCGGTTCGTCGCGTAAGGTGTACAGCCGCGAAAGAGTCTCCTTCAGTGATGTCGGTTCGGCCAGAAAGGATCGCAACGGTAGCTTCAGATGTTTTCTAAGCGCCGCTTCGCATCCGGCATCGATCGGCTTCGCATGCGCGATGCACGCATGCCCCTCAACGACCGCAAACGCCAAGACTTGACGTCGCAGCGCTAAGGCCGCCGGTACGCGCATCGCCCAGGCCGGATCGACTTTGACTTCGTTCAAGTCAAGCCGTTCCGTAGGCGTTTCCGTTGCTCTGTCGGTTGAAGCTGTCATTGTTTCAGTGTGATTGACGATTGATGATCCGTCCGCTGGAAGACGCCCGGCGGATTTTTTCCGCTCGCTCGCGCATGATGTCCGCGTTGCGCGACAAACGGGAGGCGGTCGCTTCCGTCAAATATCCTTCATTCCAAAGTCTCGCTAAATCGTGTTCCATTGTTTTCATTCCCAACGAACCGCCGGCTTCCATTGACGAAACAATTTGAGATGTCTTCGCGGTGGCGATCAGGTTGGCCACCGCGTCCGTGTTTCGTAGCACTTCGGAGGCAACGACCCGTCGCCGCGACGCGATGCCGGTCGCCTGCGTCGACTCTGTAATTGCCGGTCCATCGGCAATGACGAGTTG
The DNA here is from genome assembly GCA_041399105.1 of Pirellulaceae bacterium. Lineage (GTDB taxonomy): Bacteria > Planctomycetota > Planctomycetia > Pirellulales > Pirellulaceae > Rosistilla. Next base: position 84,859 of record JAWKTL010000003.1, on the reverse strand, counting down.
TTGGGCGATGATCCACCGCATCACAAGCGCCAATTGTTGCCGCACTCCCGGTTGTTCGTCGGCGGGAAAGACCGAAACCAGTCGTTCGATCGTGCCGATGCAACTTCCCGCGTGAACGGTTGTAAAAACCAAGTGCCCGGTTTCGGCGGCGGTGATGGCGGTGCGAATTGTACTTAAATCGCGGATTTCGCCGACCAAGATCACGTCCGGGTCTTGCCGCATGGCCGCGACCAACGCATCGTTGAACGAACTGGCGTCGGTTCCGATCTGTCTTTGATTGACCAATGCCATCCGCGGCGGATGCAAATACTCGATGGGGTCTTCGATCGTGATGATGTGTGTCCGGCGCGTCTGATTGATGCGATCCAAAAAAGCGGCGAGCGTCGTGCTCTTGCCGCTGCCGGTCGGTCCCGCAACGACAACCAGTCCATGGGAGTGATCGCAAACTTCGTACAGTTTCTCACTCAGGCCGAGGTCCGCCAACGAATGCAGGCGATCCTCCAACCGACGCAGCGCAATCGAGTTCGCGTTCTGACGCCGGTAGATGTTGAATCGAAACCGCACACCGGTTGCCGACGAGATTGCCCCATCAAGCGAGCCTGTCGTTTCGTAATTGAGCAGATTGGTGCCACAGGCGAGATGGCTGACGTATCCGTCAAGCTGCTCGGCGGTTAAGGCCCCATCGTTCGCAAGTGCGAAGATCTCTCCATTGATTCGCTGCATCGGGGGCAAGCCGCTGGAAAGATGCAGATCGGAGGCTCCCGTCTCAACACTGACCGACAACAAACGTTCCAACTCCGCAGCGCAGGCGTCGCTTCGTTGAGGGTGTATCGGCGGAGCGGCAAAGGTCGTCTGCACGTTTAACGTCTTGTTGCTTTAGGTAAATCAAGCAACGCGACTGGCTATGAAGCAATAGCACCAGACCAGCGCGTTGCGTGAAACAGATCACGTTGGCGGGCTACTTACCGTACGCAGACGCAACCCTTTGAAGAGGCACGCCCACGACCGTGTTTGCTGGCTAGGCATTTCGATCAGTATTTACTCTATCGTGATAATCTGTGACGGTCGTAACGATAATTCCGAATATTCAGACAAAATCCGGGAGGCCACATCATATGCAAGCATTTTCGCAGTGCGCGATGCCCGTTTCAACGGCATTCGCTTTCGATTCGCCAGTCTCGTCGCTCTTCAAGGTTTACCAGGCGGAGGCGAATAGGTTTGCTATACCGTGCGTGGTCCGAAATGATGCCTTCGCGTTAAATGAAGCGAATCACCTCATTTCTGAGCACGCGACGTTTATATTACGACGCAAGTGTGTCCTTACGAGCCACGCACGGTATAACGATAGGCAGGAGCGAAACGGTGCTGAGTGAAAGCTTTCGAGTTCGCACACCATTTGCTTCTGACTTACCCCAAAGCCTATCTTGAAGGAAGGAATAGGATGTCATACCGCACTGTTACTTCGCTCCGTTACATGTTTCCCGCGATGCTCGCGTGCTGGACACAAGCATTGGCATTCGCGGAAAGCCCGTCAGAAACATCGAAGGTTTCCGTCGTGTCCGATCAATACCCAGCGATTCCCCAGATGGTTACCAGTTTTGGGGCGGCGGTCACCGAAGACGCTATTTACATGTACGGCGGCCACACCGGAGGCGCTCATGCTTACGACGCTCAGTCGCAAGCCAAGACTCTGTGGCGGCTGGATCGCAAGAAGCCGGTGAAGTGGGAAGCGCTGAACGAAGGGCCTGGACTTCAAGGCCTTTCCCTGGTGACCCACGGCGGCAAGCTCTACCGCATCGGCGGCTTTATGGCGAAGAATGCGAAAGGCGAAGAGGGGGATCTTTGGTCGCAAGCATCGGTCTCTGTTTACGATCCTTCGACGAATGCTTGGACCGACCTTAATCCGCTTCCCGAACCTCGATCATCATTCGATGCCGCCGTTCTCAATGGCAAGATCTACGTCGTGGGGGGATGGAACATGCAGGGGGACGATGACGCGGCCTGGGCGACGAAGGCTTACTCGCTTGACTTGAATGATCGCGCTGGCGGTTGGAAAGCCCTTCCCGATCCTCCATTCCAGCGGCGAGCCCTTTCCGTTGCCGCTTACGACGGAAAGATTTTCGCAATCGGCGGGATGCAAGAAGAAGGTGGACCGACGACACGCGTGGATATCTTCGATCCGCAGTCGCAGCAATGGACCCAAGGTCCAAGTCTGGAAGGGGAAACGATGGACGGATTCGGAAGTTCTTCGTTCGCAACCGGCGGCGAATTGTTTGCCGCCACCTACAGCGGGAAACTGCAGAAACTCAGCAGCGATGGAAAGGCATGGGAGACGGTTGCCGATCTCGATCGCGCGCGATTCTTCCATCGTCTGTTGCCGTTATCGGATAACGAACTCGTCGTTCTCGGCGGAGCGAGCATGACGTCTGGGAAGTTTGACGAAGTCGATGTGATTCGCGTTCGATAGGTTTTCATTTCCGATTCCTCGTACGGATGGATGCGTCGCGAGGTTCAATGCGCTATCAACGATGAACGCGTCAGATGTTGTCTTGCGACAATGTTTTTCAGTGAATCTTGCGACGTTGTCGCTCTAGGGAAAGACTTGCTTCCAATCGGACTTCATGTCGATCAGCAACCAGCGGCGCGACTCGGCTTCATCGAGCCCCTTCACCAACCGTCCCGCAACCGAATCGCGGTCGTAAGCATATTCGTTGACCGGATCGGTATGATGAACAATCGCTCCCAAGCTTGGCCCTTCACCCGCCGTCACGTACTCAATCATTTCAAAGTCACCATCCGAATTGCCGAACGCCATGATCGGTCGGCGTCCGATGTACCGCTGAATTCCGACAGGTTTGTTGGCTTTGTCGTTCACGAAATCGATCTCGGGAAGTCGAATGATCGCGGGCTTACCGTTTCGCAATTCGTACTTCATCTTCACACTGCTGCCGAACGTTTGTTCCGGCGGAATACCGTAAACACGTTCAGCAAACACACGCATGAACTCAACACCGCCGGCTGAAACGATGATCGTTTTGAAACCGTTGGCCGAAAGGTACTTCAACAATTCGAGCATCGGCTGGTAAACGCATTGAGTGTACGGTCGGTTGAGTTTCGGGTGTCGCGTTGTCTCGAGCCAGTTTGCGACGATATCGGAGAACTCGTCGTTCGTCATTCCCGCATGGGTCGCCATAATGAGTTCGACGACTCCCTTTTCACCCGATGCCGCGATGCCGTGAAAGTCCCCCTCCAGCGCGGCTTTGAATGGTTGCTTCGTCTTCCATTCGGGGTGATCGGCAGCAAGTTCCTTGACGCGATCGAGCGCGAAGACAAGTTGGATGTACATCGGCTGTTCAACCCAAAGGGTGCCGTCGTTATCAAACACCGCAATCCGTTCGCCTTCGGGGACGAAGTCGGGGGAATCCTTGGCCGTGACACGTCGCACAAAGTCGACAATGACCGATTTGGTTTGGCCGTCGTTCCACGACGCCAGCGACTCCGCATTGTCGGACTGTCCGTAGGAGAAACAGGCGGTTCCGACAACGATAAAACACACCAAGGACAATCGCGAATAAAGCATCATCATTAACTCGACAGGCTGAAACATTACTTCGTGCGGAAGGAAAGTCGTTCCCGCTCCCACATATTACGTCTTGCACGCGATGGATCAATCCTGCACCGCGAATATCGATGAAAATCTCCCTGGTAAGAACATGTCGGTAATGCAAATTCGCCAAAGCGATGCCGGTTCCACCCGAAAAAATGTCACAGGTCGCGGAAATTTTGCTATATTCGGTCCTTGCCCAGAGCGATCACGTCGCCAGAGCAACTGAAAAACAGTACCGCAAGATAACGTCTGTACGTCGCGTGGCCGAAAATGAGGTGATTCGCTTCATGAATTGCGAAAGCATCATTTCAGCCCACGCACGATATAACGCGTTCATCATTGATGTAGAGCCCCGCCTTCCATCCCGCCTGAGGACATTGCTATGGAAAACGCATCCCGAAGCAACAAGGTTCGTATCGATCGTCGCACGGCCATCGTGGCATCAACCGTCGGCTACGCCGGTTTCAAGCTTCCATCGTTCGCGTCGGCAAGTCCGGCCACGCAATCGACTTCCACCGCGGGCAAAGCGAAGTCAACGATTCTCTTCTTTCTTTGTGGCGGCGCATCTCATATCGACATGTGGGATATGAAACCCGATGCCGGCAGTGCCTACCGTGGACCGTTCAATCCGATTCCCACCTCGGCGTCGGGGATTCAGTTGAGCGAACACCTGCCGATGACTGCGAAGGTGGCGCATCATTTGGCGTTGGTGCATGGCGTCAGTGATCGCGGACTGGCGACGGGGGATCACCACGCAGGATACTACTACAACCTAACAGGTCATGTACCGGATTTGACATTTCGCACGCAAGGCAACGACCGGCGACCTTATCCCGATGACTGGCCGTTCATGGGTTCGGTCGTCGCCTCGCGTCGCCAGCAACATCCGTCGTTGCCCAACGCGATCACGCTCCCTCACAAACCGAGTCGCCCTCCCTACACGCGTCCCGGCCAATTTTCCGCGCGACTGGGGGCTGAGTTCGATCCGTTCTATCTCAGCAACGATCCGGCCAAACCCCTTTCGTTCCAAGCGCCTTCGTTGACGTTGCAGGACGGCGTTACCAAGGCGCGACTTAACGACCGGCAAGGTTTGCTCAAAGCGATCGACGACACGCGGCGATCACTGGACGTCAACGCTCGCGTCCAGGACTTCGGCACGCAACATCGCAAAGCATTCGAATTGCTCTCTTCGTCGGCGGCCAGCAACGCTTTTGATCTGTCGCAAGAACCCGCGGCGGTACGCGAGCGATACGGTGAGACGGTCAATGGCAGCAGCCTGCTGATGGCGCGTCGATTGGTGCAAGCCGGCGTTCCCTTCGTGACGGTCTTTTGGAAGGAAGACACAAGCTTAGCCGGAAAGTGCCGTAGCGCGGGGGGCTGGGATACGCATGGCAACAACTTCGTTTGCTTGAAAGAGAACCTCTTGCCCGAGTTCGATCGTTGCTACTCCGCGCTGATTGAGGACCTCGCCCAGACCGGTTTGCTCGACGACACGCTAGTGTTGGTTTCCAGCGAAATGGGACGCAAACCGAAGATCGGCGACCGCAGATCCGGCGGTGCCATTGGGGCCGGTCGCGATCATTGGACCGTTTGCATGAGCAATGTCTTCGCTGGTGGCGGCATTCGAGGCGGGCAAATTTACGGCGGCACCGACAAGAACGCCGAGTATCCCGATCATAAGGCGGTTGGCCCGGAAGACATTGTGAAAACCGTTTACAAGGCGATGGGTGTGCGTGACTTAACCGCCGTCGATCCGGGCGGGCAACCGTTCAGTTTGTTGGCCGATGGCGAACCGATCAACGAGCTGTTTTAGCCCTTGGCGAAGTGTTTTTTGTGGCGGTCGCTTCAGCGGTCGGAATCCGCCGAGTATGATACACTCGCTCGATCAAAGCCCTTCAAGGACACTCGCATGTCAAACTTTCAATACATCGAACGACTCGTCAATTTGCTCGACCCGACCGCCAATCGAATTTTCCACATGTCGATCGAGGATGCGATCGAGATTCTTGGAACCGGCGATGCACAGCGGATGCGTCAGGTCGAAGGCCATTTCGCATTGGTGCATCGCGAGGAGCGAACCGTTCGGATGGCGCGAACGATTGGCAGGCCGATGCGTTACTTCCTGGCTAAACAAGTCGACGGACCCTGCCTAGTGGTGGCCGAGCGCATCGACGAGATTTGGACATGGTTGAAGGACGAAGGACTTTCCAATCAGTTCCATCCGTCCTATACGCGGATGGTTCCGGCACACCATGTGGTCGAAATCTCTCTGCTGGGCTGCCCGGACCCGAATCCGAAATATCGGCGATTCTTTGAACCCAAACGCAACCAGTTGCCAGCCGATCTGGACGAGATCGGTCGTCTTTACATCGGAACGCTGCAAAACGAAATCAACAAATGGCTCGATCACATCCCCGAAACCGCCCCCATCGGCGTCCTCTTCAGTGGCGGCATCGACAGTGGAGCGGTCTTTTGCACGATCTACGATAGTTTGCTCAAGCGAGGTGAGTCACCCAGTCGTCTCAAGGCGTTCACGCTTTGCGTCGATGGTGAAGCCGCCGATGTAAAACAAGCGATGGCGTTTCTAGACAGCATGGGACTGGGCATGTTTCTGGAAGTCGTTGATGTTCCAACTTCCGCGATCAACTATCGAGAGGCGATTGCGGTCATCGAGGATTACAAACCATTGGATGTTCAGGCCGCAACGATGACATTGGCGCTGTGTCGCGCCATTCGTCAGCGCTATCCCGATTGGACCTATCTTTGTGATGGCGACGGGGGCGACGAGAATCTGAAGGACTATCCGATCGAAGAAAACAGCGAGCTGACGATTCGCAGCGTTCTCAACAATACAATGCTTTATCAAGAAGGATGGGGTGTCGATGCGATCAAGCATTCGTTGACATACAGCGGCGGACAGAGCCGCGGGCATGTGCGTACCTCAGCACCGACGCGAGCGCTCGGCTTCGAAGGGTTCAGTCCCTTCGCGTTGCCGAACGTTATCGAAGTCGCGGAGGGAATTCCCTTTATCCAGTTGACACAATGGGACAACGATCGACTGTACAAAATGAAGGGGGATGTCGTTCGCAGCGGGGTGCGACAGATCACGGGACTGGAAATGCCTGCGTATGAAAAACGTCGCTTTCAACACGGTGTGATGCCGCAGGAAACTTTCAACAAGCTGTTTCCCGTCAGCGAAAACGCCTATCGAAACTCGTTTCGTGAACTCTTCGCTTAGAGCGACCACGTCGCAAGATCAACTGAGAAATATTGACGCAAGATAACATCAAACGCGTTCAATATCGATACAACAAGTCTCTTTCAATCGCGGGCTCAGGAAATCGCGTGGATCGGGAAATGCGAGAATTCACCGACGCCGATATCCTTGCCGCTCGTGGGGCGAAGAACAACGTTTCCTCGGATCGACCCTATCACTTGTTGGTCGAATCGGAAAGGTCCGCCACGGGGCAAGTGGAGGATGTCGCCACGGTATTCCTGACGGGGGCCGAATGTCCGTTTCGCTGCTTGGTTTGCGATCTGTGGAAGAACACGCTCGATCATTCAACCCCACCAGGCGCGATCACACGTCAGATACATTACGCGATCAAAAAGCTTGGCCCCACGCCGCACATCAAGCTTTACAACAGCAGCAACTTCTTCGATCCTCGATCGGTTCCACGTGGAGACCTGCCGCAAGTTGCGCCCCTGCTGCGATCCTACAAGTCGGTGATCGTCGAGAATCACCCGCGCCTGGTTGGCCGACGATGTGTCGAGTTTCAACAACAGATCGGAACGCAACTCGAAATTGCGATGGGGCTTGAAACATCGCACGCGCCGACCCTGCAACGGTTGAACAAGCGAATGACGATCTCCGATTTTTCGAACGCCTGTCAGTTTCTCGTCGGGCATCAAATTCGGGTGCGAACCTTTATCCTGCTGCGTCCCCCCGACACCACCGAGCTGGAAGGGATTCAGCGCGCGATTGCCTCCATTCGGTTCGCTTTCGATTGCGGCGTCAGTTGCTGCAGCGTGATCGCAACGCGTGGTGGCAATGGCATCCTTGATCGTCTTCGGAAAGAGAACCGCTTCAGTTCGCCTCGCTTGCGTTCTCTGGAAACGGTCCAACAGCAAGCGATTCAGTTTGAACGAGGTCGCGTCTTCGCCGACCTTTGGGATCTTCAAGGACTTGCGGAATGTCCCGCCTGCTTCGACCGCAGAGTTCAGCGGATGCGAAGAATGAACCTAACGCAGCGGAACGAGCCGGCCATCGAATGCAACCGATGCGATCATTCGCGGGAGCCGAACGCATGAGCCGCAAGCTGGATGTGGTGATTATCGGTTCCGGTTTTGGAGGCAGCTTGTTGTCCATGATCCTTGCCCGAGCCGGGATGGAGGTCGCCATCATCGACAAGGCTCGACATCCACGATTTGCCATCGGAGAGTCGTCGACTCCGACGGCCGATGCCATGATCGAACGCCTGTCACGGCAATGGGACTTGCCGGAGTTGGCACCACTGGCGACATACGGATCGTGGCGAAAAGCCTATGGGGACGTAACCTGCGGACGCAAGCGAGGTTTCAGCTACTTCGGTCATACGGTCGATGATACACCGTCATCGGACCAGCAATTGCTTGTCATGGCAAGCCGCACCGACAACGAGGCTGACACCCATTGGCTTCGCAGCGAAGTTGACGAACTGTTCTTTAAACTCGCGGCGTGGCGAAACGTCTTGCAACTTCAGAACGCTCGTTATCAGGTAACCGATGAGACGGATGCTTGGACTGTTTCCGGCACCTCTCTGGCCGGAACCTTTTCTTTACGGTGCGACTTCGTCGTTGACGCTTCGGGCCCGATGGGAGAAATCATGCGACTTGTCGGAGCGGCCGACGCGACGCATCGACTGAAAACGAACTCGTCCGCGATCTACGGTCATTTCGAGAACGTCAGGCCGTTTCAAAGTGTCATGGAAAATTTTGGGTTTTCAACGGCGATCCATCCGTTTCCTTGCGATGCTGCGGCCTTGCATCATGTGCTGGACAACGGATGGATGTGGCAGCTTCGCTTTGACGACCAGAGCGTTAGCGCGGGATTTGCTTTCCACAATTCTCAGGGCGACGAATCGCAACATGCCGAAGCGCGATGGCATCGGCAATTGCGACGGTTTCCGATGTTGTGGAAGCAATTTGAAGGATCACGAATTCTGGAGCAAAGAACACCTCTTCGCTGTCTTCCACGAATGCAGCGACTGTGGGCATCCGCCGCCGGAGAGCGATGGGGTGCGCTCCCTTCGGCCACCGGTTTTGTCGACCCGCTGCACAGCACCGGCATCGCGCACACGCTTTCAGGGGTCTCACGATTGGCTGACGTGCTGCTTGCTTCGTCCGATCACCGCGAGCGGTCCTCGCGTCTGGCTGCATATTCCGACCAGATAGTCGATGAACTCTGCTGGATCGACATGCTCGTTGAAGGTTGCTACGCCTCGCTGCCAAACTTTCGATTGTGGTCGGCCTGGTGCATGCTCTATTTCGCGGCGGCAACGTCGACCGAACATGGGCGTGGCGTGACGGAGTCGACGTTCCTCCAGGCTGCAAATGGACAGTTCCGATCGGTGGCCAAGATTGCTCGAACATCCTTACAGCAAGCGATCGATGAAGGTTCAACCGAGGCGGCGTGCGAACGTTTTGAAGGCCAACTGCGTGAGCTGATCGCGCCGTATAATGATGTCGGTTTGCTCGACAATCTTGCAGGCGGCATGTATACCCAAACGGCGAAGACATTTGTCAACGCGACATCGAATTAACGGCGCAGATTCATCGTTGGTTTGCGCGGCTGAACGGGACTCGATCCGCCCACCGGATCAATGAATGCGTCGTCGGAATCCGTCGAACCCGATATCGCTTCGGAGGGTGCGATCCGTGCAACCTGCGCCGAAGCGGAGGGTGCGACTTCGGAGTCGCTTCGCCATGGCGAGTCGTTGTCGGCCAATGGTTCGTCCGGATCAATGGTGTTGCCGTTGCGAAGTCCGACGGCGATCGCGGTGTCGATAAATCCTTCGCGGACCGGTTCACTGACTTGCGGCAATTGAAGTCCTAGTTTGCGGACACCGCTGGGATTGACTTCCGAAGCTTGCGAGATTTGGGTAATGAACTTTGCAGTCTCGATGAAGTTGTGGTCAGCCGATTTGCCAATCAAAGGCCCGAGCGTGCGGACCACCAAGTCGGCCCCTAGGCTATCAAGTTCCAGAAAGACATCCATCTGCCCGCCGATCGTTGTTCGGTCGCCGCCTTGCGCATAGCTGCTGTGCAGGACAAACACGCCGCTGCCGGTAATCGGCTTGGCGACCATGGGGCCTTCGTACTTTCCACGAGCAACATACAGGTGCGTCTCCGCATCGCCGTATACCAGCTCGATTTGACACGTTGTCCCTTGCCCATCGCTGGCAACAAGATTGTACGGACCGGTTCGTTGCATTTGCACTTGCGTGATGTCCATCACGTCCCAAATGCCTACCAGCACCTCGGGATGACGCACCAGGAACAAGAACATGTCGCGGTCGCAATCCATCCCCTGGGTCGGCAATCGACGGAACATCGTCGGTCGCGAGATGATTTGCTCCACACGCTGTCGTGCTGATGGGGTCAAACGAGCAAGCGGGATCGACTGGATCGCGGATTCGCGTTGATGGCGTGATTCCCCAAAGTCGAAAGCGAGAACCGGCCCCGCAAGAGATAGCAGAAGAAGAGCGGCAAACGGCAAGACGGTGTTCAACCGGCGAACAGGCATCGGCATTTCAACGTCCCGGAGCGGCAGCAATTGGCTGATTCGTCCACTACGAAGCAGCCGTCTGTTCCGGTTATTCGGCCAGAAGCGAATGCGAAATTCAGCCAATTTGCAGACTACTCTGAAAGCGAGGTGTTATACCGTGCGTGGCCTGAAATGATGCCTTCGCGTTAAATGAAGCGAATCACGTCATTTTCGGCCACGCGACGTATATACCGTGCGTGCTCTTATATGATGCTTTTGCATTCAATGAAGCGAATCACCTCATTTTCGGCCATGCGACGTATAAACCTCCGCCCGCTTCAGCAAGGCCCGCTGCTTGCCCAGTTTCGCCGTCTCGACAGCTAGCCGACGATGCCGATAATAGGGGTTCAACGAGTGAGATTCCGAAAACTTCAACTATAGATTTTGAGACTACCGCCATGGCGAAAAAGAGTATCGATGACATTGATGTTTCAGGCAAACGCGTCTTTATGCGTGTCGATTTCAACGTTCCGCTGGACGAATCACTGAACATCACCGACGATCGACGCATCCGAATGGCGGTGCCGAGCATCGAATCGGTGATCCGTCGTGGCGGGCGGGTGATCCTTGCCAGCCATCTGGGTCGGCCCAGCGGGGATTCCGGCGACAGCAAATACAGCTTGGCGCCGGCTGCGAATCGTTTGGGGGAACTTCTTGGCAAGCCGGTCGCTTTTGCTAGCGACACCGTCGGGGACGATGCGACGTCAAAGGTCGCTCAAATGAAGGATGGCGATGTTCTGTTGTTGGAGAACTTGCGATTCAATCCTGGCGAAAGAAAGGGGACGAAGGATTTGCCGGTCGCTTGGCGGCGATGGCCGATATCTACTGCAACAATGCATTCGGAACCTGCCATCGCACCGATGCTTCGATGTACGCCGTCGCACAGCAGATCTCCGGCCCTAAGGTTGTCGGGAATCTGGTCGCGAAAGAGATTCAATATCTGTCCGACGCGATCAGCAATCCAGAGCGTCCGTTCGTGGCGATCCTGGGGGGGGCGAAGGTGAGCGACAAGATTAACGTTATCAATAATTTGCTGTCGGTTTGCGACAAGATCCTCATCGGCGGTGCGATGGCGTACACCTTCTCTCTTGCCAACGGCGGTTCGGTGGGGGAAAGTTTGGTCGAACGCGACAAGACTGATTTGGCGAAGGAGTTGATGGAAAAAGGGGGCGACAAACTCGTTCTGCCGGTCGATACGCATTGCGGCGATGCCTTCAAGGGAGACTGCAACAAGCAAGTTGTTTCCGCTGGACAAATTCCCGACGGATGGGAAGGATTCGACATCGGTCCTGAAACCGCGAAGCTATATGCGGAGATCATCAAGAACGCGAAGACCGTTGTTTGGAATGGCCCGATGGGCGTCTTCGAAATGCCTCCTTTCGACGCTGGAACGCGAACGGTTGCCGAAGCGGTCGCCGCGTCGGATGGAACGACGATCATTGGCGGTGGCGATAGCGCCGCGGCGATCGAACAGTTCGGGCTAGCCGATCAAGTGAGCCACGTGAGTACCGGTGGCGGCGCTAGCTTGGAGATGCTTGAAGGGAAAGCGTTCAAGGCGGTCGAGATTCTCGATGAAGCATAGCGAACGTTCAGGCGAGGAAAGTACGGTCGGCATATTGAAGTTCGTTTCGCGGTTTGTTTGGGATGAGGCGGTTTTGTGAGACTTGGTTTAGCATTCAAAGCGTTCTTTCAAATCTTGATGAATCGCCAAGCGGCGGATGCCTATCGACGTTTAATCGACACCGCGACGAAGTCGGGCTCCGTGCCGGACGCTGCTGTCGTGGCAGATGCTTCCACGACGACTTCCAAGTCGGAAGCGTCGGCGACAACGAAGTCCGCCGCGCGGCGAGATGCCGTCCCCGCCAAGCCGCTTCGCAACGATGCGATCACCCTGCTGGCCACTTTGCAGCGTGAATCGCGTCTGATCGACCTGCTGCAAGAATCCCTAGACGACTATTCCGATCAGCAGGTTGGGGCGGCCGCTCGCGACGTCATTCGTGACGCCAGAAAATCGATGGAGCGGATGTTCGCCATCGTCCCTCTCACCGAACAGGTTGAAGGGGATTCGATGCAGACCGAAGGAGAGGTTGATCCCGGACGGATCCGATTGATCGGCAACGTTCAGGGGAACGGACCGTTTTGTGGCGCGATCACGCATCATGGTTGGGAAGCTTCCAAGTGCGAACTGCCTTCGTGGTCGGGACGGGCCGAATCGAGTCGCGTGATCGCTCCGATCGAATTGGAAGTTGACTAGTCAAGGAAAAGACGAGATCCGCTGACGAGATCCGCTGCGGGAGACGCATCCACCATGACGCAACGCTTGTTATCCACTCCGCCGCTGGATACGACGATCGAGGTGATCACGCCGGAGAACATTGCGTTTCGATATCAGCTAGCCGGCCCGTTTCGACGCTTGCCCGCATTCATCCTTGACTACGCAATCAAACTGTCAATCATCGGTTTGTTCATGTTCGCAGTCGTTCTCTTGGCGGGGCTGTCGGGCAGTCAAGTCTTCGGCGTGATGGGGCTTGCGGCGATCAACGTCGGATGGTTCTTGGTCTGGTGGTTCTATGGCGTTGCCATGGAAACATGGTGCAACGGAAGAACATTCGGAAAGATGGCGATGGGAATCCGAGTCGTCTCGGTCAGCGGGCACCCCATTAACGGCGTTCAGGCTATGCTTCGCAACTTGCTGAGCGTGGCGGACTTGGCTCCTCCCGTTTCGTTGCAGTTCTTTATCGATGAAGCCCCGCCGGTCTATCTGATCCCGACCGGATTGTGTGCGATTGTGGTAATGGTATGCACCCGTCGGATGCAGCGACTGGGCGATTTGGCGGCGGGGACAATGGTTGTCATTGATGAGCGTGGATGCACCTTGCCCGTTGCGCGCGTTGACGATCACCGGGTGCCCGCATTGGCCAGTTACATCCCCGCCGATTATCGCGTTACCCCGGCGATGGCGAAGACGCTTGCGTTGTATGCCGAACGACGAAGCTTCCTTTCCCCCGCCCGACGACGCGAACTGGCGCGGCATCTGGCCGTTCCTTTAACCGCGAAATTCGAGTTTCGCCGCGATATCGATCCCGATCTGTTATTGTATGCATTGTACTGGCGAACTTTTTTGGCCGACGATCGAGAAGACGAAATCGACCTGGGACCGCTAGCGGGCTTCAGTCCATTGCAAAAGGACACGCAAGCCGAAACACAATCGATTGCAGACTAGAATGCGGACATTGATAAGCGGACATTGTTATACCGTGCATGGACTGGAATGATACTTTTGCATTTAATGAAGCGAATCACCTCATTTTCGGCCACGCGACGTACAAGAGGACTCACGACACCATGAATATCGTCACACTATTGGAGCAGCGTCGTAAGCAGTGGGACGAATTGGAGACTTTGTGCCGACAATTTGAAAAGCTCGGCAAGCGCCGTCAGATGGCGTCGAGCGTGACACGGTTCGCCGCGCTCTATCGATCGGTGTGTGCTGACTTGGCGTTGGCCGAGGCGTATCAACTGCCTCCCAGCACGGTGGAGTACCTGCATCGACTGGTCGGACGGTCACACAATCAGATGTACCGTAGCCGCAGTTTTTCGTTGGACCGAACCGTCGACATGTTGGTTCGGCAAGCTCCGCAGCAAATCTTCAACGATCCGTGCGTGCGTGTTTGCGCGTTGTTGTTCTTCGGATTATTTTGGCTGTCGATGATCTTGGCCGTGTCGGAGGATCGACTGCCGAATTTCCCCGCTCGCGTTGTGGGAGAGGCACAACTGGACCAATTGGAATCCAGCTTCGATCAAGAGATCAGCGCCGGCTTTGAGCACTACATGATGATGTCCAGCTTTTACATTCGGCACAACACCGGAATCGGGCTGAAGTGTTTCGCGTATGGCATCTTGATCATTCCTTGCATCTTCACCTTGGCGTACAACGCGGTTGCGTTAGGCACGATGTTCGGGTTCATGGCCAGAGACTCGAGCAACGGAGGCGAGAACTTCTTCGAATTCGTGACGGCGCATGGTCCCTTTGAACTGACCGCCATCGCCCTTTCGGCCGCTGCTGGATTGCGGTTGGGCATCGGCTTGATCGCGACGGCCGGCTTGCGACGCGGAGACTCTTTGAAAACGAACGCCTTGCTTGCCGTGCCGGTCATCTCGGCGGCGGCGGTCCTCTTTTTTCTCGCCGCCCTGACGGAAGGCTTTCTCTCACCGAGCCCGGCGCCTTATACAATCAAGGCGATCTGGGCGATTCTTTCCAGTGGTGCGATGACGTTTTATTTTGTTGTGTTGGGCTTTCCGAGGTCAGGTATCGATGCAATTTGATCGCACACATGTCGTGGTGCGGCCTCGGTCGGCGAGCGAACTGTTTGATCTGTCGCTGCTGGTCCTTCGCCGGTACTTCGTCCCATTGAGCATTGCGTTCGCGACCGGAGCGGTCCCGTTTGCAATCATCAATTTTCTGCTCATCGGCTGGTTACCGCTCGACATTGGGGCGGATGACGATGCCGAGACGATTGGCCTGCGTTGGCAATACATCATTTGGATGTCGGCATTGATCTTTCTGGAAACACCGCTGGCGGGAATTTTCGCCACCAGCTACGTCGGACAAGCGGTCTTCCAGCAGAAGCCTTCTTGGAGGCAAGTCCGAGACGACGTCAAAAACGTTGCGGTTCGCGTGATCATCGCCTTGGGATTTCTTCGCGGCCCGCTGGTTGCGATCGGACTGATCCTATGGATCGACTGGATCGAATCCTCCGATGCTTGGATCACGTTTTTCCTGATCATCTTGGCGATGTATGCGGCGGCTGTTCGCTCGGCTCGTCCCAACCTTCCCGAAATTTTGTTGTTGGAACGTTGCCCGATTCTGGCGGGTCGGGAACGTTCGCTGACCGCGGGACACCGAAGTCAGCTCCTGCATGCGCCCGTGGGCGGCGAATCGATCAGTCGATTCGTGATTTCCGGGATGATCTGTTTCGGCCTGACGTTGTCACTGTTTTTCTTCATGATCTTCGTGCAAGGAGTTTTTGCACAGCGTTGGTCCTTCAACGTGATCGCCCAGTCGGTGTACGTTCCGCTGGCGATGTGGATCGTCGCGGGATACTGCGTGATTTTTCGCTTCCTTTGCTACTTGGATAATCGCATTCGACTCGAAGGCTGGGACGTTGAATTGGCGATGCGGGCCGAAGCGATTCGGCAGTTTGGCGAACCGAATTCACGAACCATCGCCGAAGGGAGCCCATCGTGAATCAATCCCCTTCGTTGAAGACGCGCCTTGCGGTTGTTTGCCTGACGGCGTTTCTGTCGCAAGTTTCCACGAATGGTGTCGATCTGTCGGCGGACGACCGTACGGAGCAATCTTCCCATCAGATTGGTCGTCAAGCGATGCGTTCGCTCGGTTCCGTCCCCTGGTACGACGCCGACGAAGACAGCATCAAGCCGATTGAACCGAAGAACACGGATGCGGCTCAATGGGATTCCCCCGCGCGAACATCCGGCTTTCGAGGCAAGCAAACCGTTAAAGCACCTTCGCAGCCTTACAACTTTCTGGATATTGTGGGGGAAGTACTCGGCTGGTCTCTGATCGCCGTGCTTGTCATGCTCTTGTTGGCGGCGGTCGTTTATGGCGTGATGTTACATGAACGTCGACGTCTTCCGTTGTCGTTTGAACCAGGTTCCGACACGGAAAGCGAAGCCGAATCGGCCGAACGTTTGCAAAGGCTTCCCGTTCAATTGACGCATGTCACAACAAATCTCTTGGCGCATGCCCACGCGTTGATGCAAGCAGGTCGATACAACGAAGCGATTCTGTATCTGTTCAGCCACCAGTTGGTTCAACTTGATCGACATCAATTGGTCCGTTTGACGCGAGGCAAGACGAATCGACAATACCTGCAAGAATTGTCGGCAGCGTCCGATTTGCGAGAGATATTGAACGCCACGATTCACGTTTTTGAAGATGCTTTTTTCGGTGATCACCTTATTTCCCAGCAGCGTTTCGAGTTCTGCTGGAATCAGCTCGGACGTTTCGATGCGGCCATCGAAGCAGCCCATTCCCTGGAGCGACTACCCCGCAAGATCAACTGAAAAACAATGGCCCAAAATAACATCAAACGCGCTCATCATTGATATAGAGCAACAACGTCACGAGATCCAATGAAAGACAATGACGCGGCATGAGTGAACATGTAAAGGAATCAAATTGGGGGCTGTGGTTGCTGTTGATTGTGGCGATCGCCGCGATTGCGGCCGTGAGTCTTTGGAATCGTCCCAAGCAATTGGAAACACGCTACGGCTACGTTTCGTCGCACTTGAGCAGAGCGAGCATCAACGGCGCGGCGGCGTTTCGCGAAATGTATGCCTTGCGAGGTTGGGACACGCGTACGATCCGACGTCTCAATCCGGTCGCCCAGCGACAAGATGCGATCGTCTGGTTTCCCGAATGGCAACAGGTTCCCGGCATCGAAGCCACGGAGTGGTTTGACGATTGGCTGATGGAAGCGCCGCGGACATTGGTGTTTATCGCGCGAGGCTTCGATTCGACGGAACGGGATTATTGGCGTCTGACCGCCGCGAAGGCGGCACCGGAGGATCGATTGGAATACCGTCGACGCCAAGCACGCCAGATCGCCAATAACAACATCATGCTTGACAATACGCAGGCGAAGACGTTCAGCAACGGCTGGTTCACATGGGAGCTGCGCCAAACGTACTCCGAGAGCAAGGCCTTGACCGGACCATGGACGGAGACGATTCAACCGCTGCCGGAGCGTCGGCAAACGCAAGCGGTCATTCGCGCATATCGCCCGTCTTCCGATGCAAGTTTGACCGCGAAGTCGTCCGAATCGGAAACGGTCGACCTCGACACGCAGCTCTACGATTTCAAGCCGCTCTTGACGACCGCGGACGATGAAGTCTTGGTCGCTCGCCTGACGAGCGATTTGTGGCATGAGAATTCTCAGGTCCTGGTGCTTCACAGTGGTGAGGGTTTGTTGAATCTGTCATTGCTGGAGCCCGCCAACCGTGCATTCGCGGATCACCTCGTCAGACAAACCGGCGACCCTGGAGATGTCGGATTTCTGCGCACCGATTACTTTGGTGCTCGCGTCAGCGGCGACAGCGACGATGAACTGGCGGCTGGCATGGAACTGCTGACCCAGTGGCCGCTTTCGATGACGACGTTGCACGGCGTGCTGCTCGGGTTTGTCACGATTTTGGTCTTGCTTCCCATTTTTGGGCGACCCCGACGTCTGCCTCCACCATCGACGGGCGACTTCGGCAACCATGTCGCGGCGGTCGCGGAGCTAATGCAGCGTACCGGCGATGCCGACTATGCGCGGCAACGAATATCGGAATACTTCGTTCAAGTTCGCGGCGAAGATTCGGGCCCCTGGGTTCGATCCGCGGAACGGACACCCTCGAATCCCTATCATCAAGCGTCGGCGTCATCACCGCCGTCGGACGAACAACAGTCACTTCCTCCGAAGGAGAACCCCATTGATTGAACCATCCCAGCGCATCGCGATGTTCCAACGATCCCGAGAAATCTTTGAAAGGATTTCGCAACAGGTCGCGAAGCTGTACGTCGGGCAGGACGAATTGGTACTCGGAACGCTGACGGCTTTATTCAGCAGTGGGCACGTCTTGATTGAAAGCGTTCCCGGTTTGGGAAAGACATTGTTCGTGCGCACCTTGGGTCGCATCTTGGGGTGCCAGTTCGGACGCATTCAGTTCACCGCCGATCTGATGCCTTCGGACATTACCGGCGCGCCTGTTTTTGATATGAAAGAGTCCGAGTTTCGATTCCGAGCCGGACCGGTCTTTACACAACTGTTGTTGGCTGACGAGATCAATCGATCCCCGGCGAAAACACATGCGGCTCTGTTGGAAATCATGCAGGAGTATCGAGTCACCATCGACGGAACGAGCCATCAAGTTCCACGCCCCTTTCTGGTCCTTGCGACCCAGAATCCGCTGGAAAGTGAAGGGACTTATGCCTTGCCCGAGGCGCAATTGGATCGCTTCATGTTCAAGCTTGTCATCGACTATCCCACGGCTCAACAAGAAGCCGATATTCTGCGGATGCACAGTCGACAGATCGATCTAAACCAGCGTTTGGTCGACGAAGTCGAAACGGTTACCAGCCCCGAGGAAATCGGTCGGATGATCGCGTTGTGCGGCGAGGTTCACGTGGAGGACGCGCTGGTCGATTACATCAACGCGGTTGTCCGTCTGACTCGCAACTGGCCTTCGCTGCATATTGGCGCATCGCCGCGCGCGGGGATCGCGCTGATGCAAGCCGCGCGAACATTAGCCGCTTTTCGCGGACGCGATTATGCAACCCCCGATGACGTGGTCGAAATCGCGTTGCCAGCGATGCGGCATCGCGTTCAATTGACGGCCGAAGCGGAAGTCGAAGGTCGTCTGGTCGATGAGGAATTACGATCCTTGATCCGATCGATCGAAGTCCCGCGAAGCTAGAACCGACGGTGCGAGTGAGATCGAAGCCGCTTTATGCGATCAATGATGTCTGTTTCTTGGAACGCATCGACGCAGGTTGGTGTTTGGTACGTCAAGCAGACAGGACATAATCGGCTTAATAAGATTCTGCACGTTGAAACTTCGCGCGGATGACCAAACAAATTCGGTCGTTCAATTCCAGCCTAAACATGTTCGACCTCTGCGTCGATTTCCAGTTGCGCTCGAGGTGCGAATTGAACTTCAGTATCGCCAAAACCGATTCGTTGCTCAACATCAAGCCGCAACTGAGTGAACAGTCCCGGTGGAAGCTGGCAATCGTAAAGTATCCGTTCAGAAATAATTGTCGCGAATGGGAGGTGAGATTCCGCCTGGCCAACACGCTGGGAACATTGTCGATCGGTTGAAGTTCTGGTCGCAGAACACGGCAACCATGATTGTTGCCCGCAACCAAGATATCTCTTTGAAATGACCTGCCCGGTGATGACCAGCGAATTCCTGGAGGTCGATATCACGCTGTCGTTGACCGTTCAGATCGATGATGTAGCCTTATTCTTCACAAACTTGATGGGGGCGCGATCGACGATGTCGGTCAGCGATCTGAAGCAAATTATCTCGCCATTGCTTCAGCAAGCCCTCTCCGAAGCCGTTGGCCGACTTTCGACTAAGGATCTCGTTACCGGTCAGAGACGAGAGGACGTCGAAAGCCTTGTCGCCAAAGCCCTGCGGACATCATTGAACCGATACGGATTGCGATTCGCTGCGGTGCAAACCCTCACCATCGCTCACCGGAATACGACGCTCAGCAACGTCGAATCGGCGAACGATGAAACCGATCGCCATTGCCGACGATGCGGCAAAACCCTTTAAGACAAATCGTGAGCCGACGGCGTTAGCCGCGGGCCGGTGTCGTATTGCGTTCCTGGCTCGCCGCTAGTGCCGTCGGCTGACACAACCCAACAAACAAACCAATTCGAAACTTGAATGACTCAGCGAAATCAGGACAAGATTCCGCCAAGCGATCCCAACGACGCAAACAAACTGATGACCACTCAGGAACTGATGGCATACCTCAGCGTATCCCGTACAAAGCTCTGGCAACTGGTAACCAACGAAGGCTTGCCGGCGTTTAAGATGGGAGGCGACTATCGATACCGCAAATCGGAAGTCGACGCATGGATGGAACGATTTCGTGTCAAACCCGAAGATCCTGAACCATGACCGCCACCAACAAAAAGAACACTCATCAACTACCGGTGAAAAAATGAAAGTTTCTAGCCTAGCGGGCGATACACAACCTGCCAATGGAGTCAGCCACCGGACTTGTACAGAGCCAATGCTGAAAGCCCAGCGGGCGACACGTCCATGCCGACAAGCGGAACACGAGACAAGCTTAAAAGATGCCTAATTGGTCTCGCGCGTCATCGGTCATGCAGTCGGGAGTCCACGGGGGATCCATGACAACCTTGACTTCGACCTCTTCAACCGATTCGATTTCAGCGATCGCCGATTTCGCACCGCTCACCAATTGCGGTCCGGCGGGGCACATCGGACTGGTCATCGTCATCTCGATCTTGACGTCATGATTCCCATTCTCCTTTTCGGTGATGAAGACTTCATAGACGAGCCCCAGGTCGACGATGTTGACATACAATTCGGGATCGATGACTTTCTTTAATGCTTCGCGAACGGTGTCTTCTTGCAATGACATTTGTCAGGCTCCGCCAAAAGAGGGCGAGGGAATATAAATCTATCCGAAAATCTACCGACTGGCGACGGTAACAGAAAAGTTCCGCTACGAGTAGTCGCGGACCTGCTTCGCAATCGCCGTCCCCAATGCATCTCGCACGCTTTCGATCGATATGCGGTCAAAGATCTGTTGAAAGAATCCGGTGACGATCATGCGAACGGCTTCTTTGTGCGTAAAGCCGCGACAGCGTGCATAAAAGATTTGTTCGGCGTCAACTTGGCTGGTGGTGCTGCCGTGTGTGCAGCGAACATCGTCCGCTTCAATTTCAAGTCCTGGTATGGAATCGGCGCGGGCGGTGTTGCTCAGCAGCAGGTTGTCGTTGCGCTGATAGCCATCTGTTTTCTGAGCGATCTTGTCGACCTTGATCATGCCTTTCCAAACCGTGTGGCTGTGATCTTGCTGCGCCGATTTGTAAAGGAAATCGCTGTGACAGTTCGGAGCCGAATGGTGTTGCAACGTGTGATACGCCAAATGTTGCCGTCCCTCGGTGAACATGACGCCGTTGACTTGACTGTTGGCTCCAGGCCCCACCAACTGAACCTGTTGATTCACCTTTGCAAAGCCGGCCCCCATCGCGCTGATCGTCCATTGCAGCGAAGCGTCCCGATCGACAATCGCCTGATGATGGGCGAAGTGAAACGTTTTATAACCCCAGTCCTGCAAGCTGACGAATCGCAGATGCGACCCCGGCCGTTGAATCAACTCAATCGCACCGCAATGCATTCCACCCGCCTTGCGATCGAAGCTGTTGTTCTCCTGCAATACCGTCGCTTCGGCACCCTCTTCCAACACGATCAAGACATGCCCCAAATCGGCGGCTCCGTCGCTGAGGAACGATGAAATGTGAAGCGGCTTTTCAATCACGACGCCACGAGGAACATACAACACCGCCCCACCGTTCCAGAAAGCGGCGTGCAGGGCCGAAAACCTGTCGTAATTGACATCAACCGCCGAAAACAACAGCGGCTTGAAGACTTCCGCATGCTCTTCAAACAAGCGGTCTGGGCTGCCGAAAAGGACTCCCTTGGCGGCAAGCTCCGGATCCAAAGATTCCGCGATGGTCAATGAGTCAATCGAATGAACATACCCACCTAAATCGACACCAACATTCAGCAATGGCGCCATGTCGCTGGGCGTCGAGACCTCGCTGGTGAGCGCATATTTGTCCAAGTTAAACAATCGCAAATCGCTGCGGATCCATTCTTCTTCTCGACGCGCCGGCCAATCGAGTTCAAGAAATCGATCCCAAGCGGCGCGTCGCGCGGCGACCACCCATTCAGGCTGGACCTTGCCGGCGACAAATGCTTCAAAACCTTCCGTGTCGAATTTCAGTTGCGTTGCGGTTTGTGTCATTGGTTTAAAATAGGAACTGTAATAATCTTCGTGAAAGCCCATGCGAAGCAGCATTCGGCATTCAAACGGAACGGGACGACGCCGACGATTTAAATGGACAACGGCTGTTGGCCTTTAGCCAACGCTCCCTTCCATCTGCAGTTGAATCAGCTTGTTCATCTCAACCGCGTACTCCATCGGCAGCTCCTTTACCAAGGGTTCGATAAAGCCGTTGACAATCATCGCGCTGGCTTCCTGTTCGGTCAGGCCACGGCTGAGCAGATAAAACATCTGCTCCTCGCCGATTCGAGAAACGCTTGCCTCGTGACCGATCGAAACGTCCTGTTCGAGAATCTCGATGTAAGGATAGGTATCACTGCGGCTTTGCGGATCCAGAATCAAGGCGTCGCAAACGACATTGTTCTTGCTGTGATGGGCGCCTTTATCGACACGCACCAAACCGCGATAACTGCTGCGACCGCCGTTCTTGCTGATCGATTTGGAGATGATCTGTCCGGTCGTGTGAGGTGCCGAATGCACGAGCTTCGCACCAGCGTCTTGATGTTGGCCCGCTCCGGAAAACGCGATCGACAGAATTTCTCCCCGCGCTCCAGGTTCCATCATGTGAACCGCCGGATACTTCATCGTCAGCTTGCTGCCAAGGTTTCCGTCGACCCACTCCATCGTCGCATCACCGTAAGCATACGCTCGCTTGGTCACAAGGTTGTAAATGTTGTTGGCCCAGTTCTGGATCGTGGTGTATCGAGCGCGACCACCCCGTTTGACAACCACTTCAACAACCGCGCTGTGCAAGCTTTCGCTGGAGTACATGGGAGCCGTACAGCCCTCCACGTAATGGATGCTGGCTCCTTCATCGACAATGATCAACGTCCGTTCAAATTGCCCCATGTTCTCCGCGTTGATGCGGAAGTAGGCTTGCAGTGGGAAATCAATCTTGACGCCCGGCGGAACATAAATGAAGGAACCGCCCGACCACACGGCGCTGTTGAGGGCCGCGAACTTGTTATCGTCCGGTGGAATGATTTTGCCGAAATACTCGCGAACCAAATCGGGATGTTCACGAACCGCCGTGTCGGTATCGGTGAAGATCACCCCTTGCTTGGCCAAATCCTCCTCCAGCGAACCATAGATCACTTCGCTCTCGAACTGAGCTTTGACGCCCGCCAGGAATTTGCGTTCGGCCTCGGGAATACCGAGCTTGTCGAACGTATCCTTGATTTCTTGCGGCACGTCATCCCAAGTCTTTCCTTGGTGATCGGTCGGCTTCAGATAGTAATAGATATCCTGAAAATCAATGTCGATCGCACCGCCCCATTTGGGCATCGGTCGCTGCTGAAACTTCTGCAAGCTCTTTAAACGGAAATCAAGCATCCACTGCGGTTCTTGTTTGATTTCCGAAATCTGACGGACAACCGCTTCGTTGAGCCCCTTGCGGGCTTTGAATACACCGGTTGTTTCGGTGCGGAAGTTGTACTTGTTAAAATCGCCAATCTGTTCTTTTTCGCGGACGTCAATCGCCATGATGAATGATCCTATTTCAATGATGAACGCATCTTATATCAATAATGAACGCGTTTGATGTTATCCTGCGCCAATGTTTTTCAGTTGATCTATTGACGTGGTCGCTCTCGGTTATTCTGCCACAGTCGCTTTCCGTTGAACTTGCGAAGTCGTCGCTCGGGGCAATCGCTTTCGTGAATCGTAAGGTGCAACCTTAAAATCACGCGGCGTCGCAACGCTCGTCGCAGTCTCCAATGCACTACACCTCGACGGCGTCTTCCTGCAACATTTCTTGATTGCGTGCTTCGGCTTCGGGGTAAGCCTTGCGAATTCGATCGTATCCATTGCTGTGCAATTCGGCGGCCAATTCACTTCCCCCCGTTTCGACAATGCGTCCGCCGAGCATCACATGCGTGAACTCCGGCGGGTTGTGTTCGAGCAATTTGTCGTGATGCGTGATAATCAATAGCCCCATCTTCTCGCGACCGATTTCGGCAATCGATTCGCTTGCCAAACGGACGGCATCGGCATCCAGGCCACTATCGGTTTCATCAAGAATTGCAAAGGTCGGCTGAAGCATCGCCATCGTCAGAATCTCGGCGCGTTTCATTTCACCACCACTGAACCCGTCGTTGACGTATCGCCGAGCGAATTCGATGTCCATTCTCAAATGTTGCATTTTGCTCTTAAGTTCCTTGCGAAACTCTCGCATCGGAATCAGTTCCTCCCCTTCCTTGCGATCTGGATTTCGGACGTTGGTCGTCGCATGTCGCAGGAAATCGGCCATCTTCACTCCCGGAATCGCCATGGGACGTTGAAAGGCCATGAAGATCCCGCTGCGCGCTCGCTCGTCGGGTCCCATTTCAAGGATGTCTTTGTCGTCGAGCATGATCGAGCCATCGGTGACTTCGTAGCCCGGATGCCCCATGATCGCCAAGCCAAGCGTACTCTTGCCGCTGCCATTGGGCCCCATCAAGGCGTGCGTTTCACCGTGACGCATGACCAAATCAACGCCGCGCAAAATCGGTTTGTCGCCAACCGCAACGTGCAGGTTCGAGATCGTTAAAGTAGGTTTTGACATTTCGGCTTGCTATCCGTTTTGATGCGTTAATAAATCCAAAAAATCGTTCATTATCGTTTGCTTAAGTCGTCGCCGACGGCACTTGACGCGCTGCGCTGATCGCCATGTCACTCGTCGGTGAGCGACTTCGTCGCAAGACCAACTGCAAGACACTGTCGCCAGACAACATCAATCGTTCTCGTTATTGGTATAACTCTCTTCATCATCGATCGGGGCGAACTGACAGCAGGTATGTCCGTCGAGTTGGCAACGCGACAATCGCACTTGTTTGCCAAGGGCTTCGCTCAACATCTCTTGCTCCAACTGACACATGTCGCGCCGTTGATCCTCATCCGTCAAATTAGGATAAGGGCAAGCATGAACATCCAAGACAGGCAAGTCGCCCGTTTTGGAATATTCCGCTAAAAACCGTCGTTCGGCCAGCAACTGCGACATTGAAGCCATCCGACCGTCGAGCGAATCCTCCGCCGCACGCTCGTTGTCCAGTTCCTGACGAATCTGGGCTCCCAGTCGCTTGCCGATCTGTCGCAGCAGCCAATCGCGAGCCTCTTGATCGGGCAGCGTGCTGATTGCGTGCCACATCGCTTCAGCAAGCTGACGTGAATCAGCACCCGCTTCGCGATGCCCAGCCGGGCTGAGCATGTAGGCATAGCTTGGCCGACCGCGACCTTGACTGTTCTTCATCCGAGTGACCAAACCGAGTTCCAACATGCGGTCGATACGCTGCCGAACAGCGGTCGCCGTCACACCCATCGCATCGACAAGCTCTCCAATCGCCATCGATTCGCGCCGACGCAGTACGTCAAGCAACTGACGATCGATCTGGCGGACATCGGTGATGGGGGGAGTGTTAATCATTGCGGCTGAGCACGTTCCATTGAGTGACCTTTATCAATCATGAACGCGTTTGATGTTATACCGTGTGTGGTCTGAAATGATGCTTTTGCATTTAATGAAGCGAATCACCTCATTTCTGACCACGCGACGTATATGTTGCGTGAATGTTCCTCAGTTGGTCTTGCGACGCGGTCGCTCTAGAACCCACTGTAAGGGCAATCATTATTTTTGACAACGGTGCTTGTGAAAAATAATTCTGCTTCGATAAACACCCACTGCAAACGCAGGTCAATCACTGTTACGATTGGAGCCCCGCCACTTGTTGTAGGCGTGGCATCGAATTACACCTGTATCCATGTTCAGCGCGTTTGATTTTACAATTGTGCTATACGTCGCGTGGCCGAAAATGAGGTGATTCGCTTCATTAAATGCAGAAGCATCATTCCAGACCACGCACGGTATAATGTCTTCCAGTTGACCATTTGACGTAGCCTATCTAGACATCAAAGCAAAGCGGATTTCTCCGCCGACGCGACATATAACCACTTGCCAAGAAAAACAAATGAAAGCAGTCGCCGTTACACCTGGTACTCCCAACAGTGTTCATCTGGAAGACATCCCCATGCCCAAGGTTTCCGACATCCCTGGAGATAAAGGGGTGTTGGTGCGGACGTTGAAGGTAGGCGTCGATGCAACCGACCGAGAGATCAATGATGCATTGTACGGCAATGCCCCTCCCGGCTTCGATTACCTGGTGCTGGGTCATGAGTCGTTTGGGATCGTCGAAGCCGTGGGGTCCGCGGTAAGACGGTTTAAGCCTGGCGATTATGTCACGGCAACGGTGCGTCGCCCCGGTGGCTCGATCTACGATCAGATCGGCACCTACGACATGACCAGCGAAGAGACTTATTACGAACGCGGCATCAACTTGTTGCACGGATATTTAACCGAGTATTTCGTTGATGCCGAGGACTACATCGTCCGTGTTCCCCAAGGCTTGAAGCATTTGCACGTCCTCATGGAACCGATGAGCTGCGCCGCCAAAGCGGTTCATCAAGCCTATCAAGCTCAACAGCGGATGAAGGTCTGGCGTCCCGAAGTCGCTTATGTTTTGGGAAGCGGACAAATCGGTTTGCTGACAACGTTGATCCTGAAGCTTCGCGGGCTGGATGTCTACACGATCGCGCGAGGCGAAGCACCGAACCTGAAAAGCGAAATTGTCGCCGGGATGGAGAGTCGTTATGTCAGCACGAAGCAGATCTCGTTGGACGACTTGGTCAAGAAGACCGGCAAACCGGAATTGATTGTCGACGCAACGGGAAGCAGCACGCTGGCCTTTGACGCGATGAAGATTCTCAGTCACAACGGCGTCCTGGTTTGGACGAGCATCACCGGAGGCGATAAGACGCACACCCTGCCAACGGACAACATCAACATCAACTGGGTTCTTGGCAACAAGCTGCTGGTCGGCAGCGTGAACGCGAATCGCGAACACTTCGAGATGGGCATCCGCGACTTGGCGCTCGGGGAAACGATGTTCCCCGGTGTCTTGGAAAAGATATTGACCAGCCCGGTCGATGGACTTGATAACTACGAAGAAATGATGCGTTTACTGGTCGAAGACCCCGACGCGTTGAAAGTGTTCGTCAACATCGCCGATGTCTAGGAACGGCCTGACGAGGCGTCCGGCAATCTATCCACAAACGACCTGATTGCGTCCGTTTTGCTTCGCAAGATAAAGCTGGCGGTCGGCGGCTTCCAGCAAAGTATTGCCATCGTGGATGCTGCCGATCTCCGGAGTGGCGACGCCGAGGCTGATTGTCACCGATACATTTCCGGCGGAGGTTGCGAAAGGTGTTCCGGCACATGCCAGGCGGCAGCGTTGGGCAACGTCTTTCGCGTCGCTTCGTTGACACTCAACGATCACGATCGCAAATTCTTCGCCACCGAAACGGGCGAAGATCTCCTCGTCGCGGAGCACTCGGTTCAATCGGGCGCAAAGTTGTTGCAAGACTTCGTCCCCGACAAGGTGACCGAACGTATCATTGATCGCCTTGAAATGGTCGATGTCGAGCAAGATGACCGAAATTGGTCGTTGATATCGTCGGCATCGGGCGACCTCACGCGTAAGGCTTTCGAGCAAGTAGCGTTTGTTAAACACGCCCGTCAAGCCATCGCGAGTCATCATCGAGTAGACCGTCTCGTGATACTGCGATTCCAAATCGTGATCGGCAAGAAAGCGAAAGATTCGACTTCCCAACTGAATCCGGTCGCCGGTTGCCAGTTCATGGCTGACCTGCTTGCGTCCGTTTACCAGAACGCCGTTGGTGCTTCCCAGATCGTTGATGGTGAAGCGTCCAGACTGGTTCACGATCTCCGCATGTCGACGCGAAACGCTGCCATCGTTCAAGAACAAATCACAACGTTCGTCGCGACCGATCAGCAGCGAAGCTCCCAGTCGCGTCGGTCCCCGATTGAGATCCAACGGGTGAATCTAAACCAGCCAACGTGAAGACCCAACGCTTTGGCCGCTTGAAGAGTCAACAAGAAGCGTTTGTTCGCAGATAATGGTCATATTGGCATCAAAGCTTACAAGGAGGAATTTGGGGAAGGTTTCCTATTAATCGTGCGTTACGAATTCATGCATCATTGGCGATGCAAACGTTGAATCGAAGAAATCGTTGTCGGCAGGTCGGCTTCTGCGTACGGATGTATCGATCGCAGCGATTGAGCCGAACGACGGTGAAACCGATGACTTCACGATCCATCAAATTGACGCAGTGGGGCAAAGGGGAAAAGCTAGTCTTCATCGGTTGCCACGTCAGTTCGCCAATTAAACCGTGCGTGGTCCGAAATGATGCCTTCACGTTAAATGAAGCGAATCACCTCATTTCTGACCACGCGACGTATAACAGCGTCATGACTGTTGGTTCGTCATCCCCTATCGTGAATTGGACTGATGCTCCAAACGCCACTCAATACACCGGACCTTTCCGCGGACCCGCCAACGTATCCATTGACCAACGTCACCCCTTTCGATGTTCCCATCGGGTCGCAGCGCTATGTCGCCAACGAAGAACTCGGGCGTGGCGGTTGGGGAGTTGTCGTGCGCTACCGATCGACAACTCGACCGCGATGTCGCCGTCAAGAAGATGAGTGCTCACGCGGCGAAGAACTCCGACCTTGTCAGTCGCTTCATGCATGAGGGACTGATCACCGCGAAACTGCAACACCCAAACATCGTCCCCGTCTACGAACGTGGATACTGCCAACAAAATGGCGAACACTTCTACGCCATGAAACTGCTCGACGGAGTGACGCTGGAAGAGAAAATCCAGCAGTATCACGAGATGCCCGACGGAGCGGCGAAGCGATCTCAGTTGCACACATTGCTGACGTGCTTTGTCGACATCTGTCACGCGATGGAATACGCTCATCAGCACCGGATTATTCATCGCGACCTGAAGCCAAGCAACATCGTCGTGGGCTATTACGGCGAAACCGTGATCGTCGACTGGGGTCTGGCCAAACAATTACCCGACGGCACCCATCGGGTGACGAACGCTTCGCCGAGTCCTCTGAACAACGAAACGATTGCTATTGGTTGCCCTGCACCAAAAGAAGACATTTATCGTTCAGAATCCGGACAGCCTGCGGAACCGTCCAGCACGCGAATGGGAACGGTGGTTGGCACTCCGTCGTACATGGCTCCCGAACAAGCGAAAGGCGCCAACGATGAAGTCGGAATCGCCAGCGACGTTTATTCATTGGGAATCATCCTGTTCCAATTGCTTACCGGACGGACTCCGTTTCAAGGTCCGACAATCAAACAAACGCTGGCCAATGTGATTGCGGGCAACTTCGTTCGACCGCGCGTCACCGATCGCACGATTGCACGTCCCTTGGAGGCGATCTGTTTGCATGCGATTGCCTACGATCCGTCGCAACGCTACGCGAGCGCTCAGCATTTGGCTGATGATGTGAATCGCTTCCTTGCTGGTGAGCCAATCGACGTTCACCCCGAATCGTTTTTCGAGCGCATGAAACGTCGGTGTCGTCGGCATCCGGTTGCGACGGCATCCCTGTTCGCCAGCGTTGCGTTCCTGGCGGTCGTTTCAACGATTGCAAGTGTTGCCGTCAAGCGTGCTCACCGACAGGAACGGCAGGCGCGAATGGACGTCGTCGCGCGCACGCTGAAGAACAACAAATTCGGCGACAGGCTCAGGCCGCGCGTGAGTTGGCCCACCATCGATTGGAACAGGCAGCGTCACATGAACGCATGGGCCGATCAGGTCGATGTATCGCTGAGCTACTTCCCGGCAATGCAATCGGTTCGCCAAGAGTTGTTTCATCAGACCGTTCAGTATTACCGCGAACTCTACGAATCGATGGTCGATCAACCGGAGTATCGTCTCGAACAGATTGAATGCCTACTACGGATCGGTCAGCTTCAACTGAACATGAACGAGGTGCGGGCCGCGCAGTCGACGTTGCTTGTCGCGGACGAAATGCTCCTGGATCGCGGCAAGTTGGCTGCGGATGTTCACTCTCTGGTCGTCACCCAAGCAGCCGTGCAAACGGGTCTGTTGCAATGCAGCTTGGAACTGGAGCAAGATGCATCTCGCGAGTGCATACGTTTGCAGCAAACATTGCGATGCCTAGTCGCCGAACGGGAGAGTTCCGATTGGGATGAAGGTATCGCGATCGAAGTTCTTGCGGCTGGATCCTTGCCGTTGGCCAGGCGTTCGAAGATGCAAATGAGACGGATGCCTCCACCGCTGCGTGCAACAGGCGTTTCATTACGGAAGCTTGCTGCACAATCATGAGTCGACGACGCGCAATTCGCGATTGCTGAACGCGATCTACGAACAACGTGTTTCCATGCTGCAAAAGAGCGGCGGAGTCGTCGATGCGGTTTCGATATTGCAGGCGCAGATCGAGCACCTGAACAGTGCCCTGACAACATTTCCCGGGCGACTCGACTTGCACGAAGATCGCCCGCCGCCTGGATGCGTGCCGCTGGCTTGCAACAACAACTTGGCAATGAGGCGGCGAGGGACGATGCCACCTGCAAAGCTTTGCAGGATCTGTTAATGGCGTGGGAAGCAGTCGATCCAGTGACAACCGATGGACAGGCTACTACAGTGACGAGGATGAATCGCCATGCCGTGGCCGAGCGCTGCCTTGAGCATGGTCGACGACAGGCCCAACGGTACGGCGACTCAAAGCGGCTCAAAGGGTGGAGAGAATGGCTGCGGTTGATCTAATGTACACCAAGAGGCACTGAACGCCCGATAACGGTTCACCAAATCATGCTAAAAAGTAGCTACGAAGCGTTACGATTCATATAGTTGCGTGGAGGGATCGTGTCGCGTTATAAACATGTTAATCTTGAATTGCAGACCGCGTTTTGCAGTGCGCGGATTGAAATGACCGATTTGCATCAATGGAGCGATTCAACACATGTCCGCCCATGCAACGCATACTTCTTGGGAGCCTACCGTGCGACGAAAGAAAACGGCTGCTAGTTCGCCAGTTGACGAACGAGAGTTGACAAATTACGAGCGAAGCCAGGCGGAACGACGCATCTATGGGGCGATCGCCTCATCACCTGTGTTGAGGGAACTGGAAATTGGTTACGAGCGTGACGGCAACACATTCTATCTGATTCGAAAGGGGGAACCCGATCGATCGCCACTGGCTCGCATTCGTCCGTCGGCTAAAGGATCAAGTTTTGTTCTTGAAGCTCCGACAGATGAAGGTTGGGATTTCTTCGGCCAGGGAACGCCCAACCGCGTCATCAAACTGTTTTGTAACGACACGCTCGGAACGTTTCATGGACTTGGGTCGATTGATCAAACGTTACGCGACATTCCGTTCGAGAAGCTTCGGGTGGATCGATTTTCCGATCGTCAGTTTTGTTTTCACGAGACGAAGAAACCGTGCAGCGTTCAAGAAACGCTCTACTTCTACTTCGGTATTCCGCTCGAAATCGTCATGCAACCCGAAGAGTTATATCGGCGACATGGCCGACCGATGCTGTTGGCGGCCAGCGACGATGAAAGTCGCATCCTGGTCCGCTTCTGTCACGCCAGTTCGTCCAACCCGAGCATTATTGGGTACGGCTACTACGCACTAATCAATGACCATTGGTATGGCGTGCCGATACCTTCGGACGAAGGCGGCACCGTCGAGCAGGCGGACCGCTTTTTCCGTGCCAACTTCAAACTTTAGTTGTGGTAAACGAAACGAATCATCACGATGGTTTGCATCGCGCCGTCGTGGCGCAACGTCAGTGGTCGCGGTTGACAACGCGAGAACGCGCCCAGCGAATGCGACTTGTCCAGGCAAGCATTGTTGACGTCGCGGACGATTTGTGTGATTTGCTTCGTTTGCCTCAACGGCGATCAAAATCGGAAACCTTGTCGGCGGAGTTGATTCCATTATGTGAAGCCCTTCGATTCTTGCGGCGGCGGGGGGCTGAAATTCTGGCCACGCGAACGATCGGCGTTGCGGGGCGTCCGCTTTGGCTGTGGGGGACGCGTGGAGAAGTCCAGCGGGACGCGTGGGGAACCGTTCTCATTCTGGCCCCCTGGAATTACCCCTTGTTCCTGGCGGGTGTTCAGGCGGCTCAAGCATTGGTTGCCGGGAATGCCGTCTTGTGGAAGCCAGCTCCAGGATGCGAAGCGGCCACGGCCACGTTGATTGATTGTTTTCAGAACGCGGTCGGCACCGATCTCATTCAGCAGGTTGACAGCGATCCTCAAGTAGCCACCCGACTGATGGAAGCGGGTGTCGACAAGATCGTCTTGACGGGATCGTCACAGACGGGACGCGCCGTCTTGGGGACCGCCGCCAACCGCCTGACGTCGACAACGATGGAACTGAGCGGATGTGATTGCTTGATCGCACTGCCCGAGGCGGCGATCGACCGAGTCATCGAATCGATCGCCTTCGGTCTGCAATTCAACAGCGGCGCAACCTGCATCGCGCCCCGACGGATTTTCATTCCAGCGACTCAGTTGCCCCGGTATCGCACGATGTTGGAAACGCGGCTGGCTTCGGCTCCCGGTCTTTCGGTGCATCCAGCGGCTCGACAAACATTTGTTCAGTTGGTGGAAGACAGCTTGCAACGCGGAGGCCACATTCTCGGTGGCGTTTGGGACCGGCGGCGACTGGAGTCCGATGGAACGACGAATCCCATTGTCATGCTCGATGCGAAACCCGACTGGCCACTCATGCAGGCGGATGTTTTCGCTCCCGTTGCAGCAATCTGCGCCTATCAGGAGGTGGAGGAACTGGAGGCTTTGGTCGGTGCGGCGCGATATGCACTTGGAGCGTCGATCTTCGGGAATGCACGCGCAGCCCGCCGTTTGGCCCGCCGATTGAAAGTCGGAACGGTGACAATCAACGATTTGATCGTACCGACCGCCGATCCGCGTATTCCCTTCGGAGGTCGTGGCGAAAGCGGCTTCGGTACGACGCGTGGCGTCGAGGGGTTGTTGGAAATGACTTGCCCTCGTGTAATCATGACTCAGAAGCTTCGCAAACCGATGCACTACGCGCCGTCAACGCCTGGCGACGCGCAGATCCTTGCCGGGATGTTGGAACTGAATTTCGCTAGCGGATGGAGAAAGCGATTTCGCGGTTTGCGGAACCTTGTCGCCGGAATACGTCAAAGCTCCGGCGGAACGAAGAATGCTTATACCGTGCGTGGTCTGAAATGATGCTTATATCAATAATGAACGCGTTTGATGTTTTCTTGCGCCAGGGTTTCTCAGTTGATCTTGCGACTTGGTCGCTGTAGGCATTTCATGAAGCGAATCACCTTATTTTCGGCCACGCGACGTACAACGGTCGCGGATCAATATCAACCTCAAAAATCAACCCACCAGCAACGGAAGAGCTTAACAAACGATGATCAAAGCAATTGATGAGCCTCGCAGTGTCATTGTCGTCGGCGGAGGGCTGGCTGGACTGGCGGCGGCCTGTACGGCGGCCGCACGTGGGCATCGCGTGATGCTATTGGAGAAGAACGAATGGGTCGGTGGAAAGGCGGCCCTTCTGGAGGCGGGTGGCTTTCGTTTCGATATGGGACCGACCATCTTGACGCTTCCCTCGGTCCTTAAACGAGTCTTCACCGAGGCCGATCGAGACTTGGACGATTACATGGAACTGGTTCCTCTCGATCCGCAGTGGCGCTGCTTCTTCGATGGAGGAAGCGTCTTGGATTTGGTGAGCGATGTCGAACAGATGCGCCAACGATTGGATGAATTCACCGGATCGCCGCGGAGTGGCGAAGGTTATCTCCGATTCATCGAGATGAGCAAGCAATTGCACGCCGTATCCGAAAGGTTCTTTTTCTGGCGCAGCATTGGATCGATCGGCGACACCTTTGAAACGACGGGAGCTTTTTCGCCCGCGGTCTTGAAAGATGTCCTCAGCCTTCGCATGGGATCGAGCGTCTCGAAGGTTGTCAGGCAACATGTCCCCGACGATCGCGCGGCGCAAATGATGGACCATTTCACACAGTACGTGGGATCATCTCCCGAAGCGTCTCCCGCCGTTCTGTGCGGAATTGCACACATGCAAACGGACGAAGGGATTTGGTACCCCATGGGAGGCACCCGCGCGGTTGCGGATGGATTGGCCCGCCTCGCCGTCGAACTGGGTGTGGAGATTCGTACCGGTGCCGATGTCGCCAAGATTCTGGTTGAATCGCGTCGCGCCGTCGGCATCCAGCTTACATCCGGCGAAGTCGTCAAGGCCGATGCCGTGATCAGCAATTGTGATTCGGTTCGGACGTACAAGGAACTGCTCAAAGACGCCCCGAAGGCTCGACTGAAGCTTCGCAATCCGGAACCCGCCTGCAGCGGAGTCGTCCTCTATCTGGGGTTGGACCGCCGGTACGAACAATTATTGCATCACAACTTCGTTTTCTCGCGTGATCCGGAAGAGGAGTTTGATTACATCTATCGACGCGGCCAACCGGCCCCCGAACCGACATGTTACGTTTGCGCCCCGGCGATCACCGAACCGCAGGTCGCTCCCGAAGGTGGCGAAGCGTTGTATGTGCTGGTACACACGCCGTACCTGCGTCCCAACCACGACTGGTCGGCCATGCTTCCCGATTACCGCCGTCGGATCATCGAGAAACTGCAAGAGACGGCCGAACTGGACGACTTGGAAAGCCACATCCAATTCAGAACAGGTGCTGACTCCGCAGGATATCCACAATCGTTATCGAGTACTCAATGGAGCGATTTATGGATTGGCCAGTCACGGCAAATTCACGGGAGCCTTCAAGCCCGCCAATCGTCGTCAGGACATCCGCGGTTTGTACCTTGCCGGCGGCGCGGCGCATCCCGGTCCGGGAATGCCAATGGTGATGATGAGCGGCTGGATCGCGGCCGATGTGATGGATCAAGACGCGAAGTTGGTCAAAGGATGAATCGACACCAGAGTGTTACGACAATCGGAGTCAAGATTCCGATGAACGCGCCGAGTTCAAAGATTTCGCGGACGGAGAGCATTCCCGTGCCGTAAGCAATCGCATTGGGGGGCGTTGAGATTGGCAGGCACATCGCGGCCGAAGCGCTCAAGGCGATCGGGACCACCGATTGTTGTTCATTTCCCGTCGTCGCGACGATGGCGATGGGAATCAGGATATTCGCCGCCGCCGTGTTGCTCATCAAGTTCGATAAGATCAACGTGCTTGTTGACAGCAACAAGACCAGTCCGAGCAACCCGAACCGATCGAGCGGCAAGCGGGCGATCAGCCAATTGGCCAAGCCGGTATCCGTAACCGCAATCCCCAACGCGAGCCCACCGGCTATCAACAGAAGAACGTCCCAGGGAATCGTGCGAATGTCCCCCGAGTTCAAAACGCCCAGCGTGGTCAGGCAGCATATCGGCACGAACGAGATGACGGTGGCGGGGATACCGTGAAGCGAATTACTGAGCCACAAACCAACGGTCGTCGCGAAAACAACGATCACGGCGAGTCGATGCCAATCAGGAACCTGTCGATCGAGCGACGGTGGGTTATCCAAGTGGGAGGTGTCGAGGCGATTTGAATTCGATGGGAAGCGGACGACAAGGTAGAGCCAGGCAAGGGCGAGCAAGCCGGTTGCGGGGAAGAGCCCCGCAACGACCCAGCCTGCAAAGTCGATGGCGTCGACGTGTCGAAGCGACTCGGCGGCGATGGCGTTGGGAGGACTTCCAATCACCGTTCCCATGCCACCCAGATTCGCCGCGGCCACGATTCCCAGCAGCAGACCCGACCGAAATCGATCGTCGCTTGGCATCGCTTTGAGTCGCGGCATCACCATCGCGATCACGAGCGTTGCCGTGGCTGTGTTGGAAATGAACATCGAGAAGACGAAGGTGACGGCCATGCATCCGAACAATTGCATTCGTGCGTCGTCTCCCAGACGTCGCAACACATGCGTGGCGATCCAGGTCGTGAGCCCCGTCTTTTCGGCTGCCGCAGCCAACACGAACCCACCAAAGAAGAGCCAGATAAGCGGGCTTCCCCAGACGTCGATAAAGCGTTCCCAGTCGTCAGCGTCGGTCGCGAAGACTCCGCCTGGTCGCCCTAGAATTGCGATCTCCAATCCGATTACAAGGAGCCCGACGGCGAATGCGGGTATCGCCTCGCTGATCCACAAACCGGCTGACAGCAGAAGAATGAACAACGCCCATCGTCCGGCATCCCCCAAGCCGTCGTGTTCGGGCAGCAACGCAACTGTCATGGACACAACGAGGCAAGCGGCAAACTTGACGAGCGTCCGCAGCGAGGAATGGCTAAGTGGCTTGAGAAGCGATTTCGCTTCCGTTCGTGAGTCCGGCATTTGAAATCCCCGTCCACGCGTTCGACCGTGCGGGGTCCGAAATGACACTCATTTCAATGATGACCCCGTTTTCAGTCGACCGATGTCGGTTTGTCCGGATTAAAATAGTCGATCGCGGTCGCCACCATCAATCGCACACCCGACAGGATTGCGTTCTGGTCGATATCAAAATGAGGCGAATGGAGCGGCTCTTCTCCCAATTGTTCGCTCGACGTTCCCAGTCGAAACATCGCTCCGGGGATATGCTCCAAATAATACGAGAAGTCTTCGCTTCCCATGCTCGGTTGCGGGATCGATTCCACAGCGTGGCTGCCCAAGGCGAAGTGGGCCGCGTCGGTTATGAGGTTGACCAAGTGCGGGGCGTTGACCACCGCGGGAGCCGAAAAACCAAGTTCAAAGTCGACTTGACAGCCAGTCGAAATCTTTAATGCTTCGCCGATCTTGTGGATTGTTTCCAGAGCCGCCTGTCGCGCACCCGAATGAAATGTCCGAAGCGTCCCTTCCAGGAACGCATGATCGGGAATGACGTTCGCCTTGTTCCCCGCTTCAAAGCGACCGACGGAAATCACCGTCGCCTCATGCGGATCGGACGATCGCGACACCGACCGATAAACGGATTGAATCCATTGAGTCGCCGCGTCGATCGGATCGTTCGTTTGGTGCGGCCTTGCACCGTGCCCGCCACGACCGCGAATGCGAACTTGAAACATGTCGCAATTGGCGGTGATCACGCCGGCGCTGATTCCGATGCGTCCCACGCTGCGATTGGGATCACAGTGTAGGCCGATAATCGCCTCGACATCGCGAAGCGCATGGTTGCGAATCATATATCTCGCGCCGACCGCCGTCTCTTCGGCTGGCTGAAAGATCCCGCGAATCGCGATGGGCCACGGCAGATGATCGTCTTGAGCAAGCTGCCGCAGCACGAACAGGGTACCGTACAGTATCGTCGTATGCGCATCATGTCCACATGCGTGCATCACCCCGGGGCAGGTGCTGTGATAGTCAACCTGTTTGGCGTCTTGAATCGGCAGGCCATCAATGTCGGCACGCAACGCAAGTCGAGGTAGATCGGTCGCTGACGTCGAAGAGAGCAATTCACATGTCAATCCGCGTTGCTCGTCGGCGACCTTCAACGGCAAGCCGAGCGATTCGACAAGCTGCGCAATATGAGCCGTCGTTTGAAACTCCTCACCGGACAGTTCGGGGTTGCGATGCAATTCGCGTCGCAACTGAAACAAGCCCGGCTGAGCTTGTTGGAGTATCGCGTCGATGGGTTGCAAAGAATCCAAGGCAATGCTGTTGCAAGTAAGAAAGACGCCGGTTGACGGATGATGAAACGGACGCAGGTGGAGGGCCGCGTCCGTTTCCGGCAAGTCCAGGTTATTCCATCATCATGTCGACGACGATGTCCGAGATGGTATCCATTGGCCGTGGCGCGACCACCAAACCTGCTCCGGTGAAGATCTCGTCGAGAGCTTCCTGAGCTTTATTGGCAACCGTTTCACGCGTGTTTCCACGCACGTTCCCTGGAGCGGAATATGCGGAAACGGGACCGGAGTACTTTCCGGAAACCAAGTGCTTGGCGATGGCGACGAAATCGATGCTGGAAGTTTCTGATGGCAAAGCGCGATCGGCACGCTTGACCGCTTTCTTGTCCGCACCTTCGGAAATCGCGGAAAGCCGAACCGCATAAATGGATTCAGGCTTTACACCCTTGAGTTGCTCCAGCGTTCCAGCGCCACCAAACCAGTTGAACGTATCGATCAAGAAACCGATGTTGTCGCCAGCTCCCTTCACCAGAGGCAGGAAGCCTTCGACATTGCGAATGAACTCGTACTTCTTTCCGTCGGCGAATTCGGTCGCGGCGTGAAAGCCGACAGCCAAACGAATTTTGTTCGACCCAAGGCATTCGGCGATCTGATTCAACCGTTTCGTAACCTCTTCAAAGTACTCATGATAGGGCTTGCGATCGGTACCAGCGGGGACGACGATGCTGCCGACCTTCGCCTTCAATTTGCTGGCGACTTCCGCCGCCGGGTGCAATTGGGCCAATTGCGCGGTAAATGAATCATCGTCGGCATCCAGATTGATCGGCACATCGAAACCGCTGACGACAACTTCGGCGGCATGCAAGAAGCGTGCAGCGTGATCGAAATCGCTCCGTTGTACACGACGATACATATCGCTCAGATCGATGTCCAAGCCGCGAAACCCGTAGGTTAATGCCAGCTCGATCAACTCGCTTTGACGCCCCGAGATGCCTAAACCCTGTGCTGCGAAATTCTTATACACAGAAATGCTCCGTACCAAACTTAGATCAAATTTTATGGAATCCAGCGCCAACAGCGGGCCAGTTATTGTTGCGTCCGAACGCAGAAGTATGCCAAAAACCTTACAAATCGTACAGTGGGGCTTTGTCAAACTGGATGATCGTTGGCCGCCAGCGAAAAAGTTCGTCCCGTTGGAGCATTCGCTTGCGACCGTTAGGCTTGCGAAATGCTATAAATCCGCATGCCGCTGTCCCTCATCCGTGTCATTCCGCTCGAGCCCGATTCGTGAACAAAAAAATCGTTTCCACTGATTTTACCGGCCAAATGATCGTTTTGGGTACCGGGACAAGCGTCGGCGTTCCAGCGATTGGGTGTGGTTGCAATGTTTGCCAAAGCGACAATCCAAAGAACAAGCGGACTCGATGCTCGGTGATCCTTGGACTTCCCGAAGGCAATCTGCTGATCGATACCCCTCCCGACTTGAGGGAACAACTCATTCGTGAACGCATTGGCTTGGTGCATGCCGTCGCCTTCACGCACGAGCACGCGGATCATCTTTACGGATTGGACGACCTGCGGTTGTTCCCGTTCTACGTGGGGCACGCGATTCCCATTTACAGCGAACCGAGCGTCGAACAACGAATTCGCACCGCGTTTGACTATGCGTTTGCCGATCGCGAAGACACGCATCCGGGAGCGCGGCCTTTGTTGACCACAAGGCAAATTGGACTCGATCCGTTTCATGTGCTCGGCGCGACCGTGACCCCCATTCGCTTGCTTCACGGACCGCGCTTTGAGGTGCTCGGTTTCCGAATCGGAAATGTCGCCTATTGCACCGACACCAATTGCATTCCGGACGAAAGCTGGGACTTGTTGCAAGGCTTGGATGTCCTGTTGATCGACGCCCTTCGCCGCAGACCTCATGTGACTCACTTCAGTGTCGACGAAGCTTTGGAAGTTTCCCGGAAACTTGCCGCGAAGCAAACTTATCTGACGCACATCTGCCATGAACTGGATCATGACATCGACGACGCAACGTTGCCCGCGGGAGTCAACCTCGCATACGACGGGTTGCGGATTCCATTGACCTAACGTCTTTCGTTCGCATCCGCTTCTTCGTTTTGTTCGAGCAGGTGACGGCGAAGGAACTCGAACGTGCCCTGCCCGTTGATCGTGTGAGGCCCATCAAACCACTCGATTTCGCAGCGTTCGGGAATCTTCAAACGGGCGGCATAGAGAAAACGAACTTTGCCGAATTCCTTCGCGACCCGGTCGTCCGGTCCGACGCCATCGTAGTGCCCGCGTTCGACCATGAATGGACGTGGCGCGATCAGGGCGGCCATCTCCGCGTAATTGAAGGTCTTCCCAAGACCAAACTCGTAAATCTCGTACTCACCAGTCCCGACATAGCTGTATCGGGCTCGTGTTGAAGCGTTCTTCCAAACCCAGTCGTTGAAGTCGGCGCTGCAAATGGAAAGGCAATAATCGGGAAGCAACGCGGGGAGCCGCATCGCCGACTTACCTCCATACGATAATCCGTAGAACGCAATCCGATCCGAATCGACAGCCGGGATCGACTTCAGCCAATCGAGTATCTGCTGATGTTGGGCACCGATGACCGAGAAGAGCGTTTTGCCCAAAGGATACGATTTGCGTTGCAACGTCCGAAAGGCATCCTTGCCAATGTAGGGATTTTGTGGAGCAAAGACGATGAAGCCCGAAGACGCCAGCTTTGCCGCAAAGTCATGGTAGGCCGGATGGTCGCCGACGATGGTGTCCTGCGGACGCCCCTCCAAACCGTGCTGACATACCACAACCGGCAGTTTCTTGCCTGCGGGAATCGAATCGGGCATCAACAGCACGCCGTAGGCGAAGACATCGGGAAAGACGTCCAACATGACGTCATGCCCGGTCCAGTGATCGCCTTTGTAGTTCTGCCGCGACTTGGCTGCAATCGGCAATCGCGGCTCGTCATACCAGCCGACGACTTGGTCACGAAAGATCTTGCGAAACCGTTCAATCGATTGTTCGTACGCCTCAATCGAAGACGTGTCAAGCTGATTTAAATCGTTGTTCGCTATCGTTCGTGAATAACCAAGGTTCATGAAACCGCCACGCTCGTATTCACTTTCCTCCAATAAGGCTTGATTGTGACGATCAAGCATCGCCAAGCGTTTGGCATCGCGATCGATCGCCTGTTGACGAAGATCGCTACGGATTTCATCGAATTGCGGCAGCGAATCGGCCAACGCTTTTTCAGCTTCTTCGATTGCCGCGGGAAAAATTGCGGCGGAAGCCGATTCGTTTTTCAGACATTGCCAGTTTGGTTTCGCATCGTTCAGCCAAGGCGTTGCGATCCGGTCGCATTCCCGTTCGACTTCGGCGACGTCGGGCGACCGCCATTGTGGGGGCGGCCCCGGTCTCCCGATTGCTGCACGCTGACCATCGGCCATGGTTGAATCGTTACCCTTCTCGGTGCCATTGCCGCGACCAAGTAGGCGTCATCGAATCGGTTGAGAAAACCGAAAAGGCTTCTTTCGATCGGTTCCCGCCAAAGCTGGTCGCGAGCGCCAAAGTATCCCGCCGTCACGACATGATCGATGCGATGATCGACCGCACCAGCCAACAATGCCGTCCGTCCCCCTTCACCGACGCCAGCGACAAGAATCGAAACGTCCGAAGGCTCGTTGTCGATGGCTTTCCCCGAAGCGGATTGATCGCGCTTGATGGCGTCAGTTAACAGCCAATCGATTGCCGCTTGAACGGTTTGAACTTCGTAGCCGGTCAGCGTGCGTCCGAGTTCAAATGCGGCTGCGATGAATGAATTCGCGCCCCGACAGGATCGCGTTGTTGTGTTGAACTTGATCGTGGCTCAGGCAAGCGACCTCCAGCACGATGGTTCCTTGATCGACGAGCCGCTTGCAAACGCTTGCTTTGTAGGCGGCTGAGAGGGCTTCGTCAGCATCGGACCACAGTGAAGGACCGCCATCGTGCGTCAAGACGATCGCAATGCTTGACGTCGGCTTGCGGGGTAGCCACAGCAGCCCGTCACCCCAAAGTGAAGGCTGCCACTGGATTGCGGCGGACGCATCGGTTGCCTGAACCGACGGGGGCGGGATGCGAAAGAACGGGCCAGTCGACCGCATGCACCGCCAATGCATCGGTCGCCAGCAATGCGGGATGTCGTATCACCGGATCGCTTGGATAGCGGCTCGGTTCCAGTCCCAGTTGGCTCTTCAAAATTTGTATGTTCTTGGCAACGGAAGCCTCGTCGGTCCAATGTTCAGCGCGGCTATCGGCGGCGTCATCCAACTTGCGCAGAAGAAACCGGTCGATGCCCGCGACCATCGTTGCCGCTGGGTCATCGGGAAGCTTCTTTAATTCCGAAGTTGCGATGCTGTCATCCGCCGAAAGTCGCAGCGAAATAAACAAGAGGCAGAATGCGGAGAGGAACCATCGATTCATCGTTTTTCACCTATATCAATACTGAACGCGCCAGATGTAATCCAAGGGCTCGTCCGTAAATAAAATGCCGAGGACGCGTTCCCCACGCCATCGCTCCTTTCCGCCGTCCGTCGCCGCACGCGGGCGGACAGCCGAAAGGCGGGGCATCGCGGGGCCTTCTTTCTAGCCATCAATCTACTTCACCCATGAGGCGAGCTCATGGGGGTCGTTCACAAAGCTCAGAACACCAATACTGTGAGCAGTGAAGCCCTAGATGCTCCTTGCTTCTCGACACGAAGTACGAAGGCACAAAACTCTCGCAACAAGGAATCGACGCAATAACAACTTTGTAGCATTCCAGCTTAAGCCCAATTCAACGAACGGGAAACTGCCGACTTCCACTGAGCATAACGGTCTTGTCGCTGCGACGATTCCATCGTGGGCGAAAATTCACGATCCAAAGCCCAATTGTTTCGCACGTCGTCAAGGCCCGACCAATAGCCCACGTGCAGGCCCGCCAGGTAAGCCGCTCCCAATGCGGTCGTCTCGCTGATCGTCGGACGCTGCACTTGCGTGTCCAAGATGTCGGCTTGAAATTGCATCAGGCCGTTATTGCGACTGGCTCCACCATCGACTTTCAATAATTTCAGTTTTGTGCCGGAATCCTGCTGCATCGCTTCGAGAACATCGCGGGTTTGAAAGGCCATCGATTCAATCGCCGCGCGTGCGATGTGGGCGGCCGTCGTGCCGCGCGAGATGCCCAAGATCGCTCCTCGCGCGTGAGGGTCCCAATGCGGTGCGCCAAGTCCGACCAATGCCGGAACGACGACGACGTCCCCCGAATCGGGAACCTCTTCGGCCAGGGCTTCAACATCTTCGGATTGCTTGATCAATCCCAAGCCGTCCCGCAGCCATTGCACGATCGCGCCGGCGATGAAGATGGAACCTTCAAGGCAATAAGTCACCTTGCCGTCGATGCCCCAGCCGATCGTCGTCAGCAACCGATTGTCGGAAAGCTTGGCTTCCTCGCCGATGTTCATCAACATGAAGCATCCCGTGCCATATGTGTTTTTCGCACTTCCGATGTCGAAACAAGCTTGACCAAATGTGGCCGCTTGCTGATCTCCCGCGACGCCCGTGATGGGGATCGGACCGCCGAAGAATTCATCGCTTGCGATGCCGAACTCGCCGCTGGAGGGAAGGACGCGAGGCAACATCGCCGCGGGGACATCGAGCAGCCGCAACAGTTCTTCATCCCACTGAAGATCGTGGATGTTGTACAACAACGTTCGACTTGCGTTGCTGTAGTCGGTGACGTGACGACCGCCTGTTAATCGCCAGATTAAAAAGCTGTCGACGGTTCCGAAAAGGACCTCGCCTCGTTGAGCGCGTTCGCGCAGTCCATCGTGTCGATCGAGAATGTACTTGATCTTCGTCCCCGAAAAATAGGGATCGATCAGCAGACCGGTCTTTTCTCGGAACACGTCCCCCGTCGCGTCGCGGGTCAATTGATCGCAGATCGGCGACGTGATGCGGCTCTGCCAAACAATTGCATTTTGAATCGGCTTTCCGGTTTCGCGTTCCCAAACGACAACCGTTTCGCGTTGGTTCGTGATCCCGATCGAAGCGATATCGCGATGCGTTAGCCCGGCGTCGGCGACCACTTTGCGGGCAACCTCCAACTGGCTGGTCCATATCTCTTCGGGATCGTGTTCGACATGCCCCGGCTGAGGCATGATCTGAGTGAACTCTTTCTGCGCCACACCCTGAATTTGGCCCTGCTTGTCGAACAAGATTGCTCGGCTGGAGGTGGTTCCTTGATCGAGTGCCAGAATGTATTGAGCCATTGTCAAACTCCCAGGTTATCGACGGCGATTGAAGTATTGCCAAACGGTTGACATCATCGCCAACAAGAAAGCCATCAGCAACGGCATCGAGTAGGTGAACATGATGAACACAATCTGCATCATGCGATCAGGACCTCTTGAATCCGAACCGCGTCCGGACAGTGCGGCCAGTTCATCGCTGATGACGGGAATCCGCGATGCGTGAAACAATCCGGCCGACATGACGCTGAAGACCGCTGTGATCAGCAGCATCGTCCGAATACTAATCTGAAAGCGCGGACGTCGTGCAACGTCGCGATCGATGTCCTCTTCGTGTTCGTCGGCTGGGAAGCGTGGATCGGCCATTACCAGTATTTCTCAAAGCGAATCTGACCCGGACCCTCGCTGCCATGATCGTGGAAACCCAGTCGCTTCAAGATTTGCAGCATGCCGGGGGTCTTCAATTCAGGTGTACCGGGAACGTGATATCCGATCATCGCCGGATTGCCACATAAAAAGACGTGGGTGGTTTGCGGATCGAGTTTCATTTCGGCGGATCGTTCAAACTCGCCCGACTTTACAACATCCTGAAGATGCTGTTTGCCGACATATCCGGCCAATCGCGGATCGGTGTTTTCGATCTCGCGCGTCGTGAAATGAAGATACTTGTAATTCGGATACAACTCCGCAAGCTTCAACTGCGTCTCCATATAAGCCAAATCGCGTCGCATTCGAACACAGGTTGCCGTCACGATGCGACCTCGATGTCCTCGACTGAGCAATTCGGTAGCCATCGCGTTGTGAGGCGCCTCG
The DNA here is from genome assembly GCA_041399105.1 of Pirellulaceae bacterium. Lineage (GTDB taxonomy): Bacteria > Planctomycetota > Planctomycetia > Pirellulales > Pirellulaceae > Rosistilla. The sequence goes on along the minus strand of JAWKTL010000003.1, from coordinate 40,239 downwards.
CCGGTACCGGTTCCGAAAAAGACGACATTGTCGTCGTCCTCAACCCCATCGAGAACGTAATTTCCGACAATCCGCGAAGCCGCGAACAATCGGTCGTCAGCTTTCAGTTGGAACAATCGCGGTGTCAGTGCCGGCGGCGATTCAGCCTCTCGAACCAGCGTGATGTAAAATTCAAAGTAATCCAACCGACTGCACGGTGCGATCTCGCCTTGCGAGTCCAACATCGGACAGGCGATCGAATACGCTCGTTTAACAACCTTGCGAAGCTGTCGCGGTTTCAAGTGTTCCTTTTGCGAATGGGATACGCGATCCTCCCAGTATCCCAGACCCAGGGTTAGATACTGTCCAGGCTTGAAGGCTGGGACGCCGGAATCCGGTTTGATTCTGAACAGGGCCAAGTCTTCATGAACGTCCGTGCGATCGATCAACGTCGCGTTGTAGGAAGCGGCTCGCAATTGCTGAACCTCTTCCGGTCCCGGCAGATCATCCTCGTTAGTCGTCACGCCTCGAAATTCCTCACAAAGTTGGCTCGGTAAAGATCGTGTGGGCGAAAAAGTGTGATTCGCTTCATGTCGATGCGATGGCGTCAATTCAGACCACGCACGGCATTAAAGTAAAATCATTTTCCTTCGCGTTTGCAACCTGATCGTCGTCGTCGGCACAACGGGAAATTGTGTTCCAGGCTCTGGGAAGCCGCTGAACAGCAAATCGCACGATGCCTAAAGCAACGCGTCAAGCTGATCGACCAACTGATTAAAACGCTCCAAAGCGGTGGCCACGGGAGTCGGTTCGGTCATGTCGACACCCGCGTCACGAAGAAGATCGAGCGGGTCTTTGCTGCATCCGCCCGAAAGGAACTTCATGTAATCCTTCAGTTCCGCGGGCCCACCCTGCAGGACGCGCTGCGACAAAGCAATCGCAGCGCTCAGGCCCGTGGCGTACTTGTAAACATAGAAGGCGCGATAAAAGTGAGGGATCCGGAAGCACTCCAGGTCCAGTTGTTCATCGATGACGAAATCAGGCCCGAAATAGGCCTGCAACAGTTCACGGTAGGTTTCCTTGAATGTCTGCACCGTCAAAGGCTTGCCCGATTCGGCCATTTCATGAGTGATCTTCTCGAACTCGGCGAACATCGTCTGGCGAACGATCGTAGCGCGAATGCTGTCGATCTGCTGGTTGATCAAATACGCCCGTTCGGAGTCGTCGGTCGCTATCGAAATCAAATGCTCGGCAAGCAACTGCTCGTTAAAGGTGCTGGCCACCTCCGCCACGAAGATCGTGTAATTGTAGTATTCGTAAGGTTGATGCTTGGACGAATACCAACTGTGCATCGAGTGTCCCGCTTCGTGCGTCAATGTGAAGACATCATTGAGCACTTCCTCTTTGAAGTTCATCAAGATGTAGGGATCGCCGTCAAAGCTGCCGCAACTGAAAGCGCCACTTTGCTTGCCGCGATTTGGGTATCGATCGGACCAGCGTCCCCGCAATCCGGTCGCCAGCGTCTCGCAATACTCCGCCCCCAGGGGCGACAGTGAATCGAGCACAACGTCGACCGCCTGCTCCCAGGAGTGATGCTTCTTGACCGAATCGAGAATTGGAACGTAGGTATCGTACTGATGGATATCGTCCAACTTCATCTTGCGTCGCCGCACGTCGAAATAACGATGAACGGCCGGCAACGATTCGCGAACGGCCGCGATCAGATTGTCGTAAACCGATTGGGGAACATTGTCATGGAACAATGAATTGGTTAACGAATTTTCGTAATTGCGGGCTCGAGCATAGTAAACGTCGCGGTGGATGCTGCCGGCCAGTGTGGCGGCAAGCACATGCTGATGCCCGGCGAACTGCTCGTAGTACTGATGAAACGCTTGCCGTCGAACGTCACGATCCGGGCTGACCATCATTTGGCCAAAGGTTGCATTGGACAGTTCGATCTCGCGACCTTCATGATCGGTCATCGTTCCGAACTTCAAATCGGCGTCGTGCAGTTGGCGAAACGCGTTTCCGGCCGCTCCCGCCATTTCTCCCTGCATGGCCAGCAGGCGTTCTTCGTTGTCCGACAGCGTGTGCGGCTTGTATCGAATCGTCTGTTCCAACTGACGGCGAAACAATTCAAGTTCGGAAGACTGCAAAAATTCGGCCATCACATCGTCTGGAATCGCCATCAACTCCGGACGCATCCAACTCGATTCTTGACTAGCCCGAACGGCGACATTCTGAAACCTGGCCTGCATTGCTTGATACTGAGCGTTTGTCTGATCTTCGGCGGTTTTCAAGAACGCATAGGTTCCCAAACGTTCGCCAAGACGATCCAGATCGCTGTCGAAACGCAATGCCTCGGCCAGTGAAGCGGCTGACGTTCCAAGGGTGCCGCGAAACGCCCCGTACTGCGGAATCGCAGCTTCAAATTTTGCGAAATCGACTTCCCACGCGGCATCATCGTCGTACAAACGCGATAAATCCCATGTGTTTTGGACTTCCACTTTGTCTCGGGCGGGAAGCATCTGAGCAGACATAGCAACCAATTCCGTTAAGGTTAAAGAACGTGTGAACGACGTGCCAAGCACGATTCGCCGCTGGGCCGCCACCGGCGACCGTCGCGCGAACTCGATTTCGTTTCAAGACATCGAAAATCAGACGCTATTCTACGGATTCCATCAATCTTCGATACCGCATGATCGACGTGGAAACTCAAATTGAGAAAGCGAAGCGATCAAGCATTCACGGCATTTCGTCGCGGAAGCGAATGATCAAACGCCTGTCAACCGGGCATCGCTGAAAGGAGATTCGCATGGCGAAGTGCCATCGTCATCGGGACGAAAATCGGATAAAATTTGAGGACGAATTCACGAACTTTAATCAACAGAATCATGCGATCCGCGATCCGTTTGCCACTGGCCGACGTATCCGATTCCTTTTCTCGAATTTAGGTACTCAATGAGCGACGCCGCCCCGGAATCCGACGCAAACGCAAAATCCGCCCGACGCGAAGCCAACGCGGAATACAACCCCGCCGACCTGACGCATCTTTCCGATTTGGAACATGTCCGCGAACGTCCTAGCATGTACATCGGCGACACCACGTCGCGTGGACTGCACCACTTGGTCTACGAGGTCGTGGACAATTCGATCGACGAAGTGATGGCCGGATTCGCGAAATCCGTTCAAGTCACCGTTCACAACGACGGATCGGTTACGGTGGAGGACGATGGTCGAGGAATCCCCGTCGGCAAGCACGATCAACTGTCCGAGGAGTTGGACCGCGAAGTCAGCACGCTTGAAGGGGTGATGACCGTTCTGAAGTTTGGCGGCAAGTTCAAGGAGGGGGCCTATCAAACATCGGGCGGCTTGCACGGCGTGGGGGTTACGGTGGTCAACTTCCTTTCGCAATGGTGCGACGTCGAAGTCCATCGGGAAGGAAGCACCTGGACGCAAGCGTACGACCGCGGCGTACCACGCGGGCCCGTTCAGAAAGGGCACGAAACGAAACGAACCGGGACCAAGACCACGTTCAAGCCGGACGCGCAGATCTTTCAGACCACCAAGTTCAGCTTCGACATCTTGAACAAACGTTTGCAGGAACTGGCGTTCTTGAACAGCGGCGTTCGCATCAAGTTCTTGGATGAACGCAACGGCGAAGAGGCTGACTTCTATTACGAACGCGGTATCGTCGAATTTGTTGAACACTTGAATCGGGCCAGCGATGCGTTGCATCCCGAAGTGATGTCGTTCAGCGGGCATCGCGACGACGTGGAATACGAGATCGCGTTGCAGTATTCGACGGAGTTTACCGAGAACGTGCAGTCGTATGTCAATAATATTCACACGATCGAAGGGGGCACTCATGTCTCGGGGTTCCGATCGGCGCTGACTCGCAGCTTGAATAACTACGGCAAGAAGGAAGGGCTTTTCAAGAATGTAACGCCCACCGGCGACGACTTCCGCGAGGGTCTCACCGCGGTCATCAGCGTCCGCGTTTTGCATCCGCAGTTTGAAGGCCAAACGAAAACCAAACTGGGAAACAGCGAAGTCGAAAGCGTTATCACGAACGGAATCGGCGAACACCTTGGGAAGTACCTGGAGGAGAACCCCCGCATCGCCAAGTCGATCGTTCGGAAAGGACTGCTCGCCGCCGAAGCGCGCGAAGCGGCTCGGAAAGCCAAAGACCTGCTGCGAAAACGAAAAGACGCTTTGGGTGGTGGCGGATTGCCCGGCAAGCTGCGCGACTGCATCAGCAAGAACATGGAAGAATGCGAGGTCTACCTCGTGGAAGGTGATTCGGCGGGTGGGTCCGCCGAAGGGGGAAGAATGCGGGACTTTCAAGCCATCCTGCCGCTTCGCGGAAAGATCATCAACGCTTACAAAAGCCGGGAAGACAAGGTTCTGGCCAATGAAGAAGTCCAAAGCATGATCCAAGCGATCGGCACCGGAATCGGATTGGATCAAGACCTCACCAAGCGTCGGTACAATAAGGTGGTCATCATGACCGATGCCGATGTCGACGGATCGCACATTCGCACACTGTTGCTTTGCTTCTTCTACCGTCAGATGTACCAGCTTGTTGCCGGCGGGCACGTCTACCTCGCGCAGCCGCCACTGTTTCGTGTCGTCAAAGGGAAGCACCGCGAATATGTGCAAACCGATGAAGAGATGAAGCGACAGCTTCTTGAACGCGGTTTGTCCGAAGGAGTCTTGGAAACAGAAGACGGTCGGCGCGTTGAAGGTGCCGACATGCGAAAGCTTTGCGAAACATTAGCCGCCTGCGAAGAAGCAATCGTCGCGTTGGAACGACGGGGAATCAGCTTGCGTGCGCATGCCAACCGAATGGACCCGACAAGCGGACGCCTTCCACCCCTTCATCTGCTTGTCGGACCGGACGAACACTGGTTCCAAGATCAATCCGATCTGAGTGCGTTTATGGAGGCGAACAACATCACCCTCGATCTGCCCGACGAATCGGACGACGCCACCGCATCCGAATCAGCAGTCGACGGAACCCCCGCTGGCGCAGACGAGCCCTCCGCGGAGTCCGACGCGTCCGCCGATACAAAGGCTTCGGTCTTCGGGCGTCTAGTCGAACTTCACGAAGTACGAACGATCAACTCCAGCTTGAAAGATCTGGAGCCATTGAACTTCTCGGTCGAAGATCTCATTCCTCAAGAACGGACGGGCGCGACCGAACCTCGTTTCAAGCTGGTTCGCGACGAAAACGTTCGAGGCTTGGAAGACTTACGAACATTGCTGTCCGAAGTCCGAGCGGCCGGCGAGAAAGGGCTGACGTTAACGCGATTCAAAGGTCTGGGCGAAATGAACGCCGAGGAACTTCGGGAAACGACTCTCGATCCGGCAAACCGCACGCTAGTCAAAGTGAATCTGACCGACGCTGGTGCCGCCGACGAGATGTTCCGGTTGCTCATGGGAGACAAAGTCGAGCCCCGACGTGAATTCATCGAAAAGCATGCGTTGGATGTCCGCAACCTCGACGTCTAACGGGATCGGTGCGAAATGCTTCGGGAAGGGTCTATCCAGGGATTCAGCGACTCTGAAATGAATTCGATTCCGCTTTTCCCGCCACACGTCGGCGAATTTACGTTATCATGGGATCGCGGTCGACGGATGCTTGTCGCCCGCATGTTGGACCCACGCTTTAGACCGTCCGTGGTCCGAAATGACCCAGTCACGTCGTATCGAGCAAGTGATCTCATTTCGGCCCGCGAGACGTACATCTCCTTCCTCGCTTTTGGAATTAGACTGCCGATGACAAAACGAACTGCTTTCAATCGACGACGCTTTGTGCAAACGTCCGGTGCCGCCGCGGCGGTCCTTTCCCATGGTGTGTGGAGCGAAGTGCCCGCCGAAGAGTCGACATCCGCCAACAACAAGTTGAAAATTCTGTGCGTCGGCACCGCCAATCGCGCTGCGGCGGATATCGACGGAGTCAAAGGTGAAGACATCGTCGGATTGTGTGATATCGACAAGAACTACCTGGACCGAGCGGCGGCTCAGTTCAAAGGCAACGTTGTATCGCGACTACCGAGAGATGATCGACAAGGAAGCCGATCGCGCCGATGCGATCGTTATCGGAACGGCTGACCACAGCCACGCTCCCGCTTCGATTCGCGCGATCAACGCGGGATTGCATTGCTACTGCGAAAAACCACTCACCCATACCGTCACCGAAGCCCGTATCATCGCCGAAGCGGCGAAAGCTAAAGGGGTTGCGACGCAATTGGGGACGCAGATCCACGCCGGCGACAACTATCGCCGTGTGGTCGAGATCGTCAAGTCCGGCGTCTTGGGCGATGTGACCGATGTTCACGTTTGGGTCGGTAAAGGCTGGGGCGGCGGTGAACGACCCGAAGGTGGCGAACAACCTCCCGCTACGTTGGATTGGGATTTGTGGCTTGGTCCGGCACCGGAAAGACCTTACGTCGCCGGACGTTATCATCCAGCAAACTGGCGTCGTTGGTGGGATTTCGGTCAGGGAACGCTCGGCGATATGGCTTGCCATTACATGGACTTGCCGTTCTGGGCGCTCGACTTGCGACACCCAACATCGTGTCGCGCTGAGGGACCCGAGGTTCACCCTGAAACGTGCCCTCTGGGATTGAAGGTGATTTATCAGTTCCCCGCCCGCGGCGATTTGGCTCCGCTTCGACTGACATGGTACGACGGAAATCTCACGCCACGCGAAGTTGCGGGAGAACGCGTTCCCAGTAGCGGCGTAATGTTTGTCGGTACCGAAGGGCACATGTTCGCCAGCTACGGAAATTACAAGCTCTTCCCGAAAGAAAAGTTTGCTGATTTTCAACCGCCGGAGCAAACGATCCCCGCGTCGATTGGACACCATGCCGAATGGATCAAGGCTTGCAAGGAAGGTTCGCCGACCACGTGCAATTTCGATTACTCCGGTGCCTTGACCGAAGCGGTTCTGCTGGGAAATGTCGCCTACCGCACCGGGAAGGAATTGCAATGGGATGCCGCTTCATTGAAGGCAACCAACTGCCCCGAAGCGGATCAGTATCTGACCAAAGAGTATCGTAAAGGTTGGGAAGTCGCGGGGGCGTAAGACGTTTGCCCGAATCTTTTCCGGATATGACTTGCACACGCCCGCGTCATGCGGGCGTGTGGAGCCATAGCGTTTGGGGAAGTATTGATACGCACAAAGACGCGTAGACACGGAGATTTCTTTCTAGCTGGTCCTCCCTCAGCTTGATGCATATCGAGAAGCAAACAACCCTCCCCGCTGGTGCGGCCTACGTGCTGGCATGACCAACTTGCCAACCCCGTTGTGTTCGGGACTGCTGCCCGCAATCGAAACTTTACCACCAGCCGGGAGGCTTGCGTATGAGTTGGCTGCTGTTTCTGGACGAGAGTGGCCACGATCATCAACAAATGCCATACGAAGTTCGAGGCGGAATCGCGCTGCAGGATCGGCGTGTATGGCCTTTTGTTCGAGCCATGGCGAGCCTCGAAGAAAACTGTTTTGGAGTACGATTGGCTGACTTCAAGAAAGAATTCAAAGGTTCCAAGCTACTCGATAAAGATCGAGTCAAATGGGCCGATCAGGCAGCTCCTCAAGGAGATGAAGAACGAAAACGGAACGCGCGTGCGTTTCTTTCAAAGGGTTTGCAAAAGCAACCGCAGACAAGAGATGAATTCACGGGTTACGGTCAAGCATGCATGGAATTGGCCAGGGGCATGTTTCGGTTACTTCGGGATCATGATGCTAAGCTGTTTGCTTCTGTGATACCGCGAGGTGTCCGACCTCCAGAAACCTTTGAAGCGCAAGAGTTCCTGCGAAAAGACCATGTTTTTTTATTGGAACGCTTTTACTATTTCGTTCGTCTGAAGCAGGAACATGGCCTGATCGTTATGGATCAAGTCGAAGAGCAAAACGACATTCGTTTCGTTAGGAAACTTGAACGCTATTTCGTAAAGACAACCAAGGGAACGCAGCGAGCAGATTGGATCGTACCAGCTCCACTCTTTTCCTCGTCGTACTTAAGCGTACCGATACAGGTGGCGGACTCATGTATATATTGCCTGAACTGGGGATATCGACGTCCTGGCCTAGGAATGGATGCGCCAACCCGAACGAGAATTGAACAAGAGTTTGCTGGGTGGATTCAACGCCTTGAGTATCGGCAGCAAACTAAGCGAGCTGATGACCGGCCCAGGACGCTACACGGAATCGTGTTCGTTCCAAATCCCTATGGAAGCGGACGCGATAAAAGCTCATAAAAAAAGGAGACAAAATCCTTCCCGGCGGCCGCAAGGGCTCCCGGTCCGGCCGAGTCTCCGCATGAATTATCGTCGCCTCGTCTCGAAAAGTCAACCGATTCTCGAGAAGGCGGAATGTTGTCAACCTGTTGCCTGGCGAGCGGGCGTGTGGAGCCATAGCGTTCGGGGTAGTATTGATACGCACAGAGACGCGTAGACACGGAGATTTCTTTCTAGGCGAGCGGCAGGAAAAAAGTTACCTTCCGCTGCCCCCTCTCTCCCCTTTTTTAAAGGGGAGAGGGGAGGGTGAGGGGTTAAACTTTTGGTAAGTTTTTTCCTGCCGCTCGCCCAAGCTGGTCCTCCGCCGGCTTGATGCCTCTGTGATGCGATCGATTCGTCTGAAAGTACGGCGGGAACGGAAACGCCCTGTTGTCGGAACGATCAGTGAGCAAACAGGAATTCGCGGCTGCTCATTACTCCCCACATCATGTCTTCCAATGCCGCACGCCTGTCCGCTTGGTCGGCGATTGCATTGACCAGAGCTTCGCGTTCGCGATCGGTCGGCATTCGAGAGAGCGCCGCCAAGAAGGTGCGATCGATGATCGTTGCGTCATCCATCCCCTGGTCGATCCAACGCCCAAGTCGATTGTCAACCGCTGACAACTTCTCATTGATCGTGCTCCCGTTGCTCAAATGTAACACCTGAACGACACTCGGTTCGTTGCTGCGTTCACATTCGCACGTGATGTCACGCGTGTTGCGACCAAACGTTTGCAGAAAGTAACTGTCAACCGCGGAATCATACAACTCCAACGCTCGCGTCCCCAATGGGTACGCGTCGGTCTTTTGTGTATCCGAACCGGGGAACGCAACCTGCGTGAATGCAGTCGGCTTGTCGGTCACATTCGAGATCGCATCGAGCAAAACTTCGGCCATCAGTCGGCGTGGATAATAATGTGAATAGAATCGTTTTTCATTCTCATTTCCCGGCAACGCCCGACTGCTGCGTTGATAAGACCGCGACTGCAGAATCGTGCGCATCAGTGATTTCAAATCGAATTGATGATCGACCAGATGTTGTGCCGCAGACGAAAGCAACGCTTCGTTCGATGCGGGATTGCTGACACGCATGTCGTCGACCGTCTCAACCAGTCCCGTGCCGAAGAAGTTTGCCCAAACGCGATTCGTAATGCTTCGCGCGAAGTAAGGATTCTCGGGCGCGGTAAGCCAGCGGGCCAGGTAAACCCGTCGGTCGGTCGGATCGTCGAAAGCCATCGGCTCGGAATCCAACGGCGCGGGGGGCTGCGGTTTTCCCGTTAAAGGTTGAATCAGATCCCCTCGATTCAAAACAACCAGCGTCCGCTTGCCATCGCCATTGCGACTGTCGCCTCCCCACCCCTTGGCGCGCACGCGAGCAAACAGGTTGGCCATAGCGTAGTACTGGTCGTTCGTCCATTTTTCCAAAGGGTGATTGTGACACTTGGCGCACGCGATGGATAATCCAAGAAATGCCTGACTCGCATTTTCCGTCATCTCTTCCGGCGTCTGGTGGTTCGCGAAAAAATTGGTCGCTCCGTTCTCGATCGATGATCCCTTGGCGGTCAAGATATCACGAACGAACACGTCCCACGGCGTCCCCGCTTCGACCTGCTGATGAATCCATCGATAGAAAGCCTCCACAGCCAGCGGTCTCAGCTTCGCACCATTGACCAACAGAATGTCCGACCAACGATAGGTCCAGTAGTCGACGAATTCGGGGCTCGCCAACAGACGCTCAATCAATGCATCCCGCTTGTTCGGGTCCTCATCATTCAAGAAGGCTTGCGTTTCCTCGATGGAAGGGAGACAACCGACGGTATCCAGGTAAACACGCCGCAAGAATTCACTGTCGCCCGCAATCGGACTCGGCGGAAGGTTCAACTGCCGCAGCTTCCGAAGCACCTCATGGTCGATGAAATTACGAGGCTGCAAAACGGCATACTCCTGCTCGGTCACCTCTTGGGGGTAGGGGACAATCACATTGGCAATCACGATCCGACTTGCGAACCACGCCGTGATCGCTCCCACGCCGGGTCCGGTCACCGTCACCTTGCCCGCTTCGTCAACACGGGCCGCCGCGTCGTTGGTGCTGGACCATCGTACCCACTGCGTTACATCTCGAACTTGCCCGTTGTCGTAACGCGCCTGGACAACCAGTTGTTGTTCATCTCCCTTCGCTAAACGAACATCTTTTGGCAAGACTTCAATTCGGTCCAGCTTCGGGTCATCATCAGCAGGCCCCTTCGCCCCGGCGGAAATCCAATCCAGCAGCACTCGATAATTCGCTGAGTCTTCCGGAAGCCGAAGGCCTCCTTTGTGCGGGATCATGCCACTGGGCTTCGCCACCAGCAGGCTGCGAGCTGGATCGGCAAGCTCCACGCGTCGACCTCGCGTTTGTTTTGAGATATTGAAATAGTCGCCGGCACTGTCATAGCCCAGCAGCGACAAACGAAATCCCCCCTTGCCCGCCAATGCGCCATGGCAGGCACCGCTGTTGCAACCGGCTTTCGCCAACACTGGTTGAACATCCGCCTCGAAGCGAATCGGCTCGGCAACGTCCGCTTTTCGGACGATCACCATCGCCGATGCCGTATTGCCGGCCGCGTCGGTTGCGATCAACTCTGTTTGCCCTTCACCAATTGCCAGCAAACGGTTGTCGGCGATCTCGGCAATTCCATCGCTTTTCAATGTTAATGTCACATTTTCCGTGATCTGTTTGCCGATCTGACCCGCAACGACTTGCTGCACCAAGAACCGCTGGGAAGCACGCTGCCCCGTCAACTCGATACGCGAGGGAAGGATTGCGATCTCGGAAGTTTGTGCGAGTGCCGGGGCTGCGACGAATATCAGCAGCAGGATTGCATATCGTTGGAACATAAGACCAATCGCTGTTGGGAAAGCAATGACGCAAAGGGAGGTGTGGTGAGGCAAGCCGATGGGCAGCCACTCGGATATTGCATCCCGTTACGACATGACAACGGATGCGAATCCGTCGCATGACGCGGCCCACGGGAAGCAGTCCCTTATTATAACAGGCTTTGCCCACCGCGTTCAAAACATGTCCGAACCGAATTGCGTAGGCGATCAACCAGACGAATGGATGTTACGTACATGAACGAAGGAATTCGAGAACGCGACCAGCCGCGGCCCGCGCGGTTCGAATGCAGTAAGCGATACCGACACCATGCAACGCATTGCCCGCCAATTCCAGGCCCGGAATTTCTTGGATCGCTCCGTCGATTTGATCACGACGATCGCAATGCCCCACATGATACTGCGGCATCGCGGCGTTCCATCGAGCGATTCGCTGCAACGTTGGTTCCCCCGTCAGACCAATCAGGTCGGCCAGTTCCCGTCGTGCGGTATCCACGAGTTCATCGTCGCCGCGTTGCAACAATTCCGGTTGCATAGCGCCACCAATAAAGACGCGAATCAGATGATGATCCTCCGGAGCTCGGCATGCAAACTTCCGGTTCAAGAAACTGGCGGCAATGATTTCGCGTTTCTCGATCGTGGGAACAACCATCCCAAAACCGTCCAGTGGATGACGGACTTGACTTTTTCGCACCCCGAGCAGCACCAACGCAGAGCTAGCGTAAGGGACCTGTTGTAATGTATCGACCGCCGTCGCGCAGACCTGCTGCAACAGCGACGCGGCTGCCGGTGCGGGAAGGGCTACGATCACCGCGTCGTACGTTTCGCTTCCATGAGGTGTCTCGACAACCCATCGTCGACCATCGCGGCTCAAGTTAGTGATGCGATGCTGAAGGCGAATATTCTCTGTTCCTATCTTGTCGACCAGCGTGTCGAACAATTCGCCCATGCCTCCCGGCAGGCTACGAAACTGGGCGTAACGTGCTCCGCTGGCCGAACGCGCGACATCGTCCTTGTTCTCCTTTTTCAGCGCCCATGTCGCGCGGACCATGCCTCCATACTTCGCTTCCCAGTCGACAAACTGCGGCATTGTCGCCCGCATGCTCAGTTTGGCGGCATCGGCGGTATAAATTCCCGCAACCAGGGGCTGAATCAAACGCTCAAACGCTTCTCGACCGAAACGCCGCAATGCGAAGCTCTGCAAACTCTCATCCGCCCCGTCCCGCTTGGCCTTTACAAATACCTCGCTGACCAATCGCAAACGTCCGGGAATGGAGAGCAGTGGGGATGCCAGTACCTTCTTCAAGTCGGTGGGCCTCAATAAAGCGAAGCCTTCCGGAACTGGGACGAGCTTACCTTCACGCAGGATGAACGCGCGTCGATTCTTGTCCAGTGGATCGATCAATCGCTCGGCAATCCCAAGATCTTCACACAGTTCGATGGCGCCAGCAGGCTGAGTGGAGAAGCTGTCAGCACCAAATTCCAGCAAGAATTCTCCCTCGCGCTGCGTCCAAATGACGCCGCCGACCCGATCGCTCGCCTCGTACAAAACAACATCGAGGTGAGGCTTGCGGTGTCGCAGGTCGAACGCAGCCACCAAACCGCTTAGCCCTCCGCCGATGACGGCAACCCGAGACGTCTGATTCGCTTCGTTCATTGCTAGATCGGTTCGCCGTTCCAACGTGTAAACGCTTCCAAAGCGTAATATTCGGGGAGACCACATTGATTGTAGGCATCCGCCGTTCCCCGATTGCGGTCTTCCGCACGCTGCCAGAATTCTCGGGGGTCGCTGCCGGGGAACAAAGCTTCGTCCTTTTGGCTTTCATGCATGAAGATCGCTTTTCGCTTCAGCTCCAAATCGTCGGGGCTCAACGGAACGGCGATTTCAATTTCGTGCAACGCGTACTCTTGCCAAGCGCCGCGATAGAGCAACACCTCTGGAACCGGCTGATTGGCGGCTTTCAGGCGTCCAATCGCAAGGAACACCGCTTCGGCGCAAACACGATGCGTCCCATGAGGGTCCGCCAAATCGCCCGCCACGAAAATGACATGCGGTTTCACTTTCAGCAACAAATCATAAATGATCTGCACGTCATCCTCTCCCACCGGATTCTTGGTAACCGTTCCGGTGCGATAGAAGGGCAGATCCAAGAAGTGCAGATTTTCTTCATGGCAGCCGGCTTTGACGGCCGCCGCGCGTGCTTCGCTCCAGCGGATCAAACCCTTGATGCGTTGAATGGCGTCGCAATCGGGCTGTCCGGGTTTCTTCGATTCCAATCCGCGACGCACTTGATCTTCGACTTGCCCCGATCGTTCCAGGTCGATCCCAAACAGGCGGTTGTATTCCGTCACCAAGTCGGCCACGCGCAACGCATCGTGATCGAAGACGGCGATGTTTCCGCTGGTCATGTACGCCACATGCACCTCATGTCCGTCTTCCACCAAGCGAATTAAGGTACCCCCCATGCTGATGACGTCGTCGTCCGGATGCGGGCTGAAGCACAAGCAAACTTGACTGTCGCGGCCAGCCGGATGGTAATCAATTGTGTCCATCAGCATGCGAAAGACGCGATGCGACAGTCGTTCGGCGGGACCATAGTGCCGCAGCAATTGATGCAGATCGTTGACGCGAAAGTCGTTGTCATCAAGCTTTAAAAGCGCCTTGCCCGAAATCTCGCTGAGCCACAGCACAGCGCGTTTGATCATGGCTTCATCCCACGACATATTGCCCAGCAACCATGGTGTCGCCACCCCCGTCAACATCCCAGCGGCCGGCTGATCCAGCAGCAATTGCAGGTTACCGTGTTCTTGAAGGAAACTGGCCGGAACGCGGTCGGTGATTCCCCCTTCGAACGCCTCGCGCACCATCGACGCCTTGTGTTCCCCCAAAGCCAAGCAGAGGATTTTCCGAGCGCTGATGATCGTTTCCAAACCGGCGGTGATCGCGTGTGTGGGGACGTACTCCTCACCAAAAAAGTCACTCGCCGCCGCTCGACGCGTCACCGGATCGAGCGTACACATTCGCGTCCGACTATTGCGAATACTGAACGGCTCGTTGAAGGAGACATGTCCGTTGCGACCGATGCCGCAGACGACAATATCCAAACCGCCCGCTTCTTCGATCGCCAATTCGTAAGCGGCGCAAGCTGCATCGATTTGATCCGCTTGAACGTTCGTATCGGGAACGTGCAGGTTCTCTTCGGAAATGTTGATATGCTTGGTTAAATAATGGCGAATCGATGTCAGGTGGCTTTGCGGGCTTTCGGGCTCCAATCCAATGTACTCGCCCAACAAGAAAATCTTCACATTGGAAAAGTCGAGCTGTTCCTGCTGGTGGCGACGGATCAGTTCCCGATAGGTCCCCGTCGGCGTCGATCCCGTCACCAAGCCGAGAACGGTCGTTCGCCCAGCCTGATGGTTCGCTTGAATGATGTCCGCGATTTGCCCAGCCGCGTAGGATGCCAATTCGGAACTTCGATCAAACGCCAATGTGGGGACGGCGGTGCCATTGACGATACGACTGTTCGGCGGTGCGGTTTGCAAAGCACTGGAGGCAAGCAATGGTCAGTCCTGGGGTAAGAGGAAACTGTCTCCGACGGCAGTCGGAGCGGAACGTGTTTCCTATTGTGCCAAAAATCTTGCCCCTGCGAATACGTGGTCGTCGCATTTTCCGATGCGGTCAAACGTCCACCCGCGACGCGGGGGATGCCGAATGCGGGTCCTCCGCAGCCGCTGTTGCCGATGGTGACGATGCGTCCTGGGCCTGCTGGGCGTCTCTTTCGACCTCCCTTTGCAATCGGGCGATTTTCCGACGAAGTTGCTTCGCTTCGGATTCGAGTTCGTCCAACTGGATTTGCAGTTTCGCGATCTGCTTCTGCGGCGAGCGTCTGGCCAAACGCTGAAAGAGATCCAGCAGAATCAACGCCCGCAGGGCGCGCATCGCCGTGCCGCGAAGGCGATAGGTGCGGGCGATCTGATTCAGTTGCGAGATTCGAATAATTTGCGAAACGCCCGTCAGCTTTAACAATCGCAACGATCGCATAAACGAAAGCAGCGGCAGCAAAATGATGGCCAAGTCAATCCAATGCTGCTTGATGTAGGCGATCTTTTTTTCCGCGACCGAGACCATCAAAATGAACTCCGCCGCAAAACTGAACCAGATGACGCCGGTGCTGATGTGCAGGGCAAGCCGAATCCAACGATAGTCCGCGACTTGATTCTTCAGCCACAGTTCGATCACCAAGACCGGCAAGATCAGCAACGCGATCCAGATCATGGGGACGCTGAACCTGCGTTCCAATCGTCGTCGCAGACGATTGTCGGTTTGCCGCCAACCCAAGCCGGGCAACCAGAGACGCTTGCCCATCTCGACACTTCTGGCGCACATCCGCAACGACGGACTGATGCAGAAGACCAAGGAATAAAAATGAAACCAATAGGTTTGCCGATTCCAGGGACGCGAGCACCAATGCAAGATCGATTCGCCAATCACAACCGGCCAGATCAGCAACATCACAACCAAAGTCGTCAGTTCGACATAGTTGGTGCCCAAGGGTGCTTCAAAGGCGGTGTCGCCATTCTCTCGCGCAAGGGTTTCACGCAGATTCGGCACATCGACCCACATCACCACCAAGATCGCTTGGCAGATCAAGAACGCAAGCGATGCGGAAAACAACCAAGGTGCCGATCGCGCCGCAAACCAAACCGGAAAATCGTCTTTCTTGCGATGATGGATCAACGTGACTCTTTGCTCTTCGACTTCTTGATGTTCATATCCTGACGAATTTTTTCCAGCACGCGATCGGGGTAGCCACTGTAGCGACCATCGGGCGAAGCAAGCTTTCCGACCGGCATCGCGGCAAGCTGATCTTTCGCATACGCCGCCTTGTCGTCAAGCTTATCGATCGCGTTGAGGGCGGTCAGCGCGGCGAAGACATTTGTGTTGTCCTTCCCTGGCGCAACCCGCAGCAACGTGTCGATCCCTTGTTTTTGCCGCGCTTCGTCACCGAACTTGCCCAACGCGTAACCAGCCGCGACGCGGACATAAGGGGATGAATCGTCGAGCGCGGCGACAAGGACGTCCCTTGACGCGGCAACAGCCGGAGCACCGCGATTCAAGATTCCCACCGCCCCCCAATAACGAACCGCGCTGTCGCTGTCCGAAAGCAGCGACTTCACCGTCGACAGATCGTCCATTCCTCGCTGGGTCGCCACGACGGCGGCTCCGAAGATCTTGTCGAAAGGATACTTCATTGGATCGCGAGCCATTTCATAAGGCGTTGTTCCTTCGCTGCGTGAGTGGATTTCTCCTTCCGGCAAGAAACCCAAGTCGCGAATGTCGTGGCACCACTGAAACAGCGCTGATCGCAATTCCACAAGCTTCTGCTGATGTTCGGGCGAATCGACCAGATTGTTCACCTGATCTCGATCGGCCTTCAGGTCATAAAGCTCTTCGGTCGGCTTGAGCTTCCAAAAGTGGGATTGCGCCTGGTTGCATTGCCCCGCGTCAAAGGCCTGCTTCCAAGCGGCGGTCGATGGCGTCTGGAAGTTGTAGGAGACGTATTGACCGTAAATGAAGTGAGGATTGAAGTTTCGGATGTACTGAAATCGCCCATCGGTAACGGTTCGAATCATGTCGTACCGTTCGTCCATGCGATCGCGAAACCCATACATATATTGCGGCTTCTCGACCTGATAGCGACCAGCGAAGGCGTGTCCCTGCATCCAGTCGGGCGGTTGAACTCCCGCCAAGCTGAGGACGGTGGGAGCCAGGTCGACAAAATTGACCAGTCGATCACTGGTTCCACCGACTTGATACTCTTTCGGAGCCAGATGCTTCCACTTCTCCGGAAAGAAAACGACCATCGGCACCGACAAACCGGAATTGTAGGTCCAACGTTTACTGCGTGGCATTCCCGAACCGTGGTCACCGTAGTAGAAGACGATCGTTTCGTCGGTCAAACCTTGACGATCGAGTTCGTCAAGCAAACGGCCAGCGGTCGCATCGGCGCGTGAAACGACATCATAATACTGTGCCCAGTCGCGACGAGTCTCTTCATTGTCGGGATGATAAGCCGGAACGCGAACCTTCGCCGGGTCAAGGATCTGTTCATGCGGACGGGTGCGTATTTTGCTCTCGTGACTTTTTGTCTCATTGAAGATCGCGAAGAAAGGCTGCCCGTTCTTGCGATTCTTGTAGTGCGCCTTGCCCGACGAATCGGCCCAACCTTTGTAGGCCTGCGTTCGCACGTTGTAATCTTCTTTTGAATTGTTCGTGCAGTAGTAACCCGCTTCGGTCAGATACAATGGATAAAAACGAATCTTCTCCGGCAGGGGGACCATGCTGCGCATGTGCTGACCGCCGCAGGTGGGCGGGTACAGGCCGGTGATGATTGTCGTCCGTGCCGGAGCACAAACCGGAGCGCACGACCAAGCAAGGTCGAACCGCATCCCCTTGCTTGCCAGTGCGTCGACATTGGGCGTGACGGCGAGAGGGTCGCCATAACATCCCATTTCAGGACCGTGATCTTCGCTCGTAATCCACAAGATGTTCGGCTGCTCAGCCGCCGATGTAATGTTGGCGACAAGGACAACGCATAACATTGCCCGAAGAAAAATGCTGTTCATTGTGTTCAATTCGTTGATGGGGATGGAAGGTTGCCTGTCGATTTGGCTCACGACAGGAGATGGATAACGTCGCGTGGTCAGAAATGAGGTGATTCGCTTCATTCGCTTCATTCGACGCAAGGGCATCATTCCGGACCACGCACGGTACAAGGTCGTCGTATCCGCGACAATCGACACCACCATTGTATCCAGCCAAGCGTCGATTGCGAGTTGGTGCGGATCGCGGGAATTTAGTTGCAAGAAGCGCACGGCCATGCCCGGCGAACTAGCATTGAGAAGAATCAAGTGTTTCCTTCTCCCACAGAGAAAATCCCGCAATGAAGACTCAACCTATCCAAATCGGATCGATTGCGATCCTCGCATCCCTTTTCGTCGTTGGCAATGTCAGAACGCCGGTTTCGGCCGGTTGGTTCGACCGCTTGGTGAAGCCCGTCGCCTTTGAAGAGATTCCGGTCCCGGATGCAATCAATCCCCCCGTTCAAGATCAGCCTTCGGTGCTGATTGATCCGACGCCCGTTCCGTACAGCGAAGCCTATCCGGCATATCCTTCGTATGAAGCGCATACTCCGGTTCACCCTCCGGCTCCGCTGTATCAACCCGCACACCCCATGCACCATGCGCCGGCGATGTGCTGCAAGCAACCGCACGTTTCCTATCGCAATCATCCGATCTTGGCGATGTTGATGCACAAGTGCAAAACGGGGCACGCGACACAGGTTGTGATCGAAGTGCCGACAGGTTGCTGTCCCGCCGAAGTTACCGTTTGCGTGCCGCTCAGTTGCGTCGCGTGTCCGCCGCGCGTCAGCAAAACGATGGACCTGCTTGGCCGCTGCGTCTTTCAATATTGCTGGCCGTGCGGAACGAAGATCAACGTCGTTCAAAGGCACACCGGCGATCTGATCGTTCATTCCTACGAACTGTAATCGATGAGTCACGCAACAAGTGCTTCAACCGCGACGAACGTCTTCCTGAAGCGGAAACCGAGGAACTCCGAAGCGACGCTGACGAAGCTTCAGCGGCAAATCACGCGGCTGGAATCGCTTGTCGATCAAGCGATCTCCGAACCGACGGTCTGCTGCGATGTGCCGCCAGCGAAACCCGAAGCGGTCACCGTTTGGGGCGTTCCGTTTTCGCGATTGACGTTGGGCCAAACGCTGCAACACGTGGAGCGTTTGATCCAGCATGGAGAGCCGGGATACTTCATCACGGCGAATTTGAACTACAACATGCTGACCTCGCAACACTCGCAATTGCGACGCGTCAACGATGAAGCGTCCTTTATCGTGTGTGACGGAATGCCGATGGTCTGGCGTTCGCGATGGACCGGCCGCCCGCTTCCCGAACGTGTTGCGGGTTCGGAATTGATTTATGCGTTGTCGAAATGGGCCGCGCATAAGGGGCATCGAATCTATTTTCTCGGAGGTGCTCCCGGGGTCGCGCAAGCCGCCGCCGACAAGCTGAAGTCTCGCTATCCAGGTTTGCAAGTCGCGGGTGTCTATTCGCCCCCCTTCCGTGAACTGACCGAGGGAGAGCAGTCCGCGATGCTTGACCAGATTCGGAATTCGCGACCGGATATCGTTTACATTGCGTTCGGTCAGCCGAAGGGGGAGCTTTGGATGTCCGAACACTTTCGCGAAATCAACGCTCCGGTTTGCGTGCAGATTGGAGCATCGTTCGACTTTGTCGCCGGTGGCGTCGCGCGAGCTCCGGTTTGGATTCAGAAAATAGGACTCGAATGGTTCTATCGTTTGTGTCAAGAGCCTCGTCGTCTGACGGGGCGCTATTTGCGAAACCTGAAGTTTCTGGCGCGGGTAACAGCGCAAGAAGCCTTCAAGCGATGACTATAATCTTGAAGAACTGCTTCAGTTGTTGAGCCATTCTTCGGGATTTCATTCGAATGAGAGTTTCATATCCCCGCTTCGTCGGGACGATCATCGGGCTAGTGCTTGCGGATTTGTTGGTTTCGTCAGGGGCGATCGCCGCATCGCCACAACCGCGATTCAACGTGTTGTTTATCATCGCCGACGACCTGACTGCGACCGCGTTGTCGTGTTACGGCAACGAGGTTTGCTCGACACCGAACATTGATGCATTGGCGGCTTCGGGAACGCGATTCACGCGAGCCTATTGCCAAGGGACCTATTGTGGTCCGTCGCGGGCATCCTTCATGTCGGGCTACTATCCACACGCAACCGGCGTGTTGGGATACACCAATCCGCGGCCGCGGATCGGCGATCGCGCCACATGGCCGCAGTTTTTCAAGGATCATGGCTACTATGCCGCTCGGGTGAGCAAGATCTTTCACATGGGCGTGCCTGGCGGAATTCAGATCGGTGGAGACGGACGAGATCACGATGGCGGCAATGGTGCCGACGACGCACGATCATGGACGGAGCGATTCAACAGTCCGGGACCTGAATGGATGGCCGATGGAGAAGGCGAAACGTTGGAGAACAATCCCGATGGTCGCAAGCCGGTTGTCGGAGGCAATACGTTTGTGGTCGTCGAGGCGACCGATGGCGACGATACGCACTCCGACGGAAAGACGGCGAAGCGAGCTACGGAACTGATACGCAAGCACAAGGATCAGAACTTTTGGTTGGGTGTGGGATTCGTCAGGCCGCACGTTCCGTTCGTGGCTCCCAAGAAATACTTTGAGTCCTTCCTGCCGTACGATTCGATGGTCCTTCCGCCCAAGATTGACAACGATTGGGCCGATATCCCGAAGCCGGGCATCAATTACAAGACAAGTCGCAACATGAAGATGGACGTTCGCCGTCAAAAAAAGGCGATCGGAGGGTATTACGCATCGGTTGCATTTATGGACGCGCAGGTCGGACGCGTTATGCAAGCATTGAAGGAGAATGGCCTCGACGATCGGACAGTCGTCATCTTCACCAGCGATCACGGTTATCATCTGGGGGAGCACGACTTTTGGGCGAAGGTCTCCCTGCATGAAGAATCGGCAAGCGTTCCGCTGATCATTCGTGTTCCAGGGAAACAGCCCGCGGTTTGTGACAGCCTTGTCGAACTGCTCGATTTGTATCCCACTTGCGCCTCGTTGTGTGGGCTGGATGTCCCCGATCGACTGCAGGGGAAAGATATCTCGCAAATGCTGGATAATCCCTCGCATCAAGTGCGTGATGCGGCATTCAGCGTTAGCCCTTCGCAGAAAGGCTTTCTGTTGCGTACCAAACGCTGGGCATATATTCAGTACGGCGAGGATGCCTCTGGAGGTATTGAACTTTTTGATATGCGAAACGATCCTCAGCAGTACACCAATCTTGCCGGACGCGAATCACACGCGGCGACCGTTGAAGACTTCCGAAGACAGATGACGGAAAAGTTGGCTCAGGTGCGGAATCATGATCTGGCCGCTGCACCATAAACCTGTCGAGCTGGCAATCGAACAAACTCAATGGACCGAACGTTTCGAGGAAACTTTGCCGAATTTGTGGCGATGCTGGCTCGAAGTGAACAAATAATTTGTTAAAATCGGCGGACTTGACAGCGCAAGACCGTCAAAGCAAGTTGCGGCACCATTATCTTTAACTAGTGATGGGCGGTAGGATTCGCTGCGGTTGAGACTGCCGAACATTTCAGTCGGCAGTGAATGATTCACGCGAGGAGGCCTGTTGGAATGGGCAGAAGAAAGCGAGCCGGCAAGAACGGCAAACAGATGGAAGCTCCAACCTCAACAAGAAAGAGGTTCAACCGTCGTTTGGAACGCATGCGTCCACGTCCTGACGACGAAGAGCCACTAGAAGACATTGCCGTCTTCGACATCGAAGCGCGAGCCAAGTTGCCTGCGGAGATTGCCGAGCACGCGACCGCGATTGCCGACGCCCTTGAATTGGGTGCCCGATCGCTGGATGGCGAGGCTCTGGAAAAAGTCGGCAACCTTCCCCGCAGCAGTCCTTTGAGCCAGTGGCGGTTGTTTATTCGCGGCCTGATCGATTGGTATCAAGATGAATTTGATTCCGCTCACAAAGCTTGGGAACGACTGGAGGTAAGTCGTCGTCCCCACCGAATCGCATTGACATTGCAAGCTGCCGAGCCGAACCGATCGATTTCGGATAGCGAAAAGACGCTCACTGCGAACGTGGAGTTGATCCGCGCATCCCGTTTCGATCGACATGCGCTAACGGAAGCTCGCGAGTACTTGTTGTCGCTGCCAAAAGTGAACACAGTCAATGGAAGCGAAATCCATTTGACGGAGATCACGTTGAGCTGGATTCTCGGTTTTCGAGCCGAGTATCGGCGGCTGGAGCCCGCGTTTATAAAGGCAATCGAGACGGAGGCGGTTCGTCGTGCCGCCCTTCAGCCGTTTGTGGACCTTTTTGAAAACGCGAGTAAGACAATCACCGGCCCGCGGCACGATCCGAACCATGTTCTGTTGAGCAGCAATTACCACGCTGAGTATGAAGGTGGTGAACGCCAAGCGGAGCGGATGCTGAAACTATACCTTGAAAAGGAACTTCCGAAGAACGAACAGATCAGTCCGCAGTTCAAAGCTGCTTTGATCAGCGTAGGGTGGCTGCGCCGAGCCCGCGAATTACAAGCACCTGACGAACGTATCCCGTTTCTAATGTGGTACGTTGACAGAACGGAAAAGGCAACGGAGATCGACCGTTACTTCACCGATGCGACGAAGGCCTATCCCCCAAATGCCGCGGCGCATAAAGAACACGCCCAATGGGTGATGTCGTTCGAGAACGATAGCCGTTTGACTGCGGCTAAGAAACGAACGTTCAGCAATAAGCTCCCCGGCATCATGAAACGATGGAGCAATGGCCTCCCCGATGACGCGGAGCCCCGCTTGTGGCTGGTCGATTACTATTTGGAAAACGAACTGCTGTCCGATGCGGAGCAACATGTTCAATGGCTGCGAAATTCTCGACAAGATGATCCCCGCATTCGCGCAGTCCCCTGGAAATGGGAAGTGCTTGAAGCGATGCGTCTGTGTCGGCGAAAGGCGTGGCTGGATAAGGTGCCCGAGCACCTTGAAAACGCTGAATCATTGTGGCCCGAATGGCTGTCGCGCGATTGGTTGCCCTATCTTTGGGCCGCATACTACCTGCGTTGCGGCGACATGGAGGCATACCAGAAGAAACGCGACGCCATCGGGAAGTTGGATGCCGAGCGGAGCCGTCCACTTGGTCCGTTGGCCGATGCCGCGATGATGCTCGGTGCCGCACAGCGAATGCGCGTGCCGGCGGCCGACCTAAAACCTTTGCGGAAGCCTGTCGATCAAGCGGTCGCGGATTTGGAAGACTGTTCAACGGAAGACCTGATGGGGGCGGGACAATTTTTCTGGGATTTATACCGCACCTCGCTTCAGTACCCCGCATATCGAATGCATGGCGGAAAGTTTGGTCGCGAAATGGCCCATCGCTGGAAGCAGAACGCGATGCCCACGTCCGACCCTTGCTTTCACGGTGCTCTGCTATGGGCATCGGAACATCGCTTTTGGGAATCCACCTACTCCGATCCCGCAAAGTGGATAGACGATTCATCCAAGGAAGACATCTACATCACTGCGGCAGTCGTGAACGCTTGCTTGTCATGGAAGGAACCTTGGTATTTACGGCATGTCTCCAACACGATGATCAAGAATCTAAAGGATGTCGCATCAACGGAAACGGACCGCTACTACCGATTTTGGTTCGCCAAGATCGCTGATGATGCTAACGAGCAAAGAAATGACATGGGACCGCCGGGATTCAGCTCGATTCTCGAGCGTTTGTTTGACATGCAGGTCGGCGACTTCGACGATGAAGACGACGACGATGACGACGACGGAATGGATGAATATGGTGCGACGCCGGGCTGCGATTGTGAACGTTGCCAACAGATAAGGGGGACAATCGATACTACTGTTGACGAAGTCGATGACGATGAATGGGACGAAGACGAATGGGACGACGACGAAGACGAATGGGACGACGAAGACGATGTCGCCGCTGATGAATCGCCCTTTGCCGCGACTGTTCCGGAAGTCGATGGTCCGCCGAAACTTTCGTTCCGTGAACGACTCGAACAACCGGTTGATCCCGAATTTGTAAAGCGTCGTCCGAAGAATCCGATGGCCAAGAAAAAGAAAAAAGGTTAGCAGCCGATGAACGTTGACACATCCGAATCCGATAACGCGACGAAAGATCCATTCATGGTGCTTGGGTTGACGACCGATGCCAGCGAAACGGAAATTCGCGCGCGTTACCTGGAACTGATCAAGCAGTATCCTCCTGAAAGGGACCCGCAAAAGTTTCGCGAGATTCATGCTGCGTATCAAAACGCATCGAATCCGTTGGTTTTAGCTTCCGCGATTATGAATCCGCGTGAGATTCCTCCAACGCCTTGGTCGAAGATCATCGAACAACACGAACGAAGAAAGCCACGTTTTGACACCAAGATCCTTTTGAGTTTTGGCAATCCGATCGGTGTCGATGAATAACGATTCCATGATGAATGACGACTACGACTACGACTTTAATCGGCCAGTGCGGGAACCCGAACGATTCAGTTCGCAACCCGAGATACAGGAGAACGCTGACCTCGCGCGTCCCTTGTTCGAGAATCCCAACCGTGGGTTCGATGAGCCGTCGAACGAACACTTCGATGACGATGAACCGCAATTTGGCTTGATCGACATCATTGAAGCATTTACGGCTTTGCGACAAGAATATCGTGGGCAGACGAAAGAGGTGCGGCAGTTTGTCGAAACGATCAGCGGTGCAATCGAGCAAATCCAGTTGTTGGAATCGCAGCGACGCAACGAAGTTTCTTTACTGTCTGAGGCATCCGAAGCGGTTGGCAAGAATGACGATATGGCACGTCGCTTGGTCGATACGATCGTCCAGATCGATTTGGCCCTAAGCCGCGCCGTCGATGCGACCCGGTCCGCCGAACATGAAAAGAACTCGGTTGAATCATTGATGCGGCAACCTCTCAATACCTTGCGCCAGGAAATCGGCGAACGATTCCAGTCACAGAGCTTTCTGTGCCGTTGGGTGGCCAAAGCATTCCTCGCACAAGTGCTCCAGTCCGTCGACTCGCAAATCGATCAACTGCCGGACAAGAAGCCCGATTCGACGACGGAAGGCTTTCGGATGATCGCCGCTCGCGTTCACTCCCTGCTGTCCGAGCATCAAATCGAACGCATTGATACCGACAACATGCCCTTCGATGGCGAGATTATGAATGCGGTTCAAGCAGTGGTGTCGGATCGTCCCAGTGGCACCGTTGTATCGCAAATTAGTCCAGCCTATTATTGGCGCGGCAAACTGATACGTTACGCCGACGTCACGGTAGCGAAATAACTTCCGCGTAATTTTGAGAAATTGATTTAGGGAATGAGCATGACTGAATTGAATCAAGGACCTATCGTCGGGATCGATCTTGGAACCACCAACAGCGTGGTTGCCGTGGTTGTTGATGGAAAGCCGCAGGTGATTTCGGGTGACGACCAAAAGATCTTGCCTTCGGTTGTTGGCATCGATCCACAGGGAAAGTTGATCACCGGAACCGTGGCTCGAAACCAGCAGGTTGTCTATCCGGACCGGACGATCACCTCGGTGAAGCGTCACATGGGTTCAATGACAAGACTATCGCTGGGCGATCAAACGTTCACGCCGCCGGAAATCAGCGCCATTATCTTGAGGAAGCTTCGCGACCGGGCGAGCGCTGCTTTGGGAACGGAGGTCACTCGGGCCGTCATCACGGTTCCCGCTTTCTTCGATGAAAACCAACGGCAGGCCACTCGCGAGGCGGGTGAGCTGGCGGGTCTGAAGGTGGAACGCATCATCAACGAACCCACGGCCGCGACCTTGGTCTATCATGCCGGTTCGGACGCGCGCCGACACTTGGTCGTTTATGACTTTGGCGGTGGAACCTTTGATGTCTCCATTGTCCGCATGGAGGCTGGCGTCGTCGAGGTGCTCAGCAGCAAAGGGGATACAAAGCTGGGGGGTGATGACCTGGATCAGTTGCTGGTGAAACATGTTGCGGATGCTTTTCAAACCGAACATGAAATCGATCTGCTCGGCGATCCGGCATCGCGCTGGCGACTGATGCAAGCCTGCGAGCGAGCCAAGTGTGATTTGTCGTCGCAGACAAGCGTGACGATATCGGAGGAGTTCATCGCGGAAAAAGAAGGCAAACCTTTAAACCTGAATATAACCGTTACCCGCAAAGAGTATGAAGAGTTAATCGCTCCGCTGATTGATCGAACGATCGAATGTGTCGACGAAGCTTTTCGCGACTCCAAGTTGCAGCTTACTCAGATCGACGAGCTTCTGTTGGTGGGCGGTTCGACACGGACGCCGTTGGTTCAAGAACGCTTACGAGAAGAATTCAAGCTCGAACCCAGTCGCGCCGTCGATCCCGATTTAGCCGTCGCGTTAGGGGCGGCAATGCAGGCGGCGATGATCGCCGGGCAATCCGTCGGACCAGTGCTGGTCGATGTAACGGGGCACACTCTCGGAATTGAAGTCCTCGGTGACTTCTTGTTCTCCGGTTCGAGGCTGGCGTATTCGCGATTGATTCACCGCAACACGCCATTGCCCGCATACTTCGAAGAATCGTATCGAACGGTCTCCGACGAACAAACCGAAGCGGAAATTAAAGTCTATCAAGGCGAACATGACCGCCTGGAGAGAAACAAGCCGATCGGCAAGTTCATGCTTGATCTCGATTCCGGGGGTGGTGACAAGTCTCGCGTTGTTGTTCGGTTTGATTTGACACTCGATGGCGTTTTGAAGGTAACCGCGACCCAGCCCGCAACCGGCAAGAAGAACGAGCTAAGAATCGATAATGTCTTAACCAAGTTCCGTGAGGAAGACCGGCAAAAAGCAATGGAACGCATTGGCAAGATGTTTGACGATTCGGACGAGTCCGGTGCTTCGCAAAAGCAATGGTTGCCGGTCAATGAAGAAATTCGCCTGGACCAACCTAATGAAGAAGTCGACAAGCCCAGCTACGTCGGTGACGCGAAAACAGTCGCGTTGCTAAAGCAGGCCAAAGCGATGGCCCAGCAAGTCGGCGGCGAAGATGGTGAAGAACTCCGTTCGCTGGCGATGCAACTGGAAGTTGCGATGGAGAAAAACGACCAGCAAACGATCGATTCTCTTTCCGAAGAAATCGATGACGTTCTGTTCTATGTTCAATAAGCCCTAGAGCGACCACGCCGCAAGATCAACTGAAAAACATTGACGCAAGATAACATCAAACGCGTTTATCATTGATGTGGATCACGATCGAAATATGGAAACGCAAATCGGCCACCTTCGATGCCCCGCCTGCCGTGCAAAACAACCGTGGCGGCTGGAATGCCGTCGCTGTCAGGCCGATTTGCGTTTGCTGGTCGCCGCTTTGAAGCGTTCGCAATTTGTGGTTCAACAACTCGCAACCGACTCCAGCCACCTCGATGCTCAGTCGCGTGAGCGGTACGAGCGCGAACTCGAACTGCTCAGCCCGAACATGTTGAAATGATCGCACAGCATCAGTGGCGCGGTTCTGTTCACGCCCCATGCATTCACGCTTCGCCGGAGGGATCGTCGGGAGCGCGCTTTCTTAACTTGCGTTGCAGCGAACGTCGATGGATTCCAAGTCGTCGCGCCGCTTCCGAAATGTTTCCACCACAATCGGACAACACGCGATGAATATGTTCCCACTCCGCTCGCGCCAATGAAGGCACGGGAAATTCGGGATGTTCGGAGGCGTGCGACTGCGGCCGATCACCACGCACGAACGCGTTCAAAATGTCGTCGACATCCGCGGGCTTCGACAGAAAATTGGTGGCTCCCATACGCACGGCGTCAATAGCGGCGGCAATGCTGCCGAATCCCGACAAGATCACCACCTTCGTTTCCGGGCGGATTCGCTTGATCGAGGTCAACAGGTCCAGCCCGCTGCGACCAGGCATGCGCAAGTCGATCACCGCCAAATCGGTCGGATTGGACGAAAATCGGGCGACCGCCTCATCATAACCTCCCGCCTGTTCCACGCGAAATCCACGCTGCTGGAAAGCGAGGCTCAACCGATCGCGAAGAACAAAGGTGTCGTCGACGACCATGATGCTCGACGCTTTCAACGCCGCGGCATCCAGACCTCGCGTGATCGATGGTGGGTTGGTTGGATCGAAATCTGCGTCGGGATTTTCGCTCATAGTCCTTCTCGAATGTTTATTCTTTTAAAGTTGCAACGGTTGGGTGCCACCGAAAGATTCGATTTCAATGAGTTGGCACATCACTGAGCTGAACAAACCATTTTATCGAGCCGTCAAAAACTTGCGATCCGTCTTGACGAACAGCGAATTCAGGCTATCGAACCGATTGGGTTCTGGGGCTGGTGAAATTTGGGTCGCCCGCATCGCGAGGAAGACGCCCGATGGGAATCGGCGTTCAATGGGACGGATTGTCCATCACACGCACGCGATCTCCGGGTTGAATTTGGTCGTCAGGATACTGGATCACCAGCGTTCCTTCGACGAGCCCTTCAAGGATCTGCGAGCGTTCATCGTTTTGAATTCCCGTTTTCACATCACGCAGCACCGCCTTGCCATCGACGATTGCCAGCACGTGCCAGCGTCGATCGTGTCGAAACAAGCAACTGTTAGGAACCGTCAATGCCCGATCGATTTCCGTCACGGTAATGGATGCTTCGACACGATATCCATCCCCCAACGCCTCGATGCGTTCGGCGGGTTCGTTGAAGTCAGCGATCACATTCACACGCTGCTCCTCGACTCCCAGGGAGGAAACCTTCGTGAACGCTCCGGGTTCGACGACGCGGACGCTCCCCCGCAACGGACGATCACCGCCCCAATGATCGATCGTGACGGCGGCACCATCATCGATTCGAACCGCATCGGTCGAAAGGACATCAATTTCGATCTCAAGATTCTTGGGATCACCCACTTCAATCAAAGGGGTGCCGACGGTCACAACCGTGGCGCTCTCTTCAAACACACGCAGCACCCGTCCATAGATCGGGGAATGGATCTCGAACGGTTCGACCCCTTCATTGGCCGACTCCTCGCTGAATTGATCGAGAGCCGCCTGCGTCATCTTCACCTCGAACTTCGCAATCTCGACATCAAACTCAGCCGTTTCGATTGCTTGTGTCGCCGCAAGGCTTTCAGATTTGACGATGTCGTATTCATGTTGCGACATCGCCGACGATGGCAGCAGCTTCTCCGCACGCTCCAGTTTGGTCTCGCTCAGCTTCGCTTCAATACGAGCTTGTTCAACACGTGATTGCGCTCGCGAGAGGGCCGCTTGGGCGGCTTGCAAACGTGCCTGCGCCTCGGCTCGGCTGCGTTTATCAAGAAAGGCCGGATCGCTTGGCAAGATGACCGCCAGAAGCGTTTGTTCGGTGATGAAATCCCCCGGGTTGAGTTCAATCCGAGACAATCGTCCCGACACGGGAGCGGAAACGGTGTACTTTTCCCGAATTCGCGTTTTGCCGTCTTCCTGAACGGAGACGCGCAACGATCCCACCGTTGCCACGGCTGCTTGTACAGCGACCGGCTCGGGGAACATCGACACCAGCACCATCGTCCCCAACGCGAGCACGACAATCGACCAAATCAAGCTTTTTATGGATAGCCGCATGCGTTATTCTCGTGTCTTCAACACTTCAATCAGGTCAATTGGCGAACGCGACGTTGCACGACGATGGCCGAAAGCACCGTCGCAACGATAACCACCAATGCGGCCATAATAAAGGTTTCACGACTGACCACCAGCGGCAAGCGGTAGTTTTCCGTGTTGATTCCCGCCGCCGTGGCGCCCGCCAACGCGTAACCGATCAGCCAACCGACCGGTATCGACGCTGCGGTGAAGGCGACGATTTCCCCTAACAACACAATCGATACTTCAGCGTTCGTGAAGCCGACGACGCGCATCGTCGCCAAATCGCGACCACGCTCCGACAAGGAAATTCGACACGAGTTGTACACCACGCCGATCGCAATGACGCCGGCAAACAGAACGATGAACGACCGCATGACCAACAGGTTTTCAGCGACGGTTTCTTCAAACGCATCCATCGTTGCATTCTTTATCGTCACGCTCGCCACGCCGGGACGCTCCTCCAATTCCTCAAACACGACATCAACCCGATTCGGATCAACTTTCAAGAACGCACCCGATGCGACATTCGACTCCTGCAAGGCGGAATGCAACCGCCCCTTATTCATGTACGCATTGACACCCGAATACTCTTCCACCAGCGCCGAGACTTCCAGCGATAGCGTCGGGCGCGTTCCTTCAAGCACTTCCACGATCACGAAATCGCCCAGTCGAACCCCCAACAGTTCCGCCAACTTCGTGTTCAGCATGACGCCATGGTCGGGAACCACCACCACATTCTCGTTCGCATCCAACAGTCGAAAAAGCGTCGCATCGGGCTGCAAACCCAGCAAGCCCACCCGCTGTTGGTGATACTGAAACCGAATTCTGCTGGCGACCGATCGAGTCGTCTCCGCGGCAAGGACACCATCAAGATTGCGGACTTCATGCATCACCGACGCCGTCGCGGGTTCGACAAAGGTAACGGAAAGGTCTTGTCGCTGGGCAAGGCGAAACTGGAAGTTCATCATGTAGTTCATCGCGTCGAGTGAAAAATTGCCCAAGATCATCACTGCAACCGCCATCGCAATTCCCAGTATCGAAAGCAACGACTTGATCGGTCGACGTGTGATGTTTCGCACGACCATCCGCACTTCAGGGGGCAACCATCGCGAGGGCAACATCCGCTCCACCACGGACGGTCGATAACTTGCCGGCGGCTCGGGACGCATTGCTTCGGCGGGCGGAAGACGCACCGCGCGTCTCACCGCGAACAACGTTCCTCCGATGCTCGCCGCGACGGTCAGGACGACTCCAGCCCCAACAGCAAACCAATCGATTTGAAACGTCAGTTCGGGAAATTTGTAGAACTCCGAATAGGCCGACATCATCCCCGATCCCATCCAGAGCCCCGTCAACGTTCCCAGCAAGTCTCCGACCAACGCGATGACCAACACAAAATTCAAATAGTGAACGCCGATCTCATCGTTGCGATATCCGAACGCTTTGAGCGCGGCGATCTGTTCGCGTTGCTGAGCGATGATTCTTGAGACCGCGATGTTGAGCAAGAAGGCCGCGACGGCCAGAAAAATGGTTGGGACCATCCACGCCATGCCTCGCAATTGAGCAAGCTCGTCGGACAGGAATTGATGCGAAATCTGATCTTCTCGTCCAAACGCGCCAACACTCCCGTACGGTTTCAACAGTCGATCCACCCGCTCGATAACCTCCGGCTGTCGGCTCTGTTCGGAAAGACGCAAGGCAACATCGTTGAACGCGCCCGTCATGTCTTGCGCGGCTTCAAGCTCACGTTGGCTAACCCAAAAGATACCGAAACGTTTGTTGTCGGGCATGATGCTGCCAGGCTGCACCTGAATGACGTACTCCGGTGAAAGTCCGATACCGACGATCGTCAGCACCTGACTTCGTCCATTGATGATCGCACGAACTTGATCCCCGGGGACGTATCCATGCGCCTCGGCAAACACTTCCGATATGACCACTTCGCCGGTTCGCATGGCGTCGAGCATCCGGCCACGACGCACATAAACCCGGTTCAACTGACTCTGTTCTTGTTCGGGAACACTGATCAGCCGCGCGGTCGCCGGTTCCGACATTCCCGGCACATCCAACAGCACGTCAAACACAAGCCTTGCTTCAACCGCCGCGACGCCCGGGATCTCTTTCAACCGGGGAACGATGGATCGAGGCGCTCGTTTTGCCTGCGAAAAGACGTCGGCAAATCGGTGATCTCTGTAGAACGCATCCTTCGTCAGCTCCAACGATCGATACGCGCACATCGACATCACAAACGTGGCGACCCCCGCCGCGATCACTAACGAAATCGCCACCGCTTGCCCGCGAAGCTGATACAGATCTCGAAGGAGTTTGCGATCGAGCTTTAACATCTACCAAGACAATTCCGAGGCGGAAACTTTCGTTGTGTTTACTTCCGTCTTGCTGATCAATCCGTCCGAAAGCAAAATCACGCGATCGGCCATCGCCGCGATCTCCGCGTTGTGCGTGATGACCGCCGTCGTCGTCCCCAGTTCGCGATTGATGCGAGCGATCGCCTCCAAAACAACGATCCCCGTTTGAACATCGAGGGCCCCGGTCGGTTCATCGCACAACAGCACCTTCGGATTCTTGGCGATTGCGCGAGCGATCGCCACTCGCTGCTGCTCACCCCCGGAAAGCTGCGCGGGAAAGTGGTGAGCCCGCTCACGCAGGCCGACCAAACCCAATGCATCCAGGGCCGGCATCGGAGATTCCGCGATCTCGGTTATCAACTCGACGTTTTCAAGTGCCGTCAGGCTGGGAATGAGATTGTAAAACTGAAACACGAACCCAACGGTGTTCCGCCGATATCGCGTCAATTGAGCGTCGGTACTGGACGTCAAATCTTGCTCGCGGTACCGCACGACACCTTCGCTGGGCGTATCAAGTCCACCCAAGATGTTCAGCAGTGTCGACTTGCCACTTCCGCTGGCACCAAGCAACACGACGAATTCTCCCTCGCAAAGCTCTAAGCTAACACCACGCAACGCATGAACGAAAACCTCTCCCATCCGATAGGTCTTCGTAATATCGGTCGCGCGAAAAACGACCGGCGGTGATGACGATTGAGCGGACGCTGACAACGAACCAAACTTTCAAGGGAAACGCTTTCAAACGCTGCCGCGTATTGAACAGACAACTTGGAGACAAGTCTGACTTTCTTTCCGAGTTAAGCCCCCCGTGCCGATGCTTCTTCGTTCAAAGGCAATACCGTTCAATGAATGGAACTCACCCTCCCGGCGTCGAGAGACCATTGTAACGGGTTTCGTCTGGCGTGGGAATGTTTTCTTATTGAAACGTCCTTCTTTCACTCTTCCAGTGAGGAGAACTGAAACATGGCCAACGACATCCTGAATCCCATGCAGCAACCAAATCACTCCCGCCGCACTCCGATCTCACATCACTGGAGCACCACGCTCGATCACCCGAAGCGATCTGCCCAAGACAAACACCCATGCCCGCCCTATTCAATCCAGTCCGAGCTTCTTGAACAAAGGCCTTGACATCGGCACATCAAACGGCCTTCAACACCATCCCCTCCGCTCCCCATCAACCCCGCCGCCAATCCTTCACCCCTGGCCGCGATGTCAAAGCCTGATTGGTTCTAATTGGTTCGCCACCTATCACTGATCAACGGAGATACGACCGACGTTGACTGCGTACGCACGATACACAAATGCGCCGCCACTCCAATTCAGTGATTCACAGCACCCTCGAATTCGCCGTGATTGAATCACCCGATTCTGTTTTATCGCGATCGTGAGAATCCTAAATCCGGGTTCGTTTTTCTTGGAAATACGCCATTGTACCAACGCCAAGTAGTTTCCGTCTGGGCTCCAAGCTTTGATGTCCTGAAAACCTTCACCGTCATCGGGCAGCTCTGGAATCCAATGTCCAGTCAGCCGAACCCGACAGACACGATACGGTGAGCCCATCCGAATTTCGACTGGTTCAAGGAACCGTACCCCTATAGCCTTCGTTGCCATTTTTTAATCAGTACGTCGCCGATTTGTATATGAAATCAATGCGATTGGATTCGCTGAATGTGGCCTCTTGCATTGCTAGAATCTTGGTGGTCGTGACCCCTGCGATCTGAATATTGCTGAGAACGCAAATCCAAGTGACCGATGCCAGCAACGTTGGGTAAGTACCCAGAAGATGTCTCCCGCGCCACCACTACTGGATCGGTAAATGAGTGAGTTTTGATGGTCTTCTCGTGAGAGGTGCATCACAATCATCTCCTGCACAGACGGAATCTCGCGTCAGGATCACTGCGATCTGCGGCGGCTCCCGCCGACTCTGAATGCTTGCTTCATCTCTTGCTACGAACGACCACGTTCACGAGGGAGGCGGTAAAAGGTTTCAAACGACCAAAACGCGAGTACGCGTCCTCTCGTGCTGGCGGAAAGTTCCGATCGGTCGGCAGTGGCGAAAACTTTTCCAGTTCATAAAGGTCTGCATCAGTGTATCGATCCGAGTCGTCCGCCGCAACTTTTGGCAGAGTCTTCGATCACGATCCCCCACCGCGTCTCACACCGCGCCATCCGCATGATCTCACGCGTAGCAAACCCATTCGGTCTATGTGAGCCTGCTTGAGTCCGGATCTCACACGCAACCACCGCGCATCTACTTCGAGCCGCACTTATCTCGGGAGCCGATCGGAACGATTGCGGTAACCCGGCGGCCAAGAACCATTGATTTCAATATTCGCCCGGAGCCGCCACTCGGGTTCACCGCTTTGTTCGCTGCTGTCTCGAGTGACGTCGCAAGTCGTCAGAACGGCTTGAGGGGACTGCTGGTTCGCCAACACAGTCTGTCGAAAGCTCTTGCCCCACGCTAGCGGCGTCGGACCGCAGACATACGGACGGATCGATTCGCGTCCGTTCCGAGTGGTGCCATGTCGCGCGTCGTCCGCAGTCTGTAACCAGGTCGAATATGCCTCGTCCCACGGCAAACCCTGTGATCTGCAGAACGATTCCAATACGGCAGGCCAGTGGAGTTCACATAAGCGAACGAGCCCTATCGCGTGAGGGTCGATGAGTGAGGAGTAGCGGGTCCGAAAACATATAAGCGAAAACGCTTCGAGCATTTGCGAGACGGTCGTGAATCCGCGTTGTTCGGTTCGCGATCGCAATGACTGCGACTTGGATCGCCTTGACGTAGGCGGACGACGCTGACATCGCTGCGGTCATCCTTGCGATCTCGCGCCGTCATTTTTCGCAGCGCGATCAGGACCGAAGGATCAACGCATAGTCACGATTATTTGGCTTCGATACCGAAGGAGGGCTGTAATCTGCGAGATCAATCGTGAATCGTTGGCCGCCGCCGCCTGCAACAATGTACGGCACAGTTCGTCCGGATGGCGTTGACGTTGACTCTGCGTCTGCAACCAGGCAAATCGAGCACCAAGAGACCATCGAAGCGCCACTTCGCTGAAATCGGCTGACGTCGCCCGAACGCACACAGCCGCCCTGATACCATCGAGTGCCATTAATCCGCCGCCTGCGGCACCGATCTGATTGTGCAGATCAATCTGCTCAGGCGGCAGACCTTTGAACGCCTAAGACCGCGCGAAGTAGTTCGTATGCTGCCTGCGTACGCTATTAGCCATTAGCTCCCAAACACTGAGACTGAGCCAGGGTGACTGCGACTCAAACTGCTCGACCGCCGAGCGTTGTTGGGGCGTGAGGGCCAGTGAAGTCATGCGATATCACCTTTCAGCGAAGGGCAGTTAAACAGCACGGAGTGACGACTTTCCATTCGTTAAAACTTGCAAGCCGTGCTCCGTGTGAACGGCATTGTTTTTCGCTCGTTGTTGACGCATCAAATTCATCGATATGCCGTGTGTGGCCTCTCACACCTGACAGTGGAGAAAAACGGTGTTCACCGGTGGATTTGGCTTCTGGCGAAAGGCTGCTCGATTTCGCATAAATGGAGATGCATCGCCCACCAATGCACCGCAACATTAATCCAGTTCACCGCTCAACGCAACCAGGATCACGACGCTACTGGCTGCAGTACCAATGCGTCAGGGTGATGACCAGTCGGTAGCGTCAGGTTGAAGCGACTTGCACCAGATCATTGCCTGGGGCAATCGCGACTGATGCATCTGCCGCTCGAAGCGATTGAATCGCTGGATCGTCCGTAAGGTCAATTTCTGTTTGCTTGCCCTCCAAAGGAAGTGCATGCTGCTAGGAGCGAACCGGCGATGATGATGTACGAAGGGTTCAAGATGACACAGTCGAATAACGACAGCGGTAACGGGGCCGCCGTCAAAACGATGACTTCAAAAACTCGCTCGATCGGCGGTTCCCGATCACCACATCGTTATTCGGCAATGCGAACCGATCATTTGTGTCCATTTAGCGCAAGGCGTTTGAAGAACTACTTTTTCTGTTCCATATTCGGGAATTGAATGTCACCATGATACATCGTATCCAGTATTGAGAAAATGTCGTTGCCAAGTTGCACATCCCCTACCACGTCATCCCAGTCGCAGGTTGGAGCAAAGATGCCCCAAAGTTCCGATTTCCTCGGCCCGCGTGATTGCATCATTCTCGATTTGCGTACGAGACGCGGCAACGATATCAGCAATCGCGGGACCAGAGTCGTAGGACGACCAGACAGGCTTGTCACCAAGAGCGCGAAGTTTGGATTCAGCCACGGCTAGCAGGCGTAGGAGTTGTGTTTTGCGAGACAGGTCGAGGCCTATCATGTGAGCGATTTTTCCGAAGCACTGTGGACCCGTGTCAGTCACATAACACCCGCGTTCACGAGGGACGCGGTAAAAGGTTTCAAACGACCAAAACGTGAGTACGCGTCCTCCGTGCAACGCACTGTTCCGATCGGTCGGCAGCGGCGAAAACGTTTCCAGTCCGTAAGGGTCTTGCACCAGTGTATCGAACCGAGTCGTCCGCCGCAACTTTTGCAGAGTCTTCGATCACGATCCTCGCTCCGTTTCTCACAGCGCACCATCCGCGTGATCTCACGCGTGTCGTCAACCCTCGATTTACGTGAGTCTTGCCAGATTCTGATCCAAGGCAGCAACCGCATCTATTTCGGAGCGCACCAATCCTGGGAGGCGATCGGAACGACCGACGTAACCGGGGCCGGCGGGTTGATTCTTCATTTGTAAACGCCCGATGCCGTCCTCCGGCCACGGTACGGTTCGCCGCTGCTCTGTTGGGCTACGCGGCTGGTCGATTTTCCACGTAAAGGCGATCTAGGTCGCGTTGCGAGCATTTTACCTTTGTACCACGTCACAGCGATGGTTGCGGCCCACAGGACGATACCCGAAAGCATGGTTGCGATGGTGGACAAGACCCCATGATTACCATTTATCGACATTTCGATTGCGACGCTTACGATCGCGAATGGTGCGACGCAAACGAACATTACGCGGAACATGTGTGCCAAAATCAGCAATTCTTCAGCGACTTGGATCTTTTTGGCGTTTGGCCGGTTGCTGGGCGCATTACACCGCAGTGTAACAATGCGCAGCGAATCGTTGGGTTGATGAGCCCACATGCGATCACTGTGGTCACAAAAGATCCATCTCGATTCATGTTCGACCAAATGCAGCGTCGAATGAAACACGCCAATACGGCCAAAAGCAACATGCTGCGCCTCAATCTTCTGCATTTGAAAGCGTTTGATGTCATCGCGTACCTGCCATACACATCGGCGAACAACGAATTGCGATCTATCTATCGTTGCATGGACGCAATGACAGATAGATCGTGCGTTGAACTTATTTCGGACCAACGCGGGTGGTTTTCATGTTGGGGTGGTCGATCGACCCGAGATCGATTTTAGCAGTACGCGGGGTGGGTCAAAAATCCAGGGAAGAAGAGCTGCTTTGGTGGGGTCCATGACAGGGTTTGCGGATGGTGAGAATCGCGATCGGGTTCATTGCTTGTTCGTCTAGGTTTTTCTAAAAGGATCAGCCGCAGAGCGGCGATCGCAACCTCCGGGGCTCGCGTCCCAGGCTATGTACTATCGTTACTGGCAGCTATACAAGCGTTAGCGGCTTGCCATCAAAGACAAATCGTCGATGCAAGTCAAATTCTGCAAACCTTGTTATGCACCCGCTTTGGCGGGGGAGGCGGGGGAGCTGGTTCCTCTGCACGTTCTAGGACGTTTTCCCAGGTAAGCACAGCGGCATGTCATTAAACAAAACGGAATCAGCCGCAACAAACTCATCTTCCGCTTAGGGCCGGAGGCCGAACTCCAGGCCGGGGCCGTCAGGCCCCGGAACCGAAACAATGACAACTTTAGCCCGGCGGGCGGCAAATTGCGCTTAAATGGATTTTCAGCCGGACCTCCGACCTAAGCGGCAAGCTCTTGTTAACGTCCGGTTCATTGGAACCGTGATCTAACGCTCAACTGCTGATTTAACTGAAAGACTTATGCCGAGGTGCTTAACAACTCGCGGCAAAGGGCCACGAAGGCAGCGCGGTGCTGGCCCGACTGGTCTCTGAGGGCGGCGGCTGGATGCTTTCACCACGGGGTCGACGCGAGGTTGCGAACGAACGCCTCCCAGTTCTCATCGCTGCTCAGATAAGCGAACTTGCCGCCCAACCCGGCAGTTGTCTGACTCCCTCAGCGACTTCAACAACCTCGGCAATCGCCACGTTGCCCCACAACGATTGACGAGCCTTTTGGATTGGCAAAATGTCGTCAAGCACTCAGTTCCAAAGATTCTACGGGCATCGAACGTGGTGGCGATCACCCAGAAGTGCCGAAGTTTCTGACATCTGTAGGCGTCGCCCGGTGCAATGGTTTTTACTAAAGTCCGCTAAACGTTGCACATGGTAGGTGTAAGCATCGATTGTTGCCTGAGCCAGATTGCGGATCTTCATGTCCTCAGCGAGTCTTTGGGTCACATCCGTCAAACGTTTTTGATAGGGAGTCACGGTCGAGGTTCCTTACAAAATTGAAAGCAGAGCAGGCCATCACCAGCGACGGCCTAACACCACAAACCTACTGCCCACTCCAAGCCGCCGCAAGTAAAAAGCCACCCCAACCCACGACAATCGCAAACCCACCACCGGGCGATCCTCCCACCACCGGGCGATCCTGGTGCCGCGGGACGATCCTCTCGCCGCGGATCGCTATCACATCGCGGATCAATACTATGAAAACGCGGACGATCCCAACATCTCGATACCCCGCCACCAAGAGAGGGGCAGAAGCAAACATGAATCAATGCAGCCTGTAGACAACAACGTCAACCCCAACCGAAGCAACACGCGAAACACTACCAACTAGATTAAGTTCAACGTTTGAGGTAACCGCTTCGGCGGACCAACTGAGTTGACGCTGGCACACCGAAAATTGTTAACGAAGGAATCGACCTCGAAAACCGAAAGGCGAGCCAACTCCGGGTTGACCGATTTGTTATGCCCGTTCTGCGTTAGCCACCACGCCTCGCGTGATTCGCTCGGCTAGTCGGCAGCCAATTGACTGCCAATTCCTTTCGGTGAACGGTTCGCCCATATGGTCGCCCAATACTTCTTGGAGCGTTCGTTCCACGATCTGATCAGCGCACGATCAAAAAGGTTTTCAGAATTCGCTGCAATCGAGTGAAAGGCAGCTTGGATTTCGGGATTGTTTGTTGGCGATTGTTCAACAAATACTGAATTGCGTCCGCCTGAAACTCAGGTTCGGCGTTTCCGCAGGATCAGCTTCACGCAACGGGTCAACGACATATCCGCAGCAGATCGCCGTCGTAGCTGTCCGACAACTGGAATGCATGGACAATGTCACCGAAGAATTGAATGACGCCCTCGATAGATGTATTACGAGTCGTAACAAACACAGCTTGGTCGATGGGCCCCAATCGGGGAACGGGCAATGGGTCAGCATTCGTAATCCAGCGGACAAATGATTGAGATTGGCCAACACCTTCACGGACGAATTCGCGCACGCCATTGAAACACGGCAATTGTGCAGCATCGGGATTAACGGCACCGAGAAGATTAAAGCATGATTTCAGCATTCCGCGGAAGTAATCATCGCCACCAAAGCCGACGTCCAATTGAACAGTTCCCTGAATGTAACTTTCAACGGAACGGCCAAGAGTTCGCAACGAGTTTTCGTCGACGGTGAGTTCGGGAATCTGATCCCTGAGCATGTTCAACGCCCATCCCAAGTGGCCCAAGACGCCAAGCTGCATCCGCACCAGCCGGCGGCCGTCTGGCAGGTTGGTTACCGTCACGATGGGCTGGCGAAGTCGTGGTTGAAGTCCCGGTTCAAGATCCAATATCTCACCAGAGGACGCTTCCAAATTCCGGAGTATTGGGCCCGCGCCGCCTCTGCCGCCGCGCGTCCCGAAGAGGTTGCGAATTGGCTGTAGGGATCTCTCAAGTGCTACGTCGATTGTCTCGCCAAAATCTGCCTGCAATTCGTTGCAAACGATTTCGTGAGAGGTCCAGCGAGCGCCCAAGAAGTTCTGCAGAACATGTTCGGCGTCCGATTCCGCAATCTCATTCTGAGAGTAGATGCAGTGTGGCATAGGTTTCGCGTATGCGTCTCGAAGGGCATAACGGTACGCATCAGCGGGCCGGCGCGATACGCGTTGATTTCAAAACCGACCCGACCGCCGGCTCCGTTGCATGCGATGGTTATTTGCTCTTCTCTGCATTTAGAAGGTTCGTAAAGCCTTCCATCAGTATCTGCAGGGCTTCTTCCGGCTCATCCATGATAGCTTCGGCAAACTTCTGGATCTCGCCCTGATGAGCGGTTCGTTCATCTTTGGACAGGTACAGATCTTTACCACGCTCTACACGTTCCATTTTTCGAAGGTCTGTATTAAGCACGGCAAGAATTGACATGGTCGTCTTCA
>JAWKTL010000002.1:0-303892 GCA_041399105.1 Pirellulaceae bacterium | reverse complement strand
ATGTGATTGTCAGGGATGCGATTGAAACCATCGAGTCGTTGAACCTGACCGGCGGGGCCATCATCAAGTTCAATGGCCCGGCAAGTCTTCCCGTCGCGATGGCGCTTGCGCACAGCGTGGCGCATCGATACGAAGTTGTCGCCTGCTTCGATCCCAAATTGAACGCGTACATCGTCGCAATCAGCCACCATCCGACCGTTCGCCCCGGCGATCGGTTGCCGAACCGATCGTAAGGCGGGCTTCCGGATCAAACACGCAGGAAGATGCGTTGCCTGTAAAGCCAATAGGCAATCAACCAAAAGACGATCATCGCGACGGAGGGGGCAACGAGGGGTCGCCACATTTCAGGGTCGAACGCACCGGGGAGCATGCGTTCCAACAGGCCGCCGAAGTGCGTTTCAAACTGCTGTGTCGTCCAGCCGCGCATCAATTGCCCCATCATATACATCAGCAACGAATTGACGCCGATGACGACCAGGGGAAAGGCGAGACGCTGAAACGGCAGCATGTCGAAGAGGACGAAGAACAACGCCAACATCGCCACGACATAACCACCGCTGAACAATGTCCAAGACGGGGTCCAAATTCGTTTCACAATCGGAATCCATGTTTCTCCCATCGCGATTCCCAACGCGTAGGTAACGCCGGCGATCAACAGCAATGTCGCCAGCTTTCGCCAAGAGGAGGCGGAACTGAGCAGTATCTGACCGCACAGCACACCCAGCAGCATCGTTCCCATCGAGGGGACGAAATTCAACGTTACATAACCGCCGCCGTTGTAAAGGAATTCGTTCTCCCGAGGGAACGCATTGAGCAATCGCAGGTCGACTTGATGACCAATGTTCGCGTTCTTGGACCAAGGTTCCCAGCGTCCGTCAAAGATCGTTTCCGAGGTCGCCGCAACGGCCTCGAAGTCGTAATTGGCGGGAACTTCGTACACGTTGAAGAACAGTCCGTAGGCCACCAAAATGAACGCGATCGCCGCGATTTGCCAATACCAGCGAAAGGGCAACATCAGATAGACGAAGAAATACCCCAGACCAATCTGGGATAGAACGTTGACAAAGGTCCAGTTCGTTTCGTCGGACGATTTACTTTGCAGAAAGACACCCAGCAGGACCAGCACCACGGCGCGGATAAATGCGTGGAAGTGCCGCTCGAAGTCCGTGTGTCCGGCTTGGCTGCGACGAGCGAACGAAAAGGGCATCGCCACCCCAACCATGAACATGAAAGCCGGTTGAATCAGATCCCATGGCGAGACACCGAATCGACTGAACTGGCTGATCCACGGCGGATGTTCAAAGTACCAGCCCAGTTGGGTCCAAACGTCGCGATCGAGTGTCTTCCAAATCAGGGCGTCTTCAGACACCGAGACCATTGCGGCGATACCGAAGCCGTTGGCGGCGAGCATCAACATGATGAAGCCACGATAAGCGTCCAGCGATACCAATCGCTTCACGGGTGGAGTTTGCAAACTCGGATGCATGGGTTTCAGTCTCTTGCGCAAATGTCGTCCAGTTGATCTTGCGACGTAGCCGCTGTAAGCATCATACCGAACGAATCACCTGATTTCTGCCGGTCCAGCCCATTGCAGCATCCGATTTTGCGTTTCCCCGTGGCAACCGACGGTGCGGTTTGTGCCGGTCGCGCGTCAATTCACTTCGCTGGCCCGGAAAGCTTTGCATGATTGCGTGCTTTCGCACCACGACGTGTCCGATACTGCGTACCATGCGTTGCGATTCATCCCTTCGATCACTGGGCACTCCACAGGTTACGTCGATTGCCGTTGCCCAAGCCGTGCTGCTGGTCATCCTGATCGCCACAACCGCCGCGAATTATCGAATCGATTCCGTCGATACAAGCCAGCCACTGGGTGGCGATTTTCTTCAGGATTGGATCGGCGGCCATGTCGTGGCAAGCGGCAATGTCCATCAACTGTACGATCCGGCGTTCACGGACGATCTGCAACATGATCGCGGCTTGATTGGGTTTGAATGGTCGTCGACGGGCTACTTTCCGATGATCTATCCGCCGGTCTGGTATGCAGCCGTCAGTCCGCTGTCCCACATACCCTATCGGACGGCTTGTGTCCTGTGGCTGGTTCTCTTGACCGCCTCGTTCCCGACCATCGCCTTTCTGATGCATCGTCGGCTACGGGTGCCTGGCGGAATGGTGGTGATATACTTCATTGTTCTGATGTTGTTTCCTCCGGTGATGCAAAGCCTGATCATGGGGCAGAAAAGCCTGATCTGGCTGACGATCTGGGTCGCCACGTTCGCGCTGTTGCACCAGCACCGCGACGCCAGTGCCGGCATTGTGTTCGGCCTGATGTTGATGAAGCCGATTATGGTCCCCGTGATGATCGGCACGATGATCCTGCATCGTCGTTGGCGGTTCGTTGTCGCGGCGGCGGGTTCCGCATTGATGATCGGCGGGGTCTCGCTGGTCGCAGTCCCGCCGAGCGTCTGGTTGCAGTATTTCAAGGTCGCCGCAGGCGCGGGAAGCTATCATCAAACGGGAGGTTATGATTTTCAACTCGCTCAGAACATCG
The DNA here is from genome assembly GCA_041399105.1 of Pirellulaceae bacterium. Lineage (GTDB taxonomy): Bacteria > Planctomycetota > Planctomycetia > Pirellulales > Pirellulaceae > Rosistilla. Next base: position 301,341 of record JAWKTL010000002.1, on the reverse strand, counting down.
GAGCCTTGTTGCTTCCTGTCGTCGGTCAATACCGAGCGGTTTACTGGACACTGTTCCTTGCCCTGGGAATCATCGTCGTGATCTTGATGTCTCGATTGATCAAGACGAATCGAAGGGTTTCCACCACGTGCGACGAGTCTCGGTTGTGGCTGGCGATCATTGCCGGGACGATCTTGCTGAGCCCTCACTTCTTTGCGTATGACCTCGCCATCCTTGCGTTGCTGCCGGTGGTCTTTGCCGTCAATGGTGAAGTAAAACAAGCATTCCCCTGCATCGCGGCATGTTTTCTGTTGACGACCGTCGGACCAATGATGACGCAGGCCGTCGGCGTTTCGATAATGCCCGTGTTTCTGATCGTCTTGTTGGCGGTCTTTAAGCACCAACGCATAAGTTTTTTCGTTTAACGGCAAGCCGAATAGGCGACGTTTTCCAGTGTTTCGCCGTCGCCTTCGGCTTGCCGTTAAACGAGTTATGCTCAAGAACTTATGCACGGGTGCTTACGAATAATGAATAATGAACGCGTTTGATGTTATCTTACGCAACTGTTTTTCAGTTGATCTTGCGACGTGGTCGCTCAATGAGGATCTGCCGCGACCGATGCTTGCCCGCAGCTTGCCACAAGGCTAATCTGACGTGGATGCTTCTACCCTGCACGCTCGAACGAGGCTTTTGCCGTGGATCTGTCTGCCCTTCGTCTTGAATATTCCCGTGCCGATCTTGATATCGACAGCGTCGATCCGGACCCGTTTCGGCAATTTACAACGTGGTTTGAACAGGCGGGAAACGCGGAACTGATGGAACCCAACGCCATGGTCTTGGCAACGGTCGACAGCGATGGACGCCCGTCTCAACGCACGGTGTTGCTGAAGTACTTCGATGCATCCGGTTTCGTCTTCTTCACCAATTACGGAAGCCGCAAGGCCCAACAAATTGGCGAGAACGCGAATGTCTCGTTGTTGTTCCAGTGGTTGCCACTGCATCGACAAGTGGAAATCGACGGTCAGGCGGTGAAAGTCTCGTCGACCGAATCGCTGAAATATTTTCTGAAGCGACCGCGTGAGAGCCAGCTCGGTGCCTGGGTTTCACGACAAAGCGAGGTTGTTTCCAGTCGTTCATTACTGGAAGCCAAGCTGAATGAGATGAAAGCACGCTTCGGAAACGGCGAGATTCCGCTGCCGAGTTTCTGGGGCGGGTTTCGCATCGTCCCACGCCGAGTGGAGTTTTGGCAAGGGGGACCCGGCAGGTTGCACGATCGAATCGAATACCTCCGCCAAGACGATGACGCGTGGCAACGGCAGCGATTGGCTCCGTAGAGCGACCACGTCGCAAGATCAACTGAAAAACAGTTGTGCAAGATAACATCAAACGCGTTCGTCATTGATGTAGAGGTTCTTCGCAAAGCCAGCGGATGTCAGCGACAAGGCGATTCAGTTGATGTCGCGATACGGGTTGAACAACTGATAATTCAAATGCCGGTACAGGTCGCTGGTCGTCAACAATTCTTGATGTTTCCCTTCCCCCGCGATTTGGCCCTTGCTGAGCAAGATGACACGATCGGCGGCGCGCAACGATTGCAATCGACGGGGGAGCATCACGACCAGGCTCCCTTGTTCGACCAGGAACTTGAGCGCGTCCAGACAGGGATCATCGGGCAGTTCGGTCTGATCGAGCGGAAGTTCTTCGACAATAACAACCGCCGGCTGGGCCAGAAGCGCGCGAGCGACCGCAAGTGCGTAACACCCTTTTGCCTCCAATCGCGAATCGCCCGGTGAAATCTGTGCCGCGAATCCGTCATCAAACTGCTGAATCCGTTCGTAGATACCGACGCGGCGAGTGGCGTCGGCCAGGTCGGCGGTTTGCAAGTTTTCGATGTTTGCCCGTAAGTTGTCTTCGATCGTTCCCGACCAAATCGGGCCGTCTCGACCGACCCAAACCACTTGTTTCCCCAAAGCACTGGGGTGAATGTCTGAAATGGACATGCCGTCCAGCGTCGCTTTGCCCGAGGCGGGGCGACCGAATCAACAGCATTTCAACCAGAGCCCGGAGCGCGGTTTCATCGGTACCCAGCAATGCAACGAAAGTTCCAGGCTCCAGTCGAAGCGAAACATCGTTTGCCAGAACGTGTTGTTGGCCATCTCGTAGGGTGACGTGGGACAGCTCGATCGCATCGTTCAACCCACCGATCCCCAAACGTTCGCCAGCACCACCCTCTGTCGGTTGATCAAGAAGGCATAAACCGACATCGCCGCATCATCGGCGACACGGATCGCTCGCTGCGTACGGGTGATCTTCGTGGCGGCAATTCCAGCACCGACGATCGCCGACGCCAAAACGAAGGCCGCCGGCAGATTCAGTTCCGACCGAGGGTCAAGCAGGTTGATCCCCAGTGCAAACAGCAGCAAGACGCTTGCCGCGACGATCGCCAACGCCAAGGCGGGGACATGATGCACGACCTCTCTGTCCGCCCGGCCCTGCAAATCCATCACTTGTTGCAATTGCGAGGTGTAGAGTGAATCGAAGTCTTCCCCGGTTCGCAGACGAGCCAGCATCGGTGCCTCCTGAACCATCTCGACCAGCCGAGCACGGGCGCGCGGCAACTCCCAGTCGCTCCCTTCCGGTTCGTCCAAGCCCTCCAACCATCGATAGAACCGCCAAATGAGAATCCAACTGACGACCGCCAGCAGAGCCAACCAGACATCGACGGCAATGGCCAGCAGGACGCAGCCAAGCAGCATCACGACCCCGCGTGGATGTGTCCGATGCCAATGAATCAGGCCATTGCGAATTTCGGGCAACGAAGTTTGAATCAACTGTTCAGCACGTCGTCGCTGAGCGGTCACGCCTTCGGTCGACGCATGTTCAATGCAACGGTTCAGCGTATCGCGATGCAATTCGGCGACAATTTGCTGGGATCGTGAGAAGAGTCGGCGATACGAGGACCACAGCGAAATCACTTGAATCAGGGCGGCGACACCCCCGAGACCGACGATCAGGATCAGTTGCCGCAGCGGTTCCATCCGCAGAATCATTTCAGGAATCGGAATCGACAGATAACGCCCCAGGACGACGGGGGATTCCTTCAACCCACGCGTTTCCACCAGAAAGGTCGCCACACCAAGAATCACGATGATTGTGGGGACAAGCAGTCCGGCGATGGTTGCATAGACAACGCCCGTCGTCGCAGTCGATGGTGTCGTGGTTTTGCGGACACGCGAGAAAGCGCTCAATGGCATTTCGGATTCCTATCGGCGACGATTTACAAGTGGCTGATGTCAAAGTGTCTCTTATGTTAACTCGAACCGAAGCCAAGCGTAACGGACGTTTTCCGAATATCTGGTGGTCTCGAACGGGGACGCGTATCCGCTGTAATCGTTGCAATCGATCACAATCTCCGTCGATGTGGCGTTTTCTGAACGCAAGATGTTGCGTTTAGGCAACATTGCACGCCACAGGTGCTAGGTTTCAGAGGGCAAGGTCTGCCCGAACGGATTCGTTTGTGGAACCCGCAGAAACTGCAAGAGCAATGTTTGCACCAAGGACCCACCGTCGTCACTTCCATCTGTTTTCGTGGATCATCGCGCTGCAAGCCGCTTGGTTTGGCGGATGCGCCCACATTCAATTGCCGGCCATCGATCCAACGGGGGATAACTGCTTTCTCCCCTGTCCAACAACAACGACTTTCGCCTGCGCGGCGGACGGCAATTGCTGCACCGGTCCGTTCGGATGTCTGCCGCAACCCGCTTTCACCGATCCGGCACCGCCACCACCCTGCCTTCAAGGTGCTGGCCTACAGCAACCTCCGGCCGTCGTCCCAGAGGTTTGTGTCGACGATTGCTTCAGCGGCCCCAAAGCGGTCTTGCTGGACAAGAAATGCGATTGGAAAAAGCTTTGTCACCTGCCCGATCGAGGCAAACGCGGACGCATCTTGCTCAATCATCGAAAGATCATCGCCCCCGTGGGCGGCGAGGTCGTGTTGCTTTCAGGCGTCTGTGGTACCGATGGTTACTTGATGATGGGTGAGCCGATCGAATGGATGTTGACACCCGACAGCGTCGGCCACTTCATTGATGTCGGCGACGATAAGGAAGGCGTTCTGCATCGTTTGGTCGCGAAGAATTCGGTGGAAAAGCGAAGCGGCAGCTATGCGATTGGTCGGACCAGCACGGTTGCGTCGTTGATCACACGGGGCAACCTGCGTCGCAACGATGATGTCCCGGTCAAAAAGGGCGAAACTTGGTTGACGATCAGTTCACCCAGCGAAGGAATCAGTCGCGTCACGGTGATGGCGCCCGAAAGCGATTGCTGGGATCAACGCAAAGCGACCGCCACGATCTACTGGGTCGACGCCCATTGGCAATTCCCCGCCCCCGTTCAACTGCGCGCCGGCGAGCACGCACAATTGACAACACGCGTGACTCGCAAAGATGGCGAGTTGCCAGCCACCGGGTGGAAGGTTCGTTATGAAGTGATGAATCCGGAAGTCGCATTGTTTGACAACGGAGCCAATCAACCGACGCCTGTTATTGAAACAACGGTTAATGAGGATGGACAAGCGACGGCGATCCTGCGCCCCATTTCCCCAGTCGCCGGAACCGCTTTCATTCAGGCAAGCGTCATCCGCCCGGCGGGGCTCGATGAATCGTTGCCACGAATGACCCTCGGCACCGGCCAGACCATGGTCACTTGGTCCGCGCCGCGATTAGCCGTTCGTGCCGGAGCGCCTCCCTTTGTCGCTCGCGACGAAGAGTTTCCGATCGCGATCAATGTCTCCAACACAGGGGACATGACGGCGGAAAACGTTCGTATCTCGACGCAGCTTCCTCCCGGAGTCGAATTCGTCAGCACCTCGCTGATTCAGGCGGATGGACGCCGGATGCCGGCGCAGCACACGTTGGTCGGTGCCCAGGTACTGTGGGACATCGATAACATGCCCGCCCAAACGCAGCTCGATGTCGAACTCAACGTTCGCGCCAAGGCGTCCTTTCAAGTTCCCGTGCAAGCACGGGGAGCGGAGAACCTGTTCGCCGAAGACACGGTCAATGTCACCGTGGTACAGCGAAACCTGGAAGTGACCGTGACGCCCGCCGATCCGAACAGCCGCGTCGAAGTCGGACAGGAAGCGACATTCAACATTCAAGTGCGAAACATCGGCGACACGCCGATCAACAACGTTCAACTGGAAGCTCGTGGCGACGAAGGTTTGCTGAAGTATGCCCAAGGGGATGGGCAATGGCAAAGCACCGTTTTCACCAGTCTGCAAGAACCGCTCCTGCCGGGAAAACCTTGGGATCTGCAAGCGAACTTTCAAGTTCGACAGCCGGGACAGCGATGCGTTCGCGTCACCGTCACGGGAGACAAAGCTCAACGCGCCGACAACACCGCTTGTATCGAAGCCGTCAGTCCGCCACCACCCAATCCAACCGTAAGCGTTCGCATCGTTCCACCGGGACCAAGAGCCCGTCTGGGAGATACGGTCGTTATCAAATACTTGGTCTACAACAGCGGAGGTGTCCCATTGACGAATCTTCGGGTTGTGGCAACCTTCGACCCGGCATTGACGCCGCTGCAATTCACCGAAGGGTTTAACTCGGATCAACTGCAAATTTTCACCATCAGTTGGAATGTGCCGCAACTTGATCCAGGCGTCACGAAAACGCTGGAGAGAGAGTATCGCATCGACGGCGGACCAGGAGTTGCCCGACTCGACTTAGCCGTCGCCACGGCTCAGCAAGTCAACGCATCTTCGGAATTCACACTTGAAGTGCTACCCGCTCCGCAACCGGCGGTACAGCCAAATCAACCAGGGCCGACGCAGCCGCGCCAGCCTCAACCGCGCCAGCCTTCGCCGCAACAGCCACCTCCCATCGGTTCCAGCACGCCGCCGGGAGAGGTCGCTCCGATCCCTGGCCTTGGGAACGCGGGGGGCAATGCCAATTCCGATCCTTCGGGACGAATCGGCAGTGGAACCGGCCAGTTGCAGGTTGCTCTTGAATCACGCGACAATCCGGTCGTCGTCGGAGATCGCATCGCCGTCGATTTGGCTGTCACCAATGCACGCGACATTCCCGATGATGACGTCATCCTGCAAATCCTGCTTCCCGCCGGTTCCCGACTGGAAGCGGTCCAGTCGACCATGTTTCAGGCCAACCCGGTGGAAAACATTTCACCCGATGGAATCATTCGCCTGCAGCCGATAAGCCAACTGCGCGCTGGCGAAACGGTTCGTTACACCGTCATCCTAAGTGGCAATCAACCGCAACTGATGACCATTCGTGCCGAAGCAACCAGCCGACTGGCTCCCCAGCCCGCCGCCGACGAAACACGCGTTCAGGTACTCCCTCGATAGCACCGCCGCAGGCATCACACGACGAAGCCTCCGGCGCTAGCCGAGCCACCGTAGCCGACTAATTCCAGATGCGATATTGCGGTTCAAAAGTTAAATCGTTTGCTTTTCTCGAATGGCGGAGTGGTTGATCGTGTTGGAAGTCTACTCTGTGTTCGTCGGCGGGACGCTTTCAGACGAACGTTTTGAGCTTTCGAGTCCAAGCGAAACCAAGAAAAGGAACCCCGCCCAAAATCTGAGGCACTCATCGTAGCTCGACGGTCCCCGTCGAAACACCCGACACGGACCGCCGGCTACCTTCGCGTCGGTTGACTCCACGACACTTCTCCATCCCTCCACAATCCGCTCGACGTCGCTACGTTCGCTGCATTCTTCAGAACGTTCCTGACATCATTATTCGACGTGGATGGAAAACCAGGAACCAGTGGCGACGAATCAATGCAACTGGCGGCGGATCAATCAATATAAAGCGGCGTTGAACTTCCCAAGACTTAGTGCGACAATCTTCATAAGAACGTCCTTGTGCCTCGTGGGTCGGTTGGATGTGACAGTCAGTCTCGAGTTGCACAGATCACTTGCGAGTCGTCAATGTGCGACGAATGGACTCCCAATCGACAAGTCTCAGACCTACAAGTAGTTCTTTCACTGAACATCCAGTGACGCAATAACTTAAAGCACCTCGGCATAATCATTGAACAGAACGGAATCAGCCGTATGCTCGCCTCGCTTAGGCGGAGGCGAAACAAAAACTGTCGGGGCTGTCAGACCGGTTGAAAGTAAAACTTTAGCACGAAGGGCTGTCCATGAACTTTTGCGGATTGTGTCGCCTCTGGCCTAAAGCGATTCGTTTTGCAAACAATCCGGTGACTTACGCAATCTGCAACCTATATCCGGCCTCCGGCCTAAGCTTTCGTACGCTCTCATCAGCGTTTGTTTCTTCAGAACCGTGAGCTAACGCTCAACTGCTGATTTTACTGAAAGACTTTTGTCCAGGTGCTTATATTGCCCAGCGTTGTTTCGACTTAGTTTTGGGTGACATTATGAATGCGATTGAAATCTTAGCTTGCCCGGGATGCACGTTCAGTAGCCCTATTTTTATGTATTGTCGATGTGGATTGGCACCATACCTGTGACTATCTCTTGCGACGTATCGCAAGGACGACCAGTTTGGGAATACCCGAATTGACGCTGGGCGAAGATTTCTTGTTATTGATGCTTCTCACGCTCATCCTGATGGTTCGCTGGCAAAAGGGAGAACTCGACGCTTTATGTTGCCTTGTAGATTTGCGGCCTCGCAGCGTGCTACGTACGTTTGGCTGCGATGCTGTTGGCTCCTGACTTGCACTGGTGTCGTATCGGTCGGCAAAGAAATATTGTTTCCTGATTTTACACCTCGGTGCTGCACTTGGCATGACGTGGGCCGCTGGCTGGTAGCGCTTGCTTGTCGTCCGACATGGCCGCGTTATTTTGTTACGGCTTTTTCTACCGTCATTGGCGTACCGGATTACTCGTCATTCGGATGAATCATATATTCCAGAGCCGAGGCTCGTCGCGGATCTACTAAAACATGATGGCAAGACTATTGTTCAGATGTTACGTTATCCCCGAAACACCGTAATGCGATACACGATCTGGCACATGATGCTGCTCATGCTGGTGGTCTGCATTGACGATTACGATGCACTTGATGAGACTTTGTGCCGAATGGTGATCGTGCAATTCTGTTCACCACAAATGCCTCCTAAACACCTCGACATTTAGTCTTTCGGTTAAATATACGTCGCGTGGCCGAAAATGAGGTGATTCGCTTCTTAATGCAAATGCATCATTCAGACCACGCACGGTATAAGCCGTTGAGAGCTAGCTCCACGGTTCGCGGATGCTCAATTGGTCGATTGACGCGTTTGAGTTTGTCGGTCGTCCGGGGTGCGTCCCAAGACGAGGTCGAAGTTGCACGCGTATTCGCCAATCTTCGATTCGGGTAGCGGTTTGAAATCGGCCATGAGAAGTCTCCTCTCGGCTGCGTCGGTCACGCGGCGCAGAACGCCATCGTGTTGGTTCCTTCGTGGCCACGAATCAACAATTGGGTCGTCAGCACATCACGATCATTCTGCTTCACCTTGATATGGATGTGCGGTGCTGGTCGTCCCGGATACGGAACCGGCTTGATCGTACGGAATCGATAGGCACCCGACGAATCGGTCTCGAACCTGCCGAAGCCTTGGAAGTGTTGGTCCTGTTGCTGCTTTTGCGATCGCTGTCACGCGTGTGCAGATAAACCGCATTGGCGTCGCACTGCCAGATTTCGATCGTCGCGTTGCGGACCGGTGTCCCGTTCCGAGTGAGGATGCGTCCGGTCAAGTGCGTGATTTCGCCAACCGCCGGAGTGGTACTGTCGCCGACGAGAATCAGATCGTTGTCTTGATCCAGTGGCAATCGATCGGGGTAGAAAGGTCCTTCCGTCAACGGCGGAGTCGGTTTCATCAGTTCTTCAGCAAAGAGTCCGCGAGTGGACAGCAATGCCAGACTGGTTGCTGAAATTGCATGACGTCGCGAGAGATTGGTGTGAGACATCGTTGTTCCTGTTGGAGAGAAGTATCGTAAATTCGGAGCTGGCATCCTTTCAGACCACTCACGGTATAACCCTGCAATCGCGGAATGGTTCCGCGCGGCAATCGATTGGTCATCCTAGAGCGACCACGTCGCAAGATCAACTGAGAAACAATGGCGCAAAATAGCACCAAATGCGGTCATTATTGATATGCGGCCAACGTGCAAGTTCAGCAAATCTGGTCCCAGTTGGCCCGTTTCGTCCTGCGACTTCAAAGAAAAACTTTCCAAATTTTTCGTTACATCTGTTCGCGGAAACGTCCCTGTAAGGCAAGCCGCGTTTCACGACGAAACACTGCAAAGCAAACCTCTCATTTCAGGAAACGAGTGATGTTCTTTTTGGCAAAGCAGAAGCGAAAAACAAAAGCTGTTCGGTCCTCGCGTCGTCGAAAGCTGATGACGGAGACTTTGGAATCACGACGTGTCTTGGCGGCGAGTGTGGGTTGGGACGGGCCAGGGTTGGGAAGCGCCGAACTGACTTACAATATAACCGGCACGGCCAGTTCGCTGACGCAAGCCGAGACGACGGCGGCGATTGAAACGGCACTTGCCGCTTGGTCAAGCGTCGCGGACATCACGTTTTCACCGACATCGCAAAGAGGGCTCCGCGATTCGATTGATATTTCTTTCACCAACATTGATGGCCGTGGCGGAACGCTAGCACAGGCGTACTTCCCTGACGATATCAATCCCGCGCGAATCGCGGGAGACATCCAGTTCGATGCCTCCGAGGTTTGGGAAGTTGGCAACGCGCGGGGGAATCGTGCTTTCGATCTGGTTTGGGTCGCGGTTCACGAGATTGGTCACGCGTTGGGTCTGGATCACCTTCATTCAGCGGGATCCGTGCTGGCTCCGTTCGTATCACCCAATCAATATTTTGCCGGATTGTCGGCTTCGGACGTGGCGGGCATCCAAAATCTCTATGCCGCAGCTGATGGAACGTCCGTCGACGACGGTATCGGCGGCAACGAAGTTGATCCGGTCGATGAGACGACCAATGACACGACGGACGATGTCGACCCATCGGATCCTGGCGACTCGGACAATGACCCGTTTCCGCGAAATCGTTGGCGACGTGGTGGTCGTTGGCATCGTTTCGGCGGCCGACTTGAGATCGACTTACCGACGAATCACAACCTTTACAACGGAACGGACGTCAACGGCGACAGCAACACCACAGCGATCGATGCATTGATCGTGTTGAACTTTCTTAACCGTTTCGCATCCGACGGCGAAGCAACGACCACGGCAATGTGCGACACCAATGCCGATGGCAACATTACAGCGCTCGATGCTCTGGTCGTATTGAACGAGATCAATAACCAAAATCTGAGCACGACGCAGTTTGTAACGTTCAATACCGCTGAAGATGATTCGAGCGGCGACGGCGCATTCGACCCAAGTGAAGATCCGACAATCGACGACACACTTGACCCAATTGATGACTCGTCCGACGAGACAATCGACGACACACTCGATCCGGTTGACGACTCGTCCGACGAAACGGATGACGAAACTCCCGATCCCGTTGATGATTCGTCTGACGACGTCGACGGTGACTCCAATGAATCGGATGAATCTGACGACGACACGGATGACACCATTGATGACGGTGGACTGACCGATGATGAGCATGACTGCTTACCTCGAGACGGGAGCATGTTAGGCGTCTCGCGTTCCATCCGGCTGCTGACGAAAACATCGGATGAATGGATGGCCCAATTTGACGCCGACAATGACGGGAGTCTGGTTGAATCCGAAGTGCCGTCACGTCTTTGGACAAGGTTGATTGATCGCGGATTCGATCTCGACAACGATGCCGTGATCACCGCAACGGAGATCGATGCCGCGGTCGCCGTCGCGCGTGAAGCATACTTTGCCGAGCGAGATGGCAACGACGATCAACTGCTGACCGAGGATGAAGTATCCGCACGTCTTTGGTCCAAGCTTTCATCCGCGGACACCGACACCGATGCGGCGGTTTCGCTCGATGAGTTCAAAACGTGGCTGGACGAAGTGGACGTGGCCGATGATTTCAGTCGTCCCCATCACGGACACCACCGGCACGGTTTTCATCACGTTGACGCCGCTTTCGCGCAGATACGACGTTTCGTCCGAGGTTTGCGATAATCGGCTAGGCGACACCGCCTTCAATCTGTCGGACCAAGGCCGCGTCGGGGCGTCTTGGTCAGGAAACAGAGGATCAACGAAGGAAGCAGTATCAGGTCCCCAATTAGCGCGGCAACCAACAGCGTCACCATCATCCAGGCGAAACGAGCGGTCGGAACGAAGTCACTGAAAGCGAAGATCGCTAGACCGCAACCGCAAATGAGGGTCGTTTGGATCATGGCGCGGCCGCAGTGTTGATATGCGTTAAGGATGGCCGATGCTGGTTCTTCGCCTCGATCGATCCGTCGCTGGACGAAGGTGAGAAAATGGAGCGTATCATCGACGGCGATCCCCATCGCAACGCTGGCCGTCATGATCGATCCAATGTCAATCGGATAGTCCAGCCAGCCAAGCATTCCGAACAACGCGAGTGTTGGAAAAACATTTGGCACCATGGAAACGAAACCTGCGATCAGACCTGCTTGAACGATCGTCATCACGATTGCGATCAGGCCAAACGCGGTCACAAAACTGGCATACAGGTCGTCCAACAACTGACGCTGGATTTCATGAACCAGTGGCATAAGGCCGGACAGTTCGATCGACATGCCTTCAATGTCGCCGAAATCGGCTTCGAGTCCCTGACGAAGCCTGTTGAGGATAACGCCATAGTCGTAGTCACCAAGAGCACTGACATGCGCTGTCAGCCGCCATCGCTCACCCTGCTCGGTTGTCCGCAGGTAGCCAACGGATCGAACCGATTCGGCGACGCTGTCGAGGTAATTCTGTGCAAATGCACCGGTCAACGGAATGGTCGCATGGGGCATGAAATCCCGACATGATGTCACCGATTGGATCGCCTGTTCGCTCAGCAATTGCGAGCCAACCCGATCGAGGATTGTCAATCGGTTTGACGCGGAGAGTTCGGTCGGTCTCGCAAAATGAACGATCACTTCGATCGGGACCTGTGGGCCGACATGTTTTTCAATCCAGGTGTAATCACGCATCAACTGCGATTCCCGTCCGAAGAGCGTTTCGATACGAACGGACGGCTGAAGTCTTGAGACTCCGATCCCCAAGACGATCATCGCGGCAATGCCCACGCCGCTAATGACACCGTAATATCGCTGTTGCAGATCAAGAAGGACCGACCAAAACGCTGCTGGCTGCCGATTTTTCGCTGATGGCGGTCGGATTGGTTTCCAGCGCATGAAGCCGGGTAGGAATACAAGCAACGCGGCCAGGGCGACGATGACGCCGATCGCTGCGAAGATTCCGAACTCGCGAACCGCAACCAAGCCGCTGACGGCCAGCGACCCCAAACCGATCGCCGTCGTCATGCTGGACAAGACGCAAGGGAGCCAACCCAGGCGGACGGCGGCGGTGATTGCGTCCTCCGCCGACCCATCGGAGTGATCGAAGTAGTAGTTGACCAAGTGGATGCCTCCGGCGATCGCCAGAACCTGAATCAGTGGCGGAAGAACGATCATCAACGCAGTCATCGTTCCACCGCAATAGTGGACGATCGCCAGCGAGATGCCTTGGCTGAGGCAGGCAATTCCAAACACGAGCACCGCCCCGTACAACGAATCGAGGCAGATCAGACATAGTCCGAAGACAATCAGTGACGAAACCGGTGCAAAACGCCTCATCGTTGACTGGCTCGCAGCGTCGACCTCGTTTCCGTCAATGACCGGTCCGGCAAGATGTTGAATGTTGTGGGCCGCACCGGCATACATTGTCGCGGCCGCGCGAATCAGCGGGATCAAGCGAGCCCTTCCGCGAAGTCCTTCGGCATTGAAACCAATGACGACCGCCGTTGTCTCGCCGTCAGAACCGAGCAGCGAAGTTCCGACGCGTCGCTTGGCTTCCTCATGCGACAATCCCATCGTGGGCGATGTGAAATGTTTCATCATCTCGCGTCCGGAAGTGACGCGGTTAAAAAGCCACTCGCCGTCGGCATGGAATCCCGACGAGTGCCTTAGCGAATGCGTAAATCGATCCAAGCGTTCATCATCAATCGAGCAACCTGGCCAACTGATGATGACGAAGTCGCCGTCTCCGAATTGCTCGGTGAATTCGTCGTACTCGCGCCGTGGCAGGAAATCGGAATTCACCCAGTCGAGCGGTGAGTTCGCCGTTGTTTGCAGAGCGGCCATTGCTCCGGTGACAATCCACGGAGACAGCAAAAGCAGATAGACAAATATCAAACGAAAGCGGCGACGTGTTTGGCCTTCAGACAGCGAATGCCCACTCACGCGACACTCCGCGATTGGGAAGCGTCGTCGGATTCGCCGCATCGGTCTGTTGTTCGTCTCTTGGCGAGTGGTCCATGCATGATCAAAGGGTAGCCGGCAACCCGCGTTTCGTATTGCCGGTAAGGTTCACCGATGTACTTTTCCAGGCGACGATCTTTCAAGAAACTTCCGTAAAAGATGTAGGCCGTCCAGATCAGCGTCAGGGCCAAGTGATCGAGCGTCATCCGCGGCGTGAACCAAACGAGTCCGAGAAAACTCAAATAGACGGGATGTCGAATCAGCTTGTAGGCACCGCGCGGCTTGAACTCACGACGCGGACCCTTCTTACCACGCATCCAATAGTAAAATGGCGTCCAGCCGTTCTGGTATCCCAGTCCCGTAAGGGCCAACGAATAGATCAACGCTCCCCATGACAAATAGAAGCATCCACGGACAACGGAATGCAACGATCCCGAAACGTGCCAGATCGCGAATTCGCTGGTTCGCCAATGAAAGAAGAGCAGCAGAAGACTAATGCATGTCACCATGCAAAAGGTGGTGTCGTAGAACGGGGCGGGAATCCACTGTGACAAGTACTTCCGAATCGGAGGGAGCAACATGGCGCTGTGTGATACGGCGAACAGGATTGCAAGAAAACAATCGCACACAATCCAGTTGCCGTGTGCGGTGTTATACGTCGCGTGGTCAGAAATGAGGTGATTCGCTTCATTTAACGTGAAGGCATCATTTTGGACCACGCACGTTATAATGGCTCCGTCACGCATGAACCAGAACAGATACCAGACGGTCACCAAGAACAACAATTGATTGCCAAAACCATAGGCGAGTCCGACGACGCGATAGACGACCGACCTGACGTTGTGGAAGATCGGATTCGCAGTCGGCTTGCCGGCAACCGATGGAATCGTCTTTGACGGCAATTCAGTTTTCAGTTTGATTAAGCGCATCCATGCGATACCCCAAGAGCGTGAAGTGGAAGAACAACAGTCGCTTTGATGATTTATACGTCGCGTGGTCAGAAATGAGGTGATTCGCTTCATTTGACGCCAGGGCATCATTCCGGACCACGCACGGTATAAGCACCCGTGCATAAGTTCTTGAGCATAACTCGTTTAACGGCAAGCCGAAGGCGATGGCGAAACACTGGAAAACGTCGCCTTCGGCTTGCCGTTAAACGAAAAAACTTATGCGTTGGTGCTTAAAGTGCGGGAATTTGCAGAACACTGCATGTTTTTGCAGCCTCTGAGAGCCTATCCGGAAATGGGCGTTAAGGGTGAGCCGACGGGGCTAGCCGCAGGTTTACGGCAGAGGCACCCGCAGCTAGCCCCGTCGGCTCACATTACCGGATAGACCATCGAGTTACTTGCGTGCCGGAATCTCCGACATGCTGACGTGTTCAGTGGGGGCAACATACAGGTCGCCGTAGATTTTCAGTTCGTCGGCGACGCCGATCGCGCCGAAGGCTTTGGAGAAGGGTGTGATCCCAAAGTCAGTCTGCTTAATGGCGAAGTTGCCTCGCAGATGCAGCCATCCCTGAGTCTGTTCGACCTCGACCGCCACGTTCAGCGGGCGTTTCACGCCGTGCAACGTGAATTGTCCCACAAGTTGATAGAGTGGCATTCCTTTCTTACTGGTTTGGCCAATCGGCTCGGCGGACGTCACGTCAAACGTGGCCGTCGGATACCGGGACACATCCAGCACGGCGGACCCCTTCATGTTTTCATCGACCGCCGCACGCGTCGATTCATCCGTGGTGCCGGATAGCCCAACGTACTTGCGAGCCGCAGCGGTGTCGGCACGAAAGGACGCCATATCGAAAACGAGTTGGCCCGCATTGTTGGTCGCTCCCAAACGCAGGGTACTGTCGCCCAGCATCGCCTCGACACCGTGCTGATGACCGAGTCCGGTCTTGTCCACAAAGACATAAACACGGCTAGCTTTCGTTTGGACGTCGGCTGGCTCATAGATTGCCGGAGCCGGTTTCGCCTGCTGAGCGAATGTAACGACCGGCAAGGTCTGAAGTAATCCCGCGACGATCAGGATCAGTGATAAACAACGCATTCGAGAATCCATTCTTCTGTGGGGGTGAAACAGCGGGAGACGCACGTCGTTCACTTTCGGCGTCCTCATTTTTACCTCGCAAGGCAAACGCTGTGCCATGCGCGATCAAAAGCACGTCAGCAGTATTTTTTGGGTCGTTTAAGAAATTGGAGTCCCACCAATTCACGATGGCTCAGGCAGCGGGGGTAAGAGTCTGTCCATTGCTCTGGACAAATTTTTGCTATTGCAACGCAAGAGTAACAAAACTGTCGATCGTGGCGCGAAGTTGTTCCGGATGTACGGGTTCCTCGGTCAAGGTGCTGACAATTCGCTTGATCGGATCATTCCAACGCGAAGGTTCGCAGCGGTCGAACCGATTCAACGTTGCAAGGCATTCACAACGAAAAAACCGATCGCCCTACCCATGTCGGATGGTTGGGTCGCCATATTTGTTTTGAATCAACAGCTACCGCATATGGATGCTATGAAAAACATTACCGCATTTTGCATCGTTTCATGCTCGGTTGGAATCGTCGGCTGCACCGGCCTCCGCCAGTCCGAACCGCCAGAAGCTCCTGCTTCATCCGCAGCCCTTGAGCGGATCTATCAAGGAGCGTCGAATGCAGGCAACGTCAACTCCGTCGTACAGCCCGTTGCGTTCTTCGACGAACAAGCAGACGGGGAAAAAGAGAAGAAAACACAACCCGAACGCCAGCAAATCTCCTTGGCGGCTCCGCTTGATGGGCTCGCACCCCAGGCCGGAGAGGTCCGCAAGCAACGTGACGACGCGAACTCGAACGCGAATGCGGTTTCCATCGAACCATCCGTTGTGTTCAACGCATCAGCCATTCCAACCGATGCGGAAGTTTACTCCGCTGAAGTTGCTTATTATTCACTTGCGGACATCGAAGGGCTGGCGTTGGCAAACAATCCTGCGATTCAGTCGGCTCATGCAACGGCCAACAAAGCGGCCGGTTTATACACTCAGGTTGGCAAGCGGCCCAACCCGACGCTCGGTTATTTCGGACAACAACTTGCCGACGAAGGGACGGACCAACACGGTGTTTTCGTTGAACAGGAGTTCGTGCGAGGCAACAAGTTGCAACTGAATCGCGACGTGCTTCGACACACTCAGCGTGCGCAATTTGGAGAAGCGGAAACGCAGCGATATCGCGTTCTGACCGATGTTCGCGTTCGGTTCTTCGAGGCCATCGCGGCACAATTGCAGGTCGATGCGACGCGAGCGTTCGCTGAAGTGGCGAAGCGAGGTGTCGACGTCGCCGAGGCGCGACAGGAAGCTGAAGAAGGAACGCTCGTCGAAACGCTGCAAGCGCGAACGCTGCTGAGCGAAGTGATGCTCGCGGCTGAGCAAGCCGAAGTTGCGTATCACGGAGCGTGGCAGGACCTTGCGGCGATCGCTGGTCTTCGTCAAACGACGAACGTTCGGCTGGTCGCCGACCTTGACGCGCCGATTGCGGCGCCCGACTGGCGGTATGCCCTTGATGCAACGCTATCGCAAAGCCCCGAACTCGCCACCGCTAGAGCCATCGTTTCCGAAAAGCGGGCCTTGCTGTGCCGACAGCAAGCGCAACCGATCCCGAACATCGCCGCTCAGTTGGGTGCCGGATATGACAACGGCACGGACAACGGAATGATCAATGTTCAATTGTCCGCTCCAATTCCCGTATGGAACCGAAACACGGGAAACATATCGGCGGCCTATTCGTCATACGTTCGCGCTACGCAGGAAGTCCAACGGATTGAACAATCCATTCGTTCGCGTCTGGCCCGGGCATCGCAGGAGTTCGATTCCGCAATGAGGGCGGTTCGTAAGTATCAAGACGAAATCATTCCGCAAGCGGCGAAAAGCCTGGAACTTTCGGAGGAAGCCTACCGTGCGGGGGAACTCGATTTCTTGCAGGTTCTCATCGTGCGACGCAATTATTACGAATCGACCATCCGCCTGATTCAAGCAAAAGGGAACCTTGCGCAAGCCAAGTCCAAAGTGGACGGATTGTTGCTGACCGGCGGACTGGAGTCGCCAACCGACTACACCGACGGCGACGGCATACGCGGTGCGTCCTTCGGCGGTCAATAGGCTCCGTGATCGCTGTATTGCGATTCGTCGGAACGACGCGGCGACAAAACATGTACACCGGGGTGGACAATTTGTGTCCATCTCGGTGTTTCGGCGTGTGCATCGACAGGCCTGCTGACCTTCTTTTGGTCCTGCCAGACGACTCGGCACGAACCTTGCTAACCTGACTCAGCGAGTGTGCGAGACGCCGTTGTTCTCGCGATGGAAAGTTGATCGGAAAGATCGTGGAGCCGACGCTCCTCAGCGAGGTGATCCTTGTTAAAATCACCAACACGATGGTTCAACAGGCCATTTGAACTTTCGGATGCGGGAGCGACTTCGCTTCCGGCACGCTATCGCGCTGGACATGGTTCCGCGAGACGCCCCCCTTCGTCAGATCACTTCCCTCGCTTTGATAAATTTTGGCGCATGTCTAATCGAGTATCAGCATTGACCTCCATCCTTCGCTCACCGGCGAGGATCTTGGGGATCGTCTTGCTGCTGGTCTTCATTGCCGAAGTTGGCGTGATGTTCTTGCTCCCTTATGTGATGCCGGATTTCCTGGGAGAAACAGGAAGGGCGGTTCTGGACGCCGTGCTGCTGACCGCGATTTGTGCGCCTGTGTTATGGTGGGTGATCATCGGTCCGTTGCGACGGATCGCGATTCAAGAGCACGACCGCAGCGAAACCATTGTGGCAAATGCAGGTGAAGGTATCGTAACGTTTGATCGCAATGGCATCGTCCTTTCGTGCAATCGTGCATTGTCGACCTTGATGGGCACCGACACCAACGGCATCGTCGGCAAATCGGCCAAGTCATTTTTCAGGCAACTGCCCAGTACCTTCCACTCGCTCCCCGCCTCGTTTCGACTGATCGCCCAGCGGATGGACGGCAGCACGTTTCCGGTGGAGGTCTCGGTCAGCGAATTGCCCTCTCAAACGCAGCCTTTGCACGTCGCCATCATTCGTGATTTGACGGCCGCTGAACAAGCCGAAGCCGAACGCGTCTTGATGGCTCGCCAGACCGAGGCGCTTCGAGCACAGCAGATGACCACGCTCGCCCAGTTGGCGACGGGCGTTGCCCACGAGATTCGCAATCCTCTCACGTCAATCAAGATGCTGATCCAGGTCAACCGCGGCAAGTTCGCCGAAGAAGGGCTGCCGACCGATGACCTCGAACTTGTTGAACACGAAATCCGACGCATGGAACGAAGTGTCAACAGCTTGCTGGATTATGCCCGTCCCGAGCAAGGGGAACGAACAGTCTTTTCAATCGAAGGTGTCGTTCAAAAGACGCTGAAGCTGATTGAAGGACGTTGTCGTCAGCAACAGGTGAAACTGCATGTCGACGTTGCTGATCGTCCGCTGGTCGTCAATGGGGACGCATCGCAGATTCAGCAACTTTTGCTCAACTTGATATTGAACGCACTCGACGCCATGCATCACGGGGGCGAACTGACGATTCGGGCCTTCCCGGTCGATCGGCAAGTTCAATTGACGGTTTTGGATACCGGAGAGGGCATTCCCGCCGAGATGCTTGACAAACTTTTCACACCGTTTTCGACCAGCAAAGCGACCGGCATCGGGCTGGGGCTGGGCATCTGTCGACGCATCGCCGGATCGCATGGCGGAACGGTATCGGGCAAGAACCGTGAATCGGGAGGAGCGGAGTTTTGTTTAACACTTCCATTGGCCGACACATGTCAGGACAGTGCGAATGAATCGCCATTGCAAGAGGCATCATGCAAAGCTTGTTAGTCATTGATGACGAGGCGTCCATTCGCAAGGCGTTCGAACGAGCCTTTACTAGTGAATCGGTGAAGGTGCTGACGGCGAAGGATGGTGCCGAAGGAGAGCGTTTGTTCGTCGACGAGAAGCCCGACGTCGTTGTCGTCGATCTAAGTTTGCCCGATACCAACGGGCTCGAACTTTTCAAACGTCTACGAGAAGTCGACGCCAGAGTGCCGTTCATCTTCATCACGGGGCACGGAACGGTTCAATCGGCGATCGAAGCGACAAAGCTGGGAGCATACGACTATCTGTTCAAACCGTTGGAACTCGATGAGATCCGATCGCTGTTGGATAAAGCGTTCAACCTAAGCCGAATGGTTCGCGTTCAGCCCGTGCTCGCCGAATCCGATTCCGACGAGGCGGCGTCGGGCGACGCCATTGTCGGTCGCTGCAATGCGATGAAGGAAGTCTACAAGGCAATCGGGCGAGTCGCCTCAGTTGGGTAAAATTTGACGGTGTTTCCATTTCTTGGTGAAAGCGGAACCGGAAAGGAGGTTGTTGCTCAAGCGATTTATCACCACAGCAGCCGAGCAAATGGACTGTTTCAAGCAAATCAACTGCGTCATGATCCCGGATGCACTTCTGGAAAGTGGAAATTTTCGGGCACGAAAAAGGCTCGTTCACCGACGCGTATCGACAGCGAATCGGCAAGTTTGAACAAGCCGATCAGGGAACGCCTTTCCTGACGAAGCTGGCGACATGTCGCCGATGACACAGGCCAAAGTGCGTCCTTCAGGATCAAACGTTTGAACGCGTGGGAGGGAACACACCGATCAAAGTCGATGTACGAATCATCGCCGCGACGAACCACGACCTAAAGCAACTGGTGTCGGAAGGACTTTTTCGGTCCGATCTTTATTTTCGCTTGAGCGTCGTCACGATTCATTTGCCTCCGTTGCGTGATCGTGAAGACGATTTGCGCATTTTGGCCGAATACTTCTTACGTCGATACAGCAACGAGTTTGGCAAGTGACATTCGCACACTTGCTCCGGAAACGCTTTCGGTATTGCAGGGTTACGATTGGCCCGGCAATGTGCGTGAACTGGAAAGCGTGATGAAGCAATCGCTGCTGACGGCGCGCGGCAATATCCTCTTGTCCGATTTCTTGCCTCCGCTCGGCGATGTCGATGACCCGCAGACGGGATCGGACGATTCCAGGTTTCTTTCGTCACGTTTCATTGCCGATCGACTCGAAGCGGGAACCGACAACTTGTACGCCGAAGCGATCTCGTTGGCCGAACGGCAATTGCTTCGGCACGTGCTGACACACACCGCCGGCAACCAATTGAAAGCCGCCACACTATTGGGCATCAGCCGCGTGACACTGCGAAGCAAACTTAAGTCGCTCAAGATCGACGCCAGCGATTTTTCTGGATAGCGGAACACACCGCTTTACAGTTCTTCGGCGACCTCCGATATGAATCAGACATCAATCCGGGGCCTCCCCCTTCAATCCGACCACTCTTAAAAGCCGCATCGCAGTTCCGCCGACACCGGTCCACAACAACATCATCAAGCGAAACAGATCAAGGCCCATCAGCAACACACTCAATCGGTCCAGTTAATTCTGCCGACAAAACCAGGTCTTTGCAGAATTGTTAGTTCAGGCACACCATCACACTCAATCGTCCAATTCAATTGCCGTCGACGTCCGTAAGCGTACCACTTGTACTTCCTGATCACAGTGCATTTGAAACACCTGCTGCGGAATGATCTACTGAGGAGACTTCAAACTCTCCAAACTGGTAACCGCCAGTGTACAGGCACGTCGGATTGCCGGTCCCGTCCGCCAAAGCATCGGCGAAAATAAATCTGCTTGTCAAAGCCGCGTTGCGTCCATGTACACTTACACTCGATTTGAATAACGGTCTGATAAACGGGCAATGCTGTCTAAGGTTTGAATCCCCGGAGGGTGCAAGGACAGGGTTTGCGGATGGTGAGAATCGCGATCGGGTTCATCGCTTGTTCGTCTAAGTTTTTCAAAAGGGACCAGCCGCGGAGCGGCGATCGCAATCAGTCAGCGCGAGCCCCAGGATCCAGAGTCGTTGAAGGACTGACATCGGCCTTCACGAAACGATCAACGAGGGAAACCAACTTGGCCTTCGCTTTATCTATTACACTCTCTATTGTGCCGCGAATACTGGGTTCTCGGGTTGCACCCGCAGGGGTTCCAAGGGTAAGCTGACCATCCATGAGGCTTCCTTTGTGCTGTTGTTAGTTTTCACACCAACATTTTGCGCAAGGAAGCCTCTTTTCATAAATAGCAATCCCGAAAATCACCCTCGAAAATCACGCGCATTACGCGGATCGCACCCTCTGACGACCTTTGTTGTGTTGGTGAGTGTTCTGTAGTTCACACCTACAATACAGCAAGGTCGTCTTTTTGTTTATACGGGTAGACAGAAATTTTCCTACTAAATCGGCAATAATTTAACTCTCACAAAGCGTGAGACTTAAAAAACATGCGGAGCGTCGCTCAAAGCCTGCAAAACATAGCTCGATTCAAGGAATCACCGTCGGCCTTATGCAACTGCAGGGCCAACGTTAAGGGGTCCCGATCAGGCTTCCCAAACAAAGGTCATGAACATCGGATCATGTAAAACCAGTCCTCCCGCTTCACCCCCGCCAATAATCTTCCACAGCGAGGCAATGCGGAGGGATAACTTGGTTATGCGGTATTCCCAAATCATCATTCGTATGTCACACCGGACGCGCACTCCGCAACGAATGGATTAAAGTCAAATACGGGCAATCTTGCTCCAAGGATGTCGAACAACCACTGGAAGGCTTCCGCCTTTGTGGAAACCAGCGGATCTGTGCCATCGGCATGAATGGTGACGGGGAAAATGTGGAACTCGGGAGGGACGGAAATCTTGATTGCAGCACAGTATGGACGCCGAATGTCCAGACGCGGGTGAGTATCACGTCCGCTTTTAGCCAGCGAACGCAATAAATGCTGGAAAGCCAATCAATAGAAATGCCTGCACCGTCATCACAAACCAATAGGGCCCCGGTGTTGTACGGCGATCAATCAATGCGTTTTGATTTGGCCACCCCAAAACCGCGAAACCTGCGCAAAGCTCCAAAATGTAGATCAGGATCACAGACAAGGCAATGAAGATTGGGATAGATGATTCGACCATTTGCTGCATGTTGTCCTGACGATTAACGTTTCTTTTGTTAACGGCGTTCCCACTATAATGAACGTCGATTGTTCCATTTGCAAATTGGCTGATGTCAGATTGTTAACAGGAGGACGGATAAAGCAACCCCGAGCGCTGGATTGTGATCGTCGGATCGCGGTTTATCGTCGTGATTGAAGCATGGCGACCTGAGGTTCGCGATCGGTTCGCCTGCCGCGATCGCCGCTTGAGGGTGCCTGGAGGAAATCTGGAAATAAAGACGGTACAGAGTTTTATCGGGGATTAGAATCGCGTATGCTGTTCATCAATCTCTTATTATCTGAACTTGTCGATGGCAGGCACAATGAAGAAAAACACACGCGGCTTGAAGCGGACGATTGGTAAACGCGGCAAGCGGCGCAGGTTTTCCAAACTGCTGTGTCACTTCGAATCGCTTGAACCGCGACGGCTTCTTGTGGCCTCGATCGATGGCTTCTCGTCGACCGGGTTGCCTCCGGTTACCGACGTCTCTCCGGCGTATGTTGTCGAAAACGAGCTACTTGCTCAGCAGCCCGCAGTGCGGTACCAGGGCGATCTGCGGGACGCAACGCCGATGATTGTCGTGGGCGACCCCGCTGGCTCTCCGGCGGTCTCTCGCGGCGGTCGGACTGATCCGAATGTTTCAAGTTCGCCGTTCGCGGGCGTGGTCAGTCTGTTCTTCAGTACGAACGGTTCGTCGGGTTCGCTTTGCAGCGGTGCATTGATCTCGCCGATTCATGTGGTGACCGCCGCGCATTGCCCGGACAATTCAGGTGGAATGACCGGATCGGGTCAAACCACCGGCGATGGCGTGATCGATTTCACCGCCGCGCAAACGCGGGTCTTCTTCAATCACAACGCGTCGAATCCGTCGATCGTCGCCAGTGCGGTATCGATCCATCCTGACTGGCACGGGTTTAACAATCCCGACGCTCCCGGTGGCGCGTCGATCAACGATGATATCGCCGTCATTACGCTTTCGTCTCCCGCACCAGCCGGCGTTCCGATCTATCCGATTGATACCACGCCTTACACCACCGCCCGGCAGATCGTGCTGGCGGGCTACGGAACGCAAGGCGATGCGATTTCGGGATTCGCTGACGGCAGCAGTTCGTTCACGGAAAAGCTGACCGGTCAGAATGTTGCTTCGGAATATGAACTGGACGACGAAGGGAGCGGTCAGCGCGAACTTTGGGTTGCCGACTTCGACGGTCCCACATCGGCCACCGATACGCTCAGCGATGGCCTCACGCTGGGGAACGATGTCGAAGTCACGATCGGCCCCGGCGATTCCGGCGGACCAAGTTTTACCTGGAACGACCTGGATTCGGATGCAAACATCGATCAAGGCGAACTTGCTTGGTGGGCAAACAACACGTTCTCACAGGACGGCGGTTCGCTGCCTGACGCCCCACATTTCGGCTCGCAGATGGGAGGCGTTGTTGGTTCCGCCTATCTGGATTACTTGGACGACTTCGTCAATCTTGGCGACATCGTTATCAATGAAGTCGATTACGACCAAGGATTGACCGACGACGCCGAATTCATTGAACTCAAGAACACCGGATCGCAGCCGATCTGGCTTGGCAATTTGGCAATCGAATTAGCGACGCCCTCGGGACAGAATGTTACGACTCAGGCGACCATCGCGTTGCCCGATGTTTCGCTGGCCGCTGGCGATTACTTTGTCATCAGCGACACGCTTGCAAGTGTCGCTGGCAGTGACATGGCAACAAACTTGGGGGAAGACTTTATTCCCGACGACACCGCCGCCGTCCGACTATTCCGCTTGACCGATGACGTGACCTTCGGCCTGCGTCCAGCTGCTACGAAGGCGATGTTCCCGAATCGTACACCGAAGGCACTGGCATCGGAGTCGAGGATATCGGCACAATCGCCTCGGCTTCTATTTCACGAATGGCCGACGGCAGCGACCCTCCGATCAAAACAACGCCGACTTCCAATTCCGTACCTCGACCCCGGGAGCAAGCAACGACAGCAGCGCCGATCCAGCCTCAGCATCGTTGTCCCGTTGTGATCAATGCCGACTCAATTTCGAGGGGGCATCGAGTCCGGCAGGGACAGTAACAATCACTCGTAGTTCACCCGCGACCGAAGACCCTCATTGTTACATTGATTTCGAGTGACAATACGGAGCTGATTCCGAGGACTCCAAGGACGATTCCCTCCGGACAATCTTCCATCACGCTCGATCTTTTTGCGGTTGACGACAGCATCGTTGATGGCACACAAACCGTTACGATTACCGCATCGGCGGCTGGACATCTTGACGGAAGTGACACCGTGGATGTGACAGATGACGACTTGCCCGCCATTTTCATTGGCTTGGATGCGCCCGCAATCTATGAAGCAGGAGGCAAGACGAACGTGTTGTTCGCTCGGAATTTTGACCTGGATTCGCCAATGACATTGAATCTTTCGAGTTCCGACGCGAGCTCGATTTTGCTGCCAAGCTCGGTTGTAGTTCCCGCGGGCGAAATCCAATCAAGCGTTGAAGTTTTCGCAATAGATGACAACTTGGTTGATGAAGGGAAATCAATAACACTGACCTTATCCGATGGGGTTCGCGACTCTCCTTCTGTCGTTTTGAACGTCGAGGATAATGATATCCCCATGTTAGACGTCTCTGTCGATGTTGCGTCGATTTTCGAGAACGGTACGGCAAGCAGGAACTGTTACGCGAAATAACGGAACTTCTGGTTCGCTAATGGTTGTTCGCTGTTCAGCAACGATTTATCCCGGAAGCTACAGTGCCAGCGAGCGTTGTCATTCCAGACGGTTCAGACTCCGTTACGTTCCCGATTTCAGGTGTCGCGGACTCGGTTTCTGATTCCACGCAATCCGTCACTATCAATGCGACGGCAATTGGTTACAGCGAACCCTACACTGAAATGCACTTATTCAGTGAAGCAGGCGACTGGGTTGGTGGCGGCGAGCAGATTGTGAGAACGGAAGCTGATGGCCCGTTTACGTTTCTTGAACACTCGTGGGGTGTGGAGATTCGCGTCAATAACAGCGAGTTTTGGAAACTAAACTTCGCCGCACCGTCAGGCCAGAGCTTTGTGCCTGGTGTCTATGAGGACGCGCAGCGCGCGTACTTCAACGACTTTCCACATCCAGGCTTAGATATTGCAGGGGATGGTCGTGGGTGTAACTCCTTGTCAGGCGACTTTGTCGTATACGAGGCAGATATCGGTGACACAAATGCGTTTCATGCCAGTTTCGTTCAGTATTGCGACAGCAGTACAGGCCTACTGTATGGCGACATTCGATACAAATCGTCGCGAGAGGCGTCAGCAATTCTGAATGTTGAAGATGGCCTGAATCCCGCGTTAATGGTCGATATCGCAGCGACATCAATTTCCGAAGGCGACGGACCCAATGCGACCACCGTCACGGTGACACGAACGACAAGCACCGCCGAAGCAGTGCTCGTTTCATTGACAAGCAGCGACACCAGCGAGGCCGTTACGCTAGCCAACGTGACAATTCCTGCCGGACAAACTTCGGCGGTAGTCCAAGTCGATGCTATCGACGATCTTTTCGTTGATGGAACGCAAACGGTAACGATCACAGCATCGGCCGTTGGCTTTTCCAATGGCGCTGACACCGTTGACGTAACAGATGACGATTTGAACACGCTAACGCTTGTGATTGATAACGCCACACTGCCTGAAGCTGGAGGCAGCGCGCAAGCGACGATCTCGCGCAACAGCAGTGTTGGTGATTTGATCGTTGATCTATCGACAGACGATGCCAGCGAAATAAGTCTGCCGGCCACGGTCACGATTGCCGGTGGTCAATCATCAGCAACCTTCACGATCAATGCCATTGATGACATGATTCCCGATGGCTTGCAGCGGGTGAATATCAGTGCGTCGGCGAATGGGTTTATCGGTGACACCGAACCGATCGAAGTCAATGAAGTTCAAGATTTGTCGATCGTCGCATCGGTAGATGCGGAAGTTGAAGATGGCAACGGGGATGGAATTTTCGATTCGATCGATCACCTTGGCACGAGCGTTCTTTCTCAGAACATCAATAACTTCCTGACGCGTCGCGGCCTGTTCGACTTCGATTTGTCAGCGATTCCAGCGACGACTCACATTGCATCGGCCGAACTGTTGGTCGATGTTGGCAGCTTCACGTCGGGTAGTCCGATCTTCGGCCCAACGGCTGATTTTCATGGGTACGGGGGGAACGGTGTGCTAGCGATTTCGGATGCTACGGAGTCCGATGGCCTTGTCGGTCAGATCACCAACATTGACCTGGGTATCAACTCCGGTTCAATCGACACAGCGTTCTTGCAGTCGTTGCTGGGGACATCCAACTTCGCTGGTCTGGTAATGCGAAGCGAGAATCAGGTCTCCGTCCGTTCGATCGAAAGTTCCTTCGCTAATCCAAAACCAACGCTACGGTTAACGACTGGGTATCGCGGCGAGTTGAGCATCACGATCGATGCAGCGCAAATCTTGGAAACGGGAACGACAACTGCCACCATTACCCGCAACAACGACGACATCGAATTGCCGCTTGTCGTTGCGTTGACCAGCGACGATCCATCGGAAGTTTCCATTCCAGCAACTGTGACGATTCCGGCAAACGAAACATCCGTAGACTTCACCGTCACCGGTGTCGACGACCTGATTGCTGATGACACACAAACAGTCACGATCAGCGGAAACGCAAACCAGTATTTCTCCAGCGGTGATTCGCTGGACGTTGTCAATGTCAACGTGCCTGCTGCGCTTACATTGACGATCGATCCGTCGACGATTAACGAAAATGGCGGGACGACTCAGGCGACGGTCAGTCGGAGCATTGCTACAGCGAGCCCATTAATCGTGTCGCTTGCTAGTGGTGACACAAGCGAAGCAACGGTGATTGGTTCGGTGACGATACCGTCGGGACAAACGACCTCTGCGCCTTTTAGTATCAATGCAGTGGATGACGCAGTCGTTGATGGGACGCAAACCGTCACGATTACGGCTACAGCAGATACTACTGTCGGCCTCGACTCGAGCTTTGGAACCGGCGGAATCGTGACGACTGATTTAGGGCACACGTCTCAGCCTCCACGTATGGCGAGTGGCTTACAGCCCGATGGAAAGATTGTCTCGGCGTCACAGGGTGCTGAAGATGATGAAATGCGAGTCATGCGGCACAATGCCGACGGAACACCCGATACGAGTTTTGGTGTCAACGGACTCGTTGTCACCACCTTTCCCGTTGGCGAAATCGCTTCACCACGCAGCATTGTCGTTCAGGCAAACGGAAAGATTTTGATTGGTGGTCACCATGTGCGTGGATTTGGAAGTCCTTTCCTTGTTCAGTTAAACGCAGATGGAACGCTGGACACGAATTACGGAACAAACGGAATTGCAAATCTGTCGTCGTTGAGTGCGACATGGATCGAAGATATGGAACTGACTCCCGATGGAAAGATTCTCGCTGCCATGGGTATCAACGGAACCGTGCGCTTCCGTGTTATGCGAGTTAGGGCGGATGGGAATCTTGATACGTTTGGTTCGAATGGAATCGTAGATTTTAGTGGCGCAACGTATATCGCCAGTGCAATCAGCGTGATGCCCGACGGTCGTTTCTTGCTAATGGGGGATAGCATTAGTGATGGCCGCATTGTCCGTGCCCATGCAGATGGAACGCTCGATAGTTCATTCGGCACTTCGGGCTCGCAGATGATCGACTTTGGCACTACCCGTCTTGGCCTACACACGCTGCAGATCGATTCCCGCAACCGGATCATCATTGGTGCGACCGTTTCGGATGGATCGGGATACAAATTTGCCGCTGCACGACTTCACTTTGACGGGACCTTTGACACGTCGTTCAATGGCGACGGGATTGCTACGACAGATATCATCGCAGGAAGAAATGACTTCGCCCGCACAACTCACGTGCAGCTCGATGGAAAAGTGATTGTTGTCGGTGACTCCGATCCTGCATCGGGCAGCAATTTAGTTTCGGTAGTCCGGTACCACGAAGATGGTTCATTGGATGCGTCATTCGCTGATGACGGGACCTTTCAGTATTCTAGCGGCAACAATGCGAATCAACTTGCCTTCGATTCGGTCCTGCAGCCTGATGGACGTCTCGTCGTGCTCGGCGGTTGGTTCAACGATATTCGTTTAGCTCGGCTGAATATGGGAAGCAATGTGTTGCCGGGTACTGCTACCGTGGAGGTGACCGACAATGACTTCGCAGAATTGACGGTGTCGATTGTTGCAGCAGCGATCAACGAAAGCGATGGTGCAGGCGCGACGACAGCAACCGTCAGTCGCAACACAGATACAACCGATCCGTTAACGGTTACGTTGGCAAGCAGTGACCCAAGCGAGGCGATGGTCGTTGGCAGCGTAACAATTGCTGCGGGGCAGGCATCGGCGAACTTTGACATCAACGCAGTGGATGATGCGATCGTTGACGGGGCGCAGACGGTTACGATCACTGCCTCGGCTGCTGGCCACGCGGATGGCACCGATTCGGTCGTCGTTACCGATGACGATGTCAATACGCTGACACTCACGATCGACAATGCTGAACTGCAAGAAGATGGTGGCAGCGCGCAGGCGACGATCCAGCGCAACAGCAGCGACGGCGACTTGGTGGTTGACCTGTCGTCGGACGACGCCAGCGAGTTAAGCCTTCCGGCAACGGTCACGATCCCTGATGGTCAAACTTCGGCAGTGTTCACGATTGATGCCATTGATGACTTAGTTCCCGATGGCCTGCAGAGGGTGACTGTTACCGCATCGACGAATGGATTCGTAGGTGACAGCGGATTGGTCGAAGTCAACGAGCTTCAAGAGATTTCAATCGTTGCTTCGGTAGATGCGGAAGTTCAGACGAATTTCGGCAGTACAGAGAATATTTTTCCAGCGACGACGAATATTTACGCGGTGGACTATTCTACATTACGACTAGGGATTCTTGAGTTTGATGTTTCGAACGTCCCGCCATCGATGCCGGTTTCCATGGCAAACTTGATCCTTGATGTGAATTATGCTCCAACCGGAAGCGGCGGAGTGCGTCCGTTGGCCAACCTTTATGGATATATCGGCGACGGCGTAACGACACTGGACGATGCTTTGCAAACAAATTTCGTCGTCGCTCAAGTTTCCGGGGTGACGACGGGGCTCAACATTAGCAGTCCCATTGACATGCCATACCTGCAGCCGCTGCTCGGCACGCAGGACTTTGCAGGTTTCGTCATGCGTAGCGACCGCATTGTTGGATTTCGATCCATCGAAAATACACTTGCCGCCCCCAAGCCAACACTAAGATTAACGAGTGGATATCGCGGCGCGTTGGCGGTGACATTCGACACATCAAGTATTTCTGAAACAGGAGGGACTATTGGAACGATCACTCGCAACAATGACGATATCGAGTCGCCGCTGGTCGTCACACTAACCAATAGCGATGGTTCCGAATTGACGATTCCCAGCTCGGTTGTTATTCCTGCCAACCAAACTTCGATATCGATCGCTATACAAGGCGTTAATGATGGGATCAATGATGGTACTCAAACAGTGACGATTGACGTCGAGGCGGATCAATATTTCCCCGCTGCCGGATCAATCGACGTCACCAATATCTTGGCGAATGAGATCTCGATCACGATCGACCAATCCAGTATTAGCGAGAACGGTGGTACCGCGATCGGTACGATCCACCGCAACACAAATACGCCCCTGACGATCGATCTTGTCAGCAATGATTCTTCCGAAGCAACCGTTCCCGCGACGCTCACCTTTGCAGCTGGCGAACTGTCCAAGTCATTTGAGATTACTGGTCAAGATGATGGCAGCTTTGATGGAAATCAACTCGTCCATATCACCGCATCGGCCAACGGATTCGTTGACGCCGAGGCGTCGATTTTTGGTTACCGATGACGAAGCGCCGACGCTGACCGTTACGATCGACAAATCGTCCATCGATGAAGATGGTGGATACGGCGAGAGGTACTGTGACACGCAATACAGGAACAACTGGAGATTTGACGGTTCGTTAGCGATACCAGCGAGGCATCGGTTTATCCGTTTCTATATTCCGGACGGAAGATAGCAAAACGTTTACCATTACAGGGCTAAACGATAGTTGAGCACTGGTGTTGACGGTACCCAAACGGTAACCATTACTGCGGAAGCTGCGTTTTTGTAACGCCAATCTGCCCGATCCAAGTTTCGGCGAAATGGAAGTATTGACCAACTCGCGCCGGTTCTTGACTATGCCTTGCAAATGTTCGATGTTCGTTTACAGGCTGATGGCAAGATCGTTGCAATTGGCGTTCATCCGACCAATAAAGACACGTGGCGAATTTTGCGTTTAAGCCGCGGGATGGCACGGCGGATCAGGATTTTGGAATCGATGGTATCGTGGATACGCGGTTCGCTGGCGAAACATCCGTTCGCCCCGGTGGTATCGAAATTGGTGTTGATGGCCGCATTATCGTCCTAGGGCAGTCAGACGAGAAGGGACTATTGCTCGCGCGATACACATCCAACGGAGAACTCGACGTGAGCTTCAGTGGCGATGGCTTGCCCAGCCGTTGGATGCCGACACGAACGGCGTATATCACGATCTAGCGGTCGCCAACGACGGCACGATTTGGTTGACGGGCCAGGCCATCTGTCCACCCTAGGATTGCCACTGACAAGAGTCAATCATGACGGTTCGATTGGAGCGACGACTCGGTTGAATGTTGGCGGTCCGATTTCGACAGCGAGATAGGTACGCAGATCGCGATCCAGGCTGATGGGAAGATCATTGTCGGCGGCTCAATCGATCATACAGAAATATTTGTGGCTCGCTTCAAAGCGACGGTACCAGGGATAGCGGCCTCGCGGGCGGCGGTGTTTCTGAAATCAATTGGGTTCGTGGAAGAACCTCCGACTGTCGATTGACGACATCGAATTTGATTCAAACGGTCGCATTGTTGTATCGGGTAACTACTTTAATCCACCTAACAATACCGGACATTTTATCTATCGATATGCCACAAACGGACGCCCCGATTTTTTATATCCGACGGATGGTAGCTTTCCTGACGATCCTTATTTCTATGACCTGGAAATTCTCGCAAATGGACACTTTGCTGTATTCGGTGCTTATACGTCGCAGTTCATCCTCCCGTATGACCACTATGGAAGTCTATTATTTATTGACTCTAATCTGGATCCGCATGAAACTCAAACAATGTCTGCTCGGCAACTGTTCCCAGGCTCATCATCGTGGAACCGTTTCGTTGCCGCTGAGTTGCAACCTGATGGCAACCGTCACGATCGGTGAGTTCGGAGACGGGGCTTATCGAATCAACCGCTTCGATGTGTATCCGAATGCTTATGTCAGTGGCAATGCCACGATTGATGTCAACGATACCGATGTGCCGGAACTGACGCTCACGATCACGCCTGCTTGATTGCCGAGGGGCAGACGGGCGTGGCGACGATCCGTCGCAATACACCCACGACCGACGAACTTGTCGTCCTTTGTCCAGTGACGATACAACCGAAGCAACCGTCCCGCTGACCGTGACGATTCCCATGGCAGCAACACGGCGACATCTGATATCACCGCGCGTTGACGACTCAATTGTCGACGCCACGCAAACCGCAACGATCACCGCCTCGGCCGATGGATTTGTTGCGGACAGCGATTCGGTGCAAATTACCAATGTTGATGTGCCGACGCTATTTGTAACTCTCGAAAACTCGTCAGTTTCCGAGGATGTGGAACGGTTACGGCGACGATCATTCGCAATAACGACACCACAGCTTCGCTGACGTATCAGTTTCCAGTGACAATTTAAGTGTGGCGACGGTCCCCGCATCGGTCACCATTCCTGCAGGCAGCGACCGACAGAGTTTTGCGATCACCGTGATCGACGACTTGATTATGATGGCCTCCAAACAAGCCGCTGATCACGGCCTCGGCGGACACGTTCGTCGATGATACGGTTACACTCGACGTAGTGGACGACGAAGTGCCAACGTTGACGGTGTCGATTGACGTTGGGCCGATCAGCGAGAATGGCGGAACGACGTCGGGGACGGTTCATCGCAACACCGATACGACCGAAGCGTTGATTGTTGATCTATCGAGCAGCGATCTTGGCGAGGCAACCGTTCCGGCGAGCGTGACGATTCCGGCGGGAAGTGATTCGGCGACGTTCGCGATCACAGGGGTCGATGCTGATTCGATCGTCGATGGACGCAGTCTGTTATCATCACGGCGTCGGTCGATACGTTCGTGGGTGCGACGGCGGGCGTTGATGTTACCGATGATGACGTGCCGACGTTGACGCTTTCGATTGACCTTGGTTCGATCAGCGAGAACGGCGAACGACGACTGGAACGGTCCATCGCAACACGGATACGACCGAAGCGTTGATTGCTGATCTATCGAGCAGCGATCTTGGCGAGGCGAGCCAAGTTCCGGCAAGTGACGATTCCGGCGGGAAGTGATTCGGCCATGTTCACGATCACAGGCGTCGACGATTCGATCGTCGATGGAACCGCAGTCTGTCAACATCACGGCGTCGGCTGTTGCGTTCCTGGGGTGCAACGGCGGGCATTGATGTTACCGATGACGATGTGCCGACGTTGACGCTGTCGATTGACCTTGGCTCGGTCAGCGAGAACGGTGGAACGGCGACGGGGACGGTCCGTCGCAACAACGATGCGAGCGAAAGCACTGATTGCTGATCTATCCAGCAACGACGTCGGCGAGGCGACGGTGCCGGCGAGTGTGACGACCCGGCGGGAAGCGATTGGGCGACGTTCACGATCACCGGGGTCGATGACTTTGATGGTGGATGGGACGCAGGTGTCACCATCAGCGCTTCGGCGGATGCGTTTGTGGGTGCGACGGCGGGCATTGATGTTACCGATGATGATTTGTTGACGTTGACGCTGTCGATTGACCTTGGATCGATCAGCGAGAATGGTGGCCTGGCGACTGGGAACGGTGACTCGCACCGATACGACCGACGCGTTGATCGTCGATCATCAAGCAGCGATGTTGGCGAAGCGAACGTTCCGGCAAGTGTAACGATTCCGGGCGGCAGCGATCGGGCCACGTTCACGATCACCGGCGTCGACGATTTGATCGTTGACGGTGTCCAGTCCGCCGAGATCACAGTGTCGGCTGCCACGTTCCTTGCTGGAAGTGTGAATATTGATGTCACAGACGATGACTGCCGCCGCTGACACTGTCGATTGATCCGGGATCGATTAGCGAAAATGGAGGAACAGCGACCGGGACGATACGTCGCAATACCGATACGAGCGAAGTATTGACTGTTGATCTATCGAGCAGCGACATCGGCGAAGCAAGTGTTCCGGCGAGTGTGACGATCCCAGCAGACAGCGACTCGGCCATATTCATCATCACAGGTGTCAATGATTCGATTGTCGATGGGACACAGGCTGTCACAGTCATGGCATCTGCCGATACGTTCATCAATGGCCTGGCAAGCATGAATGTTACCGATGATGACGCTCCAACGTTGATGGCGTCGATTGACCTTGGGTCGATCAGCGAGAATGGCGGAACGACGACGGGGCGGTTCATCGCAACACAATTACGACCAATGCGTTGATTGTTGATCTATCGAGCAGCGATCTTGGCGAGGCAACCGTTCCGGCGAGCGTGACGATTCCGGCGGGAAGTGATTCGGTGACGTTCACGATCACAGGCGTCGATGATTCGATCGTCGATGGGACGCAGTCCGTTATTATCACGGCGTCGGCCGATACGTTCGTAGGTGCGACGGCGGGCATTGATGTTACCGATGATGACGTGCCGACGTTGACGCTTTCGATTGACCTTGGTTCGATCAGCGAGAACGGCGGAACGACGACGGGAACGGTGACTCGCAATACAGATTCGATCAACGTTGATCGTCGATCTATCAAGCAGCGACGTCGGCGAAGCGAGCGTTGCGGCAAGTGTAACGATTCCGCGGAAGTGATTCGGCGACGTTCACGATCACGGGCGTTGATGATTCATTCGTTGATGGGACGCAGTCAGTCAACATCTCGGCGTCGGCGGATGCGTTCCTGGGTGCAACGGCGGGCATTGATGTTACCGATGACGATGTGCCGACATTGATACTGACGATTGATCTTGGCTCGGTCAGCGAAGGTGGCGGAACGGCGACGGGGACGGTCCGTCGCAACAACGATGCGAGCGAAGCCCTGGTCGTTGATCTATCGAGCAAATGATCTTGGCGGGGCGACCGTTCCGACGAGCGTGACGATTCCAGCGGGAAGTGATTCGGCGACGTTCACGATCACAGGCGTCGATGATCTGATCGTCGATGGAACGCAGTCCGTTATCATCACGGCGTCGGCCGATCCGTTTGTGGGTGCGACGGCGGGCATTGATGTTACCGATGATGATTTGCCGACGTTGACGCCGTCGATTGACCTGGATCGATCAGCGAGAACGGTGGCCTGGCGACGGGAACGGTGACTGCAACACCGATACGAGCGAAGCCCTGGTCGTTGATCTATCGAGCAAGCGATGTTGGCGAAGCGAACGTTCCGGCAAGTGTAACGATTCCGGGCGGCAGCGATCGGGCCACGTTCACGATCACCGGCGTCGACGATTTGATCGTTGACGGTGTCCAGTCCGCCGAGATCACAGTGTCGGCTGCCACGTTCCTTGCTGGAAGTGTGAATATTGATGTCACAGACGATGACTTGCCAGCGCTGACACTGTCGATTGATGTTGGATCGATCAGCGAGAACGGTGGAACCGCCATCGGGACCGTCACTCGCAACACCGACACGACCAGCGCCCTGTCGGTGACGTTGGTCGGCAACGATCCGACGGAGGCGACGATTATTGGCACGGCAACGATCCTTGCTGGTCAGGCCTCCGTGACGGTCAATATTGATGCGGTGGATGATTCGATCGCTGACGGGACACGGACGGTGACGTTCACCGCATCGGCGGTCGGCCACGCTGATGGCGTTGGTTCCGTCGATGTAACCGATGACGAAATCAAAACGTTGACGCTCACCATTGACGATCCTGAACTTCAAGAAGCTGGTGGCCGAACACAGGCGACGATCTCGCGTAACAGCAACGAAGGTGAATTGGTTGTCAACCTTTCGTCCGATGACGCCAGCGAGGTCAGCCTTCCCGCAACGGTCACGATCCTCGATGGTGAAACATCGGCGACGCTCACGATCAACGCAATCGATGACGCGGTTCCCGACGGATTGCAGCGCGTCAATATCATCGCTTCGGCGAGTGATTTTATTGGGGACAGCGGCGTGATCGAAGTGAACGAATTACAAGAGGTCTTGATCGTTGCGTCGGTTGACGCGGAGGTTCAGACGAACTTTGGAAGCGTCCAGAACATCCATACCGCGAACACAACGATTTACGTGGCGGACGGTTCCACCATGCGTCTTGGGATCTTCGAGTTTGATGTTTCGAGCGTCCCGGCATCCATGCAACTTTCCTCCGCGAACTTGAATCTTGACGTGAATTTTGCACCAACTGGAAGTGGTGGCGAGCGTCCGGCGGCGGATTTTTACGGATACATCGGCGACGGCGTGACGACACTCGACGACGCGTTGCAAACGAGTTCCGTGGTTGCTCAAATGCCCAGCGTGGCGACGGGGCTCAACATAAGCGATTCCATCGATATTCAGTTCCTGCAACCGCTGCTCGGCACGTCGAACTTCGCTGGCTTTGTCATGCGTAGCGACCGCTTTGTCGGGCTTCGATCGATCGAGAGCACTCAGGCTCATCCCAAACCAACGTTGCGACTAACGAGTGGTTATCGCGGTGCCTTGGCCGTGACGTTCGAGACGTCGAGTGTTTCTGAAACGGGAACGGCGGTTGGAACGGTTACTCGCAACAACGACGATATCGAATCCGCATTGGTCGTCAGGCTCATCAACGGTGACCCATCCGAATAGACGATTCCCGGTTCGGTCATCATCCCGGCCAATCAAACGTCCGTATCGTTCGACATTCAAGGCGTTGATGACAAGATCAATGATGGAACTCAGACGGTCACGATTGACGTCGAGGCGGATCAGTATTTCGCCGGCGGCGGATCGATCGACGTTACCAATGTCTTGGCCGATGAGATTTCGATCACGATCGACCGATCCAGCATCAGCGAGAACGGAGGCACGGCGACTGGCACGATCCACCGCAACACCAGTGCTCCTCTGACGGTCAACCTCGTCAGCAGTGATCCGTCCGAAGCGACCGTGCCCGCGACGATCTCCCTGCCGCTGGCGAAAATTCCAAGACATTTGTGATTACTGCTCAAGATGATGCTGTCGTTGATGGAAATCAGCTCGTGCGCATCACGGCATCGGCCAGCGGATTCGTCGACGCCGAGGAATCGATCTTGATTACCGATGACGAAGCATCGACACTCACCGTGACGATCGATAAATCGTCCCTCGACGAAGATGGCGGAACCGCGACGGGAACGGTCCGTCGCAATGCCAATACAAGCGAAGCACTGATTGCTGATCTATCGAGCAGCGATCTTGGCGAGGCAAACGTTCCGGCAAGTGTGACGATTCCGGCGGGAAGTGATTCGGCGACGTTCACGATCACAGGCGTCGATGATTCGATCGTCGATGGGACGCAGTCTGTAATCATCACGGCGTCGGCCGATACGTTCATCAATGGTACGGCGGGCATTGATGTTGCCGACGATGACGTTCCGACGTTGACACTTTCGATTGATGTTGGATCGATCAGCGAGAACGGTGGAACGGCGTGACGCGGTGGAACGGCGACGGGGACGGTCCATCGCAACACCGATACGACCGAAGCACTGATTGTTGATCTATCGAGCAGCGATCTTGGCGAGGCAACCGTTCCGGCGAGCGTGACGATTCCGGCGGGAAGTGATTCGGCGACGTTCACGATCACAGGTGTCGACGACTCGATTGTCGATGGAACACAGTCTGTCAACATCACGGCGTCGACCGATACGTTCATCAATGGTACGGCGGGCATTGATGTTACCGATGATGATATCCCGACGTTGACGCTGTCGATTGATGTTGGGTCGATCAGCGAGAACGGCGGAAGGACGGGAACGGTGACTCGCAACACGGATACGACCGAAGCGCTGAATGTTGATCTATCGAGCAGCGATCGTGGCGCGAAGTAACCGTTCCGGCGAGCGACGATTGACGATTCCCGCTGGAAGTGATTCGGCGACGTTCACGATCACAGGCGTCGATGATTTCGATCGTTGATGGAACGCAGTCTGTGACCATCACGGCGTCGGCCGATACGTTCATAAATGGTACGGCGGGCATTGATGTTGCCGACGATGACGTGCCGACGTTGACACTTTTGATTGATGTTGGATCGATCAACGAGAACGGTGGAACGGCGACGGGGACGGTCCATCGCAACACCGATACGACCGAAGCACTGATGGTTGATCTATCGAGCAGCGATCTTGGCGAGGCAACCGTTCCGGCAAGTGTGACGATTCCGGCGGGAAGTGATTCGGCCACGTTCACGATCACAGGCGTCGACGATTCGATCGTCGATGGAACGCAGTCCGTCAACATCACGGCGTCGGCCGATACATTCATCAATGGAACGTCTGGCATCGATGTTGCCGATTCAAACTTTCACGGAATCGTGGTCTCGCATACCGATTCGGCGACCACCATCTTCGAATCGAGATTGGCTGACGAGTTCTCCGTGGTGCTTGGCGTCGCACCGCAAGGCGACGTGGTGATCGACCTTGCCTCCAGCGACGTTGGTCAGTTGACGACCGAACCGAGTTCGCTGACGTTTACGACTTCGGATTGGAATGTTCCGCAAACCGTTCGCGTTGTCGGTGTTGACGATGGTGTTCTCGACGCGCCCGCACAGCAGATGATCGTGTTGTCCGTGAACCCCGGAGCATCCGATCCGAATTATCACGCGGTTGCCGAGCAAGTTGATGTCACGATCATCGACCAAGATTTTTCTCCGTTAACCGTGACGGTGGTGGAAGGTGTTCTGGTCTATGTCGATTCGCAGGGCAATACGACGCTTCTGGATCAATCGATCTTGCAAACGACGCATGTCATTAATACCGGTGCGTTGAACGATACGATTCCGCTGAGCGACGCCCCCGATGGAGTGACCTTTCTCATCAACAGCCAAGCCGGCGATGATGTCATCGTGTTGGCGTCGCTGGCGGCCAATGTTGTCAATGGCGGAGCCGGTTTTGACAGGTTGGAAATTGAGTCGGTGGAAGGTCTTGATTGGATGCGGTCAATAGGTCAGTTGCAGTTCATCGAAGAAATTGTCTTGCATGGCGTGGGGATTACGAATTTTGAAATCGATTCCGATGCCGTTGGTTTGATTTCGAGCGAATCCAAACACCTCGTCGTTCACATGGGCGATCTGCCGAACTTCAGAATGAACGGAAGTTGGTTGCCGACGTCGACCACCATTGTCGACCAGAAGGTGCATCATGTCGCCACCTCCTCCGGCGCGACGCTGGAACTCGTCAATGAGAACGCATGGCAGAATCCGTTTGAACCATACGATGTCAACCGATCGGGAAACGTCTCGCCACTGGATGCCTTGGTCATCCTCAATTTTCTTAACAGCCAAGGATTGAAGATTCGCCAGCCAACCGATCCGCTCGAACTATTGCCATATTACTACGACAGCAATGGAGACAATCGCGTTGTCCCTCTGGACGCCCTGGTCG
The DNA here is from genome assembly GCA_041399105.1 of Pirellulaceae bacterium. Taxonomy (GTDB): domain Bacteria; phylum Planctomycetota; class Planctomycetia; order Pirellulales; family Pirellulaceae; genus Rosistilla. The sequence continues at coordinate 262,195 of JAWKTL010000002.1, read as the reverse complement.
TGCTGAACCATCTGAATCGGCAGTCCTCGCAGTTCAGCGGAGAAGCTCCCCAAGACCCCCTCGCAGCCATGGCCGGTACTCTACCAACCAAGAAATCGGTTCACGACGACGATGAAATCATGGAATTGTTGGCCTACGAACACCTACGCATCGGCGCAGGGAAACCTTCGTAGTCTGCTCCGAACTCAACCACCACTTCGCCACCTCTGATGCGTCCCACCCCATCCCGCTTATTGAACGCGATGGCGTCATTGGAAACGTCTGCGGAATGCTACTCGGAAAGAATTTGGTCGACGATTCGCGCGTAGAGATCTAATGTGAGCTGCGACACTTCTTCGTCGCTATTGTCTTCCGATGCGTGATTGGCGTCTTGTGGGTCGGGCTGTGTCGACTTGGAACCTCCTGGTTTGAATGGCACTGTCAGGTTGGATGTCCCCGTGTGTTCCGGAGTGAGATTCTCATGCTTTGTATATTCGTAATCGATTGAATCAACCATTGAGGGGGATGGAGATGTTGGCGGCGGAGCGGCCTCGCCATCAATTGTTCGATTCAGTCGATTGAGTATTTGCAACGCATCGAGCGGCGTGACGATTCGGTCGCCATTGACGTCGATCGGTCTCTCCAGGCTGCTGCGTTGATCGCTCAACGCGGATTGGTTCGTCCGATTCAGGTGGTTGAGTACGATCAAGGCATCCAGCGGTGCGACACGACCATCTTGATTGGTGTCGTAACGATCGGTTGCGTTTTGCCAGACGCTTTGATCCGCGATGACCGACAGTTCGAAGTGGGTGCTGCTGAACTTGACGGGCGATCCGCGATCGACTGCGGTTACGACGATCGACCACGTTCCCGCCTCCGGAAGATTGTCGCTGTGAAACGACAGGTCACTCGGATTGAAGGTCAACCAGTCGGGAAGTGCCGAGCCATCGCTTTGGCGGGCGGTGTAGATCAATGGATCGTCCGAATCGGGATCGACAAAGAACTGATTGGCTACGTCGAAATCGAATGCTCGCTCGAAAGTCGCGGTGAAACTCGGAAGATTGTCCGTCATCTCAGGGGCGGCGTTGTTGTCACTGATGACGACCGGCGAGCCGGCGATGTTCACCTGCACGACATTCGTGACTTGCGGATTTGGCGCGATCTCAAATGCCTGAAACAAAAATGTATCGCCATCGTTCGTGAATGGGATCGGCACAAAGCCCGATGCTGTTCCATCCGTGCCACCTTCGGCCAACGATCCGAACGTCGGATCGGCAATGCCTAGCGTCATTCCAAACTGCGGAAGAAAAGTCTCGCCGGGCATCGTACCCCAGACGAACACCGTGATCCCCTCGGGCGTGACGTTTTCGACATCCAACCAGACTCGTTCGTCGAGCAACTGATTGAAGGTAATCTCCGGCTCGTCATCGCTTTCGATCGTGATCGTCCGCGTCGCCATATCGATTTCAATTCCCGAGGATGGATTGGCGAGGGTCAGCGTCGCGGTCTCGACCGCTTCTTCAGCGGAATCATCGACGACCGAGAACGTCACGCTTCCTTCAGTCTGCCCGTCGGCGATCTGTATTTGCGTGGACGATAGCGTAAAGTCCGACGCATCGATATTGTCTCCCGAAACGAGAACGTCGACGGTTTGGTCGCCGATTACCGGACGGTCCGCCTTCGCGGTGACAATGATGATCGACTGATCCTGCTCCGAGCCGGTTGTTGAGCTTACCTCCAACTGGACGCTTCGAGGGGGTGCTGGCAAAACATTCACCGCGTAGTCTTCAACTTCGCCTCCCGGAACAAAACCGATGGGCGAAGGATTGGCTGGTTGAACATGCGAGATGCGAAACCGTGTGATCATATTTCCCGACGCCGTGTCAGAAGGAACTTCCCAAGCGATCTCGTTCGCACCCTCCGAGACGAGTACATTATTCAGAATGCGCTCTCCGACCTGATCGAATGTGCCGTCTCCGTCAAGGTCCGCCCAGGCACTCAGATAGGGCGGGGTGCCTCCGGTTCCGCCAACCAACGCATTGATTTGAGATTGATCGCCGGCAACGACCGAATTGACGAATGTGATGCCATCTTCGTCATCGACGTCGTAGCCGGATGTGTCGTCTCCTAGTGCATCGGCTGAAACAAGGCCATCGGACTCACGGTCTTTTCGCTGGCCCAAGATCGGTCCGCCGACTCCGTGACGCGCGCCGTCATCGACCAGCAACGTCCCGTAGCTGGCCGGTGCGTCGCCAAAGTCGAACCCGTCGTCGTCGTAGATGACCGCAATCGCCGTTGCCGATGTGTCCACCGTTCGTTCGCCAAGATCCGTTTTCGGCCGCGAACCAAGCAAGAAGGAACGGTGTGGATTGACCGTGTTGTTTGCCACGAACGGAATGCTGACACTTCGAGTACCCGAAGTGCCTGCGGCGAACGTCACATCGGTTGAGAATCCACCGTTGAGGCTGACCGTGTACGTCGTGTCGATATCGATCGGACCCGACAGATGGACATCGGTGGTCACCACGCCTTCATCTTCAGTCGCCTCCGCGTCATCGACCGTCAATGTTGCGGATTGCGTGTTTTCGTAGATCGTATTGACCAACACGTCACCAACGCGAGAAAAACTTGCATCGCTGGCATGGTCGTCGATGCTGACCCGCAATTCGACCAGTTCATCCAGATCGACGACGGGCGTGGATTCCGTATTGCCGCTGATCGTGACGATCTGCGGCGTATCAAAATTGTCAGGTGTAAAGGTCAACTCCGATTGATCCAGCATCAGGAAATCCGCGTCGCCCTTGTCAATTCTCACCACAACATCACTGGCGGGTTGTCGATTCAAGCGGACGGAGAACGTGTCGCTGGTGCCCGCGTCGGAGACGACCGTCGTGTCATCGGTTTCGATTACGACCAAGTCGTTGAGCGTTGTCGGTGCGCCAAGCGTTTGGATCACACCGTCGGCGGTCAAATCATGGTCACCACGCTGCCCGTCGACGTAATGCACAACAATGTGATCTGCGAAAATCTCGGCACCCGTCGTTCCGTCGAAAAGAAATTCGTACCAGTGCGGTTCGGGGTTGTCAGCCGTCGCGCCGTAGTTGAAGTAACTTTCGACCGGCTCGTCGTCGTCGATCAGCAGCGTCACCGAAGTCGAATTGGTCACCTCGGCCACATCGAATCCCAACGCGCCAAACGACGGTACGGCAGACTGGGGCAACGGTCCGAACGTGCTAGCGGAATTTGTCGTGAGATTGCGGATCGGTTCCTGGTTGTTTGTCGCCAACGTGACATAGGAACCGGTAGAAATCGGCAGCGAGACGACGTCGTCTTGGCTATGGTCTGCGGTGGAGTCGTTGTTCCCATTACCACCATTTGGTGCCGCGTCTTCGATCACGTCCGGCACACCATCGGAATCGCTGTGCAGTCCGCCCCAGGCACCGATGTCGGCGACATCCGTCCAGACAAAGCCGTTTTGTGAAGTGTCGCTGCCGCTGATCGCAACGGCCTTGAAAGCTGGACTGGTCGGCAACAGTGCAAGCGTTGGCGGCAAGCCGTTTTCGCTCAACAGTGTACCGGCGAAACGAATGTTCGATGCCACATCATCGGTGGTGGGATTGTTGACAACAGTTGATCCTCCGGCACCGTCAAACGCGGTCAGCACGCCACTATTGGATTCGAATTCGATCCGGTCATCGGCATGCCACTCATTCCGATCCTCGACAACGCCGACAAAATTTGTGCCATCGCTGACGACGTTTGTCACATCAGCGTCGGCAGCGATTGCGTCCGTAACAACTTCGGAGACCTGACGAACCGTTTCGAAGTATTGGATCGGCGTCCCACATCCCGCAACGCAGACGCTCGTTTCCTCGAACGACCGAATGCGCGACCTGGCCGAATTTGTGGTGACAATCGTTCGACTGAAGCTGGTGTCGTCACCATAGATTCCAGCGCCCTCACCGCGACCGGCGACACCCGTAGCACCGTCGACACCTCCGACGGCACCTGTGGGAGGATCATCGGCATCGTCCGGCGGCGGATTGGTGCCGGACAGCAGGATTCCAATGCTTGGCCCATAACTGGTGTCCGTTGACCCAAGCGTGTCGCGGATCGCTTCGTCAAAACTGTCGCCCTGGGCGAGATTCAAGATGAGGCTGACTTGGATATATACCGAAACATAAACAACGGCGAATAGACCTGCGACCACAAGTGACGTGGAAACCGCTCCGCCAAACGCTGCCACACCTCCGGCAACAAAGGCTGAGAATGGAGTGACACCCAAAGTATTTCCCACCGTAATAAAACCGAGATAAAAGATGCCACCAGCTGTTGCCGCCGTTGCGACTGCGAATCCCCCACCCCCGACAATCAATCCAGCCGCCGACGGAAACTCCGCCGATAAGGTCATCGTGCAGACCAAAAGCTCCAAGGTCATTAACTCCGTCGGCGTAAGCATACTGAATGGGTGCATTTGGCTGAGTACTCGCTAGACCGGCCGCTCCGGCAAAACCCGTCGCTCCAACCGAGACGACATTCTCGGCAACGGTTGACGCGAGAATTTCAACTGCCGGAATTCCTACGGTATAGATGCCGCCGCCCCAAGCGTTACCACTGTTGCCCGCATCCCCGCCACTACCGCCAGCCAGTGGAGAATTGGCACCGTCGCCACCAATTCGACCGTTGCCTGAGTGGGCTGTGTTGCCAACGATTGTCGACGTATCAACGACAAGCTGGCCGTGGACTCTTGCAATTCCTCCTCCGGTTGCGTCGCCGCCGCTACCGGCATCTCCGCCGCTGCCGCCAATGTATTTCGATGAACCGCCGTGTCCTGCATCGCCGCCCCAGCCCGCGATCGCGACGTTGTTGGTGATCGAAGATCGGGTGACTTCGGTCTGCGTCCGCTCGACATGCACGCCGCCACCAGACGCATCGCCACCATCTCCGCCATCGCCTCCTTGTCCACCGTTGGACGATTGTGCCGTTTCTCCTTCGGCAAAGCCTCCGGTGCCTCCAGTACCTCCATCTCCCGCGATGGCGCTGTTTGCATCGATCGCTGTTTCGGTGATTTGTAACTGGCTATTGGCAGGGTTCAAATCACTAGAGGTCGACACCATCCAAATTCCGCCGCCCGCCGTCGCCGCCCGCCGCCATCGCCGCCGCTTCCGCCATCTTGGTCTTGGACGCCGTCATCCTCGGCACGCCGATTAGCCCCATTAGCACCATTGCCGCCGCGACCCCCGAGGGCCAAGTTCGACAAGACTTGCGACTGGTTGACCATCACCGTCGCACCGAAGGTCGAGTCGACTGCGATCCCACCGCCAAACGCAGAACCAGCCAATCCGGTTCCACCTCCGAAACCGCCATCGCCATCAAGTCCCGAAACTCCCAGCCCGCCTGCTCCTCCATGTCCTCCTTGAGCAATGTTCAACGTCGTCACACTGGAGTCGAACAACAAATCGGCGTTGTCCATGTAGATGCCGCCGCCACGCGCCGAACCACCTCGTCCGCCGGGAAGTCCTTGGCCGTCTTCGTCAAAGCCACCCGGTCCGCCCGACAGCGGTGTGCCATCGACATACCTGCCCGCCGAGGCTTGATTTTGCAGAAGACTTGAGTCGACAAAGGCCGTATCGGACAGGCTGTAGATTCCGCCGCCACGCACCGATCCACTGTCGCCGCCAGCGGAACCAACGACGAGTTCGCCGCCGATTGTCTCGCCCAGATTCGCATCCCCGTGACCGCCGCGTCCGGCAAAGCCGCCATTGAAACGGAGCATGCTGTTCGAGATCGCCAGCAGGCCGTCATTGTCCATGTAGAGACCACCTCCGCGGACCGAACCACCGTCGCCGGCTTGGTCTTCGGAACTGCTGGAAGTGACCGCTGATTTTTCGCCCCCGTCTCCTCCGATCGCAAAGTTGTTCGAGATGCTTGAGTGAATGACGTAGTCTTCCTCCGATCGCACGGGTTCGATCGTTTCCACCGTCCCAGTTATCGTCAATTCAACTCCCGACGCGGTCGCGATTCCGCCGCCGCGCGCCTGCCCACCATCGCCGGCACGCCCCAGCGGCGTATCGCCGCCATCTCCGCCATGAACCCGGTTGTCAGTGACAGTGACATTGAAGAAATCCGTCTTCGCGGCACCAACAAACATTCCGCCGCCGAAGGCATCGCCACCGTAGCCCGCAGTGTTTTGCTCAAACATGTTTCCGCCGTCCCCGCCTGTGGCCAAGTTTCCGGTGACGGTCACTTCGGATGCATCGAACTGACCAATGGTGTCGGCCACGAACAGCCCGCCACCCACCGCATCTCCGCCATCGCGAGTCGCACCGCTGGGCAGTTCGCTCAGTTCGTCGTCGTAGCCGCTGCCGCCATCGCCACCGGAAACCACGTTCATGCTCAGGTCGACATCCGTCAGCGTGATGGCGGGGGTGGCGGTCGAAGCCGCTTCCCAAGCGTCGACCTGACTGCCGTAGACCGATCGCAATAGGTTGAAGTAGTTCGGATCCCAAGTCGCATAGATCCCGCCGCCCGCGGCGTCACCACCACGGTTGCTTTCGGATCGATTTTGATACGGCGCAGCGTCACCTGCGGTAGCGACGTTTTCGCTCACACTGACAAGTTCAAGATCCAACTGCCCGGCCGAATAAACCGCTCCACCACGAGCATCCCCGCCACGTCCGGAGATCTTGTCATCAGCCCCCAGCCCGCCTCGGCCTCCGCTGGCAGTCGATGTCTCGAAAGTCGTCCGCAGCAGATCGGTTGTCACTCGGTCTCCGGAGTAGATCGCACCACCCTCGGCCACACCGCCATCACCGCCCGCCACCTTGGAGACATCCGTCCCGCCATTTCCACCGGTCTCACCCGTGGCTTGATTGTCGTCGAAGTTCGAGTCCCGAACGCTCAAGGATCCATCAACGGCTTGATTGCGAATGACGTAAATGGCCCCACCGCGGGCATTTCCCCCATCGCCACCGTTTTCGGTTTCACCATCGCCGCCGCGGCCAGCGCGAGACTGATTCGACGCAAAGTCGGTACCCTCAGCATCAAACGAGCCACCTCGCAGATAAACCGCACCGCCGGCAGCGTTCCCACCGCGACCGCCGGTGTCAGCGCCATCTCCACCACCGCCACCACGAGTTCGGTTGCCGTCAAACGACGTTCGTTGATTAGCCACGAATCCAATGACGATGTCCGTGTTTTCGCCATAAATCGCGCCACCCTGACCCGTTCCGCCGTCCGTACCATCGTCGACGGAATCCGAAGGCTGGTCCGTTTCACCGTCGCCGCCCGACGCCAGGTTGTTGGTGAAAGTGGAGCGATTGATGTGAATCGTTCCGTTGACAATATGTATCGCCCCTCCCAAACCTGACTTTCCGGCATTTCCACTCGAACCATCGCTGCCAACCGCCTGGTTATCGACAAATTCGACGCCGACCAGGCCGATGTGTGATCCGTCATGGGCACGAATCGCTCCGCCGCGCGCGACATCGTCAGAATCTGATTCGACCACCGGCGCTAGACCTTCGCGCAGCGTCAGGTTCTGGAACGTCACGTCGGCACCGTCAGTGATCTCGAAGATCCGCCCCAAACTGTTGGCGTCAATCGTGGCTCCCTGTCCGTCGATCATCATGTCACGGCGAATGTCCAGATCGCCCATCTCTTCGTCGAAGATGCCGCCCAACTCCTGCTCACTGAAACGAAAGTTGTTAAAACTATCGAAACCGTTGGTCGGCCGCTGGATCGCGTGGGTTTGATTGGGCAGCAAATTGATCACGACATCATCGGCCGTCGACCGGTTGGCCAAATAGATCGCCTCGCGGAGCGTGTACGGTTCGCTCGGATTGCTGCGGTACGAGACATCATTGGTCGATCCAACCTTAAAGATTTCGGCCGCCAGCATGAGTCGTCGCTCAAGGACTTCAATAACACGTCTTCGTTTTCGTAAATTTCTTCGAGGCATGGATCGATCCCTGGGCTTGATTGGGCCGTTCTTGAGGTAAGGAAAAACTCAATAAACGCTTGGCGTGGTTGATGTCGTTCCACAGGTATTCACACCTATAGTGCGCTCAACGACAGCTTTCTTTCAGCAATCGAAAAAATCCACGAGACTGGTTTTGGCGTGTTCACATCGTTAAGGTATTTTGAAGTCAGACGTGTTTTCTGAATGCCAAGGATGGACGAGCATCGATTTCCAGCGGTTAGCACATGATTTGTTGCGTGCTACTCACATGGGTTTGAGGGGACCAATGGCCACAAGTTTGACACTGATCGAGCGCGTCGGAGCGGGGTCGCACGATGCATGGTGTCGATTCGATTCGCTCTATCGTCCTTTCATACAGAACTGGTTTGTTCGCAATGGCGTCGATCATCACGATTCGGAAGAGTTGACGCAGGAGGTGATGAGCGTCGTCGCAAAAGAAGTGGACCGATTCGACCACTCGGGAAAGTCGGGTGCGTTCAGGAATTGGCTGCGTCAGATCACGCATCATCGCGCCCTGGGATACTGGCGCAAGAACAAGCTCCGACAGCAGCCGATTGGTGGCGAAGATGGTTTGGTTCAGTTGGCATCCATCGAAGATCCTTCGGAAGAGGCGCATCGACGGTGGGATCGCGAACATGACACCTTCATATTGAAAGCCTTGGTTCATCAGATCGCCGATGAATTTAGTTCCACCACGATCGACGCGTTCTGGAAAGTCGGTTTTGAAGGACAATCGGCATCGGAGACCGCGGAACAACTAGGGCTTTCCGCCGGAGCGGTCTACATTGCAAAGTCGCGTGTATTGCGGCGGTTGCGAGAAGAAGCCAAAGGTCTCGTATCGGAAGAACGATTGCAGTGAAAGAACGCCACTACGTCGCGCACTTATTAGGTTGCTCGGCGATCCCCAGCGAGACTCTCGACGGGGACGGTCGCGCTACGTATTGATCGACCGTCCCCCTCGCATGTCCGCACCAAGCCACGATTGGCGAGCGAACAATGAATCTCACGATACACCCATCCGATGACATTCTGAATCAGTTCGTTCAGGGTCGCCTCAATCCACAAGAGTCGTCATCCATCGAAACGCATCTTCAACTGTGCGAGACCTGCGTCGAGTACCTTGAGCGATCACCTACAAACGGTGATCCTCTGCTCCGTGATCTCGACCCGGGAGTCTCGGTCAACGCCGAAGACGTCACCGCCAGTCTTGGTCAGCGTGAAACAGGTTCCACCGTGCGGCCCCGCATCCGCAGTTCATTGCGACGCGACGAGAACGGAGACAGCGCGGACAAGCGATATGTGATCGACAAGGAGATCGCGCGGCGGCATGGGAGCGGTTCTTCGTGGTCGGGACAACGATCTCGGGCGCGAACTGGCGGTGAAAGTTTTGCTGGACATCCATCGTGGCAATCCAACCGTCCGCCAACGATTCATGAACGAAGCACAAATCGCCGGCCAACTTCAGCATCCGGGAATCGTTCCGATCTACGAATGCGGCCATTTGGAGGATGATCGACCATTTTTCAGCATGAAGCTGATCGTCGGCCACAGCCTTCGTGAACTTCTGGAATCGCGTAACGACGTCAACGCAGATCTGCCTCGGCTGATCGGCATCTTTCTACATGTCTGTCAGGCGATGGCCTACGCACATTCGCGTGGAGTCATTCATCGCGATCTGAAGCCCGAGAACATCATGGTCGGCCAGTTCGGCGAGGTGCAGGTTACGGATTGGGGATTGGCGAAGGTATTGCCGACGGCTGGCCAGAATGCTGTGGAACTGCGTGAGAATTCGGAGTCGACAGCTTTTCAAGAGGAGCCTTTTCGCATCGATCCTTTGCAAACGCACGTGGGAAGCGTTATGGGAACACCAGCATACATGTCACCCGAGCAAGCTCGTGGAACCAGCGATCAACTGGACGAGCGGGCGGACGTCTTCGCTCTGGGTGCAACGCTTTGCGAAATTCTGACGGGGCATCCTCCATGCGGCAGCGGAACGATCTCCGCTTCGATCGCCAAGACCGCTGACTTCACCCAATGCTTCCAGCGACTGAATGCTGCCTCAATTGACAGGGAACTGGTCGATATCGTCCGGCGCTCCACCGATCCTTCGCGAGAACATCGGTATCGCGACGCCCGCCAGCTTACCGCGTCTGTGGAACAGTATCAGCTCGGTGTGCGGAGGCGAATGGAGGAGGCTCAGCGGGCCGAAGCCGAGGCGGTGGCTATCGCCCGGGAGGAGAGTCGTCGACGTAAGCTGTCTGTTCTCTTGATTGTTCTTCTGGCCATCACCTTGGCGATCACCGCCGCCAGCGCGACCTATTTCCGCCACCAACAAAAGGTTCAGAGATCCTTGACCGCGGCGATGGATCGACAACGACAAAGGGCGGAATCGGAAACCGAGCGAGCGATAAACAGCGAAGCGGCGATGAAACGCATCCTCTATGTCGCCGACATGAACGCGGTTCAACAAGCGTATCAAAGCGGCGACGCGCAGCGAATGCAAACGTTGTTGAGGCGACACCGCCCCGCTCCCGGCGACGTTGATCTGCGGGGCTTTGAATGGCGATACTGGAGCGCGCACTCGCACCCCTCGGAACTGAGCATCCACGCCGATGCGATGGGCGTCAACTGCGTCATGTTTGATTCCATGGAAGGGCAAATCCTGTCCGCTGGAAACGAAGGTGTGATCCGTGCTTGGGACAATAGCACTGGCGAATTGATCAGGAACTTCGAAGCCGCCGAAGAATCGATCGTCGCAGCGGACCTGTCTTGTGACGGCCGACACATCGTCGGCGGACTGTCCAACGGTACGATCATCATTTGGGGCTGCGCTGACGGACGAATTAGACAGCGTTTGCAAGGAGATCAAAGACCGATCTTTCATGTCGCTTGTTCAGAGGTCGACCCTGAATTGTTTGCAAGCTGCGTTGAAGAACGGACACTGCAACTATGGCGACTCGGTGAAAAGGCTGCCACACGACTCCTGGAGCACGAGCACGCGGTTCATCATGTCGCCTTCTCACCCACCGGCGATACCATCGCGAGTTTAACTTCGCACAGCGTGTCGGGTGGTCTACTCGGCGAATTGCGACTGTACGATCTCGAGACGGGCGAAACCGTAAAACGTCGGCAGCATCTCTTGAACACGCTAACCGACGTCGCCTTCGCACCAGATGGCCGGTGGTTGGCAATCTGTGGCAATCGGGGTTTTACATCCGTGATGGATGCGGCGTCGCTGGATGTTCATCTGCATTCGATTGCCGAAGTCGGCTCGGAGGATGCGACCAAGCGACTGGCCATCGCCTTTCTGCCCGATGGCACATTAGCCACCGCCGGGGTCGATCGCATCATTCGCGTTCACGTACCCAAGACCTACGAGCTGTCTCACGAGATTCATGGTCATTCGCATTCGATCAATGATCTTGCGGTCGCTCAAGACCATCAACTTTGGTCAGCGAGCGACGATGGATCGATCAAACGATGGAACGTCTTGCCTGTTGACGATGTGATTTTGACCGGCGCAAGCCAGGATGTTGCATTTGATGAAGCTGGACGCAGGATGCTGATCTCTGACGGAAGTCAACTGCAACTGATGGACACCGACAGCCGCGAGACTCTGTGGGCCACTGAGCCGGGTCCACTGCGAAACTGGCACAACGAGTTTGTTTATCGCGACAAAGCGATCATCACGTGCCACAAATTGCACTTCCGGGTTCACTTTCTGGAACCTGCCACCGGTAAAGTTTTGTCCGTTTACGAACACGACCGACGGATAACCGACCTGGCGGCTTCGCGCACGACTCCTTTTCTGGCTTTGGCTTGCGACGATGGCAGTGTCACAATGCTGAAGCTTGCCCCCGACGGCGAGTCGGCAACGTCGGTTTGGTCCAGCATCGTTCACTCGGGAAAATGCACTTGCGTCACATTCTCGCCGGAGGGCCAAATGCTTGCCACAAGCGGAATTGATGGCGTATTGCAACTGATCGACGCCACCCGCGGTGACACCGTCCGCTCCATCGATTGTCAGCAGGGGAGCGTTCACTGCGTGGCGTTTGATGCCAACGGACAAACCATTGCGACAGGTGGGGCTGATCGGACGATTCAACTTCGTGAAGTCGATACTCTGTCAACGTTCCAGATTCTCCGTGGACATGCAAACACAGTCGTGGCGATTGCATTTGCAGGCGACGGACGCACCCTCGCATCCGGTTCACTTGACAGCAGCGTCCGCTTGTGGAACCGGCTGACCGGAGAATCGGTTACCACGTTTGCGAAGCTGGGCGGTCCCGACACCGTCAACCGCGTCGTCTTTTCGAGCGATGGTCGCATCCTCGCCGCAGCCTGCGGCGATGCCGATGGTCGTATCTGGATTGCGGATTGATCGTCGGTCGAGAGACGCGTTTAACGCGTGCTTGGCACCGGATGAAACACCGGATTTGCTTGGCATTGATCGATCGGTTCGTTCAATCGGCGTGACGATCCAGGAGCGGAGGGTTTCGCGTCGTTCACAAATCTTTTCTCCACCAAATGGTAGAAGACCAAAGCGACTGGGAACGACGCCAGCAGGCACAGCGGAATCGTGACCAGGAAGACATGTGCGTCGCGTGTGATCCCGGCGAAGGCGAGTGTGCTGCCGATGAAGACGGTAATCGGAAAATGCGTCAGATATAAGCTGTATGATATTTTGCCGCACGAAGCGAACGGGCGCAGTGTCCAGTGGGTGGACAACTGTCGATCCCATCGCTTTGCAACTGCCAGAATGATTGCAAAGCCGCAGGCGACGAAGATGTATTCGCCCACATGCCGATCGTGTGGGTCCAACGCGAAGATGCGTTCGTACAGTCCGTAGACGCTTCCGATCGTCAGGACGATCCAAGCGGCTGTCGCTTGCCGACCTCGCAGGTAGTTCACTTGTTGATACATCAGAATCCCGCAAGCGAACAGAAGCCAGTGTCCGTCGAAGAAGAATCCATCGATCGAAATGCCGCAGTATCGGCAGACATGCCGCGCGATAAGCGTCCCGCCGGCAATCAAATACGACGCCAGGAAAAAGCGACGCGATGCGACGACGAGCAACAAACCGGCAACGACATAGAACTGTTCTTCGTAGCAGAGGGTCCATGTGTTCGCCATCAGGTGCTGGGTTTGCTGTCCCATGATGGGCGGAAGCCAAGAGGCGGTGGCGGTGTAATTCGCAATCCAGTCGGTGGCGGAGAAACTGGACAGTCGAGGGAGCTGAAAACATCGTTCCACCGCGCCATCGAGGCACCCGATGATCAGCGTGAAGCATACCGCAAAGGTGAACCCCGCCCACAGCGGCGGATAGATGCGATGAAACCTGCGGTGGAAGTATTGTCGAATCGAATAGGGTTTGCGACGCAGTGAATCGATGCTCGCCGCGATGCAGTATCCGCTGACGACAAAAAACATCGGCACGCCCATCCACAATCGTCCGACCAAGTTGATCGCTAGGCCGCCGGTGGTCCACGTCGATGGATCGGATGAGACCCACGAGTGTTCCGCATAGAACGTGGCGTGATAGAACATCAACATCAAACAAGCCGCGCCGCGAACGGCGTCGAGTGTTTGGAAGCGGGCATCGGCAGGCTTCGCTGGAAGTTCGGCTTGCAGTCTTGAATCAACCGTCGATGCTGGACCGGTCGTCGCATCCGACGAGGACGCATCCTCCGCGTCGAGCAAACGCAGCAGTTCCTCCATGCGTTGCGAATCGGCGTCCAATCGCTCGATGCGATCGGTCGACGATGAGAAATGGTCGGATGATCTGGTGATCGACGATGCGACTTCATCGCGAGAGGAATGCATTTAGACCACAGCCTCCTTTGCGATGCTCGTTTGATACCAACGTTTCAAGGCACTTCCGGTACACCAAGCGGCGTCCCACGCCTGTGAACGCAAGCGGGGCGGCACCAACCGTAGCGATCGGCATGTCGTGGGGCGCGCCCCCAAGTGATGTTTGTATGCCGCGTCCCCGCGACAAAGATCGAACCCCGTTTGTCCAAGCTCGATCGCCCGAGCGATGGAGGCGGTGTTGACCAACCAACCTGGATTGTCTTTCAAAGCATCGGGATCAATTCCGATTTGATACGCGTAGGTCGTTCGACTTCCACGAAAACAGAGTTCGGCGGCGACCGGTCTGTCCCCGATCAATACAGTTACGAAGTCGAGTCTGTCTGCTTCATGAAACGCTTTCGCGGTGGCGAACAAGCTTTCCTTGAACTTCGGACGAGCAAAGCACCCCGATTCTCCCAAACTGTTTCTCCGCCGTTGATGCAGATCGACGAGTCGATCCCAAGATCGTAGAAAGTCCGCTTCGGACTCTGCATAGCACGCACGACATTCGCCGTCGGCAAAGCGTTGAAGTGCGGACCGCACCTTTCGCCGACACGGCTTGGAAAGCATCGAAAGATAGGATTCCATGCTGTCGGGCAGATCGATCCTCCACGTGTGCAGCGTCGATCGATCATGAACTACAAAGTGATTCTTGCCCAACTGATCAATCGCCGCGGCGAATGCCGAGTCCCGCGGGTTCAGACCATCCAATTCGATCAGGTTCCAGCACTCCTTGGTTCGTGCCTGTATCGAATTCGCCTGTAATTTGTCGCTCGCTGTTCGGCAGACGCTGTCGACCAGCCAGTTCGCGACCGCGACGCCCACGACCTGGGCGTCCTCAGGCGAGCACAAAATCGATTGATGATCTGAACAGATGTCTCCCGAACCCATGAGCCGCAGGATGCGTCCCCAAGGGGCGGCCGCTTGAACGTAGAAAGGCACAATGCCAATACAATCGTCCTCTCGCCAGACAGTCAATATTCTGGAAGCGTTCGGACTCCCGTAGTGTTCCCACCAGTTCCGGTACCAATCCAATTGACAGAACGGCGTCCCTCCCGCCAACCGGTCCCATCCTGTTTCGATTCCACGGAACGGATCTCGTGTACACGTCGCTTCGACACGTACGGATGCGGGCATTGGTGTGGATCTCATTGCGAGGTGATGATCGGTGCGGAATCTGACGTTTTAGATGCTGTCGATCGAGTATCTCATTTCGTATCGAGAACACTTTTGGTAACCCTACCTTGCGAATGCGTTGACGGATGCCACGACGACGGAGTTTAACGAAAAAGCACTTCCATGTTGCGTTTGTGCATCATTCACGCATCCCGGGTGTTGTCGTTCGTCAACCAAAGAGCAGCGGAGAAGCGTCGAAACGGCGACATGCCAAAGGAATTGACGCATGCGATGGAACTTACCCGCTGCCCGGCATGACTCTTGCGTCCGGTTTCGATGGGTTCAGGGGAATTCATTTGCGAACAGGTTCCGCGACGGCGCGGATGTCGGCCGAGATATACGTCGCGTGGTCAGCAATGAGGTGATTCGCTTCATTTAACGCGAAGGCATCATTTCGGACCACGCACTTAGTGGCGGCGGCGAAGTCCGTTATCGACGCCATCGCGAAACGTTTCGTTGCGGTGAGCGTCTTGCGCTTACTGCACCGAGATTTGAGGCGGTTACCCGCCGACGCGTCATCGCCAGACGATCTGCAATTTGAACTTTTAACGCCTCAAGATGTCGCGTCGCTCTCGAACCTCCCTGAGATGGAAATGCCCGCATGCATGGCGTCACGCCTGGACCAGCGATTCAAGTATTGTTTTGCGGCAAAAAGCAAGTCGGAGGTTGTCGCCTATTACTGGTTGGCGATTCATGAGATCGAAGCGGAGCACAACCGCAGTGGACCGCCGACGCTTGGCGTTGCGATGCGGTTTCCCGACGATTACGTTTTCGGATACAAGGCGTTTGTCCATCCGAAATATCGAGGCAGCGGACTTTACACACAGCTTGTGAACGCAGCATGCCACTGGGCGTATCACACCCTTGGCAGCCGCCATTTGATTTCGACCGTCGACTGGACGAACCACGCCGCTCAACGAAGCTGTCGACGACAACAGTTGACTCCGATCGGCAGTTTAGTTCGACTTGGGTGGTTGGGTCGCTACATCACATGCGCTCCCAGAAAAGCAGCGAAGCATGGCATCGTCTTTCCTGAGACGGCATCCGTGAACTCGCAAGATGCAGAAGTAAAACCGCTGCTTCAATCGAGGCTTGTGGGTCGTCGCGGCATGAAGCATCAACGCGCATTGAAGTTGGTCGATTTGCGACCAAATCGCCTCTCATTCTTACGAATTTTCTCGTTTCTTAGCGTTCGACAGCAATTGGCCCTGGGTTTGCTTTCATGGTTCGCTGGATAGCACGAACCTGCCTCCGCGTTCGGATGCGTGGTTACCGACCCAATTAAAGAATACGTAGGCGAGTCAGTTCGCCGATACGAATGATTCGAGGAAACATCATGTCGACAACGATTTCAAACTCAAACACCAAGGAAAAGATCAATCCGAACCCGCAATTGAGCGGACTTCGCGGTAAAGTCGAGAAGAGCGAAGAAGTCATCGACATTCCGATCGGATTGTCACGCGAGGACCGTTGCAAAACCGTGCAACAACTGAATCAGTTGCTTGCCGACACGATCATGCTGCAATCGATGTACAAGAAACATCACTGGCAAGTTGCCGGTCCCACCTTTTATCAGATCCATTTGCTGCTCGATAAGCATTACGAAGAGCAAGCCGCACTGGTCGACACGATTGCCGAGCGGATTCAGTTGCTCGGAGGCGTCGCTGCGGGGATGCCCGCCGAAGTCGCCGCGAAGACGCAGATCCCGCATCCGCCTGCTGGACGTGAGGCGTTGGCCGATCAATTGACGCGATTGCTCGGAGCGCATGAAACGATCTGCAATCACTGTCGCTTTGTTGCGAAGTCGATCAGCGAGCGAGGCGATGTTGGAACGGAAGACATGTTGGTCGGGCAGGTGCTGCGAACCAACGAGTTCCAAGCATGGTTTGTCGCCGAGCACTTGGTTCCAGTTCCGCTGGAGAGCTAGGCAATCGCTAGCTGCTTCGGCGACACGAACATCGTCTCGAAGGCGACGCCGACTGACACATTAAATGCGGTAGTACACGCTCCGTACAATGATGACTTCCGCCAAAGCATCGGAGTCGAGCGTGTGCTATCGCTGATGGAACATTCGCTGAACGAATGAAGCAAACAACCTTGAGGAGGAAAACGATGTCGACCAATACTCACGACAACCTGAAACATGAAGAGCCGAGCGTGAAAGAACCGAAGGATGATCGTCCGCTCGATAAGAAGGCTCCTGGATCGGCCTTTCTCGTAGCAGCCATCTCGTACATGGCCGTTCTGATGCTGGCACTGGCTGTCTTAGCCCTAATTCTAGCCACTTAGATATGAAAGGTGGCCAATGTAGCTCGGCGGCCCCCGCCGAGTTTTTCATTGGGGACCGCCGTACTCCTTACGACGCAGCCGTTCCTTAATAAACTCAATGGACAGCGAGTTTCCTTGTCTTAAATCAGGGCTGGGTTGCACCGTTGGGTACGAATGGTGTTCGTTGGTTCCTGGCTGTTAACACAAGGTCCGCAGTCCGCCCAGCCTTACCTAGCGTCTGCGATGCACCCGCGAACGTCCTCCTCTTTCCTTTTTCCATAATTTCCTGTTACCGCTGTCCCCCGCTTCTTCTTCTAGTTGCAGAGCATCGTTCGATTGACGATACAATCAGCAACTGGAGGTTCGAAAAGTGGTGGCGAGAGAAAGTGATGTCAGGAAATGTCAGGAATGCGGCACGCGATTGCCTTACGATCCCAATGGGCTTGGTCCATGTCCGGTTTGCTTAATGCGAATCGGACTGGAAAGCGAAGCGGATGCGATGGGGAACGCTTCGACGCAGTCGAGTGATCCGAAAACGGAGGCTCCTTCAATTGCGTCGCTTCAGCCCCTCTTTCCGCAGTTTGATTTTCTGCGCATCGTCGGGCGAGGCGGAATGGGGGCCGTCTATCAAGTTCGCCAGAAATCGCTGGACCGCGTTGTCGCCTTGAAAATTGTTCTGCCCAACGAGGCGAAGGCCCAGCATTTGGACGAGCGTTTCGAGCGGGAAGCAAAGTCGCTGGCGAAACTGAATCATCGCAACATCGTCACCGTGCATGATTTCGGTGTGGCGGAATTCCCCAGCGACGGACAAGAACCGGCAACGGGGTCGGATAAGCAAAAGATTTTTTACTTTGTCATGGAGTATGTCGAAGGGGTAAATCTGCGCGACTTGATTCGGCGGAAAACGTTGCAACCGTCCGAAGCGTTGCGGATCATTCCGTCCGTCTGCGATGCATTGCAATATGCTCATGATCGTGGCGTGGTGCATCGCGATATTAAACCGGAGAATATTCTGATCGATGAATCGGGCGAAGTGAAAATTGCCGACTTCGGTCTCGCCAAGCTGATCGACAGCGATCCGAAATCGTCATTGACCAGAACGTTTCAGGCGATGGGGACGCCTCACTACATGGCACCCGAACAGATGGAGCGTCCGATGGAAGTCGACCATCGCGTCGACATCTACGCTTTAGGTGTAACGCTCTATGAATTGCTGACCGGCGAACTTCCGCTGGGTCGATTTGCACCGCCGAGTCGCAAAGTGCATGTGGATGTTCGGTTGGACGAGATCGTTCTGCGAGCCCTTCAGCGTGAACCGGAACTGCGGTATCAGAAGATCAGTGACATCAAGAGTGACATGCATTCGTTGTCGCAAGGGTCCGATGTCGCGAATCAGTCCGCACACGACAACGACGACGAAGTCGATGATCCGGCGATCGTCGCCTCCGCTCGCGATTCCGCATTTTTCATTGGCGGAACGATTGCCGCCTACTTCGCGAAGTATACGTTCTTTGAACCAGCACGGACATGGTTGCCGCTATTTTGCTTTCTTTGTCTAGCGATGATATCCCTGTTGCAGGCAGCGCGTGGACGTTCCGACCGTCGAGGCATTTTAATGTTGAACGCTCTCGTCGCGATCTTGCTTGCGGCGATCCTGACGATGCATCGGCTGGTCGAGATCGTTCCTTATCTGATAAATTTTGGTCAGCCTGGCGTCGGCGATGTGACGATGTGGCGTCTTTGGTGCGGCTTTTTCGCCGCTTGGGCATTGATCGAGCGAGCGATACTGGAGCCGACGTCCGGCCACGATCTAGCGTTGCGAAGGCCAAGCACTGGACCGCGACCTCCGCTGACCGAGCGAATCGGGGCGGTCTGGTTGTTGTGGCCTCGCCCACTTCGGATTGTGGTGTCGCTGATCATCGCAGTCGTTACACTTGCCTGCTGTCTGCAATTCATTTCGTTCAGCGCCAGTCGGAAGCCGGATGCGTTTGAACACGCGTTCGGTCGTCCCGATCCGTGGTTGAAGCTTCGCGTTGAAGAGTCAGGAATGAAATGGGAAGTCGACCTGCTGAATCAGTCGGTTTTCATGCTGGGGCTAGCGACAATGCTGATCTACGTCGACAACTTCCTTGGCCGTGTCGAAGGGCGTCGCTTGCATTCCAATTGGTGGATCGGCGTTTCGATTGGTTTCGCATTGAGCATCAGTCCCATCTTGTCGTTGCTTGCGATTGTGCTCTCACTGCGTGCCGAACTCGATTCGCAGGGTCGCGATGTCCTTTGGCGGTCTCTACAGTTGATGACGATAGCCTTGCTGCTGACGGGTGGACTTTGCGTTTACTCCGCGTATCGTGTTTATTGCGAACATCGCTCGCGAATGGTGGGCGAACAAAAAAGGTGACCGCGAATTGTTGTGATTGAACGATTGCCGATGAACGAACATCCGAGCCGACAGCCGTTCCGCACCACTCACTGGAGCGTTGTTCTTCACGCCGGCGGCGGTGCCGGTTCCGTTGAAGCTCGTCGTGCGTTGTCCCAGCTGTGCGAAATCTACTGGGCTCCGCTGTATACGTTCCTTCGTCGCGATGGTCACTCGCGTGCCGACAGCGAAGACATCGTGCAAAGCTTTCTCGCCATGCTCATTGAACGCGATGACTTCGCGAATCTCCAGCCTGACAAAGGGCGTTTTCGCTCGTTTCTGCTTGCCTCGTTAAAGCATTTCGTCAGTAATCGACGCGATCACGATCGGGCCGCAAAGCGAGGCGGCGGGGCGACGCAGCTTTCGCTTTGCACAGCGGAAATTGAACAGCAACTCGATATGGCCGCAAACGTGGCGACGACAGATCCTGATGTCGTCTTTGATCGTCAGTGGGCGGTAACCGTACTCGAACACGTACAACAGCAACTGATTGAGGAACAACCCGAATCAAAGCGTCAGACGTATCGTCATCTGATGATCTATTTAACCATTGTTCCGTCCGCACCAAGTTACCAGGAAATGGCTGACCGTCTGAGTATGTCGTCCGATGCGATTAAAATGACGGTCAGCCGCATGAGGAGCCGATTTCGGCAACTGCTTCGCAATCAGATCGCGCAAACGGTTGACGCGCCGGACGAAATCGAAGATGAGATACGTTATCTGATCTCGGCGCTTCGATAGTAATGGCACGGCAGAAGCCGCATCATGCCTACGTTTCCGCTTGCATTCTTGTTTGTTCATCGATCCAACGTTGATAACCGTCGTCGAGCTGATCAATACGAACGACAATCCATTGCGGTTGCTCGTACGGATGCATTTCAAAGACGAGCCGCTTTGCCGCCTCGCGGCAGTCGCTGGTTGTCTTGATGCGCAGCCGCCATTCCTGTTCGCGTTGAATCGCGCCCCGCCAACGATAAATGCTTTCAATTGGGCCGTCGATCTGCACGCAGGCCGCCAGTTGCTTGTCGATCAAGGCTTCCGCAATCTTTGCAGACTCCTCCCGCGTGGCGGTTGTTGTCAAGATCTGATAGTAATCGTCCGGCATTGATATCAACTCCATTGCGTTCAGACTGCTGTTGGGGCGGAGATTCATTTTTGTTTACACTAACGCTTCAATACGTCGCGTGGTCAGAAATGAGGTGATTCGCTTCATTTAACGCGAAGGCATCATTTCGGACCACGAACGGTAAAAACAGCCTAGAGCGACTGTGTCGCATGATCAACTGGAAGACATTGGCGCAGGACAACATCAAACGCATTCATCATTGAAATATACCGTGCATCGCCAAATCTGAAACGTTGCTTCGACTGCCAGCGAAGACAACGTGAAGCGAAGCACAATCATTGGGCGGGAGGCTCGTGATGGCCGACATCGATCAAGGAACAGATCAAACATCTCCGTTGGGGCAAGGGAAAGGGCGCGATCGAAAGCGAACGCCGGTGAAGCGTCGTCGCCTGATGTTGGTTGCGGTACTGTTATCGCTGCTGTTGCTGCTCGCCGCCGCACCGACCATCGTTTGCAATTCACCACTGATCGATTCGATTGTTCGGCAAACGGCGGAGCGTTACGGCTGGCAGGCTCAAGCATACGTCGTTCACATCGGCTGGCTAACCCCTTTGCGAGCCGAGAAGATTGAACTGGTCGGTCCAAGTGGTCAGACAAAACTGGATGTGCAAACCATTCAGTGTGATCGTACACTTGCCGACCTGCTGTTCGACGGGTCCAATTTTGGGACCATTCGCGTCGAGACGATGCATGCTCGGATCGGGATCGACGCCGGGAGCACCACTCTCGAACAGGACCTTGCGTCGCTTCAGTCTTCGGAGAACGAAGCTTCCGATTCGGACGACTCCGTCGCGAATGAAGGAGCCGGTCAGAACATTCGACTGAACGTTCGCGACGCGGCGATAACGCTCGTCGACTTGCCGACGCAGCAAGAGTGGTCGATCGAAAAGATTGCGATGGAACTGTCCTCGCAGAACGATCTGTTGAGCGGCGAACTGACGGCGAACGTGGTCGATCCGAGCGGATCGGTTGGCGAGCTTGTCAGTCGTTGGTCGACTGAAGCGTCGGGAAACGACGGGCCGCTGAAAGTTGACGCTGAACTGAAACAGATCCCACTCTCTTTGGCCAAGTTACTTTCGCGACGGTTTCCGTCGGGGGATGGCCTTGTCCCCGAGTCAATTACAGGAGTCGCTGTCGGCAGTTGTCGGCTGACCGTTGACAACTCGGGCGCGATCCGCGGAGACTTTCGATCGCTCGACCTGCGCGATTTTCGTCTGAAGGATCAACGACTATCTGACAGGCCATGGACCATGGCATCGGCCACCCTGAACGGTTCGTTGATGGTTGCCTCGACACAATTGCAGGGGGTCGCTTTGCGACTGACCAGTGACGTTGGGGTCGCTGAATTGAACGGCATCATTCGGCTCGACGGAGCGTCGGCGATCGAGCCAGGTCAGAAGGACGGGTTCGCCATTTTTGAGACATTGATCGGAACGGCCGGCTTGGAAATCGATGTTGCCCGCCTGACGAAAGCGGCTCCCGGTTTATTGCCTCTCCGCGAGCGTGCGACCATCGATTCGGCAATCGTACGCGGCACGATCAGCGGCGTTCGAGACACCGATGGGTTTCGGACGAACCTCGATTTGGAATCCGACCCGGTTCGCGCGACGTCGTATGGAAGAACGATCCAGATTGAGCCGATGACGGTCGCGCTGACGGCACGACCGTCGGGAGCCTGGCTAATGGCGGAACGACTGCAAATTCGCAGCATGTTCGCCAACGCAACCGGCAATGGAGACCTGCGTCGAGGACAAGCCGACTTTAATGTCGATTTAGGGCGTCTGGCGACGATGCTTTCACCTTTGGTCGATCTCGGCGAGACTGAACTTGGCGGAAGCGCCGCAGGCAAGATCGAATGGACCGCCGAGCAAGACAATGTCTGGAGGCTGAGCGGCCAAGCGACAGCCGCCAAGCTGGTGATCGGCTTGGAGGATGACAAGAGTATTCGCGAGCCTTCGGTCGATCTGAAAGTGGACGCGGAAGGTGTTTGGGGAAACGACCGACTTCAGCGACTCAACAGCAGTCACCTGACCTTGCGAAACGCTTCGCAAACCTGGAACGTTCAACTGGAACAACCGATCGATCAGCCGACCAGCGATACGCTGCTTCCGGTGAAGGCGGTCGGCAACGGGCGGGTCGAAGCAATCATGGCGTTGGTTCAACCTTGGTTGCCGCAACCTCTGGAGTCGGTTGCGGGTCAGTTCGACGCGGTTTTGCAAGCCGATATCGCCGCCACCGACGGAGTGTTGCGATCGGCGACGATCAGGATGCAGCAGCCGCAGATTCAGTGGGATGGACGTCGTTACCGTCAAGAGTCACTGAATGTCGTGTTCGACGGACGGATGCCGATCGCCCTGGATCATCTCTCGATCGAACCTTGACTGCTCAGGGAAATGCGCGGCGATCAATGCGAGGGATATCCGCTGGAACGATGTCAGCAATTTGGACGTTGCGTGGCGTGTCGATCTTGATCGTCTGAACGCATCCAGCGATGCGGTCGCGCAACGCATTGCCCCCATTCAGTTGACAAGCTTCGATCAGCAACCCGACACGACGCAGACGGCGTATCTGGTTCGTGGCGCTGTGCAGGGACGCGCGGCGGTGCGAGGCGACAGCGACGCTTGGCGGATCAATGTCGATGCGACGGCGGAAAACTTAGAGTTGCTTGAACTGGAGGCTTCGGCACCAGCGGATCAGGTGGTTCAACAGAACGGGCGGCGCAGTGGCGGCGAGTCCCTATTCCTACTGGAAGGAACCGAGCGTCGGTTTGAAGGGTCAACTGGAATACAAACCGGTCGATGGAACGCTTCATGCCGAGCAGCTGAAGGTCGACACGGGCTGGGCCGAAGCGACATTGGTCGTTGACTATCGCGGCGGAGATCAAGGAAGCGTGCTTGAAGTGAACAGGCCCGCTCGCATCCGCAGCGATGAAGTTGCCAAGAAGAGTGCAGGAGCTCAGCGGTCCAGCCGATCCGTATGACAGGCGTCAGCGAAGGTCCGGTCGCGTTGAAGGTTCTCATTCCGCAAGAGGGTTCGTCCGACGTCATCGCTTCGGGGACACTGTCCTGGGATTCCGCGAATCTAGCCGGCATCGAAATCGGGCCGGCGGCGATACCGATCGAAACGTCCGGGGGAGTGGTGCGGATCGAATCGACCAGCATTCAGCTTCCCAAGGGGCGATTGCATTTGGCGGGGAAGGCGAATTATCAAGACGATCCGATGTGGGTGCAACTTGAACCAGGAAAGCTCGCTGAAGGGGTTCAGTTGGAAACCGAAATGACGCGCGGCTGGTTGAAATACGTCACGCCGCTTGTGGCTGATGCGACCGATGTCAACGGAACGTTCCACTTGAGCATTGACGAAGCGGTGATCTATCCGAACGAGCTTGGGAAATCGAAGATCAGTGGACGGTTAAGCATTGATCAGGCGCAGGTTGGCCCGGGGCCAATCGCAAATAACGTCGCCACGCTGATCTCGCAATTTGTTTCACTAGAGTTCAAACAAACCTTTGACGGCGGGACGACGGTGGATCGAGCTGCCGCCTCAGTCGGTCGATTTCTTCATGGCCAATGGTGTCGTCACGCATCAGCGATTGATGATGAAGCTGGACGATGTCCATGTAATCTCGAGCGGAACGACGACGCTTGACGGTCGATTGAACATTAACGCACAGATTCCCATTGAAGAGACTTGGGCTGGCTCGGACTTGGCCAAGGCGGGGATGATCGGTCAAGACCTTTCCAGGTTCCGATCGATGGCACCTTCACTCGACCCAGCCTCGACTCGCGCGTTGTTCAGCAATCGCTGGCCCGCCTGAGCACAAGGAGCGATCGAAGAGACCGCACGCAATGCCTTGCAGGAAGGAACTCTCCAAAGGCCTGCAAAAACTGTTCGGCCCAAGGTAAGTTTAAACTCAGGGGGGGCGAAGCCGCAAACCGTAGTCGATCTTGCTGAAGATCCCATCACGCGGGATCTTTATACGTATCGTGGCCGAAAATGAGGTGATTCGCTTCATTTAACGCGAAGGCATCATTTCGGACCACGCACGGTATAACAAGATCCACTACAGTTCGCGTTACTCATTTCGGACCACGTGTGGTATAAACGGTTGCAACATTTGATTACGCGAACCGCCGGACTGCATACATGCGAACGTTTCCCATCAAGTTCTATCGTGCGTGGGCCGAGATGACCCATTTGCGTTGCATCAACCCGGTCGCCTCATTTCCGCCGACGCGATGTTCAGCACCCATCTGTTCGGTATTGCGGCCCATGATGTCGGTTGTCTCCGCTGACGACTGGCCTCATTGGCGAGGCCCGAATCGAGACAGCCATGTCTCGGAGTCGTCGGGGTGGGACGCGAAGGGCTGGTCTTGGGGCGAAGCGTGGCAAGTTGATGTCGGCGAGTTCGACAACGCCGATCGTTGTCGGCGAGCATCTGATCACGATGGGCTTCGGCGGAGGTAAAGAGACACTGGTCTGTCTCAATACATCCGATGGCGCAGTGGTTTGGTCGCGAGTTATGATGTCCTCGATTCGGTCGCTATGCCGTCGGTGACGGGGGCTTTATTTTGGGCCGACAGCATCTCGAATTTGACCCAGCGACCGGCATGTTTAACGCTCGGCTGTGATGGCGAATTGGGATGCTGGAACAGCCGACGGCAAGGAGAAGAGGTCTGGCGGTTCAATCTGTACGAGCGTTACCAGATGCAGGGGCGGCCGGGCGAAGGGGAACGCAATCGCAACGAGAGGGACTACGGATACATCTGCGCCCTCTGGTGTATAAAGACTGGCTGCTGGTCGAAGTCGGTGGCAACAAGGGGACGGTTCACGCTTTCGACAAGCGAACCGGCAAGTCCGTTTGGGCATCGCAGCATCAAGGCTTTGCGGGTCACAGCGGCAGTCCGGTCGTTATGTCGGTCGAAGGAATTCCCTGCGTGGCGTTGCTCGGCTTTCGCGAACTGCTGGTGATGCGACTCGACGACGGTCACCGTGGGGAGACAGTAGAACCTATCCGTGGCCTTCCGCATACGCCAGCAACCTGTTAACGCCGACCCAAATCGATGGGGACTTGTTGATCAGTTCGTGGCACAGCTTCGGCAAGCGGGCCAACCCAATGATGCATCGTGTCAAAGTCACGCTGACGGGGATCTCGCGGGTATGGGAGCAGCCGGTCAGTTCGCATGTTGCAGTCCGGTTGTGGCTGGAGGACGAATCTACATCGCCGGTCCAAAATTGGTTTGCTTGAACGGTGTGACGGGGGACGAAGTCTGGTCGGGTGCCGGGTTCAATTATGGTGCCTCGCTGATCATGACTTCGGATCAACGACTCATTGTGCTGGGCAATCGCGGCAAATTGCGGCTTGTCGAGACCGATCGGAATCGTGGCGAAACCTATCGTGAATTGGCTGAACTGCAAGTTTTGGGAAGGGACGATATCTGGTCGCATGTCGTCTTTGCAAACGACAAGCTTTATTGCAAAGACGTGCGTGGACGTTTGGTCTGCCTCAAACGGAGTGACTCGACATAATGGACCTCCCGCTTGGCTGCGCCGGGGAGGTTGTTCGGCGATCCTGTTTGCAAGTGCGTTCGTATAATTGATGGGTGTTCGTGTCGTTGTAAAGTCGCGAAAATAGGATATTATACCGTGCGTCGTCGAAATGATGCCTTCGTGTTGAATGAAGCGAATCACCTCATTTTCGACAACGCACAGCAGGACAAACAACAGGCCGACGGCTACATAAGGGATGCGACGCGAGATGATCGGAGTGACGGTCAATGGTCGGCACAGCAGATCGACGGACCGATGTCGATCAATGCATTGCTGAAGATTGTCGAGATTCCGGGTCCCTACTTGGCTGTGGAAGTCAACGAGGATGTGGTTCCCAAGGAGTTGCATGACGATCGGCAGGTTGCCGACGGCGATCGCATCGAAGTTGTGACGCTCGTTGGGGGAGGCTGAGTGCGGAGAGCCGCATTCCCTTTCTTCATGCCGTGCGTTCAAGAAGTTATTTAAATGTCGCGTGGCCGAAGATGAGGTGATTCGCTTCATTAAATGCAATAATATCATTCCAGACCACGCACGGTATAAATGTCGATCACTACGATAGATTCCGCCACCGACGATCGGTTGATCGTTGGCAAACACCAGCTTCGCAGTCGCTTGATCGTGGGGACCGGACGCTATGATACGATGCCGCAAATGGCGGCTTCGTTGCAAGCCTCCGACGCCGATTGTGTCACCGTGGCTGTTCGACGCGAGCGGCTGTACGATCGGACGGGGCAGAATATCCTGGATTTCATCGATCCGGATCGGTATATTTTGCTCCCTAACACGGCGGGCTGTTACAACGCCACCGATGCGGTCAGAGCTGCTCGCCTGGGTCGCGAGATCCTACGGAATCTAAGCAACCCTGGGGCGGACTGGGTTAAATTGGAGGTCCTTGGCGATCCGAAGACGCTGCTTCCCGATCCCGTCGAGACCTTGCGTGCGTGTGAAACGCTGGTCGACGAAGGATTCAGTGTGCTCTGTTATACCAGTGACGATCCGATCATGGCGCGTCGCCTGAAACAAGTCGGGGCGGCCAGTGTGATGCCGGCCGGCAGTCCGATCGGCAGCGGGCAAGGTCTTCTGAATCCGAACAATCTGCGCATTATACTGGAATATCTGAAAGCGGATGATCCCGGCTATCCCGTCATCATTGATGCCGGCGTCGGTACGGCCAGCGATGTATCGGAGGCATTTGAACTGGGGGCTGACGGAGTTCTGCTGAATACGGCAATCGCTCACGCACGCGATCCGATTCGTATGGCTCGGGCGATGAAGTACGCTGCCTTGGCTGGTCGAGATGCCTATCTTTCCGGGCGTATTCCCAAGCGGTTGTATGCGCAAGCGAGCAGTCCGACCGAAGGGGTGATCAGTAGCCGACCTTATCTCAACGAAGACTCCGCTTGAACGAAGACTCCGCTTGATATTCGCGCGTACCAGAACGATTCATTGGCATTGCGTGCTTCTTCGCTGCGCATCGCAGAATCGGCATAGATAGCATTTTTTTGCTGTTGCTCTCATTCTTCGCAAAACGCCCCGATACCCTAACAAACACATTTTATGTGATGTGTATCAAGAGAAGTATTTGACGAAACCAATCCTTGAAGGGAGTCGATGATGAGACATTTATTGATGTCTGGTCTATGCGCTGCTGTGATCGCAATTCTGTGCCCGATGGCATTTGCGGAAGGCGATAGTGTCGCATCGGATTGTAGTGGTTGCGCGGCGGGAAGCCCCAGCAGCTCGGTAGTTACAGACGCTGGCTCGGGGGCGAGCTGCGGACCACAAATGGTTACGAAAACCATTTACGTTCCTCAGATGGTCACCGAAACGCGTGTTATCAACGTCAACAAGACGCGTCAGGAACCGCGAACGCGGACCTACACGGTCTACAAGACGGTTCACGAGCCCAAGACCCGCACCGAGTCGTATACGGTGATGGTCCCGCAGCAGAAGACACGCACGGAGACGTATCAAGTTCAGGTTCCTTACACAGAAACCGAAACGTACACCGTTCGCGTTCCCAAGTGCAGCACCAAGACGGAGAATTACACCGTCATGGTCCCGCAGTGCAAGACTCGTGAGGAGTCGTACACCGTGATGGTTCCTTACACGGAAAACAAGACGGAAACATATCAAGTCCAAGTTCCTTACACGGAAACCAAGACTGAAGAGTACACCGTTCAAGTTCCTTACACGGAAACCAAGACGGAAACGTATCAAGTTCGAGTTCCTTACACGGAAACCAAGACCGAAGAGTACACCGTCCAAGTTCCTTACACGGAAACCAAGACGGAAACATATCAAGTTCAAGTTCCTTACACGGAAACCAAGACTGAAGAGTACACCGTGATGGTTCCTTACACGGAAACCAAGACGGAAACGTATCAAGTTCAGGTTCCTTACACGGAAACCAAGACCGAAGAGTACACCGTTCAAGTTCCTTACACCGAGATGGAAACACGAACGGTTGTTGACGAATGCGGATGTCCGAAGACGATCTGCTGCCAGGTCTGCAAGACTCGTTGCGAAACCCGCACACGATGCTACAACGTCTGCAAGACTCGTTGCGAAGACCGCACTCGCTGCTACGAAGTGACCAAGTGCCGTCCCGAAACTCGCACACGATGCTACAACGTTTGCAAGACTCGTTGCGAAGATCGCACTCGTGAAGTGAAGGTCTGCAAGACCCGCTGCGAAACCCGCACACGATGCTACAACGTTTGCAAGACTCGTTGCGAAGATCGCACTCGTGAAGTGAAGGTTTGCAAGACTCGCTGCGAAACCCGCACACGTTGCTACAACGTTTGCAAGACTCGCTGCGAAGATCGCACTCGCTGCTACACGGTTCAAAAGTGCCGACCTGAATGCCGCACGCGAACGGTTCAATACACCGTGATGGTTCCCGAATGCCGCACTCGCGAAGTTCAAGTCGTCAACATGGTTTGCGAAACTCGCACTCGCGAAATTTGCAAGTCTCGTTGCGAAGACCGAACGCGAGAGGTTTGCTACACCGAGATGGTTCCCGAGTGCAAGACCCGTGAGGTTTGCTACACCGAGTGCAAGCAAGTTCCCGAAGAAGTAACCGAGAACTACACCGTGTGCGTTCCTTACTGCGAACAAGAGACGATTCAAGTTCAGGTCTGCAAGCAAGTTCCCAAGGAAATTCAAGTTCCCGCTTGTGATTGCTGCTGCGAGTAATCGTTGCTCACAACGGTTTGCTTGAAGTAAGATTATGCGTCATCCCCGAAGCGTCGGATCCCACTCGCGCTAAATGGAACGTATCCTCAACAACAGGTCGGTTTCTGCCTAGCAGATACCGGCCTGTTTTTTTGTCGCCTTTTCTTGCGTGGATCCCCGCTCATCCACCAGTTCATTCTTTGCAGTGCGGCGTCGACGGCCCTACAATAAGATCGTCTGCTTGACCGACCGGCATCCGTGCTTGGACTCATCTCGCGTCAAGCTCTTGTTCTTATTGATGCGGCGGAGCGTATTGTATGGGCGGCAAATCTGGAAATTTTGGCATTGCTTGTTGCGGGTCGATCTTATCGCTTTGTATGTTTGTCGCAGTGTTGCCTTCCGGTCGATGCGCGCCGCGGCAGGCTCAACCGCCAAGGGAGCGACGATGCTGCCGCAATAAAACAAGAAGCCTCGAAACTGATTCAGGAACTTGCGTCGCCAGGGTTCGGAGAACGTAAGAACGCCGCGAATCAATTGTGGAAGTTGGGACCAGGCATCAGCGATCAACTGCGTCAGGTGATTGCTGAAGGGGACGCCGAATCGAAAGCGGGCGGAACTGATCCTTCGTGATTTTGAGTATGGCATCGTTCCCACAGCGTCGGACTGGTTGTGTGATCGGTTGCGAATTTGTCGCGATGGAGCAACCCTCGCACGTTTGCAAGCGGTCGCGGAAATCTGCGAAGCCGGACAGATTGAGTCCGCCATGTCCGTCGCTCGATTCGAACATTGGCCCCAATCCGTCAATCGATTGTGCTGAGCATCTTCTCAGTCGACGAATCGATCGCACTTTCAATCCGATCCGGAAAGTATCGTCGCCGCGATTGAAAAGTTGGGGACGGATCAGGACCACATGTGGCGAACGACGACCGTGATCCGCGTCCTGGGCTCGCTGCCGGTAATGCGGAATTTCATCGACAACGAAAAGCTGCCGGATCTGCATCGCTATCTTGCTGTCGCGGCGGAAAAGCCGATTCCGGGACGCCCCGACAAAGGGCTGGGAGTCCACCTTTTTCTCGCCCAGCAGCCGACCTTGACTCTTCTGGTACAGCGGAAGCAAACGCCATTCCTGTTTCAGGTCCTCCGAGCTTGTTGACGGCGAACAACAGAAGCGTCAAGCCGGTTTTGGGGGGCAACTTTGGGGCCCGTACTTGTCGATCAAGACGAATTGGAGGCGTTCATCAAGCAGATTGACGAGCGATTCGGTTCGGAAACAGGGCAGCATTTCTTGATAACGGCTCTTACAAATCCCGCGACCACGAAAGAAGTTCTCAAACGCCATGGGATCGAACGCCTCAAGTCTCTAATCCATTTGATCAAGACCCCACGCAGCGGGGGCAAACGTTGGGGCAAATGATCGTTTCCGCTGAGTGAACCGATCGTCGCAATCCCCGAGTTCGCCAGCCAGATGATCGAATGGATTCACGAGATCAGGACGAGGCCGCTGGCGGTGTTTGTTTGGATGTGTTGCTGCGTCAACAAATGATTGAGCGTTTACCAGCCGATGTCCGAAACGTTTGATGCCTTTGTATTTGAAATGGATGGATACCGTTGATGTCCAAGCAAAGCCGCAAACGGCGATGCTGTTGGCTTCCTTGCAGCCTTTTATCGCGTATGTGATGGAAGACCGTGAAAGGACGGAACGTTGGTTCGAGTTTGTGTCCACGCCCACCAGCACATTCTCGAGCGTCATCAGCGTGATGCTGAACAACAAAGATGTCTTCGACAAAGCGCGTGAAGACAAAGCATTCTTGCTGCAGATGATACAGGTGCTGTGCGACAGCAGCCATCCAGATCGTTTGGGTGAAGTCGTTTCGTTGTTGCAAAGATTACGTCCCAGCAGCGAGGCGGATGAGGCTGCTTTTCTGCGGCAATGTTTTTCAATGGGGGAGCAAATCGCACCCTCGAAACGCACGTTCTATTGGCTCGCATTGGGCGATTTGGTCGTTCAATCTCGCATTGAGCATCGTGTTCGACTGACCGAACTTGCCGACAAGATTGTTCAGCAAACGCCGGACGAGTTGAAAAGCGATGTCATCGAGATTATGGCGCGACGACGGGCGTGGATCACTCGGATCGATTCGGTGGCGACGCAGGACTGGATGATCAAATCAGCGACAAACGCAACCGACAAATCATTCGTCGCCACATGTCGGCTGTTCCTGCAGAATCCGAAATGGAAACAACGCCTCCTTGCTGATGAATACTTTGATGATTTTATGGAACGCGGACAAAAGCTTCCCAATGACGAGGCTGGGCCGTTTTGGAGTTCAATGTTGCTCGACCGTGACATTACACAGCGTTTGATCGACAAGAAGCAGTTGGTTGCCATCTTGCGATTTGCTCGCAAGATCGATGACCCAGCGTTAAAGAATGTTGTCTCGCGGGCACTGACGAGCAATCCGATCGTCGTCCCCTATCTGATTCAATCGAAGGCGTTCGCTGAGCTGGAAGCATTGACGACGGAGGTGACGGACCCCGTCGGACACGCTGTCCTTGTGGCGAATCTGATGTGCGAACCGACCGCCGTCGACTACTTGATCAAGCAAGGTCGCATTGAAATGCTCGTTTCGTTTGCCAGTCCCGAGTGGGATGTTCAACAGCAAGAAGCGTTCGTCAATCGCGTGATTCAATCGTCGACGTATCTCGACGCGCTGGTTGCAAACCAGCGTGTCGGCGATTTGCTTGACTGGTTGGCGAAGAACGAAGCTTTCCAGAATCGAACCGGTGTTGTCGTCGTCCTTTTATCGCATTCAGAAGTCATCGACTGGTTGTTGGAAAAAGATCGATTTGTGGGACTGATCGATGGGCTTGTGGAGCGTCCCAATCGAGATGATCGCAGTCGGTTTTCGCAGATTGTTCGAACGAAGGAGACTGTCGACGCGTTGGTGAAGACCGAACGTTTGGGTGCGTTCTTGAAGGCCGCCGTCGCGTCGGAATCTCCCAACCAAGCTGCAAACAAATTACAGCAATTGATACTGTCAGGTCTCGCGAAAGCATGCGTCGAGAGCGGAAACACGGAAACGTTGCTCGCACAGATGCAACAGCTTACCGAGCGATGGTCAGATAATGAACGTGAATTGGTGTTGAACACCTTGATTGGGCAATTCAGCACCGGTTTCTTTAGGAACCATGAGGAGTTTGTAACTGAATCAGAGGCCATCATTGCTTTCGTTGTTAAACAGAGCAGCAAGCTGCAGGCGAGATACTTACCGTCGTTGTTGCTGAATTCTGAACGTCTTCGCCGATTAAAGGTCGAGAACAAGCTGGGGAATATCGTCAAGCAAATCGAAGCGATCACCGACGACCAATCAAGGCACCGCATGATCGAAGTCATTTTGGGCCAAGTCTTCATTCGCGACTTGATTACGGAAGGACATCTCGATTCGATCGTATCGTGGGTGAAGCAAGCACCCGACGATGCGACGCGCCAGCGGTGGTTGTCCATGCTGACGCGGATTGCTGGGTACGACATCTTGCAGCGTGCCGGCTACGGTGCCGCTGTTCTCCTAATCTTGGAGAACGACGCCCCCGGCTTCTTGAACTCGAAGATACAGATGATCGAGTCGCTGGTTGCCACTCGGCAGAACATTGACAAGTTGAAACGAGAGGGCAACTGGAAAACGTTGATTGATCATTGTTTGAAGTCGCAACATCGACAGCGCTGCCTGTTGGCGCTGCTTTCGTCTTCGTACGCGTGTCGGGAAATGCATCCTACCGAGCAACTCCGTCCCTGGGTCGCGGAACTCATCGACAGCGCCACCATATCGCGTTCCGATCCGATAATGGCTTCGGTTTGTCAGCGGACGTGGTTGCTGGAACCAGCGGTTGAAGCGGGCTATCGGACAAGATTCTGGAATACCAAGAGACGCTTCCCCATTCGGGGACCTATCATAATCAGGCGAGTTGCTCTTTTTGGCTAGGCCGGTCGTGGTGGCTAAGCTGCAGCACTCGAACAGATGGATACGCTGATCGACCTGGTCCGTCAGGAGACAAACCTGTATGTGAAACAGCAAATGGTCGAAACGCTTTCCCGCGAACCGTCTGTTGCATTGGCGGTTGCTCGATACGTGGGTTGGAACGGCATGCAAGAGATGCTTTCGAACTTTCCCGATTCGACTCGGAAATCGCTTGAACGATCTTGGTTTGTTGGTCAATCCGGGGTTCAAGCATGGCTTGGTACCGTCGACTGGCGAAAGTTCGTTGACTTTACCGACGGATACTCGGAACGGGATACCAAACAGGTCGTCGAAGGCCTGATCAATAGCGACGGGATGGTCTTCACCTACGATTCAGCCTTTCAGTTGTTTAACAGACTTGTGAAGCGATTGGACGCCCACGACGCAAAATCGCAATGCGGACGATTGGTGATGCGTCCCAACATCGTCAAATACGCCGTCCGGAATGGACATGTCGAGTCGTTGATCGATGTGTCCAAGAGGACGTTCGATCCACTTCGCTCGAATGAATTCATTTTGTTTTCGCCCGTTGGCATCGTTGCCGACGCCATTAAACGGGAGGCGTTCGACATCGCCGAAGATAAACTTCTGGCGTACGCGGATCATGAAAAGGGATGGGCTCGATTGGGGGCGTTCTACGATCAACAAGGAATCTTGAACGAACGAATCGAACAATTGTCCAAGACGATTGAAATGCAAACCGATGCAACCAAGAAGACGGCGTCTCAGCAGCGACTCGCGTTTCTCTTGCGATGCGACGGTCGCTTCATCGAAGCGATCCAGGTCGCTCGCGCGGCGGGAGATGATCGTTTGGCGAAGCGGATCGCCGCTGGAGGGCATGTCTGGAAGGACGCCGCCGACTTGCATCAGCAGCTCTACGATTCGTCGAACAAGAACTTCGTTTTATTGGGAACTTTGATCGCGTATTACAAGCTGGCCGACAACCAGCAGGCGTTTCAAGAGTACGTTGATCTTTGCATGCAGCAACACGTCTCTCAGTCGAAGTTGGGCATCGGAACGGTTCGCGGATTGATTGCGACATTGATTCTGACCGGCGAGGTCGAGAAAGCGGTTGAACTAGCGAAAGCCAATGATCCCAGCTATCACTTTCAATTGCTGTGGGGACTTGGCAAGCATGACGAAGCGCTCGGCCAGATTGATTATGACAAGAACGCACCGAGTGCCTGGATTGAGCGGTTCGATGTCCCCAGCCAGTTTACGATCCCGTCGATGTATCGCATGCGCTTCGGCTTGATCGTCTCTGACGCACTTCTTTCTGTCGGAAGAAGAGCAGAGGCCATCGCAATACAAGATGAGCTATTGACGTTTCCCAATTTGGAGGCCAACAACTTTCGAATCGACCTTACGCGGTCGATCCTGAAAGCGGGCCGCACGCAAAAAGCGATTGAATTATCAATCGGAGACGAAACCCAGAGATTCAATTCGAACGGGTATCTGTTTCACCTGCACACCGCTTTGGACAAGGAACGGTTCGTCGGCGAGGAATTGGGTTGGTGGCGGCTGCTCGTTTCCAGAGAGCAGGCGAAGTCGAGCCAACCAGGGACGCGCATAAATCCGTACGCTCAGCTTGATCGACAGAAGTTCATTCAGATCGCGACTCAAGTAACGGACCTGCTTCTGCATCGTCAATTCAAGCTCGACGACGGGGAGACGATCGATCTGGTTCGGTTCATCGAACAGGAAGCCGGAAAAACCTACGCGCGTCCGTTCTTGACGATTGTTGCCAGCACATTGGTTCGCATCAACGATCGGCAACGGGCTCGCGAATTATTGCGGCAAGCGAACTTCACGCCTTGGCAGATTCTACAAACTTGTGGACCGCCCGAACCAACCTCGACGACGGTCGACAACGAGCGTGATTCCTCAAAACCAGAGGGGAGTGATCCTGATGCATTGGCGGAGGTCAAGAACGACGTTTTGCTAGATAACGCCAAGCTCTATGAAGAAGCATGGAACACCGAACCGCTGCGTCTTGAGTATTTGATGCTTTCCGGAGCGTCGTTGGTCGAGGCTGGGCGGACCGATGAAGGTCGAAAACGTATGCGGCAAGCCTCGCTGTTGGCCATCGACGTTGATGACCGAGTTGAACTGGCCAAGAAACTTCAGGATGTTGGACGCAACGATCTCGCGGTTCAGCAGTTTGCGATTCTGAAGAAGACAGCCGTTACGGACAGCGAGGTTTGGCATCGTGCTTGCCACGAACTTGCGAAATGCGAATCCGATCCAGAACTTCAACGCAAGAACATGATCGACTACGCGCTCTTGTATGCATGGCCCAGATGGCAGCTTGAAGATCCAGCGGGATACCTTCCCCTTCAATTCGATATCAAATGAGCCGGGCAGATGAAAGCTGATCGCCGATCGGATGTAGGCAGATTGATCTTTTAACATTTCAGATACGACGCTAGACTTCGGAAAAATACACGTCGCGTGAGCGGCAATGAGATGCGTCTCTCGTTTGTGCGAAGAAGGCATTTCTGAACACGCACGGTAAGCGCGCCGGCATAAGTCATTGACCAAAACGGAATCAGTCGGAATGCGCTAGCGTCGAGTTCTTCGGAACCTCGAGCTAGCCATCGGCGGCGGATTGAACGCAGAGACTTATGTCGAGGTGCCTAAAATCTTTATAGAAAGGGATTTCTGAACATGTCGATCTTTCAAGGAAGCCATATTCTGATCACGGGTGGCACGGGATCATTTGGCCAAAAATGCGCCGAAATTTTGCTGCGTGATCATGCTCCGAAGCGACTGGTGATCTTCAGTCGTGATGAGCAAAAACACGTCGACATGGCTCGGAACGGTTTTTCGCAGACCCAACATCCCGCGTTGCGATACTTTGTTGGCGACGTGCGAGATTCCAAACGATTGAAACGAGCGCTGCATGGAATTGATTATGTGATTCACGCGGCCGCGATGAAGCACGTCGACATTGCGGAGTACAACCCGCAAGAGTGCATCAGCACGAATATCGGCGGAGCGGAGAATCTGATCGATGCGTGCATCGACACCGGCGTCAAGCGACTGGTGGCCCTTTCCACCGACAAAGCGGCCGCCCCGGTGAACTTGTACGGTGCAACAAAGCTGTGCAGCGACAAACTGTTTTCCGCTGCAAATTCGTTGTCGGGTGTCGGCGGAACGCGATTCTGCGCCGTCCGCTATGGCAATGTTCTGGGCTCGAAGGGGAGTGTGGTTCCGTTCTTTCAGAAGCAGCGGCATCAGGGAGTTTTGCCAATCACCAGCCCGGAAATGACGCGTTTCGTGATCACCTTGGAACATGGCGTCGATTTCGTCTTGAAGTCATTTGAGCGGATGGATGGTGGAGAAATCTTCGTCCCCAAGATTCCAAGCGTCTCGATCATGGACATCGCCAAAGCTGTCGCTCCCGAATGCCGCACGAAAGTGATCGGTGTTCGTCCAGGCGAGAAAATGCATGAGTGCATGATCCCGGCGGATGAAGCGCGGATGACCCTCGAATTTGAAGATCATTTTATTGTTCAGCCGTCAGCGCGATCGTGGAGTAAGCAAGTGCCTGGCTACGTTGCCGATGGCAAGCAGGTTTCTGACGGGTTCTGCTACTCCAGCGACAACAACACCGTTTGGCTGACGGTCGAAGAGTTGCGTGCGACCATTCAACAACACTGTTCGGATGCGTCGGACGAAAAGGTTTCACCGCTAAGAATTGCAGCCTAACGAACCCTGAGCGACCACGTCGCAAGATCAATTGAGAGCCTATCCGGTAATGTGAGCCGACGGCGCTAGCCGCGGGTTCCTCTCCCGTAAACCCGCGGCTCGCACCGTCGGCTCACCCTTAACGCCCATTTCGGATAGGCTCTGAGTCCACGAATGGAGAGAACTTGCATGATTCCTTACGGCCGGCAGACAATCGACGAAGCCGATATCGATGCTGTGGTTAACAGTCTTCGATCGGACTGGCTGACACAAGGTCCCGCCATTCAGCAATTTGAAGCGAACCTGGCCCGACACTGTGATGCCCGGTTTGCGATCGCTTGCAATTCGGGGACGGCTGCTTTGCACATGGCCTATGCCGCTGCGGGAGTTGGTCCTGGATCGGTTGTCGTTGTTCCAGCGAACACGTTCTTGGCGACTGCAAATGCGGCGATCTATCTCGGCGCGGAGGTCAGGTTCTGCGACGTCGATGCAGATTCGGGTCTGATGACCGCCGAAACGCTAACCGAGGTGATCGATGAATCGGTGTCGGTTGTTTGTCCGGTGCATTTTGCTGGACAAGCATGCGACATGATCCGCATCGGTGATGTGATTCAGAAACGTTGTCCTGAAGCGGTCCTCATCGAAGATGCAAGCCACGCGATCGGCGGAGTTTACGAGAACGGTCAGCCGATCGGAAAGCCGGTGCATGCCTCGATGGCGACCTTCAGCTTTCACCCGGTAAAACACGTCGCCGCCGGCGAAGGGCGCAGTGACAACGAATTGTGAATCGCTGAAGCAGCGCATGGAACGATTTCGTTGTCACGGGATGACAAAGGACCGCGATCTGTTGGAACGCCCCGATGAAGGGCCGTGGTACTATGAGATGCATTCCCCCGGTTTCAACTACCGCATCCCCGAAGCCGCATGTGCGTTGGCGAATTCACAACTCGCGAAACTTGAACGATTCATCGCCAGACGCCGTCAGATCGCCGAACAATACACTCAGCAATTGTCAGGACTTGATGGAATCACACTGCCGCCTCACGGACAGCTTCCGACGTCGGCGTGGCACCTTTATTGTTTGCACGTCGACTTTGATTCCATTGGCATCACGCGTGCCGATGTGATGGCCGATCTCGCTCGGCATGGTGTCGGGACACAAGTCCACTACTATCCCGTGCCGCTGCAACCGTTTTATCGTGATCGATACCGGCATCAAGAATCACAGTTCCCAGGTGCCTTCCAACATTATCGATCCGCCTTAAGCATCCCCATGTATCCGAGCATGACAGATGCGGACATCAATACAGTGGTTTCGGCGGTGAAAGACGTGTTGGGCAAACGATCGGGGCAGACGAAGGCCGCATGACTTTCCGCAAGCCTGGAGCGACCACGTCGCAAGATCAACTGAACAACCTTGACGCGAGATATGCGTTGCGTGGTCAAAATGAGGTGATTCGCTTTTACGGTAGGATGGACTTCCAGTCCGTCCTTAACATAAGGACGGACTGGAAGTCCATCCTACGGTACGCTTTATCGGCCACTCGCCTAAATGCAAAAACCATCATTCCAGACCACGCACGGTATATGCGTCGCGTGGCCGAGAATGAGGTGATTCGCTTCATTAAATGAGAAAACCATCATTCCAGACCACGCACGGTATAACGTCAAACGCGTTCATCATTGATAGTTACTTCCCAAGAACCCGCTTTCAGGTGCAATCCATGACGAAGACGGTTGTGATCATCCAAGCTCGTGTTGGCTCGACACGTTTGCCTCGAAAGGTCTTGTTGTCTCTGGGTGGTCAAACCGTTCTGAGTCGCGTGATCGATCGTGTGAGACGATGTCGGCTTGTCGATCAAATCGTGGTGGCCACAACCGATCAAGCTGAAGATGACGTAATCGTTGAAGAGGTCACCCGTTGCGGAACTGTTGTGACGCGAGGCAGTCAGGACGACGTTTTGTCTCGTTACTGTCTGGCTGCAACCGAAACGCAAGCACATCGAATCATTCGAATCACATCCGATTGTCCGCTTGTCGATCCTGATTTGATTGATCTGCTGATAACTCGTTTCGATGAAAGGTCGCGGGAAGGACGTCCGGTTGACTACCTTTCCAACACGCATCCAAGAACGTTTCCTCACGGCCTTGACGCTGAAATGTTTACGATCGATGCGTTGCGAATTGCTAACCAGGAAGCGACGGAGCGATTCGAGCGGGAACACGTCACACCCTTTTTCTACTTGAATCCGACTCGATTTCGATTGGATAACATCGCGCAAGCGATAGACCAATCGAAGCTTCGTTGGACACTCGACGAGCCAGCTGACTTTCGATTCTTCGAGCGTGTTTTCGCAAGCTTTGCACCCAACACGTTTGTGGACACGGCACAGGTGTTGGATTTGTTGGCGCGCAACCCGGAAATCTCGAATATCAATTCCCACGTTGAACAGAAGCACTTGAAAGCAGCATGATCGCAAAAGATATTCAAATCGGTGACCGCTTGATCGGCAAGCACCATCCGCCACTGGTGATTGCGGAGATGTCGGGCAATCACAATCAATCACTGGAGCGAGCGTTGGAGATTGTCGACGCGGCCGCCGCATCGGGTGCCCACGCCCTGAAGTTGCAAACGTACACCGCCGACACCATGACACTGGACGTGGACCGCGACGAGTTCAAGATTCAGGACCCGGATAGTTTATGGGAAGGAAGGCACCTGCATGAACTGTACAAAGAGGCGCACACGCCATGGGAGTGGCACTGCGAGATCTTTTCGCGAGCCAATCAACACAGGATGCTGGCGTTCAGTTCTCCTTTCGATGAAACGGCGATCGATTTCTTGGAGACGTTGAATGCGCCGGCTTACAAGATCGCGTCGTTTGAATTGACCGATCTGCCGTTGATCGCTCGTGCCGCGAAAACCGGAAAGCCGTTGATCATGTCAACGGGAATGGCGACGCTGGCGGAGATTCAACAGGCGGTTGATTGCGCTCGCGCCAACGGGGCAAACGACTTGGTGCTCCTGAAATGCACCAGTACCTATCCCGCGACTCCGGAATCAACCAATCTGAACACGATTCCTCATCTTCAGCAGTGTTTCCAGACGCAGGTCGGTATCTCGGATCACACTCGGGGAATTGGCGTGTCCGTGGCGTCCGTTGCGTTAGGGGCGACGGTGATTGAAAAGCACTTCACTTTGCGACGCGCCGATGGTGGAGTGGACTCCGCGTTTTCACTGGAGCCAAGCGAACTTAAATCGTTGGTCGACGAGTCGCAGCGCGCTTGGCAAGCGATCGGCGATGTGCAATACGGTCCGACCGGGTCGCAAGCGAAATCGCTCATGTTCCGACGATCGATCTTTCTTGTCGCGGACGTTGCCGCTGGCGAGACCATCAGCCCTTCACACCTGAAGATCCTGCGACCGGGACATGGTCTTGCGCCAAGTCTCTGGGATCGCGTTTGTGGTCGTACCGCGCGTCGCGACTTGAAACGAGGCGAACCGTCCGATTGGGATATGTTTGTGTAGCCGGGGACCAATTGAGAGCCTATCCGGTAATGTGAGCCGTCGGCTCACCCTT
The DNA here is from genome assembly GCA_041399105.1 of Pirellulaceae bacterium. Classification (GTDB taxonomy): domain Bacteria; phylum Planctomycetota; class Planctomycetia; order Pirellulales; family Pirellulaceae; genus Rosistilla. The sequence continues at coordinate 221,385 of JAWKTL010000002.1, read as the reverse complement.
AACGCTCATTTCCGGACAGGCTCTGAGACTTTCTGAATCGGAAAAGTGTCGAGTCGTTCGACGGGATCGACTCCCAGTTCAAACGTCGAAAACAATTGGCCGAAGCATCATTGCCAACCTTCACGGTCGCGATCAGCGGTGAAAGCCGATGATGAAACATCCACTGCGTTCCCAACATTAAGAGCTGTCTCCCAGTGCCACGCCCCCGCGATTCGGAGTCGACGGAGAAGGCCACATTCCATTCGTGGTGTTCGGTTTGTGAGAAGCGTATCTGCCCCACAGCCGTTTCCTCGCGCATCGCAACCAGCATAACGGTGTCACCGCGAGCCAACTGTTTGGCAAACCAATCGCAATGCGAGTCCCATGGGATCGGATCCGAATTCAGTGAGTTTGCACGAACGGCTGGGTCCTGAGCCCAGTGATAGTAAAGTTCCCGATCGTCATGAGTCGCCCGACGCAGCCACATTCCGGAATCGAGCGCGGCGGCAAAACGCTGAGCGCCGAAGCCGTCAACGATGTGCCTGTATCGCAATGGATCCGACCGTTTCATCCTGAGCTGTTCGACGAATTCTGCAAGCCTTTCCGTCGCTGAAGATCCCAAAAGTGTTGCCGTTTCCCCCAACCCAACAGCGATTCCGTCCTGCACTAGTGTGTCATAGATCGGTCGTTGGTTTTCCGCGATGACGACGATGGCCGCGGGCAAACCGAAGTAAATCCATTCCCAGCATGAACTGCCTCCAGCACTGATCACGGCATCGGCCCATTTGTATTGCTCGGGCATGTTCGAGACGTTTGTCAGCATCTCCGCATCGTGCCGAGAACGTGCCAACAAAGCATGGAGTGCTGCTCTGTTTGGGTTGGCAGCGCCAATGAGCACCCGCAACGAAATGGACTGATCGGACAACGACTCAAGCTTTTCCACGATCGATCCCGTCGCGTTATCAGCGTCGCTTCCACCTAAAGTGACAAGGATCCGCAAGCGTTCATCTCCGCGAGTCGACTCCGACGCGGCAAGTTGCAATTCCCCGAACTCTTCTCGAAGTAACGCGTATCGCGTTCCGAGCAAGAATCGGCAATATTTCACGGACGACCGGTAGGCCTCGCTCAATGCGTGCGGGTTCTGATTCAATAACAGATCGCAGCACCATTGATCGAAGCAGTTTGAATCGGCAATGATTGCTAGCTTGACACCCGACTTCCTGACAGCCATCTGAAACTTCGGATCGAATGCATACCCGTCCGCGACAATCCACTCCGCTTGACACGATTCGGCAATCAACGCAGTGTCTCTCGCATCGTCATCGCTGCCGATCAGAAAGTCCGCGGGATTGGAAATGCTGTCTAGCATCTGAACGTCAATGCAAGCTTCGCGAAGTCTGTTCAGAATGCTGTCGGGTAAAAAAGCTGAAACATAGGTAACGCTCCCACCCCGGCACTGCCACGCTTTCGCCAATGCAAGCATTCTCATGACATGCCCCGTCCCCATTTGAGGCGAAGCATCAGCGCGGATCACTAGCTTCTTTGCTTGCACTTTGAGATCGTTCCCGATTTTCGGAAAGGTTGTAATGATTAGCTGTGGTTCGTATCGCCGGATAACCGAAACAATCGGTAGAGCCGCGACCGAACTGGTGTTGGGGGGTTGCACTTTACCAAATCCATTCAATTGGTGTATATACCGTGCGTGGTCCGGAATGATGCCTTTGCGCTAGATGAGGCGAGTCCCCTCATTTTCGGCCACGTGACGTATAAACGTTGCTTGGGTAATAACGAGGCGATTGGCGTAACCTAGAACGAGGAAGTGATGGAGAAAGTTGTCATCTACGCAGCCTATCCACTTTGGCGTAAGAACTCGTTGGTTGGATTTGCCCGTGCGAAGGAGTTGCAAGATGAAGGCAACGACGTTACCGTCGCGTACTGCGCCGCAAAATGCGGCACCTGCATCTGCAATCAAATGGGCAATCCAGTCGTGTGCGGGATCTGCCGAACGACAACGCGTTTGACGGCCAAGCGTCTTGGCTTAAATGCGGTTCCCCTCGAGATCGACAGCGAGTCGACGTCGAACTGTTTGGACATCAGCTTCTCGGAACGTAAAGAGCTTGTCGAAGGGGTGCTCAGCGGACTAATCTCCGTCTTCCGCATTCTACCGAAGGATATCAAGCGACACCGTCTGCTTCGCATTCTTAAGAGACGCTCGTACCGAACCGCTGTTGGCTTGCTGCGTCAGCTCAAGTCATTGATGGCGCGGACGCGTCCCGATCGCTTTGAGGTCTTCAATGGTCGTCATGCTTGCAGCAAAGCCGGGCTGTTGGCGGCGAAGTCGTTCATCATTCCGTATTACACGTTGGAAGTCACATCGCGACGTCGACCGATCATCCACCGAGGCTATACAGCCCATGACCGGGTCGGAGTGCAACAGCGGATTCTGAGCCAGCCGGTTGATATGGAACTCGCCACGCAGTTCTATGAAAATCGAAAACGCCCGCAAAACAATCGATTTGCGAAGCATCATAGCAGCCGATTCGTCCTCCCATCGACCGACGGCTTCGACCGTCTCGTGACGGTCTTTCTGAGCAGCCAAGACGAGTTTGCATCGCTTGGAAAATCATGGCGATCAACTTTCGATGAAGATCATGCGGTGATTGGGCGACTGTGCCGACGCTTCCCGAAGTCACTGTTCTGCATTCGTTTTCATCCCAATCAGGGCGGAATCAAAAGCGACATCACCAGCGAGTTTCAAAAGCTCGGTGAGCTGCCGAACGTAACCGTTTATTACCCGCATGATCCGGCAAACACCTACGACCTCATCAACGGGTCGGATGTGGTTGTCGTCTTCAATTCCACCGTTGCCGCCGAAGCATGTTGGGCCGGGAAGCCGGTAATCATGATCGGCCCCTCGTTCTACGACCGACTCGATGTCGGCTATACGCCGACCGATGAAGACGAACTGCAGCAACTGCTCGACATCCCAAATCTGGCCGTGAAGGATCGTCAAAACGCGGCACGCCTTGCGCATTACCTTTTGAAAGATGGCGATCAAATGAAGTACATTCGTGTCGACAACGCGGAGATGACTGCGGACGGTGCTCCGCGTAGTCTTCCGGTGCTGACCGTGATGGCGCGACACTTCAATACACTGACATCGGAAGCGGTAAAACCTTTCGTCTGATGCTTTCGGACGTGCCTTTGAGAATCGCCCGCTGGCAGTCCATCCGAGTTGTCTGAGATGAAACCTTTGAAAGGGGGCGGCACGTTGCTGGGATGGTAACGCTAGAAATGCGTTCCGAACTTGCAAGCAGTGGTTTTAAGAGGGGTGGATAAGGGGACTCGAACCCCCGATCTCTGGAACCACAATCCAGCGCTTTAACCAACTAAGCTATATCCACCGTTTCAAGGCACGTGTTCCGCATCGACGATCCGCAGATAGGAAGCGGATCGGTTCGTAGCGGCTCACGCGACGGGATTAGCGACACAATGGGCCTTTCGCCGAATGATGTCGCACTGATTTCCACAATTTACCGATCGTCCGACCGTTGGTCAACGGCTGATTGGGTCGCCAATCGCAGCGGAAGAAAGATTTTATCCGTCGACGGTTGACGATCCGATCACGTCTTCAGCATGCATATTCAGGCGACCGATGACGACGTCGATGTCCTGTTGATGCACTTCGCCTCGTGCTTCCATTGCCTGCAAGAAACATTCGACGAACTGGGTGAAATGACGGCGGGCGATTCCGCGTCCGTGGTGGGCTTCACGAATCGAAACGCCCGCCGATTCAAGCGTTGTTTCGTCAGTAAGAGCAGCTTCCAGGAAAACCCGTTGCATGCGACGAAGCTTGTCCATGTCGGTGTTTTCAAAAAATGGCCGCAATTCGTCGTTTTGAAAGATCCGCACGTAGGCATCATCAATGATGCGTTGCAATCCCGGTTCGCCACCAAGTCGCTCAATTAAAGTAGACATCGCATGTGTCCGCAGTTCATGGAAAGAATGGGGAACCTTGATCTTAACGTGATGCAACAGCTTCGCCCAGCCCCGACCGTGGCCTACGTGCCCAACGATGATTGGTCGGGTATGATTCCCGACGAAACGTTTTTGCCCAGTCCGTTTGCCGAGCAAGGAACATCATTTGACGAAGGAAGACTTCCGTTCTGATTACGATTTCATCATCGTCGGCGCGGGGACAGCCGGTTGCTTGGTCGCGCGCCAGCTTTCGTCCGTCCCTTCGTTGCGAGTGCTGCTGATTGAGGCGGGTGGTGGCCTTGAACATCGTGAGGCTATCAAGCGACCCGCGGAATATCTGTCGCTGCAGGGTTCGGATATCGATTGGCATTACTCCACTGAGACGTCGTCCGACTTGTCGGGACGGCGGATGATATGCCCACGCGGTCGAGTGCTTGGCGGCTGCAGTGCGATGAATGCGATGATCTTCCATGAAGGGGTTCCCGACGATTATCGAAGCTGGCGTGAATCCGGAGGCGATCCGTGGAGCGTTACCGCGATGGAGTCATCGCGGAAGGAACTGCTGAACGGTGTGAGAAGCATGCTTTCAATCGAACGCCCATCCCACGTTTCGGCGGCATGCGAGGCGTTCATGCAGGCGACGCCTATCGCTTGCCGCGAGCATCAAATCGCTGGGGCACCGGAAGTCTACTTGCGGACGACGAAAGGTGGCGAGCGACAAACGGCTTGGGAGGCTTTTCTTGGAAACGCGAAACGTCGGAACGTCTCGGTTGCGACCAACGCTGTGGTTGAGAAGATTGAGTTTTCGCGCCGCTGCGCGTCGCACGTTCGTTTGCGTCATCGAGGCACGTCACAAACGGTAATGGCACGCCGCGCCATCGTGCTGTCGGGCGGTTCGATTGCATCGCCGCAGTTGTTGATGCTTTCGGGAATCGGAAAACGGGAGGACTTGATGTTTCATGGCATCGATTGTCGGCTGGAGCTTCCCGCAGTCGGTAGCAAGCTGCGCGATCACCTTGCGTTTCCGGTCATCTTTGAAATTCCTGAGCGCTATCGCTTTCCGACGCGATGGTCCATGCGAGACCTGGTTCGTTGGAGCCACCTTCAACAAGGACCGATTGGGTCGAACTTGGCGGAGGTCGGTGGGTTCTTCGATTTGCCCGAATTCGGTAGGCGTTCGATACAACTGCACGTTACGCCGACACATTATTTGAGACATCCGGCAGCGGATGCCCCCGCCGCGATGACCCTTGCCGTCACGCAGACGCAACCGAACAGTAGCGGATCTGTTTCGCTGCGATCAAACCGCATCGACGATCCACCGCTGATCGATCCTCGGTATTTGGGCGATCACGAAGACGTGCGAACATTGTCGGCGGGAATCGAATGGGCTCGAAAGATCGCGGCAACCGAACCGCTGGCGAGCTTTGTGGGATCGGAATTGCTGCCTGGATCGAAGCGTCATACCGACAGCCACCTGGAGCGGGCGATTCGCCGCTTTGCGATGACCGCTTTATCATCCCGTCGGCACCTGCTCGCTAGGTGAAGATGTTGGCTCCAGCGTCGTCGACGCCAACCTGAGGGTTCACGGCACAGAGAATCTGTTCGTGGCCGATGCGTCGGTTTTCCCGAACCTTCCCTATGCGAACCCGCAGGCGACAGTGATGCTCGTCGCCTATCGCGCCGCACGCCACATCCTCGATCAATTTGGTTAATGGCGTTTCATCCCTCAGATACATCGACAGCTGCGACATCTATCTTGGATACTGCGAGTTGGGTTGGCTATTTACTCACCGGACTACCTTGGCTGTGGATGGTTTGTTGATTTTCGCAGGTTTCCGGGGCTTCGCAGCCTCGGCGAGAGATTGTCGGTTCCAACTCCTGTTCCGTGAACATACTTACGACGACCTTTTCAGGGAGCATTCTGTTCATTGACGATATTGCCTAAGGTGGCTAAAGCCCCTTCTGAATTGTCCGGACGAGTTGTTCCGACGAGTTTCCGACCGGTGTCGACGTTTAAATATCCCAGGTACCACAAGCGCTGCAACGTTTCCAGGATTCGCCCCAGGTTGATCCATTTCAATCCGGAATCGAGTCGGTGTCTTGCGATCACGATACGAGACTCGGTCGGCGTTTCCCGCTTCTCGCGGAACGCTTGTCGCCACGTTCAGCGACCGCTTCCAGGTTGTCCTCGTCGCGTGACTGCCTACGTGCAAGCCGACCCCACATCGTGCAAACACACTGCGCAAAGGAGATCGTGGTAACGTGTTCTCCTCCTTGGAAGACCGACCGTTCCAGTTCAAAAATTTCGGCAATGATGTTGGCGAGCGCTGCGGATTTCTTGATCCGGAGGGTTCTCGCGGTTTGCGTCCAAGGACGAATCGATCGTTTGAGCAAGATTGACGCACAATTGAATCAGCTTTTGTCGTCCGCCGATCTGAAACGCGGCGTGAGGACGCCCACGATGGACTTCCTGACATGTTGTGGCCAGTACCGCCAAATGCGCGGCAAGCTTACACTTGCGCGGGAATGTCTCCTTCGGATTCTGAGGATCATCCAGCGTTTCGTTCTCGAACGCCACGAAAAGGGCTGCGCAGAACGATTCTGCTTCGCCGTCCATCACATTGATGTCCTCAAGTGCCGCCTTGCGATAGGCACTGCGAACATCCGCGCTCGATTCGTAAATTCGCAGCCACGATTCAGCGAAGGCCGCCGCATCGCAGTCGCGCGCCACGGCTTGAGCGTGTTTTGCGAAGTTCGGAAACGCATACTTCGTTACGGGCCAAATCGCCTCTTCGTAAATATCGTCTTTGCTGTAGGAGACTTCTTCATAACAAGCCAGCCGATACGCCGTGAGCAATCGTTCCTGAATAACGTCGAAATAGGGTACACCATTGCAAACGCGCGGGCGTGCGAAGGCGTTGGAACGCTCCAGTTCGTGGCGGAACCTGTCGAATTCGCCATTACTCCGCTGGACCGTTGATTTCTTTGCAACAGACGGGGCGTCCTCGATGGTCCATCGCTCCAGCTCCCGGCAGACCTTGTTGGCAATGTGATATCCTAACAATCGGTATGCAGACACCTGATCCTCGGTGTAGAACTGATTGGTTGTCGGTTCATCCGGAAAGGTTGGAAATCGGTAGCGAATCTGTTGGATTTCAATCGGATCTGAATCGGAAATCGCCATTTGGCAATAGATAAGCAACCCTTCGTTTCCATCTTTGTATCGAATCCGCATAAAGATGTACGGTTGATGGACGAGTCGTTGCTCGTTGAACTTCAGTCGACCAAAATCGATCGGTGATTCGTGATCCAGATCAAAGAACTGAATTCCCATTTCGGCTGACGTTTTCTCGCACATCTTCGCGAGCGTTCCCAGATGGTTGTCGCCGACATTCGCACCCGCATCGCTGACGACAATCAGTTCGCATTTTCTCGCCAGCAGAGCGGAAACTCCCAGATAGTCCGTGAATCCGCCATCGGCGACATAGAACGATTTGGCTGAGCGATTGACCGCACCCTCTCGTTCAGCAGGTCCCACCTCACGCGGCACGAACATCATCTTAAGGAAATGGGGAACGCCAATCTCACGTAAGACACAGCCTCCGACCACCAACGCCAGCACGGTGGCCGTGAGTGTCATCGGCACATCCTCGCCGCTGGCGATGTAGACCACGGTTGCAAAAACGAACGCGACCGCAATATTCGCAAGCCATCCGATGTTGCTTTGATGACGTGTATCGTCATTGACGTTCTCCGTCCGATAGACCAGCATTCCGATGCCGGTATTGAAGAGATCGACCAGCAACGATAGGCAACGATTGGTCGTCATGAAGGCTGTGACGCGGCTCCGGACAAGGTAACGGCATCAGCCAGGGTGACCGAGTTGTCGACTCCATGACGAGACAAAGCGACCTGCGAGCTACGAATTCGATTCTTGTCATCAGTAAAATCACCGCAGTACTTCGGTGTGAAGGTAAACGTCTTCGAAGCAATCGTGTATCCACCGTTGATTTTTACGGGCTCCATCGAAGCCGCAAGCATCAGTGGATAGGGAAGGCCATCGGCCGTGGGGTCGAGATCGCAAAGCCGTGTCTCCCCAACCGGCTTATGAAGCTTGTCAGGACGTACCAGGAAGTTAGCACCAAGCTGTCGCCGATAGAAATGGAAAACGGTGGCAACCTGATGACGAAAGATGCCACCGCAGGCACCGATGGTTGTCAGCAATAGCCAGAATCCGAGCCACGATTGACGGGCTCGCTGATCGTACGGAGGTACCAAATAAGTGCTTGGGACTGCCATTTCGCGGACCGCTTGTGGATAAAGCGATTCCAGCAAAAGACGATTGACCATCGTAAATGCTTCAGCGTCGGTGTCGGGAACGACGTGACTTACCCATAAGCGTGCGATCAAGCAATTCCAATCGGCGTGCCGTCAAGATCGAATCTTGGTGCCGATCGGTCAACGAGACATTTCGCGAGGTCAACAGGTCCATCAACGATTTGTGAACCGATATTGGCAGTCCAGCTTGCAATTGTTGTTCAGACTCTTTCACCGGGCCCTTTAACCCTTCAAGCAATTCGATCGTAAGTTGCGGTGTTTTTAGTTGATCGTTCCAAGAATCTAATTTTTCTTGTTGGCCTTTGCGCAGTCTTAGGAGTTCGACAAAGTTGCGTTTCGAGTAACGTCCGCCACCTTCTCCGAGGTGGCTGGAACATTGCTCTGATCGAAGTCTTGTTTCAGCAATTTCTCAACATTCGCACTGTCGTAACGAAGCGAATACCAATACGCGTAGACCGCACCGCGCAATCGTTCTTCCAGCATCCAAGTGTCCGGTTTGACTTCTTCGATGTTTGCACTTGAGTCGAGGACAACCTCGTCCTGGTATTGCTTATCGGATAGCGTTTTCCAACGTCGCGTAGCGACTGCTCGCTCCCACTGACTGTCCGGCCACAATTTGGGCTCCAAATGATCACTGACGTTCAGCGAATCTTTGTTCGCATCCTTCAGTGAGTTGAAGATTCTGCGATCTAAGCTCAACCAAAATAGTGATGGCTTCCCCTCGAAGACGTTCTCCAGCGTTTGCCAATCGTTCACATCGCCGAGATAGAGTTTAGGATCGCGATGGTTCGCAAATTTGCTGATATTTTCGCGTCCCATCCAGTGAATCATGGCAAAGACCAGGAACAAGCGCGACACTCACGGCGATGAAACGTTGCAGGTGCTTCTGCCACGACTTCGCTTCCTGCCGCTCAGAACGAAATAACCTGTCGCTGCCGAAAAAGACAAAGACTTGCAGGACGCCGGCAATGACCGCCACCCACTGCGCGTATTGGTTCAGATACATCGAACTGCTGGCACCAGCGTGAACATTTGTTGTGCTGTTTCCCAAGAAAATGGCGATCGATGTCAGGCAAGCCAAGAGGACCGTCACCAAAGAGAATGCGCGCACCGTAAAATGTCTTCTTTGCCAGGATCGCTTGTCCAAACCAACAAACCAACGACAAAGCGAAAATCCGATCTCGACAATCACAACGAGTAAGAAAATGAGAATCGCCGGTATGAAGGCGATCATCAATTCGTCGCCCATCCGAAGGTTCAAGACGTCCAGATACATCGTCCGGAATATTGGATCGTCGAAAGATCGCCAGAGCATTGCGGCCAGAGTCGCAAAGATTCCGCAGCCACCAATGTAGAACGCGGCGCTGAAAAGGCACGACCACAGATAGGCCGGAAGGACTTCCAACGGGCGACTCAGGTATCCGCCAACCGCAGCCAGACGTCTCGGATCGACTTCGCCAGTTGTCGGGTTGCGTCCAAGGTGCCATCGCGGGGTTTGAGTGGAACTCCCATCATCGTCATGAAAGCCAAGCTTCCTGTGTGACGACTTGGTCGCATTCTCACCCTTGGGCGATTTGTTTTCCGGTGGTGATGTATCGGCTTGCGAAATGAGGTGTCCAGCAATGTAGCCGCCCCCAGAAACACTCGCCATGTAATCGACGAATCGCAGGAATCCTCGATGCGATAGCCCCTGCAAAAACCCATCGTTGTAGAGCGCCGACCGTATTCCCCCACCCGATAGTGCGAGCCCGATTAAATTCTTTGGGGGCTTGCTTTTGTCATCCGGAGGTTGAATGTTCAACGCCACTTCACGACGTTCGTGGATCTTTTCCCACTCTTCTTTTTCCCAATCGGACATAACAACCTCTGCATTGGAATTCTGTAGAATCGCGTCTTGCCATCCGCAAGCTATCCCTGGCCAGCATGTGCGAATATAGCTAGCATCGATCCGCTTGTGTAGGACAAATCTGCGGAAAAAGAGGGGTTATTTAATCCGGTTCTCGTAAGCTCTGGAAAGCATTGCCGATTGCGTGGAATAGACGGCACGTACCCATTCGTGGTTCAAACCAACTTGCAATTTGCGATGTTCATTTTGCAATTTGCAATCTGGTTCGGGTTGTGCCGATCAAACGAAATCGACATTTTCATCAGTCCAGCCAGGGCGAAGCGAAATGGCTCGGCAGGAGCCTCGACCCTTTCGACACGGCGAGAATTGGACCGGCGAGAGCATCGACCCTTTCGACACGGAGTCCCCGCCGTTCGCCTATGCAAGGCTGTCGCGCATCGACTTGAGCATCGCTGCGAAAACAAGTTCGTTCTTGTCAAAGTCTCGATTTTCAGCCTGCATTTGAACCAGCAGAACGTCGGATTGATGCGGAATCGCCAGCAGACGCGACGTGATGACCAGATTGTTGCAATAAAACTGAAGTTCGGCACCGCTCTGCTTCTCGAACGGTTCTTCGCTGACATATGTCTCCGATTCGACTTCCTCATACTCCGCATTCATGACCGCAACCGCTTCACGCAGGATGTGCTCAAAATCGTTTCTTCCCGCATAGCGATTGAGCGAGAAGAACATTCCGTTGGGGCTCTCGATCATAAAGCCTTCGCTTTCCCCGTCGTCGACCGGCCCCGTCACATCCCAATTGTCGGGATACATGACAACGGTCTCCAACAGATTACATTTCTTCGGCATGTTGTATTTCTTCTGCGTCGCGGGGGAAGAGTTGTACTGAATCGCTCGGTGCAGTCACGTCTGGAGTGAAACAAAAAGCATCGAGCTCCGCAAGCGGACGCTCCTTGGAGAACGACCATTACGTTTGCGGCTTCGCCCCCTCAAGGAAGGTGCATCACCAATAGCGTTGACTGCGGATCGTCGGCCATCAGCGTCGCCGGTTGCATGGCGGCCGGCAGCAATACCGTCTGCCCGAGCGACAGCTTTAATTCTCGATCTTCTTGCCATATCAGACGGGCCGATCCGCCGACGATCGTGATAATCTGGAATCGATCGTTTCCACCGACACGCCACGAGCCGCCACCTTGATAACGGTTCAACACGAACTGATCACACCCGACCAAACGCTCCCCCGTACCCCGCGTGGAACTGGATTCGCGCGACGTCGTTGCATCGGGCAGAGGTTCAGGGGATTGAAACGCGACCGGACCGCGATCGAAGTTCGTCACATCGATGGCTTGCTCCACATGCAGCGGGCGGGGGTTGCCGTTGTCATCGACACGATTCCAATCGAACAGACGAAACGTCGTGTTGCTGGCTTGCTGAATCTCCGCCACCAGCAAGCCACTTCCCAATGCGTGGACGGTGCCGGCGGGAATAAAGACACAATCCCCCGCACGCGGCCTCAAGGTATGCAAGACGTCGTCGACCCGTCCGGCATCGCAGGCGTTGCGAAGTTCCTTCGGACCGACTCCCGCTTGAAGCCCGGCATAAATGACACTCTCCGGCTCGGCGGACATGATGTACCACGCTTCGGTCTTTCCCAAGTCGGGCGGGCTCATCCTTCGACCATACGCATCGTCGGGATGGACTTGCACGGACAACACGCGATCGCAATCAAGGTACTTCAGCAGCAAGGGAAAGCCGACCGACTTGCCGTCAGCCGCCAAAGCGCGACCTTCGGCCACAGCTTGCGCCCCGAGCAGACCTTGCGGATCGAGCTGCATCAACTGCGCCAAGGTCTTCCCCTGATAGGTCCCCGATTCCACGATGCTTTGCTCGTCGCCATGATCGACGATTTCCCAGCTTTCCGCGTAACGCGGCGCGGTCCCGATTGGCTTTCCCAGCACCTCCCCCAGCCGACGAGCCCCCCAAATGTATTCACGAAAAAGTGGTTTGAATTGCAGCGGTGCATCCATCGACCTGTCCCTTGGTGCTTGATTGACGGTAAAATTCGAGTAAACTACAGTTTCTTCAGATTCGCGGTCCAAACAATCCCAGCAGGTTGAATTGTTTGCCTTCGCCGTGGTGCGGTGCGTTCGTAATGTTTGCCTTTTTGCATAGCCCTGAGGCAAGAAACATTGCTGCTTTTGGACGCTTGGCATTCCTTTCGTTGAATTACCTACGGTCGAAACAAACGTGAATCAAACCAAAACTTCCTCGACGTCTAAGGACGACTTGTTCGAGAGTTCGACGATGACATTCGGCGAGCATCTCGAGGAACTGCGTAAGAGCCTCCTGAAGGCCGCCGTCTGGCTGGCTTTCGGTCTCGCCATTGGCCTCTACTTCGCCAATCATGTTGTCCAGTTCGTGCAGCGTCCGTTGGAGGCGGCGATCACCCGCTTCATGGCGGATCAAACGTTGTTCAAGATGGGCATCGATCCCAATGCACCCGATGCAACCTCCATGCGGGTGTGGTTGGTCGAACATGGCATGATTTATGAAACGGTCTACATGATCGACGAAGAGGCCGTTCGTCGGTCGGAAGAATTGGAAGCCTCCCAGTCGGAAGCCTCCCAGTCAGAAGCGGCCTCCGCCGAGAACGAGAAGTCGAAAGCGAACAACGCCTCAAGCTCTGTGACGCCCGAAACACAGGGGGAAAAGAAGACGTCGCCATCCGCAAAGCCAGATGTCCCGGCGAAGGGGAACACGGAATCGAAAACGCCTGAACCAGCGGAGAGTTCTGAACCGTCCGATATCTTCGACGACCAAAACGCTTCGGCCAGCCAAATGCCGGAAGTCGTTTTCCGCGATCCGACGAATCATTTGAAGCCGGTCACGATCTGGCGTCCGGCAAGCACCAGCCTCAACGCGTTTCAAATGGAGGAAACCTTCATGATTTGGTTGAAGGCGGGGCTTGTGGTCGGAGCCGTGCTTGGCAGCCCGGGGATTTTCTATCATTTGTGGCAGTTCGTCGCCGCTGGCTTATACCCTCACGAACGGAAGTACGTCTACGTTTACATGCCCTTCAGTGTCGTTCTGTTCGCATCGGGCGTGATCTTAGCGTTCTTCTTGGTCTTGAAGTATGTTCTCGACTTCCTGTTGACGTTCAATGCAGCGGCGAACGTTGACCTCGTGCCGAGACTAAGCAACTACGTCAACTTCGTGTTGTTATTACCACTGGGCTTTGGAATTGCTTTTCAATTGCCTTTGGTGATGCTGTTCCTGCAACGAATCGGATTGTTCGAGACGCAATCGTATATCGCGAGTTGGCGAATCGCCGTATTGGTCATCGCCGTTCTTTCGATGATCCTTACTCCGGCGGACATCTACAGCATGATCGCGCTGATGGTTCCGCTGGTCCTGCTGTATTTTCTGGGAATCTTTCTTTGTCAGTTTATGCCGCGCGGTCGAGGAATTGGAAGTGAAGGTTACGACCCTGCTTAGCTTTATGTCAATGAAAATAATGTTTGATGTTATCTTGCGATAACGTTTTTCAGTTGATCGTGTGATGTGGTCGCTCTATATCAATAATGAACGCGTTTGATGTTATCTTGCGGCAATATTTCTCAGTTGATCGTGCGACGTGGTCGCTCTAGGAGTCAGCAAACAAAGATGAAACCGAGATCCATGCATACACTCTCTTCACGGTCGGGCCTTGCCGTATGGGTCCTGTTGGCCTTTGGATCGGCAGCCATGGCGGATGATGTCGCGGAGAAGCCGATCACGTACGACGATCATGTTGCATCGGTTTTCAAGAAGTCGTGCGCGACATGTCATGGCGACGGGAAGCAGGAGGCTGGGTTGAATCTTGCGTCGTATGCGGGGTTGATGAAAGGAAGTGGTGGTGGAGAGATCGTTGTGGCGGGTCGTTCATCGGCAAGCCGTCTGATCGAAGTCCTTACATCGGACGTCGATGGCGAACAGATGCCTCCCGATGGTGATCGCCTTCCGGCGGAGACGATCGCATTGATCACCAAATGGATTGATTCCGGCCTGCGAGAGAACTCCGGCAGCTCGGTCGCCGAGATGCGAACGCTCGGCTTCACGGCCATCGCCCCGGAAGACGACGCCGGTCCGGGGGCGGTCCCGACGAACTTGCCAAGCTTCTCGCCGATACAAACGAAGCGACCTTATCCCGTGCTCGCCTTAGCCACCAGCCCACGAGCACCGGTTGCCGCCCAGAGCGTCTACGGCGCGATTAAACTCTTCGACCCGGCGACAGGCAACAGCTATGGGGCGATCGAGTTTCCAGAAGGAGAGCCGCTCGTACTCACGTTCAGCCGCTCCGGTCGGCTGCTGTTGGCTGCCGGCGGTAAACCGGTTCAAAGCGGATCGGTGGCTCTGTACGACGTCGCGACCGGCAAACGATTGGCGAGTGTCGCCGATGAACCCGACGCGATCATCGCGGCCGACATCTCACCCGACGAAAAGCTGGTGGCGATTGGTTGCACCAGCCGGCTTGTGAAACTCTATTCCACCGAAGACGGCAGCCTAAAGGCAATGATCGACAAGCATACCGACTGGGTCACCGCCGTGGCATTCTCACCCGATGGCAAGTATCTGGCGACGGCTGACAGAATCGGCAACATCCATCTGTGGGACGGAAAGAGTGGCGGAGTGATCCTGCCTCTTTCCGAGCACACGCAGTCGGTGCGAGCCCTCTCATGGCGAAGCGACTCGGGTGTCGTCGCATCCTGCGGTGAGGATGGCAATGTCGTCTGGTGGGATGTGAAGGATGGATGGCCGTTGGCGAACAAGCCGAATGCCCATTCGGGAGGCGTTCTGGATTGTCGGTTTCGCAATGCGGGAGACCTTGTGACGTGCGGTCGTGACGGCGTGATCAAGATTTGGTCGGCGGAGGGAAATGAGTTGAAGAAATTTTCCCTGGCGGATCGAGCACCGTCGGAAAACCCGCTTCCACCGGGAGTCCGATTGCTGCCGACACGGGTTGCATTCTCGCAGGCTGGCTCAGCCGTGTTGGCCGGAGATACGGCTGGGAACATCCACATCTGGACGTTCCCCTAGGCGGATAGCCGTCATGCGCTGCGTAGTTTCCGCAACGCGGTAGCATCGCGTTTCGCGCGATCCCATGCATGCCGTCGCGATGATGACGGCAGCGTGTCGCGTTTGCGTTGTCGCGGCAAATCCGAAGCATGCATGGGCATGTGTTTTGAATTGTTGTGGACGTCTCCGTCACCCGGAAAAACGCGCTGAACGAAATCCGACGATTTCTCATTTATCGTCTTGTTTTCCGACTCACAATTCGTTTCAATGGACCGCGTTGGCCCCCCCGGCCACCCAAAAGCCGATCACCCAGGGTTATGGGAACGCTTCGACGTTTGCTGTTTGGTTCATCCTTTGCGATGTCGATTCTCTATGCGACTCATCTAGTTGAACATGGAAAGGAATCAGAAAGAAATGCTGAACATCGTCGGTATTGGTGCTTCGGCCGGTGGCTTGTCCGCCCTTAGACACTGTTCGCCGCCATGCCTTCCGACACCGGCGCTGCATTTGTTGTCGTGGTTCATCTTTCACCGGAGCACAAAAGTCATCTGGCGGAGCTTTTGCAACCACACGGCAGATGCCGATCCAGCAGGTTACCGAAATGGTCAAGCTTGAACCGAATCGCATCTACATCATTCCGCCGCCGCGAACCTTAATACGATCGACACGCATTTGCGTCTGAGCGAATTGGAACCGCAGCCGCACAAGCGGGCCACGGTCGACCACTTTTTCCGCACGTTGGCCAACACGCACGACGGGCACTCCATCGGCGTTGTTCTGACCGGGACAGGTTCAGACGGCACGCTGGGTTTGCGATACATCAAGGAAGCGGGTGGCGTCACGATCGCCCAAGATCCCAGCGAGGCCGAATACGATGGCATGCCGCGATCGGCCGTGGTCGCGGGCGTGGTCGACTTTGTGTTGCCGATCGAGCGGATCGCCGAGGAAGTGACGCGATTGACGCGGGTCGAGCCAGCTCTGCGGGTTCCCGCCGACGGCGAGGAGCTGAACGAAGACCACAGCCGACTGCTGCACAAGATCTTCGCTCAGATCCGCAGCCGCACCGGACATGACTTCTCGCAATACAAACGATCCACCGTGATGCGGCGGATTCAGCGGCGGATGCAACTGGCAGCACGGAATCGCTCGAACGGTATCTGGAGTTCCTTCGCGAGAACCGTGACGAGGTTCGCGATCTGTTCGACGATTTGCTGATCACCGTCACCGAGTTCTTCCGAGACCAGCATGTGTTCGAGTGCCTGGAAGACAAAGTGATACCCGCGTTGTTCGAAGGCAAGACGTCCAACGACCGAATCCGCGTCTGGTCGGTCGGCTGCTCGACCGGCGAGGAGGCTTATTCCATCACGATTCTTCTGCTGGAGGAACTGAGCAAACACGAAGAGCGACCGCGTCTGCAGGTGTTTGCCAGCGATCTTCATGAACGATCTTTGACCCGAGCGCGTGAAGGGATCTATCCGTTGGAGATTTCCAGCAACGTGCCGGCCGAATGGCTCAAGCGATACTTCGTCAAAGAGAACGATGATTATCGCGTGCGTCGTGAAGTTCGCGAGATGGTGGTCTTTGCCCCGCACAATTTGTTGGGCGACCCGCCGTTCTCGCATTTGGACTTGATCGTGTGCCGCAACGTCATGATCTACCTTCAACGCGACGTGCAGCGGGACGTGATTCGATTGTTCCATTATGCATTGGAGCCGGAGGGGCGGCTGGTCCTGGGGACGAGCGAGACGGTCGATCGCAGCGAATTGTTCACCGTCGAAGACAAGCAGAACTGCGTTTACCGGCGGCGAAATGTGCCGACAAGGGAAGTGGACTTGCCGATTCTGTCGGTTCCGCCGCGATCGCGTCACGGCGGCGAAGGAAATCGCGACGACGATTCCCCTCGTCGTGGGTCGGCTGAAAGCTATGGCGTGCTCCACGAGCGAGTGGTCGAGCGTTACGCTCCGCCAAGTGTTTTGATCAACGCCGACCATGAGATCGTTCACAGTTCGACTCGTGCCGGACGGTACATGGAGATCCCGGGGGGCGAACCGACGCGTCAGGTGTTCAAGCTGCTTCGCGAGCCGCTGGGGGTCGAAGTCCGCGCGGCGCTGGCCGCCGCCCGACGCTCTGGCGAGTCGACGCGGTCGCAGCCGGTGCGAGTGAAATTCAACGGCGATTCTCGACGCGTGGTGCTGCACGTTCACCGGCACGCGACGCCGACCTGGAGGGCTTCACGCTGGTTGTTTTCGACGAGCTGCCCGAACCCATTGCTGGAACGGACGCAACGGACGCCGATCAGCCTTCCCATGCCGCCGACGCGACGACCCGCCGCGAGATGGAAGCCGAAGTCGAGTTGTACCGCCAGCGGCTGCAAGCGACGATCGAGGAGTATGAATCGAGTCGCGAGGAAATGCAGGCTTCCAACGAGGAACTTCAATCGGCCAACGAAGAACTCCGCTCGACGATGGAGGAACTGGAGACGAGCAAGGAAGAACTGCAATCGATGAATGAGGAGTTGGCGACGGTCAGCCAGGAGAATCGGCATCGCGTCGAGGAACTCAGCCAGCTTTCGCACGACCTGCAGAATCTGTTGACGTCGACCGATATCGCCACGCTGTTCCTGGACCGCGAACTGCGGATCGTGCGGTTCACGCCTCAGACCGAAAAGCTGTTCAACATTCGCCACACCGACCGTGGCCGGCCACTCTACGGATCTGACGCACCATTTGGAATACCCCGATATTCAAGCGTGACGCGCGGGCGCGTGCTCGATCGGCTCGAACGGGTCGAACAGGAGATGCCCGGCAACGACGGACGCTGGTATCTGACGCGGTTAGTACCGTATCGCACCGGCGATGACCGGATCGACGGCGTTGTGGTCACGTTCATCGATATCACTGAGCGAAAGCGGGCCGAAGAGGAAACGGCGAAGTCGAAGAAGTACGCCGAGAGTATCGTCGAGACGTTGCATGAGCCGCTGTTGGTGCTGAATCCCGATCTGACGATCAAAAGCGTCAACCTCGCGTTTTATGAACACTTTGATGTTCGAGCGCGATCATACGATTGGTCGCAAGATCTACGATCTCGGCAATGGACAGTGGGATATCCCGGAGCTGCGAACATTGCTCGAGGACGTTTTGCCGGAGAGCAATGTCTTCGATGATTACTTGGTCAGCCACAACTTCGAGATCGATCGGCAAGCGAGTCATGTTGCTCAATGCCCGGCGTCTGGATCACGTGCAGCTTATCCTGCTTGGCATCCGGGACATTACTGATCGCCACCAGTTTGAAAGCCGCGCGTGCGATGCGGACCGGCGGAAGGACGAGTTCCTCGTATGATATTGGCTCACGAATTACGCAACCCGCTGGCGACGATTCGCTCCGGTTTGAGGTCGTCAAGCTGACGCCCAACGACATGCAACTGATCGCCGAAACTCTGTGGCATGATGGAAGGTCAACTTGGCCAGTTGGTTGCCCTGGTGGATGACCTGTTGGAGGTTTCACGAATCTCGCGAGGTAAAATGAAACTTCGCCGCGAGGTGGTTGTCCTTAACGATGTGATCGCCTCGGCTGTCGACACCTGTCGACCGATGATCAAGGATGCGGGGCATGAACTGTCGGTCGACTTGCCTTCGGACGCCATTCACCTTCATGGGGACAAGTATCGTTTGTGTCAACTGTTGGCCAACTTGGTGAACAATGCGGCGAAGTACACGCCAGCGGGCGGACGCATTGAGGTGTCGGCCTTCGAGACGACCAGCTTGAACGCGTGTTCGAGATGTTCGCACAGGTTGAATCAGAGTCGTCGCGATACAGTGGACTCGGCATTGGGCTGTCGCTGGTGAAGTCGTTGGTCGAAATGCATGGTGGCGTGATCGCGGCGTCCAGTCAGGGAGAAGGTCTGGGAGCGACCTTTACCGTTCGGTTGCCCGTTTCGCATGAACACGCCGGGTCCGGCAACACGTCCATCGCGCCCGAAGCGGCATCAGCCAGCGAGCTGAAGCGTATCCTTGTTGTCGATGACAATGTGGCGGCGGCCAAACTGCTGGCGATTGTCATTCGCAAGATTGGTCACGACGTGCAGGTCGCCAACGATGGACGCCAGGCCGTCCAAATCGGCGGTGAATTCAAGCCGGACATCGTTATCATGGATATCGGAATGCCCATCATGGACGGCTACGAAGCCGCACGTGCGATGCGTCGCGAGCCCTGGGGAAAAGAGATCGAACTGATCGCGCTGACAGGTTGGGGACAAGATGATGATAGACAGCGAACCACTCAGGCGGGGTTCAATCGTCACTTGGTGAAACCGGTGGAACCCGATACCATCCGATCGATATTGGCGGAGTTGTCGGTTCGGTCGGATGAAGATTGATCGGGCTCTCACATGCGTATGCTTCAGCGCCGAAGGCCCGTCACAACCTCTCTGCCGGCCGTGCCTAGTGGGTAGGTGTTATTTCAACGGCAATCGCCTATGCTGATGAAGAGCGGATGCCTGTCGATAGGTCGCCTGGGCGTTCGCTTCCAAAGTTGCCAATGTGTCATCTCGAGCCACGCACGTAATGGTGCCTTCTGTCGACTGTGCAAAGGAAAGTCGAACATCTAACTGATTTGCCGTCGGCGATCGCTCGCCGGTCGGAGTTTTCCGCTGCGCTGAACGATTGGCGACCGGATCATCCCTTATGGGTGCAAGGTGTCTGGGGTTCAGCGGCTTCGTTGTTGGCGGCGGTTCTCTGCCAGACGACAAAACCTTTGCTGGTCCTGACGCCCGATGGAAGCTTGGCGGACTTGATCGCCGTCGATCTTGAATCGTTTGCGATTGAAGGGGCGTTGACGATGCCCTTCAGCACGGCGGAGGGGACTCCTGAGTCGATACAAGACCAAGATTATGCTCGTCGGCTGCAGGTGCTTCAACATTTGCGGGCTTGGCGTCCGGGTAGCGGTCCACCGGTGGTGACCGCCCCCATCACAGCGTCGATTCAAAGTGTTCCGTCGCCCGAAGCTTTGCAGGCGTCCAGTCGAGTGCTTCGGCGTGGAGACCGTATTGATGATGAAGAGCTTCGTCGCTGGCTGGCGACGGCCGGCTTTCATGCGACCACCGCGGTTGAACTGCACGGCGAATTCAGCATGCGTGGTGGCATTCTCGATATCTTCGCCCCCGACCATCAGCATCCGTATCGCATCGAATTGTTCGGTGACGAAGTCGAATCGATTCGCTCGTTCGATGTCGCCAGCCAGCGAAGTATTGAGAACAAGCAGGTGTTCGAGTTTTCGGCGGTCAGCTCGCGTGATTCGTCCAGCGGAACTTTGATGCAGTACATGCCCGAAGGGGCCGCGGTCTTGATCGTCGATCCGGAAGGTTGCCGTCATTCCATCGAGAAGCTGATGGCGCGATCCAGCCACGTCAGTTCATATCTTTCGTGGCCTGAATTGTTGGTCGCCTGTCGCCCCTTCCGTATCGCGATGGGGACTCAGTTGGCCGAAGCGGGAACGGATCACGTGATCGATCTGCGCAGCCACTCCGTCGATGGATTCGTTGGCGATCTGGAATACATCACGCGGCGGATCGATCAAGTCGGCAAGGGACATCAGGTGATTGTGGTCGCCGATACGCCGGCTGATCGTGAACGGATGAGCGAGCTGCTGCGAAACAGTGAGGTAGCCAAACGGGGGCAATTGGCCTTTGAGTCGGGATCGTTGGGGGGCGGATTTCAGTTGGATGATCCGGATGTTCTCGTCCTAACCGGGGCGGAGTTGTTTCATCGGACGCCATTGCGACGCGTGAAGGCCCAGGTCCGCAGCAAGCCGTTGGATGGCTTCTTGCAACTGCACCCAGGAGACTTGGTCGTCCATTTGTCTCACGGCATCGGGCTCTACCGTGGCTTGGAGTTGCTGGAGAAACACGGCCAGAAGCTCGAACATTTGATTCTAGAGTTCGACGGCGGAACGAAGATTTATGTCCCGGCGTCGCGGATCGGCTTGGTTCAGCGGTACATCGGAGGGAGCAAGAGTCGACCGAAGCTGGCCAAAATCGGAGGGCAATCGTGGACAAAGAACAAGAAAGCGGCTGAATCGGCGGTCACCGATATGGCTTCGGAACTGTTGGAGTTGCAGGCTCAGCGATCGGCCAGACGCGGGATTTCCTTTCCGCAGGACAGCAACTGGCAGCGGCTGTTTGAAGCATCGTTCCCCTACACCGACACCATCGATCAAACGCACGCGACGATCGCGCTCAAGGAAAGCATGGAATCGCCGCAGCCGATGGACCGCTTGATCTGCGGCGATGTCGGATTTGGAAAAACGGAAGTGGCGATGCGGGCCGCCTTCAAAGCGGTCGACGCCGGTTACCAAGTCGCCGTGCTTGTACCGACAACGGTGCTGGCCGAGCAACATTACAAATCGTTTTGTAGCCGTCTGGGAGAGTTTCCGTTCGATATCGCCAAGCTCAGTCGGTTTGCCTCCAAAGCAGACCAGCGCGAGACGCTCAAGGGGCTCAAGTCGGGGCGAGTCGACATCGTAATCGGGACGCATCGATTGGCGAGCGCCGACGTAAAGTTCAACAACCTGGGATTGGTGATCATCGACGAGGAGCAGCGGTTCGGCGTTCAGGTGAAGGAGCGTCTGAAGACGCGTCACAGCAGTGTCGATGTGTTGACCCTGTCGGCGACGCCGATTCCGCGAACGTTGCACATGGCGCTGGTCGGCGTTCGGGATATCAGCAACCTGGAGACTCCTCCCGAAGACAGATTAAGCGTCGAAACCCGCGTCACGCGCTGGGACGATCAGTTGATCCGCAATGCGATCATTCGCGAACTGAATCGGAACGGGCAAATCTATTTCGTTCACAATCGCGTGGGTGACATCCATCAAATCGCGGAGAAGCTGAAGCGAATCGTTCCCGAAGCAAGCGTTGTCGTCGGGCACGGACAGATGAACGAACACGATTTGGAACGCGTGATGGTCGATTTTATCGACCGCAAGTATGACATTCTGCTGGCGACGACGATCATCGAAAGCGGATTGGATATTCCCAACGCCAATACGATCTTTATCGATGAAGCGGATCACTACGGGTTGTCCGATCTGCATCAACTTCGCGGACGCGTTGGACGCTACAAGCATCAAGCGTACTGCTACATGATGATCAGCCCGCATAAGCACTTAACGCCGACAGCCGCAAAGCGTTTGCGAGCGATCGAAGAATTCAGTCACATGGGGGCCGGTTTCGCGATCAGCATGCGAGATCTGGAAATTCGTGGCGCGGGAAATTTGTTGGGGACGCAGCAGAGCGGTCACATCGCCGCTGTCGGGTACGAGTTGTATTGCCAATTGCTGGAAACGGCGGTTCGCCAGATGAAGAAGTTGCCGCCGAAGTTGTCGATTGACGTCGATGTCGATCTGCCGGTGGAAGCCTACTTGCCGGAAGAATACGTCCCCGACTTGCGGCAAAAGATCGATCTCTATCGGCGGATGGCGAGGATGGAGCAATTTGCGGATCTGGCGGAAATGCGTGAGGAATTGCTCGATCGGTTCGGCGAGCCCCCCATTGAGGTGAAGCGAATGCTTGAGATTGCCGAGCTTCGGTTCCACGCGGCGATCTGGCAGATCAGTGAAATCAAGACCGATGGTGATTTTCTGGTGTTCGTTTACACCGATCGCGGGCGAATTGAACAATTGAAGCGTCAGGCGAAGCGTCCCGTGCGAATCGTTGACGATCATCAGGCTTATGTCCCCATTATCGATGATAGGATGGGGAAGAGCAAAGCACAGCAAACAACGTCACTTTGTCCGACAAACGATATTGATTGGCTAGAACTTGCCGGATCGATCTTGCAACTCGATGGTTGACGGTTCTATAAGCCTAGAGCGACCGTGTCGCAAGTTCAACTAAACATTGACGCAAGATAACATCGCGTGGTCGGAATGCTGATTCGCTTCATTTGACGCGAAGGCATCATTTCGGACCACGCAGATAACATCGCGTGGTCAATATGGAATGGAATCACCGGTAGGTTTATGCTGCGAAGGGAATCGCGGAGTTGTTCATGTCAGATGGTTTCAAGCTGTTAATCGCCTTGCTAGCAATCCTGCCGCCTGCGGTTTGCACGCGTTCTGTTGGTGCGCAGTCTCCTTTGGAGGCTGAGGCTTCAACGGTCGCCGAACTTCCCGCGGAGCCAACGGCGATGGTCGCCAACGTCGACGGTGCGCCGATCTTGCTTCGCGATGTCTCCGTGGTGGTCGACGAACATCTGAAACAGCTTCTTGCCCGCAGCGAGCAGAAGCCCCCGGCCGAAGAAATAGCCGCCGCGCGTCTTCATTTGATCCGCCGCGAATTGCGGAAAGAGATTCAAAGCAAGATGATGTACCGGGCTTTTCTGCGTCAGACGATGGGAACGCAGCCCGAAGACAAACGCGCCGAGATGGAGCAATCGATCACCAGCAACGTGCGGAAGGTGTTCTATGAACAACAGCTTCCCAGGTTGATGGAACAACATCAGATTGAAACCATTGCTGAAGCCGATGCGGAGTTTCGCAAGGAAGGGTCGTCTCTGGAACAGCAAGAACGTCGCTTTGTCGAAAGCATGTTGGGGCAGGAATATATTCGCGGGGCGCTCGACAAAGACCCTGAGATTCCTCTGCCGGACATGAAGTTCTATTACGAGCAAAATAGCGAGAAGTTCAATCGCAAGGCACGGGCGCGATGGGAACAATTGACGGCGATGTATTCGCAATTTTCGACCAGACAAGAAGCTCGTGACGCGATCATCCGCATGGGGAATGAAGCATTCTTCGGTGGCAACATGCAGGCGGTCGCCAAACGCTTGTCGAGCGAACCACTGGCTGAAAGGACGGGTGGCTTGCACGACTGGACGAATCAGGGAAGCTTGGCGTCGGACACGCTCGACCAGCAGATTTTCTCGCTGCCGCTGAACAAGATGAGCCAGATCATCGAAGACGACAACGGGTTCCACATCATCAAAGTCCTCGAACGGGAAGAGGCCGGTATGCTTTCCTTTGCCGATGCACAGGAAGAGATCCGAGAAATCTTGAAGGATGACATTCAAATGGAGCAGCAAAAGAAACTGCTCGCCGATTTGGAACGAACAATCCCCGTCTGGACGCTCTTCCCGCAAGATGTCCCGCGGTCGAAACCTCTCGAGCGCATTGCGGGTCAAAACAAGCCTTCCGATGGTATCTTGCAACGGTGACCGTTATCGCCGCTGGCGTCACCTCGTTCCGATCGCTCGATCTTTCCGTTATAATGCGCCGTTAGGATGAAAGCCAAAACGCGGGAACAATTTCCCGACAGTTCCTTTCAAAATCGCAAACGCACTTCACAGCGACGCAACGAAACCCTGGGCGGCACTTATGAACACCACGCAATCGGCATCCGACGTGTTGGACCGGCACTTTCTCGAAACACGTGCGCGGATTCTGGAAATTGCGGCGATCCTGGATCGCATCGATCGCGCCGGCGGGATCGAAGGGGATGACCGTCGCATGCAGCAGTTGTATCAAGGAATTCAAATCCTCCTGCAGTCCGATGACAATCGCGCTGAACAGGTCCAGCGGCTTTTCTCCCGCCCCTACAGCACCAACTGGCGTCAAGAGATGGGAGTGTAACGATGGACTATATCGACCCACATATTCACATGGTATCCCGAATCACCGACGACTACGCAACCCTTGCGCGAATGGGTTGCGTGGCGATCAGCGAGCCTGCGTTCTGGGCCGGTTTTGATCGCGGGTCGGTCGATGGCTTTCGGGATTATTTTCGCCAATTGACCGAAGTCGAACCGCGAAGAGCGGCTCAGTACGGCATTCAACATTTCACATGGCTGTGCATCAATGCGAAGGAAGCCGAGAATGTCGAGCTTTCACGCGAGGTGATCGCCATGATTCCCGAGTTCCTTGACAAACCCGGCGTGCTGGGAATCGGGGAAATCGGGCTCAATAAGAACACAAAAAACGAAGCGACGATTTTCGTTGAACACATGGAATTGGCGATCCAACACGAGCAGTCGATCCTGATCCATACTCCGCATTTGGAGGACAAGTATCAAGGGACCAGGATGATTCTGGACATGCTGTGCGATGATTCGCGAATCGATCGCGATCGCGTGTTGGTCGACCACGTTGAAGAACACACGATCGCGGAAGTCCTCGACCGTGGTTTCTGGGCGGGCATGACACTCTATCCGATCTCGAAATGCACTCCCGACCGAGCCGTTGACATGATTCAGATGTATGGCGGCGACCGATTGCTGGTCAATTCCGCCGGCGACTGGGGACCGAGCAAGCCGACCGCCGTCCCCGATCTGATCTTCGAATGTCGCCAACGAGGTATTCCGGAAGCGACGATTCGCAAGGTGGTTTACGAGAATCCCGTTGAATTCTTTTCTCAAAGCAAGAACTTTAACTTTCAACCGCGCGATCCGCAGCAGGCGCTCGTCCGTTGAAAACTCGACTTGCAATCACCATCGGCGACCCGGCTGGCGTCGGCCCGGAACTGGCCCTCAAGGCGTTCAACGATCCCGATGTTGCCGGACATGCGGTTCCCATCCTATTCGGCGACCGTGCTGTATTGCACACCGTTGCCGAGCGTCTGGCGTTGCCGTTGCCTCAGCATGTGGTCCCGCTGGACCACGGGTTTGCCGCGCTGGCGGACGTTTCGCAGCCGACGGTTTTCGACTTTCAATCCGATTTGCCCGAATTGACCGCCGGTATCGTCAACCGATTCACCGGCAAAGCATCCTTTGACTATGTCGTTACGGCGATCGATGCGGCGCTGTCGGGACATGTCGATGCGGTGGTTACCGGACCGATTCAAAAAGAAGCTTGGAACGCGGCCGGTATCCCCTTTCCCGGACACACCGAGTTGCTTGCTCAGCGAACCGGTGCGACCGAATCGTGCATGATGCTGACCAGCGACACGATTTCCTGTGCCTTGGTGACCGTCCACGTTGGACTGAATGAAGTCGCGAGCCTGCTGTCGGTTCCGAAGATTCTCGAGACGATTGAACTTGCCCATGCCGCCATCTCAAAGCGGTTGAAGCGACCGGCCCGCGTGGCGGTCTGCGGACTGAATCCTCACGCCGGTGAAGGGGGAATGTTTGGCGATGGTGAAGAGGAGCGATTCATTAAGCCCGCAATCGATGCCGCTCGGGCGAAAGGAATCGTTATCAGGGGACCGCTGCCGGCTGACACGGCCTTTGTCGCGGCAATTCGCGAGCAAACCGATGTCTACGTCTGCATGTATCACGACCAAGGTTTGATTCCGCTGAAGACCCTGGCATTCGACGATGCCGTGAACGTCACCTTGGGGCTGCCGATCGTTCGTACGAGCGTTGATCACGGTACGGCGCTGGACATCGCGTGGCAAGGTCGCGCGAGCGTTACCAGCATGAAGCAAGCGATCGCCCTGGCGATCGATCTGAGCAACGCCCGCAATGCGGAAAGCTCGGCGACACCAGACCGTTGATCGCGGCTTGACTGAATGACGTGGCGGCGGATTTGACGTCGCGATGCCTCGTACTGGCGGACTCAACGTGGTCGCTGGATCGGGTGCGAACGCGTCATATCCGCCTACGTGCGACGATCGCTCTTGGGTTTGATAAACAGAACTTCGCCGCGTTCGATCCATCCCTTCCGCAAATCGATGCGAAACCAGCCGTCGCTGTTTCGCGGATGAAAGCGCGTTGCCGAACGTGCGCCGAACTCCGCCAGATCGTACTGCGCCCACGTCTGGCCCAAATCCAACGAGATGATGATCCCCGTCTTATATGGCGAGGCCGGGGCGTAATGCGCTGACAAGATCACGCCGTCGTCAATCAACATGTTGGCCGATTCGTACTTCGGATTGAACAGCATCGTATGCTTCGTCGGATCAGCGAGATCTTTCGGATCGCAACAGAAGATTCCCCGATCGTGAGGCATCGTGCCGTTGTTGCCATTGGCGTCGGAAGCCCAATAGAGCTTTCCGTCGACGAAGTTGATCCCTCCTGACTTGTAGCGCGAGTTTGAATTCACCGACACGACGACATTCCAATCCCACACATCGGTGTCCACATCGTAGGTGCCGCGCAGCCAATGGCATTCATGTTGATCGCCACGGTCATGATCCCCCGTGCAGGCATAAAACGCATTCTCCGCCTGATTGTAAGCGACGCAGTGAACATGCCGACAAATGACCGAGTTCGCTGGATCACCCAGCAGATCATCAGACGTTGAACCCTTTTGTTGAAATACGGGATTCCTCCCAAACGAGTACGCAATCTTGACCGTCCGCCCATGATCGGTCGAGTAATAAATATTCACAGGGACCGCTCCGCCGATCACATTGCAGTAGTTCCCCCACACCAACATTGGCGTCCCGTTCACGTCCCACGTGTGAACACCGTCGAGAGGATGGAAATACCATCCGGGATTGTTCGCGTCGACAGGCTGATGCGGCAGGTAATCCGAGCCATCGCGATCCTTCACGGTGATCTGCTCGTAGGTCTTCAGATCATCGGTGCTTAGGAACAACCGCGTCCGCGTGGCGAACAAGATATTCCCGTTGGGCAAGATGCAACTGAAGGTGATCCTTTCCGCGTCAGGGAACGTCATGCTGCGAGACCAAGTCGTCGCATTGTCGTCAGACAAGAAAACGCGTCCAGGGGCGAAACCGAATGCCTTGTTCTCACGTTGTGAATCGACATAAACATCGTCGCTGGCCAAGCGATACCAAAAATGATCGTTCGACCCGACGACGCGTTCCGCCTTTTCCGCCGCACGCAACTCGCAGTCGCGGGGAAGCATCGATCCGACGCCCAAGACGGATCCAGCCGCGAGGAAACGACGTCGATCAATCGATTCAAACGTCGTCTTGTCTGATGACTTCTTCATAAGCTTCGTATCCTTCCAATGTTGATGGTCAAAGGTTTCCGTATTCTACACGTTTCACGCGTGCTCCGTATTCATCGCGCCCCGTCCGAACAGAAACAAGCCCTTCGCTCAATCGACAACGCCCAAGAGCAGGCCGTTCTGTCAAGATGCACGCGCCATCGATTGCAGCCACGCCTCCAATTCGCCACGCACCGCTTGATACCAGATGTGCCCCGTGGCGGCGCTCGAATCGTTTTCTCTTGCGAGATAGACATTCCTCAAGACTTCAATCAATCTCTTGTTGTCGATCTTCGACAGCAATGTTTCGACTTCATCTGGTTCAAGCGACTGAAAGACTTCAATCATTCGCTCCGCCCATGGTCCCGTCACGTCGTTGAACAGATCGCGATAGTCCCGATCAAAATCGGTTTCGTTGAGTTGCTGCACCACGCAGGGCGAATCTGGGACGAAGCTGCGGTTGCACGTATCCGACCAGCCACGCGATGGTCGCATGGCAGATCGGGCCGTATTTGTCACTGTCGTGAATCCGTTGCAGCAGGTCGCCGGTAAACTGCCGATGCCCCAGAACGACCAAGCAGCTTTCCCGAATGACTAGCAACGGCCACGATTGCTCGGGGAAAGCTTTCGACACATATTTCAGACCGAACTTCGCGACAATTTGCGGAAGCTCCCCTTGTGCGGCATTCATGGGAGCTTTGCCGTCAACGATCCCAAACGCACCGAAGTCTTCGTCGTCGACAGCCACCGCCAGCGCTAGCGAGTCCAGCGGTTTCAGCAGGCCCGCTGCAAAAAACTTTTGCAACGCAGCGAGGAAATGAGGATCGATGGCGGGGGGCGGCACATTGGCTCTGAGATTCGCCGCGGACCACGAACTTAGAACCGCCGGATCGCAGAGATAGGTGGCTAATGATCCCAAGGGGCTTGATTCGTCATACGCTTGAGGCATCGATTCGGTCTGCCGCAGCAGCAGGAAACGTTCTTTCTGAAGCCGATTCTTTTGAAACTTCAACTCCGTCCGTCGAAGATGCATCGAAACTTCTCCGGTCGTGCGATCGATCCGAACGGTATTGTCACGATACTTGGATGTCAAAATGTCTCCCGACCATTGATGCTCGATCCCGGTTTTGTAGGCGAACGGCAAGAAGCCCGACGGTTGCAGGTTTAATGAAAACTCGACCAGAGAGTGCGACAACTTGCGATTCGTGCTGATCTGAAATCCAACCGTTTGATTGATGAAGGCATCATCTTTCTGGGCCGCGCCGATCCCCGCACTCAAACGGACATAACGTTCTCCGGTTTTGGACCGTCCGTGATATTTACACTTCAGCGGCGAAAAGCATATCAGCGTGTGATCACGATCCAGCAACATGGCAAAGAAACCGTCGACCGCTTGATCGCCATCGGGGTTCGGCACTTCAAGCTTCACCAACAGCCCGTCGGTCGAATGAATGAACATCAATCGTTGACCGGCCCCTCCCCCTTCAATCACCAAGTCTTGGCCACGACCAGAAAGTTGCGAGATCCATCGGCGCGCCTGCATGAAAGCCTCCGCTTCTTCGCTGATCGGCGTCGTCAGATGCGGAACATTGGCCGCTTCCTCAAGTTCGATCCGCAATTCCAGCGTTCTTGGATCATCACGACGCAAGATGTCGACCCGCTGTTTGCTGAAACGTCCGCTTTCCCATAACTTTTCATTGATGGCGTTGATCTTCCCACGATGGATGACGTCTCCACGTTCGAGTTCCAAGAACCTAGCAATGTCGACATGCGAATGCTTCTTGATTCCCGTAACGACGATGTCGTCAATTCTGTCGGGCTCCCCTTCGTCGTCTATTACAACGCGAAGCTGCACCGTTTGATCGCCGGAATCTTTATCTGGGTTCACGGAGATGCTGAACTTGGCGTTCGAGAAACCCAAATCCGCAAATGCCGTTGCAACCTTCCGATTCAATGAATCGCTCGCCGCGAAACTGCACCAAGCGTCACGTTCCCAAACAGCATCTTGAAGACGAACCTCTTCCCCTTTCGCGTTCACCCAAATGGGTTGCCGTCGTCCGTCGACGAACGCATACGCCGGAAACGATTTCTCATCGGGGAACGGCAGGGTCAGGCGTGCGACCAGGGACTTTACGTCAACCGATTCAGCACCTTCGACGGAGACGTCACCGCATCGAAAGCGAAGCCCTTCTTGAATTTGAACTTTCACCCGACCGGTCGCTTCGTCCGTCGTCACGTCGATCTTCGGATTCACGAAACCGGCTTGACGATAACCGCTTGTCAACAACTCCTGGACGACACCTGCAAGCTGAGTGACATCTGCGTGGGGATGAACGGCCAACAAGAATCGTTCGTTCCCGATCAACGCGTCGATGATCTGTCGACGCTGAAACGTTTGATTCCCCCGCAAGTCAAATCGATCCCACGGGTCGGACACCGTTCCCTCGGCGGCAACAACGTGCAAGGAACTAACAATCAGTAGAACGTACACCATCGGCGACAGGTTTCGATACACGACGCAATCCTTTCACAATGCCTGAAAAAATTTCCATTTCCGTCTTGACCTCAACGGTTCAATGTAACTAGTTTGGAAATAGTGGTTGAATTCATCTTCCTTGAAACAGAGGAACCGGGCTATGCCAGGTGAAAACGAATCGACTTCAAATTCTTTGATCCAACGATTCTTCTCCGGTATTTCCGAGTCGATCTTTCACGGTCAACTTGGCGTGGTTGATGTCCAGCTTGTGGATTATATCAACGGCCTGTTGGTTCGGTTTCTGCGAACCGACGCGATGCATCACGTTCGTCGCGCGACCGGCAAACCAGCGACCGAAGTTGTCGAGATGCTGATTGAAGCCGACAAACGCATCGGTGTGGCTCGCCGAGAGGTACATCGCCATGTCGGCGACTTCACGCTCTTCTGGACCGGCATGTATCCCGAAAGCCTGCGACAGATGCAGTCTTCCGCCAGCGCGGACCAGTTCATCGATTATTGTCATCACGGCAAGCGAGCTTACGCAATCGCAAGCTCGATCGATGGCGGGGATACACGTCCCCCATGCGACCTGTTGCGACGCTTGAGCGATCAGTTCGAGATGTGTGCATACGGGCTTCGCGAAGTTCGTCGCGAACTCGAAAACCGCGATGGCGATGACGTTTCCAAGACATTGCTTTTCTGAACCCTGCGCGCTGCCAAGCGTACCGGTTGCGCCGAATGCCCGGCTCCAATCGGCGTAATCGGTACGTTGCACCGACATTCAAACGGACGGACACAAGTCACCGAGCGATTTTGGACTACAATTGTCTTCATATTCACCCGCTTCGGACTACGATCATAAGCAAAGCGGGACGTACCTGTAACGAAATCGAACTGTGTGACAATTGGATGATTGCGGCCGTTGCTTGCGACCGGGGGACCTTCACGTATGCCAACTGTTAACTTTGGCCAAGTTCAAGTGACATGCGAACTAGGGGCCAATCTACGACAGGTGTTGATGCAAGCGAAGTTGCCTCTGTATCACAAAGTCGCTCGCCCATTCCATTGTCGCGGTCTGGGCACCTGCGGAACGTGCGCCGTCAAAATTCGTGGAAGCGTTTCGTGGCCAACAAAGATCGAACTTTGGCGATTGAAGCTGCCTCCGCACACGATGGAAGCCGGTCTCCGTTTGGCTTGCCAATGTGAAGTTCACGGCGATGTTGACGTCGAAAAATTCGGAGGCGTTTGGGGGCACAAACTCCACAAACGCGTGATCGTTCGCGATCCTAATTTTCGAGTCGCCGCACCCCGTCCGGCGGTCAATCACAGCAAGCTTGTGCTTGTGGATCGCGTCTTGTTCCAGCCCAAGCGAGAAACTCGCGTCACGAAACCGAACGGAAAATTGCGGAAGCGAGCAGGCGGTCATCGCGCGTCGATGTCCGATGTTCGGTTGAACGATCCCCAAAAGATTCGATTCCGTTATCGAAATCGTCGCGCGCTGACAAAGCATTGAAGCTTGGAGCGGCTACGTCGCAACATCAACCGAAAGCCATGGGCGGAAGCACCTCAGCATAAGTCTTTCAGTTAGAGCTTATGTGCCGCCCCGGGCTAAAGTTGTCTTGGTTTTGGTTCTGGGCCTGACGGCCCCGGTAGTTTTGTTTCGCCTCCGGCCTAACCGGGAGGCGAACGAGCCTGCGGCTGATTGCTCTTTGTTTAATGGCTTATGCCGAGGTGCTTAAGTTGACATCAAACGCTTTCATCGTTTATGTAAACCACTCGGCATCGCCATCGGAATATAGTACCGATTCGGGTTTCACGGGCTCCGTTAATCCCAAGGTGTGATACACCGCGCCGCTGGTGTTTTGTCGGAAAGCATCTTTGGCCGGCGGCTGAATATAGATATAGCAGGCATGAATCGAACGCGTCAGCGCGACGTACAGCGTGCAGAGCGATTCGGTCATCGCAGCGGCGACCGTGCGTCCGAAGGCTTGCCGCCACTGCGGTTCCAGCAACTCCCATGCTTGCTGCCTGACATATCGAAGCGCCCCCGTCGCAATCGCCGTGGGAGAGGGTGCGAGAGTGACACATTTTCGCGGCGGCTTGGATAGCGAACCGTCGAGTTCAGCCAAGACCACGGCGTCGAATTCCAAGCCCTTCGCTTGGTGAATCGTCATTACACGGATTTGAGCTTCGCGAGGACGCTGGACGCGGCGTCGTTCAACCAGATCGACAAAGGCCGAAAGCCGGGGCTGCGGTGACCGCTGATACTCGTGAGCCAACGTTACAAGTTGACGCAATCGAAGTCGATCGGCATCGCCGCAATGCGGCAGCAATTCTTCGCCAACGCCTGAATCGTCTGCGCGAATCCGTCGTATTCAAACCGATCACGCAAGTTTTGCGCGGCTTGCAGGCTTTCGGCGTATGCGCTCGATCGATCGATTGCCGTTGTCAAACTCAGACTGCCGGACAACGGTGAAAAGGCGAGATGAAACCGCCAGCCGCAAATCGCCGGGATGTTCCGCCATGCGGATCGTTGACAATACGAGTTCGACGGCGGCGGAGTCGACGAGCGGATTGCCACCTTCCTGGCTTACATCCAATTCGAGTTCTCGCAGCAAATAGATCATCCGACCGACGGCCTGATTCGTTCGCGTCAGAATCCCGATCGATTTGCCGGGAATCCGTTCCGCCAAATTCTTAACCTGCCGCGCGACGTAACGTTGATGCGCGGCGTTCTTCTCCGCCGTCGCACCTTCACATTTCGGGCCGGCTGAAAACTGAAAATATCCCGGACGATCAGTGAAGTTGGCCGAATGCTTGTTAAAGCCGGCAACGAATGAATGGATCGCCTCGGATTTCCACTCATCATCGGTGACCGGATGATCAACACGGCTGCTGTACGCAGGATGCTTGCCGAGGTTTGTGAAGACGCGCGTAACGTTATCGGTAATCACCGGGCTGCTGCGAAAGCTTGTGTCCTGCGGAAGGCTTGCCATTTCGGGCAGTTCAGCTTGCACGGCGTCAAAATTCTCGCTTCACCGTCGCGCTAACCATAGATCGCTTGCTTTGTGTCCCCCACGCAAAAGAAAGTTCGCTGGGGGCTCCGGTTCCGGCTCGCAATGCAAAGGGGCGA
Source organism: Pirellulaceae bacterium (assembly GCA_041399105.1). Classification (GTDB taxonomy): domain Bacteria; phylum Planctomycetota; class Planctomycetia; order Pirellulales; family Pirellulaceae; genus Rosistilla. The sequence continues at coordinate 187,692 of JAWKTL010000002.1, read as the reverse complement.
ATCACATCCCATTGTACCGGGGCCGTATCTTGAAACTCATCCAGCAGCACATGGTCCAAACTGGCATCCATTCGCAACGCCAAGCGTTTCAGGTCGCTTGCGCTCTGACGACTTCCCCCCGCACCAATCCAATCGGCAAGCTGATGCGAAACGTCATCAAAACTGAAGCGTCTCGCATTCTGCTTCAGATTGCTCAGATTGCGATCGAAAGCTTCAAGAATTTCGCCGGTTGCCTCTGTCTGCAATTTCAGTTGCTTCAGATACGCGTGCCTTGCCTGCTCGTGGACGACCAGCATCGCATCGACCAAGTCATCGGGAACCGGCTTCCTATAATACAGCACCGGCTCTCCCGTACGTTTCGATGCGCCGACGCGCGAATCAAAGTCGCATCGACCAGATCGTCCCATTGCCCCGTTATCGCCTGATGCGCGATCTTTTCAGTCGCCTTGTCAAGTCGCTTGTCTCCACGCCCTCCCTTTTCCAACTCGTCGATCGCTTGCTGCAACTGTTCCGACGAAGGAGCATTCGGCAATTGCAGGCTGTTCCAGGCCTGCCGAGTGCTTCTTCGATAACCGGAGTAATTGTCTTGCACCACCTGCTGCAACCGCGACGCGACATTGCGTTCGGCCTGTCCCTTGCTGAGCATATGGAACAACGATTCAACCTTCGTTTGATCGAGTTGTTCGAGCATTCGTCCAATGGCTTGATCGATCATCCGACTTTCTTCAATTTCGTCGGTCAACTGCCACCCGGCTGGAAGACGCAGGTCGTATGAAAAAGATCGGGCGAGCTGCGAAAAGAGGCTGTCGAGCGTGCAAATCCGCAGTCGATGAATGTCCTTCAAAATATCACGCAGCAATTTCGCGGTGCGATCTTCGACGAGGTTCGGCATCTTGACCTGAACGCGAAGCTTCTCCAGACCGCTCGGGTCGGTCGCCCCCGCGCCAACGACAATAAAAGTCGATTCAAGATTTCCCCGGCGGCTTTCCGAGTAAACGTCGTCGCCAAAATCGTATCGGGTGCGGCGTTCGCGCAGCAGGATTTGTAGCAAACGCCCGGTCAATTGATACGTCTTTCCCGTTCCCGCCGAAGCCCGAATCATCAACGGATGCAGGTCGTCCTCTCGTCCGCCAACTTCCGCCTGACGCAAGTCACCGGAGGAAAGGTCGAAGTCCTGCGTACCTTCGCCACCGTTTGATTTCGTTTGTTGGTTCACGACAGGGTCTCCTCCACCGATTCATCTTCGTCTGCGGCGAACATGTGCCCGATGACGCCTGTTTGGCAAATCACGGCGTAGTCATCAAAGCTGGTCGCCGCGTTCGGATTCATTGGAAAGCTTCCCTCCCGTATGCCGCGGACGACGCCGGCGATCGCGCGATCGGCTGAAGCGAACAACTCTGGGGTAAACTCCGCGATGTTGACGCGGACATCCGCTTCCCGTTCACCAATGTTGAAGTATCCCAACTGGACCGCCTCGATGTCGGCTTCGATACCAAGGACATCCAACATGTGACGGTACAGTGGCAACTGCAAGTCGATCCACTCGTCGGTTGTCTTTTTATAGTGCTTCTTCATCGGATGGTGCGAGTGCGTCTTGTAATCAATCACCGCCCACCGGTTTGCTTGCTCATGGAAATCAATTCGATCAATGCGTCCGCGCAGTCCGAACGGCTTTCCATCGACGACCACTTTCGCTCCATCCTTGTCTTCGACACTCCGTTCCGCAGCCCACAACAACCAGCCCTCCCGCGTTCGCTGCACATGCTTGTCGGCAACGATCTTCAGTCGCTGCAAGGCCCCGGTGATTTGAAGCCGCACGGGAGCCGAAGGGCGCGCACCAAATCGTTGCTTCGCAAGGTCGGACGCCGTGTCGAGCAAGTAGGCTTCAACCTGCTGGACGCTCGTTGAGTGTTTCGGCCCTTCTTTCCGAAGGTTTCCAACGAATCATGGACGAGGTTGCCGAACTGATTCGCCGCCATCTCCGTTGCTCGATCATCCAGGGGACGCAGCTTGGCGATGTGTCGCAGATAAAATCGATACGGACATCGCAGATAGTCGCCAAAGGCCGTCACCGACAAAATGCCGGGGGGACGATAGTCTCTCACGTCGGGAAGCGGCAGCTCCGTCGTGTCGGCACCCTGCGTCCAGACATTCGCGGGCACCTCGCGAGCGGGCAGCTCCGCCAACAAACGGCGAATGCGATGTGCCGCTGTCTGCGGCGAACATGCGGCCAATAATCGACTCGGCGGCGTCGGCGATCCGTCAGCGCTCGAACGTCCGACGAGTATCCGCACATCGGGTCGGCTGTGAAGGACCGCGGTCAAGGCATAGGCGTCGCGTGCAAAACGCTGATCGTTATCCGCAATTTTCAATCTCCGTCGAAGTTCACCCGGCAAGAACGGATCGGCGACGACACTTTCGGGCACAAACGGCTCGTTTAGGCCAACAACACAAAGTGCCGGGCTGAGATCAAGCGAAAGATCCAGCCAACCGACGACCTCAAGCTTGTCCGCGGACGATGGTTCGTGAATCCGAATTTCGGCCAATTGGGCAACAAGTGTTTCAGCGATCGTCGACCCTGGCATCGCGAATTGCAGGTCTTGCGGTACTTGCGACAACCGCGCGAGCACGGCGTCAATCGTCGCTAGCGCCGACGTCAGCCGAGACTGCTGTCCTGGTGAAAGCGATTCACGCCGGTGATCGTAAACCTGGGCGAGGACTTCTCGAATCGAACCACACCAATCCGACAACGAGATCAATGCATCACTGTTTGACGGATCATCGGCGGCGTTCGCACCCGTCGCACGAGCCGCAGAAAGTTGCTTCGCCTTACGTTTTGCACTTGCGTCGTTCCGGGTTACGCGTGGCGGAAACAGAGGACCAAGCCAACGATCCACAACATCGATTGTCCGCCGGACGCTTTCGCCATCCTCCGCGGCGATCGGCAACGGTTCATCAACACGCAGCGGAAAATGCTCACTTCGCAATCGATCCAAAGAGATCATCCAATGCTTGTCGTTGGCGGACTTTGAAGGCGAGCGGACATCGCTGCCGCTGGACGCTTCGCTTTCGGATTCGCGGAGCCAACGTTCGATGCAATGGTAGACATCGGCATGTCGGACCAAAGCTGAAAAGCTTTCAAAGTTCCGGCTTTGCAGATAGTCGACGATCAACGCGATCAATCGGGCGGGAGCGGTGCCTAACAAGGGTTCACCGATCTCCGCGTGGATATCGACATCGGACATCGCAAGCTGCTCGGCAAGCGGGGCGATCATCGCTTCATCGGTGATGCCTACGGTGATCTGATCGATTGTGTAATCGGATCGCCAACGCGATACGTTCTGCGTTGCGACGATCGCCAGATCCTCCACGTCACCGGCTGGAACCAGTTGTTCGTCGTCGATTTCGATCGTCCGATCGGCCCATTTCTGCGAAAGGACACACCCATCGGAATCGAAAGCGCTCGCTTCCGATTCCGGTGCCCCGACCAGGATCGTGACACGTTCACGCACGCACCGCAGCATCGACCGAATGCTCTTGTTCAAGTCGACCGCACCGATCACGATCACGTCCCCGTCGGCATGGCACTTTCCGCTGTCGGCCGCCATGCGACGTTGCAAATACGGGTCTGACAGGCCAGCCGCGGACAATGTTTCGGTATACGTCTGCGTCAATTCATGAAGCATCCGCCAGCGATCCGCTTCCTGCGCGGACTCTTTCGCCAAGTGTTCGGCAATATCGCCAAATGTGTAGTGCTCGCTGGCAAGCTCTTCGTGCAAGCGTCGCACGGCACCGGCAAGCTCCAGCCACGGCGAGACCGGATAGAGCGGTGGTGGAACGGCGATCAACGACGTCAACAGGATGGGGGGCGTGGATCGCAACGCACCGCACCAAGCCAACGTCTGTTCCAATTCTCCCGCCGACGGAAGTGTCGGTTCATAAAGTCGCTCGGCGAGGTTTCCGATCGTCAAGATCCGCGGCTGGCGGAACTCCAAGCCATGTTGCAACGCGCGATCCCGCAGCTCGGTGGCAAACTGACGCACCGCTCGGCGTCCCGGCAGGACGATCGTCACGCGGCTCAAGTCCCACACGGCATCGGCTGGATAAGTTTGCCAAAGCCAATCGGTCGCTGAATACAGCAAAGGTTTATCCCAACCCAAAAAGATCGGCTTCGATTTGTGGACGGGCATAACCAGTTGAAGCCCCATTCAAGCGAGTTTCTATCTAGATTCAGGCATTACCAACCAAAACGGATGGCGACGACGTTGTGATACCGGCACTAACGCCAATGTTTGTCCAGCATAAGCTCATGTAACAGCAAGCCGTAAGAGCGTCCCGCGATATACCAGTGTTATGGACGCCTGCGACGCCGCTGGACGAAACAGCATCCGCACCGGTACCTTTCAGGAGCCTGATTTTATCGCGCGACCGAACGTGGCGGAACACCTCAAATTCCGGACACCACTTCGATTCCGTCATTACACTGGCGGTTCTTCACGCGTCATCGGGCGAATTCCGGAAACCAGCGAAAGCGCATCCTTTTTCCAAACGACAATCCAACGCGAAGAGCGGACCGCAAGCGGCGGCGGCACGAACGATGAAACGAATTAAGTCAATGTGGCGGGAAACGAAGCTGTTGTGGATCGGACTGCTTGTCGTTGGGATTGTGCTGCCATTTGTCGATGCGATGTTGTTCGGCATCTGGCTCATCAATTTGCCGATTTGCGTTGCCGTCTTCTTGTACTTTGCGTACGTCCGCTACGATGACGACGGGAATGACCTAGGCGGGTGACGATCAAGATGGCCGCATGCCGACCTCGATCGCCGCATCTTCGACGAACAGAGCCAAACCATGGATAAGAAAGCAAAGAAACGGTTGGACGTGATCAATAAGAAGCTCGGTCCGCTGCGTCAGCGATTGGCCGGTGCGCGTCAGCAAGCCGATGAGCCCGATGAAATTTCAAACTTGAAGCGAGATCGCCAAGCTCGAATCCGAAGCGGAAGAACTAAAGAAGAGCTGACGGCGCGCGATCGCGACGCTGGTTCATGATGTGCAGATCACAGTGGTAAGTCCGTCAGGAATCGACTGTTGTTGTCGCTACGCTGAAACCACGGCCACTTCATGCGTCACTTGCTGGCGTTGAACGGAATCACGCAGCCGTTGATGGTGTCCCTCTCAGGCCTTGTACGGTATAATGCCGATCGTGGAAGGTCGAGCGTCTTTCCCGATTTCGTTTGCTTTTGCATAGTGACAGACCATTGATGAAATTGATCATTGCCATCACATCCAGCCCGACAAATTGGAAGCGGTCAAGAAAGCGTTGACTCACGTCGAGGTCTTCCGTCTGACCGTCGTCGATTGTCAAGGCTTCGGACGGCAAAAAGGGCAGACGGGTGTCTATCGCGGGCATGAATTCGCGGTCAATCTGTTGCGCAAGGTGCAGCTTCAAATTGCCGTTAACGAAGAATTTGTCCAGCCCACCGTCGACGCAATCCTTGCCGGTGGACGTACCGGCGACGAAGGGGAGATCGGCGACGGCAAAATCTTCATTTTGCCGATGGACGACTGCATCCGAATCCGTACCGGCGAACGCGGCAGCGAAGCCATCTGACGGTCTCCTTGCAAGGGGCGGACATGATGGAGAAACCGATTGGCAAGGATAAGCGATCTACGCAACTTGTCTGGGTCCTTGATCGGAGCACCCACAGTCGAGATGCTGAACTCGAAGATTGAGAGCTTCTGAAATTCCAAGTCCGGCCAAAAGTAGCCTTTCTCGGCGGGTCAAAACAGATTAAAATGCCCATCTGAGCTTGGTCGTGTCCATACTGCGGACTACGTGCAACCAAGTTCGAGATTACGGATCGGTGAAGAACAACGCATTTCCGATCAAATCAACATCGGGGCGTGGCTCAGCTTGGTAGAGCGCTGCGTTCGGGACGCAGAGGTCGCTGGTTCAAATCCAGTCGCCCCGACTCGATTCATAAACAGGTTGTCGCATTGATTTGCGGCGAGCTGTTTCTCGTGTGATAGGAGCGAGTAAAGCCAACGCCGAAGCCAACAGCATTGTTTAGTCGACCTCTGCATGTAGCATGGGCTTCCAGCCCGTGCGACTGTCTTACCTTAAAGTTAGCCGAGAAACGCGGCACGGCGTTAAACACCATGCAACCGAACGAATGCAGCGTCGGCTTCCAGTCCGTGCTGTCGTTTGGGTTTCGCTGGTTGATTGTCATCTCCCCGCACGGTCTGGAAGCCCGTACTACGATTATCGGGTAGCATGGCGTTCCACGCCGTGCTGTCTTTCTGTCGTCAGTCAGTTGGATATTTTCACGGAATTGGGCACGGGCTGGAAGCCCATGCTACTCTCGGTACTGCCGGACGTCGCATCCGGGAGTAGTATATCAGTCGCAAACGGTGTTCAAGAATCGGAGTGAAATGATGCGACCACTTATAATGCGGGCTGCTTGCCTGCGAACTTACTGGTTGATTGCTGTTGCGTTTGTTGTTTCTGCACAGGCTGGCGGCCGGTGCTGCGGCGCGCAAGCAGCGCGTCCGAACATGGTGATCTTCTTGTCCGACGATCACACATGGCGGGATTCTTCTGTTTATGGATCGCCCGACATCGAAACGCCGAATATGCAGCGGTTGGCCGATGCCGGCATGACATTCAACAACGCGTTCGTCGCTTCGCCATCATGTGCGCCCAGTCGTGCTGCGTTGCTGACAGGGATGTATCCAGCAAGAAACGGGGCGGAGCCGAATCATTCGCGGCCGTATGCGGATTTGAAGAAGCTGCCCGCTTACCTGCAGGAGTTGGGGTACGAGGTGGCGTCCTTTGGCAAAGTCGGCCACTACAACCAGACGCCGGAGTACGGTTTTGATGTCGCGAAGCACTTTGGCTATCACGAAGATGTGGCGGTTGATGAAGCGATCAAATGGCTGCGCGACCGTCCTACGAAACCGCTGTGCCTGTTCGTCGGCACCAACTGGCCGCATGTGCCATGGCCTGAAGACATTCGCGGCATCGATCCAGACAAGCTCGTTGTGCCGCCGAATCATGTCGATTCCCCAACGTCGCGGCAATGGCGAGCGAAGTACGTGGCCGCGATTCGTACGATGGACAATGAACTTGGCAAGGTTTACGACGCGGCGCGGGAAGTGTTGGGCGAGGATGTCTTCTTTTTGCACACCAGCGATCACGGAGCTCAATGGCCGTTTGGCAAATGGAATCTGTACGACGACGGTATTCGTACTCCGATGATCGTTTCGTGGCCAGGCAGGATTGAGGCTGGTACCCGCAGCGACGCGATGGTGTCGTGGATCGACGTGCTGCCAACGATGTTGGAGGTCGCCGCCGAAACGCCGCCGAAGAACATCGATGGGCGATCGTTCCTGCCAGTGCTGACCGGTAAAGTCACCACGCATCGCGACGTGATCTTCACCACTCACAGCGGCGACGGGAATTACAACGTCTTTCCCATGCGTTCTGCATACACGGCGGACGGATGGAAATACATCCGCAATCTCCATCCTGAGTTTCGGTTCGGCAGTCATGTCACTCGAACCGTTACGGATAACGGCTACTGGCCGAGTTGGGTCGACGCGGCGATACGAGATAACACAGCAAAGACACTGGTCAATCGTTACCAGAATCGGCCGGCTGAAGAACTCTACAACACCAAGTTGGATCCCTGGGAGCAGACGAACCTGATTGCATCGCAACCTGGCTCCGGCGGCGTTGCCGAAGTTGAGGATGATACGGGCAAGGCTGCCCGAGTTGCGGACCAGCAGCGACTTACACAGCTACGGCAGCGGCTCGATGACTGGATGAAAGAGACCGGAGACACACAAACCGTCTTCGGCGAGCCGCAAATGGTGCCCGGTAAGGACAAGCCCAATGTGATCACCGTTTTCATCGACGACATGGGCTGGTCGGACCTTTCCTGTTACGGCGGCACGCGAACAACGACTGAGAACATCGACCGATTGGCCAGTGAAGGGTTGCGGTTCACCAACTTCTACGTCAACTCGCCGATTTGTTCGCCTTCGCGCGTGGCTCTGTCGACCGGCCAGTATCCGCATCGGCATCGAATTACCTCGTACCTTGCCGACCGTCAGCACAACATTCGTCGCGGCGTGGCTCAGTGGCTCAGCACGGATGCTCCCATGTTGGCTCGGCAACTTCATCAGGCTGGATACGCAACAGGGCATTTCGGCAAGTGGCACATGGGGGGGCAGCGGGATGTCGGCAACGCTCCGTTGATTCAGAAATACGGCTTCGACCGCAGTTTGACGAACTTTGAGGGTCTCGGCCCGCGTGTTTTGCCGCTCAAAGATTCCTACGACGGGGGAACGCCGCAGAAACACGATCTCGGTTCGGCCAAACTCGGCAAAGGTCCGATTCGCTGGGAAGACCGAAGTAAAGTCACGGCTGCTTTTGTTGATGAAGCTTTGGCGTTCATCGACCAGTCTCATGCGACCGAGCAACCGTTCTTCTTGAACCTCTGGCCGGACGATGTGCATTCGCCGTTCTTTCCGCCAAAGGTATTGCGTGACGAAACCGACGGTAGCAAACGAGAGCTCTACTATGCCGTGCTCGATGCCATGGATCAGCAACTTGGCAAACTGTTTGATCGCGTGCGAAACGATCCTAAACTGCGAGACAACACGCTGATTCTGGTGATGAGTGACAACGGCCACGAAGAGGGGCGGGAGCCTCCGATCCTTTGCGAGGTGCAAAGACGTGGCTTTATGAAGGAGGCATCCGTTCGCCGCTGATTGTCTGGGGGCCGAAGTTTGTATCCGAACACGTTGCCGGAACAACCAACGAAGACTCCGTGCTGTGCGTTGGACGTAAACCGTTCGCTGTACAGCTTCGCCGGAATCTCGCCAGACGAGTCGAAGCCGCTGGACGGCGAAGACGTGATGCCAACCTTGCTGGGACAGTCGAAACAAAGCCGTAAGGCTCCGATCTTTTGGCGACGTCCGCCCGATCGCCCTGGACGCCCCGACGAAGACAATCCCGATTTGGCGGTTCGCGATGGCAAGTGGAAGTATCTTGTCAACTATGATGGCGGTCAGCCTCAGTTGTATGACTTGCTGGCCGATCCATCCGAGTCGAACAATCTGGCCGACGCAAATGCCGACGTCGTTCGTCGGTTGCACGCCGCGGTAACCGACTGGAACAAAGAGTTGCCAAAGGATGCCGGTGATCCGACGTGGGAAGGTCAGGAACGCATCGGGTCGTTGAAGCCGAACGAGTTCGTCAATCCGATTGGCGAAGGAGCCGATCCGTGGGTGATTCGTGACCCGAACACAGATCGTTATTTGTGGTGCATGTCCGAAGGCAATCGTGCAATCGCGATTCACACCAGCGACAGCGTGGTGTCGATGGGGCACAAACAGATCATCTGGCATGCACCGGATACCGGTCCAGTTTCTCGCGAAGTCTGGGCCTGAGTTGCATTACCTGGATGATCGCTGGCACATTTACTTTGCGGCTTCCGATGGAAAGAATGAAAACCATCTGGCTTATGTTTTGAAGTCGAGAACTCAAGACCCTTTGGGTGAATATGAGTTACACGGTCCGTTGGCAACGGGTGATGGTGAGGACGGAAAGTCACCCAACATCTGGGCGATTGACATGACCGTTCTGGAACATCAGGGCCAGCGGTACGCGATCTGGTCCGGTTGGGACCAACCGGGCTCGGATCAGCAATACCTTTACATTGCCCCGATGGAGTCACCCACGAAGCTGGCCGGGCCACGCGTGCGGATTTGCGACAATGACGACTTTGTCTGGGAGCGCATCCAACCGGACACATCGAAACGCGGACTGCACGAAGCCCCGCAGGCGTTTCAGTCGAAACGTCAAACCGCGATCATCTACTCGTGCGGCGCGTCATGGTTGCCGACTTACAAATTGGGATTGCTGGAACTCGTCGGAGGCGATCCTCTGCTCCCTTCATCATGGACGAAGCGGGCTAAGCCGGTGTTTGAAGGCACTCAAGAAACGTATGGCATCGGTCACTCATGTTTCGTCCAATCGCGGGACGGGCGCGAGTGGTGGCACGTCTTTCACGCCAAACGAGATCGTGAACCTGGCTGGCGTCGCGCCGTCTATGTGCAGCCCATGAACGTTGGCAAGAAGGGGTTTCCACTGTTTGGCAAACCCGTTCAGACGGGAGAAGTGCTGACTAGGCCGTCCGGCGACGTGATGACGAGAACTGACTTCTCAGCCGAGACGTTCGAGTACTTCGGTCATCACCAATACCTTGCCCTGGACGGTCAAGCAATCCGACTCGGCGAACTGCCCGAGCAACCAATCAACGATTATCGTTCAGGCGAGAAAGTGATTTTCACAGGATCGGTTCCGAACGACGTGAAAGCCGAAGTTACGATAAACTTTCATGACAACTTGCAAGCGCGCGACGCTGGGATCTTGTTGCGTACGACGGGTGCTTCCATTGGCTATGACGCCCAACGCGGATACTTCGCCGGACTGATACCTCGGACCAATCTCGTCATTCTCGGCCGGACCGACGGCAGTAATTGGCGGGACTTGGCCCGGGCCGAGACGACGATTGATGTTGATCGTCCGCAGCAAATTTCGGTTCAGATAAAGGGCGACCGTATCACCGTGTGGCACAACAACGAGCGAAAGATTCAGCACACCGACGGCACCTATGAACGAGGCTCACTTGGCCTGCGTGTCGTCGACACAGACGCCAGCTTTTCAGACATGAAAGTGACACCTCCATAGTGCGGCAACACATCCATGACCGTCTTTCGCAATACCGAAGGAAACGATCAGAAATGACCAACGACAATGACTACGTTCGTCTCGGACGACGAGCCTTCCTAACGCAAGGGACGCTCGTGTTGACAACCGCGTCGCTCTGCTGGGCGACGCCGATCGTCGATGACGAAACGCCAAGTCTGCGTGTGGGACTGGTGACCGACCTGCACTACGCCGACAAAGCATCGGCTGGAACGAGACATTACCGAGAAACGCTGGCCAAGCTCGACGAAGCAGCTCGGCAGTTCGAGACGGACAGCCCATCGTTTTTGGTGGAGCTGGGTGACTTTATTGACGCCGGCGACTCGGTGGACAGGGAGTTGGCGTACCTCAAGACAATCAACGGCAGGTTCTCGGCGATTTGCAATGATCGGCATTATGTCTTGGGGAATCATTGCGTCGACACGCTGACGAAGGAAGAGTTCTTGGGGGGTGTTGATCAAGAAAAGTCGTACTACTCTTTCGACCGAGGCAGCTTCCATTTCGTCGTGTTGGATTCCTGCTTCCGCAGCGATGGGCAGCCGTACGGCAGGAAGAACTTCATGTGGACCGACGCCAACATTCCGGCTCAGCAGCTCGAGTGGCTGAAAGCCGATCTAAAGGCTAACGAAAAGCCGACGATCGTGTTTGCTCATCAGCGGCTCGATGTGAGCAACAACCATGGCGTGAAGAACAACGCCGCTGTGCGAGAAGTCCTCGAAACGTGTGGCCGCGTTTTGGCCGTCTTTCAAGGCCACAGCCATCAGAACGATCATAAGGAGATCGGTGGCATTCACTACTGCACGTTGGTTGCGATGGTGGAAGGCTCGGGGATCGAGAACAACGGTTACTCGGTGATGAACCTTGCCGATGACGGAACAATCAGCGTCAAGGGGTTTCGCAAGCAGAACGATTTCAAGTGGCCCACGTAGTACAGTGTCTCATCCTTGATCGGTGGGGAGAACAAGTGGCGTATGCTTCCAGCTTGCGATTGAAGATTACCGAAGTCTGGAAGCGTACGCAGCATTCCAAACTCAACCTTTTGGCCCGCATGTTTTCCAGGTCACTGCGTCATGACTAGCAATCGCACTTGATATCACTAATTGCCAGCAGAGGGCATTAAGTTAGATTCAGGGTAAGGACGCAATGCGTGAAGTTGCTAGTCAGTGGATACTTTCATGGTGGAACGATACCCGTTCACGACACGATACGTCTACGTAATCCAATTGATCCGTATCAAAGCCTGGGGCATTATTTTGCAGGCGAGTTCAGTCCCTTTGTTCAAGAGAATTCAAGGAACTTTGGCAGCCCCTCAGTTTACGGAAGACTGCCTTCCTCCCTTACCCAATTCGTATATCGCGCCGGCACCTATCGATCGAGCCCTGCCTCTTGAAGAGAGGCCTTGACGAATAGCGTATCACGAGCCCCTCCACCCGTTCCTGTCGCTCCTGCCTCAACACCGCCTACAAGTTTCCCCGATGGCCACGCAGCATGGACGGATGATTGAACCGCCTTCGATTATAGTTCGTTTCTTTGGACCAACCTGTACCCCCATCGGACATTATGTCTACCATATTTCGCGCTGGTTGCGGTTAACGCAAATACCCGTATTGCAACGGCATGGGGGATCATCTCCGTAGCAACGATCTTGTTTTTTAAAAGAGTGAAATTATTGGGGAAACTGGTGTGCGCAATAATTCATGTGATCGACATCGTTCGTGTGCCGCAAGAAGCCGTCCTTTTAGCAGCGATCCGAAAGATTCCTAGAGCCAGCCGAGGCTAGTTCGGGTGCCGATACGCGACGATAGCGTATGTTGAACCAGCGTGTAGGTTTCCAAATCGCGAAATTGATGCACGATTGCGATGAAACGATCATGTCCACCAATCGTTCAGCAACCGTGCCTTCCAGGCGGGTCGAACAAAAACAATGCACGACCCGCCGGCCCAACGATTTGGTATTGCATGGAGCGGATCGCAAGCGATTGAGATCCGCAGTCAGCATTGCGATAAAGACGCGTTGACGAATGCAACCGACAAGCCTGGCGCACCTAAGGATTGCCCGTAGCGCAACGGATGACGTCCTGCCGTCGCCATTTTCGTGTGATGCCATTGTTGCCCAATCGTATGAAAACGGATCCGGGAAACCATCTGAGACGAATTCGCAGGCCCTACCAGTGTGACCGAACCGGATTGTTCATCGCGTCAAACGCCTCAGTTTGTCTTTGTTCAGGTCGAACACAGGCTAATCTGGCTGTTTGATCGTGTTCCCGATCCGCATGGCACCCAAATACATCATCGGACGCCTCTGATCCACGTGGCCTTGTTCGAGTCCGATCTCTCACAACGAACGCACATTGAGTTCGCACGCATCAATCCCCAAGAGCCGATTCGAACCTTGCCTTCTGCGGACGGCGTAGTGCTAACCACTGAATCGGTGCCATGCAGTACATCGGTGCATGGATTGCTATGCAGTGACGCGGCCACTTCAGAGCCAACCCCAAACGCTCGCAAGCCCGATCAGCGAACATATTAGAATTGACACGAATGCAACTCCGCATCCCGCCACAGCAAACCAGGATGATGCAGGGACTGAATGCGTGACGGCCTGGCAATATAGAACCTGCGGCGCCCGAGTTCACGTAAAACAAAGCGAAGGTATGTCGGGGAATCGTCAAGCGTTCGTGGACGCATTGATGCGGGGAGTTGTGATAATAGTAGCCGATATCCACCCGAACGGTAGCGATCGACAAACAGATTGATCGAAGCACGTTGCGAATCGTCAGGCTGATCAATATAGGTTAGCAACCAGCGACCGGCCGCCATTCTGTCGCCCATCGCCATATATGTGTCAGCCAATGCATCTAACAATCGTTCGTCGTAGTCGTAGTTCCGGAGGCTGGACTGAAGGTTTCCGCGACCGCCAATGATCACCCGCGTTTGCTGCTTCTCGGGCCTTCGCTAGCGTGGAATCAACAGGCATCTGTCATTGGGATAAAAACGTATCGTTTGAAATCTATCCAGCACAAACTTCCGTTCCCGCCAGACAAGCTGACGGGGGACGGGAGTCGTGGAATTCGCTAACCGCAAAGCTTTCGTTCCCGCCAGACAAGCTGGCAGGGGCGGATCGATCGAATGCCGGGTAAGACCAGACGCGGACCTCCTCGAAGAGCGACGCAACGTCCGCAAGTCATGTTGCCGCAGAAAGGATGGATGCTAGACGAGTTCGCGGAGCGGCTCGATTCCTTGAGCGACCGGATATTGTGGACGACCACGCAGATCGAATTCGCGGACGGTGTTTAGGTCGATGCCGATGTTGTGATACAACGTCGCCAACACTTCCTGAAATTGGACGGGCCGATCCACCGCATGCTCACCCAGCCGATTGGTCGCACCGATCACTTGACCGGTCCGCATTCCACCGCAAGCCAGCAGTGCCGTTGATACCGTCGGCCAATGATCGCGACCAGCGTTTCCGTTGATCTTGGGTGTTCGGCCGAACTCGCCCCAGCAGACCACGGAAACATCCTTATCCAGATTGCGTTCGACCAAATCTTGAATCAATGCCGCCAGCGGCTCGGTCGAGCATCGGCATGTCTTGACGGGCACGATCAAAGTTTCCGCCGTGCCAGTCCCAACGACTGAAGTTGAGTGAAACGACGCGAGCCCCCGCTTCGACCAAGCGACGCGCGATCAAGAGGTTTTCAACCATCTTCGGCGGCTCCGTCGGCACGGATCGTCGGGTCCCCTTTGCCATAACGTTCCACAATCGCTGGGTCTTCTTTTGACAGGTCCATCGCATCGGCCAGTTGGCTGCTGGTCAGAATCCCCATCGCTTGACTCGTAAACGCGTCCATGCCCTCCATCGACCCACTGCTATCGAGTTCTCGTTGCATCGAATCGATGCTGCTCAGCAACGCGGCCCGATCCTGCAGGCGCTCAAGCGTGATATCCTTCAGCACCATGTTGTCGATCTTGGATGTTTCACCCTTGCCACCCATCAGACGAAATGGGGCGTGGGCCAAACCGAAGAAACCACCGGTACCAGGTTCTCCCCATGGTGTGTGCCCGGTCTTGTACATCAGGCTCACATGCGCGGGGACCGCCGATCCAGCAGGCCCTTGCAGTTTGCTGACCCATGCGCCCATGGAGGGCCAGCCGCCGGCCGGTTCATTCGTACGTGCATCCCATCCGGTAACACATTGGTCGCTGTAGTGCGGACCCTTTGCGCCAACGATCGACCGGATAATGGCGCAGTGGTGCATTTGCTTGGCCAGTTCCGGGAAGAGTTCGCAAATTTGGATACCCGGCACGCTGGTTTCAATCGGACGGAACTCGCCGCGTACTTCGCTTGGCGCATCCATCTTCAAGTCCCACATGTCTTGATGCGGAGGGCCACCGGGTAGAAAGATGTTGATGACCGCTTTGTGAGGGCGATGCCCCAATCCCCGCGCTGCTTCGGCCTGCAGAAGCTGCGGCAAGGAGAGCGTCCCCAGTGTCATGCCCCCGATTTTGATGAAGTTACGCCGCGATACACCGTCGCAATAATCTTTTGCACCCGTTGATTGGCCAAGAATCGTTAACATCGGTTACTCTCCACAGGCGGGAACGAACAGAGGGGCTGTTCGTGTGTGGTTGAAAGGTTTCAGTTTTCCGTAGCAAGACGGGGAACGCGTCTATTCAATTGTTGAATTGCACATTCCAAGCCGCGCACGTCAAAGCGACGTGACGACCATTACGTTATCGTAACGCAGTGGAATCCGCCTTACAAGAATTGTTGGCATCGGAAATCTTTGAACAATCAAAAAAAGGCCTGCACCCATTTCTCAGGTGCAGACCTATCCAAATTGTTTGACCCATGTCGGATCAGAGCGATTCAAACGAATGCGCCGCGCAAGCATTTCCCAAGTGGTGAAGCTTGCGAAGGCGAGCGATATGCCGTGCGTGGTCTCGAATGATGCCATTGCATTTCATCAAGCAAATCACACCATCGTCCGCCACGCGACGCAGACCGCTACTTCAGTTCGACGCTACCGCCGGCTTCTTCGATTTCGGCCTTAACCTTTTCAGCTTCTTCCTTGCTGACGGCTTCCTTCAGCGTTGCGGGAACGCCTTCGACCATCTTCTTGGCATCCATCAGCGAAGCGCCGGTCAGGTTCTTGACGACCTTAACGACGTTCAGTTTCTTGTCGCCGAAGCCGGTCAAGACGACGTCAAATTCGGTCTTCTCAGCAACAGCCGCCGGGCCTTCGGAAGGAGCTGCCATCATAACAGCGCCGCCACCTGAGGCTGGTTCGATTCCGTGAGCGTCCTTCAGGTAGTCGCTCAGTTCTTTGGCTTGCTTGAGGGTTAATGAAGCGATCTTGTCGCCCATTTCTTTAGTTTCTGCGCTGACTTCAGCTACTGCGGTGTCTTCCGACATGGGTATTCTTTCCTATTCAAAAAGGCGGATGAATGGTGAGGCAGGCATCATCAAATGCTTGCCCGTTCAACCTCCCACAACACCGCCTCGCGACGGGTGAGGTACACAACGTAAGGGTCTATTCAAATCAGACGCCGTTAAGGCGACTAGGTTACTTTTTTTATGGAACTGCCGTTCGCAATCCCCGTTTCACGCATTGGTCGATAAAGACCGCAGCGGTGATCAGCTCTCTTCCTGTTCGGATATCTTCTTGATCTGGCTGTTGAGCAATTTGCCCGGACCAAGCAAGGCCGCCGACAGGTTCGCTCCCGGTGCCAGGATCTGTCCGACCAGCATTGAAATCTGCTCTTCGCGGCTTGGCCATTTGCTGACAGCCTTGAGCGCATCGCCGTCGAGCGATTCCCCGTCCATCACGCCGCCTTGAGCGACGAATTTACTGAACTGTTCGGAATCCTTGTCCAGACGAACGACTTCCTTGACAAGCGACACGAAGTCGCTGCCACCGAAGCAGACCGCCAGCGAACCGCTTGCGCCTTCAAACATTGGGCGGAGCGAAGTTCCTTCGGTCGCCTTGCGAGCAAGAGAGTTCTTGACCACCAACATCGAAATGTCTTTCTGTCGCAACTCAGCACGCAATGCACAGGTGGTGTTGGCGTCCATCCCCACGGTGCTGACGATTACCGCATCCTCAACACCGTCGAGGCGTTCTTGGATATCGCGAGTTACTAATTCTTTTACCAGCTTACTCATAGTTTTGTCTCAATTAACCGGCCACGCGAACACTGGGGCTCATCGTCGCAGCAATCGCAATCCCCTTTAAATAAGTACCTTTTACCGCTTGGGGTTTCATGCCGACGACCAAGTCGATAAAGGCTTGAATGTTATCGACCAGCTTCTCAGCGTCAAAACTCAGCTTGCCGACAACCGCATGGACGTTTCCGCCTTTGTCGTTGCGGAACTCGACCTTACCCGCTTTGTACTCGGCAACCACCTTTCCAGCATCGGGGGTCACCGTTCCGGCACGCGGGGCGGGCATCAAACCGCGAGGTCCCAGAACACGTCCCAGCGGACCAACGAGTCCCATCATGTCGGGTGTCGCGATGCAGACGTCGAAGTCGGTCCAGCCGTCTTTGATCTTCTTGGCGAGATCTTCTTGACCAACTTCATCCGCGCCAGCGGCTTTGGCTGCTTCGGCGGCTTCACCTTTGGCGAACACAACAACACGTTGCGTCCGACCAATTCCGTGCGGCAGAACCAGGCTGCCACGAATGATTTGGTCCGCTTGGTTGGGATCGATTCCCAACCGCAAATGAATTTCGACCGTTTGATCGAACTTCGTCGTATTGAATTGCTTCAGAGCGCTAACCGCCTCACCCAGAGGCTTTGGCTCAGCGTTCGCTTTCGCCGCCATCGCTCGATATCGCTTTGATTGTTTTGGCATACTTGGCTTCTTCCGTTAGTTGTCCCATGTTGAGATCGCCAGGACGTTGACCGATCGGGCGAACGTCGCAAGCGAGCATATATTTCGATGTCGATTTCAGATCAGGAACGCAGCGACCGTTCCTTAACCGACAACATCGAGTCCCATGCTGCGGGCAGTCCCTTCGATCATGCGAATCGCGTGTTCGATATCGCGAGCATTGAGATCGGCCATCTTCTTTTCAGCGATCTCTTGGCACTGGGCGCGTGTGACGGTTCCAACCTTTTCCTTGTGGGGAACTCCAGAGCCTTTGGCGATGCCTGCAGACTGCTTCAATAACGAGGCAGCAGGAGGACTTTTCGTGATGAAGTCGAAGCTTCGATCGTTGTAAACAGAGACGACCACAGGAATCGGCGTTCCAGCGTATTCCTTTGTGCGATCGTTAAACGCTTGAACGAACTGTCCAAGGTTCACACCAAACTTACCAAGCGACGTACCGACAGGAGGAGCGGGCGTCGCTTGTCCACCAGGCACTTGAAACTTCGCCTGGCCAACAAGTTGTTTTGCCATCGTTTTTACTACTTTCTCGAGGCGGTCAGTCGCGGCTGTTCTCGGTTTACGTCACCGACCTCAGCCTGCCGCCAGGAAATATTGCAATTGAGGAATCGAAAGTTTTACAAGGCTGTTGCATTCCTTGCAAGCGGTCTTTCGCTCAGTTGAACAGTTTTTGCGTGCAATTCATCAACGACGCCTATTTCCGTGCGTCGGTCGCGATGATTTCGTCCCATTTGATGTTGCGAATCGCCTACGTCATGCTCTGGCTGCGGACTTCGATCTGAATCAGATAGTCCAGCGAATCGGCGGTGTCGTATCGCCAGCTTTCACCGATTTTCTTGAATTTGATCTCATGATCGACTTCCTCGCGATTCTCGATCACGATGATGTGTCCGACCGCCGTGTCGCCATTGACCTCGACGTTTTGAAGTTTGTTTTTGGACACAAAGTCACGTCCTTGCTTCTTCTTTCGCTGCGCGTTTACACGGTAGAGTCCGTTCGATTCAAATCGTGTTTCAAACTCCACGATGGTGTCCAGCAAATCCTGGTAGTAGGCCCCTTTGTCCGGAGGAACGCTGGCAATCTGCGATTCGATTTTCTCCCGAGCCGCGGCAACCTTTTTCCAGAATGCATCGGCTTCCTTCTCGTCTCGCGGGCCATCCGATTCCGAGTCCGTCTCCCACTGCCGATACTCATTGGCCAAGTCCGGCAGGCCATGTTTTGCGAACATCGCGACCAGTTCCGGGCCGTTCTTGCACCACGGCAACGCGGCGCGTGCGGCCATCGCAATGCGGGCTTCCTGAACTTCGGGAGTCAACAGGCCAAGTTGCTTGCTCCACTGACGATTGCGGGTCGCATTTTGATATTCGGTAAAGCAAGCTTCAGGTGTGGCGAACGATGTTGGCGACGAATTCCAATACATGAATCCCATCACCAAACCAGCAGCGGCAAGGATGCCGCCAATCGCCCCCAGCACCGTCAGTAAAGGCTTCCAATTCATTGGCTTGCCAGCTTTTTTGGGAGCGGCGGTTTGCTGCGGAGCGGGACTGTAGGCCGACGCAAATTGTCCCGCCGCGGGTGCTGCCGCAGGGGCTGCTTGAAATGTCCCTTGCGCCGCCGGAAAGCCGCCTCCTGGAGGGGCGAAGCCGCCGCCGACTCCCACCGCCGCGGGTCCGGGCATATCGAAGTCGAAGACGTCTCCGCCGCCGCTTCCCGTTTCGACACCAAATGAAAACGGATCCGAGCCGCTATCGATCGCAAACGGATCCGCGTTGACCACCGGCTGTGCCGTCGCGAGTGGTGCCGGATGTGCAGCGGTCGGCTGAGGGGCTGCGGGGCTCGTCGGCTTTGGCTTGGTCGGATTAGCCTTTGTCGGCGTTGAAGTTTTGCCGGCCGCTGGTCGTTTGGCGGCGACCGTTGCTGGCTCTTGAGGCCTCTTCGTGCTGGCGGTCGTTTGTTTCGGTGTTACTGGTTTCGATGCAGCCTCTTTGGCTCCGCCGGACTGCGGTGTCGCCGTCGCGGTTCCAGGAACGAGAAAGAACTTCCCGCACTTGCATTTGACTTTCTTCCCCGCAAACTTGGCATCAATCGTGTAAACGTGACCACAAGCACTGCAACGTAATTTCAAAGCCACGACGCTCAAGCTCCTCGACGATCTCCGCAAGCTGGAAGTTTACGCCACTTGCAAACTTGACATTCAATTCCAGGACGGTTTTGTACAGTGCGTGCGTAGAGATGAGGTGATCCGCTTCATAAAACGCGACGGCATCTTCTCGGGCCACGCACGGTATGGCTCATTTCCGCCAACGCGACACCCAACAACAGGTGACGCGGAAAGAGAGTTTACCATTGGGCGAAACGTGAGACAACAAAGTTGCTTCGTGGGCGTTCCCTCAAGCGTGCAAAAGGATTACGCTATGCCCTACAGTTCTCCTCAAAAGGGTTGCTAATGTCCAATGATCCGCCTGAAACGCTGGAGCCCCCCGAGCATCGGTTGGGCATGATCCGATTCGCTGGTCCCGGCATGATCGTCGCCGGTTCGATCGTGGGGTCAGGCGAATTGATCGCCACGACAAAGACCGGTGCCGAAGCGGGCTTTCTGTTGTTGTGGCTGATCATTTTGGGTTGTGTTGTCAAAGTCTTCGCGCAGGTCGAATTTGGACGCTACGCGCTTTCGAGCGGGAAAACGACGCTCGACGCGCTGTCGGAAGTCCCCGGCCCTCGGGTTTCCGGCCGGGGGAACTGGCTGGTTTGGTATTGGTTCGCGATGTGGTTTGCTTCGATCGGCCAGCTCGGCGGCATTGTGGGAGGCGTCGGTCAATCCCTTGCGATCAGTATTCCGTTGACCGCGCAGGGGGAAGCCTATAACGCGGCGGAGGATGCTCGCATCGGTCAGCAGTTGATGCAAGTTCAAAGCATCCAAGCCGACGCGGATTCGGATTCGATCGCCAGCGAAGCGGCAGCGGCCGAATCGCTGTGGGCTCAATACGAAGCAACGTACGGTTTGGACGAGAGCGATGCGTCGCCGAAGCTTCGCCCGCCGTTGGATGCGAAGATCTGGGCAACGATTACCGCAGTCGTCACATGCGTTTTGTTGGTTGTCGGCCGATATCGATTGATCCAGACGCTTTCGATCTCGCTGGTGGCGGGCTTCACCTTGCTGACGATCTTTAATCTGTTCATGCTGCAGGCTCAGCCGGTTTGGAGCGTCAAGTGGACCGAGTTCTTGTCGGGGCTTCGCTTGAGCTTGCCTCCCGACGCCGGCGGCGTCTCGCCGATTGTCACCGCATTGGCCACGTTCGGCATCATCGGTGTTGGTGCCGCCGAACTTGTGGTCTATCCCTATTGGTGTCTGGAAAAAGGGTATGGACGCTTCACCGGTCCGCGCGATGATTCGCCGCAATGGCATCATCGAGCAAAGGGCTGGATGCGCGTGATGCGAGTGGACGCCTGGGGTTCGATGGTGGTTTACACCTTCGCGACGGTTGTCTTTTACTTACTGGGAGCCGCGACGCTGCATCGGGCGGGGTTGAATCCGAGCAAAGACCACATGGTTCGCACGTTGGCGACGATGTTTCACCCGGTCTTCGGCAATTGGGCTTCGGTTCTGTTTCTCTTTGGTGCCTTCGCCGTTCTCTATTCAACGTATTTCGTGGCGAACGCCAGCCATGCCCGAACCTTCTCCGATGCGATGCGGGTGATGGGCTTTATCGATCGCGACGAACAGACGCGGGGGCGATGGATTCGCTTGTTGAGCGGCATCTTTCCGATGCTGTGCCTCGTGCTGTACCTGCTTTATCCCAACCCGGTCCACTTGGTCTTGATCAGTGGATTGATGCAAGGGCTGATGTTGCCGATGCTCGCAGGCGCTGCGATCTTCTTTCGATATCGAAGGCGGATCGAAGGACTGGAACCGGGACGTTTGTGGGATCTGTTTTTATGGCTCTCCGTCGTGGCGATGTTCATAACCGGAATTTGGACCGTGTGGTCCAATGTTGCTCCGGCGATCAAGCCATACTTTGGGTACTGACCGTTGACGCGTGTTCGATCCAATAGTTTTCGCTGCTGACATGCATCGAAATCGCTGCGGGAACAACCTCGAACCGAACCGGCTCTTCGTCAATCACTTCGCCGTCAACCGTGAATCGCATCCCTGGTTGCGAGTGTAAGCTTAATGAATTGACTTGACGGAAGATGACCTGTTCGCAGTTCAGAAACTCACCGGTCAGATTCCCCGCCGTGATTTGAACCATGTCGGCGATCGTTCCGTCTTTGATGATGATCACGTCCATTAACCCATCAATCGGCGACGCCTCCGGCGCAACTTCGATGTGGCCACCGTTGGTGCGTCCGTTGGCGACAAGCACCGCCCAGGAATCGAGTGGACCGATCCTTTCGTCATCGCAGTCGACGTCGATCCGAAACGATCGCATGTCGGGGAGCACTTCAATGGCTCCCCGAACATAACTCAACGCGCCCCATCGCGATTTAATTTCATCCGTCAACACTTCGCTCACCCGGACGCAGTTGCCTCCAGCCGCCACGTTCGCAAAGTGCTTCTCGAAACGATCACCTCGGACACGAATAATGTCGACCGGCAAGAGCCGCTGTTCATCAATCAACGCGGCCGCGGCGGCAATGTCGTCGGGAATGGACAGGTTGCCGGCGAAGTCGTTTGCCGTTCCCAGAGGGACAATCGCCAGTCGAGGTCGTCGCTGGGCGTCGATCCGCATCATCGCATTGACGACGGCGTTGACCGTCCCGTCCCCCGGCAGCGACGATGGCGAATGACTGATTCGGTTCAGCCTGCAAGATTCGATCGTGAATATTCAGTTCACGGTGCAGTTCGACAAAATCCCAGACATCGCGGCTCAATGCCTGCCGCAGCAGGTCCATCTGAGCTGCCTTGCCTGATCCGGGGTTCCAAAAAACAAGTCCTTTTGCCATTGTTAGGTTGCCTTGCGCTTTGATTTGACTACGTCTATCCGAAAACCGTAAACCGAACGCCCTAGCGTCGGATTTGCATCTTCAAACCCAGTGCATTGCGAGAGCTGCGGATAACGCCATAGAGCAACCACGTCGCAAGATCAACTGAGAAATATTGACGCAAGATAACATCAAACGCGTTCAATATTGATATAGGCTCTCAAACGAAGATGTGTCGAATTTCAGATAGGTTCCAAGAAAACAAGGCAACCGTCGTTGCAAATTTTATGCCGCACGGCGAATCGAAGAATGGCGTTCGAGTGAACTACGCCCGCCGTTTGGGAGGGTCGAAGGCGAGGCACAAGCCTTCGGTAAGGAGAACGCATGATCCATCCGTTACAGAACCGGCAACGACTTCAGCGATCCGGCTTCGTCGATCGCTTCCCGCATCGCGACGTTATCGATTTGATGTACATTCACGGGACTGCCGATCGCCTGGATCAAGGTGATCGTTAAACGGCCTCCCAAGTGTTGGCGAAACTCCTCCAGACCGCTGAGCAAGGCGTCCGCATCCGCAATCGCATCGTGACGAACCGGCAGTCCCAACCGTTGCAAGCAGCCGATGATGCGCTCGCACTGCGCTGCGGGCAAACCGAGAACCCGCTTCGCATACAAACAGTCGATGGCAAGTCCGATCGCGACCGCTTCGCCGTGCCGAACTTCGTAGTTCGTGATCGCTTCAAGCCGATGCGCCGACCAATGTCCGAAATCAAGCGGACGGGCTTCAAGTGTCTCGAATGGATCGCCACCGCGCGTAATATGGTCTAAGTGCATCGTCACGCTGTCGCGAATCGCCGCCGCACTCGCTTCAGGATCGCGACGGCGGATCTTGGTCGCATTTCGATCGACCGAATCGAAGACGTCTGGTCGCTTCAGCAACGAGACCTTAACAACTTCGCTGAAGCCGCAACGATACTCGCGGTCAGGAAGCGATTCCAGGATCGCGGAATCATTGATCACGCCCCACGGAACCGCGAAGGTTCCCTTCCAATTTTTCTTGCCGAACCAATTGACCGCGTTTTTGACGCCGATTCCCGAATCGGCCTGAGCCAATGTCGTGGTGGGAATGCGCACCAAACGAATCCCGCGATGGGCGATCGACGCGGCGAAGCCGACGGCATCGAGCACCGCTCCGCCACCGACGACGACGACATAGCTGCGTCGATCCAGATCGGCGTCGTTGAAGGCTTGCAACAGGCGGTCGATGATGGCCGGATCGTTCTTGCACGCTTCGCCGCCGACAATCGTTTGAGGCGGATCGGTCAGCGTCACCTGATCGGCGTTCGATTTCATCAAGCCGAAAATGGTTTCCTTCAGGTTGTCGTTTGAACTCGCAACGTCCAGGTCGATCCAAAACTGAACGCGCGCCGGAGCGTCCCCCGATGGTTCAAGCAGTTCGAGAAGCACCTGCGCGTCGTCGCCGAAAATGTCCGCCGTGAAACGCAATCGCTGGACAAGTGGCAGAGAAAAGGAAACATCGATCGAATCCGAAGACTTCATCAGCATGGCGGAAGGGGCGGCGATTGGGTGGGGAAAATCGGTTTGAATGTTGGTCGATTGAGCGGCAACGCTTTTTAGCAGTCCATGTTGTCGAGGCAAATCCCTGGCAGCTTGTTCAGACCGCATCTTCATTCTACGTTAAACGGTTCGGTTTTGCTGCCCTGAAACACTGAGAACAAAGGGTTCCTGGAATGATCATTGGAGTTCCCGCGGAGATTAAGTCGGATGAATACCGCGTGGCGATGTTGCCCGTCGGTGCCGAAGAGCTTACCAAACGCGGGCATACCGTTGTCGTTCAAGCGCATGCCGGACTCGGATCAGGCCTGCCCGACCACGATTACCTTCGGGCCGGTGCCCAGATTGTCCCCACTGCGGAAGAGGTCTTCAAGCGGGCCGAACTAATCGTCAAAGTCAAAGAACCTCAGCGAGCCGAATGGCCTTTGCTCCGCGAAGGACAAACCCTCTTTACCTATTTTCACTTCGCGGCCTCGCGTGATCTGACCGAGGCGATGATTCAGTCAAAGGCGAATTGTCTGGCATATGAAACGCTGCGCGACGCCAGTGGACGTCTTTCGTTGCTGACACCGATGAGCGAAGTGGCGGGTCGAATGAGCGTGCAGGAAGGAGCCAAGTATCTGGAGAAGCCGCAGATGGGCCGAGGCATTTTGCTCGGAGGTGTTCCGGGGGTCGCACCAGCTCATATCACCGTGCTCGGTGGAGGCATCGTGGGGGGCCAATGCCGCTCGAATTGCCGCCGGATTTCAGGCCGATGTGGCTATTTTGGACGTCAACCTCGATCGACTGCGATACCTGGATGACGTGATGCCCGCCAACGTGAACGTCTTGTTCAGCGATCGACATACGATTCAAGACCAACTGAAGCTTGCCGATCTGGTGATTGGAGCGGTCCTGATTCCCGGTGCGAAGGCTCCGCACTTGTTCCGCCGAAGACCTTCGCATCATGAAGCCGGGAAGCGTGATCATTGATGTCGCTGTCGACCAGGGAGGGTGTGTTGAAACGAGTCGCCCGACGACGCACAAAGACCCGACCTTTATCGTCGACGATGTTGTTCATTACTGCGTTACGAATATGCCTGGAGCGGTTGGACGCACGAGCACGTTCGCCTTATGCAATGCGACCTTGCCGTGGGTGGTGACGTTAGCCGACCAAGGCATCGACTCGGCCGTTCATCAAGTCGCTTCGCTGCGTCATGCGGCAAACATTGTTTCCGGTCGAGTGACCAATCAAGCCGTAGCCGATACATTCGATCTTCCGTTTCAGCCGATCGATGGTTAGCTTACATTTAAAGATTGATCCGATGTACATTAATGATGTACCGTGCGGTGTCTGAAAGGATGGCTTCGCGTTGCAAAAGGCGAATCACCATGCTCGGCTCACGCGGCGTATCGTCAAGCGATTACCGAAACCAGATTTGGACGACTGTGATGATGTGGTGTATTATTGTTCCGCTTGGGTTGATCATCATCGTGACAATTTGCTGGAACGGCGACGATGTGCCATCCAAGGACAAATGGCCTCCAATCTCCGAAGACGAATTCATTCGGCGTTGCTCGCCCGGTGTCAATCGAGAACGGGCTCTGAAGGACTGCGTCGAATCATTTCCGAACAACTGGGCGTTGATTACGATCGCGTCTACCCAGAACAAAGCTTCTTCGAAGACCTCGGCTGCAACTGAGTGACTGCCTATCTCGACAACGTCGTACGATCAACTGAAAAATACTAGCAAGATAACATCAAGCGCATTCAAGATAAATATAAAATCACGTCTGAAGTTACGATCGCCAACAGTTCGGCGGTGCGGTTGAACGGGAAGGCGTTCAGTATTAGAGTTCTTTCGCCGACTTGCAAAGGCTGACGAGAATGAATCGCATGACATTAGCACTGGCAATCGTGTTGGCATGTTCCGCAGTCGTTGCGTTTTTGCTTGTTAAATCGATCGGAAGTGCCGAGTATCGAAATCTCTCGACGCTACTGCGATCGGAGAAACTGCGGATAGATGTGCGAAATCGACAGAACGCTCGTGCCCGAACAGGAATGGCCCGATGCGATCCGCCGCTTGAATCCTAGGTCGGTGAGGAGAGCCGATGGAGTCTTTACATCCAACTTCGCTCATTCTTTGTGACGGAGAAGGGAATCTTTGTGCTCGATGCCGACTCGCAATTTCAGCCGACAGAACAGGGCGATCCATCGTACTGTTTGTTGCGAACCGGAGGCTTCATGGAAAGTTCGAAAACATCGTCAGCCACCGAGCGACGCAATTCGACCAGTGCGCCATCGAACGGCTCGCGTCCGGACGCTATTCTCGGAAAGCCAGAACCTGTTTTGGAGCGGTTGTATTGGTATGAAGTACGAGGTTGAACGCGAGTGTCGTGGCATCGAAGGTCTACGGTGACATCCTGGTAAACGGCATTCTTTCATAAACTTGAAGACGTCGACCCTTGTGTTCGGCATTGCGATTCTAGACGCACGACGAAATTGAGATCGAGGCCCCCGACGGAAAAGTTCCGGCTGGTGATTCAGCCCGCTAAACTGCCCCCGATGAAACGGCTTGGAAGTCCATTCCTTTAGGTGTCAAACTGATCGGCATACCACTGGGGGCAAAGCCTTATAATTAATAATGCCGAATCCAGTTGACGAGTCCTCCGAGCAGGATGTTATCGCGATCATTGATTATAATTTCAAGAATGACTTGGGTTGCAGAATCATATACTGACTACCGGCGTACCAGATTCGATCTCGGCTATCCGTCGCTTTCCGTTGATTGAAGGTCAGGCCCGTTTCACGTAAAGCCCCACTTGACTACGATTGGCATGGTGCCAGTGTTTGTCCACACAATACCCGACGACGGTCTAATTTTCATTCATAACGTGTGCGACCCATCGAAAAGCTTTTTCCCTGCTTGCTACGAAGATCCTAGCAATCTCGATTGCGATACGCAAATGGCCAACTTTGAACATCGCCTTGCCGCCGTCTAAGGCCTCAAAGCCTTTGCAACCTTAGCCTCGATGTGCTCCCAGATGTTCACGTGCTTCGGTTCATTAAGTATCTGCATCAACTATCGCGGCTCCCCGTTTGCCTTTTATTACTGTTTTTGCTGGGGAGGGATACAGAAATAGAATACGCTTGGCTTTTCGATAAAGGCGAAAGAGTATTCGTTGCTGACTGCGGCAGCGATGTTCAACAAACAGCAACCTATCGTGAACTGAATGGTGTTTCCACGTCAGTGAAGAAGGTTGCGTGTTGAAGTCGGTTGCTGCGCAATGAATTGTGAGATTCCGACTCCATTCTTTGGTACCGTATACACGCAGTTTCGATTGGAGTAAATCCAAGTTATAGGTGTCGGTCGTGATCGCAACGAGCTCCGATGTCGACCGAAATTTGTTCCGCGTCGGAGATAGGTACAATTCTTGAGGCATCAACCCCAAAGCCGGTGAAATTGCAGGCACCCGCAATATGCAGATTGATGGCATAGCGTACTATACGTCGCGTTGCCGAAGATGAGGTGATTCGCTTCATTTAGTGCAATACCAGCATTATCATTCCAGATTTTCCACGCACGCTGTACAATGCTTGGTTTGCCGTTTACATCGTGTGCGATCAATACGTCGCGCGGGCTCTTCAGCCACGAATGTCTTGCAGGCGGGTCGCAAGGGTTGTGCGGATTGATCGATCGTCGGCGAAGAGGATTCCGACTTGAGCGATAAGTTTTTGCGACGCTAGTTCGCTGTGAGGGATAGGTTTTCCTTGTTTGGCATCATTTGTGACCACGCACGGTATATACCTCGCGTGGTCAGAAATGAGGTGATTCGCTTCATTTGACGTGAAGGCAACATTTCGGACCACGCACGGTATATGCGTCGCGTGGTCAGAAATGAGGTGGTTCGCTTTATTCGACGCGAAGACATCATTTCGGACCACGCACGTTAAAACGTCCCCAAATTGGCCTTTCCCGTGATCGATTGAGAACATGCGAGCTTCTTCTGTCTTAATTTTATGCCTGCTGGTTTCGTTAACCATCGGATGCAACGTCGAAACGCCAACCGAATCGGCGAGCGTGTCTGACAACCTTTTCGATCTGCCCCCATCGAAAACGCCACCTGGGAAGCAGGTCCGCTTCACGCAAGTGACCGCTGCGCGGCGATATGCTCAGTACAATTACGACTTGCAAATTCCCTCTGGTGATCTCGGGTTTACCGGACGACATATTAAGGTCTTGATTCCGGACGTCGCGGAATCGAGACGGCTTGCCTGTTTGTTCTACAATCCCGCTGGCGCTACGGTGTTCACGGGAAAGTCGGCGGGGACCGCATCGACCGATCCGATACTCCCTTATGTAAACGCTGGGTTTGCCGTGGTCGTCTATGGTACGGACGGCGGTACCGTTGAGTTAACGGGGCAAACTTCAGCGAAGGTGCTCGCCCAGCAGGCACATCTGTACGGACTTTCGCATGCTGGCCTGGTCAACGGACGCAACGCTATCGATTTCGCGTTGAAGGAGTTCCCGTCGATTGACGAAAAGCGGCTGTTCGCGATTGGCCATTCGTCAGGAGGCAAACAAGCATTGTTACTGGCGGCCGCCGATTCCAGAATTGCGGGATGCGTCGCCTTCGCCCCCGCTTGCGATATCAGCAAGGAAGAATCGGAAATGCTCACCAAGCTGAGACATTATCAACGTTCGCTGCCGGTTTCGTTCTTGGAACAGGCGAATCCGATGGCCTTTGCGGATCGCTTGACCGTGCCGACACTGGTGGTTTATTCGACGCAAGACGAAGTTGTTTCGGCTGCTGATATCGTTCGCTTCGGTCAGGCCGTCGGCAGCAACATCGAAGTGCGGCAGGTATCTGCTCCGGACCACTTCCGTCTTCCCGAGTTGGCTTTCGGCATCGCTCAAAGCTGGCTGTCGCGAAATGCCAGTCAGGGGGCGCTGCCGATCACGACCGTTAAGAACTCGAACGAACTTTCGATCGCAACGCATCTCGGTCGATCAAGCACATCCAACCGCAGTTCTGAAAGGAACAGCGTTATCGGCGAATCAAAGCCTTCGCCGCCTCGGACGCCGGCGTCGCAAGACGGAGTGCGCGTGAATCCTTACGCCCGATAGGCTGACCCATTTCAAAATCGTACCGTGGATCGGCGTTGCCCTGAGCGTGCGAGTAGACTGTGTTGCAGGCGTATCGCCCAGGGAGAGGCTTGTCTCGGTGTTGCCCACCATTGACTAAACTGGTCGGTTCGACATATACCTCACACAGCCTATTGGCTCTTATACCGTGCCTGGTCCGAAATGACGCCTTCACGTTAAATGAAGCGAATCACCTTATTTCTGACCGCGCGACGGTTATATCAAAGATGAACGCGCCAGATGTTATCTTGCGCAACTGTTTTTCATTTGATCATGCGACATGGTCGCTCTTGGATGTTCGTTTTGGAAACCGCCAGAAACCCCGATGACACAATCGACCGACGACCTACGTATTCGTAATCAGAAGGCTCTCCGTTCGCCAGCCGAATTGATCGCTGAAATTCCCGTCAGTGAGACCGCTTCGACAACCGTCTTTCAAGCACGACAAGATTTTCATCGGTTGCTGGAGGGAGATGATGATCGGATCGCGGTGGTGGTCGGGCCATGCTCGATACACGATCCCGAGTCGGCAATGGAGTATGCGGATAAGCTTCGAGCGATTCAAGAAGAACTCCGCGATGACCTGTTGATCATCATGCGGGTCTATTTCGAGAAACCACGAACAACGGTCGGTTGGAAAGGGTTGATCAACGATCCACGCATTGACGGCAGTTTCGAAATCAATGAAGGCCTACGAATTGCTCGGAAACTGCTGTTGGACATCAACGAATCGGGGATACCTGCCGGAGTCGAATACCTCGACTTGATTAGCCCTCAGTACATCGCCGACTTAGTCGGTTGGGGAGCGATCGGTGCTCGGACAACGGAAAGCCAAGGACACCGCGAATTGGCGTCGGGACTGTCCTGTCCCGTTGGTTTCAAGAATGGAACGGCTGGGAGTGTCCAGATTGCGGTCGATGCAATCGGTGCCGCCCGAAACTCGCATCATTTTCTTTCGGTTGCCAAAGATGGTCGATCAACGATTTTCCAAACGACGGGGAACGAAGACTGCCATCTTATTTTGCGTGGCGGCAACACGCATACGAATTACGACGCGGCAAGCGTCGACGATGCTGCGGGGCTGCTCGAGAAAGCGGGCTTGCCAGCGCGGATCATGATCGACTGCAGTCACGCCAACTCGCGGAAACGCCACGAACGCCAAGCGTACGTTTGTCGCGATATCTGTTATCAGATCAGTGAAGGTGACCGAAGGATTATCGGCGTGATGATCGAAAGTAATCTTATCGAGGGAAAACAGAGCGAGCCGATTCAGCGTGGGCAAAGCATCACCGACGCCTGTATCGGCTGGGACGAGACATTGACGCTGTTGAACGACTTGGCAACGGCTGTCAGGCAGCGTCGCCAATAAACGGTCGAACAATCCGTAGCTCGGCGGTCCCCGCCGAGATTCTCGACGGAGACCGTCGAGCTACGTTAACGTGCGCATCCTTCGGATCGGAAGCCCTATCCTTCGTTCCATCGTTCCGCTTGCCCCAACCCCCTGAGTTGCATCACCAATTGATTTGCGGGAAGGCCTGGAAATGACGGAAGCTTGAGCTAGGCTAGAGTGTCACCATGAAACGCGGCAAAGGGATCGCGTTGCCCGTTCCCCGAGGAGGTCTCCAATGAAGTTCTTTTCCTACACGATCTGTTTTGCTCTCTTGTTTTCCCTTTGCTTGCCGCTGGTTGGCCAAGCGCAGACGCCACGAAAAGTGAGCGACGAAGATTTGTCGAAGCGTTTGCTCGGCAAGTGGCAAGTGGAATTCGAAGACCCCAAGACAAAACGCCAATCGATTGGATGGACCGTCTACGCGGAAAACGGCTTGGCAGCGTCGCGTTCGATCACAAAGGTGGGGGACAAAGAGATCAACCTGGTCTTGCAGGCCAAATGGAAAATTGAAAACGGCGTGCTGATTACAACGATCACAAAGTCGTCGGACACTTCGATTGTGAAAGTAGCCTCCGTTACGAAGGACCGATTGACGGTTTTGACGTCAAAACAGCTTCAATACATTGATGCCGACGGCAATACGATTCGAGAAATTCGAGTCCCCAACGACACGCCCTGACCGTCGATGTCCTAAGTTTATCGCATTCATTCGACGGCGAATGTGTCATTTCAGAAGACGCGTCATTGGGCGACGCACAAATCGGTCGCGTGGCCAATGAGGTGATTCTTGATTTAACGCGAAGGCTTCATTGTGGGCGACGCACAGTATAATCCGGTCGCGTGGTCAGAAATGAGGTGATTCGCTTGATTTAACGTGAACGTATCATTGTGGGCCACGCACAGTATAACCCGTTGTGAGAGATTTCTGCTAAGCTGGAGCGTGTGAGACCTATACCACGCCTTCCTCGAAACCGCAAAGCTTAGCCTATGTCCCGCCTGTCCGTTCATCGCATTCGATATGCATTCCGAATCTTGCTGATCCCAGCCCTACTTGGCGGGATCATTATCGACAGTCCCGTTCAATCGCAGGATGCTCCGTCGCGCGGCAATCAAGCCTTCTCGCCTGAAGCGTCGGCCAAGCAGTTTGAATTGCATCCGGATCTCAAAATCGAATTGGTTGCGTGTGAACCGCAGGTGATCGATCCGGTCGCTTCCGCGTTCGACGAATCGGGCCGACTGTGGGTCGTCGAGATGCGTGATTATCCGCTCGGGCCAGCCGAAGGCATGCCTCCGCAATGCCGCATTCAGGTCCTTCGCGATCGGGACGGGGACGGTTTCTTCGAGCATGCGACAACCTTTGCCGAACAGTTGGTTTTCCCGACGGGAGTACAACCGTGGCTTGACGGAGTGATCGTCACGCTGGCTGGCCGAGTCGTTTTCATGAAAGACACCGATGGCGACGACGTGTGCGATCTCCAGGAACCGTGGTTTGAGGGTTTCGAACAAGAGAACACGCAGCTCAGGGCCAATCATCCCGCCTTGATGGTGAACAATCGCATTCACATTTCCAACGGACTTCGCGGTGGGCAGGTTTCCAGTCTCGATCCACGTTGGAAACCGGTTGCTGGACAGACGGCCCCCATATCGCTGGCCGGAAAAGACTTTGCTTTTGATGCGTTCGAGGGCTCGTTCGAGGCGATCCCTGGAAACGGTCAATTCGGATTTTCGGAAGACGACTTCGGAAACATCTTCTTATGCACAAACCGAAATCCGTGCAAACATGTCGCACTGGATTCAAGCATCATCGAAAGCGATCCGTGGTTGACGCCCAATGATGCGATTCATGATGCGGTCACGGCCGGCGAGGACTCTCGTGTTTATTCAATCGCGCAAGCCTGGACGACATCAAATTTGCATGCCGGGCAGTTCACGGCGGCTTGCGGCGTGCATGTCTTTGGTGGAACGGCGTTGCCCGCGTCGATGGTCAACAATTCCTTTACATGCGAACCGACGGGCTACTTGGTGCAGCGGCAGGTGATGACGCCGACCGGCTTTTCGTTTTCGGCGAAACGAGGACGCGATGAGGTCGAGTTTTTGGCCAGTCGCGACATGTGGTTTCGCCCAGTGAATTTGAATTCGGGACCTGATGGAGCGTTATACGTCGTCGATATGTATCGCGCCGTGATCGAGCATCCGCAGTTCGTTCCGGAAGAGTTGAAGAATCGTCCCGACCAGCGTTGGGGAAGCGATTGCGGGCGCATTTGGCGGATCACGGCGAAGTCGGACGATCAGCGCGCGGCCGAAGCGATGCCAATCGCGACTTTTCGGCGAACCGATGTCCAGCAGTTCGTCGCCGAATTGAATCATCCCAATCGTTGGCATCGTCAAACATCGCAGCGGTTGATATTGGAAGAACTGCAAAAGAACGCGGAACCCTTTATTGACCCTTTGAAACGGCTGGCACAGCATGCAGATCAACCGGGAGCCAGGACACGAAGCCTGTGGCTGTTGAATGCGATCATGCATCGTAATGAAACCGACAGCAACCTTCGAAGCGAGATTGCGAAGCTTCAAGCACAGGTCGCCGAACAGGATGCCGATGCTCGCGTCCGTCGCGTCGCGGCTGAGTTGCTGTATCAATCTGCGGGGGCGGAACCCGCATTGTTGGCGTCACTGATGCGATCCGACGACGCAGTCCTGCAAGCGATTGCTTGGCGTCAGTCGGTGACGTCCGCGAAGCAAGAAATCGCCGTGCCGCAAGCCGTTTTGAAACAGGCCGCCTCCGACCGGCTGATGCGTGCGTACTTGATGGTTCCCGGACAGCCCGAGCGTTGCATTCAGGGAATGATTCTGAATCAGGTGCTGAAACAGTCCGGCCAGTTTTCGGATACGGAAGTGAAGACGTTGGCGTTCGAACTGGCGCGTCGTGTCGGTTACTACGGGTCGCAGGGGGAAGTCGCCACGTTGTTTGAAAAGATGCCGGCCGATGCTCTTGGGATGCAGATCGTTCAAGGATTGTACGAGGGGATGGGGCGCAGCCGTCGATCGTGGACCGAATTTGTGACGAAAGACGGACAGTTGCTTCCCGGCTTGGCGGCGATCATGAATCATGCCCGTTCGGCTGTGCTGGACGGGGCGATCCCCGTTTCCGATCGTCTTGATGCGATGTCGATCGTGCGTCTGGATCGATCACCCGAAACGGAATCGCTGCTTATCAAGGTCTTCGAATCGGATGCGCCGACCGCGATTCGCAGTTCCGCCGTCGAAGGACTCGCGTCGCTTGGCGATAAGGATTTTGCCGACCGGATTCTCAGCGATCCGGGGAGATTCCCGCCCGCTCTGCTGCGCACCGGTGTGACCTCGTTGCTGCGACGACCGGAATGGACGCAGCGTTTGTTGGACGCATTGGAAGCGAAATCGATAACTCCCGCAGCCATTGACGTCTCGCAAACGAACCGTTTGCGAAATCATTCCGATAAGGCGATCGCGGCGCGATCGGCGAAATTGCTTTCGTCGTTGTCGGCCGATCGACAGGCGATCATCGATCGTTATCGGCAGGCCATGTCGGAGGAGGGAGATTCGCACGCCGGCAAACTGATCTTTATTAAGCAGTGTGCGGCGTGTCATGTTGTGCAAGGGGTCGGCAATGTGGTTGGGCCAGACATTTCCGACAGTCGCACGAAGACGCACGAGCAGTTGTTGGTTTCCATTCTGAATCCGAACGCCGCCATCGATGCGAACTATTTCCGTTTCACCGTTGTGACCGTTGATGGACAGGTGCAAGACGGGCTGTTGGTGGAGGAGACCGCGTCGGCGATCACTCTCAAGCAGGCCGAAGGTAAGCTGACAACGATCAATCGCGAAGACATCGAACAAGCGCGAACGACCAGTGTGTCGCTGATGCCCGAAGGGTTTGAACAGCAGATCGATCCGAAACAGATGCGCGATCTGATCGCTTACATCAAGAACTGGCGTTATCTTTCCGGGATGATTCCCGGGGTAGCTTCGCGGGATTGAAGCCGTTACAAAGGACGACGAGACAGTGGCGGTCGCGACGAGGGCTTAGTCTTTTGACTTGTCCTCCGCGCCGGATCATCGTCATCAACAATATCCTTCCCGACATTCAAGCAACTCGTTCTTCGATCGGCTTTCAAAATGCAAGCTCAGCAACTCACCGCCAGTGTGCTTTATCAGCCTGCGGAGAAAACGCTCCGTTTTCTTCCGGAAGGGCCTTATTCGATTGGGGCTTCAAAGTTCAGTTGGGTTGCCATTCAGCTTGGTGCCGACGCGAAGCAGGGATCGCTGAATGTGTTTGACATTGAAAACGGAAACAACCGGACGCATGTGCTTCCCGGACGTCCAGGTTTCGCGTTTCCGTGTGACGATGGGCATTCCTTCGTGATCGGGTGCGAGCGAACGCTGGGGATCTTTCATCCCGCCGATATGACATGGGCTCCGTTTTGCGAAGGAATCGATGAAGGTGCGCAAGGGACGATCATCAACGATGGCGTCGTCTTCGGCTCGAATTTGATCTTCGGTACGAAGGATCTTGAATTCAAGACGAAGAAAGCCGGGCTTTATCTCTGGCGCGGCGCGGATCGAAAGTTGATTGCCTTAAGGAATGATCAGATTTGCAGCAACGGCAAAGCGGTGGTTCAAGAAGAAGGGAAGACGTTCCTTTTAGACATCGATTCGCCAACGAAGAAGATCGTGCGTTACCCGCTCGATATCGACGCGGGGACGTTGGGGGACGCGGAGGTTGTGATCGACATGACGAACGAAGGGGGCGTCCCCGACGGAGCGATCGTCTCGCCGGACGGCAAGTCGGTGATTGTCTCAAGTTACAATCCCGAGCCGGCTCCCTTCGGCGAAACGCGACGTTACGAACTTGCTTCCGGCGAATTGATGGCTGTTTGGCGAACACCGGGTTCGCCTCAGAACACTTGTCCCGCATTGGTGGAACATGGTGGAAAGGTTTACTTGGTGATCACAACCGCAGTGGAGCACATGCCGGAGGATCGTCAGGAGGACGCGCCACAAGCCGGAAGCCTGTTCTGGGCGGAAACCGATTTCGAGAACAGCGGTGCCACGCCGACCTTTCCGTTGGGCGTTCTTTAGTTCCCTTTGCTTTTGATCGTTTTCCGGTTACATTAGTGGACCGTTTTGAAACATTGTCCGCATCTTTACGTGTGTGGTCTGAAATGATGCGTTCGCCTCATGTGAAGCGAATCACCTCATTTATGGCCGCGCAACGCATACAACTGATAGGAGCCAAGCATTGGGAACGAAGAAAACAGGCAAAGGTCGTCGTAAGGTAGGTCGGAAGAAGCGACGCATGCGTGCTAAGATCCGCCATCGCAAGAAGTAAGCACTTCAATTCACTTGGGTCGATCTGAACGACTCTTTCTTTATCGTCTGCTGATCTCAGCGCGGCGACTCTGTGAAGGCCAAAGCCGGTTGTCAAAGGGACGGCTGGACGAGGGGCGATGCGCGGGCGGATTGCTAGCGACGCCATATTCGTTCAACTTTTCCTTACCGTAGCGACCGGATTAAGCAAACAGATGGGTCCGGTTATGCCGATAAGTCCGATGAAAGTGATCCCAACGGTTGCATGAGCAGCCGATTTTGTCCACCGCAGTCCGTTCAAGACGTGAAACTGCGTGACAAAGGGAGCTTCAACGAAATCAGGGGGGTGCTTTGAGCACGGCAATCGTCAATTGCCGGGTGATAAGTCGATGCACCCTCGGAATCCCGGACGAGGTATGCAGCTTGGCCGCTGCGGAGAATCACGCGATGCAAATTCGAGCGTTGACGACAACTGCGTTGTGCTTTGGGCTAACGTTAACACTGCTCACCCAAGTGGTCAGCGGGCAGATGCCGGGCAATTTCCCGCTGGTATCACAGACCAGTTACATGATCCCCGAGAACATGCCGCCTGGCGTTGCTCAGGCGATGTATCAACAGGGTCCCGCAATGCCTCCAGGCTATGTGACGCCCGTGGGATTCTGCTCTCCGTCGGGTTGTGATTGCCAAGGTGGATGCGACGGGTACGGCTGCTGCGGTGGTTGTTCCAATGGGCCGGGAGGTCTGATTGGACAGCTCTGCCAGGGCGGCGAACTGAACGGCTTGCAGAATTTGTGTATGTTCTGCCGGGGTTCGGGATGCAGTGTCTGCCAGTCGCCAAGCAATGCGGGACAACTGTGTGGATGGCTTGCATGCCTAGCGCCTTATCAGGAAGCCGGACTCTGTGCCCAACGATGGTACGACATCCAGGCTGAAGCGATGTTCCTGTCGATGGACAGCGATTTTACCAACCAAGCCGTAACCAGCCTGGGGCAGGGAACGATCAATCCCGTAACGAATCAGGTTGACGCCAACGTCATCTTAAGCACCGACGACGTCGCGTTCGACGAACTGGCGGCGGGATGGCGGATCACGGGAAGCATGTTGTTTGGCGCTGGAGGAAACATCGAAGCGATCTACTTCGGTTCACAACACTTCTCCGAGGCGGCTTCGGTGACGGCGACCCTGACGCCCGGCGGTGCCAGCACCTTCAACCTGTTCTCGGCATTCAGCAACTTCGGAACCGATCCGACCGGTGGTTTTGACGACACCGATCTGTCATCGCGTCAGTCGTTGATTTACAAATCGAACATTCACAGCGGCGAAGCGAACTATCGTCGTCGCTGGGTCGGACCATACTGCCGCTTTCAAGGATCGTGGTTGGTCGGCTTCCGATACTTTGACCTCGACGAAAAGTTGATCTTCGACGCTCGCGGTGCTCTTAACGACACCGCCGCGGCGACCGACCCACGATTCTTCAACAGTCTGACGGAGACCCGCAACGGTCTGGTCGGGGCTCAGTTGGGTGGCGATCTGTGGTGGAACGTCATGCCCGGTTTCAACTTGGGAGTCGGCTGGAAGGGAGCGATCTTCGGCAACCGCGCCGACCAGAACACCGTTATCCGCGCCAACTCGATTGACCTGATTCCCGGATTGAATCAAGTCAATGAATTTGCGAGCGACTCGACGACAGCTTATCTAAGCGAACTTCAGGCACGTTTGGCATATCGCATGAGTTACGCTTGGACCTTCACCGCCGCGTATTGGCTGATCGGTGTCGATGGGGTTGCTCTGGGAGCAGGAAACTTCAACACTGGACAAGCCGATCAACTGATCAACAACCCGACCGTCCCTCGAACAGCACGCATCAACATCGACGATTCGATCTTGTTGAACGGTTTCTCGGTGGGTGTTGAATACATCTGGTAAGGAATGATCGAACGATCAATCCGTGGCCCAGCCGTCTCCGCCGAGTGTCTCGGTGGAGACCAGCGAGCGATGTCGAGCCCTGTGACGTATTTCGACAAACGTCTTGCGGTTGAATCAGCCGCTAAACCGTGCGTGGTCTGGAATGATACCTTCACGTTATATGAAGCGAATCACTCATTTCTGACCATGCGACGTATAAACGCACGATTGAAACAGGCGTAGCGGCAACGGTCCACGAAACATTGTGGACTCGCAAAACATGCATTCCCTTGGCGGCCATCGCCAACGAGACGCCAATGGTACCGATATCCCGAAGCGTCAGGTCGTCGCCGACAATTTTTCCGACGAACCCTTTGCGGGAATGTCCAATCAAGATTGGAACATTCAAAGTCGCCGAAGCGTTCGGCACGCCGTAGCAGTTCGATGTTGTGCTCGTGCGACTTTCCAAATCCGATTCCCGGATCAAGACAGATTCGATCGCCGTCAATACCACTGTGCAAGAGGTGCGTCTTGCGAAGTTCCAGATACTGAAAGATCTCTTCGACAACATCGACGTACGTGGGATTGTCTTGCATCGTTTGCGGATTGCCTTGCATTGCATCGCGCAGATCCCCGCATTCGAATTCTTCGCGACTTCGATCATCCGGGGATCGCCTTCCAATCCGGTGACATCGTTGATGATCTGTGCCCCCGCTGAAACGGCTTCCTCCGCGATGGAAGCTTTTGACGTGTCGATCGATATCGGGCAGGTTAGTCGCTGAGCGAGTTGCTCGACGACGGGCATCACGCGATATCGTTCTTGTTCTGCATCGACCGGCTGACTGTAGGGTCGAGGTGCTTTCCCCTCCGATGTCAACGATCCCGGCTCCCGCATCCTCCATCCAGCGCGGCATCAACCGCGTCCTGAGTGTTCGTCCAGTTGCCGCCATCGGAGAAGCTGTCGGGTGTAACATTGAGAATACCCATCACGACCGGGCCTGATTGGAAGTCGATGTCGGTTGTGCGGAGTTTCCATTTCATGTCAGCTCAAACCTCAATAAAAAATGCTCCGCGAATTCGAATCGCAGAGCATTTCGTTTGATGGATGCCGCCCACTGTGTCAAACCAGTCAGACAGATGTGTCGGCAAGCCGCGACAAGAATTATTCAGTCGCTTCTTTTACAGCTTCCGCTGCTTCGTTCGCTTCAGCCTTGGCCGCATCGACAGCTTCACCAGCAGCGTCACTGACCGCTTCCGCAGCTTCGTTGGCTTCCGCGGCGGCGGCGTCAACCGCTTCACCAGCGGCAGCGGCGGCGTCACCAGCGGCGGCTTCAGCTTCACCGACAGCGCCTTCCATCTCGGCCGCGGCTTGGTTTGCGATACCGGCGGCATCGTCATTCACTTGAGCTGCTTCTTCACAGCCGGTCACCAAGAACATCAACATCAGTGCAGAGCACAAGCATGTCATTCGAACCATTTTCTTCACCTTTCAAAACTCGAAAACCTGGAAATGCAACTCCATCTGCGACGTCAGGTTTTCCCTAACCTTTCCTAGAGTTTCGTTCAGAACGCGACATTCGGAAAGGGGGTAATTGCCGATTGTTAAAAAAGGATGAATCACGTAACCGCCGATGCCCCTATCGCAAGCGTTAATTGCCAGCAATTACTGACAATCCAAGCGATGCGGCGATTGGTCGCCAAAGAAAACTTTTCAGGAAATTGACGGATACACATGAAGCCATTCTCTTGCCTGAAGTCGCTATCTCTCGCAGCTTTCCTTGACAATAAGCCGCACGCAATGTAATCACGCTAACGACGAGACGAAACATTGACGCAAGAAATACGTCGCGTGGTCAAAAATGAGGTGATTCGCTTCATTCGACGCGAGGACATCAATCGCGTTCATTATTGATATAGCTTCCACATGCAACGCATTTATCACAACTGGCCCATCCGCAGACGTGCTTGGTTGCCGGTGTTGCTGTTGTTGCTCGGTTGCAGAACAACGACGCAGATCGCGGTTTGGCAACCCCCGTTGGGCACATCGGGTCTAAACAAGCGGATTGTCGTTGCACCGCTGGAAGGTTCGGTTGAACTGACCGCGTCGCTGGCCAAGTCGATCCAAAGTCGGCCAGGAAACGACGACTTTGGGCTTCGCGTCGTCTCGGCATACGAACTGAGCCAAGCAGACACCATTCAGCTTGTTGGATTCGCGGAGGGATCTTCCAGCGATGTCGCTCTGTTGCCCGTTGCGCGGCGTGCTTCGGTTGACTTTGTGTTGATGGGGGAGGTGTTGAATGATCCTTTCTCGAAACACCGCACGACACTGCGACATGACGATCCGCAGATTGCAGCCAAGCTTGACCAGTTGCTCGCGTCGCGTAAGGAGGACAAGACGCTTGCCCTTTCGTGGCGGGTCATTGATGTCGCATCGGGAAACACCGTCTGGGCCGGACCTGTTTCCGTTTCACCAGCCTTCGTCGCCGAGGCACACCCGGACTTAGCGGAACGTTTTGCTCCCCGATGAGCGATTGATTGAAGCCGCTGTGCGTGAAACGTGGAAGTTGATCACCTGTTTGTCCGTGCCGCTATTCCGTTCAGCTCGCCAAACCGCGTGCAACGTGGGGAGCGAAAGAAATCCGTCGTGGGAACGAATGTGCGGTTGCGGGGGACTGGCCGCAAGCAGAATCGATCTGGCGGAAAGTCGTCGACAAACATCCTCGCTGCCACGCGGCTTCATAACCTGCAATCGCGGCGGTTGCCAGGCAAGATTACGATCAAGCGAAGAAGCACGCGACGCGAGCCCTTTCCATGCGAGACAGTGATTTGTATCAACAAACGTTGGTGTGGATTGAACTCCGCCAGCGTGAGCATCATCAAGCATTTAACCTGCCCGATCCGCCGGAAGGTTGGAAGTACCCTCGACCGTCGATCTCCGAAAGTCTTGGCGACTTTCGTTCCGACAATGAACGTCGCGTGGTCGGTAACGAGGTGATTCGCTTTATTTAACGCGAAGGCGTCATTTCGGACCACGCACGGTATAATCCGAGATTCGGCCTTAACAGATCTCTTAGAGCGACTACGTCGCAAAGCCAACTGAAAAACTCAACGCGCAATAACATCAAACGCGTTGATAACTGATGTGGCACCTTCGCAAGATACGTAACGCACCTTTCCGCCTACTTGTTTCCATTCGTTGTTGACGCAGATGACACATCCTTCTCGAACTGTCCGCTGGCCCGCTGAATGGGAATCCCAAGAAGCCGTCTGGCTATCATGGCCTCACAATCGAGAGACGTGGCCGGGACATTACGAGCCCGTTCCTAAGGCCTTCGCCGCCTTGCGCGACAGATCTCTCGCAGACGACACCAGTTCGTATGTTGGCCAGTGTCGACATTGCAAAAGAAGCGGAGCGTGCGTTGTCGGGGATGACGAATATTGAACTGATCGACATCCCAACGAACGATTGCTGGATCCGCGATTACGGGCCGACCTTGTGATCGACGCGTCGGGGGAGGTCGCCGGAGTCGACTGGCTGTACAACTCATGGGGCGGCAAGTATCCGCCGTGGGAACACGATGCAAAGGCTGCTTCACGCATACTGGATCACCTCGGCATGAGTCGTCGTGCATCGACGCTTTGTCTGGAAGGCGGTGCCCTGGAAACCGATGGTTCCGGTCGTTTGATGTTGACGCCCGACTGTGTGATCACGCCCACGCGGAATCCGAATATCGATCGCATGCAAGTGGAGTCGGAACTGACGCGGTTGCGCGGAATTCAAGAATTCATTTGGCTCACCGGCGGTGGACTCGCGGGAGACGATACCGACGGCCATATCGACCAGTTGGCGAGGTTCGTCGATCCGCAAAACATTGTCGTCGCGTCATGTGATCCGACCGATGCGAATTACGAAGCTGACGGAAAACCGTGAGCAACTGAAACGTTGGGGGGCGAGCAGGAGCAAAAGGTGAACATCCACCCTCCCACTGCCTCGAGCACGCTATGTCGACGGGCAACGCGTACCGGAATGTTATTGCAACTTGATCACCGGAAACCAAGTGATTGTCCCAACGTTCGCCGATTCATCAGCCGATCAGCGAGCGATCTCAATACTGCGCGAGTTGATGCAGCGGCATGAGGTTGTGCCGGTCGATGCGTCGGGCGCTCAGTTGGGGCCTGGGGGCGTTTCATTGCATGAGTCAGCAGCAACCGGCGTCGAACCTCCGAGCGACCCCGTCGCAAGGTTAACTGAAAATATTGGCGTACGATAACATCAAACGCGTTCATCGTCGACCTGAAGCGCCATGTCGCAAGATCAACTGAGAAATATTGACACAAGATAACATCAAACGCGTTCATCATTGAAATAGATGATCCAGCGAAGGACGACAAGAATGCCGACGGAAATGCGTCGAGTCCGTCAAATTCGTTCCAATCGCTGCAATCTTTTGCTAAAACAAGTACCAATCGGGGATGACATGTTAAAATTCAATGGGCTACTCTAGGAAGCCGAACCGCTTTCATCTCATCATTCGACACGCTGACCGACCAATGATCCATCGGCTGTTGGACATCTTGACTCCACGCAAACGCTCCCGCAGCGAACGCGCCCCTTTCGTGTCAACTGCTCGAATCGCGGCGGATGCTTTCGGCGGAAGGATCGGCATTCGATTTTTCACGCGTCGTGGACGCATCGACGATTGTCGGCACGGCGAGCGCGGTCGTTGATTGGGGGGACGGTAGCACATCGCCCGCAACGGTTTCTTCGCTGAACACCGATGGGCCATTGAAGGCTGTCATTCGTTACGACTATGACACCCGAGGCTTCTTCACATCGCAGCGTCGGGCGTTGCTGCAAGCCGCCGCCGACATTTGGGTTGAGCGGTTCACCGACTCCCTGGATGCCATCGTC
Source organism: Pirellulaceae bacterium (assembly GCA_041399105.1). Lineage (GTDB taxonomy): Bacteria > Planctomycetota > Planctomycetia > Pirellulales > Pirellulaceae > Rosistilla. The sequence continues at coordinate 144,844 of JAWKTL010000002.1, read as the reverse complement.
CCCGGTGGCGCAAACACATGGAAAGCAAATTTCGCGCATCCGTCGAATCGCGGTCAGCAAGTTGAATTGACGAATCTGACGATCAATGCGAACGAGATTGTGATTTACGCCGGAGCACAACCACTGCCGTCAAATCAATTGGGGGAAGGCTCCTTCGGCGGGTTCTCGGCCAGCGGCACGAGTCAAGCTTTTCTTGACAGCGTTGCAACGCGGGGACAATCCGGGGCCGCAGGAACCAATCCGACCGACTTTGGACCGTGGGGCGGTTCGATCACCTTCAACAGCAGCCTCGACGAATGGTACTTCGGCCAGGACCCCAGCGGCATCGTCGATGGTCAAGTCGACTTTGTTTCGGTCGCCATGCACGAAGTTGCGCATCTGCTCGGTTTTGGAACGGCACAAAGCTGGCTGAGGTTACGGTCGGGCAACAGTTTCACGGGACCTAAATCGCGAGCCGCCTACGACGGCAGCGGAAATGTTCCTCTGAATGGCGGGCACTGGGACAGCAGTGTTACCGATGGCGGCGAAGCGACGTTGCTCGATCCCAGCTTGGCTCGTGGTCGACGAACCCAGCCGACGCCGTTGGACTTCGCCGCGCTCGATGATTTGGGTTGGACGCTCGACAGCCGTCAGGTGACCGTCACCGGCAGCCACGTCTACGCCGACGATGGCGTTTACGATGTCGATGTTGTCCTTCGCGGCAACCGATTGGGTGAGCAAACAAGTTCCCTGCGGGCGACCGTGACGAATGTGAACCCGACGCTGACGGTCAGCGACAACGTGACCGCCACCGTTGGACAATCGCTATCCATTCAAAACATCGGCCAAATCAGCGACCCTGGGTTTCGCAACACCCAGGCGGGGACCGATGAAACATTTTCGTACTCGATCGAGTGGGGAGATGGTTCGACGTCCCAGACCGGATCGGCGACCATCGATCAAGTGGGGAATGCAACCCGCCCGACGCTGGCATCTTTCGATGGTCAACATGTCTACGAAACGTCCGGCGTCAAGACGGTCCGTGTGACGGTCAGCGACGACGACGGCAGTCCGGTCTCCCGTAGCTTTCAAGTCACGGTTGGCGAGCCTCCCGAACTTTCGCTGTCCCTGAGTCGTTCCAGCATCGGTGAAGATGAAGGGAACGGTGCCGCGATGCTGACCGTCACTCGCGGATCGGTCGCGTCCACCGCTCCAGCATTGACGGTTGCTTTGGCCAGTTCGGATACCGGCGAAGCACGGCTTGCGGCGACGGCGGTTATTCCAGCCGGGCAATCGAGCGTGAATGTCAGCGTCAACGCCGTCGACGATACGTTGTTCGATGGCGTTCAAAGCGTGATCCTTTCCGCTTCAGCGACCGGATGGATCGGTGACTCGATCGAGCTTGCCGTGACCGATGCCGAATCGATTACAGCCCAGTGGAACGTGGACCGCATCGACGAGAACGCTGAAGATGAGAAGCTTACCTTGACGGTGCGACAGCTCCTTCACCGTGCGACAGTCCCGGTCAACGTCATCGTTATGGCGGAGCCGACTTCTGTCGCTCAGATGCCCAACATTGGTCGTTCTGCCAATCGGATCGCTGCGGTGCGATACCTCTCTGAACGTCGTTGACGATACGCTTCAGCAAGGGCCTCATTACGCTCGACTTCACATTTACCGCAGTCGGGTATGCTCAGGGGACGGCATCGATCCGAATCATGGACGACGAACCGGCCTTTTACCAAAACCCGGAACTTCCGCTCGATGTCGATGGGAATGGTGTCGTCGCGCCGATCGATGCGCTCCGAATTCTGAATGAACTGAATGTCAACGGAGGTGCCCGGGCTCTCAATCCTTCGATCGAACCGCTTGGTGACAGCTACTTCGACACCAACGGCGATTACCAATTGACTCCGCTCGACGCCCTTGTCGTCATCAACTTTCTTGCTCGCCAACCGGTATCGACGCAACCAGCCGAGAACGAAGACGAAGACTCGCCTTGGTCAAGCGATTGGGTGAAACACCGACAGCATGATCGAAACGCTCACATCGGATTGACCAAACCAGATCATCGTGGGCAATGGCACCGTCGCGTCGTCCTTGAAGGACGACTTCTCGATCGACACTGACGGCACAACGATTTCCCCTTTCGATCAAACACTTCGCCAGCTCGTCTGGCGAAACAGCTAACTTGCAGTTAGCAAGCGAACGCCGGAACATCTCGTCCCCGCCAGCTCGTCTGGTGGGAGCGCAAGGCCCTGTCCGGCGGATCGAGACAACTGCCTGCACGAGGCGGCGAAGTCGATATTCAATCCACGCTATCTAACTACAAAACTACAGTCCACCTGCCTGACGAGCAGGCAGGAGTGTCTGGTTGCAGTCGTCAGCACCTGAGAGTCATAGCGACACATTGCGAGTTGGATTTCCCGAAGAGGCCGGGCGACAATCTTCATAGGAATAATCCTTGTGTTTGGTGGGTGGACTGAATGTGACAGGCAGTCACGCGCTGCCCAGATCACGGCCCAGTCGCCCGTTGAAACAAATGACTCACCCGCCAAACATGGGCTTACATGGATTCTTTATCCGTGCTGAGATAGCCCCTGTCCTGAAATCGGAGACCTAAATGCAACTTCCTCCGAGTCGATGACAACGGCCCAAAAACTGGATGCGATGGAGCAACTATGGGCATCGCTGCACGTACATCTCCCGACTACACGCCCACCTGGCACGCCGACGTGCTTGCGAGCATGTCGTCGCATCGAAAGCGGCGAAGCGACGTTTTCGTCGCTCGAAGATGTTGTAACACGAATTAAGCAGAATCGCGGGTGATTGTTCAGCTTTCAGATGACGCGGAACGAGACCTCATAAATGGCATTGCGTTCACCGACGCACGTGATCGTCAGGCGGGCGACTACTTCTTTGATTTCACCTCACCACCGACGTTATCGCTCGCTTGCTGTCCTGAGTGGTGTCCATTCGTGCGTCACGGCTTTCATTGCATATTCTGCGAGCCACTTTCCCTTCGCAGTCATCCCGAAGACCCGATCAGACGTTGTCCTGGTTGTGGCGATTCTCGACGAGCGGCGTGATCCCGAATGGATCGCAGACCGTCTCAGAAACGGATAGCCAGTGGGGCTTTGACATCGCGACCAGATCGAACTGCTTCACCTGCCGCACGAGGCGGCAGAGGTCGATATTCAAGTGCCACGTTATCTAACGCTTCAAAACTGATCCACCTGCCTGACGAGCAGGCGGGAGGTGTCTGGTTGCGGTCGTCAACTGGAGTCATAGCGACACATTGCGGAGTTGAATTTCACGAGGGCCAGTGCGACAATCTTCATACGAATAATCTTTGTGTTTTGGTGGGTCGATTGAATGTGACAGGCAGTCACGCGCTGCCCAGATCCACGAGCCCGGTCGCCCGTTTGAAACAAATGACGCACACCGCCAAACCTCGAACTTACATGGATTCTTTCTGGCTTATCGTGGCATATCGAACACTCAAGATCGCGACCATGATTTCGACAGTGATGCTCGCGGCAACGGTATTGCTGTTTCTCGCGGGTTACTTCGTCAGCCCATGGGATTACCATTTTCGCTCAGCGATGAGACCCATGTCGGTGTGTGGTCGTGCGGACTCGATTCGCCGGATCGTCTTTTTCAACAACGCTGAATACGGGCCGTATCGCGGTAACATCATCGGACTAGCGTATGCAGACGGCAACGTATCATATGCGTACGGGAAGAGTCATTTGGCGATTCATGGGGCATTTACTATCGGTACTTCAAATGGTCTGACTCCACACTTTGGACTGGTCAATACGTTGTGGTATCCGATTGCCTTCTTTGCAGCAATATCATTGGCAAGCTTGGTCTGTTTCCGCAGTTGGCCGGCGCATCAAACGTCGCTGAACAAAGTGGTGAACAGGACCCGCCGACCGACGTGTGTTTAAATCATAGTTGTTTGGTGGCCGTCCGGTTTCGGCCGACGACTATGAAGTCCGACTTTGGCAAGTGGGCTGAGCCACCTTTTTGTGTTTTCTTTTCTACATGGAAGTGCCTTGGAGTAGGTGCCATTAGGTGGTGAGCTTTGGGGGAGTGACCGCCAACTTTGCGACGCGATGATTCAACAAGGGGTCGATTAAACGACTATTCGAGCTGTCAGTGCTCTTTGGTCCTCTGAGGGTGTCGGCTTGTTGGCCGTCGCGGCACTGTCTCATTTGTCCATGCACGGTTCAAACACGCTTGAGCGGTTTTGTTCCATACCACGGATGCTTGCCCTGGAGGCTTCAGTGAGCAACAGCTTTCCTTCGCGAGTAACACTTACATTCTTTTAGGGCGATGTGTCTGAAAAGTTCTTGATCGCATCAACGGCTCGGTCGTAATGACGGCTCGGTCAGGGCATTCGACCTAAAGCAAACTTCTCAGTATCAGGCTTGTTGTGTGCTGGTACATTACGGGAATCTTTCCTTGGTGTTCATCGGAATTGTTCCGCCAGCTGTCGTCCGCAGGCGATCTCGATCCCATGATTGACGAACTAGGCGAGGATCGTGTTCCTGGTCTTGTTCACCCTTTGGTCGAGCGTCTTGCGTTTCACGTTGACCCACCGCCAAGCTTCTTCGTTGATGCTGCGCGTGCGAGTCTTCGGTCGTTGAGATTGCAGCGGATCGCTGATTCATCTCGAAGGCCCACAGGTTTCCATCACGACGAGGTCGGCATCACAGGTGTCGAATATCCGTTTCAAGGTAATCCCGTCAGCGACGCCACAGTCAACAAAGCTTTCCCAGTTAAGCACCTCGGCATAAGTCATTTGAAGACTTATGCCAGAGATGCTGAATGCTGAGAACTGAGCTTCTCGATCGACACTGACGGCACAACGATGTCCCCTTTCGATCAAGCCGCCCTCGCCAGCTTGTCTGGCGGGAACGGCAGCTTTGCAGTTAGCAAGCGAACGCCGGAACATCTCGTCCCCCGCCAGCTCGTCTGGTGGGAACGCAAGTTTCATCGGCGGATCGAACTGCTTCACCTGCCGCACGAGGCGGCAGGGGTCGATATTCAAGTGCCCCGCTATCTAACTTCAAAACTGATCCACCTGCCTGACGAGCAGGCAGGGGTGTCTGGTTGCGGTCGTCAACTGGAGTCATAGCGACACATTGCGGAGTTGAATTTCCCGAGGGCCAGTGCGACAATCTTCACAGCACGAATAATCTTTGTCTGGTGGGTCGAATGAATGTGACAGGCAGTCACGCGCACCCAGATCACGAAGGTCGCCCGTTTGAAACAAATGACTCCCACCCGCCAAACCTTGAACTTATCGTTCTTTATCCGTGCTAAAGATAGCCCTGTCCTGAAATCGGAGACCTAAATGCAACTTCCACTCCGAGTCGATGACGACATTGTTGCGCTGGATGCGATGGAGCAACTATGGGCATCGCTCAGCCCATCTCCCGACTACACGCCGCCCACCTGGCACGCCGATATTCTTGCCGAGCATATAATCGCCGCATCGAAAGCGGCGAAGCGACGTTTTCGTCGCTCGAAGATGTTGTAACACGAATTAAGCAGAATCGCGGGTGATTGTTCAGCTCTCAGATGACACGGAACGAGACCCATAAATGGCATTGCCTTCTACGACGCACGTGATCGTCAGGCGGGCGACTACTTCTTTGATTCCCTCACCACCGACATTCGCTCGCTTGCTGTCTGAGTGGTGTCCATTCGATGCGTCACGGCTTTCATTGCATGTCCTGCGAGCCGCTTTCCACTTCGCAGTCTATTACGAGGTCCGATCAGACGTTGTCCTGGTTGTGGCGATTCTCGACGAGCGGCGTGATCCCGAATGGATCGCAGACCGTCTCAGAAACAGATAGCCAATTAGGCTTTGACATCGCGACCAGTGCGGAAGATTGTCGGCGGGGTTGATGGGGGAGCGAAGAGAAGAGGTGGCCTGCGATTTCAGATGATGACCAAAAGCAACCCACGAACTATGCAGCGACGCTTTTTGTGGATCGAATCGCTTCCATAAAGGTTGCGTGATCGATCGATCCGAGAGTTGTGGATGATAGGTCCGGTGCGACGATGATCGAGTCCTCATGGACGACTCGCGGTAGAAAAACGCGAGCCGACGGATCATCGATCGTTGAAGGGTGCTGATCGAGAATCAAGAGGTCGACCGCCCCGATGGTGTGCGCAACGCGAGGCAAGCCTGTCGCTGGGGTTCGGGAACAGGGAAGCGCGGCTTGTCGAACTGGCGATCATTTTCGCATGAAATTGCTTCAACGGCAGATGTCCAACGGCCTCGAACATATCGATGGCGGCATATCGCGTCAGAGGGACTTGTTGAACGCGAGCCATTCAATCAACCGCGTGCAACGCGCCCCGTCGTCAATGCCGACTTCCAACACGGATACGATCGATCGGTTTGGTGTTGCCTGAAGCTTTAACACTTGGTCCTGGGCTGGCTTGGACAATCGCGTTGTCTTCCAACCGTACCACCAATCACCAGTCCCATCGTTGCGAATCCTTCCAATCACGACATCATTTGAGGCATCCAGTCCACATAATGCAATATGTCGGACGTTTTGATGAGCAAATAAAGCGGACTTTTGAGATCGTTAAGCCCAACCCGATCGATCAGGTACCAAACGGATCGTTCATCTCGCCACCGGCCGCTGGAGCAGGAGCACCGTGGATCGCCTCCGTGGGGCAAACAGGTCCGCACCGGGGGCCGCTGGTTCAGGAGCCGCAGGTGTCGCAGCGCGCTCGCAAAGGGATCATCACTTGCCAGGGCACCGGCACACCAAATGGATCGTCGTTGGCCGGGGCTGCGCGCGCCAGGATCGCTTCCCGGCAGCGGGGCTGGCGTAGCGCCCATCGGGTTCCATCGGTGCAGCTGGATCGTCCGCGAATGGATCGTTCCGAATCGGGAACAGGTTGACCAATTCCCGGAGCGTTGTTTCCGAATGGATTGTTGGAGTTGTCAACTTCCGGGCTCGGAGGGGGCGTTGCAGCAGGTGGAACGGCCGCAGGCGGAGTGGCGGCAGCGGGTGGCGGAGAAGCGGCTCCACCGCGGAGGACCTCCGACTCGGCGGCTCGCAATTCGTTGTATCTGGCTTGGTTTCGGGCGGATTGGTCAGCACACATTCCAATCCGGGCCAGCTGACACGTTTTCCATCTCCATGCGAATCGACCCTTGAATTCGTTGCAAAGAGCGACCGATGCCAAGACCGAACTCACCCTTGGCCTCCAGTTCAGCACCGGTTTGCCAATCGACTTCCGCCTCGGGCTGACGACCGGTCGAAGCATTAACGACTCCGCGGAAGTAATACGCTCGAGGATCGCGCGAACCGTTTTCATTAATGCCATCGTTAGATAGCGATATATTTCGAGCAAATCGCCATTGTTGAAGGCATGCACTCCGCGACCGTAAAGCTCAGCGAGTACAGGGCTTTGCGCTTTCCATCGATTACACAGCCAAGTGGTAAACAACGACAAGAATCATCAGAACGAGAGAACGAACCATGGCGAAACACCTTTCCAACCAATGTAGCCAATCAGACCTACTTGAATTTTCCTAGAGCGACCACGTCGCAAGATCAACTGAAAAACATCGCCGCAAGATAACATCAAACGCGTTCATCATTGACAACATGCTACTCGCGAATGAAAAAAAACTCAATCAAAACCTGCCATCAATTTGATTTTTCACATTGGTTTGCTCCCGATCAAACGTCATTTCCATTGATACCATGAACTTCACGTAATCCGAAACCGACGTGCGGACAGCACTAGCTTTAGGAGGCTTTTCGGGGATTTCGGATAGGCTCTTGACCCACCTGGGCTGAATGAACGCGATTCCCTTTCCATGATACAAACATGACTTTTCAGCTCCTGAACGGTAAACGGATGCGAATGCAAGCCAAGGTTGAAATGCCGACAATTGGAACCGGAAATGAAAACGGCTCGTCTACGTCACACTTTACTGATCGTTCCCCTGCTCATCGGCTCGTGCAGTATTGCTGCGGAACCGTTTTACGCGAAGCTGCAACAACCGTGCCACGTTCAGGGGACGGCTATTCCTCTTGAAAAGCTGGCACGAAGTCTTTCGCAAACGCATGGTATCAACATTTGGCTCGACCGCCGAATCGATCCGACGCAACCCATTGACCTGCCGGAGTGGGGATCGAATCGATGGAACTTGCGGTGCTGATTTGCTCCGGCAGTGCGACGCCGGCGAGGAACTGCCGATCCGTGGTCTTGCTTGCTCCGAAGGGCTCCGCTGTCGACGCGGCGACGAATCTTTTGCAATTGCGAATGAAATTTAAAGAATCAAATTCGGATTCGGTCGCCTTACTGCGAAGTGCCGACGTTCAGTGGCCACGATTGGCATCGCCCGGCGAGATTGGTCAGATGATTTCCGATCAATGGAATATCGTCGTTTCGGCCGCCTCGCTGCCGCATGACTTATGGGCCGAGAAGAACTTGCGAGACATTGACGCAGCCACCGCCATCGTTCTGCTCGGCTCGGGATTCTCCAATCGCGGTTTTATGAGCCGACCGAAGGGCGAATCGACTACCAGCCGGCAAATCCGTCCCCTCAAGTGGCAATCGATTATCCCGCCTCTAAAATTGCCGCTTCGATGATGGACAGCTTGAAAAAATTCGATCCGCAGATGAGCGTTCAGCAACGCGGGGGACTTGTTCGCGTCAACGGCTCGTCAGCCGTGCATCATGCCATTCGCATGGCCTCCGCAGTTCCCAAACGACGACCGGGCCAACCCTCACGACCAGAAATATCACCGCTGAAAAAGCGGTTTACGCTTCGTATTCCCGGCGTCAAGCCTGCGCAAGCGGTGTTGCAAGCCGTTTGCAAAGCCAGTGGCATCAACCTGGAAACCTCCGCAGCCACGGCGGATCGCCTGATGACGCCGGTCACTCTCTCTGTGGAGGATCAACTGGTGACGGAGATTATTCAGTCGGTTTGCCGACAGGCTGGCTTATCGGTAAGTTTTGAGGATGACACGGCGATCGTTATCGACGACCCGAGCGGGCAGTGAGACTGCGAGCCCGAAATGACACCTTAGCATGGTATACCGTGCGTGGTCCGAAGTGATGCCTTTGCGTTAATTGAAGCGAATCACCTCATTTCGGACCACGCAATGTATATCAAGCGATTCACCTCCAGACCTGGAAGCAACATGATTGACGTAAATCCTCAAAAAACGCGAATTGGCTGGATTGGAACCGGCGTGATGGGACGCAGCATGTGCGGTCACTTGATCGATGCCGGGTTTCAAATGACCGTTTTCAATCACAGTCCCGACAAGGCACGCGAACTGGTCGAGAAAGGGGCCAAGTTGGCCGACAGCCCAAAATCGCTCGCAGCGCAAAGTGACTTGATTTTCACGATCGTTGGCTTTCCCGACGATGTTCGCGAAGTGACATTCGGCCCCAATGGCACGTTGGAGAACGCTAAGCCGGGAAGCGTGCTGATCGATATGACGACCAGCCAGCCGTCGTTAGCTGTCGAAATCGACCACGCCGCCAGCCAACGAGAGCTTTACAGCATCGACGCACCTGTTAGCGGGGGAGACGTGGGGGCGCGGGAGGCTCGATTGTCGATCATGATTGGCGGCGACAAGGATGTCGTTCATTCGCTGCAACCATGTTGGGAAGCGATGGGAAAGACCATCGTTTATCAAGGGCCCGCCGGTGCGGGCCAACACACCAAGATGGTCAATCAAACATTGATCGCAACTGGAATGATTGGTGTGTGCGAGGCGTTGATCTACGGTTACAAAGCCGGTCTTGATCTCAATACGGTCTTGCAATCGGTCGGTTCCGGGGCCGCTGGAAGCTGGTCGCTTTCCAATCTCGGACCGCGAATGATCGACAATAACTTCGATCCAGGCTTCTTTGTCGAGCACTTCATTAAGGATATGGGAATCGCATTGGACGAATCCCATCGCATGGGACTTTCGATGCCGGGACTCGCCCTCGGTAAGCAGCTCTATGAAGCGCTGAAAGCTCAAGGGCATGGACGCAGCGGAACGCAGGCCTTAGTCGCCGCCTTGGCGCAGATGTCTGGAATCGACTGGTCCCAGCGATAGCAAGCGAAGCACATATACCGTGCGTGGTCTGAAATGATGCCTTCGCGTTAAATGGAGCGAATCACCTCATATCTGACCACGCGACGCATAAAAAAACACGATGGAACGCAAAGTTTGCGTTCCATCGTGGCATTTGTTACCCAAGTTAGCATGTCGACGGGCCCCACACCCTAATTCGACAATGCGTTTCCGCGTTAGAAAGGCATCCTTACCTTTCGTCCGGCTTGTCAGATATCGGCAAGCGTCCGCGGAACGTGCAAAAAATAAACGATCTTTTGCGGCAAAGCTTCAGATAGCGTCGTCGAAGCGACAAAGTTACAGTGGTTTCGGGCCGATTGCAGTCAATTGATCCTCCTGACGCAGCAACAGATATCCCTTCGTGTATGCGGGACTTGCTTGGTAATTTCCTCCAAGCTCAACTTCGCCAAGCTTCTCGAATTCCTTTGCCGCGCGAATGATTGTCGCGGTCCCATCCATGTTAATCGTCAACAACTTATCGCCGACAACAATCGGCGAGGAGAAATCGTTCCGCCGACGCGACGGTTCCAGTGCGTGCTTCCATCGGTGGCGCTGATGCAGGAAACGACTCCAGCGTCGCCGCAGACGAAGATCATGTCGTCGACGACAACCGGTGTCGGAACGTAGGGAGCACTCCGCTCGAATCGATAAACCTCCTCCGGCTTTTGGCCGGGCCGAACCGCAACCAAGTGATTGCCGCCCCCCGCTTCCGGCTGACCCGAGCACCAAATCCCCTGCAACGACCGGACTGCTGCAGCATCGCGAACGGAAGACCTTCAGGCTCCACAGCATCTGACCCGTCGATGGGTCCAGGCCAAACAGTCCGTTCCCCGTGTTGGCGTCAACCAATTGAGGCTTCTCTCCGGGGGCTGATAGACGCACGGCGTGCCGTAACAGACACGGGTGGTCGCCATCGGCGTCTGCCAAACGATGTCCCCCGTCTTCTGATTCATTGCGACCATCATGCTTTCCCCAGGTTCCTCCCCAGGCTTCAACTGATCGGCCTGCTGAGAATCGAAGACGACGACCATGTCATCGTAAAGCATGGGCGACGTGGCGAACCCGTGCTGGCTTTGCCAAGTTCCAAGATCCTTTTGCCAAATCACATTGCCGTCGTGGGACAAGCAAGTCACCGTGGTGTGTTGCGGCTCCGACCAAGCCACGTATACATGCGTTGCGTTACAACATGGCGTGCTGGACGCAAATCGATTGCGTTGATGCAAATGATGGGGTACCGAATCGAACGGCACTCGCCACAAGAGCTTTCCCGATTTCAGGTCAATACAGACGACAAGGCGCTGAGCCGACGTTTTGTCGGCTGCCAGCAAAAAGATCTTATCCCCCCAGGCCACCGGCGAACTGATCCCACCGCCGGGAAGCGTTGTCGTCCAAGAAATGTCTTGTGCGGTCCAAGTGCTTGGAATGCTGCCATCTTTCACATAGCCCGTTCCATTGGGACCGCGAAACCGAGTCCAATCTTGTGCTTGAAGCTGGCAGGCCCAACCAAGAGCAAGCATCGACAATATCGGAAGCAATCGTTTTCGGAGGAGGTGGGATTTCATGATCGGAACCTTGATGGAAGGAAAGGGAGGGACGAAGGTTATTCGAGTTTGTATGAAAACGTCCGAAAACGCAAGCAGATCAACAGATCAGACCCGCCGCAGCTCCGAAACAACGACTCGCGACGATGCAGTTACATCCGTTGCACGACATCGATCCCCAGCAGTTGTAAGCCTTTTCGCAGCACGCGCCCCGTTGCCGCGACGATCGCCAGACGACTATCGCGGGCGGACGTATCGGCCGCCTTTAACACGGGACACTGTTCGTGAAAGCTTGAATAGGCTTTCGCCACGTCGTACAGATAATCGACCACAACATTGGGCCGATAATCTTCCAGCGATTGATCGATCGCCTCAGGAAATTTTAACAGCAACAGCACCAGCGTGCGTTCGGCGGGGTCTTTCACCTCGATGGGACGATTGGCTCGCACCACTTCCGCTTCGTCGACATCCGCGCGTGACAGAATACTTTGCGTTCGCGCGAACGAGTACTGAACGTAGGCGGACGTATTGCCGTCCAGAGCGACCATTTTTTGCAAACTGAACTTGTAGTCGCTGGTTCGATTGTGAGCCAAGTCGGCATATTTGATCGCTCCGTGCCCGACGACCTTAGCGATTTCCTGCTTCTCGTCATCACTCAGCGGAGGGTCAATCTTCGCGACGCGGTCAGGGTCGCAAACGACGGCGTATGCCGCAGCGACAGCGTCGTCCAACAACGCCTCGAGCCCAACGGTTGAACCGGATCGAGTCTTAAAGGGCTTTCCCCGATTCGTCCAGCACCGTTCCGAAGGGAAGGTGTTTTAATTGAACGTCTCCACAGCCGAGCATTCTTCCGACGATGAACACCTTCTCGAAATGTTCAGCTTGTCGATGATCGGTCACAATCAGAATCTCGTCCGGCGACCACTGTTGAACGCGATATTGCAGCGTTGCCAGGTCAGTGGTTGCATACAGGTAGGCACCGTCCTTCTTACGAACGATCATCGGGGCTTCAAACTCGGGAAGGAAGACGCACAGCGCTCCGTCGCTCTCCTTCGCAAGTCCGGCCTCTTCCAGCTTGTCGATGACGCCGGGAAGCATCTCGTGATAAAAGCTTTCCCCGAATTGATGATCGAAGCGGACATCCAGCCTCGCGTAGATCTTATCGATTTCGTCTCGGCAAAAGGGCAACACTTCGTGCCACAACGCGAGATTCTGTGGATCGCCCTGATGCAGCTTGACCGTTTCTTGCAACACCGCTTGCCCAATTTCAGCATGCTCACGCGACAAGGCCAACATCTCGGGATCGTTTTTGACCGCCGCGATCTTCACTTCAGCGGCTTCAATGGCGGCTTCGCTCTCGTCCAGCTTGCGACGCAGGGAGGCAACGTTCTTTTCAGCCTTCTTTTTCGCCTTGTTGTCCGACTCTCGTTCGGCCGCGGCAACGGCGGCATCAACGTCGTGCCGAGCCTTGTCGATCGCCTGTCGCAGCTTTGGCAAGTTAACGATCGACTTGTGATAGTCGATTAACTGGTTCACCAATCGATACAGACGCAGCAATTCCGCAACCGGTTGCGCGGCGAAGGCGTCCCGATCAAGGAAGTTCTTGTAGCCATAAATCACCATGCCGAATTGCGTTCCCCAATCGCCAAGATGATTGTCCGTAATCACCTTATGGCCAGCGAATTTGAGGATCTCGGCAATGCGCTGCCGATCACGGTCGATCGAATGTGGCCAACGTGCATCGGTTTGGCGACGTTTGGTCCCGAATAATCGATGACGATGGTACGAGGAGACCGAGCTTCCGGGACTCCCAATCGATCGTCTTGCAACATGGTGGTCGCTTGTTCGCCCAGCCAATGATCTTTCAATCGCAGATTGATGAAACCGGGGCCAGCGATTTCCGGAGGCTCGCAAAGGTCGTCGATTTTCAAGCGTGGGACGATCCGTTGTGCAATCTCACGCGGTGACACTTGCAGTTCGTCTTTCAACGACATCGCAGTTGGACTGGTAATCGCCAAACTTTGGGTCTTGCGTCGGTCGCAGCATTGCCGCTCCCTTTCTGGAGAAGCGGTTAAGCCGGATATCGCCTCGGCAAAGCGATGTTGGTGCGCTGTATTTGCATTAAGGAAACCATGAAGACTGAAGACGTTATACCGTGCGTGTTCTGGAATGATGCTTTTGCGTTTAATGAAGCGAATCACCTCATTTTTGGCCACAAGACGTTATACCGTGCGTGGTCTGGAATAATGCTTTTGCATTTAATAAAGCGAATCACCTCATTTTCGGCCACACGGCGTATAGAATTTTGCTCCCGCCTGTCGATTCGTGCAACCAAGCGACGGCAAAGATCACGACTTTCGATAGTGGAAGCCTTGTCGGGTCCCTCGACGTCGAAACTCCTGGTCGATGTCGTGGCGTAAGCTCGACTTGCTCAAACACCATTGCGGCTGGATCAAATAGGTTGGCGGCGATCGCCGCTGACACGCTCGATGATCATCGTCTCGGGCAGTCGCTCAATGAAATCGACGACCGTTTGAATATAAAGCCGCGCGACATCAAGCGAACTCCTCCGGATAGAACCTCATCGCCAAGACGCGTGTTCTTGACGGCGTAGAGGCGCGAATCTTGACCGCATCCAAGTTCAAACGGGCGATTTCGTCAGCCGTCGCCATCATGTCGTCGTGCGATTCGCGCGGAATGCCCAGGATGACATGTCCGCTGATTCTGAATCCTCGACCGCGACTTCGTTCGACCGCATCGATCATGGAGGCGTGGTCGTGCGCGCGGTTCATCCAATCGAGACTCGACTGATGGATTGTCTGCATGCCGTACTCGACCGAGACGTATCGTTGGGCTGCAAGCTCCGAAATCAGATCCAGAACATCATCGGGAACGCAATCCGGACGCGTTCCGATCGCCAAGCCGACGACTTCGGGGTGCGTCAGTGAAGCCTCATAGACCTCGCGAAGCTGATCGACGGGGGCGTAGGTATTCGTCGCAGGCTGGAAATATGCGATGAAGCCACGGATGTTGTCGTATCGCCGGTGCAGCGCTTCGATGCCGCGATCGATCTGCTCGATGATTTCATAACGACGTGTGCGACGACTGGGGCTGAATGACGGATTATTGCAAAAATTGCATCCTCCTTTGGCCAATGTTCCGTCTGCATTGGGACAGGTGAACCCGGCATTGATGCTGACCCGTTGCACCCGTCCACCGAAACGATTGCGCAGGTACGTCCCATAAGGATAATAAAATGCGCCGTTGCGACGCCAATCGACGATTTCCGCTTGCGGCGGAATTGAGGGTTGCATGATGGACAGCTACAATGAATCGAAGAAATTTCTGTTAAAAGCCGCTGTAAAGGGCAAAGATAGCGCCATGCCCGTGGCGAGGCAAGGGAATCGATGGAAGATCTAGGAAAAATCAAGCGTTTTGGCACATTGGAACCGACCAGCGGCGGTGATCCCATTCCTATGTTAAAGCAGCGATTGACCGTTGGTCGCCGAGACACATGCGATATTTGTTTGAAATTCGCAAATGTCTCCGGGCAGCATTGTCGGCTGACGCTGGAAAATGGATACTGGTTCGCTCGGGATTTGGACAGCCGCAACGGTACGAAGGTCAACGGGACGCGAATCTTTCGGAAGCGTCTCGATCCGGGATGCACGATCGCGTTCGCGAAGCATGAATACAGCATCGATTATGATCCTCAGGAACTGGGAGCGTTCGGGCCTCCTCCACCCGACGAGGACCAATTAACCGACGTGCTTCGCCGTTCGCTGATGGATCGAGCGGGCATGAACCGTCGCAGTCAGTCCGATCGTTTTAAGAACAAGAAAGTCGAGGATGACCTCGACTGAAAGGAATCATCGTCGAATGTCGAATCTTTCACACTGCGTCTATTTCACATTGAACGATAACAGCGACACGAAAGTCGAATCGCTGATTGCTGCTGGTGAACGCTATCTGAAGCCACATGATGGAATCGTTTACTACTCGATGGGACGTCGGCATCCCGAAATGCAACGTGAGGTCAACGATCAGACATTCGATGTCTCATTGATCGTCGTCTTTGACACGCAGGCTTCGCACGATGCCTACCAAGTGTCCGACCCGCACGCGGAATTTATCGCCGATCAGAAGGCGAATTGGAAACAGGTGCGTGTTTTTGACGCCAGCGTGATGTCGTAGGTCGTCCGAACCTGCGAAAGCGGAATTCTTCATTTCAGGAAGGTCTTCGATTATGCATCAGGATGGCGTCACCCCCGTTCGTATTGGAAACATCGTTTGTGGAGCGGGTGATTCGCTGGTGCTGATCGCCGGTCCATGCGTCTTGGAAGATCATCCGTCGGCGCTTCGGATTGCCGAACAATTGGCTGAAATCAGTCGAGAACACGCCGTTCCCATCATTTTCAAGGCCTCTTTTGATAAGGCCAACCGAACGAGCCTCAACAGCTTTCGTGGGCCAGGGTTGAGCGAAGGTCTTCAAATTCTGAGAGCGATCGGTGACGAAACGGGCTTGCCCGTCACAACCGACATCCATTTGCCCGATCAGGCCGCTGAAGCGGGCAAGGTTTGCGATTTGCTGCAAATCCCGGCATTCTTGGCTCGCCAAACCGACCTGCTGGTCGCGGCCGCACAAACCGGCAGGCCGGTGAATGTGAAGAAAGGTCAATTCATGGCGCCCGGCGACATGCGATATGTCGTTGAAAAACTCAAAGAAAGCGGTGCTGGCGGCGTGATGCTTTGCGAACGCGGAACGTTCTTTGGCTACGGTCGCTTGGTGAACGATATGCAATCGATTCCGCTGATGCGGGAACTGGGAGTCCCCGTCGTTTTCGATGCAACCCACAGTGTTCAGCAGCCAGGAGGCCTCGGCGGTGCGACCGGAGGAAATCGCAAGATGGTTGAACCTTTAGCTCGCGCTGCCGTAGCAATAGGTGTGGATGCGTTGTTTTTTGAAACGCATCCAAATCCTGATCAGTCGCCCAGCGATGGTCCGAATATGGTCCCTCTTGACCAATTCTCGGCTCTCGTGGGGCGCATGATGGCTATCCGTCGGACGATCGCAAGCCTCTGATGCGTCGATGCACGGCAGGTTTGCTCCCAGCTCCCCCTCTGTCAACTTTATGAATTCCGTTCGTTTCCACAACGTTGTCAATATTTCGATTCCGCTTATCGTTGTGGGAGGACTCCTTTGCGGTTTGCCGGGTTGCAATAACGACGCCGAAATTTTGCAACGCGCCAAGCGAAACCAAAAAGCTCAACTCAACAGTGTCGAAAGCAAGGTCGACCACTTATCCGAGGCAACGAATTATCTTGCAAAGATGGTCGAGCTTGATCGACAAGCCGCCACGCGACAAATCACATATCACCTCAACGCCTGGTTGGAAGACGTACCAAAACCGGACGGCTATGCATTGCCTGAGATTGCTCAGCCGATGGCTCAGCAGTTTCCCGAAGCGTTCGCCACAGTGCGACCCGATTCCGAAGCCTTCTTGCCCAGCGACGCGGATTACCTCCGCCGATGCTATCTGCTCCGTCAAGTCGCCGACTGGGTAAGTTTCGGGCCACTGCACGACTCGATTCTAAAATCTTGGCTGACCGACTCGGACAACGGACTGGGTGATGATGCATTGGCGGACTTGCAGAAGGCGTGTCGGTTGTTCGACTGGACAATACGTAATGTTCAACTGGAGCCTGCTCGTTTTCCGGAAAGTGCTCGGCGTGTGGCCCCCAAGAATCTGCCCCCGGGACTTCCGTTCGATGGTCCCGGATATCGGCAGACGCTCGAGGAAGCGTTGTGGCGTGGGACCGGCGATGGCCTGCAACGAGCACGCGTTTTCATGGCATTGTGTCGGCAGGTGGATGTCAACGCCTGCATGCTGGCCGTGAAGCATCCCGAGAATGGACAACCTCTCCCCTGGCTGGTCGGCGTGCGAGCCGGCCAGCAGATTTACTTGTTCGATTTGGTCGTGGGCATTCACGTCCCCGGACCC
This sequence comes from Pirellulaceae bacterium, assembly GCA_041399105.1. GTDB lineage: Bacteria > Planctomycetota > Planctomycetia > Pirellulales > Pirellulaceae > Rosistilla. The sequence goes on along the minus strand of JAWKTL010000002.1, from coordinate 127,195 downwards.
AATCAGCAGGGTATCGCCACGCTCGCTGAAGCTAAAGAAGATTCATCCATCTTGCGGCGTATGAATGTACCCGGCTTGTTCGACTACCCGATTGAGCAATCCTGGGTCGAGAAGGTTGATGCGTTGTTTGACATCGCCACCGAAGCGGTCAGTTGGCGGATGCGAACGTTGGAGGAGGGTTTGACTGGCGATGCGAGAATGCACCTTGCCCACGACCCGAAACTGGTCGACCTCTTTCAAAATGACACGTTGATTGAAGAAGTACGCCCTTGGCCGATCGACATCATCGCTCAGCGTTACCAAGTCGCCATACAGCGGGCAATGGTGGACGACTTAAAGGTTCTGTTCGATCAGCAAATCCGATGGGGAATGCTGGCACCTTCGCAGCCGTTGGCTGCTGCTCGTTGGAAACATCTGACCGGGCAGATCGACAAGAATGCCGAAGAGGATGTCGAAGGTGCTCGAGTGCTCTACATGCAGCAGCGGATCGCCGACAGTGACATCGAGAACTTACCGTATGATGTGAACTTGCAGATGCAAATGAATGCTCGTCGACAACCGGGGCAATCGCAGGAACATTATGACCAGCAACTGCAAATCATCCAGGCGAACTTGCGCAGAGCCAAGCAGGCCGCGACATTTTGGTTGGCATTGATTCAGTTTGAAGATGAACGTTACGAAAACGCGGCAACTTGGCAGCAGAAGCGAGTTCTCGACCGCGAAACGGTCTCTCCATGGACCCCGTCGGCGCGGTATAACGTTGCCCGATCGCTGGAGCATCTCGATAAGACGGATGAAGCGGTCGACTACTACAAGACGCAAGGCGATCCGCAGGAACACGGGAATCGAATTCGCGCGCGACTTCTCACGCCTTAAGCATGCTTGGCGAATCATTTCGCGCGACGGATGTCGACATCCGTCGCGCGAACTCTATCTTCGTGGCGTCTGTCCGAAATTCATGATTCGGACATCAAGAGCTAACGCCCGATGGGGGTGAATGGGATTCACTCACAAACTTAATAATTGAATCGAAGCCCCATCAGAACGTTATCGACGTCATAGTCGAATGCGCCTGCGCCCGCGACGCCCGTTGGATCCGCGAGAATCGTCGTTTCCGTTCCCAGATATCGATACTCGCAGAACAGGTCGACGTGCTGAGTCAGCCGCGTGGTCAGACCAACCATGAATTGATAGGAAAAGACGGTGTCATCGATCTCGAACTGGGCGGCGGGAGTCATGAAATCTCCATCCAGAACGGTGAAACCCAAACCGGCACCGATGTAGGGAGTGGTCTCGCAGACGGTCAACCCATGGAAGTCCGCGAACAGATTCGCCATTCCACTATAACTGTTCAATTCACCGGACCAATCGTTCGTCACATAGGGGCCGATGATCGGACCGACCGTCCAAGTGTCGGCTGTGTTGTTGCGGTAGGTGAACTCCAGTTCGCCGCGCAGAAAATGATTCAGCGACGTTCCTAAAGCCCCTCCCAAGTTCCAGCCGTCGTTAAAACTTCCGATTCGTTGATTGTTGATCGCTGGAGGAGGCGCTTCGCCTTGATACGAATCAACGTCGCTCCAACCTGAGAACAGGCTGACATAAAATGGGCTTTCCGCGCGAGCGATACCGCCAAACGCGACGACCATCATGGTCAGTAAACTTAGCCGTTTCATTTGAATATCTCCAAATCCATGGATATCTACGTCGCGTGGAGAAGAATCGGTTGATTCGCTTTCATGGAATGCGAAGGCAGCAATTCAGACCACGCACCGCCTAAAGAGTGTTGTTCGGAAGAGACACCTCTTCCACTCGCCTTCGCCCCTGCTTAAGTGCGTTCACAGGGGCTTTGCATCAAGTTAGGAACACGAATCGAACGCTCGCTCGCGGTCCGTCATTCCGAATGGGAGCGGCAGATCCCCCATCAGCAAGGGCTGCGACTCTTATTCGGCGACGCAGGGGCAAATGCTTGCATTTATTGCAGCTTGAATGAGCGACCCGCAGAACCGCTCCGATGTGAAGATCACAAGCAATCGCTCAATTTGGAAACGTCCGTCGAAGCGGACGCTGGGAGCAATAAGCGACTTGGTACCTAACCAGGAACCGCGAGCCGACAGCACCAACCGCGGGTCTTGTTTGAATTTTCCTAGAGCGACCACGCCGCAAGTTTACTTGAATAACATTAGCGCAAGATTACATCAAACGCGTACATTATTGATTCAAAAACCGCCGCTGCTGTACCAAAATGCCGCCAGCATCAACAGCCAAACAACGTCGAGGAAATGCCAGTAAAGTGCGGTGAAGGAGATTCCCCAATGGCGTTCATGATCATATTGATGCCGCATCAGCCGCAATGTCACAATCACAAGTGAGGCGACGCCGCCGATGACATGCATCGCATGCAGTAGCGCGAGGGCCAGCATCATCCCGGCCAAGCCGGCTTCCAAACCTGCCGACGAGTACCCACCGGCAAGATGCCACATCGCCCGTCCCTGCACGGCCAAAAAAACCACCGAGCCAAGCAATGCGACAATTAAAAACCTCATCGCTGACGAATGCTTCTCACGCCGCACGTTTCGTACAGCACCATGCAACATGCCGCTAACGACAATCAAGCAAAGCGTGCTGAGCCCAAAGGAAAGCGGAAGCTTCTCAGCGGCGATAAACGATGCCTCACGCCAACTCGCATAGAGAACAAACGTCACAATGCCCGCCAAGAAAAAGACCAGCAACGAAGCGAGAAACAACAAGCCCCCCTGCTGTGCTCGCTGATCGGTCGGCAACGAAGATGGTTGAGAAAGCGACGAATGCATCGTGAAACAGGCAGTCTAGCGAATGATGGGGTTATATGAGCCAAACGTCGCTTCAGCATCAAAAAGGCAAATCTCACGTCATTCGACGGCGACCGAGAAGCTCAGCTCAACTGGCAGCATAGTCAAATATCGAAGCATCAACCAGCAGCCTCCGGTAGAACGATGCTTACCGGCACTGGATCGATTAAGCAGCGTTTCAGCAGTGCGTCGCATCATTTCTCGAATTGCTGCGGAGAACCTAAGCCGCTGAAGCTCTGCGTCTTTAGTCCATACTACATCGTCGGCTGTCAGGCTAGGTGCATGGCCCCGTTCCAATCGGCAACGGAATTGGTAAGACTGGCTGGGCGTTGTAAGTGCAAGAGATCCGACTCGAATATGACTTATGATCATCGAAGGTGTTCGACCCGCGAACGGAAGATCCGCGTCGACGATTCCCATCAATCACGCCAGCAAACGGGCCTACCAGGCATATACCTTGTTCTATTTGTCACCACGCGGAGCAAATCACGTCTCCATCGTGTGCAAGGCGATTGTCGCAGCCTGACTCGTAATCCAAATTGAACCCTGGTTATCGGAATAACACTCCAAACACTGCTCGACCATGGCCATTTGATTCCTGAATCAGGAATCGAATGAAGGTCTAAAAAGAACGTTGTTTCAGTTTTTGGACGCCTGGAAATCCCATTCCATCCTCAGTAAGCTAGGGGCCATCGAGAAGTTTGGAATGCCGCTCCAGTGTCGGCCACCGAGCCATTCAAGGCCAATCTCGCACACACCGCAGCCGCGTCATAACGGCACGTTTCCACTTTTCCCTGCTAGCTGTGGCATCAACAACGCGACTGCTTTCGATTGCCGCAAAATGGAAACAAAGAATTCGACATTGCGATGACAAAGTTCATCCTTCTGTTGGTCACGCAAGATGCATGTTCGTGCTGGCCTTAATTTCATGGCGATGTCAGCCGGTGTACCGCAACAACGTCATTAAGAACCTGTTGCACAAACGCTGCAACCCAGTACTGGGAGTCCTCCTCAGGCTGCAGCCCGTATTCCAGGCAATCGACGTAGTCACTCTGACATCATGTAGTTCTGATTGATGTGAAACAAGTACGCGACGTGGAAAATAAACAGATCTCGCAAGTCCTCGGCAAATTGTTCCAGCCTGCGTTCTCTTCAAAGGCAGCCATCATCGCTGTCATTCAGAAGCACAAAGCGGAAGTAGTTGTAGTGCGTATGGTCATTGCAGCGATCCCTTATTCGCTTGTACCGATCATCAGCGTAGAGGAGGGCATTCAGCGAGGTTAGCTGAGAGAGCTACGAATGTAATTGCGACATCACTCGATACTCTGGAAGAGTCACGCGTCCTTTAACCCAACCATCAATTTGCTCGACGACAACGTTCTCAATGCTGAACTCTGCATCCAAGTACAGATTTGAATAGATGCTGATGACTGCTGAGTCCTGGAATTTTGAAGCAATGCGTAGGCGTCGTTGATCCGGCCATCTTTCAGGATCAGGTGATGGAAGCTGCGATCCCTCGATGGAGGAGAATACGTACGAGTCAATGTTGCCGAACGCTCCTTTGATACCTGGTGACATCCAGAAAAACGGAAAGTGCCAGAAACCTGTAAAAGCCTAAGATAACTTCGCTGCTCAAACACTCTATGAGATTGGTACTTGACCTTGACCTGCATTTTACGTAAATCCTTCAACTTCTGGTGGCAGCCACTCAGCTCCAATAGAGAATCAATACGTTCCAGAGAACTCAGGGTGGCTTAAACGACGAGCCGAGGAATACAAGAGGCAGCACGCCTCGAATCCAATGCCGTATCCACCGCCAGTCGCAACTGATTGGATATATGTTGACCTGGACGAGGTTCGCGAAGATGACGATGAATGCGTGCTGCAAGTCCCACCAGTCGAGACCGAACCGGATGAGAGACTAAGCGACTGAGTTGCGAAACAGGTCTGCTCTTCAACCCACCTGAATGCATGACGGAGGGCAAAATCAACTCACCGCTTTGTGAGGCGGCTCTCAAAGACACGGCAGTGTATTTGATTAACTTCTACCAAGCAGCAATGGCACGCTCCGGTGGCCGACGCCGTCTCCCGCCAGTTGATTGCAAGGCCCAACAGTTTCGGAATGCCGCATTCGCGTGGCTGGAGTTTTTATTGACAAACTTGCGTGACGATCGTCACTGAAGAATGCTAATCTGAGATGCCGTTTGATTTGTCGTTTGACTGATCATCCGTCGTACTGCTCCTGTGTGTGCGACCCTTTCCTTCGTTACTCAACCGGCGATCCTGGATGCATGTGGATTGCGTCTCTTCGTTCCGTGTCGCCAGCCCCGTGTCGAACACACTCGGATGGAGATGGGAATGGGTTTCGGAATTTATCGGTGACTTGCGAAAATCGATCGGGCGAGTCTCGGTTTGGCCGTGTTCGATGGCTTCGTCGGGTGAGTGCCCCCGCTGCTCCTCATCGGAGAGGGCAACGGACAGATACTCCTGCACTCTTGACGCCAGATCAGCGGGCCAATGATCATGCGGAGCATCACTCGCATAAATATTAAGGTGGTATCCACGCCACCCAAATATCGCTCCAGCCAGGGATTCATGCTCGGAACAGGGTTCGCAGCAAATCGTATCTCGGTACCGAATCGACCTCCGCTTTCACTCTGTTTCGCCGAACACGATTCAAGCAGATCGATCGGGTTGGCGGGAACTTCTTGGCGAAGGCCATCGAGCTGCATTAGAATCGCAATTCCAGTTGGCTCGTTAAACCGATGAACGTGATCGACTCGTCAAGGTCGGTGTAGTTTCCGTTGCGAACGCCGTTGACGTAGCTGCGGGTTGTCAGTGCGTTGTACCACGCCTGTGCCGTATAGCCGACGGTTGCTCGGATGCAGCCCGAGTCGCTCTGCCAACCGATGCCCAGGCCGGCTTCCAGGACGGGTGTGATGCGGAAATCTTCAAATTGGTTGGCGACAACGCCTCCTCCGAATTGATTCGTTTGCCGATAGGCTCCGCTCCATTCACCTCCCAGAAACGATGCCATTCCTTTCGTGTAGCACAGCATTCCCGATTGGCAACTGCGGCGTTCCGCATCCAGACCGGCCGAAAGTCCAAATCCGTTGAAGTCGATGTCGGTGCCAACGGTGACCAGTCCGGTCGCTACGGAAATCTCTTGCTGAGCCAGCAAAGCTTGCTCCATTCGCCCGTATCGGAATCCACCGGACCAATTGAAGATCGTCGTGTCGGTGCAGAAGAGCTTGTGTCGGTAACAGGCATCGATCAGATCAAAGTCCATGCTGGTCGAAGCAGTCGACTGCAGACTGTTCCCGCCGGTTGTGAACGTGCTGGGATGGATGATCTGCGAATTCAGGACGTTGTTGTTGTTGCGTGCAATGCGATCTTGCGTGTTCCCCGACCAATGTGTGTAACTGGCGACGAAACTTGTGGTTGCCGTATTGGCCAATGAAAATCCGACGCGAAAACCGGGGGACATATCAATCGCGGCGGTTCCGACGGGACCGGTGGGAAATGCGTTGGCCGTCGTATCGTTCTGCTCGATCGAATAGACGATATCGGTGTTGCCCGGTTGCAGCAGCAGGAATTCGCCGAAAACTCCGGTTCGATGCGCCCACCAAGGGGGCGGGCACGTTGTGGAGCAGCCACTGTCACAGCAAGTGTCACCACATACCGTGGCCGATCGGCTCATGTGTCCCACCTGTGCGATCGGCTCATCGGTCAAATCAGTGAACTTGTCGGTGCTGGCAATCGGCTGAACGCTAACTTCACTGCTTTCGAAATCGTCCAAGATTTCTTGGGCTGACGCTATCCCGGTCGGCCAAATCAACGCAAGTGATAAGACGACACTCTTCGCTTTCCTTCGAATCGCCATGATCGAATCCGTCCTTTGATAGAGAATGCTCGGCTAGCTCACACGTGCTTTCAAACCGCATGCATCCGTGTAATCGATGCAACAGGTGCATTTGCTACAATGCATCGTCACGGCAAAGGTGGTATCGAAAGATTTTGCCGATAATCCGGCAGAAACCTCCCATCTTTCCTGAATTGCGCATTCTGCACAGGCATCCTGCCTTGAAGTCTGTATCGATGATGGCCGCGTTTGACGCTATCTTGCGTCAATGTCTTCCCATAAAGCGTGAGATGACGCCGTTCTAGGCATGGAAGTGCTCGTCTGGAGTGAGATCAAGCACCTATTTATACCATGCGTGGTCTGAAATGATGCTTTTGCATTGAATGAAGCGAATCACCTCATTTTCGGCCACGCGACGTATATAAGAAAACTGGTATAACCCATCACAAATCTTCACAACGGGAGAGACGAACATGGATCTACAGGATTTACACGATGATCGATGATCCGACTTGCAATATGGAGAAACACTGAGAGCCGATCCGGTAATGTGAGTCGACGGCCGCTAGCCGAGGGTTCCTCTGCCGTAAACCCACGACTGACGCTGTCGGTTCACCCTTAACGCCCATTTCCGGATAGCCTCTGAGGAAATCATCGGTTGTGCATTCGAGGTCATCAACGAATTGGGAACCGGGGTTTCTTGAATCCGTTTATCAGAAAGCCATGGCTATCGCACTCGAGGAAAAGGGATTCAGAGTGCAATGCCAGCAGCCTCTTCAGGTTCACTTTCGACAACGAATCGTTGGCGGTTCTTATGCCTACCTTGTTGTCGAAGGGAAAGTCATCGTCGAGCTTGAGGCTGTAAAGGCGATCGCTCCCGAGCACCAGACGCAGATGATCAACTACCTAAAAGCTACCGAATCGAGGTCTGCCTACTCATCAATTTTGGCATTCCGAAACTCGATTACAAACGATTCACCCGACACAAGTAAATCTATCAGCGAATTGAGATCATCCTGTACATCATGTCCATCCATGTTCATTCATATTGCTCGAAAACTTGTGCTTAGGTGCTTACGATTCTAACTCGTGCTCTTCGGGCTTTAGAAACTCGAACACGCCATAGCGCCGATCGAACCGACATAATAAGCAATCAAGATACGTGCCACGCTGAAGACGAAGACAGCATGACGACTCTGGCGGACAACAAGAATCGCCATCCGGCGGCTGAAGAAGACAAAGGTGAGGACTCGCCACAGACAGATCGCCCACGTCTTTCTTACCTGCGGAGTGATGTCTTCATACGCGGTAACCCGCAACCCGGCGGCTTCGGCAAGGCGATGGTAGTCGGTTGGCGTCCCCATGCCGGGCAAGCGTCCTTCGCGACAGATGGGTTCCAACAGGTAGCGGCCAGCGATAGCGCCCGCTCGGTCGTCGGCCAGCCAAGCGGTGATGCAAGCGCGATGCCCCGGCTTGAGAACTCGACAGATCTCCTGAAAGTAAAGCGCTCTTTGTTGACGACGTGTGAAACGCATTCAATGGAAATCAAACCATCAAACGAAGCATCAGGGAGTTCGTTCTGTTCCCAATTTCGAAGCATGAACCGGGGATTATCAGCGCCACCGAGCAAATCGGTTGCGTAATCAAACTGCCGTTTCGAAATCGTCAGTCCGGTCATGTGGAAACCGTGCCGCTCTGCGAGGAACCGCGAAGTCCCTCCATAGCCGCATCCAACATCGCAGACGGAGGCACCGCTGGAAAGTTGCAGCGGTTCGGCGACACGTTGGATCAGCTTTTCGATCGCCTCCAGTGGCGTTTCGCTTCCAGAGACCCAAAGCCCATGATGCAAGTGATCTCCCCACAATCTGCGATAATAATCGTCAAGGTCGTCGTAGTGCCCAGCAACATCTTCAGACTTAATAGCCACGCTTGATTCGATCATTCGGTAGGCTCGCGTGTGCGGTGGAATCCATGCAAACGGTTGTATCGTACGAAAAGCACGGGAGGATCGCGACGGGCGTTGTTTCAAGTGACGCACGGAATAATCGTTGAAAAACCAGGGAACCTCGTATGTTCATCCCCTCGACTGCGGATAACAATGATGGCGTTTACGCCACTTTTCGGGAACCGCTGTCGATCAACGAACGTCCAGAATGACAGAGACGTCGACGAATGCCCGTCGATCGAAACCGATGAATCGCTGATTCGCATGACCCTTGCGGGGGAAGCATCGGCATTCGATCGGCTCGTTCACCGTCATGCCCCGCGTTTGCTGACCATGATTCGCGGGCAGGTGCGAGACCCCGAAGATGCGGAAGATCTCATGCAGGAGACACTCGCGCAAGCCTATTTCAAGCTGGACACCTTTGCGGGAAAAAGCTCGTTTTTCACGTGGCTTTACCGAATTGCGTTCAACAGAAACATTACCAAGCGAAGGAAACGGCGGCTTGAGACCACACATGACCGGATCGCACTTGATCAGACGTCCCCTCCCGAAGACTCCGCCCCCCCGATCGATCAATCGATGACGGAACACGAAAACGCCGAAGCGCTGTGGCAAGCCATCAATCACTTGGATGCGGAGCGTCGCACGGTCTTGGTTTTACGTGATATGCAAGGGCTCGATTACCATGAGATCGCCGAATTGCTATCCATTCCAAAAGGAACCGTCCGAAGTCGTCTGCATCGAGCCCGAATTGAATTACGCGAAACACTGATTCGAAAAGGATTCATCGATCGATCTACGTCGCGTGGTCAGAAATGAGGTGATTCGCTTCATTTAACGCGAAGGCATCATTTCAGACCACGCACGGTATAACCCGTGCAAAACACGCCGACCTTCCAACCCGACTGAAAAACTCGTGCTCAACAACAAGCCCCACCCTTCCGAAGTCGTCCACTCAAGAGACACCAGCGATGCAGTTTAACGAGGAAATGCTGTCAGCTTATCTGGACGACGAGCTGACCGACGAAGAACGACAAGTGGTCGAAGAGGCCACCAGCGGCGATGCCCATTTAGCGCGATTGCTGGACGATTTAAGGCAAACGCGAAACCTGTTGAAGGCTTTGCCAATGCTATCCCCAGCCTCCGACCCTGTTGCCGGTGTGCGATCGCGCATCGATCGTCAAAAAGAACTGCCATCAATAGCCTCCAGCAGTCACCTCGGATCGTCAAACTCAGCGGCGTGGGGGCAGTTGGCCTTCTGGGCAACGGCCGCATGCTTGCTGCTTGCCGTTGGTTCGTATTTACTCAGACCCGATGGGGTTTTAAATCATCAACCAGCGGTCGATCAAATGGCTGATCGCCAACAGCCGCGCGATCCGCAGATCGCGGAAGAGAAAAAGGGTTTGCCAGCCCCCGATTCGATCGTGGAAACAGAGCCGCTCGACAAGGCGAAGGAACCCGAGGCTTTGCAGACTGAAGCTTTTCAACTCACGGACCCCGGTCAGATAGCCGCTGAGTCCAATCGGGCCGAACATCCCCAGCTTAGAGACTCGAATGGCCAAATGGAGCAGCTTCAAATACCAGCGGAACGAGACAAAAACGAGAGGGCTGGCGGTCCTGGAGATACTACAGACAATCTGCCTCCGAAGAGGGGTCCGGATTAGAAGGTATGGGTTCCCCTCGGATGGAAATTCAACATCTCGAACTCGCATCGCCCGAACTCAAAAGTCGGATGCGCGGCTGTCCGACTCGTTGGTTCCCTCGGAGCCATCGGCATCGTCGTTCGGAGACTCTGCAAACGAAATCGCATCCCCCGAGATCGCGTTACGCGAAAGCGTGCCAGGTCGGGCTGAAATCGATTCCGACGGCCTCGCTGGTAGTCAGAACGCTCCGGATTCGGATGGCCGTTCCTTCGCGTTTGATCGATGCCCAAGTTAAGCGTATCGAGGCACTACTTGATGAACAAGCAGACCTTGTCGATGCATCTGAGTGGGATAAAAATCGTGCTGATTTAGAGGAAGAATCGTCAGCATTAACAGATGGTGAAACCGGGGTCGCTAACGGCGTGCAAATCGTCGTTGCGGGAAAGCCCGGCTTTTTGAAGAACCTTGCGATCATCGCTCAACAAGCGCCGACTCTCCGAAACGCAGATCTCCGATTTTGGGCTAGCAAACAAATCCCTTGCCGAGCCAGCAATCGATAGCATCAATCAACTTCAGATTGATATACTGCCGTCCGAACCGCAGGCAAAGATCGCTGCGGAGGCCGCCAGCGAACCACTCGCAACCCCAAAAGACTAATCACAGCCACCGCCGTTCGCTAGCAAAACACAATCGAAGCCGGGCTTTGCTTTTTGATTGCGACACTCTTCTCAACCTCCAGGATTCCCTGGCGAAAAAAGCATCATTCTCAAAAAAACACCAAAAATTGAAATTAAATTTCAGCTGGACACTTGGTATTTGAAGCAAATGGGCGTGCCTAAAAAGCAGGCACGGCACCCGATGCACGGTTCCGGGCACTGCTGCCCGGATGTTGTGCACAATTTGAATGCATGCAGTTAAGTCGTGCTTGCAAAAGGATTTACGTGATAGCGTTTGACCGCCTGAAAGGATTAGGGCGAGTCTGCGGAAGGGCTTGGGTGAAGGTAATGCCCAGCCACGCAAAAACGAATTCCGGACGACGCCGAATGAATTTGTCGTCTACTAGCCAAGGAGCCATGGATTGATGGTAAGTCACGAACACTACAGCAACAGCAGCCAAGCCGTTCACACTGAAGCCCAAGAGCGTCAATACGCTAGCAACGAATCGGCTTCGGGTCAGCCTTCCCTCGGTGGCCTGAACCTGCCACCAATCAATGAGAATCTTCCGCTGCAGGAACGACCGGCCGAAGCTATGCGACTGGCGCAGGAAGCCTTCACGCAGACCTCCAACTGGATCGAATTCTTCCGAGAGACTCTGGGTGTGCAAGGTGTCGTCCGGAAGCTGTTCAAGACGATGGAAGAGATGCAGTATTTTGAAGAGTCTCACGAACACGGTCAGATTCAGGAAATGCTCACCGCGCTCCGCAGCCAGGACACCGGCAAGGGAGACACCCTGGAACCGCAACGGATGATTACCGTCCGTTTACCCAAGAGCTTGCACGAATACTTGCGTGTCCAAGCCGAGGAGCACGAACTGAGCATTAACAAGCTTTGCATCAGCAAGCTACTTCAGACAGTTGATGACAAAATGGTCCCTGAGGAACGTGGAGGACGTCGCGGGCGTCGCCCCGGTCCGCAGGGTCCGCGCAAGAAGAAAGAGGAGGAAGTGGTCATCGGAACGCAGCACACACCGCCGACCTACGGAAGCCAGACTCCCTATCAAGCATCACCCGAAAGAACCCCTCCTTCCAGTGGATATCAGCATCCGCAGCAACGCCCTCACTTTGGATAGAGAACGCACGTAGGCGCTCGACAACACGTTGGCTGACGAAGGGCAACCTGTCGATCCGAGAGCTACCATGCGTCGCGCAGAATTTGCAGCAAGTCGTCGACATCGGCTTGCCGAGGGTTCAGTGTCATTAACCTTTCGATTTCCGAGGTTCGACTCGCGATCGACGGCAGTGCGTCGACAGTGAGTCCGTATTCTCGAAGTCGATCGGGGATGCCGATTTGACGCCGCAAGTCGACGATCCAATCGATCGTCCTTTCTGCTTGCCGCAAGTCGGTCGCATCCGCTTCGGCGTCGACGCAGCCTAGCATCCTGCCGATTTCAGCGATCTCGGCAGTTCGCTCGGGCAGGTTGAATCGCATGACATAGGGAAGCAGAGTGCCGTTTCCGGCCCCGTGGGAACAATGGACCATTGCACCGATCGGATATTCAAGGCCGTGGACCAAGGCAACGCCACAATTTGAAAAGGCCATGCCGGCATACGTAGCCGCCAGAGCCATGTTATCGCGGTCCGGCTTGGAGTCTGGTTGAGAAACGACGCGTTGCAGCGAACGTCCCACCAAGCGAATCGCTTCGGATGCGAGCAGCTTGCCGAGCGGATGCGCCCCTTCGTAGGCGCGTGCTTCGGCAGGCGCGGCCTGCATTTCGGTGAACCTCCGTGCGGTAAAGGCCTCGACTGCGTGGACGAGCGCGTCGATGCCGCTATCAGCGGTTACCTGACGAGGGCAAGTATCCGTCAGCGAGGGGTCGACGATGGCCAGCGATGGTCGGAGGAAGCGACTTAACGTGCTAACCTTGACGTCAGCCTGGCCGTCGGTAAGGACGGCGGAGTGGCTCACCTCGCTTCCCGTGCCAGCGGTCGTCGGGACGGCCATCACGGAAATGATTGGGCCGGGGATGCGATTAAAGCCAAAGTAATCCTTAGGCGACCCGCCATGAGCGATAACTGTTGCGGTGACCTTGGCGAGGTCGATATTGCTGCCGCCGCCAAGTCCCACGATGAGGTCAGGCTCTGCCTGCTGAGCAGCTTGGACGCACTTGAGCGCATCGTCGATCGAGGGCTCGGCACCACCGTGCAAGCAGACAGCAACCTCCATCCCTTCGACAGCGGTTAATGCATTCCGCACGCGCCGGACATGACCGATGTGCTCTAAGGTTTGGTCAGCCAAGACGAAAGCTTTGTGAAATCCCATGCCGGAGAGGAGGTCGGTGATTTGCTCGACAGCGCCACGTCCGAAGCAGAGCCGCCCCGCAGTCATGAAATTCCAAGCGGCGGAAGTGGGGTTTTCAGGCATGTTTTTGAATGACTTCCGCAATCAGCGCCGGATCGTCCTGTTGTTGAAGATGTTCGATCTGAGAAGCAGGAAGGCCGAGCTTTTCAAGATGTCCGACGAGATGTTTCCAGACTTGCTCGCGTTTCTTGCCACTGGTCAGATAGAGTTCGGTGACTAATTCTTGAGATCGCTGCAACGCGATATGGTCGCGATTGCGGTAGTAATTCTTGATGATGCGTTCTTGGTATTTGCTGCGGTTTTCCGGCATAGAAGATGTCTCTCGTTTGGGGCGAACGAAAACATGGCCACGACGAATCATAGCGAATATAAGGGGTAGTTGTCGTCCATGTTAGCCTCGGAAGTGCAGAAGGATTTGCCACAACGCGTCAAATGAAGCGAATCACCTCATTTCTGACCACGCGACGTTAAATGCCTTCCCATTCATCTTGCAACGTAGCCGTTCTAGGGCATTTCGTTCGGAAAATTTAGAACAATCGGAACTTACGTTTTGGTCGAATCGTCGTAAAGGTGGCGTTTTGTTGACAGGGGGTTCCCCCGAATTAGAATCAGACACGCGGCTTTTCAAGAATTTCCCTGATTCAACAGCGTCTCTTCGATATCAAAGCAATTGGCTGCTTTGACTCTCGTACCCCATGCGGATGAAGACTTGAATTATGGACGTTCTTGTTTGTTGGCGAAAACCATGTCTAAAGCTTGCCATCCGTTAACCAAACCGTCAGTGAAGACAACTGAAAAAAGCATTCTGGAGCCAGGTAATGCGACGTCGTTCGTTTAAAAATCGCAAACAGCTTCGCCATCGTCTCATTCGATGTGAGTCCCTCGAGGATCGACGGTTGTTGGCTCCTGTATTGGTTTCGGAGTTGGAACCAAACAATTTGGTTCGCGAGGCGCAAGCTCTAACTCTTGGAACAGGCCCGAACCAGAACCCTGAGGTGACGGTCTCGGGAAGTTTTGACGCTGGACCGGCGGACTATTACAAGTTCGACCTAATCGCCGGGGATGTCTTCAGCGCTCGTATGGATGTCTCGGGTGCGAACACGATCTTCAGTGATATCGACCTGAGCTTGGGCAAGCTCAACTCATTGGGAACGTCGACGACCGAGTATCGTGGTACCGACAGCATTGGCGGGCTGAATCTCGTGCAGCCTCCGTTGGTTCCGCCCGGCTCCCCGGTGTTGACCGGTGGCGATCTCTACTTCAATTACGTAATTCCCGAAACGGGGACGTACACCTTCCGAGTTGGAAACGGAAATTCGGGGATCAGTCCTCTTTCGCCAACCATCGGAACGTACAACCTTGATTTCCAAACTTTGCGATCGACTTTAGAGACTCAACCCATCGGCAGTCACCAGATCCTCTTTCTCGATTTTGATGGAGGGTTGGTCGACTTGCAGGAATTGGGAGATGTGGGGACGGGGATTAACTACGGCACCGCTCGTCTCCCCTCATTGGTGCAGTCTCTGGAAGACCTTGGGTTTGAGATAACAAATGAAAACCGTCTGATCGACGGTATCATCGCCGAAATGGAGGAGAACTTTCGAGACATCGCGGACATTGGTCCCAATGGGGACTTTGATGCAACGGGCACTCCGGGGCATTATAAGCTGGAAATCTTGAATAGCCGCGATCACGAAGATCCCTGGGGATTGCCGAATGTCCCGCGCGTATTCATGACCGGGGCCGGTGCGGATATCAACATCACGGGAGCATTCGGAATCGCATCCAGTTTGGATGTGGGCAACATGGTGACCGAAGAAACTGGCTTCGTGTTTGTTGAAGAGTTTCTTAGCGTCACAACCGTCGGCGACGTTTTTGGCATACCGCATTCCGTTAGTGTGTCGACGCTAGACGTGCTAGCCAAGGCTGTTGGCGCGGTGACGGCGCATGAGGCAGGACATCTGTTTGGATTGCGACATACAGAAAATTCAAATCCACGCGATCAAATTATGGATACCGGTGGAAATCTGCCGGGACTGATGGGTGTGGGCTTCGATGGCATCTTCGGTACCGCTGACGATGTGGATACCGACTTTGGACGCGACAATTACAACCTCGAACCCGATACACTCGGGATTCAGGATTCGGTCAGCGCGCTGGCGTTCGGTCTGGCGACCGGTCGATCGGGAGGTTCGATCAACGGGCGTGTCTTCAATGACATTAATCGCGACGGACGTGGTGTCGGCGATCTTGGTTTGGCGGGCGTGACGGTCTTTGGAGACTTGAACGGAAACGGGACGCTCGATTCCGGCGAACCTCGAGCGGTAACCAATGCGACCGGCAATTATTCTTTGCCCGCGGCCGCTGGGACATTCCGAATCGTGGCGCAAACGCCGACCGGCTTCAGTGCGACAACGGCGACGGTCAGTGATCCCATCACCGCCGGGACAACGAACCTTACGGGGCCCGATTTTGGATTCGGGCAAGTCAACTTTAATATCACCGGCGTCAAATGGAACGACACCGACGGAGATGGAATTCGGGACGCGGGCGAACCTGGAATTGGCGGCGTCTTGATTTACATTGATGAAGATGGCGATGATCGGATCGATTTGTTCGAGCGACAGGTGCGAACAAACGACGATGGAACATACAACCTGAATTTCCCTGGCCCCGGCACCTACACGATTCGTGAAGTCATTCAGCCCGGCTTCCGTCAAACCTTCCCGGCAACGGGAGAGCATGTGGTCGTCTACAACGGCACAAGCTTGACAACGAACTATAACTTCGGCAATCAACCCGCTCGGGATTTCGGCGATCTGCCGGCACCGTATGCGACCCTGCTGAGTCAGAATGGACCTAGCCACGGGTTCAGCGCAACGATCGGATTGGGAGCGACAACGGACATCGAGTCGGACGGTCAGGTGTCGGCCGCGGGCAATGCCAACGGAGACGATCTGAATGGAACGATCGACGACGAGGACGGCATCGAATTGCGTTCCGCGTTGGCTCCCGGTGCAACGGCGCAGTTCAATGTGACGGCTCGAAACGGCGGACAGTCAGCCTTCCTGCAAGGTTGGATCGACTTCGATCAGAACGGTATTTTCAGCGACAACGAACGCATCTTCACCAATCGCACGTTGGCGCACGCATCGCAAACGATAACGACCGATATACCGGTCCCCGTGGGTACCTCCGATGGCCCGCGCGCGGCCCGCTTCCGATACGGACCCGAATTGAACCTGCCATCGACCGGCTTCTCGACCGCCGGTGAAGTCGAGGATTACTTCTTCAGCGTTCAGGCAACGACGCAGTTGGCGCAGCCTGATAGCTATGCGGATGACACACATCCCGCCCAACAAGACTTTATCATCACGCGAAACTCGCCTCAGACGCAGCTCCGCGTTTTGGCCAACGACTCGACATTCGATCCATCGATTCGAGTCGTCAGCGTCAATCCTTTGCCGGGTACGACCGGAACCATCAGTCCAGGGCCGGGAGGCCAGTCGGTGCTGTACGCGCCACGTACCGGCTTCACCGGTGAGGACAGCTTCGAATACACGGTGGTGCTCAATAGCGGGCAATCCGCAACGGCAAGGGTCACCGTCAATGTGGTCCTGGCGTTCGATCAACCGATCGCTGTCGATGACTTCTTCACCGTGCCGGTCAATCCGAACGGTGCGGTCGCTTTGCCTGTTTTGGAAAACGATTCGGCAAGCAATTTGGGCGGAATGCGAATCACCGGCGTGGGATCGTCATCCTTCGGTGGCACGATAACCTTCACGAACACGGAAATCAGTTACCTGCCGGCAACCGGATTTTCCGGAACGGATCAATTCACGTACACAGTCTTCGATTCATCAGGATTCAGCAGCACGGCCGAGGTGACCGTTCAGATGAATCCGAATTCGTTCGCCGATCAGGTTGAGTACACCGTTCGTGTATTGGATCTCAACAACCAGCCGATTGAAGCGGTGAACGTGGGTGACCTGTTCAAGGTTCAAGTGCTCGTTGATGACACGCGTAACCTGAGTCCGTTGGTCGAAGGAATGTCTTCAGCCTACGTCGACCTGCTGTTCGGTGAATCGGTGACAACCATTCCTCCGCTGAATCCAGGAGCTCTCGCTCCTTTGAAATTCAATTTGGCGAACTGTTCCGCGAAGTGCAGAAGGGCGATGCGGCCACCCCCGGCCTGATCAATGAAGCCGGTGGAACGCAGGCGAGTCTTGGCAATCAGCGTCCTCACGGCGGACCGGTGGAATTGTACACCGTGACGTTGCGAGCGATCGGAGCGGGAATGACAACTTTCCAGACCGATCCCTCTGACGCAGCCGACAGCGATATCGTTTTCTTGAATGATCCGTCGCAGGAAGTTCCGTTGAATCGGCAACGATTCGGCGGAGCCGATCTGAACATCGTTCCCGCTGGAAATCCGATTCCAACCGCTGTTGACGACAGCGTTCGTATCGCACAGGGAACGATCGAAGCAAACATCTTTGTATTGAACAACGACGTTGAAGGGGCTACCGGCCGATCGTCGGTTTCTCTGGTTGGAACACCTGAACATGGCTTTGCAAGGTCGCCCGACGGCGAAGTCATTATCTACACCCTGGATCCAACGTTTGTGGGAGTCGATCAGTTCACCTACACGACACTGTCGCAAGACGGTTTCGTCAGCACCGCGACCGTGACCGTCTTTGTCGGCAGCGAGCAAGCTCTGAACCAAGGCGATCTGGTCGACCTGCCGTTTGAATTATTCAATGCTGCGGGCAGCCGATTTTTGACGCCGCTGGAAACCAGATTCGCACCGTCCGCGTCAACGACAAGATCAAGCTGCAGGTGAACGTTGATGATTTGCGAACCGATCCTTTCTGGAGACGGGTGTCTTCGCGGCTTATCAAGACATCTTGTACAGCAGCGATTTGGTATCGCTCGACGGACCAACATCGTCGCAGGGGAACACGTTGGACTTCGCTGTTGAATTTGGACAGTTCTACACGAATGCGTTGCGTGGCACGGGGCGAACGGTCGGCATCATCAATGAAGTCGGAGCGACTCAATTCACGAACGTCGATGGAAGTGGAGCCCCGCTGGGGTCACAAGTTCGCGACCTGTTCGAGGTGACCTTCACCGCCACGGCATCCGGTTTGGCGAGATTCATTGGCGACCCAGCCGACATCTTCCCTCAGCAGGACACGTTGCTCTTCCAACCGACAACGGTCGTAAACCCCAATGACATTCGATACGATGTCAAGGAACTCTTGATCTCCGCAGCCGCAACCGGGACGGCGGCTTCTGAATTCCAGAATCAAGACAATCGCTTCGATGTCAACAACGATGGGCACGTATCACCGATCGATGCGTTAAGCGTCATCAACCAGTTGAATCAAACCGGAGCGATGTCTTTGGCCGGTGAAGCGGGATCCGCCGGTTTCAGCCGACGGTCGTTTGTCGACGTCAACGGTGATCAATTTGTGACGCCGATGGATGCCTTGCTTGTCATCAACGCGTTGAATCGAAATGCGGCCGCCACTCCAAGCGGAGAGCTGTTTGCATCCGGAAACCGGACCTCAAATCCGACGACGTCTGATGCAGACCGAGCCAGCGACGAATTCTTTGCCGCGATCGGATCGGAGAAAGCTTCCGATTTCGGTTCCAATTCTTCCTCACAGAGGGCTGGATCGATCGACTGGGCTGCCAGTGATTCTGACGACGAAGAAGAGAACGACGTGATCGATGGAATCTTGCTAGATGTGACGGAAGAATGGAATGGTTGAGTTGCTCGCTAGCAAATGGTGACGCTACGCACTTTGAAAAGTCTTTCGGTTAAAATCGACCGTTCCGATGAACCGGAAGGCGAATGCTTGGCCTAAGACGTGGCTCTGGCTCGAGGCAAACCGAAATTCGTCGGCCAATGCAGATGAAGAAAAAATTTGCAATTGGTGCGATGCCGTAGTAGACAAGGGTTCAGCCAAACGCTAGATTCCAATTATAGCGGAAGCGTAAGCCTTAACGGGCTTCAGGTCTTTTGGGTTGATCTTTCCGCTGAAGCCCATCATTAACCCAACACCTTATCCATGGTGCGTCCATTTCTCGATGGACGCACTTTTTGTCTCCATCTCAGCCGTGATTGCACCTATCGATGTTGCGGTATCTTGTTTTAGAATAAACGCACACGATTCAAACCCTTATGGTAAGCAATTCGACTCATGGCATTCCGGTTACCAGTTGTCGCCGACCCGATTCCCGATCCAACGACTCCGGTGTCCGCTTCGGGACGTCTACCGCGATGGCTTAAACGCGAAGTTCCCAAGGGGAACGCGAATCATTTTACGGCGGGCTTGCTCGACGAACTGAAACTGGAAACGGTTTGCGACAACGCAAAATGTCCCAACCGTGCCGAATGCTATTCGCAACAGACGGCGACCTTCATGATATTAGGGGCGATCTGCACGCGTCCTTGCGGTTTCTGCGCGGTCCATCGCGGACGGCCCCCGGAGAAACCGGAGGTCGACGAACCGGAGCGACTCGCAGAGGCTGCCGCTCGCTTGGGTTTGAAGCATGTCGTTATCACCAGCGTCACGCGGGATGATTTGCCCGATGGTGGCGCCGAGCATTATTATCGATGCATTCTCGCCGTTCGCCAGCGGACGGGAGCCACCGTCGAAGTGTTGACGCCCGACTTCGTTCAATGCAAGGAATCGCTCGACCGAGTGATCCAGGCCCGACCTGAAGTTTTCAACCACAACATGGAAACCGTTCCGCGACTCTACCGACGTGTCCGCGGGCCCAAGAGCGACTATCAATGGACGCTCAAGTTGTTACAACGCGTAAAGCAGTTGGACCCGATGGTCAAGACAAAGAGTGGATTGATGTTGGGGTTGGGCGAAACGCGTGATGAGTTGCTTCAATGTTTCACCGATTTGCTGGCCCACGATGTCGACTTCCTGACGCTGGGCCAATATTTGCAGCCGGGGGAGAAGTACCTGCCGGTGCAGCGTTACGTCACGCCTGAAGAGTTCGAGGAGCTTGGCGATACGGCGAGACAACTTGGTTTCAAGAAAGTCGCCAGCGGCCCCTTTGTTCGCAGCAGCTACCACGCTCGCGACATGGCCCAGACGGCATCCTCCAACGACAATTGAACGCTGATATACGTCGCGTGGCCGAAAGTGAGGTGGTTCGCTTCATTAAATGCAGAAGCATCATTCCAGACCACGCACGGTATATCTCTGAAGATTACTTACCAAGAGACAGATTCGATGACGCACTTTGACTCTCTCGATCGACGTCGTTTCATGATGGCTGGTTCGACGCTGCTCACTGCGGCGGCGACCGTGAAGAACGTCGCGGCAAGCGCGGTTGCATCGGATTGCAGCCATCGGATGTCGCTTGGATTCAGCTTGTACGGCATGAAGGATGTCGAGACCGAACAGGCGTTACAGACGCTTCGAAAAATCGGCTTCGACTCCGTTGAACTCTGCTTGGTCAATGGCTTTCCAACCGAACCGGGATTGCTCGATCGGGCCGCGCGACGCCAACTGCGTGGCGCGTTGGCGAAACACAATCTCTGCTTGCGAGCGATGATGGAAAACATCCCCCTGTCGCTTAATCGAGAAAAAAACAAACCGACGGTGGAACGCCTGAAACATGCGGCCGAGTTGGCTCGCGACTTGTCCGATGGCACCCCGCCATTGATTGAAACCATTCTTGGGTCAGGTAAGTGGTTGGAAGTCCGCGACATGTATGCGGCGGAAGTTCGAACCTGGGCCGCAGTCGCTCAGCGAGAAGGAATCCGACTTGCGATCAAGCCACATCGCAGCAACGCGATGGACACTCCCGAGAAAGCGCTTTGGCTGATGCAACAGGTCAACAGCGACCATGTGGGATTGGGTTATGACTACAGCCACTTTTTCGGGCGTGGCATCGATATGGATCAGTCGATTCGTCAGTTGGCTCCGTACACCTTCTTCGTACATGTCAAGGACACGATTATTGATGACGGCAAAGCTCGCTTTGCGTTGCCCGGTTCAACGGGTGATATTGACTATGCCCGATTGCTCAAGCGGTTGTCCGAGCATGGTTACACGGGCGATGTCTGCGTCGAGGTCAGTTCGCAAGTATGGAAGCAACCCGACTACGACGCGGTCGCCGCAGCCAAGCAATCGTATCAAAAGATGTCCGCCGCCTTTCATATCGCGGGGATCGAGCGGCCTGCATAACGCGGCCAAGGATCTTCCGGCGGAATGATGTTCACGGCAAACGATTTCCAAAATTAATACCCAAGGAGAATGATCGTCATGCAAAACCTGAAGCTTACATGTCTCTTACTCGCATCGTTGCCCTGTCTCTGTATTGGTCAGGAGGCGACCGAAGCGACCGCGAATCGCGACACCCGATTGGCCAACTATCTAACCGGTTCAAAATTCGTGGGGAAGTTCACGGTCATTGGCCGCGACGACGAGAAGCTGCCAACCGAAGAGTATACGCTCAAGAAAGTGCAGAAGTTGCCTGAAGGGAACATGTACATGATTACGGCCCGCATCAAATACGGCGATAAGGACGTCGAAGTTCCAATGCCCATTCCCATTGTTTGGGCGGGCGATACGCCGATGATCTCGCTGGACGATTTCACCATTCCCGGCATGGGGACCTTTTCCGCAAAAGTCGTCATCGACAAAGGCCGTTATGCCGGCACATGGTCGCACGACGAAAAAGGTGGGCATCTGTTCGGCGTGATTGAGAAACCATCCGGCGACAATTAAAAGCCGGATGGCAGGGCTGGTGCCGCGCCTCCCATCGGTTGCAGTTGCGGTCCGAACTGAAGCATGACGCGAAAGATGATCGCTTCAAATGCTTGCTGGTCGCTGGCGGCCAGCAAGTCGTCCAATACCTTTGTGAACTGTTCGACCTTCTCATTTGTGTCTTCCGCAAACAAAGCTTCCATTTCCGTTCTGAACGTCTGCAGCTGGTCTTGCCATTGATCAGCGTTTGCTTCCGTGATCCATCTTCCTTCAACCTGCTTCCACTTCATCGGCTCCGGGGCTCCCGGCACGGTAACAAGTCCTTCCATCGGACTTGATTGATCGACAGCGATCGCGTCCGGATCGGGCACGGGCGAACCCGAGTCCGAGGACTCAAACAATGTTCGCAGCAAGCCATGCACATCGGTCGATACATCGGCAATGGTCGTGCCCAGCGGAGTCGTGCTGAACACTTCATGAGACAGACGGTTGTTGGCGTTCAAAGCCGCCAGGAACTGACCGATCGGTTCCAAGCCGGACTTGATTTGGTCCTTTACCTCCGCAGGCATGCCCTGCAGCATCGAGAGGCCGAGTAACATATCCTGCTTCTCGTTAATTAATCGCGTCAACTTGTCGAGCATGCCGATGCGGGTGTTCCATTGATCTGCGGAGATACTCGATGTCACTTCGCTTCGAACGCGGTCCAAATCGCTCTGATGACTCGCTGGCAGAGAGTCCCAAAAGATGCGAACATGTCCGCTGGCGGTTTGGCGGATGAGATGCTTGACCGTAGTTTCAAGATCCATCCCATCGGTTATCGGCTCGTATTCGACGACGGCTGGAAGCGTGCCGCCTCCCCCTCCCAGCAACGCGGCGGGATTCAGACCCGCGCCCGCCAAAGGACCTCCCATTCCTGGAATTTCGGGGGCGTCGGCAATCGCCGCTTGCTGCTTCAACTGGTCGACACGCTCCTTCCGCTTGGCGGCGACCTCTTTGTCCAAGGCTTGAATGCGCAGACGACTTTCAGCACGCATATTGGCCAATGCGATCGCCGCTCGCTTTCCATCGGCGCGTTGAAAGATCGCGGCCTCTCCCCACATCCCGCGAAATTCCGCATCAAAACTTACGCCGTTGAGAGTTGTCCATGTTTCAGCGACAACCGGCAAACTTGTCGTCGCGACAAGCAGAACCAACAAACTGCAACGCCTTAGAATCAACATATCGAGCGGAGATTTGCTAAAGGATTGAAAAACCAGAGGACAAAACGACGGTTGCATTATACATCGCGTGGCCTGGAATGACACATTCGCATTGTATTAATGCGGATCGCCTCGTCGTGAATCGCTTGACCTCAACAGCCGTGATTCAACCCTCGCACATCGAAGAGCATTTGATTGCGATCAGGGACCCCGATTTCACAATCTTCAAAGTCATCGTTCAGTCGATGCGGAAAAAGAGATTCGATCCGGAAAAGATGTCTCCGGAGAACAGGTCTCCGGAAAAGGGGTTCAAGCCCCTTTTCCGGATAGACGCACAATAGAACGCGACCTAACGCGTGAACGCGATCGAGACCGTTGGTCCGACCAAGCCGACGTTGCTGTCCAACAGGCCTAAGACAATTGGGGGCTGTTCCCATAACTGTCCTTCAAATCCCGCTCGCAGTGTCACGCCGGTGTTGCCGAAGTTGCGTTCGTATTCCAAGCCCATCTGAACCTCCATAACGGAAATCGTTTGATTGGGAACTTGAGCGACCGTTCCAGCGAAGCCGCCGAGAATGCCGGGCGTTGCGGTCACGTCGATATCGGCGTCGCCATACAACAGGCTGCCGCGCAGATTGCTATAGAATCCCAAGCCACCGCCAATCGCGCGTTCCGCACCCAAACCAATCGTCAAACCGACACCATCGAAGTCTCTTGAGATCGTGAGTGCATCCGGCCCCTGAATGAGTGACAGCGATTGATCGATTCCACCGATCCGCATTCCACCGGAGAAGAGCAGGTCCCATCCGGACAGCTTGGCGCGCTGCGTCAACTCCAAATCGAATGCATAGACCTCCAGTGCGCTTCCCAAATTTGCGATCAGGATGTTACCGTTGGTCGTATCTTCGTCAAATCCGAAATAGGTCAAGCGGGCACCGAGTCCGCGACAGTCTTCGCGTCCGGCCCACAGCCGCAATGCGGGATCATAATCGTAATCAGGCGTGGCGAGAGGTGTTCCCGGATCACCAACCCGCCATCGTGGACCTGCAGGATCGGCATTTCGGCCCCAAACTTCCATTGCTGGGCTCCGGCTGACGAGCAAAACGCAGCCACAACACACATCGAGACCAAGCTTTTCAAAACCCTCATGGGGTCCTCCGTGAACAAGGGTTGGCGCAACGAGAGGAATTAACGTGACCCAAACCATGTGTGGTCAGTCCCCTCTTCGGATGGAGATTCGTCAAATCTCGATGGCGAATTTCACTGTTTGCTGCCCCGCGTGTCGCGCTCCGCATAACCGTTACAACACGTTTGAGTCTCCCTCGCACAGTTTGACGATGCGCACCTCGGATTCCGGTCCGCGAACCAATCTTTCGCGAAGACAAAGGCAATGTTCCATCCGAAGGCCTGCAGCACGGACGGACGCTGAACGTCGCGTTCAAGCGATCCGACTCGCGATAGGCCGAGTCATCTAAAAGGATGCCCAGTTGGTACGATTTGTTATCCTTCGATCGAACAGCGATATCGATGCGAAAGTGACTTTGGCCTACGTCCAAATCGATGGACAATCCGGCGGCGACCAGTTCGTTGGCCAGATTTCGCTTCAACACGCTTGCCACCGCCTGAACATCCGGAATATTGCGACTATTTTGACGTCCGATTCGTTGCAGCAGCGCGGCGGCTTGTTGGCTGCTGCTTTGCCAGATCAATTCGGCGTACTGAAGGTAGTCCCGCAGCGCGGCGGCCCCAGGATTGTAATCGTTGGTGATCGCCGTATGCCGAATGCTGCTGACGATCGACATGTGATGCTTCGCACGACTGAAAGCGACATTCAGCCTCTTTTCCCCTCCGTTCTTATTTATCGGACCGAAATTCATTCGCATCTTGCCATCTGAGTCGGGACCGTAGCAGATGCTCATGATGACCACATCCCGCTCATCTCCCTGAATATTCTCCAGGTTCTTGACCAGCAAACCGACAAACTGGCCATCCGCCTCGCGAACGTATTCGGCGTCGAGGCGTTCGGCAAAGTCTGAATCCTCTTCGGCCAATCGCGACAACGCCGACTCGATTTCCGTCTGTTGTGCTTCCGAAAAGGCAATCACGCCAATCGTTGGAGACGGTGGCAACGTTTCAACGACACTCGCCGCATCGGCCGGAAACGCGACCGATCGCCCGGCAAGGTCTTTGCACAGGATGCTTCGTACCAACCGAGCGATATAATCCGCTTCCGTCCGGTTGCGACGATTCTCGTAGACGCCCGATTCTTGAAAATGAAAGCTGATCGGCCTGCCATCAAGCTGTTCTTCGGGGACGGTCAGCAACCGTCCATCATAAAATCGCCAATTCGAGAAGCTGATCAGCGATTCGCTACGGCTGCGGTAATGCCATCCAAGCATCGTCGATGGCAGATTGCGGTCGGCGAAATCAAGAAAACTGCTTGACGATAGGTCGTAGTGTGTTTCTTCCCCATCATCGTCAGCGGTCTGGAACTCGTTCTGTTCATCGTCGCTCGATCGGCTGGAGAAAAAGTTGGAGGGGGGCAACTGCATCTGATCGCCAACGACAATGGTTTGTCGACCTCGACACAACGATGGAACCGCTTCCTCCAACGTCACCTGACTTGCTTCGTCAAAGATGACAACATCGACATCGTCATCCAGCGGCAACGTATCGGAGACACTCAGAGGACTCATCAACCAAACCGGTTTTAAGTCGACAATCACGTCTCGAGTATCGCCGGACAAGAGCGTCCGAATCGGCTTGTATCGCATCTGCTTGCCGAATTCATGCTCCAGTTCACGTCGCCCTTTCTGGTAACCGCGTCGCCAAGCTTTTTCCTCCGACGACGCGGTTGACGTCGATCCGGCCCGCTCAACATTCTGCAGGAATCGCGAGATCACACGCCCGAGCACTTCCTCGCTATTGGCCCGCATCCACGACGCGTACAATGTCCCCAATCGCTCGGCGTGCGAATTTCGAGTGCCCACCGAAAACGATTCGCATGACGGGCTCCGTCGCATCTGACGAAGATAGGTCTCTTCGCCGATGGCCAATTCAAGCGAGTCGATCGACATCGGCAGACGCCGAACCGCCCATGCCAGCGGTTCGGGCAAAGGCCGAAGCGCGTCCAAGACGGTCACCAATCGAGGCACTTGCTCCACATGCGACTCCATTTCTTGCAGACGCTGACGAAGCTCGATCAGTGTCAGATCGGTCCATGCGTCGCAGATGGTGTTCATTGCACGACGCAGTTGTTCGAGCGACTGCTCCGCCGAGGCAAGCTTGCTCAACACATTCGCCGCCCCCGATTGCTCGATGAGTCGATCGTGAAGTTTCTCTCGAATGTTCGGCGCGTCGGCGAGAAATGCGTCCAGTGCGGCCAGCCGCTCTTTCCACATCAGCGGATCTTCAGGCAAACCATACATATCCTGAATCTCTTGCGTCCGCTGAAGGGCGGCCGCCTCGCGCTCGTGTTCCTCCTTCAACTGTTGCAAGACCGAAACCCAGGTCGGTCGGATGGCCGCGTTGCTGAAGTCGTAAGCGCGATTCATCAGGCTCCGCAATCGCCACCAACGCGGGTTCAACAGACTCGTTAGGCGGCCTTCAAGCTGTTGTGCGATCGATAATGCCGTATCGGTGTCGGATGGCGAAAGCTTCTCTTGCCAACGACTGTTCAGACTGGCCGCCTGAGTCGCTTTGTCGCGCAACCGCTTGAGCGCTTGCAACCGGCTGTTGAGCGATCGAGCGGCGTGGGAGCCTTTTTCGACCGCCGCCAACAAGTTACCCCCGGCCAGCGGAAGGGCTGCTTGAGCGTACTCAATAAGGCGTTCCGCGGAGTCGATCGCGTTCCACAGCGAATCGTCCAGAGATTGTGATTCAAAGCATTTGATGAGCGTTTCCAACGATTTCTGAGCGACCGCAACTTGCTCGGTTACGCGTGCGAGCGGTTGCGGGTCTTCCGCGAGATCGGATCGCAACAGCGATAGCGGATGCTCAGCGAAGATTCCATTCGTCTGCAGCGGCTTGAGCCGCTCCACAGCCGCGGAGACGATATGGCGGTTGTGAATCCATTGCCCATAATTGGGCAAACGTTCGCGCTGCAGCAACGACAACGTCGACAACGCCGCTGATGTCGCCGAACCCTCACGGAGTTCCAGCAGGCGATCCAACAGTTGCATGATCGATCCCCCGGTTTCATCTCGGGGAGTGTTCATGAATTCGTCGAACCGCGACAAGCCGTCCAGTTCCGCACCGATAGCATCGGCCAGTTCCTCACGATCCTTTGACGCCGAAGGTTGCTCCGCATTCAAGTGCGATTCATAAGTTGCCTTCAAGTCGTGAATGAATGCTTTCTTGTCGGCCTGAGCATCATGAATCAGGCAGCACAACGATCCCAGTCCCACCGCTTGCAGCCTGGCGTAGACAACGTCGATCGCGGCTCGTTTCTCACAAACAAACAAGACACGTTTGCCACGAGCCACGAAGTCGGCAATCAGATTCGAAATCGTTTGCGACTTCCCCGTTCCAGGAGGCCCCTGAACGATGTAGTTGCGCCCGTCGCGCGCATCGCCAATCGCCATTGCTTGTGTCGGATCGCACGTCACAACATCGAACCGACTGTCGACCGAAACTTCCGAAGGCAAGCCCCGAACCGTTTCGCGAGGTGACTGCGAAAAAAGTGCTTCAAAGGCTTCGTTCTCCACCGAGTCGCGAATCATCGCATCGTAGTCGCGAACCAGCGACATGCGACGATAACGGAACGAGGCCAGTGTGATGTTGCACAGATCGATCTGCCAGTGGTAGGGGTTGTCGCTTCCCCCTTCCTTCCAATGAAAAAAGGTTCGAGTGGCGTCCCCATTTTCGCCGGCTTCCTTCGATGAATCCTTTTCCTGGGTCGAACTTGGTTGCATTTGCATCCGACGTGGGGCGACGGACTTTCGCGTGATCGCTTCCAGGTCCGTCGCTGGTTGCCGAATCTTCGCATCAAACAATCGCACCCCCAGCGGATGATAATTCGCCGGATCGTAACTGTACTGCAGATCGCCGAAATGCCGCACGCCACGTCCGCTCACCCGAGCCCGGCGCTGATACTGCTGCAGCCGCTTTTGCGCCTTCGCGTGAATCAACTCGATCTGCGGACGCTCGACGATCGACAGTTCCACCGATGCGTCGGTGGCCGCGATATCGCGTTGCAATTTGCTCGCCAGATCGCGAATCACACCAGCTTGCAACGGAACAAACTCGGGCAATTCGATGTCGTACAACTGACGCATCAAATGCCGCAACACCGGATTGATTTCGGCCTGCGTGTCGGCGGGTTCCAAGTAGTAAGTGTCGCGAACCCCTTTCTTCTTCGACAAGATCACACTTACCAGAACCAACGGCGAATTATATTTTTCGGGTGGGTTGGATTTCACATTCGCCCAGTTCAGAAACGCCATCGCCAGCCGCAGGCCACCAAAGCCATATTCGGCTCTGTCGCGTCGATCATCGGCGATGATGCGGTCAAAGACGCTCGGTGCATACCAAACTTCTTTCATATTAATAAAGCTGGACAATGAAATCGCCTTGCCATCGCCAAGTCGACCAAGCAATCGATCGTCGGCGAGCAACAGTTTCTTCAAGTCGAAATTAACGGGGTCCAGCGACAACGGAACCGATGCCTGTGTCAAATTGATCGTCGCCATTGTCGGTGCGAAGTGGAGCAAGCGATTGCGACGTGTGATCTCGAATAAGCGTTGTCGCAGGTGCGACATGATCGTCGCGCTGCGCGATTGTTGCGACGTCGTGATCGATTGCAGGGGTATCTCCAAATCGAATCCGACCGATGCGTCTCGATAGTTCTCCAGAGTTGCGATCAGAGAGGGCAGATCCTGCACGCGATCATCGCGACGCAATTCGCACATCCGGTAAATTGCTCGGGCAATCACCGGGTGCAGATCATGCTTGATCGCGAATAAATTCGAGCGGTGTTGAGCAAATCGATGAACATGATCGAGATCGCGAAAATCGATACCGCAAGCCAGGCTCGCCAAAATCTGCCCCAAGCAGAAAACATCGGTCACCGGATCGTGATGCTCCAACAATTGCTCCCACGCCAAGTATCCGTTCACATACACCGGACGCGTTAACGTTTCCCCGGAATCAGCAACCCGTCGGCTACGAACACCGGTCGGGCTCGTCGATTCAGTCTCGACCGAAAAGTCGTCGACGATCTGAAACGCGTCTCCTTCGATCGCTTCGATCTGACGCAACATGCTCGGATTGCGTCGAATCGTTTGCTGCCGTGACGCGAGATAAAAGATCCGCCCCGCATCGACTTGCAATGCCTCAAGTCCTTCCAACGGTGCCACCTGCTGGACACCGTGCGCCTGCATCGCCTGTTTCGCCAGAGGCACAAACGCGGCCAGCGCGTCATCGGTCGGCAAGCCGCCGTCGCATGCGGCCGCTTCAATCAGATCAGCGATCGATCGTTCAACAGTGCGTTCCATCGGTTCATTCAGCCCTTCGTTCCCTTTTCAGCCCGCTGAAGCAACTTCGATCGATTCGCGGTCAACTCGTTCCATTGTTTTACTCTCAATCGCAATTCCTTGCAGGCAATCTCCTTGAACGCATCAATGATCGACAATTGCTCCGCCAGATCGATCGCGGCCGCCAAAGGCAAATCGTCCAGTTCGCGATCGCTGGTCGCAAAGTCGAGCAAGACGTACGCAAAGTATTGCTTCACCGAAGCATCAAGCGATTGGAACTGCGATGCGAGTTGCTCAGCTTCGGATTTGGCAACCCGCTTCCATTTGAAGTCATCGAAATACAGCCGCGCATGCGAAAGTACCGCATCGGTTCGAAACCATTCATAACGCGTGATCGCCTCGATCGTGCGTCGCGTCAAATCCCCCACTCGATCCCGTTGCATTAAATCCAAGCAATCCAGATGAACATCCCCCGCAAGCATGTCATCGATGCTTTGCTGAATCGCATCGGCCGAGTCCGACCAAAGCTTCAGCGCTCGGGCGCGAATAAACAGCTCCGGGTGGGTCACCTGTTCGCTCGTGACCTTTCCGGCGGCAAAAATCTCGTCTGCTTGTTTTAGATAAGCGATCGGATCGACATCGCCGGCTTGCGTTCCCACCTTGATCAGCGACGCGATCGCGGGGAGCGGATCTTTGACGACAAACAAGGCAACTCGATCACAGAAGATTTCAGTATGCAAACGTCGCAGACGATCGCTTTCCAGATGCGCTGCCGACGCACTCGAATCGTCGCAGAGCGCGTCGAGCAATCGCAACGCTGTGCGATGCCGTCCATCGTCAATACGCCACAACAGAACGTGAGCGAGTTCATGCGCCAAAACGGCAACCAGTTCGTCGTCGCCAAGCTCTTTCAGCACGGGGCCTTCAAACAGAAGATGCGCATGCTCGGTAACCGGCATCGCCGCTGCATTCCAGCCGCTGGGATTCTGCAACTGATACAGCGTCACCGGAATCTCAAGCATCAATTCGGCCGATACGAGATCGGCGAACTCATAGGGACGCGCATGAGATTGCCGATCAAGCCGAACCGCCGTGCGGAGCAATTCCAAGCGGATGGATTCGACATCGTCCCGAGCAAAGCGATCCGAATGCATCCATTGCCACGCGTCGGGGAGTTGAGACTGGAGAAAATCCGCCAAACTTTTCAAATACGGAGGAATCAGACGATCAACAGCGAGATTTTCTTGTACGTTCGAGTTTGACATGCTAAAAGCGTAGCGTTGAAGCGTGCAATCATAAAGCAGGCTTCCTTTATCCGTCCTTTTATCTGTTTGATTTTGATGAAAACGATATCATTGTTCCTTATTGCGGTTACCTCGGTTATCAACTTCACCGTTGCATGGGCCGCCGATCCCGTCGAACCGGTCGTGGCTGCGGCTTCGGACGAAGCACAGCAGGCAATCAATGGGTTCAAGAAGCCCGACGACTGGCGAATTGAACTGGCTGCGGCGGAACCGAACGTCGCGAACATTGTCGCGTTCGATATCGACCGACACGGACGCATGTGGGTCTGCGAGTCGTTTCGACAAGACCTCGGCGTCACCGACAACCGTGCTCACGACGACAAATGGCTGCGAGCCGATCTGGCGTCGCAAAGCGTGGATGATCGGATTGCCTATCACAAGCGTTTGCTGGGACAACAGGCGATTCAATATACCCAACAAGATGATCGCATCCGCTTGCTGAAGGATACAACCGGGGATGGCCGGTTCGATCATGCAACGGTCTTCGCCAAGGGATTCAACTCGATTGAAGAGGGGACCGGAGCGGGTGTGTTGGCGATCGAGGACGACGTTTATTACACATGCATCCCGAAGTTGTGGAAGTTGCGTGACGCCGATGGTGACGGTCAAGCGGATCAGCGGCGAATTTTGGCCGACGGCTTCGGCGTTCGCGTTGCTTTCCGCGGGCATGATATGCACGGTCTGATACGTGGACCCGATGGAAGGCTGTATTTCAGTATCGGTGATCGTGGTTACAACGTGGTCAATCTTGAAGGCGAGCAATTGTTCGATCCGGCGAGCGGAGCGGTCTTTCGTTGCGAATTGGACGGCTCCAACTTGGAGGTTTTTGCAACCGGCTTGCGGAACCCGCAGGAACTTGCCTTTGACGACTTCGGCAATTTGTTTACCGGGGACAACAACTCCGACAGCGGGGACCGCGCGCGGTGGGTCTACGTCGTTGAAGGTGGCGATTCCGGATGGCGCATGACGTATCAATACTTCCCGGATCGGGGGCCTTTCAATCGTGAGAGAATCTGGCATCCCTTTCACGACGAACAACCAGCCTACATCGTTCCGCCGGTCGCCAATTTTGCTGATGGTCCATCCGGCCTAACCTATTATCCGGGAACGGGACTGGGGGACGATTGGAAAGGACGCTTTTTGCTGGCCGACTTCCGCGGCACGCCGGCTAACAGTGGCATTCGCACGTTGAAGGTGCAGCCCGTTGGTGCGTTCTTCCGCCTGATCGACGACCAACAACCGATTTGGGGCATCTTGGCGACGGATGTCGCTTTCGGACCCGATGGCGCTCTGTACGTGAGCGATTGGGTTGACGGATGGGTGGGCCAAGGAAAAGGACGCATCTACCGATTCGTTGATCCGAAGCATTCCAACAGCGAGATAGTCCGTGAAGTGAAAGCTCTGCTCGACGGTGATTGGACGCAACTCGCGGTAGATCGGCTGACCAATCTCTTGTCGCACGATGATCAACGCATTCGCTTGCACGCACAGTGGCGGCTTGCTTCAAAAAACGAAATCGAACCGCTGCGAAAGGTCTTGCAAACCAGCGAGCTTTCAACTTTACCTCGCTTGCACGCCGTATGGGGACTGGGACAAATTGCTCGCCGCCAAACGTTACCCTTGACCGTGATTGATGCCATCGAATCCGCAAGCCGCGACGACGATGCGATCATTCGCGCCGCCGCCGTGCAGTTGCTCGGTGCGGTCGGTGGCCAGCAGGCCTCCGCAGCCGTCCGTGATCGAGTCGACGATGACGATCCTCGGGTCCAATCGTTCGCCGCAATGGCGCTCGGTGCCTTGCGCGACCAGCAGTCGTTCGATTCGATCGTGGACTTGCTTGATCGCAATAACAATCAAGACCCGATTGTGCGCCATGCGGGTGTGATGGCTCTTTCGCGAATATCGGACAGTCAGCAGATCGCGTCTTTGCATCGTCACCCCAATCGCTCCGTGCGTCGGGCCGCCGTCGTCGCCCTCCGACGGCAAGCTTCACCGACCGTCTCGCAGTTTCTGGACGACTACGATTCGCTGGTTGTCGTCGAAGCAGCACGAGCAATTCACGATTTGCCGATCTCCGATGCGATGTCGGCGTTGGCGAACCGCATCGACACGCTTTCGGACGACGATGCATTGATGCGACGCGTCTTGAATGCAAACTTTCTGCTTGGCGACGAGCAACATTTAAGTGCGCTGGCCAAGTTCACCGCCAATCCGTCGGCAAGCGAATCGCTTCGACTCGAAGCCCTGGCGATGTTGTCTCAATGGAAACAGCCGGATGAACTTGATCGCGTCACCAACCGGTGGCAACCGCGTCCACCACGTCCTTCCGCCGACGTGGCCGCTGCCGTTTCGAGGCACTTGCCTGCGCTGTTGGCCTCGCCTGAAGCGATCTCGAATCGAGCGATTGAACTCGCCGCGTCGCTTGGCATCACCGAAATTGTTCCGCAGTTGATCGATCGCTTGCAGGATTCGGCGGCCGACGTCGAAAGTCGCGGTGCGGCGCTCCTTGCGTTGTCAAAACTTCAGCCGACGTCGGCGATGACGTATGCGGCGGATCTGCTAGACGCGGAGGCCGCCACATTGAAGGTTACTGCGATCAAGGTTCTTTCCGACTTAAACGCTCCTCAGTTGATGACGGTTCTGCGGGACGCCGTTGAATCGGACATCAGCCAAGTACGACAAACTGCATGGGATCGGCTGGGGGCAATCGATTCGATTGAGGCAACGCAATTGATTGAAGACGGCATCCGAGATTATATCTCCGGCGACTTGCCGGCGGACGTTTGGCTGAACGTTACGCAGGCCGCCAGCGACCGAATCAGCGATCGTTTGCGGGAAGACCTCGAAGCCGCCGAATCTCGCTGGCGCATGCAGGATACACTTGCACCCTATCGAGTCAGTTTGGAAGGAGGCGACCGCTTGCTGGGCGAAATCTTGTTCATGGAAAAAACGGAACTCTCTTGCGTCCGCTGTCACCGTGTCCATCGACGCGGTGGACAGGTTGGTCCCGTGTTGACGACGATCGGTGCCCAGCGCGATCGACGATACTTGCTCGAGTCGATTGTTCACCCTGACGCTGCAATCGCCAAAGGCTTTGAAACGACGGTCATCGCCGATGATTTCGGGGGTGTGTTTGCGGGGTTGATTCGCGAGGAGACCGAAGATTCAGTGCGATTGATGAAGGCCGACGGCAGTGAGGTCGTGATCGCCACCGAGGATATCATCGCCAGGCGTCGCGGCAAGTCGGCTATGCCTGAAGACATTATCAAGCAGTTGACGCCACGCGAATTGCGAGATTTGGTCGCTTATCTGGAAAGCCTGAAGGTCGATCCCCGCGCAGCGGACAAAAACGAGGTTGAATAGGATTTGCTAGCCTTGCCTTCGCATTGGCCTTGCCGAAAGATAACTCAGCGACTTATACCGTGCGTGGTCCGAAATGACGCCTTCGCGTTAAATGAAGCGAATCACCTCCATTTTCGGCCACGCGACTTATAGATGGGGCTCGCGCTGTCAAGGTAGCGTCGATGGGTTCGATACGTGACTCAGCAAAGATAGCATCGCTGCCGACTGCGTAAGGACAGTTCGCGGAGCCTCCAAGCCCATGTTGCCCATTGGGAGCAGAATGATGTCAACATCCGACAACAAACATCCATCAACCTCTTTGCCCATCGTGCGGAACGTGATCGTCGGCTTTTTCATGACGTGTGCCGGTTCCGTTGCCGGGCAAACCGCAATGCAGAGCGGCTCCAACGCCTGGGACCAGCGAAATCCTTCGGGAACGGCATCGCAAGCCTATCCGTCGGGAAACCTATCCAGTGCGCTGCGGCCGATCGATGCCCCCAGCATTGTTGACCGATATCGCCCTCGCGGATTCGACAGTCGGATGCCTGGGTCAGTCGCGGCGAGTCGCCCCGCTGCGGCGAATCCATTTTCGCAAGCAACCCCGACCCCCGTTCCTGATCCGAACACGTGGGGCGGAGCCCCTCAGGCCACATCGAATCAAAATGCCGTGCGACAGACGGCCTATCAAGTGAACCCCGACCAGCAAACGCTGTCGACGCCGTCGTTAAATGGCAACCCCTATCAAATGCCGGGCGGTACTTATGGTGCGCCGCAAGCCAGTGGACAAGCTCTTCCCAACTCGAATCCCGCCATGCAGCAAGCGCCGGTCAGTTCGGGAATCACGGGGTCTCAGCAACCCATAGCTCCCAGTATCGCGCAGCCACCGCGGAACAGCTACGGCCCCTATCCCGGCGGACCGTACCCGCCCGCCGTTCCACAAACTGGAGTGCAACCGATTGCCTCGATTGGCAATAGTCCTTGCGTTTCCGCGCCGTCAAGCTGGACAGCGGCAGGTGTTTGGGACTGTGGACCGTATGCCCAAACGAGCAGCCGTGGGACCAACGACCTACGTTCCGCCGCAAAACCCCCGTTCCGACGGCGATCACTCCCGATCTGGCTCCCACCGCCTATGCGCCTAACAACAACGGCTACCGACCAATCATTGCTCTGGGTTCGCCCTACCCCAACGTTCAAGTTGGACGCGGCATCATCGGGCAACCCACCGTCTATGTGCCCGGCCAGCCGATCCGCAATTTCTTTCGCTATCTGTCCCCTTGAAAGCGTTCTCGCTCAAACGCTTCCAGCGATTGGACGACTCCGTTGGCAATATCCTGAACCGCGCATGTGTCGGGATCGCGAATGCCCAGCATCATCAACAGCGTGCGCCAATTCGACGGGAAACAGGTACCTTTAAGTTCGATGTACTGAATCCTTCCGTCCGCGTCGTAGATCATTCCGTCGACATGAAAAGATGCTTGATGACAGCGATAAACGAATGAACCGTCCGGTTCGACGAACACCTGATCGCTTTCTTCAAGTTGCCGACACACCTCCTCGAAGCTTCCTCCCAGCGGTTCGAAACGTTGTTCCGTTTGCTTCGCCGCCGCGTCCGTGGCATTTACAAGGAATGAACCGTCCGCCGACCGCAGCGCTGCGTGAAGATTGACGCGAAAGCAGGCCGGTTTCGTGGAGGCGGAGTCATGCATGGCGAATCATTCTTGAAGTTTTCCGAGCTTAGAATTCCAAGAACGCCACGACGAAGTGAACCAGCAATACGAACAGCGTTGTCCAAAGCACGGTTGAAGTGATGGAATCACTGACATCACCAGCGCTTTGTTTGGGGCGCAGACCACGGTAGTACGCGATCGCGGCAATTCCGACACCGCAGGCCACCGCCTTGAACATCACCCATTGAACGCCATCGTGTAACCAACTGTCCGTTTGCGAAAGACGTTCATGAAAATGGAGCTGCCAAAATGGGACCTGAATTTGTGGATGATTCATAACAAACGTTAACTTGCTGATCCAACGGGCCGCGCCGAAACAAATCCACTGCAACAGCGGAGCCCCGATAACGAAGGCGATCGTGATTGGAACCAAAAGGTACGCTTGCGGGCGAACTCCCAAGGTGTGAAACGCATCGACCTGCGAACCGTATCGCTTGACGCCGACGTCGGCCGCGACCGCCGCGCCGCAGCGGGCGGCGATCAAAATCGTCGCCATCACGGGAATGATGATTCGATAGAGCGCGAAGCCAATCGACGACAAAAGGTCTTCGATCAGCAAGGGCTTCGTGTACAGCGAGAACGGCAGATATCGAAAGGTGAAATGCGTCGTCGCGAATCCGACAATCCAGCCCGCCATGATCAGGTAGGCCCAAGCCGACGGCCCAGCCACCAGTCGCAGGTAGTGCGCCAGGAAACGCAACCCCCAGCGAAAACGAGGGACGCGGGGAAGCAGATTCCACGGAAGGCCGACAGCGGCCACGACAGCGTTTCCCGTGGCGTCCAGAAAATCGAAAAAGCAATCCTTGCAATACTTCAGCCGTCGGCTGGCGTTTCCTTCAGCGGATACATGACCGGTCGCTTCGCTTTCTTCGTCTTCGGGTCGCAACGACACCGGCTGCATTTGATCCGCGATCGACGACCATTGCGACCGATCAATCGCCACCAGTTGTTGCGTCGCCGAACTCAACAGTAAGACGTGATCCGCAATCGGCAACAACGTCTGATAATCATGTGTGACGACAATGCTGGTTCTGCCATGCGACTGCTGAGTGCGGCGGATCAACGAAGCAACATGGCGACCGCTCGCTGAATCAAGCCCGGAGGTTGGTTCGTCGTACAGGATGACTTCCGGATCGGCCGCCAGTGTTCGGGCGATCGCTAAGCGTTGCTTCTGACCGCCGCTTAGGCCGGCCACGGGAGTCGTAGCGGGGACACGTAATTCGCCAAGCCACTGACGCGCGGACTGTTCGGGGGGCCGCGATTGATCTCGGCGATGATCGATCGCAAACTGCACATTGCCGACCGGCGAAAGCTCGTCGAAAAGGGCGAAGTGCTGAAATACGATGCCGACGCGCTGCAAAGGTTTGTCGTCGGCTTGAGTAATCCGTCCACGCCAATGGATCGTGCCATCGTCCTGGGGAATTAGACCGGCGAGGATTCGCAGCAAGACCGACTTGCCCGCCCCGCTGCCGCCGACAATGACCGTGATCTTCCCGGCGGGAATGGTCAGCGTTGTCGGATTCAGCAAAGTCTTCTTTCCCGCAAACACCTGCAAGTCATGCAGTTGCAACGGATGCGCTGACTCCGAATGCGAGACATCAGTTGAAGCGGTTGGTTCGTCCATTCCGCTGACGATAAGGCGTCAATCCAATTGAATCCAGCCGGGGTCTTTGGTTTTCCGACGCCCCATGTGATGGCCGCGAATGACGTGAGGCACCCACAGCGATTGCTGAACGACGTCGACCAGGGTGTTGGGGTCGAGCGGTTTGAAGAGGCACCTTGCCGGTGCGATCCCGTTGAGCCGTCATTTCCAGCCCCGCCCAGCAATTGTCGGCTAACAGAATAAAGGGGACATCGGACAGCTTGCCGGGATAAGCTTCCCGCAACGACTGAATTTCGTTAAGCGATGCATCCGCATCCGCAGTAACGTCCCACAACACCAGGTCCAAAGGTGCCTGATCGATCGCTTTGCCAGCCGCTTCACAACCGCGAGCACAATAGCAATCATATCCTTGAGCGTCCATGACGCCCGCGACGGCCGTTAGGCTGATCGGACTCGGATCCACAACAAGCAGGGAAGCTTTTTGACGTCGAATTTGCTGAGGCATGTTTTTCATTACCGGAAAAGCAGGATTGATCGCTGG
Source organism: Pirellulaceae bacterium (assembly GCA_041399105.1). Classification (GTDB taxonomy): domain Bacteria; phylum Planctomycetota; class Planctomycetia; order Pirellulales; family Pirellulaceae; genus Rosistilla. Next base: position 88,969 of record JAWKTL010000002.1, on the reverse strand, counting down.
GAAGACCGTCGAGCGACCACGTCGCAAGATCAACTGAGAAATAAGGCAGGACCGATTTGTCTTTCATAATGGCGCGGCAACGTAGCTCGACGGTCCCCGTCGAGACCCAGCATTTTCTCGACGGGGACCGTCGAGCTACATTGTCCAGCTTGTTTAACAAATCGGTCCTGACACCAAAGGGGTTCATCGGCATGGTAAAACCGTTGATTTCAGCTTGTTTCGCCCAGTCGCGCGGAGAATGTGTGATCTCGTTCCGCGTGGTGCGGTTGCAGCAAATAGCGGTGCGTCTACAATCGCCCCAACTGCAATCGATGCATCTCGGACGGCCTACGGTTGCCACAATCGTATTGTTTGATACCAGCGTCCACGCGACGTTTACGTTCGTGGACTCAGAGGATGTCTTCACGTTATAAGAAGCGAAGTCAGCTCACTTGTGGCCACGCGACGGAACAAACTTCTTTAAAACTTCTGCAACCCAATGAATAACACAGCTTCCAGTGATTCTCGCGACAATGATTCAAACGATATCGGCGAATATGAACGCGCTCGACGCGACAAACTGGAGAAACTGAAGGCCAGCGGAGTCGATCCGTGGGGAAGCCGGTTCGACGATCGGTCGATGATTGGCGACGTTCGATCACGCAGCAATGAGATTCAGTTCAAGCTGGATGATGGAACGCTAATCGATCTTCCCGATTTCGATGATCCATCGCTCGATTACCGCCAGTGGAAAGCCGATCATGGTCCGGGAGGGGAAGTTGGACCGCAGGTTCGCGTGGCGGGAAGAATCATCTTGATGCGACCGGCTGGAAAACTGGTCTTTCTGAATCTTCGCGACTTAACCGGAGACATCCAGATTTTTATCGGCAAGAATCAGGTCGGCGACGACTTCGCGTTGTCGAAACTCTTCGATCTGGGTGACCTCGTCGGCGTCGATGGACGATTGGGACGAACGAACACCGGCGAACTGACGATCTTTGCCGAAAAGCTGCATTTCCACTGCAAGATGCTTCAGCAGCCCCCTGAAAAACATGCCGGCTTGCACGATGTGGAACTGCGACAACGCATGCGTTATCTCGATCTGGTTTACACCGACGGGGTTCGCGAAACGTTTCGAAAGCGAACGCAAATCGTGAAGAGCATTCGAGGCACGCTCGACGCTGAAGACTTCTGGGAGGTCGAAGGTCCCACGCTTCATTCCATCGCCGGTGGCGCTGCGGCACGCCCTTTCACAACGCATCACAACGCCTTGGACATGGACTTGTTCATGCGGATCGCGCTGGAATTGCATCTGAAACGATTGCTGGTCGGTGGCATTGAGCGGGTGTACGAACTGGGTCGCGTGTATCGCAACGAAGGGATCAGTCCTCGGCATAATCCCGAATTCACGATGCTGGAGTGTTATCAAGCGTACGGCGATTATGAATCGATGATGGACCTGACGGAAAAGTTGGTGATCAACGCCATCGATGCCATTGGTGGCGGATACCATCGACGATTCGGAGACATCGACATCGATTTCACGCCTCCATTCGCACGTCGCAAGTACGACGATCTGGTGGCCGAACATACCGGCATCGATCCGCGCGACTCCGCACAATTAATCGACTATGCCAAGCGTTGCGGATTGGATACGGCGGGGAAACATCCCGACGTGATCAAGAATGAGATCTTCGAGGAGAAAGTCGAAGCGACATTGATCGGGCCCGTCTTTGTGATCGACTATCCAGCCAGCATCTGCCCGCTCACAAAACGCAAACGCGACGATGCGACCATTGCCGAGCGATTTGAGATGTTTATCTGCGGCATGGAACTTGCCAACGCCTACACCGAGTTGAACGATCCCGATTTGCAGGAGCAACTGTTCCGCACGCAATTGGATGGCCAGGATGAAGAAGACTCGATGGCCAAAATGGATCATGACTTCATCAAGGCATTGCAGCATGGCATGCCTCCGGCTGGCGGTCTTGGCGTCGGAATCGATCGTTTGGTGATGCTGTTGACGAATTCAAAAAGCATTCGCGACGTGATTTTGTTTCCGCTGTTGCGTCATCAAGACTAAGAGGCTGTCCGGGAACGGGTAACCCGAAGCGTTCGTTTTAAAGTTGCGCTATTTCGTTCTAGGGCCAAAGGCCCAGCAATTTGCCTAGCCCAGCCAAGCGGGCTGGGCAAGCCTGGCTCGGCGGCATATCGTTTGCACGTTCATTGGATGCATCGAAGAGATTTTGCACGTGAACGGTGAGCGTGTTAATCTCCAATCAAGCATGGCAAATTGCACGGAGAACGACGCTTTATGAACGAAAACTTCATCAACAGCCAGTGGAACGAGTTGCGGGAGCGTGTGCGAACGAGCGCTCAAAGGCTCGGTGAACGGGCTCAACAACCGGACGCTTTCGAGAATCAAGCGGAGAAGTTTTGCGAACAGCCAGCCCCGGACAGCTACGGCGGTTTCCTGGAGCGTGTCAACGAAGCCGCTCAGTTGGCCGCCATCTGGCGAGACCATTCGCCATCACGACAGTCAACGCACCAAAATCCGATCGACGAAGCGCTCGACGAAACCTTTCCCGCCAGCGACCCGCCATCGTGGAACCCGGGCACGTTGTAGTCGCGTGTGGGCGTTAGGGTGGGCTGCGCAAAATTTGGGGTTGTGGCTTGAACTCGCTTCGCCACATTCCGTCCCGCTTCGGGCCAAAGGCTTGACAATTTGTCTCGGAATTTGGCAAATGGTTGGGCCTTCGGCCCGACGTGGCTCACCCGGTGCGTCTTCCCAGGCCTGCGGCCTGGACTCGGTAAACGATCAGGGTTTTGCCCCTTCGCACTGCTACTTTGACAGAATTCCTGGGTACTTTTCTTTGGAAAAAACGCTCGTTACCCCCAACTCTTGGACCCCAGCTTTGCCGTCGTTGTTATGTGCAAATCTCAGTGAGCGACGAGATTCTTGCCCCCACTCGCTAGCCCTCTCTCCCGCATCTTGATTTAGCAATCTCATTCCTCGGTGGCTTAATCAAGATGCGGGGGAGACGGGGCAAAAATTGCATCGCTTTCAATTTAAATCAATGACGAACGCGTTTGATTAAGACGATCGTGCTACGGTCGGTGTTGCGTTCGCATTTCGGGACTTCTTCTCCACCGAGCCCGGTCGGTCTCTTCGCGATTTCAAGCAACGAGCGATCAGCCCAGAGATCGTGTTTTTAGAAAGGATTCGCCGTGAATTGATTAAAATAAACTGCGAAACTCGAACTTGGAAACGCTCGACACGGACGCATTTATCTGCAACACTCATTCATCGACCACCGGATGAATTCGTCGGTGCGTTCCAGCATGTCGTACCAATCCTCAACCCAAACCCGCCATCATTAAGCATCGAACTATCGAATGAGTGAATCATCCGCCCCCTCTCCCGTTGATGTTGGATTTCCTGACGACAAAGTCCAGTCGGATCGTGAACTTTTGCAGCAGGCTGCCGCCGAAGGGAACACGTTAAGCGCATACATTCGCTTGTCAGGTCCCGGCTGGCTGCAAAGCGCGATCACGCTCGGTGGTGGTTCGCTTGCCGGTTCGCTGTTTTTGGGAGTTCTGGGCGGAACCAGCATGATTTGGCTGCAGTTGCTGGCGATCACGATGGGGGTGATCATGCTTTCGGCAATCAGCTATGTGACGCTGTCAACCGGACGCCGTCCCTTTGAAGCGATCAATACCGAAATCAATCCGGCGTTGGGATGGGGCTGGCTGATCGCAACGGTGATGGCGAACATGATTTGGTGCATGCCGCAATTCAGCCTCTGTTATGATGCGTTGGATCGCAATCTGTTTCCGATGGCTGGCGGATCGTTGGAGGACAGCATGTCCAGCAAGCGTCTGGTGTCGCTGGTTCTGCTGTTTGCGGCCGGGTTTGTCGTGCTGCTGAACACGCGGCGCGGGGCGGCGGCGAAACTGTTCGACATCACGCTCAAATCGCTGGTCGGCATGGTCGTCATCTGTTTCTTCGGTGTTGCGATTTTGCTGGCTTACAACGGCGAACTCGACATCGCGGGAGTGATTGCCGGATTGATTCCAAATTTCGGCCAATGGACGCAACCGACGGGTGAACTTGCCGGCTTGATTGCCGGACTGCCGACGGAAAGTCAGGAATATTGGTCGTCAAAGCTCGTCAGCGAGCAGCGTGCCGTGATGATCGCCGCGGCGGCGACCGCTGTCGGAATCAACATGACGTTCCTGCTTCCCTACTCGATGTTGGCGCGGGGGTGGGACAAGCCGTTTCGCGGTTTGGCTCGATTTGATCTCGCGACCGGCATGGCGATTCCTTACGTCTTGGTGACAAGCTGCGTCGTCATCGCCGCGGCGAGCACCTTTCACGGCAAGATCGACGACTCGCTGGCCAGCAGCGACCTGTCGGTAATGAAGGAGAGTCCCGTCTACAAGGATGCCGTCAAGATTATGATGGCTCGCGTGGATGCCCGATTGGGTGAACAAGCGGCGACGACGTCGGAGGAGGACAAGCTGTCGATGATCGCCGAAATGGATGTGACGGAAAAGACGTTGGCCTCGGCACTTGTTCAGCGAAACGCGTTTCAACTATCCGACACACTTTCGCCGTTGCTCGGCAAAGAAATTTCGCGACTGGTCTTTGGCCTTGGCGTGTTCGGAATGGGATTCTCAACGATCATCATTTTGATGCTGATCAACGGCTATGCGTTTCGTGAGATGTTCAACTGACCTGACGGCACGTTGCCGTTCGTCTTGGGAGTCGTCTCCGCCGGACTGTTCGGATTCTCGTGGATGTACTTCTGGACCGGAGGGGCGAGATTCTGGCTGGCCATCTTTGCGTCAAGTTTCGGTGCCATGTTGTTGCCGATCGCGTACTTTACGTTTTTCCTGATGATGAACAGCCGTCGCATCCTGGGGGATGAAAAGCCGACTGGGGGACGAATGTTCCTGTGGAATGGCTTGATGATCGTTTCGGTATTGGGGCGCGTTGGCGGCTGCGGGCACGGCAATTTACGACAAGGTGACCGATCAGAATAATCCGATGGCCGGAAACGTTGTGCTGGGCATCCTTGTCGTCTACTTGATCGCCGTCGCGCTAGGATTTGTACTCCATCGTAGACCGGAAGCCCGATGATCAGGATCAGAGGGGGCAAGGTCTTTGACCCCGCCAATGGAGTCGATGGTCAAGTTCGCGATGTCTGCATTGTGGACGGCAAGTTTGCTGATTCGGCCGTCGGTGGACGGGAGATTGACGCCACTGGAATGATCATCTTTCCAGGGGGCGTTGATGTTCATACACATGTCGCCGGCGGGGCGATGAACTTCGCTCGGGCAATGACACCCGAAGACCATCGTCGCGCTCAAGCGGTGATTCGCACTCATTCGCGTCGCTCGGGAGTCGGCGGCTTGACGCCATCGACATTCGCGACCGGTTATCTTTACGCTGGGATGGGCTGGACGACGGTCAATGAAGCGGCCGTCCCGGCCTTGTCGGCACTTCACACGCATGAGGAACTTGCCGACATTCCGATCGTCGACAAGAGTTGCTTGCTGCTGATGGCGAACAACGAGATCATGATGAAGCTGATCGAAGCGGGGGAGTACGAACAGGCGAAGGATGTCGTCGCTTGGTACGTTGCCGCCGCAAAGGCGTACGGCGTCAAAGCGGTCAGCCCCGGTGGGGTCGCCGCGTGGAAGTGCGGTGAAGACGCCAAGCAGTTGACGAGTCCGATCGCCGGCTTTGATCGATTGACACCCGGGGATATCGTGAAGCAGCTTGCGCGCATCGTTGACGACCTCCGCTTGCCGCATCCGATGCATCTGCACTGCAACAACCTAGGCGCTCCGGGAAACATTTCCACAACCCTGGAAACGATGAAGCATCTGGAAGGACATCGCGCTCACATCGCGCATCTGCAATATCACGTTTACGGCGGCGATGGCTGGGACTCCATTTGCAGCCGCTCCGCCGAGATGGCCGAGTATTTCAACGCGCATCCGAATATGACGACCGACGCCGGGGCGGTGCTGTTTGGCGATTGTGTGACGATCACCGCCGATGGTCCTTGGCAACATTTGCTGTATCAGTTGACGGGGCGCAAATGGGGCAACATCGATGTCGAAAACGAAACCGGATGCGGCATCGTTCCCTACACTTACAAACCGTCCAATCTGGTGAACGTGGTTCAATGGGCATGTGGACTGGAGTTATTACTGCTGATCAATGATCCGTGGCGCGTCTTCTTGACGACGGATCATCCCAATGGCGGTGCGTTTTGGAGGTATCCGGAAATCATTCAGTTATTGATGTCGAACGATTTCCGCAACGAATGCATGGCCAAACTGCCGCCGAAGATTAAGTCATCGATTGTGTTACCGGAAATCACGCGCGAGTACAGCTTGTATGAGATCGCAACGATCATTTCCGCCGGACCGGCTCGCGCGCTGGGATTGCATCAAAAGGGAAACCTTGCGGTCGGGAAAGATGCCGACTTGACGATCTACAAAGAGGACAAAGACATTGCGAGAATGTTCAGCCATCCGCGTTATGTGATCAAGGGGGGTGAGGTCGTAATCGATGATGGCGACATTCGGGCGACTCCGAACGGACGGCAGTTTGTGCTCACGCCACCGAGCAATCCCGATACGGAAAGATGGCTGCGACCGAAGTTTGAGTCTTGCTACTCCATGTCGATCGAGAATTATCCGGTGTCCCTGAATCGCATTGAGAATCCTGATTTGCGAGAGTGCGTCGAGCAGCCATGATTCAGCTTACGTTGAAGGTCGAACCCCAGGTGCCGTTGCAGTGCGAAGTCCTATCGCCGGACGTTCTGGGCACATTGACGAAGGATCAGATCGCTCGTCTGCCGGTCGTTTACGGACGTCGGGAACGCGTGCTCGGCGACTTCTTCGACATCGAAGGGGATAACGGTGACGAGCTGCGGTTGTCGGGCGACTTGCATCGTGTCCGTTGGATTGGCAAGGGGATGTCTCGCGGAAAGATCACCATTGCGGGTGACGCCGGAATGCATCTTGGTTCGGGTATGTCGGGTGGAACAATTGTCGTCGAAGGATCGGTTGATCATTGGCTTGGCGCGGAGATGACCGGCGGCTTTATCGTTGTGAATGGGAATGCGGGTTCACAGATTGGCGGAGCCTACACCGGAAGCCTCGTTGGGATGCGAGAGGGGACGATCTTGGTGCGTGGAGACGCTGGGCATGAGGTCGGGATGCGCATGCGTCGCGGTTTAATTGCAATCGGCGGCGTGGCCGGAGATCTCGTCGGCATGCAGATGAAGGGTGGAACGATTGCGTTGTTGTCGGGCGCGGGGAGACGCTGTGGGGCATGGATGAATCGCGGCACCATCATATCGCTGTCCCCGCTGGAGATCTTGCCCACCTTTCGATATGGAGCGATCTTCAACCCGACATTCATGCATCTCTATGCGAAATATTTGGGCGATCACGGCTTTCAATTGCCCTATCGTGCCGAAGAGGGTTGTTTCGATCGATACAGCGGCGACGCAACCGCGTTGGGCAAGGGTGAACTGCTGATTTGGACTACGTAGTGTTGCCGAAAATGAGCTGATTCGCTTCATGAAAAGCAGAAGCATCATTCCCGACAACGCACCCTATAAAGGCTACGATCAGCCCGATCGGTACGCTCGTCACAATGATGACGTTCAGACCGCGGGGTGTTTCGTTTCGGCAACGGTTTGCATCAAGTGTTGATTTTTTGACTTATCTTTCGGCAAACCATTCAGCGTGTCCTACAGTTTTTTAGCTGTGCGCTGGTTATGAGAGGATTGTACCTTCGCCGTAACCCACGGCTGCGTCCATCCGCTCACACAAGCCTACCTGACGATGATTAAGTTGACTCGCATCGATGGCGAACCGTTCATCTTGAACGCTGAACTGATTCGCTATATCGAAAACCGCCCCGATACGTTCATTACGTTGACCAGCGGCGAGCGATTCATCGTCCGCGAGACGATGGCCGAGGTGGTCGATCGCGCGATCGGGTACCAACAGCAAAAGCACATGACGCCGCCCATGCCGCGGATGAATGGGAACCTCGTTGCGGGCGGCGCGAAATGCTAAACCGTGCGTGGTCTGAAATGATGCCTTCGCGTTGAATGAAGCGAATCACCTCATTTCTGACAACGTGATGTATAAACCGTGCGTGGTCTGAAATGATGCCTTCGCGTTGATTAAAGCGAATCACCTCATTTCTGACCACGCGACAAACGAACATTCCGTATACCGACACAGACACACGAAACAACGACTAGACTATGGACATCGCGAGCCTCATCGGCGTCATCCTTGCACTGGGCCTGATTCTCGGCTCGATCGCGCTCGGTTCGGCACCGTTCAGCGCGTTTATCGACCTGCCATCGGTCTTGGTGGTGATCGGCGGTGCGATCGCGGCGGCGCTGATCTGCTTTCCGCTGAAGAACATGTTGTCATCGCCGATGGTCGCGATGAAAGTCTTTCTCAACAAGCCGCCGGATATTCCGTCGCTGATCAAGCAAATTGTCGAACTTGCCGAAACCGCTCGGCGCGACGGATTGCTGGCGCTCGAAAGCAAGATTCCCGATGTTGATCATCCGCTGGTCAAGGCCGGATTACAGATGGCGGTTGATGGGAGTACGCCCGAAGGCGTCGAAGAGGTGTTGCGAACCGAGGTCGCGGGAATCGCGATGCGTCATAAGGATGGCAAAGCCGTGATGGATCAACTCGGTCGGTTCGCTCCGGCATACGGGATGATTGGAACGCTGATGGGTCTGATCATGATGTTGAGCAACATGTCCGACCCGTCGAGCATTGGCGCGGGTATGGCGGTTGCTTTGATCACGACGTTGTACGGAGCGATTGTGGCGAACGTGTTCTTTTCACCCTTTGCCGAGAAGCTCGGATTGATCAGCCGACAAGAAATGCTGTCGATGGAGATTGCAATTCGCGGCGTGCTGGCGATTCAATCGGGGGAAAGCCCTCGAGCTGTCGAACAGAAATTGCGAACGTACCTGCATCCCAAGCAGCGTCCATCGGAGTAGCGAACGATCGATTGAAGATTGCTTTGCGTGAGGGTTCGTGTCTGGTTTCAAACGCGTGATTGATAAGAAGTAGAAAGTGATTTGATGGACGAAGGTGACGACAATTCAGCCGCAGCGATACCCGAGTGGGTGGTCACGTTTGGCGACATGATGTCGTTGCTGTTGACGTTTTTTATCATGCTCGTATCGCTCAGCGAAATCAAAGAAGAAGAAAAGTTCCAAGCATTGGTCGAATCGATGCGTCAGCAGTTCGGACACGACCGTTCGATGGAAAGCATGACCGCCGGAGAATCGAAGCCGCGGAATAACGATTTCGAGACATTGGCGACGATGGGACGGGCGAAACGCAAGGACACGCATAAAGGGGGCGTGGAAGCGAAAGCTCCCGTCGGGGAACAACCGACGGTGCGGATCATCCGTCCCGGACGTTTGACCGCCGTGGGAACGGTTGTCTTCTTCGCCGAAGGTGAGGAGGGACTCAGCGACGCCGGCAGGGCGGCGTTGGATGGTGTTGCCGAAGAACTCAAGGGCAAGCCGCAGAAGATCGAAATACGTGGGCACACTTCGTCCCGCACAGCCGCGAAAGCGGTAACGATCAGTGAACCAATGAACCTTGCGTATCTGCGAGCGATTCAAGTTTACGACTACCTGATTCGGCAGCATGGCATTGATGCACGACGGTTTCGCATCGCCGCGGCCGCCGACAGTGAACCGATGAACTTGGAAGCCGATCCGGCCAAGCAGGGCATGAATCCGCGGGTCGAAGTTTTCCTGTTGGACGAGACGGTTGAAGACTTGGTGGGGACGAGTTCCGAGAGGGACAAGAACATCATTCCTGATAATGCAGCAGAGGGCTTTTAATCATGGCGGAAAAAGAGAATCAAGAACAAACCAATGACGGCGGGCAAGCAGCCGCCCCACGGAACACATCCTTGGCGATCGTTGGGTTCATCGGATTGGTGATCGTGGTCGAAACGTTGCTGTTCTTCTTTATGGTCCCTTCGGCGGACGAGGTTGCCGCGCTGGCCGAATCGCAGTTGATTCAACAGGTCAAGAACGAGAACCAGGAGGAGATTGAAAAGGAAGACGATGGCAAGAAAGTCGTCGAATTTCAGCTCGGTCCGTTTGCCGAGACCTTCTCTCCATTGGGAACCGAGAAGCAATACGCGGTCGAATTTCGATTGTTCGGGACTTTGCGAGAAAAGAATTTAGCCAAGATGACATCTGAATTCGCCGAGAAAGACGGTCGATTGCAGCATGCGGTGCGTATGGTCATCCGAAATTCGCGTCTCGAGGAACTGATGGACAATCAATTGGGCTTGATCGAAAGACGAATTTTGGCGACATGTAATAGTCTGCTGGAAGAACCGATTTTGCTTTCAGTCGGTTTTGAGCAATGGGGATGCCGCGAGGATTGATAGCAAGGAGGCCGAAGGAGTTCGATGGCTGACGAAAGATCGCAAACCGAAGGGTTGCCGCAATCGAAGGCCGTCGACGATGAGGCTCGGTCGACGGCTGGAATCGAGGAACTGCTCGATCAGGCGGAGGCCGAACTAGCGGGCGTCGACGGACCTCCGAATGCGGCGGCCTCCAGCCTGCAGGGACAGCCCGCCCCTTACATGTTGGACGAATTGACGGGGGAGGACAGCCCACACGATTCGGCGTCGATCGATATCTTGAACGATGTCGATCTTGACTTGAGAATCGAACTCGGTCGAACCCACATGCGTCTGGAAGATGTCCTGCAACTGCGCAGCGGGTCGGTCGTGGCCTTGGATCGCTTGGCCGGCGACCCGGTCGATGTATTTGTCAACGACCGCTTGGTCGCCAAAGGCGAGGTCCTCGTACTCAATGAAAGCTTCTGCGTTCGCGTGACGGAGCTAGTCACCGGAGGCAAGAACTGAAGCCATGCTCCGACCGAACGTCGTTCCGTTGATCGTTCCGCTGCTCGTCGTCGCTCTGACTGCGGGTGCAACGGCACAACAACCCGAACCGACCATCGTGTCGGGTGTTGCATATCGCACGGACGCTCTGGACGTGCCTGATCGCGATCGCTTGCTAGAACGAGAGGTTGCTGAAGCAGACGGTCCGCAACCCATACGATTGTCTGAAACTCGCGAGCGAACATCGATTCCGCTGCCCCCTCCGAGCAAACGGCAACAAACAGAGTCGAACCGTTCCCAGTCACATGGCCCGGTGGTGTCCGTTGTCAGCAGCTTGGCGATTGTGCTGGGCCTGTTTTGCGGATTCGTTTGGCTCACGCGTAAAGCTGGTGTGCGTGGGAATTCTTTGCTTGGGAACGACGTCCTTCGTGTCATGGGGACGGCCACGATTGATTCACGACATCAGGCCGCATTTATTCGCTGTGGCGATCGTCTTCTTTGCGTTGCCCTGACGCAATCCGGGGCGACAACCCTGGCGGAGTTCACCGACCCTACAGAAATCAACGAGCTTGTGGCGAAGATCGAAGGCAAATCGAAAGCCTCGTTCGCGGAAGCTCTTCGCGATGTCGGCGAAGGTCAACCTGCAAGAGGTTTCCTCGGCGACGATCAACCGCGGAGACGCGGCTTGTTTCACTCTGGATGAATCTGCTGATCCGATTCGGTCAGAGACGGTCGGATCTTTGAACTTTGATTGTGGGCGCGCAATGGCTTCTCTTTCGCGGGCTCTTCTGGAGAGTCGTCCAGTTTGTGGAAATGGACGTCGACGCGTTTGTTGAATGATACGTCTTAATCATACCGCATCGTACCGCCTTGATCGGCCTCGTTTTCAATCTTTGTTGATGACGATATGATGCGGGTGGGTGCGACTACGTCGCAAGATTAACTGAAAAAACGTTGGTGCAAGATAACATCAAACACGTTCGTGATTGATATATACGTCGCGTGGTCAGAAATGAGGTGATTCGCTTAATATGACGCGAAGGCATCATTTCGGACCACGCATGGTATAAGACGCGAATCAACTCATTTTACGCAGGCGACGTAGACTTCAATCCGCAGCAAGTTTCTTAACCAGAAAACGTCTTTCAATGAACGAATTGCCGGATGCCGTTCTGATTTGCAAAAGCCCGAAGGCGGGTTCGGGGCGCTTTGTCGAACTGGTGCCATCGTTGATCGAAGCCCTGCGGAACCGTGGCGTCGAGGTGCATGCCACGGCGGATGTCGAGCAACTGCGTTGTTTGGCAACGTCCCTTCAGAATCAAGGGCGTTTAAAGGCGGTCGTGGCTGCGGGCGGGGATGGCACGCTTTCTCTGGTGATCGCGAATTGCCCGAAAGGCACGGCGGTCATGCCATTGCCGCTGGGAACGGAAAATCTGATGGCCCGTTACTTGGGACATCGCCCATCGGTGCAAGACACGATGAACACTATTATGTTGCAACGAACGGTTCAGCTGGATGCGGCAACGGCGAACGATCGATTGTTCTTAATTATGTGCAGTTGCGGTTTCGACGCGGAAGTCGTGCGGCGACTGCATACGACGCGCCGGGGACACATTTGGAAGCTCAGCTATGCCGCACCCATCTTGCGGTCGGTGTTCGACTATCGTTTCCCACGGATTCGATTGATCGATCGAGACAACGAAATTCAATCGGAGCCGTCGTGCTGGGCTTTTGTGTTTAATGTTCCTCGCTACGCGGCGGGATTGAGAATTGGAGCATGGGCCGATGCGACGGACGGATGGCTGGATGCGATTACTCTGGACAAAGGATCGGTGCTTCATTCATTCCAATATCTGATCCACATTCTTCGCAATACGCATCGCGACCTGAAGGGAACTGTTGTTTCGCGAGGCCAACGCTATCGGATCGAATCGGCCGACGGTCAAACCGATGTCCCATTTCAACTGGATGGCGATTTCGCCGGATTCTTGCCGGTGGACATTGAAATACTACCGGCCCGCGTGACGTTGTTGTTGCCGCAGCATTGCCCCGTTCCATTGGACGATCTAAAGCCGCGGTCGGGAAGCGTTTCCGAAAGATCGCTGGAAACAGCCCCCTCACCCGTCCGATCGTCACTGGCCCGATAGCACACTATCGATAATGAACGCATTCGATGTGATGTTGCAAGAATGTTTTTCAGTTGATCTGGCGACCTTGTCCCTCTAAGTTCTCACCGGTCTTGAATTGCCAGTCGGCGGGCAAACGCGTGGCCCTGCCGTCGCGACGGACGCACGCGATGACCGACTCGGCCGCGACGAGCAGTTCCTCACCACGACGCACTTCGTATCGATGCCGAATCCGCGCTCCTCTCGATTCAAGAACGGTCGTCGTGATCGTCAGCAAATCATCGAACTCCGCCATCTGTCGGTATTGAACGTTCATTTCGGAAACGACCAACATTCGTCCATCGGCCTCAAACTGTTTGTAACTGGCACCGGCGCTGCGCAGCAGTTCGACACGGCCACGCTCGAAGTAATTCAAATAGTTCGCGTGATGGACGCGCCCCTGACCGTCGGTTTCATGATAGGCCACGCGAACGGTAATGGCATGTTGTCGCAGCATCATCCGACGCTCGGCGTGAAGTCGTCTTGATCGGTCAGCCTTGCCGCGAAGTTCGCCAGCAGTTCCGCGGCCCCGTCCAAGTCGTCCATCGAAACCGTCTCCACGGCGCTATGCATGTACCGATTGGGAATGGCGACCAATCCCGTCGCGACCCCACCGCCGCTGATCTGCAAGGCGTTTGCATCATTGGGCGTGGCGCGTCCCGCGGCAGCCATCTGAAACGGAATCCGCAGTTCCTCGGCGATTTGAATCAACCGCTGTACAACCTTCGGGTTCATGTTCGGACCACGAAAAATGACTGGACCAGCCCCCAACCGAATGTCTCCTTGCTGAGTCTTCTCGATGGTTGGGCAATCGGTTGCGTGCGTCACATCAACAGCGATGCCGACGTGTGGCTTGATGCTGCCGGCAGCCGTTGTCGCCCCGCGAAGTCCGATCTCTTCTTGGACCGTCGAAACTCCGTAAACACCGCATGTCGGTGATAGGCCGCTGACCCTTCGCAACGCTTCGATGACGACCCACATTCCCGTCTTGTTATCCATGCCGGGGCCTGAAATCAGACGACCCTGCAAAGATGTGAACTCCAGTTTGAGCGTCACGGGATCGCCGATGCGCACCAATGCCATTGCGGCTTGCTGGTCTTTGGCTCCGATGTCGATCCACAACTCTTTGAGATCCACAACTTTTTTGCGTTCAGCATCGTTGAGCAAATGGATCGGCTTGCGAGCTATCGATCCGGGGATCGGTCCGTTCTGAGTCCAGACGATCATCCGCTGGCCAATCAACTGCTGCGGGTCCCAACCACCGATCGTTTGCGCGTACAAGAAGCCGTTTTCGTCGATGTAGGTCACCAGCAATCCGATCTGATCGCAGTGGCCCGCAAACATCAAACGTGTCGATGCTTGTGGATTCATGATGGCCATCACATTTCCATGAACATCGGTGCGAACTTCGTCAACGGATGATTCGATGTACTCGCGCACCAACGCTTGAATCCGTTCTTCGTAGCCCGACGGGCTGGGTGTTTGAATGGCTGATTGCAGGAAAGCATCAGCGGCCGACATGTCTTCGTTCAAGCTTGCCAAAGCAAGGTTCCTTCCATCTGAAATTGTGGGAGATGTTTCGATCGGCTGTTCCTTACCAGACCGCAATCGCCCAAGTGACAAAGAGAGGAGTGTACCAGATCGAACCTCGACGATGTCCGAATCCCAGGACGGAAGAGTGTTGTTCGAACTAGAACCGATCCGAAAAAGCGTACGCCGACATCGCTGGCTGCGCATCGTTTCGGAGTTTTCGGATGCGTTCAGAAACAGCTTGATGCAGTCAATGGCGAAAGATGACGTGATCACATGCGAACAATGCGACTGGCCCCATATCCGCCGCATACAATGTGCTTAAGGCGAGCGGCAAATAAAAATATACCTGCCGGTTTCATGATAGGATGAACTTTCAGTCCGTCGGTGACCCTCGGCGACGGACTGGAAGTTCGTCCTGCAATAACTCTATCTGCGGCTCGCCTAAACAGAAAAACCCCGGCCCAGGCCCGGATGGCTGGACATCCACCGCGAGCATTGGGGTATCCTCTGGCCCAGGCAAGAGCCGAGAAGATTCAGATTAACGAAGGATTGCCTTCGTACTACTGAGCGTTCGTGCCTAGCCGCTAAGAGCTTCAGCAGGATAGGCGTGCATACCGTGCTCGGAGATGTCCAAGCCGATTGCCTCGTCCTCGGCACTCACCCGGACTCCGACAGTCGCTTTAAGCGCCGGAGAATACAATGGCCGAGAAGAGGAAGAAGCCAAATGCTCCGATCGCCAAGGTTCCGATCAACTGAGTTTGAATGTTGTGCTCTGGGTTGAAGGAGAAAATGCCAACAGCAACCGTTCCCCAGATGCCGCAGATTCCGTGAACCGAGATTGCACCGACGCGGATCATCGATCTTGATCTTATCGAACGCGACGACCGAAATGACCTTCAACGCACCAGCAACACCACCGATAATGATCGAGACATTTCACTGACCGTGTCAGCACCAGCGGTGATGCCAGCCAATCCAGCAAGAATTCCGTTTAACGACATGGAAACATCAGGCTTCGACAACAAAACCCATGATGCCACAATCGACGCCACGGCCCCAGCACCTTCACAATGCTGTCGTCACAAAGACGTAGGAGACGGCTTTCGGGTCAGCGGAAAGTGCCGAACCACCATTGAAGCCGAACCATCCCAGCCATAGCAGGGCCCCACGCCGATCGCAACAAGAGGAACACTGTGAGCAGGAATCGGCTTGATGCCCGATTCGGTGTACTTTCCGGAGCGTGGCCCCAGATAGCCGCACAAGCAAGAGCCGCGAAACCGCCGAAAGCGTGAACCACGCTGGAGCCAGCGAAGTCGTAGAAGCCCATTTCCTGTAACCATCCACCTCCCCACTTCCAACTTCCGGTAATGGGGTATGCAAGGCCAACAAGCAATGTCGAGAAGAGCATGAAGACCGGAAGTTTCACACGTTCGGCAACGGCCCCCGAAACGATCGTCGCCGCAGTCGCCGCGAACATCGCTTGGAAGATGAAGTCCCCACCAAGTGTAACGGGATTGTAAGCAGCCGTCGTCATGCTCAGCGGATCGGTTAACGATTGACTGAACCAACTTCCATCGCGAAATAACCGTTGAAGTCACCTGGATACCACGTGAGTTGAAGCCCCAGAACGCATACATCAGAATTCCCGTACTCAAGATCCAAACGTTCTTGAAGATGATGTTGACGGCATTCTTCTTTTGCGTGAGTCCAGCTTCGACCGTCGTAAACCCGAGATGCATGATGAACACCAAAGCTGCGGAAATACAAATCCACAAATTGTTTACGGCAAAGGTCGCATAGCCGGGGGAGGCGATGTACTCTTCCGTCGAATACGCGCTGATTGCTTCCTCGGTCGGAGCGGCAGCTTCGCTCGCTTCCTCACCTGCTCCCTCTTCTCCTTCTGTTGGCGGAGCGTCACTTACGCCGGCAGCCTCGGTGGCTTCCGTTGTCGCCGGTTCCGCATCCTGCGCTGATGCAACCGACGTAAGTGACAGGCTCACCCCCAACAACCCAATGGCAATTAATGCGATATACCAACCAGACAGTCTTCCAACGTGTAACATTTTTTGAATCTCTTCTGTTTTCTGAGGACATACGTTGTAACGGCAGACACACTCAGCCGCCTAAAAACATCCGACAAACAGGGTTCTAAAACTCACTCTGGTCACTTGCCCGGGCCATGTTTGGTCTCGACCGAATGATGGCTCCTGTTAGCCGATGCACCGTGAAAGCAACGACTATGCCAAGCGTCCACGCGATCATCGAATACGACGCGACGACCAATGAATTTTCAGGGAAAAACAGCCGAAAAAAGATTTTGAAAAATGTCCAAGATTGGTTTTTCAAGCGATGCTGCCTAGGAAGCAGGCACGCGAAGCAAAGGTGCTAGGCAATGTTGAAGCTCGTTTGCGATAGTGGTTTCTTCATCAATCTCGCTAGCCTGCGAGGGTCTCCAGTGGCAAGTCGGTAAGACAGCTTCGTTAAGCGTGATCGAAGGTGTCTTGCATTCGCTTCGCATGTTTCACGCTCGACCGCGGTCGGGAGAATCAGCATGTTGGTCTCAATGGCGGACGCGCTGGACACGCCCCTTAGATCCAGTTTTGCACTTTTTGGCAAGTGATCTAGCGATGGCTTGCTGTTTCGATGATTGTTACTTGACGGGCGGACCGCCGTTAGACCGATGCACTTGTCGGTTTTGTGTCGGAATATGGCTATCCTGATTCTCGCCGGGTATGATTTATCAATTCCTAGCGTTAGCGAGAACGATGTGATTGGCTTCACTTATGCGTCGCGTGGCCGAAAATGAGGTGATTCGCTTCATTAAACGCAAAAGCATTATTCCAGACCACGCACGGCATAAAGTGGATGCGTCATTCGTATCTTCTCAACGCTAGCACTTGCGTTGGTGATGTTATGGGCGTATCGGCTGACCTTGAGGACAGGCCAGCCTACATGTGGTCGGCCCGTCCTCGGGTCGACCAATGCTCCCTGTGGCATGGCGGTAAGACAGCTTCATTAAAGCGTGATCGAAGCAGTCTTGTGCATTCGCTTGCATGTTTCACGCTCGACCGCGGTCGGAGAATCAGCATGTTGGTCTCAATGGCGGACGCGCTGGACACGCCCCTTAGATCCAGTTTTGCACTTTTTGGCGCGATCTAGCGATGGCTTGCTGTTTCGATGTTGTTACTTCGACGGGCGGACCGCCGTTAGACCGATGCACTTGTCGGTTTTGTGTCGGAATAAAGGCTATCCTGATTCTCGCCGGGTATGATTTATCAATTCCTAGCGTTAGCGAGAACGATGTGATTGGCTTCATTATGCGTCGCGTGGCCGAAAAATGAGGTGATTCGCTTCATTAAACGCAAAGCATTATTCCAGACCACGCACGGCATAGGCGGATGCGTCATTCCAGGCCACGCACATTATCGCTTTCTTCCAACCTTGTAAGGGGACGGCGGATGACCCAGTTTGCGTGAATCCAGTGTGGTCACTACGTTTGCTATTTTCTTGCGATTTTATGCACTGCCAGTTTATTGGTTTACCTGATGTCGCACATGTTGAGGAACTGACGCGGACTTGGAAAGACAAATCCGGCGCGTTTTCACTTGAAGCGAGGCTCTTAAAACAGACCAAGCGGTCCGTTTCGCTATTGAAACAAGATGGTCTCGTCGTCGAAGTGCCGATCTCCGCGTTGAGCGAACTCGACAAGAAGTATTTGCGGGACCGCAACGCACCCGACGACAATCCGTTCGCGGGTGGCGTGCCACAAATGCCGAAAGTCGATCGGGGATCGGCAAGTCAATCGGCCATCGGTCGCGGGCAGGGCATCAAACTGCTGATCGGTAGCGTCAATCCCGTTGAACTGCCGACCGATGGGGCGGCGATCGACCTCAGCGACGACTCATCCGCGGTGGCGGTTTCCCCCGACCCGATCTACGTTCAACCAGAGTTCCGGGCATTCGTGACCACGCTCGAAAAACTCGACGCATACGCGCGAACGTCGAGGCCGGTGCTTGTCGATCCCGAGGGACCTGTCTTTGCGGCTTCGACACATCGCGTCGGCAACGCCGTGGACCCGAAAACGTTCGGCCGCTTGTACCTGATTGATTCCAGGCGGAAGAACCCTCGCACGGTTATTGATGTCGAGGAAACCTTTTTGCTGTTTGATCATCACATTGCATCGGGATATTCGCTTGCAATGTTCGGCGTCGACAGCCCTTCCGAACGTGGCGGCGATCTGATCGTCATGGCGAATTTGGCGACAGGGAAGCCCGATGTGATTGCCCGGTGGCGACTGCCCGACTGGGACCGACCTGGGTTCAAGCCGAAGGTCGAGTTCGCGCGACTGTTGGATCAGAATCGGGCTGTCGTTCAAGTAAACGATTCGATTTACATTTGGACGCTGGACCAAGGAAAATGCCTTCACAAAATTGACGGGATTCGAGCGGGGGCGGTTCCGGCAACGAGCGCGACCGGCAAAATGTTGGCTGTGCCGGAAAGTGGCGGTGCGAAACTTGTCGATTTGGCGACGGGCGAACTCCTCGGCAAAGTTCCCTTTCAAAGTGTGTTAACGCCGGAGGTTCATTTCTCCGAAAATGGAAAGTCGCTCGCTTTGGTCGCCGGGAACCAATTTATTGTCTGGAATCTGGTCGACGCCATGATTTCGGCGGAAGCCACGTTCGACAAGCCGTCCGGCAAGTTCTTCGGCTGGATCGATGACACACGATTGTTGACGCAATTGGCCGGATTGATTGACGTGGAATTGGGAATGTCGCTGTGGTCTTACTACCTGCCCTCAATCGATCACGTCGTGACGTTGCCCGGAGGAATTGTTGTGATCGACAAGACTCAAGAGGCTTCACTGATTGGACTGAACGTTCCCCACGGCCCCGTCCAAACGGTCGCGGAGAAACTTGCCAAGGGGGACGCCAAGTTGATGTTGCTTCATCCAGGCAGCAAGGTTTCTTTGAAGATCGAAGCGATCGACCGCGTCGACAGAAGTGAAATCGAATCTGGGTTGAAAGCCGCTGTCGAACGCGCCGGCTGGGAGGTCGATCCATCGGCTTCCGTGCAGGTCATCGCAACCATTGGACGCGGCAAAACCGAGACGCTCCGTTTTCGCACGCTCGGTTCCTCGATTCGCAGCGAAGGTGAAACGGTGAACATCAAACCCTTCACCGCGTCGCTGGAGATTCGGGACGGATCAAAGGTCCTGTGGTCTCGCAGTTCCTCGAACATGGTTCCTCGATTGGTGCGATTGGAAAAGGGCGAAACATTGAAGCAGGCGGTCAAACGATACGAAAAGCCGGACCCTTCCTACTTTGAAAGACTAACGATTCCGCCAAAGATTCTGCGTCCCGAAGTGACAAAACAAATCGGTCGAAGCCGAATCGTCAATGGCGAATGGAAGGAGTAGTTGCGACGACGTCGCGAATGAAAAGGAAGGACAAATTTCAACGCGTTTACACGTCATATCCATAATGAACGCGATGGATGTTATACCGTGCGTGGTCGCTCTAGGATACCGATTGAATGAACAACCTCACGTTCACGCTGCTACTCGACGTGCCTCTTGTTTGCATGACGTTGACGGCCTTCATTTGGCACTTCAACTGGTGGGCGATTCATGGCGATGTTGATTCCACAATTGACCTTGCTTCGCGACTTTCAGTCGCACGTTGGCGGGTTGTGTTTCTGCTTGTTGGCATTCTGCTACTTTGCTGGCTGCTCAATATCGCGGTCTGGGCAATTTTCGTAGTCTTGTTTGGTATCGGTGTCGCAATTGTTTTTATTGCTGGCCTCGGCATGGAGGCGGGCGGGGGAGGTTTCGTTCTATTGGCTGTCGCGTTCTTGATTCGTGAATGGTGCTTTGGATTTCCGCAACTGATCCTACTTCCTGAAACACACGATTCATCTGTGGCCCGACCGACCGTCGCTCACCCGGCAGCGGATACGAACAGTCTCGTGGGCAAGTCCGGCGTTGCCGTATCGCCGCTAAGACCCACGGGGGAGGCGGAGATCGAAGGCGTTGTTTACACGGTTGCGTCCGCGGACGGTCGAATGCTCGACCGTGGAACACTGGTTACTGATACTTTGTTTCGCAATGGACGTCCCTGCGTAGCTCCGGTCTCCGAAACTTCAGACGCTGGGAATCAGTGCCCGGGATCGGGTAAAACAAAACCTTGACATTTCGAAACGATTTCGAATCGTGCATTGCCATCGCGCGATGACTTCGGATTAAGTTGGTGTTCGTCGGATCGTCGACGACTCTGAATTCAGAACATGGACTCGTGGTCTCGTCCATGGCTTTACAAATTTAAGGAACGATATGAGCAAAGGGGAGTGAAAATCACCACGCTTCCGAGAAGAGGATGCGTCAATCCGCTGAATCTCGTCGTCGGTTTCTTCGTGGCGCTGGGATCGCGATGGCGTTGCCTTTGCTGGAGAGTCTGCGCCCGGCGTGGGCCGATGACGCCCAAGCGCAGGTTCCTCGACGGATGTTGTTGATCTCGAACAACCTCGGCGTGCTGCCCAAGCCGTTCTTCCCGAAAACGGCCGGACGAGAGTATGAGCTGTCACCCTACCTGCAAGACCTAGCTGAATTCCGGAATGATTTTACCGTCATCAGCGGGTTGTCGCATCCGGATGTCGATGGGGGACACAGCACGGAAAATTGTTTTCTCACGGCGGCTCGCGGACCGACAAAGAGTGGTTTCCGCAATACGATTTCGCTCGACCAGTTCGCCGCCGAACGACTAGGACCGGCGACTCGATTCGCCACGCTGAACCTGGGGGTGAACATCGACAGGGCCAACCGCAGCCTTTCGTGGACGCGCGACGGGGTCTTGCTGCCGGCTGAAGAGAGTGCGTCGGCTCTGTTTCGAAAGATGTTCGTTCAGGGGAACGACGCGGACGTGGAGCGGCAATTGCAAAAGCTCGAGGAGCGGTCCAGCATTCTTGATGCCTTGTCGGACGATACCCATCAGTTTCAGAAGGGGCTTGGTCGCGATGATCGATCGCGTTTGGATCAGTACCTGACTTCCGTGCGTGAGATTGAACAACGCCTGCAAGCGGCGCGTCGGTGGGAGCGACGTCCGAAACCGACGACGGTTGAGTTACCGCCTGACGACATCCATGATCAAAAGTTGTTCTTCGACAAGTTCGATCTGATGTTGTCGATGGCTCGCCTTGCGTTTGAATCCGATTCGACGCGCATTATCACGCTGATGGTCGACGCATTCGCGACTCCCGTCTTCAAACTGAATCCCGACCAGAGCACGACCGACGGCTACCATAATCTCAGTCATCATGGCCAATCAGAGGCAAAAGTGCGGCAGTTGATCGATGCCGACCATCAACAATTGACGCTCCTTCAAAGACTTTTCTCACAGCTTGCCGCAACGCGTGAAGGAGATGATCGGCTGCTGGACCGGACGATGATTCTGTTCGGCAGCAATATGGGAGACGCCAACACGCACGACAATACGAATCTGCCGATCCTGCTGGCTGGCGGCGGGTTCAGGCACGGCCAACATCTGGCGTTCGACCGCGATCGAAACAAACCGCTGTGCAACCTTTTCGTCACAATGTTGCAGCAATTGGGGATCGAAACCGACAGTTTTGGCAGCAGCAGCGGTGCGTTGGGTGATCTCATCGCCTGAAAGCAGCCCGCGAAACAGGTATAGTGGAACGCATGCCAGTGAAGGAGCGAAAAGGAAAACCATCGGCGCATCGAGGACCACGAATCACGAGTGACATCAGATGTTCAGCAAACGAGCGCATCGTTCCCGCATGAGATTGAATCCGTTCAACGGCGAATCGTCCATCGTTCGATTGGTGTGCCTTTTGTTGTGGTTCGATGTTTCCTTCGGCGGGCATATTCTGGCGGTCGACACGGTTTCTGATTTTGAGTCGGATATCGCTCCACTGCTGATTCGACGGTGCGTCGAATGTCATCAAGGTAGCAATCCATCGGGCGGCTTGTTGTTGACAACACGTGCGGGGCTACACGCTGGCGGGGATTCGGGGGAGGCGATCGATTCGCGGAAATAGGAGGCTAGCCAACTTCTGCGGCGAATCGTCGACGGGGAGATGCCTCCTGAGGAACAGGGACGATCACGAAAACTGTCGGCGGACGAAATCGAACGCATTCGTCGGTGGTTGGCCAACGGTGCCGCGTGGCCGGACGACCGTGAACTCGATTACTTTGAACGGACCAATGACGTGCGTGCGGGGCGCGACTGGTGGTCGTTGCAGCCTGTCGTTCGTCCCGCCGTGCCACGGCTCAAGCGACGACCGCAGCCGCGGAATCCGATCGATGCCTTCGTCGGGGCGAAGCTTGAAGAAGAGGGCATCACGCCCGCGGCTCCAGCCGATCGGCGGACATTGATCCGCCGCGCGTATTACGACCTGATCGGCCTGCCGCCGACTGAAGATGAGATTGAAGCTTATCTTGCCGACGACTCCCAGGATGCTTGGCCTCGACTGATCGACCGTCTGTTGGCGATGCCGCAGTATGGCGAGCGATGGGGGCGATACTGGCTCGATGTGGCGCGCTACGCCGATACCAGCGGTTACGAACGTGATCAGGAGAAGCCGTTTGCGTGGAAGTATCGCGACTGGGTGGTCAAAGCGTTCAACGATGACATGCCCTACGATGAATTCGTGATGCGGCAAATCGCCGGCGATGAGCTTCCCGATCGGAGCGAGGAGTCGGTCATCGCGACGGGGTTTTTGCGACTGGGAGCATGGAATGACGAGCCCAATGACAAGCTGGATTATCAGTACGAGCGACTGGAGGACCTCGTTCACACAACGTCGTCGGCGTTCCTGGCGTTGACGGTGAAGTGCGCCCGCTGCCATTCACACAAGTTCGACGCGATTACTCAAGAAGATTACTACCGAATGGCGTCCGCCTTTGGCCGGGGCCGCTGTTAACGGGCGAACTCGGAGGGCCGACGGCCGAGAAGCTGGGATTCGACGATGTCCTTGGCTGGACGGATTTAGGTCCCACGCCCGAGCCGTTGCACATCTTGAAGAATGGGGAGCGAGAACATCCCTTGGGGCAAGTCGTCCCCGCCTCGCTGTCGACGGTTCCGTCGCTGGAAGTCGGTTTCGAGCCACCTCGCGAAGGTGCGAAAACATCGCAGCGCCGGTTGCAGCTTGCCGGATGGATCACTGATCCGCGGAATCCTTTGACGTCCCGTGTTCTGGTCAATCGACTGTGGCAACATCATTTTGGCCAGGGGATTGTTCGTACTCCCAACAACTTTGGTTTCCTAGCAAATCCGCCGACACACCCGAAGCTGCTTGATTGGCTGGCGGCGGAGTTTCAATCCAATGGCCGTCGGATCAAGGCCATCCATCGACTGATCATGACATCGCAAACCTGGCGGCAATCGTCGCTGCATCCGCAGGCTGAAGCGATTGAAAAACGCGACTCGACCAACCGGCTGCTGTGGCGATCGACCCGTCGACGCCTGGACGCCGAGGCGCTGCGAGATTCGCTGTTGATGGTTTCCGATGAACTTGATCTGAACGTTGGCGGAGAGGGATTTAAGCCGACGATCAGTCCGGAGGCCTTGGAGGGGCTGTCGCGGAAAGCCGCCGCCTGGGAGGCATCGCCACCGGAACTGCAGAAACGACGCAGCATTTATATGTACCCTCAAACGTGGTCTGTTGCCGCCGATGATGACGACCTTCGATCTTTGCGATCCGACGCTTTCCTGTGGCCAGCGTGACACGACGATTGTGCCGACGCAAGCCTTGGCGTTGTTGAACAATCGTTTCGTCCATGAACGAAGCGAGCATCTGGCGACGACGATTGCACAGCGCGCGTCCGATCAAGCGAACAGGTGCGCTACGCTTGGTCGTGCGTGCTGCGGCGGCAGCCGACCGATAGCGAACGGGAACTTGCACTGCGGTATCTGACGACTCAGACGCGGACGTTTACACAGTCGCAGAACCCAGCAATCGATGAAGCGGCCACAAGGTTGACAGCTGACGTTCGCTCGTCTCTTGTCCTGCATCTGCGGGCCGATAACGCGGTTATCGCGGACGCAGACGACGCGCGGGTTCGCTCGGTGCCGGATCTTTCCGGCCAGGGACATGACGCGACTCAGTTGGATGCGAAGGCGCAGCCGGTACTGCGAACGGACGGGTTTGCTGGAAAGCCCACGCTCTACTTCGACGGTCGAAGCCGGTTCATGCATCTTTCCGGACAGATCCTGAACGCTCAGCCACACACGATTGTTTGCGTCGTAAGCGATGATGGCGGCTCGGGACATCGCGAGGTGATCTCGAACTGGAACGGTGGTGCTGGAAATGCGACGACGTCTTTGTTCCTGGGGCTTACCGGCGACGATGCCGTGCGATTCAGCGATGCATTCGCTCCCGCCGGAAATGTCGCCGATCGAACGAAGCCGTTTGTGCTGACGGCGGTCAATGGTTCGGATCAAGCGTTTGTGTTTCAGAATGGACGGTTATTGCAATCCGCCGCGGTCCTGCCCAGCCGACGGTTGGACACGGCGTGGGTCATCGGTCAGCAAGGCAACATCCAGGGTGAATTCTGGAACGGGGACATCGCGGAGATCCGAGTCTACGACCGTGGTCTGAGCGATCAGGAACGTCGATCGGTCGAGGAGCAACTTGCCGAACGTTACGATATCAGTCTTTGCCCCGTTGATAATCCCGTTCGGCTGCGACCGGAAATTCTGGCGTTGGCGTCGTTGTGCCACGCGCTGATGAATTCGAACGAGTTTGTGTATATTGACTAGGAGCCCGCCACGCATGAGACGCCTTATTTAATGAGTTCGATATGTTGAACACTTCGAAGTACCCTTGTGGTCAGACGCGTCGCGAGTTTGTCTGGAGGATGGGGCATGGTGTTGCCGGCCTTGCGATGGCGGATCTGTTGTTTCGCGACGGATTCTTTCGGACTTCGGCGCTTGCGGCGGACTCCGATGAGACGTTGAACCCTCTGGCTCCTAAACCGCCGCAAATCATGCCGAGGGCGAAGGCATGTATCTTTCTGACGATGAATGGCGCGCCCTCGCAAGTGGATACGTTCGACTACAAACCGGAACTGGAAAAGTACGCCGGACAGCCGTTGCCAGCCGACAGGAAGTACATCAATTCCGGCGGACGAAAAGTCGGTTATCTGACTCCTGCTTGGCGGAAGTTTCGTCCCGGAGGTGAAAGCGGTCTTCTTATCTCGGATTATTTCCCCAATGTGCGAGAGCATGCCGACAAGCTGTGCGTGCTGAACTCGTGTCACACCGACAGCCACGCACACGGATCGGCGCTGGTTGCCATGAATACGGGTAAGACGTTGATTGGCCGACCATCGCTGGGAAGCTGGGCTGTCTACGGCCTGGGAACGGAGAATGAAAATCTGCCGGGGTATGTCGTGATTCTGGACAAACGGGGCGGTCCGATCAGTGGTCAGCCGAATTGGGGCGGCGGATTCATGCCGGCGACCTTTTCGGGAACGCTGTTTCGACCCGTTGGCGATCCGATTCTCGATCTGCGTGGCCCTGGGCACATGACGCCTCAGGCTCAGCGCGAACAACTGGATTTGCTCGCAAGGCTGAACGAACGCCATCTGGACGAACGACCCGGCGGAAGGGAACTGGCGGCACGGATGAACAGCTACGAACTTGCCTACCGCATGCAGTCGGCGACTCCAGAGGCCGTCGACCTGTCGGGGGAGACGCAGGCGACGCTGGACATGTATGGTGTTGGGCGTCAGCCGACCGACGAGTTCGGACGCAACTGCTTAATTGCCCGACGGCTGGTCGAACGCGGCGTCCGATTCATTCAGCTCTATTCTGGGGGCGGACATTTGGAGGAAACCTGGGACGCCCACGCGGGGATCGAATCCAATCACGGACAACATGGTGCCGAAGTGGATCAGCCGATCGCGGCGTTGCTGACCGATCTGGAACGCCGATCGCTTCTGGACGATACACTTGTAATTTGGGGCGGAGAGTTTGGCCGCATGCCATTCAGTGAGGGAAAGGATGCGCCGGGTCGCAATCACAATCCGTACGGGTTCACGATGTGGTTGGCCGGCGCTGGTGTGAAGGGAGGCATGCGATACGGAAAGACGGACGAATTCGGTTTCGAGGCTGTCGAGAATAAAATCCATCTGCACGATCTGCACGCCACAATCCTGCATATCATGGGACTGGATCATGAACTGCTGACTTATTTTCATCAAGGTCGCGAAGAAAGTCTCACCGACGTTGGTGGCGAAGTGATTCACGACATTTTGGGATAAGACGCCGGGGTGTCCCGCGGACCGGGAAGGTTGCTGACAGAAGTTCGAAACGTTGCAAAGACGACACGCATTACCATGAAACGAATTCTTTGGTCTGTCCTATTTTCAGTTGGAATCGCCGTTCATCTCGGCCTTGTGCCCGTCAGCGCGGCGGCCGATGACGGTGAAGCCTTTTTCGAACGCATGGTTCGCCCGATTCTTGTCGAGCACTGCTACCAGTGTCACTCTGGTGTCAATTCCGAGGGCGGGTTGCTGCTGGACTCGCATGCGGGATGGCGGAAAGGGGGCGAGACGGGGGCATCAATCGTTCCAGGGCGTCCAGACGATTCGCTGTTGATTAAAGCGGTTCGCTACAACGATGACGGTTTGAAGATGCCGCCGGAGGAGGCCGGAGGAAGGTTGACGGACGAACAGATCGCGGCCTTGGAGCAGTGGGTGCGCATCGGTGCCCCCGATCCGCGGGATACTGCGACGAAGCTGGGAGGAATGTCCGTCGCCGACGCAAAGACTTGGTGGGCCTTTCAGCCACTGCCGATGGCCGATCCTGAACCGAGTTCGGCGAAGATCGATCAAATCATCGACCGAAAGCTGGCCGACGTTTCGATAACGCCGACCGAGCCTGCCGACAAGCGAACCCTACTTCGACGTGCAACCTACGACCTGACCGGCTTACCTCCAACACCTGCTGAAGTCGACGCGTTCCTTGCCGATCGGTCCCCCGATGCATTCGCCAAGGTGATCGATCGTTTGTTGGACTCACCGCAGTATGGAATCCACTGGGGACGACATTGGCTTGATGTCGTACGTTACGCCGACACCGCTGGTGAGAACACCGATCGGCCATTGCCGCACGCTTGGCGTTACCGCAACTGGGTCTTTGAAAGCTTCAATGGGGACCGGCCATTCGACGAGTTTGTTCGACTGCAACTGGCTGGTGATTTGATTCGCTCGAATTCGTCGGACCAGGATCGGAACGAAGGCCTCATCGCCACCGGTTATCTTGCGATCGCCCGACGCTACGGACATGACATCGACAAGCAAGCCTACCTGATGCATGAGGACGTGATCGATAACCTTGGAAAGAATTTACTCGGCCTGACGACGGGATGCTCCCGGTGTCACGATCATAAATACGATCCGATCACGATGGAGGATTACTACGCACTCTACGGCATTTTCGAATCGACCCGGTTTGCGTTTCCCGGCTGCGAGCCCAAGGGACAGCCGCGTGACTTGGTCCCATTACTTTCGCCGGCACAGATCGATGCCAGGATGAAACCGTGGGAAGAGCAAGTTGCCAGGGCGAAAGCGGAACAGGAGAAGCTTGAGCAAGCGGCCAAACGCCTGCTTGAACTTCGGGCGGATTCCTTGCAACACATCATTCCCAAAACCATGGTCGGCGAAGGGGCACGTGTCCCGATCAAAATCGTGAACGTGAAACTGCGAAAAGGTGAAGTCTTGCAACTGACGGTCTTCCCGAACGGAAGTCATGGAGCCGACACGACCCGAATCGAATGGAAGATTCAGGAAGTCGGTGATGATGGACGAAGCTGGTCGGTGGAAGATTTGATCCCCGTGATCTCCCGAGGGAATCCATTGGATGTGGGTGATGAGGCACGCTGGTGCTTCTTGGAATCGACTGCCGGGCCCGCGTTTCTAACGCAACGACTCGATTCGTTGCCGGAGCATGCATCGCTGAAAGCATGGAAGCGCTCAGGTGACGCCCTCTCCATCTTCGTCAACACCGACGATCAGCCGGTCAATGTCTGGACGAGCCTCCCTGCGAAAGCGTTCTTTGTGCATCCCGAGCATAATCGTCCGGTTGCGGTGGCGCTGGTCAGTCCGATCGACGGCTTGGCGAATGTGTCAGGTGCTGTCACCGATGTTCATCCCAGCGGTGGCGACGGGGTCTCGTTCGAGCTTGCTCACATCGCGTCGCCGGACTACGGCGAAGGACTGGTTGAGCTGGGTGGGAATTCATCATCCGCAGACATCGATCCCGGCCCGAAGCCGAAGATCCCCGTTGCCTATGCGGTCGTGGATGCCAAGCCGATCAACGCTCGTTTCCAGCGGCGAGGTGATCCCGAGCAACTCGGCGATGAAATACCGCGTCGTTGGCTTTCCGTATTTGGTGGCGAGGAGATCGCAACCAGCGAAGAAAGCGGACGTCGTGAACTGGCCGACTGGATCGCGGAGAACCCGCTGACGGCGCGGGTGATCGTCAATCGTCTTTGGCAGTGGCACTTTGGCCGCGGGTTGGTTGCTACGCCGAACAACTTCGGTTCTCGTGGTGAATTGCCAAGTCATCCGGAATTGCTCGAATGGCTCGCCGCCGAGTTCGTGGCCAATGGCTACCGCATGAAGAAGATGCATCGACTGATCATGCGGACCGCCGCGTATCAACGGAGCAGCCGGATGATGCTTCCGTCGATCGAAACCGACCCTGACAATCGCTTCCTGGGAAGATTCAGCCGACGACGACTTCGCGCCGAGGAAATCCGCGACAGCCTGCTCGTTTTCGCGGGACAACTCGACCCGACGCCCGCCGAGGCGCATCCGTTTCCGGACGAATCGACGTGGACGTTCACTCAGCATGATCCTTTCAATGCCGTGTATGAGACGAACAAACGGAGCGCCTTTCTGATGGTGCAACGTCAGCGACGGCATCCCTTTCTCGCCTTGTTTGATGGTGCCGATCCAAACGCCAGTACTCCAGCCCGTCAGACCAGCACCGTCCCGACGCAGGCGCTCTACTTCCTGAACGATCCGTTCTTTCACGCTCAGGCCGCCGCGCTTGCCGATCGGCTGGCGGAGTTCGAGGATGTCGACGAACGATTGGAGCAAGCGTATCGGCTGATCTTTCAGCGCAGCCCGACGGAAGGGGAACGAGCAACAGGGGCGAACTTTTTGCGGCAGTACCCTGCCGAGGCCGCCGAAAAATGGCGAGCCTTCGCCCGTGTGTTGCTTGCCAGCAACGAATGCGTCCACGTCGACTGAGTTCCATCCGATCGGGAAGCCAACCACATGCCGCATTGTTTGAACGTGAAACCTAAACAAAAAGCTGCCCACCCTATGGAAATCTGCGGGCAACCCTTGGAAACAGCATGAAACGTCGCCACTTTCTTCAGTCTTCCGTTGCGGGGTCGGTACTTTTTCCCGGCATCGTTCAACAACTTCTAGCCGACTCCGGTGATCCGCTGGCATCGCGGGAGCCGCATTTTCCCGGACGTGCGAAGAACATCATCTTTCTCTTCATGACAGGCGGGGTTTCGCACGTTGATACCTTTGATCCCAAGCCGGCTCTGACGCGCGATCATGGCAAGGAGATCCAAGCGGACCACCCAGAGATCAAGGACCGCCCCGGTTACGAACGGATCTACCTCAAGCGTCCGCAGTGGGAATTCTCACCCCAGGCGGATTGCGGGACCGAAGTCAGTACGCTTTTCCCTCACGTGGGTCGTTGTATGGACGAAATCGCGCTGATCCGCTCGATGCATACGTCGCACTCGAACCACTACAACGCCACTTTGGGAATGCATACCGGTTCGTTCGCCTTTGCGCGTCCCAGCATCGGCTCGTGGGTCACTTATGGACTGGGCACATTGAATCGAAACCTGCCCGGCTTTGTGGTCATTGCTCCCAAACAGACTTATGCCGGCACACAAGTTTACGCCAGCGACTTTCTGCCGGCCGCGCATCAGGGGACGCTGGTCCTCCCTGGAACGCAGCCGATTGCGAACGTGTCGCCACGCGTTCCAATCGATCGACAGGCCCTTGAACTGGCGACTCTGCGCGAAGTCAACCAGACACATCTCGCATCGCGTGGCGGCAACGATCCGTTGTTGGACGCCCGCCTGCGGACATTCGAGACCGCATTCGGAATGCAGATGGCGGTCCCCGAAGCATTCGATTTCAGTCAAGAAACGGAAACAACTCTTGATCATTACGCACTCAAGCCGGGACAAACAACGGGCTTCGGTTGGCAATGTCTCGCCGCCCGTCGGTTGATCGAACGTGGGGTGCGATTTGTCGAACTGATCGATACCGGATCGTCGGGCAACTGGGATGCGCACGGCGACATGATGTCTCATGTTGGACTCGCCAAGAACGTGGACCAACCAATCGCCGCTCTGCTTCAAGACCTAAAAGGACGCGGTCTTCTGGATGAAACTTTGGTTGTCTGGACGACGGAATTCGGTCGCACTCCCTTCAACAATACCGCCGATGCGAAAGGCCGCGAGCATCATTCGTGGGCCTTCAGCTCTTGGCTTGCCGGGGGCGGAGTGAAAGGAGGCATCGTCCACGGTGCAACCGACCAGCACGGCATGCATCCGGTCGAACAGCCCGTCCACGTTCATGACCTGCACGCCACGATCCTGCACCTGCTCGGCTTCGATCACGAAAAACTGACCTACCGGCATGCGGGACGCGACTATCGCCTCACCGATGTGGAAGGCCACGTGGTAAAAGAACTGCTGGCTTGACGCGATTCATCTCGTTCCCTTTTGAACGCCGCGGGGGAAACAATCAGGTGAATCGCTTGCTATGATGCAGACGTGTCATTTTGGTCCACGTCTGGTATTTGGCACAGATTGTTAAGCACCAACGCATAAGTTTTTTCGTTTAATGGCAAGCCGAAGGCGACGTCAGTATTTCCCGCTGTCGCCTTCGGCTTGCCGTTAAACGAGTTATGCTCAAGAGAACTTACGCACGGGTGCTTATCTCTCTAGAGCGACTGCGTCGCAAGCTCAACTGAAAAACGTTCATCATTGATATAAAACGAAGTTCAAATGAATCGAAATTACAAGCGATCGCTTCGATGCCTACCGACGTCGATGTTGATCAATGTGTCGTCCGTTTCCGCCTTGTTGCTGGTCATCGTCGGCGTTGCTTCCGCAGCCACCGTTGAAAAAGTCGATCTCTTTGAATCCGGGAAGGAAGGTTACGCGCTCTACTGAATTCCGGGATTGGTTGTCACTCATCGTGAACCGTGCTGGCCTACTGCGAGGCGCGGAAGAGCGACCGTGGCGATTGGGGATCGATCGACGTCCTGATGCGACGCAGCACCGATGGCGGGAAGACATGGGGGCCGCGGCAAAAGATTGTGCATGTCGAAGGAGATCTGCCGATCAATCCGCTGGCCGCGGCGCAGAACTTGATCGACCTGGTGAAACACCGTCATCAACCGGTTGCAATCGTCGACCCATCAAACCGGGGCGGTTCATTTTCATTGCCTCGAATACATGCGATGTTTAAGATGGCAGCGATGACGACGCGACGTGGACCGAGCCGGTTGAGATCACGCAAACGTTCGAGGACCTCCGTTCCGACTACGATTGGAAAGTGCTGGCGACCGGACCGTCTCACGCGATTCAATTGACGCATGGTCCCAACCGGGGTCGCTTGGTTGTGCCGGTCTGGCTCTCGCTGGGAACCGGCGGGCATGCGCATCGCCCTTCGGTGACGGCGACGATCTTCAGCGACGATCATGGGAAAACGTGGCGTCGCGGGCGGATCGCAGTCCCCGACACGCCGGAATTCGTTTATCCGAATGAGACCGCCGTGGTTCAGCTTGCCGACGGAAGCGTGATGCTGAACACGCGAAGCGAATCGCGGAAATATCGTATCGATTGATCACGATCAGCCCTGATGGTGCCACCGGAGTGGTCTCGTTCCGTTACGACGACCAACTCGTCGAGCCGATTCGCATGGCCGGGATCGCGTGTGCGGATGCCACGTGATAACAAAACCGGATTGATTGCGTTTTCCAATCCGGAACAATCTCCCGATCGCCGACGGCAAGGAGACTCGGCAAGAATCGCGACCGCAAAATGTCACCATCAAGCTGAGCGACGATGAGGGGAAAACTTGGTCCGCCAGCCGAACACTGGAACCTGGCTTCAGCGGATACAGCGATCTTGCCGCCCTCCCCGACGGCAAGGCACCATCTGCTTCTACGAACGCGGCAGCACCGACGGCAAGAATCACTATCGCACAGGGCGGCTGACCGTTGCCCGTCTGACCGAAGACTGGGTACGCGCTGGCGTCGAAACGGACGTCTGCGTTTATGGCGGCACTTCGGGCGGAGTCGTCGCTGCGGTTCAGGCGGCCCGCATGGGAAAACGGGTCGTCCTGGTGGAGCCTGGTCGGCACCTCGGCGGGATGACTTTCGGGTGGACTGAGTGCGGTGGACATTGGCGACCCACGCAGCGTCGGCGGAATCGCACGCGAGTATTTCTCACGGCTCGTCGCCAGCTACGACAAGATCCTCAACTGGGACCAACCGTTCGTAAAGGCAGCAGGCGGCCCGGCGACCGGCGGGGCATACTCGATCGAGCCGCACGTGGCCGAACGTATTTTCGAGCACATGATCCGGGAAGCTGGAGTGACCGTCTTGAAGGATGCACGCCTTGCGTCGGCAGCGAAGGAAGGCTCTCGGATTGTGGAGCTAACAACGGAAGATGGTCGCACGGTTCGTGCGAAGATGTTTCTCGACACGACCTACGAAGGCGACCTGCTGGCCGCCGCGGGCGTCAGCTACACATTGATGCGTGAAGGCAACGCCAAATACGACGAGACCTACAACGGCATTCACTATGCCGACAAATACAGGCCGCGTGCCCATCACCTGAAGCCGGGCGAAAACGGTCGAGTGCCCGGGGGACAGGGCGTTTGGGATCGCGACTTCCCTCTCGATCCATACGTCATCAAAGGCGATCCCTCGAGCGGTCTGCTGCCGTTGGTTAACGAAGGAGAACCGCCATTCCGGAGAACCAGCGCCTGGCGTGATGGCGTATTGCTGGCTTTGCCCTCAGCACCGCCGACAATCGGCTGCCCATCGATCCTCCGCCGGACTACGATCCGAAGGATTACGAATTGGTCGCTCGCTTCATCGCCGCCTGTCAGGAGAACGGCGACGACATGGACCTTCGCTGGTTCAGCAAACATGATCCCCTGCCGAATCGGAAATGGGATTTCAACACCGCCACATTCGGCGGAAACCTTCCCGGAGCAAGCTGGGAATGGCCGGAGGCGACTTATGACCGGCGAGTCGAGATCGCGAAGGAGATTGAAAACTACCATCGTGGACTGCTGCACTTCCTGGCCACCGATCCTCGTGTGCCGGAGAAGGTGAAGAACGACGTCGCTCGATTCGGTCTGCCGCATGATGAATTCACCGACAACGGCGGTTGGCCGCATCAGATTTACGTGCGTGAAGGTCGCCGCATGATCAGTGATCTCGTCCTCACCGAACATCACACCTTCGGTCGCAAGATCGCGCCGCACTCCATCGGCTTGGGGTCGTACGGAACCGACATCCATGAGATTCGCCGCATTGTGAAGGATGGCGTCGTAATCCGAGAAGGCAAAGTCGCGGGCGGGCGGCGGGTTCGGTCCGTATCAGATCGGCTACGACGCCATCGTTCCCGAAACGGTCCGAGTGCGTCAATCTCTTTGCGACGTTCGCCCTTTCCGCCAGCCATTCGGCCTTCGCCAGCCTCCGCATGGAACCGGTATTCATGGTCACGAGCCAATCCGCGGCATCGGCGGCGTGTCTCGCGATTGATGACGACGTGGCGGTTCAAGATGTCGATCGCGAAAAGCTGACAACCCGTCTTCTCGCCGACGGACAGGTCTTGTCATGGCCGCCAGCCGGCATTGCGACCTCCGTCTCCGCCCCCAGAACAATCGTTCACGCAAGTAGCCTTCCAGAATCGTATTCGACGATGATGCGGCCCAGTACACGGGGGAATGGACGGTCAGTAATGGTCAGCCCTCGCCAATCGGAAGCAGTTATCGGCACGACAACAACCAAGGGCGAGGTGAAAAGACGGCGTCATTCGCCGCAACGATTCGGACGACGGCGAGTACGAACCGACTACTCTTCACGTGGCATGACAACCGTTCCTCCAAGACGAAGGTTACCATTGAAGCAGCGGGAAAGCGACGACACTACGCTTGAATCAACGTCAACCGGCAATCATCGACGGCGTCCCACACTCGTTGGGCGAATTCCACCTGAAAGCCGATGCGCAGGTCCGAGTGACCATTTCCAACGAGGATGCCGACGGATATGTTGTGGTCGACGGACTTCAGATCCCATCGATCGAACGGGCCTCACAAGAACGCGAGTCGCCAAAGCCATTGACCAAAACGTAGCTCGACGGTCCCCGTCGAGCCCCCCTGTCAAAACCGCCGACCGACATCAATCACGCTCGTCATGGATCGGCTTATCCCTCGTCGAATCACCCATCGCGGGTCGACTCACCTTTCAACCTGCCCCCACCCCGCCATCAACGAATCCAAGCTCTCATCACTTCACTTCCACCAAGCGCAGCCTTGGGAAAGGTCGCTTCGGTTCGCCGTCTTAGGCGAACGGCAAACAAAAAATATACCCGCCGTTTTCATAGTAGGATGGACTTCCCAGTCCGTCCATAACATTTTAATAGTAGGATGGACTTCCAGTCCGTCCATGACACTTCTATCTGCCGCTCGTCTTAGGCGAATCAGCGGGATGGGGCCGACTCACAAGTCCATCCGCCCCCTCACTCGCATCGCGACGGCGGACATCAGACACGGACATCGGCCCAAAGAAGCGGCGACACCACGGAAACAACCACCAACCGCCACCATCGCACAGCGAACTCATAAAAGCCGATCACCACTTCCCGCTTCACCCAACCGTCCCACCGCCATCGACACGAGTGCCACGGCAGGACGATTCCGGGAACCATCCAGCCACATAGAAACCAAGCCAGTTCCTTCCGTTCTCCCGCAATCACAACGTGCAAAACGCCAAACGATAAGCAACTAAAGCCATTGATTACCATGCTCCAATCCCAAAAGCCCATCAACGGCACGTTGACCAAGGCTTGACAAGCGAACCTTTGCACCATACCGTTAGGGACTTCACTAATCACGGCTGAACCGAGGAATATCCCGAACTGGGCAATATCCTCGGTTCAACCGGTAATAATGAATAGTTCGCCGACAGAAAGGCATCCATTCGCTTGAATCCTTACGACGCATCGAGTCTCACGACCGCCAAGGATCAACACACCCTTTGTGGCATCACATCCTTGCTGCTTCGCCATCGTTGCTGCTGTTGTTGACGCTCATCACTGTCGCGGCAAATGGTCTGGCTTGAACGTGACTTCGATCTGCCGGGTGCGATCCTGGGTTCGACCGGAAACCCGATGGGAATGTTGTTCAGCACTGTCTGCGTTCATGACATTGGCAGCATTGGATGGATACCGGTTGGATTGGCACTTTCTGATACTGCTATCATTCAGGGCTCCCGCAAGTGATTCATCGTATCGCATACCCAGCCGTATTCGTTGCGGCATGTGCGGACATGCATCGGTTTTGTCGTACTCGATCCGGACGGTATGCGTGGACGTACTATATGGACTGATGCGGCGAACCATGGGTTGCAAATGGAGCTGCGAGTTTACATTTGAAGTGGTGAGTCGTTCGCGGCGGCCCCGCTGAAGCCTGACGTTCTGGCAGTAATCCATGATCTGTTCTACTGTCCTGATTTCATGCGGATCTAGCGTCCATTGTGGCCATCCATTGGGCAGCCAACTGATAGCCAATATCTGCCGCAAGTGTTAAACCACCCACTGACGATAGCGGGCCTTTTGACTCAGCTTTTGACGTGGAAGCCTCGTGCGTAGGCTTAGCCGGTCAGGCCACTATTCGATTGATGCATTTCTTGCCGATGTTGGTGACCAGATTGAACTTGGGAAATTTCTCATTGCTCGGGAGTTGAAGCGGCTTGAGGACCTTGACCGATTATTTCCACCAAACAATTCCGGCTGGTATCAGTACTTGTTCAATCAACTACTCGTCGATGGCAAGCCGGAGTTCGCCCGCAACAACATTTCGATTATTACTTTCAACTACGATCGTTCCCTCGAAGCTTACTCTCCACACGGCGACGATGAATCGTTTCGGAATGTCGCCAGAAGATGCAAGTCAAGCACTGTCCGAGATACCCATTGTCCACGTGCATGGCGTCTTGGGCGAATATCCAGCTGTCCCGTATACCAACACCGATTCAGCGGATGAGCTTCCTCGCCAATCTCCCAGGGCATAAAGATCATTCACGAGATTGAGGATCGAAGTGACGGTTTCTGCTCAAAAGCGTTTGAGAAGTCGTCGGGATTTCGCCCGATGCGGAACGCATATTCTTTCTCGGATTTGATTCCACCACGACAACATTAATCGGTTTCGCTTTCAACCAGAAAACCTGGCTGGCAAAGACATTCGCTCCACGACGTAATGAATGCAAACGCTGGACCACGACAGCGTCCCAAAGCGACTTGAGCGGTCTGGCATCCTGAAAGCAGCGTTTCCGCACAATTGGGCGTCATGCGATCTGTTTTTCTCCTGTACTGCATACTTAGAATAGGTAGAACCAAGCGTTGGACACGGAGCAGCGGACAGCGCGTTTTGACAATGGATATTGACTGGCTGCCGCCCGTTCAACGCAATCGTTCGTCGCGACTTACATTGCAGCACGCCACTCACGATCTAATGGCTGACGAACCTGAATTCACTGACACCGACATTGCCAACTGGATCGGACCATACAACTCTGACCGAAACCTGTGCTGCCTGCCTGACACTTGCCCAGATTGGTGATCTTCCCTCGACTCATCATCCGCAACTACAAGCGGCGGTTGGAATGGCTGCTCTGCATCCGGTGCATTCGCCAGTGGACCGGTTCTGACCATTACGTGCCCGGCGTGCCACGCTAACCTTCGCTGCTACTACAACGTGCTGGACGACAACGGAAAAGGTAGAACCTGACGACAAGCCGCAAAAATTTGTCTGGGCCAAATTTCAATCTGATGGCTAGGTGGTCCGGACTTACAAAAAATCCAGGCCATAATCAAACGGCTCATACAACTGAATGCCGAGCGACCCGCAACCCGTTGCTGAGCGCGATAGAACCAAGCGGTAAACCGAAGCCGCCGAGCAAGTGCGTTCCAACTTTACATTCATATCAACCGCAGTGGCTGCGGTTACCGCGAGCGTTCTGTCGCTCACGAACGCCGTATTTGTTAACAAGATTTACCTGCAGCGAACGAATACAACGGAAACTCGAACCACAAGGATGGATTGAATGATCCCGTCACATCGCTCGCCACCGGACACGCCGCTGGAAAACTGATAGACCGTGTCGCTACCTCGTTCCAGGTCAATGTCATCGAACGCTGGTCAAAACGTCAAAAGCGCGACACTTCTTCGAGCAATTTTGCCACGAGGTGGAAATCGAACTTGCTGGCGGACGGTCCGAAGAGCTAGGAGCCTCTCCTGCTAAAGATGCCGAAGATGAACACTGACAGAACTGTTGTTTGACGCATACCGCCGGAGTTTCGATGTCGCGATCCAAGACAATAGGGCCACGGGTGATCGGCACACTTACGGCCAAGTTAGCGATTGAACAACGTGAACCCACCGCCGCAGAAGAACGGATGCTTTGACGCTGCCGAGCAGCTCTACGATGACGAACTAATCGAATTCACCGTTCATTGGCGAATATCACCGCCGCGGCCGACGAAAAACAAGATGACGTCACTTTATGTGACCGGGCGGATTCTGCCGAATCAGATGGAACTGCGAACAACTTGATTCAAACCGGCATCATGAGTTCGACGTTTCCTTGAGGCCCTTTGAATCTTGACGAATCTTGTGGCTCATGGGCGACCAAGATGGAATCGTCAGGAATGATTCAAACGGATCTGACGGAAAGAAATGGGACTATCAGGACGCCGGGGAACGCCACATTGATCAAGATGGTTCGGTGGGAAATTTCATGGTGGATCATCACTTGGGATATATACTTTGAGTTTGCGGACCTCATATTCATCGGGTCAACCCTGACACCAATAAAGCGCGGCAACCAAAACCACTAGGGTTCCGACATCGCGACCAGTGTGGAAGATTGTCGGCGGGGTTGAAGGAGCGAAGAGAAAGAGGGTACCTGGCTTTTGATGAGCCGATGTTCAAGCCAAAAATTGAACCGAGTTGCCGATCGGGCGTTTCCTCAAATCATAATCTCTTGGCGGCAACCGGGCGATTTAGACCGTTCTGTGCGTTTGGATTGCGAGACTCTATGAGCTACGACCTAGCAGCAACCATCACACGCGGCACTCCCACCCTCGACCGGCTTAAGCAGATCCCGAGATCGATCGGCTATGTCTTGATCGGGTGGAACGCGTATAAGCATCGTCAGCTCGATGTTTGTCTTCTCGATGTTTTCTCAATCCGCCAACGAACCTCCTCTGCGATCCAGATAGAAGCGTTTCCGCTTGCGGAGTCGTCCGAACTGCCTTCCGATCTTCAAACACTGCAATCGCTGGCGGCGTATCTGAAGCAAACAGGAAAAGAGGGCGGGCTGGATATGCAATCGTCAACTCCAGCCTTCTTTTAAACCGAATGCTTGATGTTCCCATTCTTTACTTTATCACAGGCGATGAAGAAATCGATTTTGACGGTCGGTAAGCGACGGTAAGCTGTCAACCTTACGCTGTCGCTGCGGTGATCTGCTTATCACCTACGATGATTCACAGACACAAATCCAACGCTGGACTTCTACGATGACGATGATGGGGAGTTCGTTACCGACATTGAGGACCTGCGCGAGCGAATTCCAGAGATTTCCATTCCAACTGGAGTCGAGTTCGACGATACGCTCAACGCGAATGCACTGAAGGAGGGAAAACAATTTAGGCACTGATACAACAGTTTTGGGACTAGGGCTAAGGGATCCGCCTGACTTTCAGTCCGAGTGGCAGCTGTTCGGCACGTCCGACAAACACAGAACCAATTGAAACCACAGGCTTTAATATCGCGGGCAAGGGAGAGAAGGTTGAACGCGGGGTGAAGGGAGATCGGAGAGGATTGTGTTGAACGCCGCGTTGAATGATCCAATATTGAAGGCCTTGTTCAGGATACCCAGACCGTATTGATTAGGGCTGACATGGGTATCCGCTCCAGGGTGTTTGTTATTGTGTGACTGCCGGACGCTGCGAAGAATTCGAATTCACCCATGATTCGATTTGAAAAGTTGCAGTTTGTGAGGCTTCGGTATCAATGGAGATTGAGACAAGCGTGTTTCCTGGGTCTTTTTATCCTTTGCCATACGCGCCTCAACGGCCAAGCTTCTTCGTTGGTGCCAGACAAGAGTCTTTAGTCCTTGCGACGCGCCAGATCGCTGATCCATCCCGAAGGCCCACAGCTTCCATCACGACGAGGTCGGCGTCACAGTTGTCGAATACCCGTTTCAAATAATCCCGTTGCGTCGCCACAGTCATAAACGAAGCTTTCCGCGTTTTCGAGTCATAGCGACACATTGTGGAGTTGAATTTCCCGAGGTCCAGTGCGACAATCTTCATGGGAATGATCCTTGTGTTTGGTGGCTGGATTGAATGTGACAGACAGCCACGCGCTGCCCAGATCACGGGCTCGAGTCGCCAGTTTAAGACGAATGACTCCCACCCGCCAACCTCGGACTTACATGGATTCTTTCGCACAAAAGATGAAGCGTATCGGTATTGCAATGTCTTTCTTGTCGTTTCTCTTCGATGCGGTAAAGGCAACAGAATCGTCCATCTCACGAGGCAATTATGGTCCGTTGCTGTCGTCCGAACACCCTGTCGCTGAAGCTGCACACGGAACGATTCTAGTCCGGAATTGAACTCCGGAGTTGGTACGACAGGCGATCGAATCACATGCTGGTCTGGTTGGAAGGACGTCCCCAAAGAGTTCCGCGTTACTATCGCAGCGACTCCAGCGGCAGCATTGTTGCTGGATTCCCGGATGGGCGCGCCTCCGTACGATATTGTCAATCTGATAGGGTGGCTAAACGATCCACCTGAGATTGAAGGTGTGTCAGGACGCGAAGGGCTGGATTACTTCACCATCGACTGGAATCCGATACAGTTTGAAACCAGAACTTAACAACGAATGGGGCGATACATTAGTCGGCACGTCTTCGATGGAAGGTCTGTGCGAGTTTATCTCCCGGAAGCGTCCATGTGCGAGATTTCGCAAGTCGTCATTGTCAGCGCCTGAGCCTGACTCGGATTCCGAAGTCGCCGAATCTGGACTGACCATGAACGTGGTGATGGACGGCGCCTCAGATTTCGCACCGCGAGTTCAAAATCACGCACGAAAAGGACACCGAATGGAGCCCGTGAAGTGCAGAACCAAGATCGAGATAGGGGCCGCATTGCTGCGGACCCCTCTCACACCACCGGACGTGCGGCTGCGCATCCGGCGGTTCGTCGCTTGGAAGCAAACTTGCTCCAGATATCCTCAAGGCTCGCTAGTCCCAGTTTGTTGAGATAGTCGATCGAGATTGCCACGTGCATCGCGGCACTCTTTGACATCACCCAAGGTCCTCTTCCACTGCATCCATGCGAGATGGCTTCATCTTTACGCACTCCTAGTTTCAGCAGCATGCGCACCCGGGTGCGGACTCGGTACCACTGTCGCCAGTAGCAGGCGCCGATGCGCCGGCGAATCCACTTGTCCAGATACCGTAACTGCGTCTCGCGTAGGCCGTATTAAAAATAGCCAAACCATCCCCGGTGGTGCGTCATCCGAAAGGTTGCAGTTCACGTCAAACAACGCGAATCCCGTCGTGATTGCCGACACAGCGGTTCAAAGCACTGACTCGATTCGATAAGGAGTGAGGACACCCCGCAATGCCCTCCAGAGTTCAATCACAATTCTGTTCGTTACCCCGCAGCTTTGGCGAGAACGTGTGCCAGCGACGATTCTTTGCTGGCTTACCGACCACATTCGCAGGCTTCCTCCCCACGGTCGGTCACCCTTCCGCAGTTGCCTTCGCCTAGTACTTCATCTTGGTTGATTACATTTGGTATACTGTCCTTCAAACAAGTTCCGAATTCGTACAGGGGACTGGCTTCCCAAAAGGAAGCGGCACCCCACAAGTTCACGCCCATGTCGGGCGTACCCGATGCACTGGAGGACACGGCCTCGCGATTTGGTAGTTGGCCTACCAACTCGCTCGTCTCCGGTGACCGACCCCGTTCTGTTTTCGGAGGAGAATTCCATGCGATACATATTGATTGTACTCACAATGATGATCGGCATTCTGTCGCACGAAGAGACTGCCTCCACTGCGGAGCCCGATTTCCCTGAAACATTATTGGGGTTCATCAAACCCAATATGCAGATCGGCATCCGAACATCTCAGGGCGACTCACTGGTCTCCGTGGAGATATATGATGAAGAACAGTTTCGCTTCGCGCAGGATGCTCGCAACCTCAAGCGAGAGGAACTGGAGAAAAAGTATCCCAACGTTTCCGAGAAGGCCGCGAAAGCACTTGCGGGTTACGAATCGTCGATAGAGGCCCAAACGTCGGGCACCGATCGGGGACCTGGCTTTCGTTCCAACGTTGCACCATTCGTCGAGCTTGACGTAGACCGGGCGACAACATTATGTACCGTGCTTCACGTCGCTGAAGACTACTTCCTGGTAACCTATGGCGAAGACAACTCAAAAAAACAAGTGATCGCAAAGCAGGCTGTTACCCGAATTCGTTGGGCAAGCGGCGATTTGCGGTTCAAAACTTCGCTCAGGCCCGTCCGGCGCACTGAGTAAAAACAGAACCATCGCAAGCACGGGAGACATCTGAGGCAGCGGGTCAAGGGGGCGGGTGGAGTTTTTGACATTTCCACAATTGATTTCTGGGTCGGTGTTTTGGCATGTTAGTCAGCTTGGTCGATGAGGGTGATGAGTGGTGAATTGGCTTGGCGAAGACTGGCGATGTAGCGTGCTTCGTCGTACGGTTGGCGATCTTGCCAGCAGCGAAAGATGATCCGCTGCCACTTGTAGGCGAGCGATCGCTTTGCCATCTGAGCAGACTTACCTTTGGCTCGTTGAGCGTCGTAGTAAGCCTTCGCCCACTTGCTCTTTTCGATCGACAGGCCCGCATATTCATGAAACGTTTGCTTCATGAATTTCGAGCAAGCCCAGCGGCTGGAGACGATGCGTGTCGTGCCACTTTGCGTGGTTATAGGCGAGATGCCCGATGCGTTCTGCAATGACGTTGCATTCTCGTATTGAGTTCGATCATCGCCCAAAGCGGCGATCAATCGGGCGTGGCTCAGCTCCGCTGAACCGGGCAGCGAGGCGACAATCTCGTAGTCGGCATGTTGACGCACAAGTTCTTTGATCAGCGCATCGTACCGCTGTACGTTAACGTTGTAGGTCTTGATCAGTTCGACGATCGCACGCATCCGCCGCGCCGAGGTCGAGAATCGCTGGAAAGTAAGCTTTTAACAGGGCTTTCAGCTCGTTGCACGCGGCGGTTCGTTGATCAACCAAGCGGCGACGATCTTCGACCAGTGCAGCCAGTTCACGGGTCAGCGGTTCGTCGCGGCGGAGAGGACGCAATCGATACTGGTAGTGCTTCAAATACTCCGCAATCAGCTTCGCGTCACCTGGATCATTCTTCCCGCCACCGTGTGCGAACGCTTTACGGTAGCTGGCCAACGCGG
The DNA here is from genome assembly GCA_041399105.1 of Pirellulaceae bacterium. Classification (GTDB taxonomy): domain Bacteria; phylum Planctomycetota; class Planctomycetia; order Pirellulales; family Pirellulaceae; genus Rosistilla. The sequence continues at coordinate 45,522 of JAWKTL010000002.1, read as the reverse complement.
CTGGGTTGATCGGATACAGCGCGAGGCCTTCGTGTTCCAGCAAGCCGTTAATGAGCGGTCCGTGGGAAGTCTCAATCGCGATCGCCAACTTGGCATCGGGAAACTGCGATCGGCAGCGATCAACGAATTGCGAGATTGCGTCGGGGCTCTGCTGAAAGCTTCCCACCTGCTTGCTACCGTCGGGCTCAATAATATGAAAGGCGTGCTGGGTGTCGGCCCAATCGATGCCGATGAAGACAGTTGGTGGACTCGATGTCGTGTTCTCTTTGGACATGTTGCTTTGTAGTTTTGAAGGGATGATCGTACGAACTGCTCGGTAAAACCGCGTGCGAAGTGCTTATGGATGGTCTTTTGTGAATCGACGTCATCTGAGGATTCGTTTATCGCGATTTTCAATCCAGCCCCGCGAAGGTCTCCGGTAAGTCGTTGGACGACAGCGGCGGAATTCGTCAGTGCTGGTCGAGCGGTAATGCTCCGACAACCGACTTGCCGGAGCCAAACAAGTTATTCACAATACATGCAGAGATTTTGTCCGCATGATAAAAGGCACGGCTTTCATTTGGAGCTGCTCCAGGGCTCCCATGAAACCTCCGTTGTCTTAGATGCGGTTTACCATAAGCGGCGGTGGCCAGCGTTTTTTTGAAATCAAAGTCCACTCCCGCCACCCCGTGATGCGGGTCGTTCGCTGAAAGAGGAAGCCGCAACATTGACGCCACTATCACGACGTAGACGAATGATCCGCCGTGCTTTGATCGTGACGTCGTGCTTGATCGTCGCAGGGCTGATAGCGCCATGGTTTGTCGCTGGCGCACTCGTCGCGCCATCCCCTCGTGTAGTCGGTGATCCGCCACGCGAACTGAACGCAACCGCGTTCACCCTAAACAGCGATTCTGGTTCTCTGATTTCAGGTTGGCACACCCAACCAAATACCAGTAACGGAGTGATCGTATTGCTCCATGGCATACGTGGTTCACGTCTGTCGATGTTGGACCGCGCTCGGATGCTTCATGACGCGGGGTATGCGACAGTGATGATCGACCTCCAAGCACACGGCGAGAGCCCTGGAGAAGTAATCACGGTTGGATATCTCGAACAACACGATGTTCGTGCCGCTGTTGAATTTGCACGACGCGAACACCCGAATGAACCAATCGGTGTTATTGGCGTTTCGCTTGGTGGCGCGGCGGCCCTACTGGCGTCGCCCTTGAACATTGACGCTCTCGTGCTCGAATCGGTCTATCCGAACATTCACGACGCCATCCACAATCGTGTCGCCGCGAAACTTGGCCCCCTCTCATCGATTCCCGCGGCGCTACTACTCATCCAACTCCAACCTCGTTTAGGTATATCGTCAACTGGCTTCGCCCCATCGACCACATGCCTGACATCGAATGTCCGGTTTGCGCTGCATCCGGAACTGACGACCAACATACCACCGAATCGGAAACGCAAGCAATGTTTTCTGCTGCACCAGAGCCCAAACACCTTTGGTTAGTCGATGGTGCTGCACATGTGGACCTCTTTACGGCTAATCCGATACAATACCGTCAACAGATCGTCCGTTTTCTTGACCGCCACCTTCGCAATGATCGCAAAGACGCCAGCGAACTATGACATGCACGGGAGGACGGCTGCGCGTTTTTTGAAGTAGAAGATCTTTTTCCGTCCCCCGTGATGTCTGGCGTTGAACTTAATCTAGTTGGTAGTGTATCGCGTGTTGCTTCGGTTGGGGTTGACGTTGTTGTCTACGAAACGCGTTGATTCATGTTCGCTTCGGCCCTTCTCTTGGTGTCGGTTTATCGCGATGTGAGGAGCGTCCGCGTTTTCATAGTGATCCGCGCTGTGATGATGGTCCGGCAAGGAGAGAATCGTCCGCGTTGGGAGGATGGTCCGCCGGAGGATCGCCCGGTGGTGGGTTCGCGATTGTCGTTTGTTGGGGTGGTTTCTTTTACTTGCGTTGGCTTGAGTGGGCAGTAGGTTCGTGGTGTTAGGCCGCCGCTGGTGATGGCCTGCTCTGCCTTCCAATGCTGCAAGGAACTCGACTGTGACTCCCTATCAAAAGGTTTGACGATGTGACCCAAAGACTCGCCGAAAACATGAAGATCCGCAATCTGGCTCAGGCAACAATCGGCTTACATACCATGTGCAACGTTTCGCGGACTTTAGTAAAAAGCCGCTGACACCGGGCGACATCCAGATATCAGAAACTTCAATACTCGGCACGCTACCATGTTCGGCGCCGCCTGTAGAATTTTTGGAACTGACTGTTTGACGACATTTTGCCAATCCAAAAGCCCCGTCAATCGTTGCAGGACGACGTGGCGATTGCCGAGGTTGTTGAAGTCGCTGAGGGAGCCGACAACTGCCGGGGGCGGCAAGATCGCCTATCTGAGCAGCGATGAGAACTGGGAGGCGTTCGTACGCAACCTTGCGTCGACCAGTGGGTGGCTTCATCCAGCCGGCCCTCGAGACCAGTCGGGCCAACGAAGCGGTCAATATCTGACGTTACCCGACCGGCGGACCGATAGCGACCATCATCCCGCCGCTGATGACAGGCACGTCACGTTCTTGGCTCGCCAAGGCGTGAAGACCGGCGGCGGCGTCAGCAAGTTCCGGTCACACTGAAGGGACGACTATGTCCGCCGCTGGTGCCTGCACATCAGCCCGATCAACTGACGAGACTGCCTGGCGGCTGGTCAGCACCGCGCCCCTCATGGCCCGTTGCCGCGAGTTGTTGACTCGTCCGATGGTGTCATTGATTCAGAGACAAGCCCACCCGATACGACCGCCCCAGCCGAAACCGTCTCCACCCCGCGGTTCCCGACCCGATCGCCTGTGCCCGCTGTGGCAGCGACGTCTACTCTTGATCAAGTACCCCAAGCCATCCCGGGCGACCTCTTCAACGCTCGCAATGCCGCCTGTCCGAAGTGGTACGCCCAGTGGCGGCGCGTCGACGACAACGATTCTGGGACGGCCTGATGGGTGAGGTTTTAACGATTGGTACCTGAAAACATCCTAGACGTGCAGAGGAACCAGCTCCCCGCCTCCCCACCAAAGCGCTCTCTTCCTGGATTTGCGGCCCACCCCGCGTACTGCTAGAATCCATCTCTGGTCGATCGACCACCCCAACATCAAAACCACCCGCGTTGGACCGACCGACAAGCTCAACGCACGATCTATCTGTCGCATCCGCAACGATAGATAGATCATTCTTTTAGCCCACAAACAAGTATTCACTACCTAGACAACACGTGATTGAACACTACGGCTGAAATTCAGCGGTCAGGAGTTCCGCTCGATCGGAGTCGATCGCCGTCGCAGAACGCGAATTGGGTTTGGCATTTCCACACCGTACGTCGAACTTTTTGCGTGCTAACGGCGGTAACCCGTCGCCCGCGTAGACGCCTTCCCGGCCAAGCCCCAAAGTGGTCCGTTTCTCTCGATTGTAAGTGACGGGCTGGTTCAGGTGTTACCACCGGGCGAAAAATAGCTTGCCTGCGGATATGCTTCCCATTGCCGAATCGATGATGGCGATTCTGTTCTCTTGTTGAATGGCCGGAACAGATGCCGGTGCATTGTTCTTTTGGGTCAAACCTAGCAAATTCGGTTTCCGTCGCAACGATCCTGACTACGACAATCGCTCAGCTTTATTTCAACGTAGATCTACTTGAACGGTCCAGCAAAGAACCGTAAGTCGTGACGGTATGTTCTGCCAGCTCTACGCTTCCTCGAATCCTGCACAGGGTTCCAAACTGCAGTAAATACATCAGATGGCTATGACATTAATTTCGTGCTTCCCACTTTTCGCCATCCGATTTTCGGTGATAGACGCGAAGCGTATGGTGTGGCGGCGACGTTTATCGTTTGGGGACCCTCAACGCACGCCGATCCTTTGCATGATCACCTCGTCACAAACGTCTGTTCGCTGAACAAGAGGGATGGCAAGGGATGTTAAAGCAAATACCGAAGACAAGTACGCCCTGGAATTGGCATGGCTAAAAGACGCTTACCATCGGAAGCAATTTCCGCTGCGGAGTCGGTGGGCTAACAACCGGTTGAACGCGAGCGGCGGATCGCGTCGGAATCAAGTGGTTGGTTGATCGCCGCCGCCGCGTTAACCGGACGTTGAACTTAATCTAGTTGATAGTGTTTCGCGTGTTGCTTCGGTTGAAGTTGACGTTGTCTACGAAACGCGTTGATTCATGTTCGCTCGGCCCTTCTCTTGGTGTCGGTTTATCGCGATGTAGGAGCGTTCGCGTTTGCGATCCGCGATGATGGTCGCGCTGAGAGAATCGTCCGCCTGAGGGGATCGGCCCGGTGGTGGGTTTGTGATTGTCGTTTGTTGCGGTGGCTTTTAAGCACCTCTGCGCGTGTCATTAAGCAGAACGAATCAGCCGCAGCGCCCTAGTTTCCTGCATGGGCCGAAACAAGCCCGGGGCCGTCAGGCCCTGAACCCAATGACAACTTTAGCCCGGCGGGCGGCACATTGCTTTGTAGTGGATTGTGTCGGCCTCCGGCCTAAAGCGAATGTTTTGCAACCATCCGGTGGTTTACACCACCGGCAAGCTATATGTCGGCCTCCGGCCTGGCACCTCTTGTTGACGTCCGGTTCTTTGAACCGTAATCCAACGCTCAACTGCTGATTTAACTGAAAGACTTATGCGAAGTGCTTACTGCGCTGGCTTTGAGTGGGCAGTGGCTTTGTCGTGTTAGGCCGTCGCTAGTGATGGTCCGCCTGCTTTCCAACTTTGCAAGGAACCTCGACCGTGACTCCCTATCAAAAACGTTTGACTGATGTCACTCAGCGGCTGGCTGAAGACATGAAGATCCGCAATCTAATGCAGGCCACAATCGATGCTTACACCTACCACGTGCAACGTTTCGCGGACTTTAGCAAAAGACCTTTGCACCGGGCGACGCATCCAGATATCAGAAACTTCGGCACTTCTCGGTGATCGCCACCATGTTCGATGCTGCCCGTAGAATTTTTGGAATTGAGTAATTCAAAAGGCTCGACGAGGCTTCAGCCCGTCGAGCAGCCGCTCAAAACCAGATGGACCTCTCCTTCGCACGCACTTCTCCTCCCGTCCCAAATTCGCCATCGGCGAATTCGTGATGGGGGAGAATATCATGCGTTGCGTCGGTCTGGTTTGATCGCTCGATCGACGGGCTAAAGCCTCGTCGATCGTTGCAGGATAACGTGGCGATTGCCGAGGTTGTTGAAGTCGCTGAGGGAGTCAGACAACTATTGGGGTGGCGGCAAGTTCGCCTATCTGAGCAGCGATGAGAACTTGGAGGCGTTCGTTCGCAACCTTGCGTCGATCCAGTGGGTGGCTTCCATCCAGCCGCCGCCGTCAGAGACCAGTCGGGCCAACGAAGTGGTCAACTATCTGACGCGTTACCTGACCGGCGGACCGATCAGCGACCATCGCATCACCGCCGCCGATGACAGGCACGTCACGTTCTTGGCTCGCCAAGGCGACAAGACCGGCGGCGAGCGTCAGCAGGTTCCGGTCACTCTGAAGCTGGACGAATTCGTCCGCCGCTGGTGCCAGACATTCAGCCCGATCAACGACGAAGATTCGCTACCTTGGCGGCTGGTCGGGCCAGCACCACGCCACCTACATGGCCCGTTGCCGCGAGTTGTTATACCTCATTTCTGACCACGCGACGTTTAATAGCACTTTTCCGCCAGGATGCGGTCCAGATAGTCGAAGACTTGCTCGCTGGCCTCTTCCATGGACTGGAGTGCGTCGACGATGGTTTCACGGTTCCACGTTGTATTCTCTTGAACCGACTGAAGAACTTCTTGGGTCGCTCGATGCACCTGTGCATGAGGCTTTGCAGGCCTGCAAACGATGGTGTTTGCCGGAACGCGCGATTGCCATCGCCACTGTCGTACCATTTGCCAAGTCGGCAGTGGTGATGATCGACGTATTCGAAGGCCGGCTTTCGCTGGATGACACTTAAATAGGTGTTCACCTTGCAGATAATGTGATCCAGTTTCGCCAAGCTCATGAAGACGCGATCGTTTGCCGCGCCAACGCGTTTCAAGTTGCTTCAGCATTCTTGTCCGTTGTTTCGCGTATCCTTCCGTTGAGCCCGGAAACGGTTCCAAGAATCTGGTGGCTTCCGTTGTCGAGATCGCGCATTTGCTCAGCAACGATCTTCGATTTTTCCAGAATCTGCTGAATCGATTCTCCCACGCTGTTGACGGCGGCCTTCGTCTTGTTCGACAACGCCTTGACTTCGCTCGCGACAATCGCGAACCCGCGTCCCGCATCGCCAGCCCGCGCCGCTTCGATCGTTGCATTGAGCGCCAACAAGTTTGTCTGGTCGGCAATGTCTTTGATCATTGTTACAAACTCGGTCATGCCCAGCAGTTGTTCATCCGTTGCTTCGGCCAATGCAGCATCTGCGAAACCGCATCACTGAAACGTTCCGCGTCGCTTCGGATCGACTCGATTCATCCGACAGTCGCTGGCAATTGACTTCAACTTGCCGACAGTTCTCGATGTTCTCCGTATTGACCGCGACCGATTCGGCCAAGTTCCCTGAACCTTTGCAGCTGCTTGCTTGAGCTGAAGATTCTCGCGAAGCAAGATTTCGACCAACTGTTGGTTATACGCTTCGTGGTCGCATCCGTTGTCGGATGCGACGTTGGGAGACGTCCTCAATACGCCCTCGGTCGAGGGTTGACCAACAATCGTTTGTGTTCCCAGTGTCATCTTCGTGCTTTCTCCAATTAACTTATATGTTGTATCGCTCGTATCGTTCCGTACCTCGAAGGGCGTAATCTGGATCAATGTCAAGACGATCTCATCACCAATCGTTCTTTGTAGTGCGGTGAACTGCTCATCCGTCAAAGACGCCGATAAACCGCGTTCGACAGTGGTGTTCAGCCACGAAGCGTTGCTTGAGATCTCTTGGTGCTTCAGCGGAACCGACGAAGAAGTACCCATCGGTCACCAACGAATCGGCGAATCGATCGAACAGCCTCAAACGATTCTCAGGCGTAAAGTAGATCGCCACGTTCCGACAGAAAATAACGTCGAATGTTCCCAACGAGGTAAACGGCTGCAGGAGGTTCGCCCGCTGAAAATGAACCAACGCACGAACGGCATCCTTCACTTTCCACCCGCCATCACACCGCTCGAAATACTTGTCGCGAAAACGCGTCGGCAGGCCGCGTTGAATCTGATGCTCCGAATAGACGCCAGTGCTGGCGCGGCGAATCACTTCGTCGGACACATCGGTACCGACTATGCGAATGTCCCAATCGACAGCATCGGGGATCAATTCGTGGATCGTCATCGCAATGCTGTAGGGTTCCTGCCCGGTACTGCAACCAGCCGACCAGATCCGGATGCGCGTGGGATGGAGAGTCTTCTCGCGAGCATCGATGATGTTGGGAATCACTTTGTGCTGCAATGCCTCAAACGGGGCACTGTCGCGAAAAAAGAGCGTTTCATTGGTGGTCATCTTGTCGATGATTTCACGACGCAGGTCGTCGCTCATGATCGCACGAGCCTTCGCGACCAGAGCTGAGAAATTGGCGCACCCTGATCGCGTCGCTAGGTCGCTGAGCCGTGTTTCAACGAGGTACCCTTTCGACGTGCCGAGGTAAACGCCGCACAGTTCGTGGACCAATTCGCTGACGGCTTCGATGTCTGATGGCGTTGCGGTTAGATGCATTGTGCGAAGCTCCGTCGATGAACGATCCGCTGAATGTTGCCGGCGATTTCATTTAGCGGACAAATGATATCGGCGTTTCCATCTTCAATCACGCGGCGCGGCATTCCAAACACGGTGCTGCTTGCTTCATCTTGTGCGATTACATGAACGCCTCGTGGATGCATTTCACGCAAGCTTCGCGATCCGTCATCCCCCATTCCCGTCATCACGACGGCCAGAACTCGGTCGTCGTAGGCTTTGCTGACCGAACGAAACAGATAGTCGACGGATGGACGACAACCTTGTTCCGCCGGATCGTCCGTCACGCGGACAAAGACGCCCGCCGAGGTGCGAACGACTTTCATTTGCCTGCCGCCTGGTGCGATGTAGCATTGACCCGGCTCGATCCGTTCGCCCCCTTGTGCTTCGCGAACGTGCAGATGACAGCGTCGATTCAAATCATCCGCCAAAGTCTTTGTAAACATCGGCGGCATGTGTTGGACAATCAATACCGGGACGGACAGGTCTTCCGGAAGCATCGGAAGCAGTTTGTTGAGCGCTACCGGTCCGCCGGTCGACGTACCGATGGCAACAACTTGCGGCACCTTGCAGACGGTCGGCTCGGGCGTTCTGATCACATTCGCAGCCGGTTCATGGACCACGCCGCACGCCGTCGCGTCCGTTCCTTCCGTTGCGTCGTCTGCCGGTTGGACCAACCGACGTCGCAGTTCGTTCAGTCGCGGTTCGAATGATTCTCTGAGCGACTGCACATTCGATTTCATATCCATACTTGTTGGCTTCAAGATAAAGTCGAACGCTCCGGCTTCGAGAGCCTGCGTTGCGAATCGCGCTCCGGTGCTGGTCAAACTGCTGACGACCAAGGCGGCGGTATTGATTTCCGATCCGCGAAGTTGACGGAGAACGCTTAGGCCGCTCATTTCCGGCATCTCGATATCGAGTGTGACAACATCCGGCTGAAGCTCGCGAATTCTTCGTAACGCGACCGCGCCGTTTTCCGCGTGGCCGACGACATCGACGTACGGAATGCTGGCGAGCGAGTCACGCACGATTTTCCTAAAGACGATCGAATCGTCAGCTATGAGAACACGTAATCTCTGATTCATGGCGGTAATAATGCATCCGTGGGCTGGACGATGGACGAGCCTTGCGACAGGCCATCCGCCCATCGTTTTGCTCAACGACGGGCGAACCGCCCGTCGTGCAACATCGTTTGTTAAATCCGCTTAGACAGCGGTCGTGTCATTGAAATCCGATTGTGTCCGGAATTTGGAAACCAAAGTCTTCATTTGTTTGGACAACTGCGAAAAGCTGTCCCCCGCCGATCGGCTTTGGGCCGCGCCGGCGGCCGTGCTTTGCAGCACTTGATCGACGCGACTGATGTTCTGCGTGATCTCTTCGCTGGCGATCGCTGATTCGCTGACACCCTTGGCAACCGTTTCGGCGGCGATGGATGTTTGGCGAACGTTGTCGGAGATTTGCTTCGTTGTGATACGCTGCTCTTCAACCGCCGCCGCGATGGTTCGCGATACTTCGTTGACGTTACTGATCACATCGCTGATCTCTCGAATCGCCTTGACGGCATCTCCCGTCGAACTTTGAATCCCCTCAATGCGACGACGAATGTCGTCCGTCGCGGCGGCGGTCTGTTTCGCCAGTTCCTTCACCTCCGTTGCCACCACGGCGAATCCCTTTCCAGCCTCCCCGGCGCGAGCGGCTTCGATCGTCGCGTTCAGAGCCAGCAGGTTGGTTTGCTCCGCGATATCCTGAATGACTTCGATCACCTTGCCGATTTCATCGGCGGCACCGCCAAGGTCCTCGACCTTTTGATTGCTGACGCGTACCAGATTTGCCGCGTCCCCCGCGACCAATGCCGCTCGCTCCGCGTTCTCGGCAACCTCTCCGATCGAAGTGTTCATTTGCTCGACGCTACTGGCCGCGTTACGAACATTTGCTGAAACCTCTTCCGTTGACCGTGCGATGTTGCTCATGTTGACCGACATCTCCTCGGCGGCAGCGGCCACGGTGCTTGATTGTCCCGTTGCCTGCTGAGCCCCGTTGGCAAGTTCATACGACACGCTCGACAATTCAGTCGATGATCCATTGAGTGTATCGGCGTTTGCGGCCAACTCGCGGATGATGCCACAAATATTGTCGGCGAACCGATTGAAGGCTTGCGCCATTGCATCGAACTCGTCCCCCGATCCGGTCGGCATCCTTCGAGTGAGATCGCCTGACGCCATCGAGACTAAAGCCGCGGAAGCGTGTTCAATAGGTTGCGTCAACCGACGAGCCAAGTAGACCGCCGTCACCGAGATCGCGACAAAGATAAACACCGACATGCCAACAACCATCGTTTTCAACCACGATGCGTTCGCCAATGCCTCGCTGCTGGTTACACCAACCAAGACGTTCCATTTCATTCCAGGAAAGCCCAACGCCCCTTGAAGCGGTGCGAACCCGACGCATTGTTCGATCCCTTTTCGCGTGTGGATGCACGACTTGATCGCACCGGCTTGTCCGCCCACAACAAGCTCCGCTGCCTTGTTGCCGTTATTAACAGGATTCACATGCCCGATGACCGCTAGATCTCGCGTCACCTTTTCAACACCGGTTGCGTTGGGATCGAAATCGATCAGGATGTTCCCCTTGTCATCCAACAAAGTCAGTTCCGCGGAATCAAAGCCACGTTGCTTCAGATCGCTGTACGCTGCTTCAAAAATCTCCTCGACAAGACTGAACTTTGCGACGTTTTTCCAATAGGCAAGCACATTGCCTTGTTCGTCATAGACGGGAGCCGTGAATCCCAATGCCAAGCCTTCGTCATTGTAGATCGCCTTCACCGCATCATCGCTGTACACGTGTTCGACAACCGTTCCGGTAAACGAACCGTCAGCCGACGAGTAATATCGTTCGGCCTTGACGTCATGGAACCACTGCTCATCGGCAAAATTATGATCGTAGAGCGACGCCGATTGAATCTTCTCGCCATTGTGATCGGCATCATTCACCGCAATCAATCGACCTTGGGGATCGACCAGCAGGGTGAGGTAATAAATATCGTAGGTGTCGACATAACGATTCATCGCGTCAACGATGGGATTGCCTTGTTCATGGTCGTACCAGGCTTCCCGATCTCGCAGCGCATGATTGAGTCCGAACGCCTGAACGTCGCCATAACGCTCGAACAGGTTCCGATCGATTCGATCGGCGATGCCCACCGCGGTCGACTTAAACTCTTGGATCTTATTGTCACCAATCTCGTTGGCGGCTCGCCAAACGACGGTTCCAATCAGCAGCGTCGGAACGACTCCGCAAAGCAAACAAGTGATCATGATCTTGTTTCGGATTGACATTTGCACGGTAATAAATCCTGTTGATGGAAAGTGTATTAAAAGGTTTGTTTGAGTCTGCGGGGTCTCATGCTGAATCGATCGTCCGAGTTGCAAGCTTGATGTCGTTCATCGGTCGGAGCATTCACGGCAAAGCATGCATGGCCATCGATCAGTTCAATGAAACGTCTTCAATTGGATAGCAGTTCGTCGATTTCCAAGATGACCACGATCTCGTTTTCCGTCGTGTGGACACCCTTGAAAAAGCGACTGTCGACACCTTTGACGTTCACCGGCGGAGGAAGAATCGATTCGTGTTCGATCGACAAAATGTCGGCAACGCGATCGACCATCAAGCTGATCAGTTCGCCATCGTGTTGAATGATCAAGTTGCGACTGTTCTCGGAAACCTCAGCCGTCCCCAATCCCAAGACCCGTGGTAAGTCGACGACACTGACGACTTCACCACGCAGGTTGATCACGCCACGGATGGCTGGATTGGCGTGCGGAACATGTGTGATTTCGAGATGGCGGTTAATTTCCTGAACCCGGTCGATGCGGATGCCCAACAGCAGTTCGCCTATATAGAAGGTGGCGTACTGCGAGGTTTCGGATTCGTTTCGGATGATGGTGTTGACGGATGACATCGTTTGACTCATTGTTTCTGTAGCTTTGTCACATGGGAAGTTCATTCGGTTTGTTCGGACACGCGATCAGCCCCCGCTGTCTCATGCACGTTCGCTCAGCATGATGCGAAGTCTTGTATCGCGCGTGTCGGCGTATCAGGATCGCGTGCGTCCCGATTTCAGGAGCCGCGCGACGGCGTTCAATAGTTTTTCTCGATCCATCTTCACCTGATAATCATCAACACCGCATTGTTCACCGTGCCGGATATCGTCATCTCCCGCCAATGACGTCAACGCGACGACCGGCAGATGCGAGGTCGTCGGCTCGCGTCGAATGTTCTCGCACAATTGAAAGCCGTTCATGCGTGGCATCTGGATGTCGGTGACGACAACACCGAAATCCGATGGGCGTGCGAGAAGCAGTTCCCAAGCTTCCTGCCCGTCTTCGCATTCGGTGATTTCGTAGCCGTTGGCTTCCAGATGCTTCTTCACTTGTTTGCGAAAGAACTTGGAATCCTCCGCCAACAGAATTCGAGCCGCTTCGGACTCGGACGACTCGGATACCGGCTTGGCGGCCTTGGTCCATTCAGGATGGGCGATCGCAACCATTTCGTGAATATCAACCATTCGCGTTGTGACTTCGTCGATGACCAGCGAACCGATAATGCCAGGTTCACGCAGCGCCGTATCGTCGATGAAGGCGGTTACATTTCGGACGTCATGCAATATCGGGGCGAGCAAGCCGACTTCCTTGCCGTACGCTTCAACAACGACGACAAACAACCGTTCGTGATTCTCGGCGGGCAACGCACTGCAGTGGTCTTCCAATCGCATCAGAGGCAAAGACGATTCGCGGTATTGCAGAATCCGTTGTCCTCCAAGTTCGTGGATCTGATCCGCGGCCACGCGCTCAATTCGTGAGACAACACCCATTGGAATCGCGAATTGCTCTTTCGCATGATTGTTGAACAGCAACAGGGACTGCGTGTCGTGCGAAGCGTTCGAGGCTTCCGTCACCAAGTCACTCCGCCCCGTCAGTTCGCTGCTGTTGCCAAGCTGTACGTGCTGACTGATACCCGCGGTATCCAGGATCAACGCGACGCGACCGTCTCCCAGAATCGTTGCCCCCGAAAGGCATTTGCATTCTTTCAAATGGTGACCAAGCGGCTTGACGACGATTTCTTCGGAGTCGAACAACCCGTCCACGATCAACCCGTATCGCTGCTGTCCCGTTTCGACGACGATAATGTTCATGGCCCGTTTATCGACCTGAGACTGATCGTTGTTCGGCAGCCCCAGCGCCGCGCTGAGTCGAACCAGTGGAAGCAAGCTGCCTCGCAAACGCAGAACCTCGGCGTCTTTGACTTTGCCGATGCGTGTCTTGACTTCACTGCTTCGTACGCGGACCAACTCGACAATGTTGACCTGCGGAATTGCAAAGCGATCACCGCTGCAATGAACAATCAACGATGGAATGATCGCCAGTGTCAGCGGTAATGTCACATGGATGGTTGTTCCGACACCGAATTGGGAATCGATTTCAACCGCGCCTCCAAGGCGCTCGATATTGGTGCGAACAACGTCCATCCCGACGCCGCGACCGCTGACATCGCTGATCGTATCGGCGGTCGAAAAGCCTGGCATGAAGATCAAGCGGTAGGCTTCGCTGTCATGCATTTCGGCCGCGTGATCGGCGGTGATCAAACCTTTCTCCACCGCCTTTCGTTTCACAACCGCGACATTGATCCCCGCACCGTCATCCTTGATTTCGATGCAAACTTTGCCCGATTGATGAAACGCACGCAGCAGCAGCTTCCCTTCGGCCGGCTTTCCTTTCGCTTCGCGATCGCCCGGCAGTTCCATTCCATGATCGACGGCGTTGCGCACCAGATGCGTCAGCGGGTCCGCGATCGCTTCGATGATCGTCTTGTCAACTTCAACTTCCTTTCCTTCAATCACCAGTTGGCATCGCTTGTTCAGCTTCGCGCTCAGATCGCGAACAACGCGATTAAAGCGATTGAAGACATTTCCGATCGGCTGCATGCGAGTCTGCATGATCGCGTCTTGCAGGTCGCATGTCACTTGGTTGATCTTGGCCGCCACTGCTTCGAGCACGCTTCTGTCGTCGCTGGAGATCGATTGCAAAAGTTGATTGCGGCCGAGTACAAGCTCGCCGGCAAGATTCATCAGATGGTCCAGCGACTCGACGGATACGCGAATATTCGAATCGGCGTTGTTCTTTGCAATCGCGCCAGCCGACGATGCGGCCGAAGAGGCTGTTGACTCAGCCGACTGCGCCGATACGATCGATCCATCGTCAAAGCCTCCACTGGTTTCCGCCGATGGACTGCGATTGTCCGATGCCGGTTTTGGCGAATCCGAGTTCGACGCCTCGCTGACCGCTGGCTTCGGTGCGGCCGATCGGCTCTTTGGCGATTCTGAATCGGACGCTTGTGTCGCCTTTGTCGAAGGTTTGGTCGACGCCTTTGTCGAAGCTTTGGTCGACACCTTCTTCGCGGAAGTCTTACGGACGGTGGGAGTCCCCTTCGTCTTCGATGGGGTTCGCTTCGTCTTGCTTTTGGGGCTCGCTTTCGCGGGTGCGGACGCGGAGGCTTCTCGTTCCATTTGAGCGATCAAGGCCTCGGCGGCGGCCAGCGATTCCTCCACGCTCATTTCTTCCGAAGGGTCCGAATCGCCCGACTTTACATTTGTGCCATTGGCGGAACCACTGACCGCGATTGCGTCCAGCGCGGTAACCAAATCGCTGACATCGACATCATTCGCTTCGGAGATGTTTTCGATCAGATGACGAAGTTGATCGGCCGCGCGAAGCATTACGTCGACGATCGCGCTGTTGGGTGTCAACTCGCGCTCACGCATCAGATTCAGGACGTTCTCAAGGCTGTGCGCAAGTTCATTGGTTGTCGTCAAACCCAGGAAACCGGCGGCGCCTTTAATACTGTGGACAGCGCGAAAGACGGTGTTGATGAGATCAACATCAATCTCGGCCCCGGCCGCTTCGATGGTCAACAATTGGCTTTCAATGTCGGCAAGATGTTCGGTCGACTCGACGACAAACTCCTGCATGATCTCTGGATCTGCGAATTCCACGCTTCTTACCCCCGTGAACGTTTCCGTAGAAATGCGACACTAAACAAACTTGGGTCGCTACGGTGAACTTACCGTGCGAAATGAAACACAACAGAGAATTTTTCAGGTGAAATTGGGAAATGCTGGTCAATCCGATTACACCGCTTCCGCCGTATCCCCGCAGCCGCAAATTTGCTCGAATTCCAGACCTGCGCACCCATTGTGTTCTAGAGTTTCCGAAACAGTTCACTCATTGAAGACATCCGCTTCAGGCGAGAGAAGCTGAATGACAATACATCTTGAAACGAAAACATGAAACGATGGTTGGAGTGAGATAAATGGGGGCTAAAGTATTACTTGTGGACGATTCGGGGGTGATGCGAAAGATCATCTTGCGAGCACTTAATGCTGTCGGCGTCACCGACGTTGTTGAAGCGGCGGACGGTGTTGAAGCGCTCGAACACTTCAAGGCGGAGGAAATCGATCTGGTTCTGAGCGACTGGAACATGCCTAATATGAATGGCCTGGATCTGCTCAAGGCGATTCGCGCTACCGGCTCAAAAGTGCCTTTGATCATGATCACCACCGAATCGGAACAGGCCAGAGTCTTGCAGGCGATTCAAGCCGGGGCAAACAATTACCTGGTTAAACCGTTCCAGCAGGAAGCGCTAATGGAAAAACTGCAGAAATATATCGCGGTCGAAGCCTAGTCGAACCCTAGCCAAAACCAAGGGGCAAGTTTGGTGAACGAAGAAATCATAAACGCGTTTCAACAGTCGACCGAGTGCGTTTTTAAAACGATGCTCGGACTGGACGTCACCCACGGACCAGCGCGGCAATGCGATCGCATGACCGCGCGACATCCGGTTAGCGGTATTATCGGGCTTTCAGGTGAAATGAGCGGCGATGTCATCGTTAGCTTTGAGGAGCGGGTCGCAACGCTGGCCACCGCCGCATTGTTGGGCGAGGAACCCGATGGGCTCAACGATGACGTCGTCGACGCCGTCGGAGAACTGACCAATATGATCGCCGGTGGTGCCAAAGGAACATTGGGACGCGGCGATATGCAACTCGCCCTGCCCACGGTGATCCTTGGCGCGGGCCATCGCATCGGCTTCAGTTCCGGAATCCGCCCGATAAGTATCGAATTCCAGTCGTCCTGGGGAGCTTTCTGTATCGACATCGGCTTGACCGAAGCGGACGAAAACGGCCCCCGCAGAACGAAGGCCCTTGCCGAGGCGATTTAAACGTCGCGTGGTTGGAAATGAGGTGATTCGCTTCATTTAACGCGAAGGCATCATTTCGGACCACGCACGGTATAAAGAGTTAGAAAGATACCACTGGAATTAAAAAAGATGAATCGACGGGTCGTTGTGACTGGGATGGGTGTTGTTACTCCGCTTGGTTGCTTGATGGACGAATTGATGCAGAACCTGCTGGATGGGAAAAGCGGCATCAAGAATCTTTCGTTCTTTGACACCACTGAATTCAAGGTCAAGTTTGGAGGCGATATCCCGGAATTCACGCCGGAGCCGTACGTCGACAAGAAGGACGCCAAACGGGTTGATCGGTTCAGCGAATTTGCGATGTACAGTGCCGGCCGCGCCGTGGACCAATCGGGTATCGATTTCTCGAAAGAAGACCCTCATCGCTGTGGTGCGATCATCGGTTCGGGAATCGGCGGATTGTGGGAAATCGAAACGCAGATGAGGCGATTGATGGACAAAGGTCCCGATCGCGTCAGCCCGTTCATCATTCCCAAACTGATGCTCAACGCAGCCGGCGGAAATGTTTCGATCATCTACGGATTGAAGGGACCCAATTACGGCGTCGCCACGGCGTGTGCGAGCGCGGCCAATGCGATGGGTTGTGCGTTCCGTTCCATTCAAACCGGGGAAACGGACATCATGATCACCGGTGGCAGCGAATCGGCGGTCACCCCGATGGCGTTGGCCGGATTTCAAAACATGAAGGCGCTGTCGACACGCAACGACGACCCGCAGCGCGCCAGTCGTCCCTTTGACTTGGACCGGGATGGATTCGTCTTGGCCGAAGGGGCGGGCATCCTGGTCTTCGAAGAATATGAGCATGCCAGAGCGCGGGGTGCCGATATCCTTGCCGAAATCTTGGGCTTTGGTTGCACCGCTGATGCGGGACATATCACCGCTCCCGATGCAAAGGGGACCGGTGCGGCGGGAGCGATGGCCAATGCATTGGCCGACGCCAAGATTGACGCTGGTGACGTGAGCTACATTAATGCCCATGGGACCAGTACGCCACAAGGCGACAAGGCGGAGACGCAGGCGGTCAAGACGATCTTTGGCGAAGCCGCCAAGAAAGTGGCGATCAGCAGCACCAAGAGTTCGCTTGGACATTCGTTGGGCGCTAGTGGCGGTATCGAACTTGCAATCTGCATCCGAGCGATTCGCGATGGTGTCATTCCGCCGACGATCAACTTGGCAACCCCCGATCCTAATTGCGATTTGGACTACACACCCAACCGACCGCGTGAGACAAACGTCAAGATAGCGATGAGCAACAGCTTCGGTTTTGGTGGCCATAATGCTTCCGTGATTTGCGGTCGCGTTTAATCTCAATACCGCTGAATCAGCCGGATTGCCGATGGATGTTGGTTGGCTCTCGCTTCTTCCGCCTCTGTTCGCCATTGGGCTAGCGGTTGTCACGCGGCGAGTGATCGCTTCGTTGGCGGTTGCCGTCTACGTCGGTGTTCTGATCTACGAGCTTGCGAATCCCGAACGTTCGGGACTGGCGCGGCTGATCATGATCGATGCCCCTTGGTCGATGATCAAGAATCATCTGTGGTACGCGGTGACGGACGGAAATTCGATTACCGAAGCCCTTTATCGCTCGGATCACCTTCGCGTTTTCTACTTCACGATGCTGTTTGGCGCTTTGGTTGGCGTCCTGCACGCCGGCGGATCGATGCGCAGCTTCGTGACCCGATTGGCGAGCCGCATCAAAAGCCGCTGCAGCGCGCAATTGTTGATCTGGCTGAGCGGTTTGTTGGTGTTTTTTGATGATTACGCCAACACGTTGTTGGTCGGATCGACGATGCGATCGACCGCCGATCGAATGCGTTTGTCGCGCGAGAAGCTTGCTTATCTGGTCGACTCGACGGCGGCACCGGTCGCTGGCTTGTCGTTGATCAGCACGTGGGTGGCTACGGAAATCAATTACATGGCCGAGGGCTTGTCGGCCGCGGGTGATTTGGAACTGTCGGGTTTTGACCTGTTTCTGCAGTCGCTTCCTTATCGCTTCTATCCGATCTATGCGATTCTGCTGGTGGCGATCATCGCTTGGACCGGCAAGGACTTCGGCTCGATGCGTGCATGCGAAGAACTGGCGATGCGGCGTTCCGAATCGAACAGCGAGGAAGCGGACGATCGTTCGCGCGATGCCCCGGCGTGGTCGGCAATCGTTTCGATCGGTTCGACCATCGGGGCGATTTTGTTTGTGTTGTATCAAACGGGAAGTGTCGACGGTTCGCATCTGCGTGGATTGCGTTACTGGGGAGAGCATGTTGGCAACGCGGACCCCTACAAGGCGTTGATTTGGGGCGGGCTTGTGGGAAGCTTGGTTGCATTGACAACATGCCAAGCTTCGTACTCTAAAGAATTTTCCCACCCCAAGAAAGCCGCCTAACAACAAAAGCAATGCATCCTGCTAGCAAATCATCGAAACCTTACACGCTGACATTCGACGATCCTGTTTTGCCACGGGCCTTTGATCGAAGTGTCAAACTCAATACACCGCTCGTGCGGCGGGCGAAGCAGTTTCGATCCAACACGCAAACTTGCGTTCCCGCCCGCACCACGATGGCCTGCGTCGTGAGTCCACCGTGATTCCGACACACGAACTTCCAACCGACCATTTTCAAGACACACTTGGCGGTGCTGCGGCCTTCGATTTGTATTGGAGTCCAGCGTTCAGATGCTCGGACAAGTCAACCCACCTCCGCAAAAGTCCAAAGCGAGATTCATGAATATGGGTCCCCTTTTGCGTTGGGGACAAATGGTTTCCTATCATTTAAGTAACACCGCATTCCAAAGCACGTGAGGAAGTTTCGACCAGCAGGATGAATGAAAAGCTCGGTTGGGTGCGAGACTATCGACCCGACTTGCTCGTTTGGAATCGCGTTCATGACGTCATGCAAACCAGCTTGCGATTTATGAATACTCATGCGTTGGAAGTCGGAACCCATAAGAAGCTAAGAAAGGCACTCAAGAAGTTGATGGCGACTTGGCCTGATTGTGAGTTAAGCAATCAGATGGCAACCTCGATGATCGAGTTTGTAAAGAGTTCTGGAGCTCAACTCGAACCGGGAGAGCGAACTTGGTCGTCAACAGAGAACTTGGAGTCGACGTTTGGGTCGTTCAAAGGCATCGAGGGCCAGCACAGCAAAGGTGGCTTCACGAGTTTGATCTCCGCGCTGCCCATCATCTTCACCAATTGGACTGGCGGACCGTGTTCGCGAAAGTTTTTCGTCAGTCTCGGTCAGCGACATGCACACCTGGGTGAAGGAAAATCTAGGCACCACACTCGCCTCTCGCCGCGTCACTGCCTATCACGAGTTCACCACTAAAGCAGCCGTTTCAGCGTAAAATACAGTGATAAACATTTTTATCAGCCCAGTCCGAAGGATTCGGCTAAATTGCTGAAGATTGACTCGCGTAGCTGCCAATAGCATAACGGTCTTAAGATTACACGAATCGACGCTCATCAGATGCGGTTGCAGCGTTGCATCGCATGGAAACGTCCCCTCATGGACTGCTTGCCAAGGAGGCAAGATGTCAGAGAACGATGGCTTACCAAAACGAATCGGCACCACGATCAACGAAATGGATATTGATTTCAGCTCGTTCACGATCGCGGGATGGATCGTTGTTCTCGCGACGCTAACGACAGGCCCCCTCGCTGGATGGTGGATTTATCACGCTGTTCCTATGCGGAACGCAATGGACCGAGGCCCAGCGCTCGCCGCAGGCGTGGGCGGGTTCGTTGTGTCGCTGGTCGCCTTCCTTTCCCTGCGTCGCTTGTTTCGGTACTTCGCAATCGCCATCGTAAAGGCTGATGACGATGATGGTGTCGCAGCATGACCTAACACGCCCGTTCGGTTTTAAACCGCCGTCGACTCGGTCGTTCCAACACATTCCGAAACGGTGGAAGGCACGAACGGAATCGATTTTATGGTGACTCGATCGTCCAAACCGCTCGGTTCCGCAGCACTCGATAAAGCACACGCGGACAGTTCTTCGTCGATAACGATTGGAGTCGCGATGTTCAAACCGCTTGGACGGACGCTTTGTTGCCGCTGGGTGATAATCAACGTTGGCTTGGGCATTTGCGAACCGCCCGCCAAGCCAGCTTTCAGCAGTGGCAGTGTCAACAAACGCATCATGCTCGATGCGGCGAAAACGGTTAAGTAAGCCGATGCCGAAGAGCCAAGACGCCATAACATCAATCCGCCGATCATTGAACCGATGACCATCGCGGCGGCATTGAAGACGTGATATCGCGAAAGGAGTTTCGATCGCGCGGAGGTCGGGATTCGTTCCAGAATCAACAGCATATTGCCCAATTCGTAGCATCCCCAGACGATCCCCGATGCTAGCTGAATGGCTGCCAAATATGCAAACGAATTGCCGAACACCCACAAACCGCCCATGGGTATCATGCCGACCCCGCCAAAGATCATCAGTTTCGTCGTTCCGAAGCGTTTGGCAAAGCGACCGGCAAGGGGCAAGATCATCATCTTGCCCGCGAATCCCAATGCGATCAAAACGGTGAACTCCACGTAGCCCAGGGCCAACACTCGCAACATGTAAGCGGCGAAGTATGGGGCGGCGATATAGACGCTGACCTGGACGGCGACCAAATAGACCAACAACCGATACGGACTTTTGCACGTTGGCGCAAAGGCCTGCATGCGCGAACCCTCCGCCGCTGCCTCACCAACGGCCGCGGAGTCCAACTTCGATCCAGCGGAATTTTTCGCGGTGACCACCGTCAAGGATTGAGCTGGGTGCCAATCGTCCTTGTCCGTTTGACGACGTACCGCCAGCAGGGAGTATGCGCGGGAAAGCGAAGCGAACGTGAACAGCAGGCCAAACACAATCCCGGTGCGTCCCCAAGATTCACCCAGTCGAAGCAGAAAGCCTGCCGCAAGCAAAGTGCTTAACAAAGTTGCCTGCGCAAGCAATGTTCGTCGAGCCAAGAAACGATGGCGCAAGGTGCGTGGAACGAGATACTCAATCCAGGTGTTCCAAACCGCGGCGCACGCTAGTGCTCCGCCCCAGTAGAGCGAAGCGATCACCATCAAAATCGCGAATGACAGCGAATGCTCAAGGTGCCGGTAGCCACCCGTCAACGCCAACAACGCTAGAAAGCCCAACATTGCGACCTGCATACCGCCAGCGACGCGGAAGAAATCTCGAAAGGATCGGTGAGCGCGACGCTGCACGAATCCATTGCACTGCAGCACACTGCCGATAAAGATCGGTAGGGATGCCAACAGTCCCGCCTGAACATCGGCGACCCCGATGAACAATGCAAACGCGGGCAGGTAGGATTCTCCCGTCGCGACCATCGCGCTGTAGGCCGCTCCGTCGCGGCAACTATTCTTCAAATCGCTCCGCAAGGGGGAGCAGCGTCCATCGGACATCGGGCGATTCATTCGCGTTGCAGCTTAAAGCTCAAAGAAGGGGATTGTGAGGTGTAAACTAAATTGAACATTTTTCCGTATTTGAAGCGAACTTTTTCAAGCAAGCCCACACAAGAATGGAACACCGACCTGTTGCGAATCGACTGACGGGCAGCCGAGAGATGATTCCGACCGTGGCTTCAACAGAAAGGTTCACAGCGAAGGATATACTGCAACCGAGAACTAAGAGGCAAGACCGTGCATACAGCGACCGATTGTCATTCACAATAACAACTGAAAAAACAAAAACAATGTCCAACTTCTTTATTTTGTCGTTGGACGGTTCCGATAAACTTAGGTTGCCAGCGGTGTTCCGTACGACGCTTGCTTGACGATCAATTGCCGTTAGCGACACTTATACCGTGCGTGGGCTGAAATGATGCCCTGGCATCATTCCGGACCACGCACGGTATAAATGAAGAAATGAGGACGCCATTCGTGACGGCGTCACAAATTTTTGAAAACTTGCGCGGAGGAAAGCGCTGTGGCTAGCATACGAGTCAAACTGCCTGACGGTACTGTTCAGGAACATTCCGATCACACAACCGCGATGGACGTCGCCAAAGGTATCAGCGATGGGCTGGCGCGAGCCGTTGTCGCGGCCGAAATTGGGGGCAAAGTTGTCGATGCTTTTCGCCCCTTGAGCGAGTTGAGCGATGCCGCGGAACTTGAGTTGAATCTGTTGACCAATCGTGACCGCACGGCCCTCGATGTCCTTCGTCATTCCTGCGCTCACGTCATGGCGCGGGCCGTCATGCGACTGTTTAAAGGTGTGTCGCTCGCCTTCGGACCGACCACTTCAGGCGGCTTTTACTACGACTTCGATCTCGAACACAAAATCAGCGAAGATGATTTTCCCGCGATCGAGAAAGAGATGAAGGCGATCATCAAGCAGGGCGAGCCGTTCGAGCGGTTCATGCTTTCCCGAGATGAAGCGGTCCAACTTTGTCGGGATCTGAATCAAGATTTAAAGGTCGAGCACATCGAAACCGGGCTTCGCGCGGAAGATTCCGTAAGCTTCTATCGACAGGGCGAATTCGTCGACCTTTGCCGGGGACCGCACATTCCCAACGCGGGAAAGATCAAAGCGATCAAGCTGCTCAGTGTTGCGGGAGCGTACTGGAAGGGAGATGCCTCGGGGCGACAGTTGCAACGACTGTACGGAACCGCGTTCTTCGACAAGAAGGAGCTTGCCGATTATCTCGAACAACTCGAAGAAGCTCGACGTCGCGACCACCGTGTGCTGGGGAAGAAGCATGGGTTATTCGCCATCAATCCCGAAGTCGGACAGGGACTCTGCCTGTGGTTGCCAAAAGGGGCGCGTGTTCGCGTCACACTGGAGGATTTTCTCCGGAAGGAGCTGCTGCAGCGAGGCTACGACCCGGTTTACAGCCCGCATCTGGGGCGTGTCGAGCTGTATGAAACCAGCGGCCATTTTCCCTATTATCGAGACTCCCAGTTTCAACCGCTGTACGGAGCCGAAGCGGGAGCGTTGCTCGATGCGATGACCCAGCGTCTGGATACCGGATCGATTGATCGGGACGACGAAGACAAGTTGATCGCCGCCGCCGAAGTGCTGGGCGTCAAGTTCGACGGCTACAAGCCATCCGCCTCGGTCGAGGACAAGAAGAGTTGGATTCACGGCTGGCAAACCGCCAATGAACGCTATCTGGTAAAGCCGATGAATTGTCCTCATCACGCGCATATCTTCAAGGCGCAGCCAAGAAGCTATCGGCAGTTGCCGCTGCGTTTATTCGAGTTTGGAACGGTCTATCGCCACGAACAAACCGGTGAACTCAACGGCATGCTGCGAGTCCGCGGATTGACTCAGGACGACGCGCACATCTTCTGCACCGCGGACCAGGTCGAGGATGAATTCCGAGCGACAATCGAGCTTACCAAGTTCGTGCTGCAGAGCGTCGGACTGGACGACTATCAAGTGCAATTATCGTTGCGGGATCCGAACAGCGACAAGTACGTCGGCAGCCAAGAAAATTGGAATCGGGCGGAAGCCGCTTTGCGTGCGGTGCTGCAAGATTCCGGCCTCTCGTTTGGCGAGCAGCCCGGCGAAGCTGCGTTCTACGGTCCGAAAGCGGACTTCATGGTCCGCGATTGCATCGGTAGGTCGTGGCAACTGGGAACCGTCCAGCTCGACTACAATCTCCCCGAACGGTTCAAACTGGAATACGTTGGCGCGGACAATACGGGACATCGTCCGGTGATGATCCATCGCGCTCCGTTCGGTTCGCTGGAACGCTTTGTCGGTATGTTGATCGAACATTTTGCGGGAGCGTTCCCATTGTGGTTGGCCCCCGAACAAGTTCGCGTCTTGCCGCTGAGCGAGAAATCAACGGACTATGCGATTGCCGTCGCCCAACAGATGGATGACGCCGGATTGAAGACGACCGTCGATTTGAAAAACAGCAAGGTGCAAGCCAAAATTCGCGACGCACAATTGGAGTTGGTGCCGTATATGGCGGTCGTCGGACCGCAGGAAGCCGAACAAGGAAAGGTTGCTTTGCGTGATCGTATCGATGGCGATCTGGGAGCAATGCCGATCGCGGAAGCAATCGCGCGATTGCAAGAAGAAGTTCGTCTTCGCACCGTTCGACAGGTCGTTAAGAGCAGCTTCACCCAGATTGAGGATGATGGCGAAGAGCGGTTTGAAGCCTGATTTCCATGATCCGAGACGAGGCATCGATCAATGATGAACGCCTTTGATGTTAGATCGTGGTGATGTCTGTCAGTTGATCTTGCGACGTAGTTGCTCTAGGCACGGGCCTGTCGACTTTCTCGGCAGGCGCATGCCGCATTATTAGGCACAGCTCGGGTCGGCTTCGAGCACGCTGTCGCAGAAAAGTCGTCCGTCGACGATCGCTCGAGCTTTCGTCGCCAGGAAGATAATGCGAGCGGTTTGGCGCAGTGCTTCGTCCATGACGCACAAGTCAACTTTACATTTGGGGACAAACCAATCGCCCAAACCCAGCGACGGATTGATATTCGTTTTTCGAAGCGATGGTCGAATAAAACCTTGAATTTCCGTAACTTGGATGTCGAGAATCCCCACGCACTGCAAAGCTGTTCGTAGGTTGTCGACTTGATCGGCATTTACGATAGCTTCTACTTTCTTCATCGGTGCTCTCAACTGTTTGGCGTGCAAAGCTTCAAAACTGTCGGTCAAACGGAAACCGAACGTCCTTAAACGTCGCGTGGCCGAAAATGCGGTGATTCGCTTCATTAAATGCGAAGGCATCATTCCAGAGCACGCGCGGTATAACGGTACATCCGTACCGGCTGCCCATCAGGCATAAAGGATGGACACCTGCCGCTGAAGCACATCTTGCGCCAAAAGATCATTCACGTTTTGAAAACTTCTTGCCCGCAGTCCCTTGCTGGACCTTGGGCCGGTTGATCAGCAGCTTGTATCGGCCCATGCCGAGCAGATCGTCGAGCCGTTCACGCAGTTCGTTGTTGATATCGACCTTGTACTTCTGACTCCGCATGACGACCGCTTCGCCTGAGTGAAGCTTCATCGAGAACATCAATTCTTGATTACCAGGATAGCCACGAACGACCTCGCCACTTTCGGCAACATCGACTCATCCATCGCTTCCTCCAAGTCAATCAAGATTCCCCGCGTGTACTTGGAATCGAGTTGGTCCAGCGGAACCAATTCGTTGACAATCAGATTGACGTCGTCACCGCCGCCTCGCCGGTCAACCACGCCTCGTACGATCAAGACTGCTTCGGGCTGAACCATCTCTCCCATTTTTGATACTGATCGGGCCAGATGATGCAACGGACACCCCCTTCGACATCCTCCATGTCGAAATTGGCGTACTTCGATGGCGCCCCCGGCTTGGGATTTTTCACGTGGGCGATTTTAATCGAACTCAACATGCCGCCGATGATCACTTCCGCACGGTCGTCGCACTCGCTCAGTTGAGTCGTCTTGTGGGTGCGAAACGTGGAAAGCTTCTGCTCGAATTCGGCAAGGGGATGGCTGGTACGATAGAAGCCGAGCACTTCCTTTTCGGCCAGCAGCTTTTGCTTTTCAGGCCAGTCGTCGACATCGGGCAACGTGTTGGCGACATCTTGTTGCTCCTCTTCCTCCTCCTCTTCATCGAACATTCCAAACAAGCTTTTCTGACCACTCTTACGGTCCGCAAGCCGCGCCCCGCTTTGCAAAGCCCGCTCCAGAGCCGCCGTCAACGGACCGCGCAGGCCGAAGTCGTCCATCGCTCCTGCTTTAATCAGGGTTTCGATCGCCGCGCGATTACAGGAATGCGGGTCGACGCGTTCGCAGAAGTCAAAGATATCCTTAAACGGACCGTTGGCCTTTCGTTCCTCCGCGATCGACAGCGCCGTTCCACCACCGCAACCTTTGATCGCCGACATGCCGAACACGATCTTGCCGTCCGCAACGGAAAAGTCCGCATCGCTCAAGTTGACGTTCGGATTAACGATTTCGATGCCCATTCGTCGACAGTCATCCATGTGTTCGACCAACGCATCCTTGCGTTTGAAGTTGCGCCCGGTGATGTCGCTGGATAGCAAAGCGGCCATGAACTCCACCGGATAGTGAGCTTTCAAATAAGCGGTTTGAAAAGCCACCAAAGCGTAAGCGGTTGAGTGGGACTTGTTGAATCCGTAGCCCGCGAACTTTTGGATCATCACCCAAATGTCATCGGCATCCTTTTTTGAAAGGCCGTTGGCAACGGCACCTTCGATGAACATTTCGTGGTTCTGATTGATCAAGGCTTCCTTCTTCTTGCTGATCGCCTTGATGCAGGTGTACGCGTTGGCCAGCGGAATATTGCCCAAGCGGTTCAGGATCCGCATCACCTGTTCCTGGTAGACCATCACGGAATTGGTTTCGGCGAGAATCTCCTCCAGCACCGGATGCTTGTATTCAGGCGCTTCGCGTCCGTGTTTGACGTTGACGTAGGTATCGACCATGCCCCCTTCAAGTGGCCCGGGACGATACAGCGCCGCCGTCGCGATGATGTCGTGAAAGCTGTCCGGCTTCATCCGTTGCAAGAGATCGCGAATGCCTCCCGATTCGAGCTGAAAGACCCCTTTGGTCTCACCGCGTTGCAATAACGCGTAACTCGCCTTGTCTTCGAGCGGAAACTTCAGCGGGTCGATCCGCTCGCCCGTCGTTTGCTCAATCAGATCGACGGCCTTGCTGAGGATCGTCAAGTTCCGCAGCCCGAGAAAATCCATTTTCAACAAGCCGGCCGCTTCAACATCGTTCATCGACCATTGGGTGATCACATCGTCCTTGCCCGGCACCCTGCCAATCGGCAAGTACTCGGGAAGTGGTTTGTCGGCGATGACGACGGCCGCCGCATGCGTGCCGACATTTCTCGCCAAACCTTCGATCCGCATTGCCAGGTCCAGTAACTCGCGGACCTCGCTGTCCCCTTCATAGGTGTTCTTTAAATCCTCGTTCTTTTCCAACGCCTTCTTAATCGTGATCTTCAGTTCTTCGGGAACCATCTCGGTGATTTGATTCACGCGAAACAGCGGAATGCCCAACGCACGACCGACGTCCTTGATGGCCGCTCGAGCCGCCAAGGTTCCAAATGTTCCGATCTGGCAGACGTTTTCATGACCATACTTTTCCTTCACGTATTCGATGACTTCCACGCGACGATCCTTGTCGAAGTCGATATCGATATCGGGGGGTTCCTTGCGATTCTCATCCAAGAAACGCTCGAACAGCAGGTCGTACTCCAATGGACATACATGCGACAGGTAGAGGGCATAACAAACGATCGCACCAACGCCGCTTCCGCGCGCGGTCGCCCAAATGCCTTTGCTGCGGCCATAGTGAACGAAGTCCCAGACAATCAAGAAATAGGTCGGGAAGCCGAGTTTATTGATCACCGACAGTTCGCGCTCCAACCGCGCGAGTACTTCTTCGGAAAGTTCACCGTCATCGCCGTCGGGCAAGCGAGTGCGGTTACCGCGATATCGATCCTTGAGTCCTTTGATGCACAATTCCCGCAAGTACTCGGTCGCCGTCTTCTCCTCGGGAACTTCAAACTTTGGAAAGTAGAACTTTCCAAGCTCCAGTTCCAGGTTGACCGAATCGGCGATCTGCTGGCTGCGAGCAACCGCGTCTTCGAGTCCGGGAAACTTCTCGTACATCTGTTCGGGCGTTCGCAAGAAGTACTGGTTCCCGTCCATCTTCATCCGTGAAGTGTCGGTTCGGAAGCGTCCGGTGTTGATGCACAACATGACGTCTTGGGCTTCCGCATCCTCGGGATCGACGTAGTGGCAGTCGCTGGTCGCGACCACGGGCAGACCCATTCGATTGGCGATATGCACCGCCCCTTCGAGCTGCTGTTTCTGAATGTCGACGCCGTTGTTCATGACCTCGATGAAGTACCGATCACCAAACACACGTGAAAACCATGCGGCGACCCCCTTTGCTTCCTTTTCGATCGCTTCGGTCGAAGTTCCCTTCAAAATGGCGCGACTGAATTCGCTGCTCACGCATCCGGAAAGACAGATAATTCCTTCGCTGTACTTTTCCAAGATTTCTTTATCGATTCGCGGTTTGAAATAGAATCCCTCCAAGCTTGCGGCGGACGCCAGACGCACAAGGTTTTGAAATCCCGTGCGGTTTTGCGCCAATAACGTCAAATGGTAACTGGCGTCACGACTGCTGCCGGCCGAACCCTTCTCGAAGCGGCTCCCCGGCGCAATGTACGCCTCGTAGCCGATGATGGGATTGATGTTCGCCCCTTTGGCGGCGCGGTAGAATTCCAACGCTCCGTGCAGATTGCCGTGGTCGGTAAGGGCTAAGGCGTTCATCCCATGCTCGCTGCAACGCTGCACGAGCTTGGGAATCGAACTGGCCCCGTCCAACAAGCTGTAGTGGCTGTGGCAATGCAAATGCGCAAACGGCTTGGTGCTCATCAAATCAAATCCTTTTAAGAACTAGCGCGAAAATTCAGCTCTTCCAATCCGGATCGGCGGCTCGCCGAATCATCGTCGCCAAACGGATTTGCAGATCGAGCATCCGCTGCCAAGCCACGTAGTCAATAGCGACTTCTTGTGCCTGCTCGTCAATGTGCGCGTGCTCCACGAGCTTCTGAATTCGCTGATGCAGGAACTCCAAGATCTCGCACATCTGAGCAGCTTGGCTGGGCGACATCTTTTCCGGTATCTCGGGAGGCTCCACCAATCCCAGTGTGGCCATTGACGTCTTGCCCGGATCGGGGCGTCCGACCTCGAAGTCCAGCGACGAACTGCTGTCGGCCGACGCGATATCCTGAGTCATCGTCGCGCTGCTGCTCTCTTCGTTCGACGCTTTCAAAGCCGCCACGCGGGCGGCGATCTGCTCTTCGGTTCCAATCAGAAGCATGCTTCGACCCAGCGACACCAAATCGCCGTGCCGCAGAATCCTCAAATGGCTTTCCTGTCCGTTTACCTTGGTGCCGTTGGTGCTATCCAGATCCGTCAAAACAAGCCGGTCGTTGTCAACTTGAATTTTTAAATGACAACGGCTCACTCGTTCGTCGTTCAATTGAATGGTGTTACCCTCTTCGCGGCCAATCGTAATTGGAGGCGTCACGTCGCGGAACACCCTTCCACGGTCGGTACCATGCAGAACCGTCAATGTTACTTCGGCCATCGCGGCTGCTCCCGAACTGCAAACACTCTAGCGGCCCTTATAAGTTGAATACGATACGCAAACATCATGACAGTTCCAACACGCAATTGCCGAAACACCGAATAGATTTTGGCAGGCTCCGCCATCTGTGACAACGGTCCGAGGCTGCTAAAGTTCAATATTTGAGCCGCTCAACATGGCGTTCGACTTCCGTACCGGGCAACGGAAGAGCGGCTGGAATAGGATATTAAAGTTCATCACCACCGAAAACCTGAGACAATTGGACACGCATCCCACGCCGTTGAATCGGCGGGAACGTGTAACGTCTTTCAGGGGAACCATTTACCGAGCGAAAAGCGGCATCCATCATGAATCAGTTTACTCGAACATCCACCCGTCGTCGATTTCTTTGTGCCGCCGGAGCCTTAACCGCTTGCGGTTTCCCGAAAGCGAGTGCGGTTGATTCCGCAACCGCCACGTCACTGTCGGGCCGGATTCAGAAAGCCGTGAAGTGGCAGATGATCCAAGAAGACCTGAGCGACGAGGACAAATTAAAGCTGGTCCGCGACCTGGGATTCGATGGCGTGGAATGTTACAGTTCCCTGCGGACGGGCGCTCCGGATATCACCCGCTTGGCGCGAGCCAGCGAACGGGTGGGTGTACCGGTCCATGGGGTGATCAACAGCAGTCATCCGGATATCGCGACCGCCATTGGCGATGCAAAGCTGCTCGGTGCAACGAGTGTCTTGCATGTCGTTCGCTATGATCCGTCGATAGCGTACAAACAGAACTACGCGGACACGCAGCAGATTCTACGCAATGCGATTCCTGAAGCGGAGAAGCAGCAGATTTCCATCTTGATAGAAAATGTCTGGGCCAGCTTTCTGATCGAACCGTTGATGACCGCGCGCTATATCGATGAACTCGACAGTCCGTGGGTACAACTTTATTTTGACATTGGGAACGTCGTTCGCTGGGGATGGCCCGAACACTGGTTGCAGGTGATGGGCAATCGCGTCAAGAAACTGGACGTGAAGGAATATGACCCGAAACGTGCGATGCGGGAAGGGATGTCGAAAGGTTTCGATGTTCCCATCGGGAAGGGGAGTATCGACTGGCAACGTGTTCGACACGAATTGTTGCAAGTCGATTACAATGGTTGGGCGACGGCGGAAGTTCGCGGCGGTGATCGTCAGCGCCTTGAGGAGATCAGCCAACAAATGGATGACGTTCTTCAACTCAAATAGTTTGGCGGAAACAAGGCTTCTGTTTTATGACCGTGATGCAACCATGATGCCGTGACCGAACATTGACGATTCTGCAAAACACGCCCGCCGGGCTCTACTGTCCTGCGGGCGACTTCTACATTGATCCGCTGAAGCCCGTGACACGCGCCGTCGTCACGCATGCCCACACCGATCATGCGCGGTGGGGCTGCAAACGCTACTTGGCCAGCAAGTCAAGCGAACATTTGTTGCGCATGCGGCTGGGGGCCGATGCGCTGATTCGGACGCTGCCATTCGGCGAAACGCAGGAGATCGGCGGCGTGCGCGTCCGCTTTCATCCGGCTGGCCACATGCTTGGATCTGCGCAGGGGGAGGTTCAGCATCAAGGAGAGATTGCCGTCGTCTCGGGTGACTACAAGTTGGGAAGCGACCCGACCTGTGACGCTTGGCAACCCGTTCGTTGCAATCTGTTTGTCACCGAATCCACCTTTGCGTTACCGGTCTATCGTTGGCTGCCGCACGAGGAGGTCTTCGATCAAATCAATCGATGGTGGAGGGAGGCGAAATCCGAAGGGAAGTGTTGTCTACTTTATGGCTATGCCGTCGGCAAAAGCCAACGACTGATCGCCGGCTTGGATGCTTCGCTTGGTCCCATCTACACGCACGGAGCGGTTGAGAAGGGGACACAAGCCTACCGTGATTCAGGGGTCCCGATGCCGACCACGATTCCCGTTTCGTCGATGCCAAGCAAGCATGACTGGCGGGGATCGATGGTGGTTGCCGTGCCGAGCGCGCATGGCACGCCTTGGATGCGAAAATTCGGTAGCGTGACAACCGCGATGGCCAGCGGTTGGATGCAGATTCGTGGCAACCGGCGACGACGCGGCTTCGATCGAGGATTCGTCTTATCGGATCACGTCGATTGGCCGGAGTTCTTGAACGCGATCAAGCTTTGCGAAGCGGAGCAAGTCTGGGTAACGCATGGCTACAGCGAGATTGCTTCCCGATATCTGCGTGAACAGGGATGGAATGCGTCCGCGATTCAGACTCGCCAGCCAGACGAGGAAGATTCGCAAGAACACGACCCGAGCGCGACGGTTCCGCGCGAGAATGGCGTTTTACTGTGCGTGGACCGGAATCATGCTTTTGCATTTAATGAAGCGAATCCTCTTTTCTGACCACGCGACGATATACCGTGCGTGGTCCGGAATCATGCCTTCGCATTAAATGAAGCGAATCGCCTCTTTTCTGACCACGCGACGTATTTACCATGCGTGGACCGGAATGATGCCTTCGCATTAAATGAAGCGAATCACCTCATTTTCGGCCACGCGACCGATAACCGCGACTGGGGGAAAAAGGGGACAGATCAACTTGCGTCGGCCTTCCCAACATGAGGTTCGCTAATTCCGTTGCCGTAGCGCAGGACAAATGCAATCCCGAACGGTAGTGCCCGGCGGCCACAAACGCATTGGACAATTGCGGCAACTTGCCGATGTACGGAAAGCCGTCGAAGGAACCAGGACGCAGCCCACTCCACGATTTCACAATCGGTTGACTGGCCAACAGCGGCAAGATTCCTTCCGCCCAGGTCTTTAACGAATGCATGACGCGTTCGGTTGTTCCCCATTGAAAGCCCACTTCCTCCTCGTTGGAGCCGACCAACAAGTGACCGTCGTCGCGGGGTACGAGGTAGCGATTGCCTTCATTGAC
Source organism: Pirellulaceae bacterium (assembly GCA_041399105.1). Taxonomy (GTDB): domain Bacteria; phylum Planctomycetota; class Planctomycetia; order Pirellulales; family Pirellulaceae; genus Rosistilla. Next base: position 13,495 of record JAWKTL010000002.1, on the reverse strand, counting down.
AACGCGACGCAAGATTTGTTGAGGCAGTCGATACAACAGCACCTGACCGCGAACGGGAAGGATGCCGGTCGAAACGCCGATCGGATCGAGCAACCGACTCGTCCATGCTCCCGTTGCGAAACAATACTGCCGTGCCGACAGCTTTCCCGCCGAACTAACAAGGTGATCAACGTTTCCACCTTCGACACGCACTTGGTCAATCTCGCAGCCCGCCGTGATCTGAACCCCCTGCATTTGACAGGCGGTCGACAGGGCTCGCAGGTGATCCGGACTGCGAAGCAACGACTCATCAGGGAGAACCCAAGCCGATTGCAAGCGATCCGATTGAGCCAACGTTCCCAGCGCGGGTTCGATTTCAGTCAATGATCGAGCGTCCAAGCGACTCGCGTCGATCTGATATTCCCGCCAGTAGTCGGCCAAGCCGACAAGGGATGCCTGTTCACCGCGCGACATCGCCAGATAAATTCCTCCGCACCGACGATACCCGTTGTCGATGCCAGTCGCCGCCGCCAGCTCGGCCGCCCATTGCGCGTGTAATTGATGGCTCAGGGCTCGTAGTCGCTCGATCGGATCGTTCGCCGTGTCCACATTCGCCGGTGGCAGAATCCCGACGCCCGCCCAAGAGGTTCCGTGACCGTCTCGTTCACCTTCAACCAGTTGGACGGAAACCCCTTGTTGCGACAGGACCCAAGCTAGACTGAGTCCAATGACGCCACCACCGACGATAATGCAATCCGGCTTGCTCAATGTTGCCTTTCATTTGGTATGTAAGATGCTCGTTTGGACAAGCAATTGATTATGATGCAAAGGTGTCATTTCGGCCTACGCAGGATACCTTCGCCTTCGACCCGCCAAAGCACAGGGGCAAACGACACTTCATCGCGGTTTTTTAGAACAATGGTGGGGTTTTTCTTGACACTTTATAGTTACAATGGTCTTTTGGCGTCAAAGGTTTCTGGTAGTCTTATAACTTTTCATTGCTTGATCAAGAACGGTTGCCGACACAACGTTGCCATTGCCGAAGCGACAAGGCAAACAAATGAGGTGAACGGCGGCAATCTTTATCGATTTACCATCTTTGTCAAATTGGAACCTTTGGCATTGAACGAACTCAGAACACAAGCGATCGATACCACCTGGATGCGTGCGATGTCGGTCAGGCTCGGATGCAAGTTAAACGTATGAGTGAAAGCGGCAAGAGTTCAAAAACGATCAGTGCTCAAGCATTCATCGAAGTTGTTCGCAAGAGCAAGCTGGTCGATGACGAAGCATTCAAGAAAACGTTGCGTCGTGTCAAACAGGCCGCTGGTGGAAAACTGCCCGATGATGCGATGGTGATTGCCGAACGCTGTTTGATCGACCATTTGCTTACAGCGTGGCAGATCGAGAAGTTGCTGACGGGCAAATACAAGGGCTTCTTCCTTGGCAAATTCAAGCTGCTCGGCCACATTGGCACAGGCGGGATGAGCAGCGTCTATCTGGCCGAACATACGCGGATGAACGATCTGCGCGCGATCAAGGTGCTTCCCAAGAAACGCGTTGACGATTCGTCGTACCTTGCCCGGTTCCAACTCGAAGCGAAGGCGATCGCATCGCTGAATCACGACAATATCGTTCGCGCTTACGATATCGATAACGAAGGCGATTTGCATTACATCGTGATGGAATATGTTGCGGGGGACGATCTGCAACAGATTGTAAAACGCAATGGGCCGATGTCGTTCGTCAAAGCGGCCGATTACATCGCTCAGGCTGCTCGTGGTCTGCAGCATGCCCACGACCGCGGCTTGATTCATCGCGACATCAAACCGGCAAACTTGCTGGTCAATAAGCAAGGTCAAGTCAAATTGTTGGACATGGGCTTGGCGTTGTTGGAATCCGAAGAAGACCATTCTTTGACCGTCGCCAACAACGAGAATGTTTTGGGAACGGCCGATTACTTGGCCCCCGAACAAGCTTTGAACAGCCACAAGGTCGATCATCGCGTTGATATCTATGGCCTCGGCTGCACGCTTTATTTTCTGCTGTGCGGTCGCCCACCGTTCAACGACGGGACGTTGGCGCAACGGATCATCAAGCATCAAACGGAAATGCCCGACGACATCCGTAAAACCCGTCCAGACTGTCCCGGCGAACTGGAGGGTATTTGCGTAAAGATGATTCAGAAGGACGCGCGGTACCGATATAAGGACGCAGCCGCTGTCGCCGACGCGCTCCAAGCTTGGCTGGCTAAATCGAAGCAGGCGTCCACCGTCCGAACTGGCGGTGGGGGAAGCGAGTCGCGAAAAAGCTCCGATTCCGACATCGATCTGGCCGGCGCTGATTTCACTCGAGACTCCGACATTGGTATCGGACTATCTTCCACCGACACGTTGAGTGACCGCAAGGGAGATACACGTGGGGGCGGTTCGGGAGACTCTGGAAGCCTTTCGCCATCGGATAGCGGACGTCTGATCAAGTCTCCTTCGGTCAGGCGATCACCCGGCAGCTCGATCGCCGGAAGTTCCATCGACTTGGTTAAGGAATCAGGATACGGTTCAAGACTGCGCCCTGGGGCGACTTCACCGGCACCCAGCCCAGCGGCTCGTCAGCGTAAAGTCGTTCCCCTGGCCGGAACGGCGGCGGCAAAGGCAAACCCGAACAATAAAAACATCGCGGTCGCGCAAGGGGTTGCGGAAACGCATCCAGGGATCGTGAAGCGCCGCGCTCAGAAAGAAAAAATTCGGAAAGTCTTCACCGCGGTGCTGATTATCGCCGGAATTGCTTTGGGTTTTTGGATTGCTCGACTGACAGCCCCCGCCGCAAATGGAACGGTTTCGCCCGCCGTTCAAGAAACCGAAAGTTGACCCATTCAGATTTTGTGTTCCGCAATGCTTGACGACATCGCGCGGACAGCAATGACGCGATTCGCTTAAGCCAGAATGTCTTTGACCACATGACCATGAACGTCGGTCAAGCGATAGTCGCGTCCCTGGAACCGGTACGTTAATCGTTCGTGATCGAACCCGAGCAGATGCATGATCGTCGCTTGCAAGTCATGAACATGCATCGGGTTTTCAGCAACGCTGAAGCCCAACTCGTCCGACAGTCCGTAATCGAAGCCACCCTTCACGCCGCCGCCAGCCAACCACATGCTGAACGCGTCTGGGAAGTGATCGCGACCGAGCACCTCGCTTTTCGCTGTTCGTCCTTCGCGAAATGGCGTACGTCCGAATTCACCTCCCCACACGATAAGCGTCTCTTCGAACAGCCCGCGTTGTTTCAAATCGTTGATCAGGGCCGCGATCGGTTTGTCCATCGTCGCACACTTGTTCGTCAGTCCTTCCTGCAGTCCCGTGCCGACACCGGTGCCGTGAAAATCCCAGCCCCAATCGAACAGTTGGACAAATCGAACGCCTGATTCAACCAAACGCCTCGCCAACAAACAATTATTGGCCAAGCTCGAACCGCCAACCGTCGCTCCGTATTGATCGAGCGTTTGTTGTGATTCTTGGGAGATATCCATCACCTCGGGAACGGACGTTTGCATGCGAAACGCCAATTCATACTGAGCGATCCGCGTCAGTGTTTCCGGGTGCCCCATCTGTTCAACCTGCATCTCATTAAGATCGCGAAGCGCGTCCAAGCTCATGCGTCGCACATCCCGTTTCATACCAGGCGGATCCGACGAATAAAGCACCGGATCGCCCTTCGATCGACATTGCACCCCTTGATAGACACTCGGCAGGAAACCACTGCCAAAAGAGTTCTTGCCGCCATTGGGCTGAACGCCGCTGGAGATCAACACGACAAACCCCGGCAGGTTTTCGTTTTCGCTGCCCAATCCATACGTCACCCACGATCCCATGGATGGTCGGCCCGAGCGTGGCGATCCCGTATAAACGAGAAGTTCCGCCGGTGCGTGGTTGAATTGATCGGTGTACATCGAATGGACCACGCACATGTCATCGGCGATTCCATGGAAATTCGGAATCGCATCGGACATCCACATCCCGTTGCTTCCCACCTGTTGCCATTTTCGCGGCGACGCCAACAGCTTCGGTTTGCCGCTGGTGAAAGCAAAGGTCTTCCCTTCAATGAACTGGTCGGGGCAATCTTGATCGTCACGCTTGGACAGCTCGGGTTTGTAATCAAACAAATCCAAGTTCGGCGGTGACCCCGTCATGTGCAAGTAGATCACCCGTTTGGCCTTGGCCTTGAAATGCGGTTTCTTGACCGCCAGCGGATTGTCCGAGGTGGAGGCGGCGACGCTGGCCTTGTCGGTCATCAGCCCCGCCAATGCAATCGACCCGAGCCCAATTCCTGACTGATGCAGGAAATGTCGTCTTGTTTGGTTTTGAATGCGTTGAATTCGAGGATCCATGATTTTTCTCAGTTGCTAATTGTCTAGCGTTTCAAAAACATTTCGTCGAGATTAAGGAGCACGTTGCCAACGACAGTCATGGCGGCGGCATCGGCGACATTCATTTCATTCGGGATCGGTCCCAACGGGTCTTCCGCCATAAGCTTTGCCTGCGCCTCATCCGCCTGGAATTCCTTCAACGTCCGATCGTACAATGTCTTCAAACGTTCCACCTCTTCAGATGTCGGATCGCGCAGCAGGCACGTGTGAAACCCGTAAATCAAGCGTGCTTCAATCTCCGTTCCAGCATCGATCATGCGTCGCGCCAATGCCTGCGCCGCCTCCACATACACCGGATCGTTCAACGTGACCAAAGCTTGCAGTGGCGTATTGGTCCGTCCACGTCGCAAGGTGCAGACCTCGCGATTGGGGGCGTCGAATGTGGCCATCGATGGGTACGGGTTGGAGCGTCTCCACATCGTATAAATTCCCCGCCGATATCGGTCGTCGCCGTCGCTCGTCTTCCAATCGGTAGCCGATCCGAAAGCAGCCGTCAGCCCCATGTTGGGTTGTGGTGGTTGAGCGGGGGGACCGTACATCTTGTCGCTCAGCAGCCCGCTGACAAACAAAGCTTGGTCGCGAACCATCTCGGCCGATACTCGGTAGCGCGCCCCGCGCGCCAGCAAGCGGTTGGCGGGATCGGCGGCCAGCAACGCATCCGTCGTCTTGGAACTTTGCTGATAGGTTGCCGACGTCACGATCAATCGCAATAACGCTTTCAAATCCCAATGGTTCTCTTGCAGTTCGACGGCAAGCCTATCGAGCAATCGAGGATGTGACGGCAATTCACCCTGTGAGCCAAATTCCTCGCTGGTTTCAACGATACCGACGCCGAAAATTTCCTCCCAACAGCGGTTTGCGATCACGCGCGATGTCAAAGGATTCCGCGAATCGATCAACCACTTCGCCAACGCCAATCGATTCGGAACGCTTTCATCGGCAATGGATGAAACGCGGCGGAACGCCCGCACCAACTTCTTACCCAGCGATAGATAATCTCCACGCAAATGAATCTTTGTCGTGCGATGTCTTTCCGCCGCCAGATCACGCATCACGGGAACCGTTGTCGTCGGCTTCATGCCGGCAAGCTGTGTTTCCTGCTTCTTCAATTCCGCCCGAACCTCGTCCAGTTCCGCGCGATCGATCGATAGTAGGCCGCAAGCTGCCGCGATTGCTGATCGTCAAGGTGCCGCATCTTGTTGGACCAAGGCACGAATATCGCGATTCATCCGCCCCCTTCGCAGCAAGTTGTCGTTTGCGCTGAAACCGATCCGAAAATGATCCAGCAAATGCGAACCATGCACCGACGCATGCCCCAAGCGAACCTGAAGCGTCCCTTCGTCCAAGACACGTGGTTTATCCAACACCAGCGTCAACTCATGCGATTGGCCCACACCACCCGCAATCGCCCAGCCCTTATCTTTGTTCGTCGGATCGCCAATCGCGGAAGTTGCCGGGAACCCCGGCTGTTCAAAATCGGCCAACGCGGCTTGAAACCGCAATTCGATATTTCCGCTCGGCGACACCGTGTGACTTGGCTTGGGAAGTTGCTCGGGAAGATGCTCCCACACGGGCCGCCGTTGCTCGTCCAACAAGACGAGACGGTAACCCTTGATGCGGTCACTAATCGAATCTCCGCCATCGGTACGGTTCCACAAGACGATCCGCTCGACCGGAGCGGTCGATTTCAAATCGAGTTCCCACCACGGATCGGACTGAACGGCCGTATGCGTTACTGAATTCTTCGAGAACTCGCCATTCGTATTTCCGTCGATCGCGCGTTCCGCCGGACCGTTGTAGTCGGTCGAACTTTGCGACGCCGTCCCCTCGCCGGCAATGTTCTTTCCGCCGCTGAAGACCTCGACTTCGGCAAGATGAATCATCTTGTTAGGACCAGGCAACTCGATGCGAACATACCGCGCTTTGGCCGCCTGCGAGTCTTTCGGAATCCAAGTTGCCTGTACGTTCGTCAATACAAAATTGCTCGTTTGGCGATCCGAAACTTCGACACGAAGACCAGTCATTTGCTGACCGCTGGTCGGGATGTCGAGCGTGTATTCATCGTTGAGCGGCTTTTCGCCGACCGCCTTAAGCCAGCCATCGGGATCGATCTCCAGCTTGAGATGTTTCGACGTGGCCGATTCGGGAACGAAAGGCTCCCACGCGGGGGGATGTTTCATTTCCGCAAGCCACGCCCCCTGAGCCGCCTCCAATTCGGGAGTGTTCGTTTCCAAACGCTCCTTCAATGCGGCGATGGTTTCGCTCAACCTCTTCTTCTGTTCGTTTTGTTCTTCGCTCCACAGTTCCAGCAAGGGGCGTTCGTCCCGCACGTCGGCATCTTCGGTATTGTTGAAGATCGCAAAAAAGCGGTAATAGTCTTCCTGCGTAATCGGATCGTACTTGTGGGAATGGCACTGAGCACAGCCCATCGTCGTCCCCATCCACACCGCCATGGTGGTGTTGACGCGATCAACGACCGCCACGTTGCGAAACTCCTCGTCGTTCGTGCCCCCTTCGTTGTTGGTCAACGTGTTTCGATGAAACGCGGTCGCAATCAATTGTTCGTCCGTCGGATCGGGCAGCAAATCGCCGGCAATCTGTTCGATCGTGAATTGATCGAAGGGCTTGTTGGCGTTCAATGAACGAATGACGTAATCGCGATACGCCCAAATCGTTCGTGGCGGATCGTCGGCGTATCCCGCGCTGTCGGCATAGCGAGCCAAGTCCAGCCAAACTCGAGCCCACCGTTCACCAAACGCCGGTGACTTCAAAAGTTGATCGACGTATGCGGCATAGGCGTCGGGGCGCGGATCGTTCACAAAACCTTCCACCTGCTCCCAGGTCGGGGGCAATCCGGTCAGATCGATCGCCACACGTCGAGCAAGTGTGTATCGATCGGCTTGGGGCGATGGCGCTAGACCCTCCTTCTCCAACCGCGCGAGAATGAACGTATCGATCGGGGTTCGCGGCCATTGCGTTTGCTGAACAGTCGGCAAATCGCCACGCTCGGGAACTTCGTAAGCCCAATGCTTCGCAAAGTCGCCCCCCTGTTGAATCCAGCGACGGATTCGATCGACCTCTTCCTCCGTCAATCTGCGACCTTTACCTTCGGGGGGCATTCGCAGGTCTGGATCGCTTGTTGTCAGCCGTACAAGTAATTCACTGTTGTCAGGATCGCCGGGCACAATCGCGGCATACCCTCCCAGGTCGATACGCGAGCCTTCTTGGGTGTCCAAACGCAGGTCGGTCGAACGCGCCTTGTCATCAGGGCCATGACACATCAAGCAGTTGTTCGACAACAGAGACCGAATGTCTCGATTGAAGTCGACTTGCTGCGCATCGCCCGTCGAACTTTGCAGGCAACTGATAACCAGCATCAACGCCGATCGCAGCCGAAGCCTGCACGGGATACCGTCCAACAAACCGGTTTTATCGGGTCGTGTCATGAAATCTGTGGGGGATAATGGAGGGAAAGCGCATACAAGACGAGCGGTCGCAAAGAACCCATCGTGGATTGAGTGTCCGTTCAACTATATACGTCGCGTGGTCAGAAAGGAGATGATTCGCTTCATTTGGCGCAAAAGCACCATTCCGGACCACGTACGGTATAAACATTCTTGCCGACACATTGGCGGGAACTTTATTTTAACCCTGTGTTGGCGGACAAGCAACAATTGGAGATTTCTTTGCAAATCCAATGAACCGTGTTTAGGCGAGCGGCAGGAAAAAAGTTACCTTCCGCTGCCCCCTCTCCCCTTCATTTAAAGGGGAGAGGGCAGGGTGAGGGGTTAAACTTTTGGTAAGTTTTTTCCTGCCGCTCGCCTTAATAGCGCGTGCGACCGGCAATTCGTCAGGTTACGATGGGAATTCATGCTTTTCTGCTGATTTTCCTAGAGCGACTGCGTCGCAAGATTAACTGGAAGACATTATACCGTGCGTGGTCTGGAATGATGCCTTTGCATTTCATGAAGCGAATCTCCTCATTTTCGGCCACGCGACGTATAACGCAAGATAACATCAAACGCGTTCATCATTGATATAGTAATGACTGATTCGATGTCCAAACCTGAACCTACTTTGGCGGATGGTCTTTCGGAAAGCTCTGCTCGCACGATCTTTGATCACGCTTCGATGTAATCTGGTCGCTTTGCTTGAACCGGAAGATTGTCGTCTACCGCAATGCAACCGCGAATCGCGTCTGCCGGGGCTCCGCGCGATGGTGAAGTTTCGATGGATGACTTGCTTCAGCGGGTGCATCCGATGATCGCTGCGTTACCCAAGACTTCGACCATGCTATCGAAGAGGGAACCGGTTCGGTAAAGTATCGCATCTTTGATCACACGCAGCGAGCAAACTGGCTCGATCAATATCTGGTCGCCACGTGCGGAGCCGACGGCAAGCCTCGACAACTTGATGCCGTCGCGAAGGTAATCGCAATCCGTGAACTCTCCGATCAAACAGCGTTGGAATCGGTCGGCACTCATCAAAAGCTGCGCGAACATGTTTCGTTGTGCGTCTTGCGAAAGGATCGAAAAGGACGCATTCAATACGCCAACGAGACGTTTTGTCAGTCGATGAATATGTCGCCCGACGAAATCGTCGGCAAAACGGACTTCGATCTTTTTCCGGCGGAACTGGCGCGTTCCTACTCCGAGAACGACCGCGATGTGATGCAAAGCGGTCATCCGGAACACGTTATCGAGGAACATCAAACCGCTGACGGCACACGAACCTATGTGGAGGTCTTGAAACTGCCCGCGTTCAGTCCCAAAGGGAACATCGTCGGAATTCAGGTGATTTTCTGGGATGTCAGCCATCAGAAGAAAACCGAAAGCGACTTGGAGGAAGCTCGCTTCTTAATGGACACGCTACTCGATAACGTCCCCGAAGCGGTTTACTTCAAAGACAAGCAAAGTCGTTTTGTCCGCATCAGTCGATCGCATGCAAAGCTGTTTCATTTGAACGATCCCGTCGAGGCCATCGGCAAGACCGATGCCGATTTCTTCGGCAATGAACATGCCCAAGAAGCTTTCGCCGACGAACGGCAAATCATGGAGTCGGGAAAGCCGATCATCGGCAAACTGGAACGAGAGACTTGGCCGGATCGCGAAGACACATGGTGTTCGACAACCAAGGTTCCCGTCCGTACCGCCTCCGGTGAAGTTGTTGGAACCTTTGGTATTTCACGGGATGTAACTCAGCAAATCCGAGCGGAACTGGAGTTGGAACGCGAACGCGACCTGCTGCGCACGATCACCAACAACATCCCGGATTTGATCTATGTCAAAGACCGTCATGGACGCTTTGTAACCGGAAACACCGCGTTGCTGCGTCTGCTGGGCGTGCCATCTTGCGAAGCATTGGCGGGAAGAACCGATTACGACTTCTTACCGCCGGAACTGGCCTGCAATTATGTCGCGGACGATCAAATTGTCATGCGTTCGGGAAATTCGTTGATCGATCAAGAGGAACACGCGCAACAATCCGATGGCAGCCCTTTATGGCTGCTGACGACCAAGGTCCCGCTTCGCAACGCGGATGGCGCGGTGATTGGAATTGTCGGTATCGGGCGCGACATCACCGCTCGCAAGCTCGTCACTGAAGAACTGGTGGCGGCGAAGGAAGCCGCGGATGCCGCAAACCGGGCCAAAAGCGATTTTCTCGCCAACATGAGCCATGAAATCCGGACACCGATGAACGCCATCATTGGGATGACCGAGCTGTTGCTCGACACGAAGCTCGACGCGACGCAGCGAGGTTTTCTCAAGATGGTTCAGGAATCGGGCGAAGCTTTGCTTTCGATTATCAATGATGTGCTCGACTTTTCAAAAATCGAAGCGGGCATGCTGGAACTCGACACACAGTTGTTCGACATGCGAGAACTGCTTGGCGACACAATGAAGACTTTGGCGATTCGAGCTCACGCCAAACATCTGGAACTCGCCTTTCGCGTTGCTCCCGAACTACCGCAATACCTTGTGGGAGATGCCGGAAGGTTGCGTCAGATCATTGTCAACCTCGTCGGCAACGCGATCAAATTTACCGAAAAAGGGGAAGTCGTTGTCGATGTGAAGCAGAATCGGATCGAAGGTGACTGCGTCCATTTGGGAATCTGCGTACGCGATACCGGCATTGGCATACCGAAGGAAAAATGCAAGGTTATCTTCGACGAATTTGAACAGGCCGACATTTCCACAACCAGACGTTACGGCGGGACCGGTCTAGGACTTTCCATTTCATCGCGATTGGTGCAGATGATGGGAGGAAGCATTTGGGTCGAAAGCCGCGTCGGCGTCGGCAGTCAGTTTCATCTGGAAATCCAATGCCGCAGCGCTCCCAGCGATACGCAGCAAACCCGAAATCGTGGTGTCGTTGTCGTCGGTGGCACGCGTGTGTTGGTCGTCGATGACAATCGAACCAATCGCTCCATCTTGGAGGAAATGCTTACCAACTGGGGCATGCTTCCCGTTTTGGCTTGCGACGCGCAGCAGGCTTTGCGATTGCTGGAACAATCGGTCGACGAGAAGGATCCGTTTCAATTGGTCATCACCGACGTCAACATGCCCGACATGGATGGCTTTGAGTTGGCGGCACGCATTCGGAAGCAAAAAATCTGGTCGGATGTTCCGCTGATCATGCTGACGTCCGGTGGGCGAAAGGGAGACAACGATCGGCGAATCGCGCTGCGGATCGCCGAGCGATTGATGAAGCCCGTCAAACAATCCGAATTGTTCGACGCCATCGTGAGGGCTCTTGGGCGTTTCGGCGGCGGAAGACCATGACCCCAAGCTCGAGGTCGAAACCAATGGCCTGCCATCCCTGAAGATTCTGTTGGCCGAAGACAATTACGTCAATCAGACTCTAGCAATCGGCCTCCTGAACCGACTTGGACACCAAGTGATCGCCGTCAGCGATGGCAAAGCAGCGGTGGAAGCGGTCATCGCGAATCATTTGATCTCGTTCTGATGGACGTGCAAATGCCAATCATGGACGGGTTGAGCGCAACTCGCCGCATCCGCGAACAAGAAACGGACCAGGGAGGGCACATTCCCATCATCGCCATGACCGCGCACGCCATGAAAGGGGACCGTGAAGCATGTCTCGATGCGGGCATGGATGAGTACGTCCCCAAGCCGATCCGAACGGCAACACTAGTGGAAAAGCTGGTCGAAGTTCTTCAGTTCGATCAGAAACCATCCTGTGAGACGCCCGACTTGAAATCGCGCGACCAGGCGGACGATCCGAACGATCAGTCGGAGCGAAACTTCACGAACGACACGGATGCTGCTTCGCAGTCGCCAATGTTTCAGCAGATCGATTGGGAGCAGCTTCACGAAACCGTTGGGGACAGCCAAGAACTGATCATTGACTTATTCGAGGCCTTTACCACCGAAAGCTGTTCGCTGAAGGAGTCGATTTGCAAAGCCGTCGAAGTTCGCGACGCCAAGCTACTTCAATCGTCAGCCCATACCCTCAAGGGAGCGGCAATGGCGATCGGCGCGGTCCAGTTGGCCGAATGCTCGAAGGTCTTGGAACTGAAAGGATGCAAGCAGGATATCGACGATGTGAGTGACGCTTTGGAACAGCTTGATGAAGCCTTGACGGCGACACTGAAAGACACCAGCGATTATCTTACTCAACACGCCTAGAGCGGCGACGTCGCAAGATCAACGCAAAGAAATTCGCGAAGGATAATGTTGCATGGAAAAGGATGCTCTCGTGAAACATTCGCCGGCTGATTCGTGGACGCTCGACCCCAATGTTGCTTTCCTTAATCACGGATCATTCGGTGCCACGCCGATGGTTGTCCTCGATGCACAACGTGATTGGATCATGCGTATGGAACGTGAGCCGATACACTTTCTTGCGCCCGAGCGAACGCTGCTGCCCAAATTGGATCACGTTCGTCAGTTGATCGCCCAGTTGGTCAACGCGCCGGCCCAGGACATCGCCTTCGTACGAAATGCCACCGAAGGGGTCAACGCCGTTCTCCGATCCTTTCCTTTTGCCCCGGGGGATGAGGTCGTCATCACCAACCATGGCTACAATGCGTGCAACAACGCAGTTCGCTATGCGGCGGAGCGAGCCGGTGCCAAAGTGGTCGTGGCTCAGTTGCCTTTTCCTATTGAATCACCAAGTCAGGCAATCGAGGCGGTATTGGCGGGGATGACTCAACGAACAAGGTTCCTGTTGATCGACCATGTGACCAGCCCAACCGGACTTGTCTTGCCTGTCGAAGCGATTGTCGCCGCCGCGCATGATCGAAATGTACGCGTGATGATCGACGGAGCGCATGCGCCGGGAATGATTCCCGTCGACTTGGCTCGCATTTCACCGGACTATTACACCGCGAATCACCACAAATGGTTATGCGGCCCCAAGACGTCGGGAATGCTCTATGTCAAGCCTCCGTATCAGCGTGAGGTGCGACCGACGACGATCAGCCACGGTGCCAACACCGACCACTACGGCCAATCCCGTTTCTTGGGCGAGTTCAACTGGGTTGGGACGTACGACCCGTCGCCGATCCTGTCGATGCCCACGGCGTTGGAATTTCTCAACTCGCTCCACGATGGCGGATTGACGGCCCTGATGTCGCGCAACCGTCAATTAGCACTCGCTGGGCGCGATCGGTTGCTGCAGCGGCTAGGCGCTGCAGCTCCAGCCCCGCCGGAGATGATTGGAAGTTTGGCGTCGGTGCCTATTTCGGGAGACGCGAAATGGGACCCAGGCGAAGGACGCGCCATCAAGGATGCATTGTTCGAGCGGTACCGGATCGAGGTGCCGTTGTTTCAACTGAGTACGGGGGAGACATGCCTTCGCATTTCGGCTCAGGCCTACAACCGGCTGGAGGAATACGACCGACTGGCGTCGGCGATCGGAGAACTATTGACGATTCCATTGGCCTAACTGGAACTAGAGAGTCCAAAACGTCCCATGTAAAAATTCACCAGTCGACGGATACCATCGAGCCCCCGAACATGGGAAAGCAAATGGTTCTTGTCATAGATAAACTCGTTCAAGCTTAACTCGTAATTCGCCTGAACCGCCAAATCAAGCCCTAGAGCGACCACGTCGCAAGATCAACTGAGA
>JAWKTL010000001.1:0-383559 GCA_041399105.1 Pirellulaceae bacterium | reverse complement strand
GTGCTTACCTTCGTCGTTGCCGGTTCGATTTGCGTTTTCGCGGCATGTGTTCAAACGCTTCAAGTTCCGTTTCTTGACCACGATCACCACACGCCTTCATCCAACGTTCCATCTCGATCCGCAGGTCGTACTTCACCTTCTGAAATTTCGGGTCGTCGGCCAAGTTGTTCATTTCCAACGGATCGGTTTCAATGTCATATAACTCAACGCCTGGTCGGTTTGTGTAACGCGAGACCAAGCTGATCGCATGCGCATCGCCTGATTCAGCACGTGCAATCCAACTGAGGAATTCGGGGGATTGTGTGCAGGCATTTTGAAACGTCATCGCGGGCGTGAAGTTCCAGATATACTTGAAGCGTTCGGATCGCACCGAGCGGATACCGAAATAGTCGGAACCGTTGTTGATTCCACGCGTCGTCATTTCCCCGTAGACGAACGCCTTGTGTTCCTGGTTCCCTTGAAGCACCTTCGACAGACTTTTGCCATCCAACTCTTTCGGAACGGTGCCGCCGGCCACTTCGATCAACGTCGGCAAGATGTCGACATACTCGATCATCGCCGGATTGACCTGTGCCGGCTGAATGTTGCCGGGCCACCGCGCTATGCAAGCCGATTGCAAACCGCTGTCGTAACACGTCCATTTGGCAAAGGGGAACGAACTGCCTTGTTCGCTGAGCAGAATAAACAGGGTGCGGTCGGTGACCCGATGCTTATTCAAAATCGAAATCGCTTGGCCAACCTGCGAGTCGAAGTAGGTGATTTCCGCCAAGTATCGCGACATTCCGTCGCGAGTCAGTGGAGTATCCACGAAGTTATCCGGTAGCACGACACGTTCGGGCGGATAACGGCTGGCATCTCCGCGATTCCACGGCGCGTGAGGTTCGTTCGAGCAGAGAATCAAACAGAATGCTTGATCCATCATTTCGCATTCGCCCACGAATCGGTCGACCGCGGAAAAGTCGGGATTGCTGTTTCCCGGAAGGTGTTCCCAGTCGAAGATCGTCTTGGGCCCGACATGCTGTTTCCCGCTCTGCGCCACCGCATAGCCCAATGGCCGCAGATATTGAACGATGCTCTTGGTCCCTTCGTTCACTCGCGTGTGATTCGGATACGCTCCCGTCTTCACGGGATATTGCCCCGTGTAAAGGGAGTGCCGCGTGGGGGAACACATCGGTGCCGCCTGGAAGCAGCGGGTGAATCGCATACCCTCCGACGCCAGACGGTCGATATTCGGTGTGGATGCTTGCCCACCGTAGCATCCCAAATCGCGGAACGTACAGTCATCGGCGATCATGATCACAATGTTTGGCTTGCCTTCGTTCGACGCGGCAATGCTGTTGAACCATACAAATGTGAAACCAAGCAGAACGTATCGTATCGCGGTCGATGTATTCATGGGACTCAATGAACAAAAGGATGATCGTGTCAATGATGAACGCGTTTGATGTTATTCCGCGGCAGTGTTCTTCAGTGGACCTTGCGACGTCGTCGCTTTAGGAAAGTTTATATGTCGCGTGGTGGATAAGGAAGTGATTCGCTTCATAACAACGTGAGGCATCCTTCGAGACCACGCACGATATAAGTATGAATCGGACGTAAATTGAGCAACTTGGGGACAGTGTCGCCGATTTGTGTTACATTTAGCCGAAGTTGCGTCCCAAATACCCATGGTCGATCTACGAGATGGGCAGCTTGTCGATCGAACGACCTTGACGCATAGCCTAACAAATTGCGGCAAGTTTCGGGATGCAGCAGCGTTGTTTTACGATCAATGAAGGCTCCGCAAAGCGGCTCGCTTCCCGCTGCCTTGTCATCACGTTCGCCGCAACTTGCTGCGTCTTCGTCTTTGGTGATGCATTGTTCGGAGACAGCCGTCTGGCGTTTCGTGATGTCTCCCATTTCTACCAACCGTTGCAGCAATACCTTCAGCAACGCATCGGCAACGGAGAACTTCCGCTTTGGAATTCCTTGGACCAGTTCGGGATCCCGGTCGCCGGCGAATCGTCCACAGCGTTGTTTTATCCCGGCAATCTCGTCTTTCACTTGGGGCTTGGAATTGAACGATCGCTTGCATGGTTCGTTGCGTTTCATTTGCTGCTTGCCGCCGCCAGTTTACACGGGATGCTTCGCCATCGTCGATATTCGCACACCGCATGCCTGATCGCGGGGCTCAGCTACGCCTTCAGCGGCCCTGTTTTGTTTCTGTATTGCAATCCACCATTCCTTGTTGGAGCGGCATGGCTGCCGCTCGCCTTCGTTTGCTTGTACGAGGGACTCCGAGGGGGTGATCGTCGGGTTCTGACGGTTGGTTCGGTCGCTTTGGCGATGATGGTTCTTGGCGGCGACCCACAAACCGCCGGGCACGTGATGTTGTTGCTTGGTGCGATGCTTGTGTATCGAGCCATCCGACGCTGTGTGTTGTCTGGGTCCGTCCGGCGGACTGCGAGGCGATCCAAGACTCGGATCAAGCAAAGCGTATTTCGATTTGGCTTCGCTTGCTTGTTGGCCGGCCTCATGGCATCGATTCAATTGCTGCCGTCGATTCATTGGTCGCGGCAAAGCGTTCGTCATCACAGCCCTTCCCCCGGGCTGTCGCGCTGGATCGCGAACCGACCGGATCTTGCTCCGTCCTACGATTGGTGGCGGACTCCCCCCAAAGGCTCCCATGCCGCGCTGACCTACGATTTCAGCGTTCCGCCTTGGCAGTGGGCTGGGATCTTTCTGCCGCACGTTGGCGGCGATCTTTTCCCAATCAACACACGGATCACGCGACTGCTGCCGGGAGACGGACGCATCTGGACGCCATCGTTGTTCGTCGGTCTGGTGCCAGCGTTCTGTTTGGCGACCCGGCTGTATCGGATACGGCGCGAGAAATGGCGAATCTGGGACGGATTGATCGCCGCCGGATTGCTGCTGAGCCTGGGAAGATATGGTCTGGTGTGGGCGATGGCGGAATTGGTCTATCTGCTGACAGGGAATCTCGTCCTCGAAGGAATCAACGAGGCGATCGGCGGCCCCTATTGGATATTGGTCAGCGGGCTCGTTGGGTACTCCGATTTTCGCTTTCCCGGAAAATGGCTTGTCTTTTTTTGTTTGGGCGTTTCCTGGTTGACCGCCGACTACCTGTCCCGTTTCCACCATCGGTTACGTCTGGATCAGCAAGAGCCACGAAAATTGATCGCTCCTGCAATCGCGATGCTTCTGTTCAGCGGGCTTTGCTTATTGGCAAGCTTCTTGCCGACCGAACTGATCGCGGGCAACGGGCGGCAGACAACCGATCCGTTCTTCGGTCCTCTCGATTTATCCGCGGCGATCATTCAATCACGCTGGTCGGCGGGATACGTCTTCGTCGCAATGTCGCTCATGCTGATCCCGCTGCTTCGGATGTCCTGTCATGAAATGCGTTATCTGCCGATCGCCTTCGTTTTGTTGACCGCTTGCGAAATGACGGTCCACGGACGACATCTTGTTGGGACTTCACCGAGCGTTCGCGATGCGCGGCTTGCAATCGATGCGATCGATCCATCCATCAAGCGTCTGGTTTTGCTGACACCTCAACGACGATGGCCGAAACGATGGCAAGAAACATCGTCGCCGCGTCGACTTGAAGACGTGGAGACAGCGCAACGCGCGTCGTTGTTCATGCGATGGCACCTGTCCGAGCGAATCGCCAAGCTGAATTCGGTGGTGTCGTTGCGGCACTGGCGAAGCCTGTTGTTTTGGAACACCGTTCAACATGTTGTTGGGGAAACGCCAGCCGAACGCCGAACCGACGTCATTGAACGACTGTGTCGCATGGTGGGTGCCACCGGAACGATCGAGCCTTCGGTTTCGAAGGTCCAAGCGAAGGTCGCTGACGAGCAGATTGCGAATGCCGGAACGGAGAGTTCTCCCGACGAGAAAGCGATCATTTCCGAGAAGGTCAAGGTCGACCTGGGGGCTCGAATCCGCGTCCCCGACGCGTCCATGATAACTTGCGTATCCGAATATGTTGTGGTCGATGCGGACGACGACATCGCGAACCTTCGGCGGATGATCGCTGATCAAATTCAGGGTGCCCGCTCTTCTTCAATCCTCGAATCCGACGCCTCAGTGGTGAATGAATGGTCATCGTTCCAGCAGACAGCGCTCGTCCCCTTTCAAGACGACCAGCAGAACCGTCTTGTCGGTCGAGACCAGCCGCGTTGCCACGTCGAATCGGTTGACGATCAGAACGTCGTGGCAAAGGTCACGTGTCGGCAGCCGGTTTTGGTCAAGTTCTTTCAGCTTCAAGATGGCTTTTGGGTTGCCCGAGTTCGTGAGGCCTCGAATGGGCAATGGCGACAGGTGGCAAGCCAGCCGGTCGATTTGGTATCGCAAGGTTTTCCGTTGCCGGCCGGGACTTGGGAGGTCGAGTTTCGTTACGAGCCGACGTGGCTGCGTCCAGGTTGTCTATTGTCGCTGGTTGGCTGGACGATCACTGTGCTGCTGCTTGCACGATCGAAGCCGAATCGGTAATCTCGCATGCGGATATTCACGGGCCGTACGGCGGCCATTCACTTTTTCCATCGGCAAGAATGACGGCTATATGGCGGACATGAATCTTGAAAAGCAGAGCTTTGGCACGACGCAGCGTGGCGATGAGGTCACGCGTTACACGTTGACCAATCAGCGGGGGCATTCGGTGCAGTTAATCAACCTCGGTGCGACCATCGTCAGTGTCAATGTCCCGGACCGAAGCGGTCAGCTGGCGAATGTCAATCTCGGGTTTCCGTCAATTGATGGGTATCTCCAGCGTCATCCTTATTTCGGTTCAACGGTTGGACGCGTCTGCAATCGAATCGCCAACGGCAGATTTGAACTCGAAGGAAAAGTCTATCAACTGGCGACGAATCTAGGGCGGCATCATTTGCATGGTGGGTTGGTTGGCTTCGATGCCGCGGTTTGGCAGTGTGAACCGCTCGACGATTCGGATGCCGTTGGGCTTCGTATGCAATTGGTCAGCGAAGATGGCGACGAAGGTTATCCCGGCACGCTCCACGTTCGCGTCGATTTCTCATGGAATGACGACAACGAATTGTCGTACACTTTCGTCGCGCATGCCGATTCGCCGACGCATGTGAATCTTACAAATCATGCTTACTGGAATTTGGCCGGGGTCGGCTCGGGGAATATAGGTCGCCATGTGGTGACGGTCGAAGCGGACCAAATGTTGGAAGTCGATGACGATTTGATTCCAACGGGACGAAAGATCGATGTTGCCGGTACGCCACTCGACTTTCGTCATCCCACGCCGATCGGTGATCGCATCGATCAGCTTCCCGCCACGAAGGGCTATGATCACTGCTACGTCTTGCGTGGCGAGCCCAATACGTTGCGCAAAGCATGCTTCACGCTCGATCCGTCCAGCGGGCGAACCATGGAAATCCTGACGACGCAGCCCGCGATGCAGCTTTACACCGGCAACCATTTAAGTGGACAAGCCGACGCTGGCGGATTCGGGATGCATGAAGCTTTTTGTTTTGAAACGCAACACCCGCCCAATGCGGCAAACCTGCCCGCCTTTGAATCGACGCGGCTGGACCCAGGGCAGAGGTTCCAGCAAACGACCATTCATCGTTTTGGGGTGCGGGAAAACACGTCGCCCGAATAGCTAATAGCGTGGTGCCGCACTGTAGGGAGCCGTTGATTCAGCCGCTTGTGGTCGATACGGATAGTCGTTTGACTGGTTGCTGCTGTTCAGTGGAATGTAAGGCGGGGGCGTATACCTGCCTTGAGCGTTGTACTGCCCCCCTTCCTGCGTGTATCGCAAGCCGGAATTGTCTTGGCTTCCGTAGGTTTGCCCGTTTGAATAAGGGTTCACGCCGGGTTGGTTGGCTTGTTCGTAGCCTTCGCTGTAACGGTACTCGCTTTTGCGTTCGTCCAGGTATTGCTTGCCTTTGGCGATGGCTTCTTTTGCATCGTTGCGAATTTCGTCGCGGTTGATCGTAATTTTCGTCTGACCATCCTCGCGATCGATGGAAAACCAGCCCGCAGCCGAAGCCGCGACAAGCAGGACGCCCAAAATAAAGATGTTTCGCATTGATTCCGTCCAAAGAAAGGTCTATCAGTTACCGGCATCGAGTGGTGAAAACCGCATTTGTTGCGGAAAATGCGTCTTTCGGTTGCCGACCCGATTGTTGCAAAATTGACAAAGTGTTGAAAAGATCAGCTTTACGGCAAACCGTTTTTCCAATCGTACTTGTCGGCAGTTGGGTCCACAAAGAACGCGCGATCCGTTAAAATCCCGCCAACAACTAAATTTTGAACTCTCATTTCAGGAGTCTTGTTCGTGTCTAGTGGCAAATATTTATTTACAAGTGAATCTGTCAGCATGGGCCATCCCGATAAGCTAGCCGACCAGATTTCCGATGGAATTCTCGATGCCATGCTGGAGCAGGACCCATACAGCCGTGTTGCTTGCGAAACGATGGTCACCACCGGAATGGCCTGCATCGCTGGCGAAATCACATCCAAAGCGGTCGTCAAATTCTCCGACGTTGTTCGCCAAGTCATCAACGAAGTCGGCTACACGGACGACCAAATGGGAATCTGTGGCGATACGTGTGCCGTCCTTGTTTCCCTCGATTCGCAAAGTCCCGATATCGCTCAAGGGGTCAATGAAGACGCTGCAAGCGGCAAGGAGATCGGTGCCGGCGACCAGGGTCTGATGTTTGGATATGCTTGCAAAGACACGCCTGAACTGATGCCTTTGCCGATTGCATTGTCGCACCGGATCATCAACCGCATCACCGAGGCTCGGCAAACGGGAGAAATCAAGTGGATTCGCCCCGACAATAAGGCACAGGTGACAGTCGAGTACGACGGCAATACACCCGTCAGGATCGATACCGTTGTCGTATCGACGCAGCACAGCCCCGATGTCGATCACGCGACGATCGTCGAAACGGTTCGCGACAAGATCATCATGCCTTGCTTGCCCGCCGACTTGGACAAAGGGGACATCAAGTTTCACATCAACCCGACCGGAAAGTTTGTTGTCGGCGGCCCGCATGGCGACTGTGGTTTGACCGGTCGAAAAATCATTGTCGACACCTACGGCGGCTGGGGACGGCACGGTGGCGGTGCCTTCAGTGGGAAGGATGCGACCAAGGTCGATCGCAGCGCGGCCTACATGGCGCGTCACGTTGCCAAGACGATCGTCGCCTCGGGGGTTGCCGAGCGATGTGAAGTCCAGTTGGCTTACGCGATCGGAGTCACCGAGCCGGTCAGTGTTCATGTCGACACACAGGGAACCGGAACGCTGCCGGACGATCAGATTTGCGCGGCGATCCGAGATTTCTTCCCGCTGACCCCTGGAGGCATCATTAAGTATCTGGATCTGCGTCGTCCGATCTATCGACCGACCGCGGCGGGAGGCCACTTTGGTCGCAGCGGTGATGGATTCACTTGGGAAAAGACCGATCGCGCTGATGAATTCGCTGCGGCGTGCAAGAATGCGACCGTCGCCGTCTAACTCACGCCGAACATCGGATGTTTCGCATGCCGACCTTTTTAAAGGCAGTCTTCCTTATTGGTTGATTGCCTGGAACGTGTCGGCATTCCTCTTGCTTTTGCGGAGCTTGGCTTTAGAGCCCGCAAAGATCGCTGACTGGCAGCTCGTTGCCGTCGCTGCTTTGCTTAACGCAATCGCCGGCCTCTGGCGCGTCGTTCTGCAGCACAACGCCAAGCATTGCGCCGATGGTTCACGTTGTTGGGGATCGCTTGTGATCACCCCCGGCATGTTGCTCTATTCGCTGTGGTTGAGCACATTCAATCCAGGCATGGTGGCGGCCATTTTCATTTGGGTGACCCTCCTGGCAAGCGAGCTTTTCTGGACGTTGCGGAATTGCCCGCTCGATTTTGCTGATGGACTGCCGCAAAAAAAAGGCGAAGCGGGATCGTCTTCAACGCGCGCGACTGTCGCGGCATCGTCCGAAGAGAATGGCCTTTGCCCGTCTGATGACGACCTGCATTGCCCGCTCGATGAAGATGTCGATCAATTGTTGAAACGTCGTACGGACGGAACGAGTGATCAGATTCACGGATTATTGCGTGTTCGCTTCGAGCCCGGCCAGAGAATCGCGACCGCTTATGCCGCCTTTGCCCCGCCACTGCTCCCTTCTCCCACTGCGGAAGCCGAAGTGGTCTGGGGAAGCGAAGCGGATGTGACGATCGTCGACATCCACGGACAAGGGATCGAATTGGAGGTTCGGCGCGAATCGGTGGACGACGGCGAGACATCGAGCATCATGGAATTCTTTGCCTGCAGCGGAAATTGAACACCACTTTCGGCGTCGCGGGGGCGGCGGTGGCGTATTCACTTCCGTTGAAACAATTCGACCGCCTCGGACCACGCACGATTTATACGTCGCGTGGCCGAAAATGAGGTGATTCGCTTCATTAATGCAAAAGCATCATTCCAGACCACGCACGATTTAAACGCTTGTGGCGAAAGCCTTTATGTTCGAGGCGAAAGGTGTCGATGTGGACAAATAGGCTCAATTCCTGTATAGTGAGATTGAGGCGTGGTGTATCTGGACATGAGGTGATTCGCTTCATTAAAAGCAAAAGCATCATTCCAGACCACGCACGGTATAAGCCCGCCCTTGCCCCACCTGAAACAGCATCGCTTTATCCAGAGCATTTGCATTCGTGTTTGAACGAATGGATTCCCTTAAGCGACCACGTCGCAAGACAACATCAAGCGCGTTCATCAATTGATGTGGGAATGCAACCGATGACTTCCATGCTGAATGTAGCAATCTGTAATATGTTTTTTCGCAATATCAAAACGCTCGTAACCCTATGCACGATAGTCGCCAGCCTATTGCTGAGCGGCGGGGAATTGCGTGGCGATGACAATTGGGCAACCGAAGGAGTGGCGTTATTCAAAAAGTTTTGCATTGATTGCCACAACAACGACCTCCAGGAAGCGGAAGTCAATTTCGAGCCTTATGCGGACGCGAGTCGATTCGCTGAAGCAGAGTCGATGTGGAAGGAGGCGATCAAGCGGATCGAATTCGGCGCGATGCCTCCTGACGACGCCGAACAACCCAGTGATGACGAGCGGAAAGCGATGGTTCGTTTGATCGAGGGGGCATTGTACGGAGCGTCATGCGATCTGGATGCAAAGCCGGGTAAGGTGACGATGCGTCGTCTCAACCGCCATGAATACAACAACACGATTCGAGACCTTTTCGGCCTAACACTTCGTCCCGCTGACGCCTTTCCAGCGGATGAGGTTGGCGCTGGCTTCGACAACAACGGTGATGTGCTCAGCCTCCCACCGATGCTGCTTGAAAAGTATGTTGAAGCGGCCGAACTGGTTGCCGCGGCGGCGATCACTGATCCGTCGGAGTTAAAGCAAGCCGAAGCGCGATGGCAGGCGGAAACCGTCAAGATTGATGGTGAATTTGAAACCAACAACTTCGAGATTCATACCGTCTCCGGCGATGGCGTGATGTCCGGCAACTTCACGCTGCCGTATACCGCGAAATATGGGCTTAAGGTCGATGCCGCCGTCGCCAAGAAGGACGACAAAGAGGTCGAATTGGAAGCCTTTATCGATGGCGAATCGGTCGGCGTCATGAAGTTCGGCTTTCGAGACGACGAAGGCGGCGTCGATCATGAATCGATCAACTGCGATCTGGAAAAGGGAGAGCATTCGATCACGATTCGCGGTGTCGGAGACGATCCTAAGAAGCTCAAGAAGTATCGAGTCCGTGGTTTCAGGATTGAAGGACCCTACGGTATTCCCAGTTCGGAAGTGGCCGATTGTCACTGGCGATTGCTCCGACATCGACCACAGAAAGGCAAACGATCGGTATTGCAGGCCGCGAAAGAGAACCTTGCGGAGTTTCTGCCCAAGGCATTTCGTTCTCCCGTCGATGATCAAACGATTGAAGCCTATGCGCGGTTGGTCGAAGTCGCCGATCAGCGCGAGGAAACCTTTGAGCGGGGGATGCAGATTGCCGTCACCGCCGCACTCGTTTCCCCACGGTTTCTGTTCCGCAGCGAACTCCCCAAGGGCGACGATAAAGGGGGCGACGCGGTGGAATTGGATTCGTTTCAATTGGCCAATCGTCTTTCCTATTTCCTCTGGTCGTCGATGCCTGACGACCGACTGTTTGATCTCGCTCGGCAAGGCAAGCTGAAAGACTCGAATCCATTGATGGAACAAGTCAAGCGGATGCTGGGTGATTCGCGCAGCGACGCCTTGATCGACAATTTTGCGGATCAATGGCTCGGGTTAAGGAACCTGCAATCGTTGACTCCCGACCCCGAGCAGTTTCCGAACTTTGACGAGGCATTGCGAACGAGCATGTTGAAGGAGACGCAATTGATGTTCATCGATTGTGTTCGCAACAATCGCGGCATGCTTTCCTTGTTGAATGCGCAAGAGACATTCCTCAACGAACGATTGGCCAAGCATTATGGCGTTGAAGGCGTCAAGGGTGACGAATTCCGCAAGGTCTCTCTGAAGGGAACAGGGCGTACGGGCATTCTGACCCATGCCAGTATCCTGATGCTTACCAGCAATCCGACACGCACCTCTCCAGTCAAACGCGGCAAATGGGTCATGGAAAATATCCTCGGCTCGCCGCCACCTTATCCGCCGGCCGGTGTTCCAGAACTGGAAGAGACGGCGTCGTCGAATCCTGATGCTCCCTTGCGTGAGCAACTTGCGATTCACCGAGACAACGCCATGTGTGCATCTTGCCATCGAGCGATGGATCAAATCGGCTTCAGCTTTGAACACTTTGATGTGGTCGGTGCCTATCGCCAGCGCGACGGAAAACATCCGATCGATGCGTCGGGTGAATTGCCGTCGGGAGAAAAGTTTAACGATGCGGAGCAATTGATTCAGATCCTGCGGGAATCCCGCGGCGAAATGTTTGTCTCGGAGTTCACACGCCGTCTGATGACTTTCGCTCTCGGACGCGAACTATCGCGGCAGGACGAATGTGTGGTCGATGAGATTGTCCATGAGACTCGAGGCGATGGTTGGAGATTCGCCGACATCGCCACGAAAATTGTGCTCAGCCGACCTTTCCGATTTCAAACGAAGGAGAACGAACAATGACTAACGACACGATCCTCAGTCGCCGGACGATATTGCGAGGTCTCGGCGTTGCCATGGGCCTGCCGTTACTGGAGGCAATGACGCCGATGGCGCGTTCGGTCATGGCGTCCCCCTCAACGACGGAAGTGCCGACGCGCATGGCTTGCTTGTTCTTCCCCAACGGAGCGATCATGCCCAAGTGGCGTCCCGCGCCGGGCGAGACCTTGGTGTTGGGCGAATCATTGAAATCGTTGGAGCCGCTGAAACAGAAGCTGACGATGGTCTCCGGGCTCGCGCTCGACAACGGCCGCGCCTACAAAGATGGTGCCGGTGATCACGCTCGCGCGGGCTCGACGTTCTTGACCGCCGCGCGCCCCGTCAAAACGTCAACGAACATCAAGGTTGGTGTGTCCGTCGATCAGCTTGCGGCGCAACACATCGGACATGCAACGCGATTGCCTTCGATTGAACTAGGCGTTGTCGACAGTCGAAATGCCGGCAGTTGCGATTCGGGTTACAGTTGCGCTTACTCGTCGAATGTCAGTTGGCGCAGCGAGGATCAACCCGCCTCGAAGGAGACCGTTCCTCGATTGGCCTTCGAGCGTCTGTTTGGGACGGGGAACAACGCCGCGACGCGTGAACGCGATTTCTATCGGAAGAGCATCTTGGATGTTGTCGCCGCCGACGCCCAGCGGCTCGACAAACGATTGGGTGTCACCGATCGGCGGAAGATCGACGAATACTTTACCGGGGTTCGTGAACTGGAACGCCGGATTGAGATGACGGAAGCGGAAGATCGCAAGGGACTTCCCGATCTTGAACTGCCGCACGGTCGCCCCAAGCAATTCGTTGAACACTCGCAATTGATGTGCGACCTGATGGTCGTCGCGTTTCAATCCGATGCGACGCGAATCGCGACCTTTATGCTCGACAATGCCGGCGGAAATCGCAGCTATCGTGATATCGGCGTCAACGATGGACACCATCAGATCAGCCATCATCGCAATCATGAAGAGAAGGTCGCGAACCTTCAGAAAATCGATACGCACCTAGCCGAACAACTGGCTTACTTCCTGCGGAAACTCGATTCCGTCGAGGAATCTTCCGGCACGCTCCTCGACCATTCCATGGTTCTCTACGGCAGCGGTTTGAGCGACGGCAATCGTCACCGTCATGAAGATCTCCCGATTTTGCTCGCTGGTTCGGCACGCGGCAAAATTGCCACGGGCCGCCATATCGAACTCGGTGAAGAGACGCCGATGGCCAACCTGTTCATGTCAATGCTCGATATCGTCGGTGCTCCCGTTGAATCGATCGGCGACAGCACCGGAAGACTAACCCAGTTGACGCCGTAGGTCGGCCTGTCCTCAGGTCGACCAATACCGAACCAAGCCAAATCGGCAAAGCACTGCATCATCACGATACGAAGCTGAGCAAATGCCGATGGAAGACGAATTGGCGAGGACGCCGTACGTGTCGCGCATCCTTGCGACGCCAGTAGGTCGGCCTGTCCTCAGGTCGACCAATACGCGAACCAATGCCAAATCGGCAAAGCGGCTGCATCATCACGACTAGCGAAGCTGCCGAGCCAAATGCCCCGATGGAAGACGAATTGGCTGACCGGAGGACGCCAAGCCTACGATGTCGCAGCATCCTTCGGCGACGCCCGCCAGTAGGTCGGCCTGTCCTCAGGTCGACCAATACGCGAACCAATGCCAAATCGGCAAAGCGGCTGCATCATCACGAATACCGAAGCTGGCCGATGCCAAACGCCGATGGAAGACGAATTGGCTGACCCGAGGACGCCAGCCTACCAGGTCCGGTCCGAAACGGGAGCACAAAGATTGCATTGGAACGGTTGATTCTTTAAGCTAGAGTCGTCGGGTCGCGGTCTCTTCGCGAGCCTGCTTTTCCCATTGCAAAGGCTTTGCACGATGAAGTTTCTTGATGATGTTCTCAATCGACGCGCCATGATGCGTTTGGCCGCGTGGCAATCGTTTGGTGTCGGAATTTTGTCAACCAGTGGCGGTCGTTTGTTGGCTGACGATCCCTTTGCCAAGATATTGGGGGAAGCTTCGGGTTCCGCAAAGCCGGCGGGGGAGGAAACGGCCCCGAAATCGACGGGGAAACGTCGATTGATCTACATCTTCAATGCCGGTGGCGCGAGCCACATCGATACGTTTGATCCGAAGCCGGGAACCGAATCGCAGGGGCCGTTGGGTGCGATCGACACCAGTATTTCCGGAATCAAGTTCGGGCAGTCGCTGCCGAAATTGGCGGCGATGGCCGATCGCCTTGCCGTCGTGCGATCGATGACAACCGAGACGGGGGATCACGCGGCGGGCAGTTACACCATGCGAACCGGTTACAAGGAGATCGCCACGACGCGCCATCCGGGCATTGGGCGCGCTGGATGCAACGTTTCAAGGGACGCATTCATCCAGCGTTGCCACCGAGCGTTAGCATTGGAGGTGGCATTGGTCCTGGATACCTGGGAGCGAAGTTTGCTCCTGTTCCCATTGGCGATCCAAATCAAGGGCTAAAGAACACCAAGGGACCGGATTACCTGGCGGATGAACAGTTCATGCGACGGATGTATCTGGCTGCCGCGTTGGATCGCGAATTCCGCTGGCAAAGTTCGCTTGAAGGAGGTTCATGGATATGACGATTTGTATCGCGAAGCGATTCGTTTGCTCAACAGCGAAGACTTGAAAGCGTTCGATTTAAATCAAGAATCGGATGCGGCGAAGGAACGATACGGCAGTTCACGCGTCGGTCGTGGATGCTTGCTTGCCCGCAGGTTGATCGAAAATGATGTTCAGTATGTTGAAGTTCAATCCGGCGGATGGGACATGCATAATGATATCGGCGATGCGATGACCGGTCGCGGCGGCGAACTTGATCAAGCCCTGAGTGCGTTGATCGAGGATCTGACATCCAGCGGCCTGATTCACGACACAACGATCGTCGTGGCAACGGAGTTCGGACGCAAACCGTCGATCAACCAGAACGCTGGTCGCGATCATCATCCGGCGGTCTTTTCCTGCGTTCTGGCGGGTGCTGGGGTTAAACACGGGACCGTTCTTGGGTCCAGCGACGCCAAAGGATTTTCAGTCGATGAATACCCGGTCACGGTGCAAGACTTTCTGGCTACGATCGGAAAAGCGATTCAAGTGCCGATCGACGAGGAGATCTACAGTTCGGATGGTCGCCCGTTCACGTTCGGCAATGGTGGCACGCCCATCGACGAAGTGTTGGCGTAACCCTCAATCTTCCGAATTTACGTCGCGTGGTCAGAAATGAGGTGATTCGCTTCATTTGACGCGAGGGCATCATTCAGGACCACGCACGGTAGAACTACCGACTGGTGGTCCATGCACTCTGACGATAGCCGCCTGAGGCACCCGCGTGCGTCTGTGAGGGTTGAAGCCTTGGGCTCGTTGGTTGCGTTGCCTGCGACGGAATCGTTTGCGGCGATCGGTTGTGACCCGACCTGGCACGGACCACTGAATCGTCTTGTATGTCGCTTGGGTGACCGGCGAATGAGCGGATGCTGGCTGTGTCGGTGCAACGCTGTGACGAGCTGTTCTTGCGTCGGTTGTGTTGGGCTGGAACTGGTATTGTTCAGGGGCCGGAATCGGCTTGACATCCAATCGTGTCGAAGGTATTTGCGTCGGCGACGGGTAACCCGAGCGGTTGCTGCTGGCACCGGTTCCAGGAAACGGCGGGGCCGCGTAACCTTGGCTTCCACCGGCGGGCAACTGCGGTTGGCTCAAAGGGGTTTGATCGCCGTTGCCGATCGTCCCGTTGTTCATGCTGGGATACGTACTCGGTTGCGAATATCCCGATGGCGGATACGATGGCTGACCTTGATATACCGGCTGGTTTGATGGAACGTTCACGCCAGGCGCGACGCCGTAGTTCGTTGTCCCTTGATTAAAGGTGGGTCTCGCCGTGGGTGGGGTTACGGCCGCCGGTGCGTTCGGGTTGTAAACGCCGGGATTGGGGGCGGGAGCATAGCTTCCGTTGTCATAGGGAGAACCGCATTCATAGGAGCCGGGTGGACACGTCGGTTCGCCGTAGCCTTGGGGTGCGGGAGACGTTGGATGAAGCGAATGCGATGGGACGCGTTGCACTTGAGTTTGCAGCGAGGTGCAACCCTGCAAGGCGGTGGTCGGTTGTCCCGTCGTCGGATCGACGGTGGTGATCGGTCGATAGTAGGTGACCGGGGCGTTGTAGGTGTTGGTGGAATAATTGGTTTGAGGTGCAAATCCGGAACTCCCTGATGTCGCCGCCGGAAAGCTTGTCACAACGGGAACGTATGCGGTTGTGGTGGCTGCTGTCGGGACGGGTGCGGCGATCGGCATGCGGTAGCTCGACCAATAGCTTCCGGCAAAGTCATTGCTGGGATAGGGAGTGCTTGAAGGATAATAGTTTCCCGTTCCGAAGTAGGACCCGATATTCGACCACCACGATCCAAACAAACTGCGGGTCGGACGCGTCGGCCAATAGTATGGAGATGCCTGAACAGGGTAGTTCGCTCCCGTCGCTGGACCAGTGACCGGCGAGAAGGCGGTGACGGTATTGGTCGGCGGAAGGGTGTATTGATTCAGGTTGTTCGCCTGAGGAAGGGGGGCGTAGTTCGACGTGACGGCCAAGCCTTGAGGTGGAATTGCCGCAGCGGCCGACATGACCGGCTGCTGAGGACTGAAGGTCGGAGCATACGGAACCGTTTGCGTTGCGCCGGGCCAGTATCCGCTGGTGATCGTTGGGCCTTGCGGCGTCGGCAGATAGGTGCCCGTGGGGACATAATATGCCGCGTGGGACCGTCCGAACAACCAATCGCACAACGGACCGGCATCGGCGTCGCTGGTGAATCCCAGCGACAGGATGACCGCCAGCCCTGCGATCACGTATGTGGATTGGTTCGGCTTTGTCATGGAAATACCAGTTTGGTTAAAGGAGCAAAGTCTCGATCACGTCGGAATGTCGATTCGCTCTGTTGGACCAGATCAAGCCCGGGTGCGTCAATCGTCGTACGCCGAAACGAACGGCAATGGCAATCATTTCTGCTTGGCCGTCTCCGTTTGTCACGATTGCAACGACCTTAACGTCGTTGTCGTCGAAGGCTCTTGCTTCCACAAGCGTCAACGGCAATTTCATATCCGCCATGGGTGTAAATCACCCGATGCAGCAGATCTTGCGACGTAATCGCTCAATGAAAGGATAGCCTATAAAACGGCGCATGACGGACTTTGTGGAAAATCGGCGAATGGGTTAGACTTCGTCATATCCTGGCGCGCGATGTTGCATCGCCGCGTTTGGTTCCGTGCGATCTTAAACACCTAACCTTCATGAACGCTTCCATGCTCGACGCTGCCGGTATTCTGGGACCGAACGGACGCATTGCGAAGCGGCTTTCGAATTACGAACACCGGGCTCAACAGCTTCAAATGTCCGAAGCGGTCGCCAATGCGATCGAGAATGGTGAGCATTTAATCGCCGAAGCGGGGACGGGAACGGGGAAGAGCTATGCCTATCTGGTTCCAGCGATTCTGTTCGCCACGCGCGATCAGCAGGAAGAGGCGAAAGGTGAGCTGCCGGATGAGTCGAACGATTCTTCCGGTTCAACGAGTAAAGATGACCGTCCGTATCGTGTCGTCATCTCGACCCACACCATCAGTCTGCAGGAGCAGTTGATCACAAAAGACCTTCCTCTGCTGAACAGCGTTATTCCGCGGGAGTTTTCGTCGGTACTGGTGAAAGGGAGATCGAACTATATTTCGCTGCGAAGGTTGAAGCTTGCCCAGACCAAAGCGGTGGGGATGTTTGAACGCGACGCGCAGCATGTGCAGTTGAAGCAAATTCGCCAGTGGGCGGCGGAGACGACCGACGGAACTCGCAGCACGTTGAACGCTCGAATTGAGCCCAGCGTCTGGGATGAAGTCGCCAGCGACAGCGGAAATTGTCTGGGCAGGAAATGCGAAACTCACGGGAAGTGTTTCTACTATGCGGCGCGACGACGGATGCAGAACGCGCAAATCCTGGTCGTCAATCACGCCCTGTTCTTCAGTGATTTGGCGCTGCGTCAACAAGACGTCAGCTTGCTTCCCGATTACGACGCCGTCATCTTGGACGAGTGTCATACCGTCGAGGCAGTTGCGGGGGAGCATCTCGGAGTCCGTGTTTCCAACGGTCAGGTTGAATACATCCTTAACAAACTGTTTAATCCGCGCACGCAAAAGGGATTGCTTATCGCGCATGACCTGCAACAAATGCTGAAGGATGTCGATCGGTGCGGCTTCGCTTCGGACGAGTACTTTGCCGGCATCCTGGATTGGTGGGATCTGGACCCACGTCGCAATGGTCGCGTGCGAAAGC
Organism: Pirellulaceae bacterium; assembly: GCA_041399105.1. Taxonomy (GTDB): domain Bacteria; phylum Planctomycetota; class Planctomycetia; order Pirellulales; family Pirellulaceae; genus Rosistilla. The sequence goes on along the minus strand of JAWKTL010000001.1, from coordinate 366,095 downwards.
CGAATGTAACGCCCAATGTCATCAGTGATCCCCTGCTGGCGCTAGCCACGAAACTTCGCCGCCACGGTGAGAACTTGGACGACGAATCGGTTCGCAAGGAGTTTACGTCGGCTCACGATCGATTGACGGTGCTGGCGCAGTCGATTCAAACATGGAATCAGCAGCTTCTTGAGGACTTCGTCTACTGGGTTGAACGGACGCGGACACAGCGTGGTTTCGACCGCTTGCACTTGGCCGCCGCTCCGATCGATGTCGGACAAACGCTACGCGAGATGCTGTTCCAGAAGACGCGTTCGGTGGTGATGACCAGCGCGACGCTGGCCGTTGGCGGCGAAGCGAATTTCGATTTCTTTCGATCACGCATCGGTCTGACGGGAGGCCGGTCGTTGCGCGTTGGCAGTCCGTTCAATTACCGCGATCAAGCCAACTTGATCATCGTTGACGGCATGCCCGACCCTTCGAGCCAGCGCGAAGCGTTTGAAAACGCCCTGCCGGGGCAGGTCAAGCGTTATATCGAAGAGACCGATGGACACGCATTCGTGCTCTTCACGAGTTACGGTCTGCTGCGCAAGGTCGCTTCAGCGCTGACGCCCTGGCTGGCGGGGGCCGAGATGCCGCTATACACGCAAGGGGGCGATCAATCACGGACGCAGATCCTCGATGCGTTTCGAGCGAATCGGCGAAGCGTCCTCTTCGGCACCGACAGTTTTTGGCAGGGCGTTGATGTTCCCGGCGACGCGCTGCAAAACGTGATCATTACAAAACTGCCGTTCTCTGTTCCCGATACGCCTCTGTTGGAGGCAAGGTTGGAAGCGATTCGCGATGCGGGTGGCAACCCGTTTGTCGATTATCAACTGCCTGAAGCCGTGATCAAGCTGCGACAAGGTTTTGGCCGGTTGATTCGAACGGCCAGCGATACGGGAATGGTGGTCATTCTCGATCCGCGGATTCGCACGAAGCCATACGGAAGAATCTTTCTCGACTCACTTCCCGATTGCCATCGCACCATCCATCACGTCAAGACATCACACTGATGTGGCGTAAACTTCCCGCTTGCTTTCGAAGGTTTCCGCCAGCGGGAAGCTGACGCCATTTTTAACCTTGATCGTTGTTTCCAGAACGGTCCTTATCGCCTGTTCCATATTGGACGAAGGGATCATGGCTCAGTTGGCTATTCGATTGCCTTGCCGAATACATCGACTGGTTCGTCCACCGTCACGCTGGCCTCGCCGACCAATTCAATGAGTTCCGGCAGATCATAATGTTGCAGGGCACCGTGAACGACGTTGACCGCTTGATTCAAACTTCCAGGTGATTTGACCACTTCCGACCAAGAACGGATCATGTTTCGCAAGCGTAACGTGGAGTAATGTTCCGGTTCGATCGCGGCTGCATGCAGCGCGGGAATCGCGGCTTCACCTACGGCGACCAAATGCAAGGCCGACGATTCCGCATCGGGTTGCACGCCCTTCGCCTTTCGGTATTGTTTCAGAAAATGCGTCCAAGCGATCGTATCGTTGGCTCGCATGCCGACATAGGAACGCCCAATCAGATAGGCCAGGAATATTTCTTGAACATCACGACCGAAGTGACCGCGACCGTAGTCGCTCTTGTCGTGGCCGGTTTCCGTTTCCCCAATTCCTCGCAACTCCGCGGCCAAGACGATCTGTCCCGCTTTGACAAGCCTCTCAATGGCTCCCCCAGTTCCAGCATCCACTTGCATCCCCTCGCCATGCAGATACAGCGTTGCGTCGCCATTGGGACGATCGGGCACCAGCGCCAATGCGGGAAGCCGAATACCCGGTTCAACGTTCAGAATCAGTTTCTCGATCGTGTAGCCATCGCGTTTAACCACGCCAACGGATTCATGCGGCATCGTCTCGGCGTTGCTGGATCGGGATGCTGATGCGTTCATTCCGACCATCGTTCGACGCACCAAGGCTCGCCGCCCGCTGTCGTCTAGTCGCCGCCAAGCTGCCTTGCGTTGCGTGCGAAGTTGCATGTCTTGTTCCGCATTGATCTGGAAGACCGACTTTTCGTCGGGCAGTAACAATGCTTGTCCGTCAGGCGTGCAATAGAGCTGCTCCTGAGGCCAGTCTCCCTCGCTGAGTTCTCTTAATTCCTGGTCGCTGGCCGGATCAGGGAGCGATTGGGGGTCGATCTCGAAGATCGGTTTGTCCGATCCCAACAGCCAGCGGTGCATCCAACGCGCCGCGGCCTCGCGCTGCTGAAGATAGAAACCGTGAGGCAAATCGGCATCGTGGAGATCGACACGTTCGGGATAACCAAGCCGTGAATAGAACGCTTTTGACTGACGAAACAGATCCCAGGTGCCGTCGATATCGAAGGTCACGTCGCGACGCCCCGCGAAATCAGCGTCGGCTTCGGCGGCTCGCATCAAGACGTAGTCCGGTTCGTCCATCCCAAACGCGATCTGGCCGAATAGGTTCTGCTCTGCGTCTTGAGCGCCGCGCGTGTCGATCAATCGACGGAAGGTCGTCAGATAACAAACCGGGGCCGCCGCGACGATCCGGTCGTCCAGCGCCATCAGATAGGCCGTCAATGTTCCACCTCCGGAATTTCCGGTGCAGCCGATTCGTGACCCGTCGATATCGTCGCGTGTTTCCAAATAATCGATCGCACGCATGCCGTCCCAAATACGATATTGAGCGATGTTCGACCCCAGCAGGATGCAGCCCAGTCCCATCGAGGTATGCTCGATCGTACACAGATGCCGAACCCGGGGATGAGGCACTTCCAAATTCGGTGCCGTCGCGAAATGCGTGTGCTCGTGATCGAAGTCGAGCATTTGGTACCGTTCCCCTGGCCGATGGGGTCGTAGCAAAGCGCCGCCATCCCATGGCGCGCCAGCAGAATACAAATCCGCTGATATCCTCCGGCCGCCTTTCCGTTGTGACTGTGCCCGCACGGAACGATCACCGCCGGATGCGGACCTTCAGATTCCGGCAAATAAAGATTCGCGGTTACATGATGTCCCGGGCGACTTTCAAACAGCAAATTCTCGACGCGGTAACCTTCTCCTTCCAGCTTTCCGACCATTCGCGGATTCAGTGGCGTTCGCTGAGGCAACCCGCCGAGTTGATCGATGAAGAACCGACGCCTTTGCTGTTGCCATTCCTTGCAGTCCGCTTGACTCTTCAACGACGCAAACGCATCCAGTCGTTCGTCGCTGTAACGATAAAAGAGCTGCTTCAGATACTGTTCCAACTGCTTCGTCGGCGGAACCCCCAACCTCTCTTCGGTGAGTACGCGCAAATCGTCATCGGCCACGACGGAACCAACAACAGCCAGCATCAAAATCAGCAACCCACATCGAATCATGTCACAGCACCGCTTTCGTTTTGAGATGGAGCCGCACGTGCGGAAGTGAGGCGAATCGATCGACAGGCCGCAAAGGCCTCATTTCGGATCACGCACGCTCGGGGAATCGTCGTCAAACTCTCGCCGCATCGTATCCCCAACGGTATCGCAAATCAACCAATACCATATCGTGAACCGGGCACCATCGCGCCGCGTGCCGCCCCGCGAACGTGCCTCGCTTGTTCGCCGCATAGTGTTTCTTCGGGCGGTGCCTTACAATTCAAAGTCGTTCAAGCGACTTGCTGTCGCCATGTCTTCGCCTTGGCAACAATGAACGACGACAGGATGGCGGACGAACAGTCGAGTTGCTGTTTCCCAATCATTTGAATTGCCGCATGTGGAGATGGTTTCAAGATCATGAGCGAAGATGAACCGAAACTGATCATCGACGACGACTGGAAAGAACGCGTTCAAAAGGAAAAAGAGGCTGCTGAAAAAGCAGCTTTGGAGAAGGAAGCCGGCACGTCGACGCCGAGCTCCGGCGACACGATATCGGGTGCGTCCGAAGGCTCGTCTCCCCAGGATGATGACGCATTGCCCCCGCCCCCCGCTTCTCTGGAAATGTTGGTCAGTATGCTGGCCTCGCAAACATTAATTTCCTTGGGTCAGATTCCCAACCCAATGTCCGGGAAGCCGGAACCAAACAAAGCGTACGCTCGACACTATATCGACACGATCGCGATGTTGGAGGAAAAGACGAAGGGGAACGTGACCGCTGAGGAGCAACAGCTATTTTCGCAAACGTTGCATCAATTGCGGATGCTGTTTGTTTCCATACGTTCTTGATCGGGGATGCGACGAAACACCCGTTGAATGATGAGCAAGGCGGTGAATATCAACCCGGCACCGACATAGAACGGGATGCCGGGGATTTTCACCGGGGCCGCATCGGAAATGAAATAGCTGAACAGCACCGATGTGAACAACGATGGCGCCACCACATTGGTCAGACTGATTAACGAGGTGAGCGCGCCCTGAATCTTTCCTTGTTCGGTCGGATCAATCGCACCGGCAACCAGGCTCTGAATCGCGGGACTGCTGACCCCACCAAAGCCACCAAAAATGATGATGCATGGAATCATCCAGCCTTCGGTTGCCGAACCATATCCGATAAACGCGAGCACCGAAATGGTGACCCCGATCAGAACCGTTCGTCGTTCACCGAAGCGTCGGATCGTGGGCCTGACCAATCCGCCTTGGACGATCATCGCCATCAATCCGACCAATCCCAGGGCCAGTCCGTTGGTTTGCTCGTTCCAGCCGAAGCGATAGCCCGTGTACAGAACCCAGACATTCTCCAATCCACGCTGCGCCAGAGAGGTGCAAATGAGGGCAACGGCGAGTCCCGCGACAATCGGATATTGCTTCAACCGGCTAATCGTCCCCAGAGGGTTCAGCTTGGCTAGCGTCAGCGTGCTTCGCTTTTCAGGCGGCAGCGATTCGGGCAATATAAAAAAGCCATACAGCCAATTGATAAGCGCCAGGGCTGCGGCGACGAAAAATGGCAGGCGAATGCTGTAGCCCCCCAGCAGACCGCCAAGCGCTGGACCGAAGATGAATCCCAGCCCGAAAGCGACTCCGACCAGGCCGTAGTTTCGCGCTCGAGTTTCAGCGGTGGAGACGTCCGCGATGTAAGCGTTCGCGGTCGAGATACTGGCACCCATGACACCGGCAATCATCCGTCCGGCGAACAACCAGACAATATTTGGCGCTAAGCCTTGGATGATAAAGTCAACGCCTAAACCGAAAAGGGCGCAAAGCAGAATGGGGCGACGTCCGTAGCGATCACTGAGCGCTCCGAGAATGGGAGCGCAGATGAACTGCATGAGGGCGTAGACGGAGCCAATGACGCCAACATATTGACTGGCCAGTTTGGTGCTTCCGCCAACAAAGCTCTTCACCAGTTCAGGCAACACGGGAATGATGATGCCCAAACCCAAGATATCGATGAACAACGTAATCAGGATGAACCAGACCGCTGCCTGTCGTTGCTCACCGAATCGAATCACTTTAGCTCCGCCGCATCCAACTGATCAATCGTTCGGCAATACATCGAGGGATGCAGTCGGGAAAATTAGCATCGCCTTTGGAAGTTATACCATGCGTGGTCCGAAATGGTGCCTTCGCGTTAAATAAAGCGAATCACCTCATTTCTTGCCCCGCGACGCATATCCCATGCGTGGTCCGAAATGATGCCTTCGCGTTACATAAAGCGAATCACCTCATCTCTGGCCACGCGAAGTATATCCCGTGCGTGGTCCGAAATGATGCCTTCGCATTAGATGAAGCGAATCACCTGATTTCTGACCACCCGACGCATATCCCGTGCGTCAAACCATTCAATTGCACAGCGGAAAAGCGGATAGATCGCGTTTCCGCCGTTGTGACCCGCCGATCAGCTAGTTGCTGGTCGACTTCTCGTCACTGGACTCCTTCGGACGATCGTCATACTTTGCTTGGGGCAACTCTTCCTTGACTCGCAAAATACTGTGATCGACGGCAAACTCACGCTCAACCTGTTCTTTTTGGTCACGTTTCGAGGCGACCGGTTCCTTCGTCAAGGTTGCCGCTTCGGTTATCCGCTCGATCGTCTTCCGTTCAACGATTTGATTTCGTAACGCATCCATCTGACCCGACTTTTCCAATCGAGCCCGAACGCGCCGTTCGGTCATGTCGCTTTGCTCGGCGATCAAGGCGATTTCTTCGTCATAGTCCTCGCCCGATGCGTCGATTCCTTCAGCGTCGGCGATCTTCTCGAGGATAAAGTGTTCACGCAGAGCAGCTTCGGTCATCGATTGTGCATTCTGGCGATTGTAATTCACCATCCTGCGGATTTCTTCTTCGGGAAAGCCGCTGCGACGCATTTCCAAAATTTGACGTTCCAATTCGCGACGCGTCTGACGACGCACGAGATCCGGCGGCAGATCCCAGTTCGCACCAGCGATCAATTGCGAAACGATCTGCGAACGCAATGCACGCTGACGGCGATAATTTACCTGTCGTTCCAAACTCTCGGTGATGAACTCACGAAGTTCGCCTTCGGATTCAAAGTCGCCCAGGTCTTCGAGAATCTTGTTCGACAATGCTGGAATCTCTCGACGCGTCACCTCGACAACTTCAAAGTCGACTTCGATTTCCTGGCCACTCAGTTCGGATTGGACCTCCGCGCTTAGCGTGACCTTGCCGGTACGGACTTCCCCTTCGCGGACACCTTTCATTAGTTCCAAAAAGTTCTCGCAGCGACCGTCAGGGAAACTGATCACGCTCGCCATCTCAACGCGTTCCTCGTCCATCTCTGAAATGATCTGGTCGCCATTGCGGAACGTCGCCGTCAACAACAAGACGTCCCCTTCGCGAGCTTCATCATCGACAGCTTCGAGCTTCGCGTATTTTCGCAACACTCGGGCCACGGAATCATCGACATCGGATGGGCCGACCTCTTCCACGGGATCTTTAAGATTGAGACCTTTCCATTCCGGCGTATCAAATTCTGGGCGGACTTCGACCGTGAACTCGAACTTAAAATCGCCCGATTCGGGCAGGACCACCGATTCAAAATCAAAATCGGGCTCGCTGATGGCGGAAAACTGCTGCATGTCGGTAACCTGTTCCAGGCTATCCATCAACAGCTTGCCTTTGACTTGATCGCTGACGCGGTCCTTGAACTGCTTTTCCACGAGCTTTCTTGGGGCGCGACCCGAACGAAAACCGGGGACGCTCGCTTCGGGAACCAGTTCGTCGTAGGCTTCCTTCAGATAACGTTCAACGTCTTCGCGAGCCACCGACACGATCACATGCCGTAGACAGGTTTGTGGTGAATCAACCTTGACATCCAACTTCAATGGCTTCGGCAGATCGGTTTCGGGGGAACTGGTAGTGTCGGTGGTGGACATTCAGGTGTGGGCCTCTCAAGAGAAAATGGAGAGTAGAAGAGCGGGTGATGGGATTCGAACCCACGACAACAACGTTGGCAACGTTGTGCTCTGCCAACTGAGCTACACCCGCTGGTATTTCCTGTACTCTGAATCAGCGACGAATTGCTGATTGCCACTTGGCAGAACCAGATTATAGGAGCGGTGACGATTCGTGCAAGGGCGTTGTCGCCATCTTGAGACCTAAAAATTCAGGAAACGTTTGTACATCCGTCCCCTGGCCGGAAAAGAAGTGATTCGCTTAACGCAACGACATCCTTTAAAATCACGGGGAACGAAAACGCCTATTTTCCGACCGGTTGCCCTGCAACTTGGCATCGTGCTACGCTGATGGACCTTGATTAAAGCACCCAGCAACTGGGGCGTTCTTGGCTTCGTTTCCCGAAGGTTTCTCGTGCCTTACGCTCAAATCGGACCCATCGCCGTTCATTTGCCGGAGCGGATCGAAACTAACCAGCACTTGCAAGCTGAGCATCCCGATTGGGATTTGCAGGTGATCGGCGAAAAGACGGGAATCATGCAGCGGCACGTCTCCGCTCCGGGGGAAACGGCGTCCGATCTGGCGGTCCAAGCCTCCAATAAACTGTTTTCCGATTACGATATCAATCCAGCGTCGATCGATTTCGTCATGCTCTGCACGCAGACGCCCGATTACCCGCTTCCGACGACCGCTTGTTTGATTCAAGATCGTTTGGGTTTGCCGCCAACATGCGGGGCGATCGACTACAATTTGGGATGCTCTGGGTTTGTCTACGGCTTGGCGATCGCCGATGGCCTCATTCAATCGGGCGTTGCTCGGCGAATTCTGTTGCTGACGGCGGAAACCTACACCAAGTACATCGATCCCGATGATCGCAGCTTGAGGACAATCTTCGGTGATGCCGCCGCCGCGACCCTGGTGCAAGCAGCCGATGAGCGAAGCTTGTGGGGCTTTCAGTTCGGTACCGACGGCAGTGGCGCTGATACGCTGCTGGTCGCCGATGGCGGGGCTCGACTTGCGGAGGACGCGCATCAGCCGCGACACCGCAAGCGTTGGAGCAGTCGCCTGTACATGGACGGACCCAGTTTGATCAACTTCACCGTCGGTGCGGTCCCGAAATTGATGGAGGATATCGTCCAGAAAAACGGACTGACCATCGACGACGTCAAGACATTTCTGCTGCATCAGGCGACGTGTAAAATGCTTGAGCAGTTGCAGAAACGGCTGGGCGTTGACGAAGCGAGAATGCCCATTCGTCTGCAAAACGTCGGCAATACGGTTTCGGCCACGATTCCGATTCTGATCGACGAATTGCGCCGCGACGGAACCCTTTGCAACGAGGCCCTGAATATGCTGGTCGGCTTTGGAGTGGGCTGGTCGTGGGCCGGTTGCCTGTGGAGGGATTCGTTTCAACGTGTCGGCGGATGATCCCATTCAGGACAATGTCGCTGTTTCGCAATCCATCATCCACATCCCATCAGGCTTCTTCAAAACGAAAGCTTTCACTTCAAATCGCAAGCTTGCAACCATGCCACACTTGGACGGAAAATTCCTGATTGCGTCCCCTTATCTTCCCGACAGCAACTTCCTGCGCACGGTGGTTTACATCGTGCGGCACGATTCCGAGGGAGCATTCGGTCTGGTTCTGACGCGTCCCAGCGAATTGAATCTTCATGAGGTGCTCGAATCAACCATGGGGAGCAAGACGAGCCGAAGGGATTTAATCTATTTCGGTGGCCCCGTCGAAGGCCCCCTGTGCGCGCTGCATGAAGTCGCGGATTTAGCCGACTTGGATTGCAACGATGGTTTGCATTTGACTAGCGAACAGGAGTCGATTCTCGTGCTGGCGAATCGACCCGAGATTCGCATTCGCTTTTTCGCAGGCTACAGCGGTTGGGGGCCGGGGCAGCTTGAAGATGAACTGAAACAGGGAGGCTGGCTGGTTTGCGACGCCACGGCCGACGATGTGTTCAGTGATTTCGAACCTCTGTGGGAAGCGTTGGTGAAACGCGTGGGACGTTCGGTTATCGACGAAGCCATACCCTTCGCCCGCAACGTTGATTCGCAGTTGAATTAACAGGTCAGATCAGAGCGACTGCGTTGCGAGTCCAACTGAAAAACACTAACGCAAAATATACGTCGCGTGGTCGGAAATGAGGTGATTCGCTTCATTTAGCGCGAAGGCATCATTACAGACCACGCACGGCATAACAACCCACCCGTTCAACATTGATGTGGATCATGACAGGTCGGACCATCGCCTTCGGAGACATTCACGGCTGCAGCAAGCCGCTGCGAACGCTTATCGAAACGATCCAGCCAACCTCCGACGACACGCTCATTTTCTTGGGCGATTACATCGACCGGGGGGCCGACAGTCGCGGCGTGATCGATCTGCTGATTGAACTGAAATCAAAATGCAACCTGATTCCTCTGTTGGGCAATCACGAGATCATGTTCCTGGGTGTTATCTGCGGCGGCATGGCCGACCACATCTGGATGATGTGTGGCGGCAGCGCCACCTTGGTCAGCTATGGCGGTGCCCTGCATCATGTTCCTCAATCCCACATCGATTTCCTGAAACAATGTCGGCCCTACTGGGAAGATGACCAACATATCTGTGTTCATGCCTGCTATCTGCCTGACCAGCCAATGGATCAGTTAGGCGAACAACATCTCTTCTGGGAACACCTGACTCCCGTCTGTCCGCTTCCGCACCACAGTGGAAAACGTGTGATTGTCGGGCATACGCCGCAAGCGAACCACGAAGTTCTCGATCACGGACATCTCGTCTGCCTCGACACGTACTGCTTCGGAGGAGGCTGGCTAACCGCTTTCGATCTGCACAGCGGCGATGTCTGGCAAGCCAATCGACACGGTCATATGCGTCGCCAAATGGGAAAAGTAATCGCACAGCGATTCGTTACCTTGAGTCGATACTTGTTTCGCAAATCGGCGACAAACCAAGCAACCGCCCGTTCCCAAGACGGTCCCCAATCGTGAGCGACCCAACACCAAGCGATCCGCCTGTCTCGCCCGATCAGGTCATTGATGCATTTGAAGATGCTTGGCAGAAGCAGTGCCATGCAACAATCGCACGATTACTGCGCCAGCCAAATTTGCCAGCGGATTTGCTGGCTGAACTGATCATGATCGATATCGAGTACCGCTGGCGTTATCCATTGCCGGATGCGGACCGTCGATTGGCCGTCGTCCCCAATCACCCACGCGTCGAAGATTACCTGCACGCCGCACCGACGTTGCACTCCGAACCCGATCTTATTCTTGACCTTCTTGGCGAAGAATACCGCGCTCGATTGCGATGGGGCGAGCCGACACAAGCCAGCGCGATTGCCGATCGATTTCCGGCGCTTCGCACCCCCTTTTTAAGCCTTGCCGATCGTATTGAACAGGAAACGCCACATGCATGCATTTCCGTGTTGCAGTCGGGTACCTCTCTTTTTTCCACGCGGATCTTTCGCAGCTTGATTGTCGGTCGACAATCGATCCAGCAGCCACCTCCATTCAGCCTCGTCATCGCCGATCAACAGTGGAAGCTCGTCGTGGCACCTCTGCGAAATGTTCAGATTTCACGTCAACAATTGGAAATCACATTCTCCAATCCCGACGTCGAACTGAAGAACCTCTCACAGAACGTTTCGCTGAAATTTGACTCCGGTTTACGCCTGCCACCAGGAAAATCGACGCGTCAGAATTTGCCATTCTCTCTTCGACTGGACACGCTTTGCTTGCAAATCGATCGCCGTCGTCAACTTGCGGGAATGTGATTGATACCGTGTGTGGCCTGAAAGAATGCCATCACATTTATAGACGTTGCGTGATCAGAAATGAGGTGATTCGCTTCATCTAGGCGAGCAACCGATAAAAGCGTACCGCAGGATGGACTTCCAGTCCGTCCTACCGTGAAAACGGCAGGTATACTTCTATTGGCCGCTCGCCTAAACATGCTTCACCGTCTGTGCGATTGGTGACGCCGCGTTGACATTGGCGGTCGCCCGCCGCGTGACAACCTGAGTCAAGCGATTGCGATGATCCCAAGTATTCTCGATCCGCTCGATTCCAAAGGAGTTGACTTTCACAATCAAATTCCCTTCCTGACCAGCAAGTGTACGTCCAATCGGCGTCGCTGCTCAAGCCATTGTCCGCAGCGACCGAGCCAAAGCAATTTATGCTCGTCGCTCTTCTTCCTTCTTCTCCTTATCCGCTCTCGTCTATCGCATTTTGTTTCGTAATGAATCTGCTGGCGATACAACGTCAAACACTGCACGAGTCCGAGTATCGCACCCGCTTATTGCACCAACATAAAAAATGTATCACTTCCCACGCTGGTAAGCCCAAGGAACGACGCCACCGCGATGCCGAACAGCGTAGATATAGGTGGCAGCAGTTACCTGACGTAGCGGAATGACCAGTATATCGAAGCGGTTCGATGCACTATCCAATTCATCAGACCGCAAAGACAATGAACTCGGTCAATCCAAGCCTTCTTGAAATCCATTACCACGGAATCGTGTAGTTCCCGAATTGAACTCATGCCAAGCAAGTTGGTTCGCAATCTCGGTATCCGAGAAACGCCGAAAATAACAACAACGAATAGCGATCGATACGAAAAGAGAGTTTATTCATTCATGGCGATAAAACGTCTATGCTACTTGAGAAGCGGACTTTTCTGCGTCGACACACCGCGCGATCTGGATGTCCATCTGTAAGACTCCTCCGGCGGACATTAGCCTCCGACGCGTACATCGGTGTGTGAGGAAGTCCCAATGCGTGTCCAATTTCGTGTGCAACGACCGAAGACGATGCTTTGACGGTGACCGTAGGCAATAACAACTGAGCTAAACTTTCTCTTCGTTTTGGGACTGAAGAGAACCTCTCATGCTACACCGTAACTTGGGCGATCATTGATTGAATCCATAACGTCGATGTTTCATGAGCCTCCGCCAATCGTGGCGTTGTTTGAAGATTATAGAATCCGGTGTCCTTCCATTTAGAGCTTAGCGTGGAAAGTGCCAACACGACGGATCTCCTGCAATGTTCCAGATGCTTGTTTGTCTAAGAACTTTATGATCGTAAAAGTTGATGAGATCTCGGTTTTTGTGACCAAATGTCATTGATTAGCTTCAATAACATACTTAAAGGTTTGGCTCATTCATAGTCGAGCCATCACGACGCCGAGACCGCCCACTGTCGGTAGCAATGGCAGCCTTCTGTTGTACCTCATGCTTTACCAATTCGATAACTTTCCTCATCGCCTCGGCGTAAGGATGATCAGGGTGTTTTTCCAGCCAATCTTCTGCTCGTGAATCGGAACTCCAGTCGTCAAGTCCATTCAGATCGATCTTCTTGGTCGGGCTATTTTCGACATATCGGTACAAGTTCGCATCGGCGGGATGGCACTGTCACAACGGTTTGTAGGAGTGCCACTGGCTTTGCCAGCGTTTCCTAAACGAAGCAGTTGGGCTCGAACCATGACGCCCAGATATATGAACAACAATAGGCACTGGGAGGCACGATAGATTGTTCATACCTGGGACTGAAATGCACCGGGAAAGCCAGTGGCACCTGAAATCAACTTGTTAGACGCCCGTGCCACCCCGCCGACTGTTCCCTCTTTCTTCATCTCATTTATGCCTGTCCTCTTCTCGGTCATGATCTGCCCTGCGGGCGAGTAACAACAGCATGAACCTGCAAAGACGATCCCTTTGCATTCTTCAAAAGACGCCTGACTCCCTTGTATTTTCCAAAGACGTTTGCCCCCTTGCATTTTCTGAAACCTTTTTTAGCGGCTTGCAGGCGTCGCTGTCGCCGCTTCAGTGGGTTTCGATCAATTCCGAATCCGAATTCGTGGGTTGCCGCGTCGGATTCTCTTCCTCTGTCTCCTTTCGAGTAGACGGTTTCGCCTTGCGATTTGCTTTGCAAACACCTACGATCTAGCAGAGGCGACCTTCGTTCCTGAAGTAATTGTAAACAATCGCAGTTGCATGTTCGCGTTGGTCGCTTCATCTGTATCGTGCAAAGTATCACCAACGCAAACGGTCGATCGTCATATTGTCGAGCACGAACTTTCACCGCGTCGGTGGCTGGCCTCGGCAATCCTAATTCGTAAGCAACGTGTTCGACCTTCCAGGCGGGATATAGCCGTCGAATTGTCGTAGGCTGACCTCAGCCGTTCAGGGCGGTTGGTAACGGAATAGAGCTTACAGAGTAAGAGCCATTCCTGACCATTCCCTTCTTGCCGGCTACCCGTTTCAACACCCTGCGGCCTTTGCGAAGTCTTTCTCTTGAATAGCTTGCTTGCCGCAGGATAGGCATTGAGGACAAGCAACGGAATTGCGAAAATCCTTATCGATCGTTTGTCCCTGCAACCTTGACGGCAGAAGCAACTGAATCAGCAGGAACAGGAGAATACAAAATGACGACGATCGAGTTCGGCGTGGTCATTTCTTTACACCGTTGTAGAATTTCCAATACGCGCCAAGGAACTCTGATGAGTCGACGTTGGTTTCCCCACCACAGCAGTGACGTTGTAGAATCTCATGCTTTATTGAAAGTATAAAGGCGTAACTTCGATAAACCCTAGAAACACTTGCCTCCGTTGCACGCTTTCTCACCCCACGCGGCAAATGCGCATATTGTGGAAGGATTGGGATGAGTCGATAACCCTCCCAAATCGTGAATTCGACAAACAATGGGCGACGTCCAGCGTTGCGACTTGAAGATTGCCTGAAAGAAGTGCCCCCGTTCCTTTCGTTCGGCGGGAGTCGGAGGGTCGTCACCTTGAAATCTATCACGTAGCGATTTCTGATCCGATATCAATCGCCTTTCCCCCATCCGCAGAGAACAACACCGACACGTGTTACCCATGAACACCTGCCGGGGACGTCCAGATATATTCTGGTTTCGTCTGAATAGGGAATGGAATTGGCTTGAACAATCCGTATCTGCTTTACATCGCATCCAACGTTGTCATACCACTTTTTCGGCGGTGTAAATCGACCTTAAGCTTACAGTCGTTAAGTTCCGAGACGTAAGGTCAGCTGCACATCTGTTGAACTTGCATCAACTTCCACGAACCGCCGATTGGATTGTTCTGGATTAATCCAACGATCTTGGCCATTCGCTTGGATCAATCGCATTTGTCGGACTGTTCCCGACATACCGATACAAGTTGAGTCACCAGCAGTGAAGCTGATCGGGTCAGTGCCGATCCAGCTACCGGTGGTTGGATCGCACCAGCGGTTGAGGTTGTTTTGTAGGCCGGTCGCGATGGTGGGACGAGCTGCAAAGGCGAAGAACTTCACGATCGTCATACATTGCTCCACGATGTCGATTCCTGCAGATTGCCAAAGCATCGTAATCGCCAAAATAATGATGTTCGTTCGCGTTACGCGGTCGCGATTAATCGCCTGCGATCCGTCAGCGTCCAGTAAACCTGACCGCCACTCTCTGGGGCCAACAACTGATCGACTCCATCGGCCCAGAGGTAGCGATCGCTTAATTGTCCGTTCTCAAATCGCATGGTGATCTGTCCGCCATCGTAAACGAACGTTTGACGTTGAGTCGGTTGACCCGAGCTGCTCACTTCTTGACCGATCCACTGATTCATCGCGCTGGCAACATGCTTCTACCGTCTGTGCGATTGGTGACGCCGCGCTGACATGGTCGCCCGCCGCGTGACAACCTGAGCGATTGCGATGATCCCATGTATACTGATCCGCTCGGTTCCAAAGGAGCTGACTACAATCAAATCTTCCTGATCATAAGTACGTCCAATCGGCGTCGCCGTCACCATTGTCCGCAGCGACCGAGCCAAAGCATTTTACACCTACATCTATCAGCAGAGGCGTAAACGCATCCGAAATCTTGATTGAATTCGATCGTCTACAATTCTAAAAGTCGCCGCTCCCCAATGCATTAGGGAGCGGCAAACGGTTGGTAGATCGTCAGTGCCTTGGTACTTGAGACCGTGGGACAGCTTGATCGCCAGCCGTTCATTTTTAACCTGAACTGTCGCTTGAACTGCTTAGGCAAGTTCGTATTTTACTAGGCTGGGAAACAAATGAAAATGACTACAAAAGGTTTACTCGTGTGTTGTCGGTGTTGATGTCTCTAAGGCGAAGCTTGATGTTGCGTGGAGCCACCAAGGACCAAGTATTGAAATCGAGAACTCGAAACAACAGATCACGAAGCTGTTGATTCAGAAGCTTGAAGACAAATCACAAACACTTGTGGTGCTTGAAGCAAACCGGTGGGTGTCGAGCGTGTTGGTCGACGCGCTGCATCAGTTCAACATTGCCGTCGCTGTTGTCAACCCACGACGAGTGCGTGACTTTGCCAAAGGGATCGGACGCGATGCGAAGACCGATCCCATTGATGCGATGTGTATCGCTTACTATGGACAAGTGGTTCAACCACCGCATGTTGCCAAATCAGAGAATGAAAAGAAGCTTGAGGCGCTGGTAACCTGACGTCGACAGTTACTGATTCGATTATTGCGGAAAACAATCGCGTGCAACAAACGACCGATGTGGAGATGCAAAAGCTGATCCGGCAGTCGCTGAAGAACCTGCAAAAGCAGCTAAAAACAGTCGATCAGCGCATTGCCCAGGCAGTCGCTTGCGACACGGCAAATGCGCGTCGAATCGAGATCCTCGACTCCATCAAGGGCCTTGGTACTGTAACCATTAGTACGTGCATTGCAGAGCTACCCGAACTTGGTTCGCTTAATCGAAGGCAGATTTCAAACTTGTAGGCGTAGCCCTGATGAACAATGATTCGGGATGAAGGCTGAAAGCCAGACAACCGGCGGTCGCAGCAGTGTGCGACGCGTACTGTACATGGCGACATTGGTTGCAACGCGATACAACCCTGACATCAAAGCGTTTTACATGCGTTTGCTGGCGTCAGGCAAGCAAAGAAGCTTACCCGTAGCGTGTATGCAAGCTCGTTAACGATCAAGTGAGCCCTGTTGATCCGCAACGATGAACTATGGCTTGATACGACGGCAGCTAAACCAGCGAAGTAACCGAAAAGAGTGCCGCTAAAACAAAAACCTGACGGCAATTCCGCGAGTGAGTCATTGACGCACCATCGGCCTTGTCCTCAAGAAGTTGTGTCCCACATGGCTTCGTTATGTTTCACCAGACGCCGCTGTTTTAGTGCTGCGCAGTTGAGAATCAACCATCATTGAACATCGCCATGCCCAAAATCCCGTTTGGGCCATTCCCAACCGTTGCACATTCAATCGAAAGGAAAATCAAAATACTTTGTTTAGATAGTTGCCAGAATTTAAGACCGTCGTCCCTTTCTGCTTTCGTTGACGATGGTGCCATTGATTCAAAGTTTTCATGCACTGTAACTTGGCAAGCTGACTCCGTACGTCATAAGCATTCGTTGTTACGGAGCGATGCAAACTCTTCTAAGTTGTTAACGCTGCCGTGCTGTCGTTATGTTGAACGACCGTCACTGCCAGGAACAGAAGAAAAGCAGACGCGGCATAGCTCCTTAAAATTCAGTGAAAATTGCAGCTAACGAAGCGTATAGCGATCGTAAAGGCGCCTGACCGCTGCGGATTTCTGGCAAGATAAGTCACCGAAGGTCTTCACGTACACTGTTCAGATACAACACCCAAAGTCTATCTTGCACAGCAGTTTTGGGGTAATTCGCAATTGTACTGCGACAAAACGTCACCTTCGTCATCGCAGCAAATGTCAAAGAGACGACTTTGACGTTCGTTCGATGGCGGCATCAACACAGGAAGAAAGTTCGCCCCTAGCTGTGTAGGCTAGGTGATCCCAATATCTGATTGGAAGTGCGAAGCAATCCTCACAAAACTGCCGCTTTGGTGAAGAAACAGATACAAGTCACCCATCACGTTCAAGCTACGCAACTGAATCTGTACAAACCATTCAAATCTATGCTCTGGCCAACCAAGAATGCCTACCGCAAGAAAGCATGCCAGATTTCAGTATAATCAGATGGAAGTTGGATTGCTGATTGTATTCGTTACCGGCCATGCTCTGGTCGTAGACCTCGCGGTTTTTTGGCGGAATTGTTGTCGCAGGGAGGTGTTCTTTACACCGGCAACTCGGTACAGCTTAGCTTGCCCCGATACTCCGCACCTCGCAACCCGCTTTTTTGAAGAAAACCTCTGTACCTCGCCGCTACCTCGCCCTTTTATTCGCGAATTTGGCAAAACTTGGGTCAGGGGCGAACGCTAATGGAGGTAAAGTTCGTCATTTTTCTGCTTAGCATCGCGTGATCAATTAGTGGCCAATCGTAGCACAGGCGGCTCGCCTGTGATGCAGGCGGGCCGCCTGCACTACGTCGGTAATTGATCCCTCGATGCTTGGTGAAAGTGAAAGACCATCACCAATAAACACGGACGTCAATCGTAGATGCGGCAATCGCAAAAAGATGGTGTTGCTAAAGTTAACAAATGCTTAGAATAGCATCTGCCTTGCAATGTCGACCGATGCATAGTAAATGTTTGTCTCGAATCGGTCAGCCGATTGATCGAATCAGACAAGCGATAGCAATGCAACTAGGGGAACCGGTTAGGCGATAGATCTCGCGATCATCGTCGGCGCGCTTCAAAACTCGATGGACGCCATTGAAGAAGCTATCCGACAACTTCTCAATCAACGTAGCTGCCGTCGTCGAATTCCACGTCCTGGCGAGCGTCGAGAAGTGTCTGAAATTCAGCTATTTGCCGCACTGTCTTTGGGGCGGCTCAGCTTTTTCAAGTCATAATTTATACGTTGCGTGGTCAGGAATGAGGTGATTCGCTTCATTTTAACGCATTGCAGCATCATTTCGGGCCACGCACGGGCAGCGAATCCTTCATTCCTCCCAATCGACATTTATCAATTTCGGCGAATAAACTTGGCTTTGTCGACGCAGTTATTCCGATAACTGGATTGTACGTTTTGCAATCGTCTCGTCATTGCGTCATATCATTTTTCATGGCAACACGGCATCGATTTATCGGATTGCTCGCTTGCTCCATGGTCGTGTCGATCATGGGGTTGCCTTAACTCTGTGCTCAGCAAACCGAAAAGCGAGCGACGACGGAAACCGCCCGCGAGCGGCACCGCACCGCCGACAACGCCCAATCCGAGCGCATTTTTGGTGGAGCAGGTCCCCGATCGAATCCGGTCGAAGCGTCCCATCAGCAACAATGCCGCACCGCAGCCCGCCGAACAACGCTCTTCCGGCCATCGGCGTTGCCCAAACCATCGCCACTGACGTCCGCAAACCCAGCGGTTGCCTCCGTCAATGATCTTCAAACCCTCACGATGGGATCCTCATCGTTTGCAAGGGAATACATTCCAGGGAAGGATGCTTCCAGCGAAGCCATTGTCGACGATAAACCGGTGCCTGCGATCGAACAGGCCGGCGATGACCCACGTCTGCCGAATCCACAACCCGAAATCGAAGGCCGCGTTCTGCGTGAACCGAGCGGTGCGCAAGCGCCAGAGAATGACGCATCAGAACCGCGAACTCCACCATCTACGGATACGGTTCCAGATTTGGATTCACCTCGGGATCTCCAAAACACGCCGCAACCACCAATTGAAAACGAAGAGGCCGCGGGGGAGGCGTCCCTGCCTCAGCCGCTGTCCACTTCCGAGCCGGAGGAGTCTCCGGCGGATCTTCCGGCACCGAGTACGCGGATTCCCAGCCAGATGCTTCCCAAGGCATTGCGCGACCGAATGAGTGCTTCCGCTGAATCCGCTCAGCCGCAACGCGAGACACTTCAGCCGACCAAGCCCGACAATGGTGAAGCATCGCCGTTGGAAGTGATCGAAACCCCCTCGCGATCGACCGAGGACGCAGCGATAAGCCCCCTTCCCCCTCGCGATCAGGCGGCACACCGCGTTATCCAGGAACCCGTTCCACTCGATCATTCCCCCGCACCTCAGTCAGCCTTCATGACATCGCCAGCGTGGCAACCATGGTGGCATCCTCAGGTCGCTTCCTCCGTACTGCTGACCGATCCGGAAACCGCCACGATTTCCTTGCGTCAACTGATGACCCTCGCGCTGCGACATTCTCCGTTGCTGGAAATGATTCGTCTCGACGAATTGATGCACGCGGACGAATCGGCGGGCATCGCCAAGTGGAACCTGCGATGTGGCTGTCAAAACAATTCAACATGCCTCTCCTGTGGCGGTGACGTCCACACTTTCTTTGTCCGCTGTCGGTCGGCGGGAACGGAAATCGCCGCAGCGCAAACAGCCGACGCCCTGCTGAAGATTGCGACTTCGTACTGGCAAGTCTATCGCC
The DNA here is from genome assembly GCA_041399105.1 of Pirellulaceae bacterium. GTDB lineage: Bacteria > Planctomycetota > Planctomycetia > Pirellulales > Pirellulaceae > Rosistilla. Next base: position 346,490 of record JAWKTL010000001.1, on the reverse strand, counting down.
TGCGAGGACGTGTCTGCATCGCCGAGCGAAGTTTGCATCGAGCGATCGAACTGCAGGCTGCTTGCCGGCGGGTGGACGCTCGATCGACAACCACTCTCGAGGTTGCTGCGCCGACTTGGGCGATCCAGCAGCGTCAAGCCGAGGTGAACGCCGCTCGCCATTATCTGATGAAAGCTCAGAACGAATTAGCGTTCCTGGTCAGCGTCCCCGCTTGGCACAACAACATCGAACTGTTGCCGTCCGACCTCCCTTTCAATCAGTTGCCATCGCTTGATGAATCGCACCAAATGGAACACGCCATTTCCCATCGTCATGAAATTCAAGCGGCGCTGAGCAACTTGCATTCGCAGTCGGTTCAGCAGTCGGAATTGCTGAACGCTCGTGCGACACAAGATTGGGAATTGATCACCGACCGCGTGCGTTTGGAGGTCAAGAACGCGATCGTCAAGCTTCATGGCGGCTTTACGCAAATGCAACTGCAACGCGATGCGGCCGACAAAGCGACGCAAGAACTCAATCTATTGGCTGCCGAGCGATCCAGCCACGGTGCCGACGGAACGGCCTTGTTGTTACAGACGCAAGAAAAATTGCAACGCGCCGAAGAACGATATCTAGACGCTCAAGTCGATCTCCATGTCGCAACTTTTGAACTGCGCCACGCCACCGGCACGCTCCTTTCCGCGACAAACGATTTTCAGGTCGATGGAAGATAAGCACTTCGGCGGAGACCGCCGAGTTACGAACTTTCGCCGGGGCTATCGACGGTGATCAGTTCATCCATCGTGCCGTCTTCGGGGTCGAAGTGGCCACAGAAAAAGTCGGCGGCCAAGTGTTTCCCGCAGAAGGTCCACGCATTGTGCGAGTCCATCGCGCGGAAGACGATCCACTGTTCCGAACCGAATTGAATCCGCGACGCAACGGCCTGATGCGGCTTTGCAATTTCCAAACGCGACGCGACCGTAAGGCCACGCCACGTTCGCGGCCTATCGAAGCGGTGCGGTTCGAAGTCGAACCATATCGGCGCGTACAGTTGCCGCGTTCCACGCATGCTCAACGTTAGACGACCATCGGAAACGCTCAGCTTGCCGGGAAAGCGAGCGGTCCTCCATTCAGGCATGCCAATCGGCAGGACCATCGCTCTTGATTTGCGATCGCGGAACAGAATCTCTCGCGTTTCGGCCTCCTCTTCGGTCGTCATGCCTGGATCGACGGGGACCGACGACCGATACTGAAACTCCACATCGTCGTCGCACAGCAGCGTGTCGGCCAGCAGCACGACACCATCGTCGCGAAGCACCAGGACGCTGCGTTGCAGTGTGATGTCGCCCGTCCATGTCTGCTGCATCTCGATGTAATGGACTTCGTCATCACCGTGCCAGCAGACTTGTTCCCAATCGGACTCCGGACGACATTCGCGACCATCGGCGATGATTTCCGTTTCCCACAAACCTTGCAGGATCAATCGTTTGCCCGTCGACAGTTCGATGTCCGGCGCGGCGGTTCCCTGAAACGCTCCGACAAACCAACCGTGGTGCTTGAACCACGTTGGTCGAAGCGAAACGAGCCCCGCCTGCGGACTGTAGAAACCGCTCTCCGGCAAATCGGTTTCGGTACGCAAGCGATGTTCGGGGGCCTTGTCACCCCGACGAAGCGCGAACTGTAAACCCGTACGAAGCCCAGCGTCATGCGTCGCTTCGGCGACCGCGTCGATGATGGCTTTGGTCCGCCGCAACCTCTGTTTTGCATCGGAATCCTCTCGCGCGCCGATGAACGATCCGTCCCAACGCGTCAAATGGATCAGCCATTGAGCCATTTCGTTGATCTCGGCCAGCATGGAACGGCGAAGCTTCTTTCGAAATCCGCGTTGCGCCACTTCGAGGGAACGCAATGCCGACGCTAGATGATTCGAAAGTTTGCCACCGCATGATGACAAGGCGTCCCGCAAGCGATCATCTTCGGCTTGCAAATAACGTTCAAACGCGTCCCAACTGGTGTCGACTAATCGCTTTGTGGAACGAAGCGGCATCAATCCCCATGCGAGCGTCAGTCCCAGCTCGGTCGCCAACAGTAATCCCGTCTCCGAACCCGGTTGCGAATCTTCCAGCGATCTTTGATGCGCCGCCTTCAGTTCGCCCAGCACGCTCCACCACATCTGCTCGCCGAGCGTATGACATAGAAAAGGCAATACGCTTCCCCACGCCAACAGCTCGGCGGATGAAGCTTCGCGACCGTCCAGCGTTTTGGCCGCGGATTGCCAATCGAAGGTCGTTGCCGATTCCAGATCGAGATGCTTCATTTTGCGGAAACGAGAAAGCACCGCCGCGCACGCCGCAAGAAGCGGTTCATCGGCACCCGCATTCGCGCTCGCCAGCGGGATTGCCGTTAACGCATCAAGGAGTGGATCGGACTTTGATCCACGCCGCTCCGCAAATCGCACGTCGAGCAGCGCCACAAGGTCTTCCCAACTGTTCTGGCTTGCCATTAAATCGTCCTCGCAGGCGTCGACCGACCGTTTTGCGGCGGCCAATTCATTCACGGTTGTAGTCGTCATGGGGTTCACGATGCTAAGATAATCAGTTGTTTCGTCGGCACCACAACAATCGTGCTTCGATCGTTTCGGAGTGGGTTGGCATTTTTCCCGATGCGCGGGAGAACGCAATGCCTGTTGACGCGGCAATGAAAGTAAGGTTGGATAAAGTTTCGTTGCCGCCGATCTCCAAGAATCCAACCGAGCCAAAGTTCAGGGAAAGTAGCATGCAATACGTGATCGAATCCTCCCACCTTTTGCGATGCTTCGTCGCGGGATTGCTCTTTGTCGCGGCGGTACCGTCGATTCCCGCCGCACACAGCCAGCAGATCGACGCGGACGCGCCGATCGCGGATGTTCCCAAGCCCGATGCGGATGAAGAAGCCGAGGAAGCCGATAGTCCTCAAGTGCAGCGTGTGAAAGCCGCTTTTGAGGCTCCCGAAAATGCCAAACTGCTTGCCCCCGATGCTCGATTGTGGGTGGACAAGGCAAACCGTCGCGTGATCATCGATGGCTATGTCGCCGTGCGGGAAGGCTTGCTGGAAATGTTTGCCTGCCCAGCCGGAACGAAGGAACATGAATCCGCCGTCGCCGTCCTCGCTCGCAGCCAATATGTCCATGCCGCTTTGTTGGCGATTGGCGCAACTCCGGGTCGACCGGTTCAGTTTCAACCCGAGTTCATGCCCCCCAGCGGCGATCGCATTGCCGTTTGGGTGTTGTGGCGAAGCGAAGATGGCAAGCGTCACCGAATGAAAGCACAGGAATGGATCTGTAAAACTGGAACGGAAGAGAACTTGGACGTCGATTTCGTTTTTGCGGGAAGCCAATGGTGGACCGATCCGCGAACCAACCGCGATTACTATTCGGCCGATGACGGCGATCTGATTTGTGTTTCAAACTTTCAGTCCGCAACGCTCGATGTCCCGATTGAAAGCAGCAAGGATGCTGAGTACCTACAATTCACCGCCTGCGAGAAGAAGATTCCTCCCCGAGGAACACCCGTTCGTGTCGTCATGATCCCAATGTCCCCCGCGCTCAATGCAAAGCCAAACGACAGTCAGGCCAAGCCGGCTGACGATACGAAGCCCGCCGCCGGTGAAGCCGCCAAGGGGGACGCGGGGTCGCGTGACGCGAATGAGTCGAAAGACGAGAATCCCTAGAGCGACTGCGTCGCAAGATCAACTGAAAAACATTCGCTTAAGATTACATCAAACGCGTTCATCATTGACATAGAGCGACGACGTCGTCAGATCAACTCGAAGGCATTCATCATGGATGGAAGGGAACCGAGCGTGAGCGATACCCACTTCGGCAACGTTCAGGACCTGCAGCCCTGGATCGTGGTCAGCGATGACGGCCCCGCTTGCTGGCGGTTGCAGGACGATCGTATCGCCTTGGCGATGTTCAGCTCGCAGGACAAGGCGAATGCATACGCAAACGCCGCGGAACTGCACGACTGGCAAGCGTTGCAGCCCGAACCGACAGACCTTGTCCGAACCCTGATGTTGTGCGTCGCGGCAGCCATCGAAATTGCCGTACTCGATCCCGATCAAGCATCCGCTCGTCGCGTTTTCGATCTTCCCAACATCCTCAGGCAGGTTCGATCCGACCTGCGGGAAGGCAAACCACTCACCTGGTGAATCTCGTTGGAAGCAGGCACGGTTCGCTTCAACACAAGACCATTGGTCAATTACTTCTCGTCAAACCGGTGTCGTCGGATGCATGTTTCGAGCGCACGCTATTGCTCATCATGCTCACTGCGGCTGCGTTTTCGGCCGCCTACTCAATCCCGTCGTGGTCATCCAGCTCCGACGAGTTCGGCATGAATGTCCTCGTTACGTTTCTATTTTTGTGACACTGTCATTCACGTTGCTTACTTCATGTCTGACTGGGCAAGCATAGCGTACGATCGAAAACGGACGACCAGTGCGGCCATGCGAGGTGCGCTAAACGGCTTTTACGTCTGGTTTACAGTCGGCATTATCGCAGGCTTATTGCGCAACACCTAGATCCAGCGTTTCCGACATGTTACTTTGGATCGCCTCGCTCTTTACGTAGCCTTCGACGCAACGAGTGCGGATTCACCGTGAAGCATCGACGTTGTGATCGGTCAACGATTGAAAACTATTGGAATCGGATGCTGTCAGCTTTGCTCAGCTGAGTTCTTTGACGATCTCGACCAGTGCGATGGCGTTTTCGACGGGAGTCTGCTGAAAAACACCATGTCCAAGATTGAAGATATGTCCCGGACGCCGACCGGCTTGCTGAAGCACCTCGGCCGCCCGTTGCTTGATCGTGTCGAGCGAACCCAGCAGAACGGCCGGTTCTAAATTTCCTTGCACGGGACGATCGGGGCCTATCTGTTTCCAGGCGGCATCGAGTTCGATCCGCCAATCGACGCCGACGACGGTGCGACGGTCCCCGCGCATGTATGGCAGCAGCATCGGATTTCCGGTACCAAAATTGATCACCGGAACGCTGGGGTCGATCCCTTCGAAGATATGTCGCATGTGCGGCAGGACATAACGTTTGTAATCGTTGGGGGATAAGCAACCGACCCAACTGTCGAATAATTGCACGCAATTGGCACCGGCCGCAATCTGCTCGTTCAAATACAAGACGATTGCTCGCGAGAGGCGATTCATGAGCCGCGTCCCAGGCACCTTGATCGCTGTACATCAATTGTTTTGTAAACGTATACGATCGGCTTCCTCCCCCTTCGATGGCGTAGCTGGCGAGCGTGAATGGAGAGCCGGAAAAACCGATAATAGGGATCTCGTCGGGAATATCCGCTCGGGTTTGACGGACCGTGTCGTAAACAAATTGAAGGCTGCGCACGTCGTCCAATTCATTCACTCGCTGAACGCCCGAGGCATCGCGAATCGGATTGTGAATGACGGGGCCATCTCCTTTAACGAACTCGAGATCAAATCCCAGTGGTTCGAGAATCGGAAGCAGATCGGAGAAGATGATGGCGGCGTCGACTTTCAATTTTTCGACGGCGGTACACATCACTTCGCTGCATAACTGCGGATTCTTGCACAAATCGAGGAAGCCGACTTTGGAACGGACATCTCGATATTCGGCCATATACCGACCGGCTTGACGCATCAACCAAATCGGCGTCCGCTCCGTCGGTTCCCCGCGACACGCTTTCATGAACAGACCGTGTTGGCAGGGATGGGCTTCTTCATCTGGCGGGTTCATCATCGGCTCGTCATCGATTGGCAGCATTTGAATCGTGTGTCGATTGGTATGAATTCCACCTGCTCGCCGCGCCGCATCGACAACCAGATGTCCCATCTTCGGATGTTCAGGTTCCAGATCGACACGAATGTTCATTTCGTCCAGCATTTGGCTGGTGGTTGGCCCAATCGATGCGACCACCATTCGTTTCAAGCCTTGCCGCAGTTCACTCAGCAACGACATGTCTTCGGCGCAGCGAAGCAAGTTCACCACTTGGTGAGCGCTTGTGAACATGATGACGTCACGTTGGCCGGACGCCATGGCGTAAACGTTTTGTTGCAACGGATTGCGATCTTCGGGAAAGTCCCATCGATAGGGACGAACCGTAATAACCGTCGCACCCCGCGCTTCCAGTCCGGCGATCAAGCTGGTGTTCGTAACGCCGTACTCCTGCAGGCCGACGCATTGATTCAGCAAGGAAACCTTTTCATCAAGCGTCTGCAACAGTTCGCGCCAGGTATTCGGTTCGGGCACGCGATGCGTGGGCGTCAGGCCAAACTCTCGCATTACCGCGACCGGCTTGGGGCCTCGGCAGACGGTAATGATGTCCGACAGGGAATCGAGGAAACGTTGATTGTCCACATGCTTCTCGATCGCCTTCATCAGATGGCGGAAGCCGACGCCGGTCATCAAGATGACGACGCCGATTTCGCCGGTGATCACCTTGTAGGCAAAGTCGATCGCGTCGCGATTCGATTCGACCGGAATTTCGCGCATCGATGGGCTCACATGCGCGATGCCGTTGTATTTTTCGATCAGTCGTGTCATGTCGTCGGCGCGTCGACTTTCCAGTGCGGCGACACGAAGACCACCGAAGTCCGGTGTTCGATCCGTCATTCCAATTTCGCTTTCTGTTTGGCGGTGGTGGGACGAAACGCATCGTCACCATCAATCATTACTGCATCATGGCATAAAGAATTAAGTTAATTCCAATCTTCGCGGCGTCCACCGTATCGTAACCAGGACATTGGATACCCCCTTGATTTTCCAAGGCACAGCTGATGTCCAGCGGAGAAAAAAAGACGCAGTCGCGTTGATCGTGTTGCATCACTTCGATCAACGGCGATCCGACTTTCTCGGCGACGACGATTCCATTGTCACCTTCGACGGGACGTCGCAGCGTGACGGACGATAAATTGTAACCGCGAAAACGGGACGACAAGGCCTCGTGATCGGCGGGCAGGGGCGTTAGTTCGGCACCAGGCAAGACGAGCTGCATCTCGCGGCGAAACGATTGAGTGAAAGCATCATTGCCGCAAATGGCGCTAGCGATGATGGTGCCTCCAGTTGTCAGAAACTGCCGGAGCGTATCGCGTTGCTGTTCGGACAGCGTGAAACTGTAGCGGCCGTGCATGAAGACAATATTGAAATCCTGCAACGTCTGTTCGTCGAATCCGATTGTCGCGTCGCGTCCCGCGATCCGCGCGGCGACTTGGCGTCGCATCCACTGGAGCAGATTGGGCAACGCGCGAGGTGCTTCGTCTCCGCCGGCTCCGATTTCCAATTGAGGAATGACAAGCACATTGCGAGGCGATTCGGCCAAACCAGCTTCGGGGACGATGACGCTGGGAATGTCCAGTTTGTCCCGAAGCTTCCGCCCGGTTGCGTAGGCGATGACGTTCTGCCCGATCTGGACGGCCGCTTCGATCGACGGTTTCCAGCGATCCGGCAAATCTTTTCGACCCGTCGGGTCGCTCAATTCCCATAGACACGCCAGCGAGACGGGGCTGTAGACCACGCTCGTGCGACAGCAGGCCTGCACGCCATACAGCCAAAAGTTCGGTGGCAATTTGGCGGGTTGCAATCGATACTCAGCGAACCAAATCGGATGGTTCGCCGGCAGTTTCTCCAATGGCGAATCGAACAGTTCCTCCATCAGTAAGCGAATCGACATTTCAAATTCGTTGCCCGCCGGGCATCCGCTTGCCGCCGTCGCTTGGGCAAAGATGAAGCCACCCTGTTCGACATACTGCTTCAACACGGCGCGTTGCTGCGGCGTTGTCACAAGCGGTCCATTGCCACTGATGAACAGGATCGGGGAATTCAGCAATTCCTCGACGGTTGCTCCGGCAAGTCGCACCGTTTGCCAAGTCAAATCCCGCTCCCACTTGCGTTCGACGTGCTGCGTTAGCTGACGAAGCGAATCGGGATGCCAATTCCAATCGCCGGCCATACCATGTTGCAACCGGCTGATGACAACCTGGCGTTTACCTTTGCCCAGGAACAACAACGCGAAGGAGGTGCCGACGGTGGCAATACTGTCGTCGTGCCCCACGCCACGCCAAAAGCCTTCAAAGTCGTCCTGTCTTTCCAGTAGGTATTCAGCGCCTTCGCGGTACCAATCGTGACCACCGATCAATCGCTGTCCGGTCAAACGTCCCACACGCTCGAGGGCGTAAAGGTAGTACAACCCATGAACGCGAACGCCTGGATTGGCCGAAACCAAGAAGTTATTGCTCAACCAATTCAATCCGGCTTCGATCGGGTCTTTCTCATCTTCGTCGACTCCGCAGCAGCGGATCATTCCCTTCTCGATCCGTGACTGGCTTTTGCCGGTTCTGCCACGAGTGATCACCAGCGAGGCGATTCCAGCGCACGTCATGCTGCCGCTTGCGGGAGAGCCTTGTCCCACCGACGAGTATGACCAACCGCCAGTCCTTTGCTGTCGTCGGATCCAATAGTCCTCGGCAATTTGAAACACTTCCGGCGAGACGGGAATTCCGCGTTCTTCCGCCGCGCCCAACGCCAGCAAAGCGAACTGCGTGTTCGATGGATCTCCGTTCCCCTGGTCAGCTTGATAGGGCCATCCGCCCGACGAAAAGGGGCCGTCGTCGCGACGAATCATCAGCGATTCAAGCAAACGAACGTTCGACCGTATCGTCGCCAGGTCGCGGGGCTGTCGCGCCTGGCAAAAAACCATCGTCTGCAAAGCGATCGAGTACGTTCGCTGGGGCTCACACTTTCGCAGATAGTCCAAGGCACGGGCAACGTGCGGGTCGTTGTGGTCCAATCCGCAATTGAGCAATGCTAATGTACACAGTGCCGAGAGCCCGCAGCTTTGATTAACATACTCCTGCCACCCGCCGGTCGTTTCGGATTGCTGTTTCTTCAAAAACGCCACGCCACGATCAATGGAACGCTGGACGGCGTCGGCGGTCACTGCATCAAGATCCCGTGGCGACAGACCGATGATGCATGCGAGCATCACCAGGCGTGAGAGCCTTCCCGTGAGGAGCCTGTTCAATAGGATGCCAATGTTCATTTCCGACCATGCACGATGTAAAACGCCATGTCTATCATAAGCACCGATGTACGGATGCTTGTTTCGCGTGGCCGAAAATGAGGTGATTCGCTTCATGAAATGCAGAAGCATCAATTCAGGCCACGCAAGGTATAGACGTCGCGTGGCCGAAAATGAGGTGATTCGCTTCATGAAATGCCAAAGCATCAATCCAGACCACGCAAGGTATAACTTACACCCTGTCCGCCCCGACACGATAGACCGGTGCTGTCCCGACGTGAGCGACGCGATACAATGACTTACTGGACGCTTCATCGATCCAAGCTCTTTCACCAACAAGGACGTTCTCTGTGACAACGTTTACCAAAGTTTTCGTTTCCGAAGCTCGCACCGATCGACACGTTGGCGACCAAGTGCATGTTCAAGGCTGGGTTCGCACGCGGCGCGATTCCAAGGGAGGCTTCAGCTTTCTGGAGATCAACGACGGCAGTTGCATGGGAAACTTGCAGATCATCGCCGACGCCGATCTGGAGAACTACAAGGATCAGATTCAGAAATTGTCAGCAGGTTGCAGCGTCTCGGTGCGGGGCGAGATCAAGAAATCGGAAGGAGAGCAGGCAACTGAATTGCATGCTTCGCAAATCGATGTTTTGGGCTGGGCCGACGAATTTCCGTTGCAAAAGAAACGACATTCGTTCGAGAAGCTTCGCGAATGGGCGCACATCCGGGCGCGATCGAACACATTCGGCGCTGTCGCTCGCGTTCGCGATCAACTCTGTCACTCGATCCACCAGTTTTTTCACGAGAACCGGTTTCTTTACATTCACACCCCGATCATTACCGCCAGCGATTGCGAAGGGGCCGGGGAGATGTTCAGGGTCACGACATTGGACCTTGAACGATTGGCGAAGTCGGGCGGGCCGGTTGATTACAAATTTGATTTCTTTGACAAGCCGGCCTTCTTGACCGTCAGTGGACAATTGGAGGCGGAGACCTATGCGACGGCATTGGGGCGAGTTTACACCTTCGGTCCGACGTTTCGTGCCGAGAACTCGAATACCAGCCGTCACTTGGCCGAGTTCTGGATGATCGAACCCGAAGCGGCGTTCTTCGATTTGGCGGACGATATGGCGCTGGCGGAATCGTTTCTGCGGCGTTTGCTGTCGGACGTTCTGAATCGGTGTGACGAAGACATGCGATTCTTCGATGATCGCATCCAGAAAGGAGTGGTCGACGCCCTTCGCAAGGTAGCCGAAACACCGTTTGAACACATGACCTACACGCAAGCAATCGATGTTCTGCGAAACTGTGGTGAACGTTTCGAGTTTCCGATTGCTTGGGGAACCGACCTGCAGGCCGAACATGAGCGTTTCTTGACGGAGAAGCATGTCGGCGGGCCGCTGATCCTGACCGATTATCCCTCGACGATCAAGCCGTTTTACATGCGTCTGAGCGACGACCGGAAGACCGTCGCCGCGATGGATGTGTTGGTCCCCGGCGTTGGTGAGATTATCGGTGGCAGCCAACGGGAGGAACGCCTCGATGTGCTGCAAGATCGCATGGCCGAAATGCAATTGTCGTCGGAAGATTATTGGTGGTACCTCGATCTGCGACGCTTCGGCACCGTCCCCCATGCGGGCTTCGGCTTGGGACTGGAGCGGCTTGTTCAATTCGCGACCGGCATGACAAACATTCGCGACGTGATCCCGTTTCCTCGAACACCTGGCAATGCCGAATTCTAAAACCATCAGCCACGAAAGCCATCTTCCTGAGCGGGAGGGCGAAGCTGATCGGGAAGGCGAAGCGCCCGCTGAGCCTCATTGAACCCAGCCTCATTGATCTACAGTTCAAAATACTCTTCGACCGCCTCACGAAGGACGTCGTCGTTCGCAACGTGGCCGGTCCAATCGAGAAAGCTCGCCGCGATCCGGGCGACAACGATGTCGAGCCCCGAAACGTGGGCGGTGTCGATCGAAAGCGAGGACGTCTCGGCCGGATCGATCATTGTATCGACAAAGCAGCCCGGCTTTGCGGATGCCAGCGAGGGAAATTGGCGAAGGGATATCGGTGTTCCCGAATCGTCGTCGGCGCGGATGATCACGGTGTCGCTTAGGGAATATGTGGCGTCATGCGACTCGTCGAACGCATCGGCGGAATCGTCGACAGTGACAACTTCGATTTGGCCGCACTCAAAGCCGGCGGCGATGGCTTTTGCCTGTTCACCGTTACCTAGAATGATCGCTCGCGAAGCGGTCGGGCAAGCTTCACGCGATCGTTCGACGACGACCTTGGCGAGATGGTTGCGTCCGATCCAGCATCCGTTGGAATGACAAAGCGAATCAACCCACTGAGCCTTGGCGGCCATCGGCATCAACTCGTCCGCGAATTCGGCAGCCCTCGACTCAAATGGTTCGGCGAGCGCGACGCCGCGAAAGCCCAACGCTTTGACACCTCGAAGTGCGTCGTCAAATTGCTCCGGATGAACATTCAGGGAAAGGAAGTGACAATCGAGTTGAGCATCGTTGAGCGCCCGCTGCATCGCGAATTGCATCGCATTGCCGGCGACGGGGTATCCGATGACGCACATTACGGCTTGTACGATCGACGAATGAATCATGGCGGTCTCAACGTTCCGGAACGGAAAAAAACCGGGCCGGCGATTGTTTCCAAACGCCGACGACCGGTTGAACTTTGCCTTCACACAAAGTTTGCGGTTTGAATGTCTTCGGACGCCTGAAGATTATCGCCGAATATGACTGACATTCGTACTGGGGACACGCCGCCTTAACGTTTGGGGCTGACGTCGGCCTCGTGTATTGGAAACCGAAGGTTCCGGCAGCGTCTCTTTCGGCGGAGTGACCGAGTGTGGAACGCTCGGATGTTCCATCGCCTTCGGTTCAACGATCTCGCCATCGTGGATGATCGAACCTCCTTGGTAGCCACCTGTTTCCGGGTAGACAACGCCGTCGTATTGTTCACCACCGTAGTGTTCGCCGTCGTAAAATTCCCCGCCGTCGTGAACCATGGACGATCCGCCACCGCATCCGCAACCACAACCCGATGGCGAGCCATACGATCCGCATGCTCCCGCTTCGCAGCCGCAGGGAGAACCGCAGCCGCATCCGCTTTGACAGCAGCCGCCACATCCTCCGCCGAGATACTTGAAACCCCAGATCGAAGCTAGGCCACGCCCGCATCGAGGTGCTGGGCCGCCACATCCGCAGTCGCCACATCCACAACCGCCCGCGTGGCCAACGTAGTGTCCACATCGATTGCATGGGTCGCAACAGTCCGGTGGGCAACTGGCCCATTCGTCGTAATAAACTTCACCGCAGCCGGTATGACAACCGCCGTGGCAGCCGAAGAGGCATGACCCCAGCGATGAAACAACACCATGGACGAGCGAGAATGGGTCGAAGCAGCAGGGAGCACACGCCATATCGCAGCAGCCCGGTTGGCCGCATCCGCATGTTGGTTCACAGCATCCAGCGTCGATGCCGCTCGATGGTCCGCCACATCCGCAGTTGGGTTCACAGCCCATGCCACAGGTGTCGCAGCCCGTCTCGCAACAAGCCGTGGGGCCGCAACCGTAGAATCCTGGGCCGCAGCCACCCGGACCGCAGATGCATCCGGTCGAGATGACAATCAGGGTTGCCAGCGTTATGCTAGCGATCAAGAATCGCATCGTTCGATTCCTTTATTTGTGTGTGAAGGCGAATCGTAAATGGAACGCGATCGTTGCGGAGCAACCCTTCGCGAATCCCAGTCGTTGACTTACGATCGATATCGTCCGGACGAGCCGTCAAACTTAAGCAAATCCGCAAAATCGGAATAATCGGAAAACTTGCCGCAATTTAGCAAGCTTGTGTCAATAGTGAACGCGATTGATGTTATCTTGCGTCAATATTTCTCAGTTGACCTTGCGACGTGGTCGCTCTATGGCGTTGGAACCTGAAGATCGTGAGGACCTGCTCGGCGAAGCGACCGGTCTGCCCATGCGCGGCGAGCTGCAAATTGAAAGTTGCCCGCCGATTGTCGTCGGCTTCCGAAGCGACGATGCGGCAAGCTGGTATTTCGGTGCCGATCCGGTATTCCAGTTCGATCCCACGCATCGTCTGCGTCGCGTCTTTAATGAAGGCATTCGTTACGCTGTTGCGGCCGGGGGGATCGTTCGCCTGTCGCGTCCCGCTGTCGGAGGACGGGTACGGTTTGAAAAGGAACTTCTGGATGACGCGGAGACCGACCAACTGTTGCAGCTTTGGGAGACGAAGATTGCACCGGTTCACGCGGCGATTCAAAGCAGGTCCTACCGCTGGACTGGTGCCTCGGTGGAGGTCGATGCAATCGAAACGAAGGTGATCCAGTGGCTCGAGCGATTGCCAACACCGATTCCGATCGCCCGCACGTCGCGGCTGCGCAAGCCGAAGCGGAAGTAAAGCCCCGCGCATTGCGTGGGTGAAGTGGAACTACTTTGCTCCGCACATTGCCCTAGAGCGACCACGTCGCAAGATCAACTGAGAAATATTGACGCAAGATAACATCAAACGCGTTCCATATGGATATAGTGTCATCTCGGAACACGCACGGTACAAGAATGTCGAAACGATCGCAGCCATTGCTGAAAATGCAACAGATTCACAAGTCGTTTCCTGGTGTGCGGGCATTGCGAGGTGTCGACCTGGAACTAGCCGTCGGAGAGGTGCTCGGACTGATCGGGGAGAACGGCGCGGGGAAGAGTACGCTGATCAAGATGCTCGGCGGTGCTCAACAGCCCGATTCGGGGACGATCGAGGTCGCCGGGCGGAGTGTGCGATTGCAGCAGCCATCGGATGCGATTGAGGCCGGGATCGGCGTGATCTATCAAGAGTTCAATTTGATTCCCGGCTTGACTGCTTGGGAGAACATCTTTCTGGGGCGCGAGCAATCGCGAGGCTTTGTTCGTCGATCGTCGGAACGACAGCGAGCGTTGGAACTGTTTGAACAGATCGGGGTAAAGATACCGATCGATTTGCCCTGTGCTTCGCTGTCGGTGGCGCAAATGCAAGTGGTCGAGATTGCGAAAGCACTTTCTCAAGATGTTCGATTGATCGTGATGGATGAGCCATCGGCGGCGCTGACACCGGCGGAGGTCGAACGTCTACTGGCGATGGTGCGAGATTTGTCGGCACGCGACATCGGCGTGATTTACATCAGCCATCGTTTGAATGAGATCGAGGCGATCGCCGATCGCGTTTCCGTTCTTCGCGATGGACGGAATGTGGGAGATGCCGCGATCGGCGAGCTGACGCGTCAGGAAATGATTCAACAGATGGTTGGGCGACCGATTCGCGATGAATATCCGAAGGTGGCCGCGAAGCTGGGGCCAACGCGATTGAAGGTTGAAGGCTTGGCCCGAGGCGACAACGTCCGCGACGTTTCCTTTTCCGTTCGGCAGGGGGAGGTGCTGGGATTAACCGGGCTGGTGGGATCCGGAAGAACGGAACTCGTTCGATTGATCTTCGGAGCGGATCGCCACGACGAGGGAACGATCTGGCTGGATGATCGAAAGATAACGATTCGCGGTCCACGCGACGCCATCGCAGCGGGAATTTGTCTGTTGTCGGAAGATCGTCGACACGAAGGTCTTGTGATCGGTCTGAGTGTTCGAGAAAACTTCGCTTTGCCCAATTTCGGCGATTTCTCGCGTTGGGGTTTCGTGCGTCGCCGCGAGGAAGCACGAGTCTTGTCGACGTTCGTTGATCGCTTGAAGATCAAGATTTCTGACCCTGAACAGATGGTCGGCAATCTATCCGGGGGCAATCAGCAAAAGGTTGTGTTGGCGAAATGGCTTCAACGCAATGCAAAGGTTGTCATCTTCGACGAACCGACGCGTGGGATCGATGTGGGGGCGAAGTATGAAATCCATCAGTTGATCAATGAATTGGCGGCCGCCGGCAAGGCGATTGTGATGATCAGTTCGGAACTGCCGGAGATCCTCGGCATGAGCGATCGAATTCTGGTGATGCATGAAGGACATCTTTCGGGAGAAGTTTCCGATGTGGCAACCGCAACGCAGGAACAGCTTATGAAACTCGCGATCGGAGCCAACCGATGAAGACGGAAACGAATCGAGGGGAGAGATCGATGATTGCCCGTTTGGCGAGTGATTACGCGATGGTCTTTGTCCTGTTGGCGTTGATTATGGCGTTCAGCGCCGCGACACTCCGTGATCAAGCGATGACGGGAGAGCAAGCTGGGGAGGCGGTTGCCGGACGGATCCTGGACACCGTCGAAGGGAACCCTCAAGTGATCGTTGTCGCGCGTCCAACCGACGATGATCGTCAGTTCAGCAAAGCGGTCGCTCGCGTCCTTGAAGAATCCGAAGCAACCGTCTTAGCGACCGTTCACGGCCAAGCGAGCGACGCCAGACAAGCCATCGAGCAGGCGATCGCCGATGGGAAACGAATCGACGCAGTTGCAGCCAACAGCGTGACGGCGAAGTGGACGATCTACGATCGATTTCCGGAAGTCGGACGGGAAAAATTGGTGACGCCGCCTGAGTATCGTTGGCCTGATTTTTTGAAGCTGACAAATTTGCTGGGCGTTGCGAATCAGACAGCCATCTACGCCATCATCGCGATTGGAATGACGATGGTCATCATTACCGCCGGTATCGACCTTTCCGTGGGATCGCTCGTTGCGCTCGCGTCGGTCACCACGGCCCTGGTTATTCGCGATCTTGGCTCGGGGCCGGAAAGCGGAATGGCGCTGACGATGCTGGCCGTTCTGGCGGGCATTTTCGTGTGTGCCGTCGCCGGTTGCTTCAACGGTTTGATGATCACGGCATTCCGCTTGCCTCCATTCATCGTCACCTTGGCAATGATGATGATGGCCAGCGGATTAGCGTTCCGCTGGGCGGAAGGAAGTTCAATTCCCAATCTGCCACCCATTTTGCTAACCCTCGGATCTGGGACCCTGCTTCAGATTCCCAATCCGGTGTGGTTGATGTTGATCATGTATTCCATCGCCCATCTGGTGATGTCAAAGATGATCTTTGGACGTTATGTCTATGCGATCGGCGGCAATGAAGAGGCTGCGCGTTTATCGGGAGTTCCCGTACGCCGAGTCTTGCTGGCCGTGTATACCCTTAGCGGCGCGCTCGCTGGACTGGGTGGCATTGTCTTGACCGCCAAACTTGCCGCCGGAGACCCAAAGTTCGGATTGATGTTTGAACTCGAGGTGATCGCTGCGGTCGTGGTCGGCGGCACTTCGCTGATGGGAGGTCGGGGACGGATTTTCGGCACGCTGATCGGAGCTTTCATTATCGCCGTGATTAAGAATGGCATGAACCTTTTAAACATCGATCCATTCAATCAAAAGATCGTGCTGGGGGCCGTCTTGCTGCTGGCCGTGATGCTCGACACGCCGACAATTCGGCGGTTTGTATCCCGTTGCAAGTTCATTCTGGTTCGGAGTGCAAACAAAGATTCAGCCTATGCCGCGACCACGTCGCAAGATCCAACGAAAAACATTATTGCAAGATAGCATCAAATGCGTTCATCATTGATTTAAGAGCCTCGGCATAAGTCATTAAACAAAACGCAATCAGTCGAGGTTTCTTGATCGCTGGTACCTTTCAGGGGCGGTTTATCGTTTTAGACTGAGAATGAACACCGAACCCGTCGCAATGGAAGTATGTCGCAATCATCTAAACAGCAACTCGATCAGCATTTGATGGATCACTTTGAAGATCCCTACCATCGCGGCGTATGCGAATTGGCGACGCATGAAGCAAGTGGCCGCAACCCGCTGTGTCATGATGTTCTTCAAATTACGTTGCGACTTGATTCCGACGACGGTTCGATTGAAGAGGCTTGGTTCAGCGGAGAAGGATGTGTGGTTTGCGAAGCGGCCGCGTCGATGCTGATGGAGAAGGTCGAGGGAATGGATCGTTCGGCATGGAGGCGTTGGACGGCAAGTGGGGATGCTCGCGATGCTAGGGCCTTCCGTGCCTGTCGATCAGCAAAAATGTGGCTTGCTTCCTTGGCGCGTTCTTCAAATGGCGATCAACAATCCACTGAGCGAGTTCGATGAGGATGGACCAACGTTTGGTGGTCCGCATTTAGGCGAGGAAAACTAGCGGCTTGGCGTGCGAAAGCAAACCGGTCGCCTTTCCATTTGCGGCATCTCGTGATGCATTCACCGACTTTGCCGGTCCGACTTTAACATTCCGATGAACATAACGATGACTTCAAGAGACACAAAGCCTTTGCCGCTGGATGTCGAATCCATTCGCCATGACTTTCCGATTCTTTCGCGAGAGTTGCGGCCAGGTGTCCCGTTGGTTTATCTCGACAACGCGGCCAGCACGCAACGACCGCGGGCCGTAATCGATGCGATGGACGATTGTTACAAAGCGTACTACGCCAACGTGCATCGCGGAATCCATACGCTCAGCGAAGAAGCGACGGAGGCATTCGATAGAAGCAAGGCAGATCGTCGCCGGTTTCCTGCATGCGTCCAACGAACGCGAAATCGTCTTCACGGCCGGGACAACAGCCGGCATCAATCTGGTGGCCAGGAGCTGGGGAGACGGACAGGTTCAGTCGGGTGATTGCATTCTGACGACGATGATGGAACATCATGCGAACATTGTCCCCTGGCAGCAGCTTGCGCAGCGGACCGGTTGCAGCGTCGTGTTTTCGCCACTGACGGAAGATGGACGTTTGTGTGAGGAATCGTTTGATCGCTTGTTGGCCCAGCATCGACCGAAGCTGGTCGCCATCACCGCCGCCAGCAATGTGCTTGGAACCATCAATCCCGTGAAGGAGTATGTTCGCAAAGCACATCAAGCCGGTGCATTGGTGCTGGTCGACGCCGCGCAGGCGGCCCCGCATGCAAAGCTTGATGTTATCGACTGGGATGCTGATTTCGTGACTTTCAGCGCTCACAAGCTATGCGGGCCGACAGGCATCGGCGTTCTTTATGGCAAAGAAGCGTTGCTCGATGCGATGCCGCCATTCCTCGGGGGCGGCGCGATGATTCATCGCGTGACAACAGCCGGATTCGAGCCCGCCGCCTTGCCCGAGAAGTTTGAGGCCGGGACTCCCGCCATCGCCGAGGCAATCGGTTTGGCGGCGGCCATTGGATACTTGGAAGATATCGGGTTGGAACGAATCGCCGAACATGAACAGACGTTGTGTCGGTTGGCGCATGAGAAGCTCCAACAGATTGACGGATTACGGATCCTCGGCCCAACGCCGGAACATAAGGCGGGAATCGTCAGTTTCAGCATCGACGCCGTGCATCCGCATGACGTCTCTCAGTGGCTCGACCGACGTGGCGTGGCGATTCGCGCCGGTCACCATTGTGCGATGCCGTTGCATGAGTCCCTGGGAATTTCGGCATCGTCACGCGGCAGTTTTTATCTTTACAACACCCTCTGCGGAAGTCGAAGTCTTTGCGGACGCGGTCGCGGTGGCTCGCGAAAAATTCAATCGTCGGCGAAAGCGTTCGTAACGCCTCATTCGTTGTCCGGCAAAGGTTGAGTCGGGCGATCGAAAGGACGCATGATCGGCACGGAACGTGGCGGAATTGACATCCTGCGAAAGGGAATGCCGTAGAAACGCCCTGGCTTTGTTCTGGTTTGACGAATGGAAAGGAATCGGTTGTTGGCCAGCGGACTTGTTTCGGTCAATGGAAGTGGCAATGGCGGTTGTCGTTGCGGAACTGGAAACAAGGGGAGCGTCTCGATTGCGGCAACGTTCATCGAGACGCAATGCAAGGCTCCGGCGAGTTGGATCAACTCTTCAGCATCGATGCCGACAACTTTCCATCCAGGGAGCAACTGATGGTAAACGTCGAACACTCGCGCCGCCAGGACTCATCGATACTAGAGATAGCACGGGACGAGAACCGCCATTGGCGTAGATCACATTCGTATACGTTCGCCAAAGGTCGTCATCGAGAATCGGCATCGGCACACGAACGACATTCAAAGGCCTCCTCGGTGGCGGCAGTGATTCCAGCAAGGAAGCATTGCGATTCAGGATCGCCGCGTTTTCCGCATCCATCGCCGGATCACACTCTGCGATGATGACGGTGTCGGGTGAGGTGAACGTCGCAAACATATCGACATGTCCGGTCGACTTCCCGTCAGCGGTTCAAGAAAGATCAATTCATTGATGCCAAAAAGGTTTTGGAGACCTTGGCGGATATCGTCTTCATCTTCGAGCGTTCCCCCGTTTTCTTCGATCATGCGGAACGTGGTCGCCGCCAAGCCCTGACCGTTGCTACCAGCAGATTTCCCCGGCGATCCGCAACGGCATGCTGGAGGCCGGAACATTCAGAAGCTTCGCTAGTTCCGTGGGAACCCGTTCGTCGAAGGTTCGGGCGTCATCGTATGCCGAATCGATCGCTAACGGACCATCGGCATGTTCCAGCAACTGAGGGCCGTAGTCGCGAATCCACATCGTATCGTAGTCCACCTCCGCAAAACGAACGCGGTGCATGGGAACTTGAAAATCGGCAAACAAACGCATTGCATCGTGATGTTCCGCCTTGTCCGAAACAAGAACGACGACTTCGACGTAGGTTTGCAGTTCACGCACCATGCCGGCCAAAACGGTCGGGCAGGTGACGGCCAAATCATGCGGTAGCTGAGCAGGACGGCGCGTTGCGGCTCAACTGCCGGGCAAGCGTCCGCCCTTTGGCAAACCTTGCATCTGACGTTTTCTGGTCTCTCGAGCAGCCTTCAGCTCATCGACATCGGTCGGGCGTAGGAGCATCTCTTCCCGCGCCGCGATAGGACCCATCATCGCCTGCCTCAGCGGGACGCCGATCGATTTTTGCGCTCCATGCGGCACTCCGAAAGGCTCAGCCGCAAATCCGACGGCAGCAACAATTAGGCAGAAAATAGACAGCGATTTGCGGACAAGAGGCATAACTTGATGGAATCGATTTATAGAGATTTGCATGCGCAGCACGGATAGCAACTATTGGACCAATTGCCGCTCTGAATGCCTGTGAGCCGTGAAAAGCTTTCTGAATTGAAAGGTCGGTCAGGAAGGGGGAACGGATGCCCTTTGATGTCTCCAGCGCGCCGCCGAGTGTCCCATTGCGAGAACCGGATCTTCACTGCCCCAGTCCGGATCAGTCGCTACAAAAGACGCACTGCTATCAACCCATAAAACCGCGTTGTCCGGTAAGTCTTGCCTGGATGCATCATGCTCAGCATGGGCAAAGCTTAATCACCAGCGTAAACATGTATAACAAACTTCATGTTGCAGGGTTATCTGAGACGTAAGCACCAAGGCCTAAAGCGACCACGTCGCAAGATCAACTGAGAAATATTGCCACAAGATATACCGTGCGTGCTCTGAATGATGCTTTTGCTTCAAATGAAGCGAATCACCTCATTTTCGGCCACGCGACGTATAACATCAAGCGCGTTCATTATGGATATAAGGTTTGAACACAACGGTCACTGGCAGCCTGTGGCGTAAGCACCCGCATAAGTTCTTGAGCATAACTCGTTTAACGGCAAGCCGAAGGCGACGGCGAAACACTGGAAAACGTCGCCTTCGGCTTGCCGTTGAACACAACGGTCACTGGCAGCCTGTGGCGTAACGATTGAAGCTTCGTGCTCACAACCGGAGGGCGTTACTTCTCGATATTGTAATCGGCGATTTTTCGATAGGCCGTCGCGCGGCTGATCCCAAGTCGTTTGGCGGCTTCGGGCACGTTGCCATCGCATCGGTTCAACGCTTCGCGGATGAGTTTCTGTTCCCAGATATCCAGGCGCAGCGTATCGGTTGCCTCCATGCCGGCGTCGCGCAAGCCGAGGTCTTCGGCTTCAATCACATTGCCGTCAGCCATGACGATGGCGCTGTCGATCACATTACGAAGCTGACGGACGTTTCCCGGCCAACCGTAGGACAGTAGACGTTTGCGGGCCGCGTCGGAAAGCTGGATACCTGGGCGAGCATGCTGACGCGAGAAGTGATCAAGGAAGTGATTCAGCAGCAGTTCGATGTCTTGACCACGATCCCGCAGCGGCGGAACGTGCAGTTCGAAGACGCTCAAGCGATAATACAAGTCTTCGCGAAAGAGTTTGTCGCGAACGAATTCCGCGAGGTCACGATTGGTCGCCGCGATAATTCGCACGTCGACGCGAATTTCTTCGACTCCGCCGACGGGAAGGAAAGGGTGCCCCTCCATGATCCGCAACAGCTTGGCCTGACCTTCCAAAGTCAATTCACCGATTTCGTCCAGGAAGAGGGTGCCGGTGTTGGCCTGCTGAAACCAACCGATATGATCCCGATCGGCTCCGGTGAACGATCCTTTCTTGTGGCCGAACAACTGGCTTTCAATTAAGTCGCGTGGAATCGCCGCACAGTTAACACTCAGCAGCGGACGTTGGTGCCTGCCGCTGTGGTAGTGGACGTCGCGAGCGACCAGTTCCTTGCCGGCACCGCTTTCGCCACGGATCAAGACGCAACCGTTGGCTTTACCGATCCGTTCAATTTTCGCTTTAAGCCGCTTCATCGGCGGACTCTCGCCGATCAAATTGTTCGTCTCGGCATTGCGTGAAAACAATCGGTCGCGTTCAACTTGCAGGGCGGCGGTGCGCCGCGCACGCCGCAGCGCCATGCCCAGCAGTTGTCCGCTGTTGATCGCCAATTCAAAGTGCCGTTGTTTGAAACGCTTTGCGTTGCGATAGAGATGTAAGACGCCGGCGATCTTGCCGTCGTGCTGCAGCGGAACGCAGATCGCATCGGTCCACGAGGTGGCTTGACCGGGAATTAGAGATTCCTCCTTGAACCAAAACGCTTCGCCGTCCTTGGTGACGCGACGCGTCAATTCGGCGCTGAGCTTCATTTTCTCCGCGGCATCCGACGGAAGAACATGTTCGGGTTGCAGCGAGCCATCGTCACCGATCCACATGAAGCCCACGACATCGGCCTGCGTTCGGTCTTTCAGCAGATCGGTTGCAATCTTGATCACCGCATCGGGATCGTCGCTGGCGATCAACTGAAGGCTCAATTGATACAGATCGATCAGGAATCCAACTTCCGCGATTTCCCGCAAGGGGTCCAAAAGGCTAAGGTTTCCACCCGACAGGCTGTCCGAGACCGGGCGGTCGAGCACGATCGTTTGCTCTCGGTTGTCCCCTTCCCCCGAATCGGCGGGGCTCTCCAGGAACTGCAATTCGGACGTACCCACCAGAATGGTGTTTCCATCGCGCAGCGTGGCGTGGTCTGTTTTTTGGCCATTCACCAGCAAGCCGTTGCGGCTGTTCGTGTCGCGGACTTGCCAATGCGAGTCTTCATGGAACAGGACGGCATGATACCGCGAACTGACCGGATCGGTTAACATCAGTTCGCAATTGGCGTCACGTCCCACGTGCAGGGTACGACGCGGATCGAGGCGGAATCGCTTCCCCGCGTCGGGGCCGGAGCGAACTTTAAGAATGGCGACCATAAACGAATTGCATTGGCTAGGCTGACGCATTGAGCGACGACGTCGCTTGATCAACTGGAAGACATTGGCGCAAGATAATATCAAACGCGTACATCATGGATCTGTATACCGTGCGTGGTCCGAAATGACGCCTTCGCGTTAAATACAGCGAATCACCTCATTTCTGACCACGCGATCTGTAAACGTTGAGACATTGTAACCACAAACCAAGCCCGCGGGGATCGCATCGACAATGAATGAAACGACGTCCAATCAACGCCCCGAAATCGTTTGGCATGACCACAGCGTGGATCGTGTCATGCGTGAAACAAAGTTGTCTCAACGAGGTTGCGTTGTCTGGTTTACCGGGCTGAGCGGGTGCGGAAAAAGCACGATCGCCAACGCGCTCGACCGTCGTCTGGTGGCGATGGACGCGGTGACCTGCTTGCTCGACGGCGACAACATTCGTCATCACTTGTGTGCCGGACCGGATCGTCTGATCGAAGAACATGGCGAAGCCTTCGCGCAACGCTTTGGTCTTGGTTTCGGAGCCATCGATCGTGAAGAAAATATCCGTCGGATCGGGGCCGTCGGCCAATTGTTTGCATCGGCCGGGATCATTGCCTTGACCGCGTTTGTCAGTCCGTATCGCGATGATCGGCAGCGTGTTCGCAAGCTGATCGAAACGGACGGTCGCAAGGGTGACTTTGTGGAGGTTTTCGTCGACACTCCCTTGGCGGTTTGCGAAAGCCGCGATCCCAAGGGACTTTATAAGAAGGCCCGCGCGGGAGAAATCAAGAACTTCACCGGCATCAGCGATCCCTATGAAGCCCCCGATGCCCCCGAGATTCACTTGCGCGGCGATTCGGCCTCACCTGACGATCTCGCTTCGCAGGTGATCGATTATCTGCTTCACAACCGTTTGTTAGTTCGGGAACCCAACCATGATTAAGATCGACACGCATCATCATTTCTGGAATTTCGATCCTCGGCAGTACGCTTGGATCAGTGAAAAGATGACCCCGTTGCGCCGCGATTTCGGCCCTGGCGAACTTCAGGAAGCACTCGACGCGGGAGGCATCTCGGCCGCGATCTCCGTCCAGGCGCGACAGACGGTTGAAGAGACACAATGGCTGCTCGACTTTGCACAACGTTATCGTGCCAAAGGACTGGGGGGCGAGAAACGGAAACCCGCGAATCAAGAGCCCGCTTGCCTTGCCGGAGTCGTGGGTTGGGTGCCGCTATTAAGCGACCGCGTCGACGATGTACTGGAGCCGTTGCATCAGAACGAACTGCTGCGAGGCGTTCGACACGTCGTTCATGACGAACCGGACGATCGATTTCTTTTGCGCGAGGATTTCAATCGAGGGATCGATCGACTGCAGGGATATGGTCTAGCGTACGACATCCTTATTTTTGGCAAACACTTGCCCGTGACGATTGAGTTTGTCGATCGACATCCCAACCAAACGTTTATTCTTGATCACATCGCCAAGCCGACGATTAAAGCCGGTTCGTTCGACACGCGTTGGGCCGAAGGGATCAGGGAACTGGCGAAACGAAATCACGTCTGGTGCAAGTTTTCCGGAGTCGTTACCGAAGTCCGAGACGAATCATGGGACATCGAGACGATTCGTCCGTATTGGGAAACGTCGCTGGAGGCCTTTTCCGCCGAGCGTTTGATGTTCGGCAGCGATTGGCCTGTCTGTCTGTTGCGAAGTTCTTATCAGCGTTGGTGCGAAACGGTGGATGAACTTGCTTCCGAATTGTCCAGCGAAGAGCAATTGAAGTTCTGGTCCTCCAACGCCATGCAAGCCTACGGGCTGGTCCTTTAGGCTTGCCCTAAGCGACATCCCCAAGTTCAAGGCTCTTGCCGTAACGATTCAGAACGCGTTGCTTGAGCATTGCAAACGACGCGTCGTCCAAATTCGGATCGTGCTCCACGATATCAACGGCAAGATTGCGGGCTGCTTCCAACAGTTCAGTGTGTCGCAACGGGTCAGCCATCCGCAATGGAGGCATTCCGCTTTGGCGAACTCCTAAAATATCTCCCGGTCCACGCATCCGGTAATCCGCTTCCGCCAAGGCAAAGCCGTCGCTGGTCTCGGCGAACACGCGCAGCCGCTCGTCGTCTTCCGGGCTTCGATCTTTGTCCGTGAACACGCAAACGTATCCCGGATGCGAGCCTCGCCAGACGCGACCTCGAAGCTGATGAAGCTGAGCCAATCCGAAGCGATTCGCGCCGAAGATCGTCATCACGGTTGCATTGGGGACGTCGATTCCAACTTCGATCACCGTCGTGGCCACCAGCACTTGAAGCCTACCCTGTGCGAAGCGGGTCATCGTCTCGTTCTTCTCTTCAGCCGTCATCCGACCATGCAGCAGTCCGATGCGAAACTTCTTCAGCGGTCCCGAAGTAAGGTCTTCGTAGACTTGCTGCGCGCCTCGGATGTCTTCTTGTTCGCCCGCGTCGACGCGCGGCGTGACCACATAGGCCTGACGGCCTTCACGCAATCGTTCGGTCACGAAATTCCACCAGCGATCGGTCCAGTCTTCCTTGGCCAAATATGTGTTCACTTGGCTGCGACCCGGCGGTTTTTCTCGCAAAGTGGTCACATCCAAGTCGCCGAAAGCGGCCATTGCCACGGTTCTAGGGATCGGTGTTGCCGAGAGAACCAAGTAATGAGGATCGAGCCCGCCGCAGCGGAGCATCGCGCGTTGCGAGACGCCGAACTTGTGTTGTTCGTCGATCACAACGAGTCCGAGTTGTTTGAACGCGACTTGTTGATTGAGTAACGCCTGTGTTCCCACCAGCAAGTCGACTTCGCCATCGCCGACCGCCGTCAACACTTCGCGACGGTCCAGAGCGGACAGTGTTCCCGTCAGCAAGCCGAGTCGGACCTGACTGTGGCTGAGAGCCTTGCGAAAGGTCGCGAAGTGTTGTCTCGCCAAGACCTCGGTCGGCGCCATCAAGACCGCTTGATGCTTGTTCGCAACGGCCAGCAACATGGCGTACTGCGCGACCACCGTCTTGCCACTTCCCACGTCTCCCTGAACCAAGCGGTTCATGGGAAACTGACGCGCCATATCCGCACTCACTTCCGTGAACGCCCGCTTTTGATCGCCGGTCAGTTCAAATGGGAATCGCTTCAAAATTCGCGAGTTGATGGCAGCGTCGACCGGCAGCGGCGGAGACCTCAGCTCGCTTGTCAATTGTCGGCGGCGCAAAGCCAACGCGAGTTGCAGGATCAAGAACTCTTGAAAGATCAGACGTCGTCGAGCCGCGTCCAATGAGGCTTGATCCGCCGGTCGATGAATGTTTCGTAGGGCGTCCGCGATGCCCGTGACCGATGCTTGCGCGCGAAGCGTTTCAGGAATGACGTCAACAATTTGATCCGCCAGATCGTCGACCACGTTTCCGATCGCCCGACGCATGTGCGATTGCTGAATCCCTTCGGTCAAAGGATAGATCGGCAAGATCCCTTCGGTCGCTGGAATTTCGTCATCACCCAATGACAAGACTTTGGGATGGACCAATTCCATTCGCAAGCCGGATAATCGAGGCTTCCCCGTGACCAGCACACGCAGACCCGCGGCAGCAAATCCCGACGATACGATTGGTTGTAGAACAGCACGCGCGCGGCACCGGAATCGTCGCAAACCAAGACGCCCAAGATCGATTTGCCCGCTTGCGTCGTCAGATGATCGACTTCGGTGATCGTTCCGACAAAGGACGCGGGGACGCCATCGGATAGGTCGGCGATCCGCATGCGGGTTGCGGGTTGTTCATAATCGCGAGGAGGTGAAACAGCAAATCGCCGGCGGTTCGCAGTCCCAGCTTCAACAACAATTCGGCTCTCGCGGAACCGACTCCCTTGACAAACTGAGTCGCCGTGCCGAGCGTGAGTTTCGGAGTCGCTTCAGGCGTCGCATTCATGCCGATTCACAACCACTGGATCCTGGAGCGACCGCGTCGAAAGATCAACTGGAAGACATTGACGCACGGTATAGACGCTGCGTGGCCGAAACGAGGTGATTCGCTTCATTTAACGTGAAGGTATCATGTCGGACCACGCACGGTATAGACGTCGCGTGGCCGAAAGTGAGGTGATTCGCTTCATTTAACGTGAAGGTATCTGTGTCGGACCACGCACGGTATAATATCAGACGCGTTCATCTTTGGTTTAGGGGTTCAAGGGTGAGCCGATGAAAGCGGTAGCGGCAATCGTAGGCTCCCACAAACAGAGATCGTTCGTTTGGGGTCGACCAGTAGTCGCCAAGTGACAACGTTTTCGGATCACCCGTCCAATCGATAATTAATCGTCCATCGACAAGCAACTCAATGCTCGATTTGCGCACATTGATGACCACTTGTGAAAGCTGGTTTTTCTTAAGCAGATTTCCCCTGAAAGTGGTCTCGTTGCCGACATTGCGTCCCGACACGTTTTCGATCGCACTGGATGCTTGATCTCCATTCGCGTAGTTCACCAACGTCAAGAACCGTTGACTCCCCAAGCGGTGTCCAAAAATCAAGCCGTTGGGTTCGTCGAGCGGTTCAACAATCGCGATCATTCGGTAAGCATCGGATGACGGCGGCATCAGCTCCAGTCTCGCCCCGTATTGCTTTGGACTTTCCAACACGCCATCACGCAAACTCCACTCGCCCGACGACCACTGTTGAGGCATCTTTAATTGTTGTAAGACATCAATCTGCTTCGGTGGTAGACGATCAGGAACTGAGAACGTCGAGCCGCCCCCGGCATTGCGATTCAAATCGGCCAGCCGATCATTGGGTGCGGGATTTCGATCGGACGAATCGCGAACTTGAAAGTATCCCCACAGTTCCGCCGTCTCCCCGTCACGAAGCTCTGCGTCCACGCGATAGCTGATCGGCGTCTCGCGGTCAAAGCTCCCCAGCGTCGCCCGATCTGGAACTTCGCCATCGACAAGCTCCTGCGGCACATCGATCCATGGACTGTTGATCGACGTCTGAAACCGAACGCGTAACGACTTCACGTTCACATCCTGGGGCCAATCGAGCTTTAAACCACTCGACTCGTTCGGCTTGGGAACCAGCGGTTCGGGGATGGCGCGAAACGTTGAGAACAACTGCATTTGCAAATCGCTTTCGAGATCCTCGGGTTCCCACTGCAACTTTGATTTTTGCTCTTTGTCCAGCCAGGACTCGCTGATCCACCCCATGTACTGTCCAAGGCTCATCACCGACCCATTGCCTGGTTCGGGGTGTGGCAATCCGACGGTGTGTCCACAACCTTCGTGATAAACAACGCAGTCCGACCCGCGATACGGGACGCGCCAGCCATCGGCGCTAACCAACCCCCACCCGACACCGCGATCAGCGAAGTATGCCGCTCTGGCACCACCGGAAGCCGCTCCGGGAAAGTGTTCTTGATTTGAATAGTTTCCTTCGAATTCCAGCGTGCCGTCTTCGGTTGGATGCAGTCGATAGAAGTCGTCCAACGGCCGCCAGTTGATGTCGCTGAAGACCAATAGAATCGGAAAGGCCTCTCCCTTCTGACGTGCAAATTCTAGACGACGATCGACCTCGCTGAGGGTTCGGTAGTAAATCGCGTCGCCGTCGCCAACCCGCAACTCCCGTGTCGTCAGTTCGGAAATCAGCGGTTCCTCGTGAATCGTCGCTTGCATCCGCGATTGGGTTCCGAACTCACGCAGATGAAATTGCTCGATTCGACGACAAAAGTAACTCATCCGATCGCGCCAATCAGGCAACGGTTGACGATCGGATGGAACGAAGTAGACCGCCGTGACCTCGATCCGCCGTGTGTCGTGCTTGCCGTCCCAAGTTTTCGTTCCAGCCGAAGCCGTGCCCAACCAGAAAAGCACCAGCACGGCGGCGATTGCAATACGAGAAAGAACCATTAATTCGATTGTCCGTTTTCAAAGGTTTGTGATACGTTTTCATCGTCACCGATGGAACCGTTGCCGAGCGCGGCGGGCTCGTCGGATTCGGTTTCTGAATTCTCCGCTGTTCCGCCAATGACTCGCCTCGCCAAGATTCCATCCAACTCGGCGGGGACCCACCGCAGATCAAGGGTCAACGAATCGTCGTCGCGATTGGCGAGCACGATCGGACGCGTTGTCAGCAAGCGTCGGTGCAGGGCCTCGACCGATTCGGCACCGCCACGGATTTGAACCTGAACCGACGGCAATGTCCATCGTCCGTTGCCCCACAACGAAGCCGGCTTGCCATCTTCGATGACATTCGCTTCAAGACCACCTTGTTCGAGCCGATTTCGTAACCGAACGCCACGATCGCGAAGATTCGCATGTTTTGTTTCCAACATGGAAATGACCGAGGCTTCGGGGAACGGCTCTTCGGTCCAACATCGCATTGCCAACGCCATCGACACCAAGGCGTCCAGTTCTGCTTGCAGCCAACTCCAGGCGGATGATTGAGCGATGGTGTCCAGTTCCGACTCGGCGGCGAAGATCAATCCGGCCGGAGGCCCTGACAGCAGACCACTTCCGCTGGTGATCAGCATTGTCTGTTCACACAGTTCACGCAAGGTCGGAGGTGGAAAAGTTATCCATTCGTGCAACTCGATCGGTGCGGCGGCGATAGCCACATGCAAAGAATGACGCACGTCCCCCGCCTCGGCTTTGATTCGCTTGAGGTCGTTGGAATCGGACGCGTCGCCGACTCGCTGTGCTGTAATCAAAGCATAGTTATCGGCAGGTTCTCGAACTTCGTTGCGTATCGATGCGGAGGACCACCCATCGACGGAGCCAACTTCGATCACGCGATGCCCCACACTGCGAAGCAGATCGGGAAGACTGATTCCTGATGGAAGCGAAATCGAATGACAACGGGGGACGATCCACTGCGATACCGATCGCTGAGCGAGCGTCGCGGCGATCAAAGCCGATTCAATATTATGGGCCACCAGCGCCGGCTGTCCCGCTAGTTTGATCGCGCTGGTGTGAATCGCGCGATGCACGCTACTGGCCACTTCCGGCTGATGATTGACCGCCTGAAAACCGCCCGTTTGTTGAGGCAGGTGGACAGGTATCGTTGGCCGACAGTCCGGATGCATGAGAACACCGCTGGCATTGATCGCCGCAATTTGCAATGAATCTTCGGCATCCCAGCCAGTTGCGAACGAAACGGCGTGCTGTTTCGCCATCGCCAACAACCAATCGACTTCGCGGGCCGCCGATCCAGGCAGCTTTTCAATCGCCTCACTCAGCCTTGCCTTGACTTCGGCGAGCACCTCGGGGCGGGGAACGGACTGCGCGGCTTTCGCCCATTGCTGCTCGATGAAACCGCCAGCCCAAGCGGACAGTTTTCAGAATCGTTGGATTGTCGGATGTGTTCATGGCTCGGTTCTTTGATCTATACTGTGCGTGATCTGATATGGATACGTCGTGCGGGCGGGAATGGGATGATTCGCTTCACACAATGCGATGGCGTCATTTCAGACCACGCACGGTATAAAGCCCTTCAATGCTTAGAGCGACTACGTCGCGAGAGCAATTGAAAAACATCGGCGCAAGATAACATCAAACCCGTTCATTATCGATATAAACGACTTGCATGCCCAACATTCTAGATCAAATTATTGCCAAGAAACATGAAGAAGTCGCCGCGGCCAAGCTGCATTGGCCCGAGCATGAACTCGAGGCTCGAATCGCTGACGCCCCCACGCCGCTCGATTTTCTGGCGGAACTTCAGGCAACCGACTCGGTGCGTTTAATTGCGGAGGTCAAGAAGGCAAGCCCGTCGGCGGGAGTTATCCGACCCGACTTCGATCCCGTTGCGATTGCCAAGACATACGCGCAAGCGGGAGCCGCGTGTATCAGTGTGCTGACCGACGAAAGCTTCTTTCAAGGCTCGCTGGAATACTTGCGTCAGATCCGGCACGAGGTCAACATTCCTCTGCTTCGAAAGGACTTCATCATCGATCGGCATCAACTGCTGGAAGCTCGCGTTGCGGGGGCGGATTGTGTTTTGCTGATCGCGGAATGCTTGACGCCTGATCAACTAATAACGTTGCATCAACAAGCTGCGGAGATCGGCCTGCAAACCTTGATCGAACTTTATGACGAAGCGAACCTGGATGCTGTTCTCGCCACCGGGGGGAAGTTGCTGGGGGTGAATAATCGCGACTTGCGGACCTTTCAAACCGATTTGATGCATACCGTTCGCATGCGTGAGAAGATACCAGCCGATCGCCTGCTGGTGGGGGAAAGCGGAATCCGTACTCACGATGATGTGCGGATGCTCGGCCAAGCAGGTGTCAAAGCGATTCTCGTCGGTGAGTCACTGATGCGCCAACCCGACATCGGGCAGGCTGTTGGAAGATTGTTGCATGGCGATGCTTCACTGCTGGGCTGAGAATGTTGTGAAGTAAGCGTTGGACTTCACCATTCAGTTTGTGAGCCGACAGAGCTGGAAGCGGACGCCGCGTGCGCGGGGATCGACGATGCAAGCCAGACGCTAGGGCGTTCGGCTCGCGGTCTTCGGAGAAGTTTTTAACGTTGCGTCGTCAGAAAAGAGGTGATTCGCTTCATTTGACGCACGGGGATCATTTCGGACCACGCGCTGTATAAACACAAATCGGTTGTAGAACAGAAACTTGCTGACGAATCCGAAGATCAGGACGATCGCGACCGCCCGCAGATAGTGGACGCCATACCACTGATGCAGCGTTAAAAAGGCAAGGTATTCCGCAGTGCGAAACATCACACTCGAAGCGAAGAACGAAGCAAGCTGCTTCATCCAGGGCTGGTCGGTCGACGGGAAGACAAACGTTCGGCAGAGCAGAAAGTTCATCAGAAAAACGATTGCAATGGCGACCAAGAAGGAGACTTCTGCGGGCGCTGCAGTCGATCGGTCAGGCAATAGGTGATCGCAATGTTCGTCAGAAAGCTCAGCACGCTCAAGAGCGCGAACTTCATCAGGCGGCTCGTCATGAACGTTCGGGTTTCTGGCCAGCGACGATGACATTCCACGTGATGCGTCCCAGGAGCGGAGCGATGGTGCTCTCCATGGTTCGATCGATCATGCATGCGAAATGGGCGGCTGGTCGCGAAAGAAGATGGGGTTTCAGCGGAACTTCGGCAAATGGTGTCGAGAAAAGTCCTTGCGGTTTGATGCGAATCGCCGTCAAGCCGCAATCGACGAAACACTGCGATATCTCCTTGCCGCTGAGTTCCAGTTGATCGTCGGAGTACTTTGTATCGATCTGTTTACGCGTTTTTCGAGCGACGCGGATCAATGGATTTCCCGGTTGCGGTTCGTTCACCACCAGCCAGCCACCGGGTGTTAACAACGACACCAAGTGCCGGACCATTTCGTCACGCCGGTCCATGTGATGCAGCACGCCGATCATGAAGATCAGGTCGAACGGACGTTCGGGTTTGAGATCGCGTGCATTGATCGCGGCGAAGCGGACGCGATCGGAGGCGTGCGTTGCCGAAGCAACATCGATCAACATCTGCGAATAATCGATTCCGAAATACGATGCGTACGTTGGTGGAAGATAATCCGCGGCATAACCGGCTCCGCAACCGACTTCCAACACATGCTTATCGATGAACGAGGCGGCGGGGAGCGCATCGATGGTCTGTCGCAGACGCAGTTTTCGGGCGGGGCGGCAGGAGGGTGAACAATCCTTGGCCGCATAACCTTCAGCGATGTTGTCGAACAACGCCCGGTCTCGCGATTCGCGCTGCGATTCGGCACCGCCGACGATAACGCATTGCGGGCCTGTTGAATTCAAATCCGTGGCTTGCGTGCTGTTTGAGTCGAAGCTTGTAGACATAAGCGTAGATGATTCCCGTGTGTGAGCGTTTCGGTCAATGACTCCGCTTATCAATCATGTCGGCTAACAGAGCGAAGAACAAAGTGTTCATTCCAAAGAGCAGCAGCATCAATGTCTTTTCGGTAAGATCGCCGAGGAAGAAGACGTCGTACGTCATGGAGGCGACAAATCCGATCAGCATGACCGCGCAGAAGGGTCCCAAAACGCGTAGCGGTGCGAAGTACATTCCCATCCGCATAATCAACTGCACGAAACGCAGCGTATCGCGAATCGGCTTGATCTTCGATTTGCCGATACGATGTGCGTAGCTGATCGGTTCGTAATGGACCGAATGCCCGTTGGTCATGAAGGCAAGCGTGCTGGTTGTCGTGAAACTGAATCCATCGGCGTACATGTGCATGAATTTTTCGGCCGTGTCTTTCTTGAAAACCCGCAGGCCGGAGTTCAGATCAGGAATTTTTCGATTCGCAATCCACGAGGCGTAGGCTTTCAGAAAGAACTTCGGCACGCTGCGAAGCTTGGAGTAATGGACATCGTCTCCGGTGCGTGAACCGACGACCATGTCGTATCGCTGAGCGAGTTTTACAAGTTCGCCGATTCGCTCGTTGGGATAGGTTCCGTCGGCATCGGTGATCACAATCAACGGCGCGGAGGCGTGACGGATGCCCGTTTTCAATGCCGCACCGTATCCAAGGTTGACGTCATGCGTGATGACGACGACATCGCGATGCCGCTCGTGAATCTTCCGCAGTTCCTCGGCGGTCCCGTCCGTTGATCCGTCGTCGACAACGATCAGTTCCATGTGATGGCCGGCTAGGCAATCGCGGAGCTGAAGGATCGCGTCGGGCAAGGCTCCCTGTTCGTTGAAGCAAGGGACGATCACGGAAAATCGTGGCGTGACGCCAGACGCATCATGGGCAACGTCCGGATTGTGATCGACTTCATTGCTGATCAACGTCGCCAGGAATTCGGGAAACGCAGGTTCTGTTACCATCGCTGTTGCAATTACATTCGGTCAGTGGAGCGGTTGGAAATTCGGCGACGAAAGCCCACCGAAGCAAGCCGTCAATGCTTACTTACTCGCAAATCCACTTCGAATGCAACGTCATCTGGACCGAGTGCTATCAATCGAGCATCCGTAAGGTTTCGATCATCTGTGCGCCAATATTCTCGTCGATCACACTTTGCGCTCCCTTCCAACCTGGGACGCCATTGACCTCCAGGACATGCCAGGCTCCAAACGTGTCTTGAATCAGATCGATTCCGGCGATCACAAGACGTATCGACTGACAGATCGCGATCGCCATCGAACGCAGTTCGGTTGTCGTTTCGATTTGCGACGTTCGAGCGCCACGCGAAACATTCGTTCTCCAGTCGTCGGGATTTGTGCGCTGCAACGCCCAAACCTTTTGTCCAACGACAAGCAATCGCAAATCGCGACCGCCGCTGGGGATGAACTCCTGCAGATAGATGATCGCGGCAAGCTGTTGCAGCGTCGAAAGGTTGTCCAGCCAATTCGGGCGTTTCAACAAGCATCACGCCACGCCCTTCGCCTCCAAAACAGGCTTTACGACAACGCGGCCCCCAGCGATTCGAAGGCCTTCATCGCGTCGGCCCGCGTTTGACAGACCGCTGTCGCGGGAACGCGATATCCCAATTGTCGCAGCCGCATTGTGCAAGCAAACTTATCGATGGCCGTTTCCAACGCCGATGGCGGATTGACGATCCTGACACCTGTTTGTTGCAGGCTGTGCAAAACGTTCAGACGAAATGTGATTTGCTCCAGCGAACCGGCTGGCATCGTGCGTGTCAGAATCACATCAAAGGCATCCAGCGGTCCGGCGGACCCCTCCCATCGCGAGACGCCATCTCGGGTGATCATCGACCGCAACGATTCATATTCCGCATAGGCGATGCTGTCGCCAGCGATGCTCGCCGCTTGGCGAAGCTGATCGGCGTGCCAACCTTCATCCGGGCCAAGGACCAGTATTCTCATGAATCGGAGCAACCGAAGGATGCTTTCAAAACATCGGGCATCAATTTGCCGAAGCTGCGACTGACGCCGCTTCGGAGATTCACGAAGGTGATCCGAGCGGGGCTGAATAGATGCGGATCGACTTTGTAAAAGTCATAGTCGTATGATTTAAAGATTTCCCCAAATGGCTTGCCGAAGTCCGACGAAGCGTTGCTGGGCACTTTCGCTCCCAGTTCGTCGATGACGTCTTGATCGACGTCGACAAACAGCGTAACCGATCCGCCATACAGAATCGCATCGTTGGTGCGTCCGATGCCGTCGATCGATTTCTTTGCGGGGGGAGGCAACGGAGCCGCGCCGGTCCCCGATAGAACCTGACGCACATCAAAGCCAAGTTCATGAAGTTTATGCATTGCCGTTTCGATGCTTCGAGCGACGACTTGAATGTTCCCGGCAATGCTGGTCGTTGGCGCGATGAGAATGTTCAGCAGTTCCGGTTCGATCGAGCATTCGTCGACGATCTTGGCGATCGCTTCCTCGGTGGGATACGAATCGGCTTCCATCACCGCCACCGCGATGCTCCCCCGTTCGGTCAAGCCCAACTGTTCCAGAACCGGT
The DNA here is from genome assembly GCA_041399105.1 of Pirellulaceae bacterium. Classification (GTDB taxonomy): domain Bacteria; phylum Planctomycetota; class Planctomycetia; order Pirellulales; family Pirellulaceae; genus Rosistilla. The sequence goes on along the minus strand of JAWKTL010000001.1, from coordinate 311,637 downwards.
TCGCGCCCTCTTAACAGTCGGATCGGACCACTGGTCATGGCGAAAAAGTCCCCCGCCGCAAGTGGCCAACCGGCGTACTGGCAGCCTAAACAAGCTTCCACGGGATTGTCGGTCGCCACCTTGACCATCAATTCGGTGCCGATGGCTCCCGGTTCGGCGGAGACAAAGATGTCCGCGGCGGCCCCCATGCAGACATCGGCAAGCATTTCCCCGGCGACAAGTCCCCCGGGGTGTTCAATTCCGAGATCAAAGACGGTCGCTCCGGCAATCGTTCGAGAACCAACTCGGTAATCCGCCTGGTTTTCCTCCAGTTCCATCACCGTTTCATAGGCCGCCTGATTCAATGCAGTCATTTCGATTAATCCAAGGTTTTCCAACGTTCGTTTTCATCGTCGCAAAGTGTCCGCGAAGGATTGACGATGCATTAGGAAAGAAAAGCTGAAGCAATTTAGTCGCAATCGCCGAACAAACCCATTGCCGTCAGTCATTGCTGACGTACACTTGATTCTGTGGAGCATGAATTTGAGCCACACATCCTTCAGTTTGCATTCCGGCAGAGGGACCAAATTTTCGGGTTGACCAGTATCACCCAAGGGCAAGTGCAGTAGCACGCCCGATACTTGTCATTCTCCCAGCGGCTCCGATTTTGCCGCAAATGCTGAAGGATACTATAAGGCCGGCCACCTTCTTTGTAAGGTGGCCGGTTTTTTATTGCGTCGCGAAGGTATCATTTCCAAACGCCCCTGATCGCATGTTGTACCGACATGCGTTTCAGTGGATCGACGTTGATACCGCGCGTGGTCTGGAATGATGCTTTTGCATTTAATGAAGCGAATCACATCATATTCTGCCACGCGACGTTTATCCCGGCAGCACGCCACGCACCGCGAGGTTGTTCAGTCGACGTGCGACATCGACCAGTCCGTCGATCACCACCTCGTCATAACTGCGACCGTCGCGCGTATCCAACCCATGGCCGGGATCCATATCACGAAGCCCCTGCAATGCGGGATCTTCGTGATGGAAGACTTCGACAAACGCAATGCTCAGCTTTCCTGTTCGCGCACACGCGGCCAACAAGGCACCGATCCAACCATCATCGGTCGACAAACAACCGCGGGTCGTCTTGGCGGACGCATGGAAGATTCCCAAAGCATCGCCTTGTGCGATCTCTTCGATAACCTTTTCGTTTTCTGGAATTGTCAGGGCCGAGTCTCCGCAGTGGGCCGCATCCACCATGACCTTGAAGAACGGCTTGCCGATCGCTTCGTTCGCCGCTTTGACGAATTGCCAAATTCGTCCAATGTCGGTGAAGGTCTTGAACTCGCCCCCACGCAGGAATTCGATATGCCAAGCCTTGACGGATGATCCATCGAGTTCCGCTTCCTTCAAGGCACGCGTATGAACCTTGACGTTTTGGGCGACGGCGGCATCGAACGCCTCGCCGTCCTTTCGCGTCGCCCCAGCCTTCATCCATTCTTCGACGGATGTTGATGAGACGTGTTCGATTCCGTGCTTCTTCGCCGCCTTCAAGCCGCCGACGAGAATATCGACCACCGCGTCTTCGTCCTCTGGATTCATCGGGTCCGCGCCACCGACCATCAGGATGAAATGAACGTGCAACTGCAGGGCGCGAAAACCCTCCACCATCTCTTGCACATCGCTCTCGTCCAGTCCCGGAAAGAAGGGGACCTGAACGCAGGCGATTTTGACGGGCGATTCACCGCACAGTTTGATCAAATTGGCAACGACGGTGAGGTCGCCGCTCGGATCGCGAGGAAGCTTGCCTGATTCGTCAGGCACCAAGCCTCCGACAAATTTCAGATGGGTTGGAACGACACCAAGGTCAATCTTCGGTTTCAAAGCAATTTGTTGGGTCATGAGCGGCAAATTCCATGTTATCGGAAGGAAAAAAGATGGTCATCGTCGTCGACGATAGGGTGACGTCGTTCACCGGTCAGGTAAACCGTCGGCGATGCATCATCACGCAAAACGCTTGATCGAACAAATGATAATGTCTTGCATCGCCTCCCAACACCCGGATTGTGTTCGGATGGACTGATTCGCCCAGCCACCATCGGTCCGTACGCTCGCAATAAATTTTTTAAAATTCGCCCTTGCCAAGAGTGACCGTTTCTTGTATTATTGAATTAACACAAAGAGACAGCCATGCAGATTCACATTTCATCCGACGGCTTGCCCATTTTTCAGCAGATCGTCGATCAGATTCGATATCGCATAGCAGCGGGTCAATTAAGCGGCGGCGACGAACTGCCGACGATTCGCGGGCTGGCGGAGTCATTAAAGGTCAATCCGAATACGGTCGCCCGAGCCTATCGCGAGCTGGAGACTCAGGGATTGGTCGAGAAGCGTCGAACGACCGGAACGTTCGTTGCGCAGCAAGCCCAGCAACGGAGCGCCGCCCAGCGAAAGCAACTGTTGCAACCGTTGCTGCAACAGTTGATTGTCGAATCGCGTCATCTCGGTTTTTCGATCGACGACGTTGTCGACCAATTACGCAAACGCGACCAGCAAATCCCATCCATGGAGAATCGCTCGTGACCGATCACCCTTCAGCCTCCTGTGCGATCGATGTCCATCGACTCAGCCGAACGTTTCGTGGCGTCCAAGCATTGCGCGATGTCAATCTTCAGGTTCCAACCGGTTCCGTTTTTGGGCTTGTTGGGTTGAATGGTGCCGGAAAGACCACCTTGATCCGGCATCTAATAGGTTCCCTGCGCGCCCTGCATGGCGGAGTTCGTGTTTTTGGGCTCGATCCCGTCCTGGACGCGACCAGCGTGTTGAAGCGGGTCGGCTATTTGACGGAGGAGGATTCGTTGCCGAAGTGGATGCGTGTTGGCGAGTTCATCGATTTTCACCGCTCGATCTATCCGAACTGGGACGATGGTTACGCGCGCCGCTTGTGTGAGATGTTCAACCTCTCGTCGGCGACGCAATTGCGATCACTCTCAAAGGGGCAACGCGCGCGTGTCGGCTTGTTGGTTGCGATCGCGCATCGACCGGACTTGCTGATTTTGGATGAACCGAGCAGCGGACTGGATCCAATCGCTCGCAGCGATATCCTCGAAGCGATCATTCGGACGATCAGCGATGAAGGGAGGACCGTCTTGTTTTCCAGTCATTTGCTTGATGAGGTCGGTCGGGTGTGCGATACGATCGCTTTAATGCACGAGGGAACCATTTGCGAAATGGTCGATGTTCCCTCGTTGCACGACCGCTACGTCGAAGTCATCTGTCGCAGCGAGCCTGACAATCCGCTTCCGCCCGACTGGCGTAGCGCTTTTGGATGGCAGCTCAGTGGGGCCGAATGGTCAGCAGTCGTGGAACGCGAAAATTCCCGATCAGAGTCTGAACCCGACGATCTTCACGTTATCGACCGACGCCCGGTTAGCTTGGATCGATGGTTCGCTGCACGAACTCGATCGCCTAGCACTGCGGTGACACCGTAAGAACCCATCCGACAATCCAGATAAGACCCGCAGCTAGTGCTGTGGGCTCACGGTTTTCGGATAGGTCCCAAGCGAAATCCACGAATCTTCCAATCATCGTCGAGGAATCGCGACATGACAGAACTAAACGCCCTATTGAAGCTGTGTTTTCAACGACACCGTCTGATCATTATTTCAAGCGTCTGTCTGTTTGTGCTGGGACAGATCGCACTGATCGCATCGTTTACGTTTCTTCAGCGTGAACAAGCCGAAACCGTGGCCGGCACGGCAATGATGTTGTGTTTCGGTCCGGCGGCGTTGTTCGGCCTGTGGATGTTCGATTACGGACACAACGGCAACTTTGTGTTGCCTGAGAGCGGCTGTTGCCACTGGCTGCTGAGATCCCCCGTTCCCGGCTGGAAGATTGCGATCGTGCCGATCGTTTTAAGGTCGCTCTGGTACATTGCATGGTGGGTCTCGTTGGCGATGTTCTTTCGAGCGTTTGCCCCTTTTCCTCCAGTCCCCCTGCTGCTGCCTGGAATCAGCTTGGCGGCGGGTTCGATCGCATTGCTGGTCGTCGCGTGGCGTCCTTTCAAGCGAGGCTGGTACCGACTCTTCTTGCTCTTTTTCGTCGCTGCGATCCTCTATTGCTGTATGTTTGGACTGCTGGCTCCCCACGAAATCAGAAGTCACTCGTACACGGGAACTGAAGCCTTTTTATTGAATGCGATCACCTCGATGGCCCAAGTCGGTGCAATCTTATTCTTTTTGGGCAGCATTGCGCTTGCTGTTCGTTCGGTCAATTTTGCTCGGTCCAGCGTGGCCGGCGTCATTCCGGAAAGGCAATCGATTTGGCAAGCGATAGGGACGCAGACGCTCACGCGATGGGAGACATCGTTCCGTTCGGAAAAACGTGTTCATGGGACCATTTCGCCAGCGAAAGCAATGGTGCTGCACGAGCTTCTCCGGATGCGGACAAGTCTGTTGCCGATGTGGTTTCTGTACATGATCCCGCTTGTGATCGGTTCGACGTTCTGGATGCAGTTTGGCGGACCGTGGTTTGTCCTGGTAAACGTGCTGTTCATTTACGCTGGGTTGATTGCCGTACTCAACCGACAGAATTCGCAAACGCACACACTTCCCGTCTATTTGTCGGTTTCTCCCGTGTCAACTCAAACGCTTGCTTGGACGCAAGCCTTTGTCCCTTTAGCGGTTTCACTAGTGTTGTATGCACATATTTTGATACCCTTCGCGTATTGGGTAACCTCCACCGAACTTCGGGAAGATTGGATCGCATGGGCTCAGCGACAGCGAACATGGATGCATTCCGATCTGCCCGCCGACGCCTTCGCAATTCGTTACACGCTGAGCTGTTTTGTCGTGATCGCGGCCTTCGTCTTTAGCCGAATCATCGCTGCGACTTGGGTGGGCTTCACGGGGAGGCAATGGTTCGTTGTCGCGACGAGCGTTGTCGCCGGTTCGTTCTACGCCGGGCTGCTTGGAGCGGGACTGTACTGGTTCATGCGACAGACTGAATGGACACAAGTGCAACTTTCGGTCACGCACTTTCTGAGTCAAATTCCATCATGGATGCATTTCGGTTTGCTCGCGAAGGGAATCGTAGCGAGCGTCGTTGTTGCGATCGCTTTGAAGTCCGGAACGGTTTCGCTGAAACAAATCGTCTGCGTGGCATTGATCTGGGCGATGGTGACGGGGGGCGTCGCATCGTTGTTGACCGTCCTGATTCCAGACGATCGGTTGTCGTTTGGGTTGTGTGTTTCCGCAACCGCGCTTCTGTTTCCGTTCGCGAGAACCTTAGCGATGCCGATGGCAATGTCGTTGAATCGTCACGTCTGACAGCGACTCAGTCGCACGAAGCATGTGCTGTCGGGATTAGGAACTGGGTTGAAGGTCCGCAACTACCGTAAGACCGTTTTGCACTTTTGATTCGGTTGTTCGACGACATATCTTGGTACCGCGTAGCCCGGAAGGGCGTCTTGAAGTTGTCCGATCAATTCACGTCCGCGAGCCTCGTCGACGGCGAAATGCGCCGCCCCCGCGACATGATCGAGCTGATGCAGGTAATACGGAATGATTCGGAGATTGATTAATCGACGAAACAAGCTGCTCAAGGCGTCGAAACTGTCGTTCACATCGCGAAGCAACACCGCCTGATTGAGTACGGGAATTCCGTGATCGATCAAATTGGCGGACGCCGCGGCAACCGAATCATCGATTTCGTTGACGTGATTGATGTGCAGGACGACGAAGCATGTCAGTCGCGTTTGTTTCAGCATCGCAATCAATCGATCGGTCACCCGCGACGGGACGACAACCGGCAATCGGGTGTGAATGCGAAGTCGTTGTAGATGCGGAATTGACGCGATTTGCTCGATCAAGCTCTGCAAAATGTCATCGACCAGCATTAAAGGATCGCCTCCGCTGAGGAGCACTTCTTCGATGCTCGAGTCCTCGGCGATCGCATCGATCGCGGGAATCCATTGTTTGATCGAATGCGGGACTTCCGCATACGGAAAATGGCGACGGAAGCAGTAGCGACAATGGATTGCACAGGCTCCCGTCGTGACCAGTAGGACGCGTCCGGGATATTTGTGAAGCAACCCGTTGCAACGGGTGAAATTTGATTCGAGCAAAGGATCGATGGAATAACCAGCGGATGCCTGGGTTTCGGCATGCAGTGGAAAGACTTGTCGCAAGAGGGGTCGCTGGGATCGCCGGGGCGGATGCGTGAAAGAAATTCAGAAGTGACAAAGACCGGAAAGTCGCGTGCGGCCTCGTCGGATGCGTCAATCAGTCCGTGAAGCGATAGACGATCGATGAGTTCGGCCCCGCGACGGACTGCGTTTTTCAAGCTATCCTGCCATGCCAACGATCTTTGAGACCCCGTGCGGACAGAATTTGTTGAGTTCGTTAGAATCTGGGGCATCATCACCGCGTGCTCGTTTGGGACGTTGCGTCGGCTGAAACAAAGACGTTTCGCCTGAAAAATGACGTAGCTGTGTTAAACCGAGTTTACGCACGGCATATCCATCGGCGGCCGGTTTCAAAATCGAACGGGCTGTCGAGCATTCAAATCAATTTTGGAGCGTTCGACCAGTGGCAACTTACAACACAAGTGATTTTCGCAAAGGGCTGAAGGTTCAAATCGACGGCGAACCCTATCTGATGACGGAAATGAATTTCGTCAAGCCAGGCAAGGGGAATGCGATGTATAAATGTCGGCTCAAGAACTTGATTCGCGGAACTTCGCTCGATCGCACGTACAAGGGTGGCGATTCGCTGGAATCGGCCGATGTCGAAGAAATCGAAACGCAGTTTTTGTACCGCCAGGGGGACGGATTTGTCTTCATGGATAACAAGACGTACGAGCAATACGAATTGTCGGCCGAGCAGGTCGATGATGCATGGAAGTACCTGAAAGATGGCATGACCTGCACGATGACGTTGTACAACGGAAATCCCATTGTCATGAGCCCACCCAACCATGTCGAAATGGAAATTGTCGAGTGCCAACCCGGGGCTAAGGGTGACACGGCGACAAACGTGACCAAACCGGCCAAAGTCGAAACCGGTGCGGAGATTATCGTTCCCGGCTTTATCAAGGAAGGGAACATTATCAAGATCGACACCCGAACGGGTGCCTACATCGAGCGTGTCAGCAACTAATTGACTATGTTTATCTCCATCGACGGCATCGACGGCGCAGGCAAATCGACACAACTGGAACGACTGTGCGGCTGGCTTGCCTCCAAGCAATACGATGTGGAGTTTGTTCGCGATCCCGGCAGCACGCCCGCCGGCGAAGCGATCCGCGGATTGTTGCTCGACAGCGATTTGGAAATGCATCGGCGATGTGAGGCCTTGCTTTACATGGCCGCTCGGTCCCAATTGGTGGAGGCTCGTATTCGGCCCGCGTTGACACAAGGGAAAGTGGTCGTTTCCGATCGATATCTGCTGGCGAATGTTGTTTATCAAAGCGTTGGTGGGGAGACACAGCCCGACCTGCTGTGGCAACTGGGGCGGATTGCAACCGACGGAATCTATCCGGACTTGACGATCTTGTTGGATTTGACGGCGGAAGAAGCGGCAAGCCGTCGCGCGGGGCCCGCCGACAGGATGGAACGTCGCGGTATCGAATATATGCAGCACGTTCGCGACGCGTTCTTGGCGCAATTGTCTCGTTGCCCCGGCAACTCGATGGTCGTTGATGCCGGTCGCGATGTCGAATCCGTTTGGACGGACGTCCAACGCTGCGTCGAAAGCATTCTGAAAACAACCGAAGATTCGTAGAAGGCGTGTGGAAGATTATGCAATGGAACGACTTCATCGGACATGAACGGCAGCGGCAATGGTTCGCCGTTGCGTTGGCCAACGGTCGACTTGGGAGCACGTTCTTGTTCGTTGGTCCGGCATCGATCGGAAAGCAAACCTTCGCCACGCTGCTAGCCAAGACGTTGCTCTGTCCAGAGAGCTCAGCCGAGCGAATGCAGCCGTGTGGGCGATGTGAAAGCTGTATCCAAGTCGACGCAGGAACTCACCCCGACCTGTTGCGTGTCGAGAAGCCATCCGACAAGTCTTTTATTCCCGTTGAGTTGTTGGTGGGTCCGCGCGACGCCCGCATGCAGGAAGGGTTGTGCCACGATATCCGTTTGCGGTCATACTATGGTCGACGCAAGATTGCGATCATTGATGACGCGGACTACTTGAATCAGGAGGGTGCCAACTCGCTGCTGAAGACGCTCGAAGAACCTCCCGTCGGTTCGATTCTGATCTTGATTGGAACCAGTTTACAGCGTCAGTTGCCGACGATTCGTAGCCGTTGTCAAGTGATTCGCTTTGGCGAACTTCAGCCCGCCCAAGCCAAGACCTTATTGCAGCGAAGCGAGATCGAAGCTGACGAGTCATCGATTGAGCAGGCATTGCAGCTTTCCGGAGGCGATCTCTCTCAGGCAGCCGAACTTCTCACCAGCGAATCTCAGGAGTTCCACGAATCGCTCAACGCCATTCTGAGTCGGAACCCCCTCAACGCCATCAAGTTGGCAACGGCGGTGACCGAGCATGTCAACGCCGCCGGTACCGACGCCTCGGACCGCCGCTCGAGGTTGCGGCAGGTCTTGCGAATGGTGATTGAGTTTTATCGTCATCAAATGCAAGCGGTTTGTCGGTTGGATCGTTTTTCTGAAGATGATTTTCCGCCCATTTTGTATCGCATCGATCGTTGCGTGGAAGCTATCAATCAAGTAGATCGCAACGCCAACCAGCAGTCGTTAATTGAGGCTTGGGCCTGGGACCTGCAGCGGGGATGCATCTTGGTCTGATGAGGTTGATCTCATTTCGATAGATTGCGTAACATTCGCCAACGGTCTGATGTTTTGATAACATAAATGAATGGTTGGCGCACAAGCGTCGAGGAGAATTGAGATGTTGACAGGTCCCATTGACGTTGATGCTATCGTTCAATTGCAAGACGAAACGGTGGAGCGGTGGCATCAAGAGCCGATATCGAATCGTTGCGAAGGCTTTATGCAGTTGGTCTGCCAACAGCACGAACACAATTATCGACTTTGGCATGAAGAAGATATCGCGCGGGCGAAGGACGTTTCGGACGCTCAGATCGCTCAGGTCAAACGCAATATTGACGTTCTGAATCAAAAGCGAAACGATTGGATCGAGAAGCTCGATGACGCAATCACCTTGATGCTTGCCGAGGCGGACGTCGCCATCGGCGAGGATGCGCCAATCAACACGGAAACAGCGGGAAGCGTGATTGATCGTCTTTCGATCATGTCGTTGCGATTGTATCACTACCGCGAGCAGCTTCTCCGCGACGATGCGGGTGCCGAGCATCAACAACGGGTGGCGGAGCGAATTTCCATTTGCGAGCGACAGCAGGCCGATCTGTCGCTGGCATTAAAGCAACTGCTGGCTGACTTGTTCGCCGGGCGAAAACGCCACCGAACGTATCGCCAGTTGAAAATGTATAATGACCCAACGTTAAATCCATATTTGTACGCTGCCAAGCAGTTGCGAGCCGGTTGATCCGAAGGGACTTATGCGTCGGTGGGCGAAAGAGAAGTGATTTGCTGCATGTAAAGCAAAGGCATCATTTCAGACCACACGGTATAAGACCTCCAATCGTCGGCGCGACGCTGCCCCTCACTGAGGTGTCCGTTGATGAAGTCGATCGCGCCCCCAACGCTCGCTGTCTTGATGACTGTTTCGCTCGGAATTTCGTGGACGTTTGCGGATGATACGCAGCCCGCATCCGTCCCGTCGAAGTCCGGCGAAGACGATGTTGCCACGTCGAAAGCGGCAATGCCCAGTCCTGAAGCGGAAGCTAAATTCGAAAAATGGGTTTCACAACTTGGTTCCACCGATTATCGAACTCGCGAGTGGGCTTCGCAACGATTGTTGCATGCGGGGGTGCCCGCGGTCGAAGCCCTGGAGGTGGGGCTAAGTCAAGGCAGCCTGGAAACAACATCCCGGATAATCTCCATCCTGCAGAAGCTTTCCACCCAATTTGATCCTCGGCAATCAGATACCGATGTCGCCGGGGAATCGCTTGCTCGGATCGAAACATCCGGTGCCTCGTCAGCCGCGCTGCGTGCAGAGCTTGCGCTGGAGGAAGTGCGGAATTACCGTAAAAAGCAAGCGTTTGAAGCGTTGACCAGCGCCGACGTCTTCATCGGCTTTGGGGACTACCATCTAGCATCGGTCATTAAGGAAAACACGTATCACTTGCGTGTGTCGCAAGATTGGCGGGGGAGCGTCGACGCTCTCAGTTGGCTCTCCTGGCTGCATGGCGTCGAAACCGTGATCCTCAGCGGGAACCGGATCGACGCGAAGGTGATTGGGAATGTTGCGACAATGCCCGATTTGAAGGTTGTCATTATTCGTGACACCACGATCAAGCCGGATGATCTGAAGCCTCTGGAGTCGCTTAACAAATTAGACATCTTTCAACTGGTCAATGTCCCTGCCGGCGACGAACTGCTTGATACTCTCACGGCATTGCCGCTTCGTCGTGGCCTGACACTTTTCGGGACGGACATCAGTTTGGATGGAAAGGCTCGTTTGGAAAAGCATTTCCCGAATTTGGACATTCAGTGCCGAGGTGGTTTTCTGGGCGTTGTCTGCTCACCGGCAACGGCGGTTTGCGAAGTCGGCTCGGTGCAGCCGGGAACCGCCGCCGCCGAAGCGGGTATTCAGCAAGGAGACGTTATCGTGAAGTTCGGCGAATTCAAAGTCGAACGGTTTGCGGACCTGCAAGACGCGATCGCGGAACAGCCAACCGCTGAGAAGCCGATCCCGGTGGTCGTTCAACGAATCGTTGAAAAATTGGTTGAAGTCACGCCGGACAAGCCCAACGACGGCGACCTTCGTCCCACTGAAATGCGAGTCGTTCGCAAAGTCGAAGAGATCACAATGCAGGCCAAGCTAAAGCGGCAATTCCCGTAGCATGAACGAAGCGGGAGAATGGATCTCTTACTTCCGCCGCCTGATACCCCGAAACGGCATGCTCGACCTGTAACAATCTCATCCATCGCCGCCGAGACTCTACGTAGCTCGGCGGTCCCCGCCGAGACTCTAATATTCTCTTCCCTACCCGCCGAGAAACTCTGTGCCAACCACCGATCGACCTCAATCGCTCCAGGTACTGACCGGTTCTTACAAAATCCAAAGCGGGGCCTTATACCGTGCGTGCTCTGGAATGATGCTTTCGCATTTAATGAAGCGAATCACCTCATTTTCGGCCACGCGACGTATAACTGCGATTGATCAAGATGCGGATGGACCGTCACCCGCATCCACTTCGTCGACCTCTTGATCGGGTTCTGAATCGACGACCTTCTTCTTTTTGCCGCCTCCGATCCTTTGCAAACAATGCACGCAGTCCTTCGGTTCTTCGAGCTTTGCGAGTCGCTCGTCGAGAGATGCTTGCCGTGACTGCATGCGTGCATTTTCTTGAAGTTGATCTTCGGCGTGCTGATGTACCCGCCAAGCTCGTCTCGCAGTGAGGTATTCTCCGTACGCAGGCTATTTGCATGACTGACTCAGCGCGACCAGTTCGTCCCGCAGCGACGTATTCTCTTCACGCAGGTTGCTATAAGACTGACTCAACGCGACCAATTCGTCTTTGATCTTCTTCCAAGTTCGCCGTCCCTTCTCCTGATTTCCTCAGTTTTTGCCCGGACGCTTCATAGTGCTGAGACGCCGCCGCTTGCGTTTCGTTGATCGATTGGCGAACTTCGGAAACAACTTCGTCGACATGTACTCGCGAACGGTCGATGGCGGTCGTTTCAGCTTCCTGAATCTTCGTTTCGATCTCTTGTCGTTGCTTCTCCGATTTTTGAGTCCATTCTTCCGTGGCCGTTTCGACAACGCGCGTGGAAGTCGATTCCGCAACGCTGTTTGCCGTTTCCGTAATTCGAGGCATTTGCCGTTCGACCGCCTCCTTGGCCTTCTCTTCAGCAAACAAGCCCAACGACTTTCCAATGTCGCTGATACCCGACTTCAGCGAGCGGCGAAGCAATTCGCTCAGTAACGCCCCCATCCCGCTGGATGTCTCGCCAATGATTGAATCAAGTTGCTCCCCCAAGTCGTCTGCGCGAACATGGTCTTCATGGGATTCTTTCGATTCGGAGATGATTTCACCTCGCATTGCTGCTCTCGTTGTTCATCGTTGCCTAGCAGGTTGTTATACCGTGCGCGCATCTGAAATGATGCCGTTGCATTATATGAAGCGACTCACTTCTTTTCCGTCCACGGGGCGCATCCAACTGCTTGAGCGGACACGTACCGCCACCGCAAGTTGCGCGTGGACAACTCCTTGCACCTTAACGAAGTTGTCAACCCGTTTCAATTTAATTTGCGGCAATGACTCCAGACGGGGCAAAATTATGCCCCCCAACTCCGCACAAATGGTCCATTCCAAATGTCGCACCGACCGCTCTGCGTGACATCAATGGCGTTGCTATTAAGCAAAGTTTTAATGTGTGCAAGCGTTTTCTTGGTAACGTTCGGGCAACCTTCGATATGTGGTGAAACGCCTTGCGTAGTCTGTGGATCCTGCACGAGGTGGCATGACACATCGGCGTCATGCGCACGCTGGTGGACGTTCATCGCTCCGAAGAGGATTGCTCTTTCGCTTTTGCCCTCAATCTGTCGAGATGGTTCTCGCGAGGGCATGACCATAGCACGGAAACTTCGCCTTCATTGTTGGCAACCAGTTGCAGAAACAACGTTAATGGCGGCTCGAAAGTGCTGTCCCGGCTCGATTGCACATCGCTTTGCCCGACTTCGATGATCGCCAAATGGGTTGGACGAACGGGATTGTAGAGATAAGGAATCGCATTGGCCGGGCTAGTAAAGGCATCGGACAGTTCGTAGTAGTGCGTTAGCTCGTAAGCCCTGCCGCGCTTGAGATAGCTGTCAAAAATCCTCTTGGCTTCGGTATCGAAATAGAATTGGCTTTTGGGATTCATTGCTTTTTCAACACGTCGATGCAGTGTCGAAAAGAGTGCTTGCTTATCTTTCGCCCAGATGGAGTTGAAGTATTCGGCGAGAAGTGTCTCAACCTGTGGCGATGGTTCGGTCGCGATGGCCCCGTCAATATCGTAGGTTGTCGAATCGGCTGCGATGATCGAAACAGAAAGCATCGTGACCAAACAAGCCACTAACTGCGTTGGGAGAAAGCACGTCTTCATTGCTAAGCTGCCTTTTGCATGTGTTGGAGGCCTCTTCGCCTGAGCTAGAGCCGATCGAGCGCGAGCAACGATATTACATCGTCAATATCACCGACGAGAAGTTCGTCCGATTCCTCAGCCGCTGGTGAACCAAGCTCCTCGATCTCAAACGTTGCGCCGGGGACCGGGGTCATTGAAACAAACGGCTGATCGAGTGTGGCAAATTGCGTTCCGAACTCTTCAACAATGGTGGTCGGCTCTGTTGAAAGCCGTGATGCCGGCGATGTGTCGGAACGATTGGTGGGACCTTCTCCCGCATGCGCCCGTTGAACCGTAAGGTGATTAATCACCATCAAGATATCGATCGGCGTGAGACCACCGTCACCGTTGACGTCCATGTAGGCGTGTGTCGCGGACGGTGGGGATGTCAATTCACCGGCGGGACTGCCGCTTGCGTTGCGCGACAATTGGTTAAGACCTAACAATGCGTCGAGCGGTTCAATGATACCGTTGCCGTTAACATCAAAGCGGTTCAAGACATTTTGATAACGATTTGTATTAAGTACTTCAATCGTTCCGCTTCCCGATTGCAGCGTGTGCAGCGTTGGGTCGCCGTCCGGCCGCGACGAAACAAGCTGCCAGCCGCTGTCAGTTCCAACTGTCCGGCGGCCAGGTTCGTCAGTCGCAAAGGATCGCTGCCGACCAATCGGGCGACGGATTGTCGGGTCCGGTGCGATACTGGATGTCGATGCGTCGACCGTCACTTCCTCCACCCCGCGAAGTGTAAAGCCGGGATTCGTGAGGTCGATACGGTCGGAGCCAAGCCTGAGTACGTCGTGCCTGGCCACCGTCCAGCGACGTAAACCGCAGCGTGCTGGCTTCAATGACATCATCTCCGCACCGAAGCGATTGTCAAACCGCCTCTCAGCCTGGGGAGATCATCCACGATGATCCGCTCGTCCAGGTCGCTCATCCAGAACCTCAAAATTTCCGCCAAGCCCAGCTTCCGGCTACAACGCTGCCGGACGCTTCGTGGAGCAGCTGATCTGGTCTTCCCCCTCCAGCGATTCCGGAACGCGGGGAAGGACCGACGGCGATTGCGGCACCCAATCCTCTGCTGTTATCGAAGCCTTCGCCAAAGCCGATTCCACCGAAGCCTCCTCGATTCCACCACCGCCAGCCTCCCTGGTTGCCTTGCTCGGCAAGAGCCAATTGGCGCAGGTACTCGGCGCTTATGGCCGCCGTCGATCCAACGAAGACGCATTGGCCCACGCATTCACCCAAACATGTCAGCGTCGGCGTAGATTCGATTGATGTGGAGATCGACCGTGGCGACGAACGGATCGCGATCATATCCCGGCACCGGAATGGTTTCTTCGATCGTGTATCGACCAAGGGGAAGGCCGGTCACGGTGAGTCTCCGGCGATTGGCGAAACGTCCGGCAGCATGTTCATCAAGCAACCGTGATGACTCGGTCAGGGAATGTCCACAACCAAGCCTGTCTGGAGGTCGACCTCGTGGGTCTGAGTGGCGTAGATCCACGCCTCAGCCGATGTCCCATCTTGCTGAATTTTTCCCAGTGAATGGTTCCCACGACCGCGTTGCCGAAACCGAGGGACCTGTCGATGATCTCGTGTCCGCTGCTGGTAAGCCCGACTGGCCTCCTTGGGCAACGTATGTTTCGCCGCCGACAATGGTGATCGGGGCGGGTGGGACGGTCGTCTGCGAGGAAATGGGGACGTCGATCGCGCGGGCTTTCGACCTGCCGTGGATCGAGGCTGGCAATTGCTGAACGACGGTCGCAACTCGACGAAGCGTGCCGGCCGTCAGCACGGGCCGAATGATCTGACCAAATGCGTCTTGGACCGGAGTTCCCGGCGAGATCGGTCAGTGTGATTGTCACCTTCGGCGCACGTGGTTCGCCAACCTCTTGCACACCATTGCGATTGAAATCTCGGAACTTATGTCCACGAATCGATCCAAGTGGAACATTCCCCCAACGCAATCGTTGTCCGTTGCCGTCAATGAGTTCCACCGTCCGGTTGTCGCCGGCGGGAAGCTATCGGTCGCCAAGGCGACCGTGCCGGTTCAGAACGAACGTGCGCGCTAACGGTCCCGTTGTCGATTGCATGCTCGGAGGAAGAACCTCCGTCACGACATACGTTCCCGGCAGCAAGTTTTCAAAACCGAAGAATCCATTGGCGTCGGTCGTTGTCGCTGTTAACAATTCTCCGAACGCATTCGTTACCGGCATGTTGTTGATCGTCGTGATCGTAAATTGAACACCCACCATCACCCCTTCGGTTGGTTGGAACAGTCCATCGCGATTTACATCGTGGAACTTAAAACCGTACGAACTCGTCGGACGATTGCCGAACGCCAAGCACTTCTCGAAGATCAGTCTCGGATCGCCCGCCGGCAGAGGCGACTGATCAAGCTGTCCCACATAAACCTCGCCGGCGACAATCGCGATCGGAGGCGGGTTGATCGTCGTCTGAAGCTGACCGGATGGCCGAACTTCCTCGACAAAGTAGGTTCCTGGGGAAAGGTTCTCGAACGAGTACAGTCCAATTTCATTCGGCGTCGTAAGACCATCGCCGTTGAGGTCGATCGTTTGCGTGATCGCTGTTTGCACGACGGTGGGAATTTGTTGGGCATTAAGTTGCTTCAACTCGATCGTGACGCCGTTGATTCGTGATCCACTGACTCCCTGTACGCCATGCTTCGTCAAGATCCGCGAACTTGTGACCAGCCATGAATCGAACCCAGAGGGAGATTTCGAACATCAACTCGTCGCCAATTCCATCATTGTTGCTATCGGCGAGGAACTCGGCCGCGAAGGATCATTCAGGGCTGCATGTAAGGTCGTGAAAATCAAAGTTGAGTTGCGGATCAGGTGGCTGCCAATTAAAGCCACCGTTGAACGTCCCGAAGTGCATACCCGCAGCATACGGATTGTTATTCGTCGCGTGCCAGCCCAGAGCGTCGTCGGCAACGCCGTGTTTGCGCGCTTGTGTTGCGTACGTCCGCCCCGCCATCAGGTGCGTAGGCGATCCAGACAAATCAAACGTGACACGTTGTTTCGACGGGCCGGGAACAGCGGCAACCGCACTGCTGAGAATGACGTTCGAAGGTTGACCGAACTCGTTCAGCGTCCACCCAGTTCCAGCAAAACGGATGTCGATGTTCCAAGCATCAAACGTCTATTTGGGTTGGTTGACCGTTCACTTCAGGAGTGAGGAACGATTGGCCTACGATCGAAGCCAGCGGGATTCCGGCGCTCGGGGCGGAATGAAGACCGTCGTTTCATCAATACTTCCGGTCTGACTTTGATCAACTTGCACAGCCGCGGGCGGTTGCAGGTTCGCGGCACCACCGCGCCACACGAATGCATCGCCGCTTTGCACGACAAAAGTTCGCGTCAGTGGTGTCGAGTTCACGAAGCCGGCGGGCAACGTCTCGGTCTGTATGTACGTACCCGGAAGAAGATCTTTAAACGCGAACTCTCCATTGAGGTCGGACTGTGTGAAGGCGACGAAATCAACCGTTTGATCGGCGTTGCGGTCGGCTGTCAATTGAAAGGAAACGTCCGCCTGACCTCGTTCGTTCAATGCGGTGTCGAACAAGCCGTTGCGGTTGGAATCGAGGAATTTGAAACCGTGTATCGAACCAGCGGCAACATTGCCGAAGGCGAGCATGGAACGAAGACCGATGGATCGACCGTAAACGGATCGCGGTAAATCTGGTTTGCGTTTGGCTGATTGTGATCACGCCGGTGGATTGTTCGTGGTTTGTACCCATCCGGTTCGTCGGTTTCCTTCCGGAGATCGTCAGCGCTGGCCGTTGGGCAGATTCGAGAATCAGTGAGAGCAAACTTGTCGGTGACGGTGGTTCGGCTGATGGGCGTTCCCATTTGATCCGTCCGGTCAGGTTGATGGTGAATCCTGGAAGTAACGGTTCCGCAAAATCTTGGACTCGCATCGTCGATAATAAAACGTGAAAGGAAGCCCGAGATAACACCCTGCTGAAGAACCTGTGTGGTCGTTGATGCGGTGTTGAAGGTTCGTGTCAAAGAATCCGCTGGTCACCGCCGCCGTGTTCGTGAGGGGTTCCGCTGCCGGACCAATCAAGGCGTTGATCGTCATCGTGATCGATTCACCCGCGGCGAATGTAAAGTCAGGGACGAGTTGACCAACGTTCGCGGTCACTTGATTCCCGCTCGGCGTCAAGGTTACAACGAACGGAACAGACGTTGTTAATTTCCGTCACGACGGAACCGCTGAGCGTCCCCGAAGCGAAGGTCGTGCCGACCGGGAGCGTATCTGTAATGATGACGTTTGCGAAATTCGCCGCTACCGGACCCAGATTCGTCACAACGACGCTGTACGTCAATTGGTTCCCCACGATAATGGGGTCGGGAACGTCCGTCTTTGTAATCGACAAGTCGATTCGCGGCACCAACCCGAAGTCGAGAGTGAAGTTGGTGTTTGGATCGGTATCCCCATCATTGATTGGTTCGCCATTTCCTGAAGAGAATGACGGGCGTTAAGATACCATTTCCGACTTCGCGAAACCCATTGTTGTCACCATCGACATTCGTTTCCGGATTGAAGAGGTTCAGACGGGAACAAAGTCCAGGCGGGATGATTCCCGATGCGTTGTTGTTTGGATCAGCAACAAAGACAAACTCGGGGATGCGAACAAAGTACGTTAGCCGGAAGCGAAGTGAACGTGTATCCGCCAGTGGAATTGCTGATGGTTGTTGCGACCAACAGGTCCGCCGAATCAAAAGTCCGCATTCTCGATGACATCGGTGAACAATTGAAGCGTAACGCCTTCAGAGAGCAATGTTCACGTTCGTAGGTTCGTCGAGCCCATCATCGTCGGTGTCCAGAAATAGCGATCCTCGAGCGTAGCAACTGCGAATTCGGACGTTGATTGATACCGACGATTGGTCCATCTTCCGTCGGCGAGCCGTTACCGGGTATCGAATCGGGATCGAGTTGATCGACAGCGAAAATCTCGCTCGTAACGGTCGATGCTCCGACCACATTTGGCACAACGACGAGGTTTCAGAACTGCCGTCCGCACCCGCAGCTACTGACGCGATCGACCATAGACCAGTTGCCGGATTGTAAGCACCCAATGTCGGACTGCTTGACACGATATTTAACGAACTTGGCGGGATGGCTAGAACGGAAATGCCGGTTGCCATATCCGGCCCCGCTGTTCAACAACGACACCGTCAACGTGATGTTCTCGCCGACCCGTGGCGAAACCCTGAATCCGACGTCATCGTCAACGATAGATCCGCCGACGGCGGTGTCATGACAATCGGGATCAATGCGACGTCATTTCCATCTCCGCAGTGTAGGAGATTGCTAGCTGTGCCATTGAGCGTGCCCACGACCGCCCCCTGTGCCGGAGCCGACGTGGAGCGATCCGGATCATTGCCATCGTTGGAGATGATGATGTATTGCGGAACAAGCGTCGTATCGCCGGTTGAAAATTCGCTCCCGGCAAAGTCAAACGTCACATTGCCGAAATCGACCGTTCGTTGACGATCAATTGATCGAAGTGGACGTCCCCGGCGTTGCCGTCGTCGAGCCTGAATCGTCGATATCGATTTCAGGATCGCCGTCATTGAGTCACAAGATTTGGAAGGGGTCATGACTCCCGGCGACAATCAGGAGAGAGTGTTACGCCCGATTCGACGACCATGTTGTCGGTGTCGACCTGACCGGTTCCGCCCAGCAATGCAGGTGATTTCACCGTGACATTTATTTCCCGATCCAACGATCGGTCCATTGACAATCGTGAACAATCGAATTCGAGATCGCCTGACGAATGGGAAGGTTGAACGTCGGGGTGGCTGTCGATGCTTGGTTGTCCAGATCAGGAGCTAGACCAATTGCGTTACCATTGATCAATCAATCGTTCTGACTCGTGTCGCGAAGGTGCCAGCGACGAATGTCGGACAGCCGATGATATCGTTGTTGGAACTGAATGATGCAAGGCCGACTGTGGTGCTATCGAAGAAAACGAGTGTGTCGCCGCGCTGTGGGAGTTTGGCTTTGGCCCTGCCCGTCTTGCCGCGTGTTCCAGTTTTCAGCGTCGCGCTCCAGTTGACGGTTGTTCCATCACCCTGCCAGTAAAGCCGTTGTCGAACATTGAGCAAAGCGTTGCCGAAGAAGATTTGTGAGGCCGGGATCACGTCGTTTGCGCCGGACAATAGGATGTCATTTCCCTCAAAGTCAGCCGGGTTTAATGTAAAGGCGAGCGTTCCACGGCTTGTCGCCGTCATCGCCACGGTTGCCAACCTAAGTTCTTCGCTACCGGCGGGCGTTTGAAGCATATTTACCGCACCCAGCTCGTCGATGAGGCCCGGTTCAGCGACCCCTGATGACGCCAACGTGTATGGAGCTTGAAATGTGATGTCGCCTGTCACTGCCGCCAACGACGAATTAAAAGTGACGTCCGCGTATGCGGCGAAAACGCCGGAGTTGTTTCCGGTGCTCGTTCGAAGATCCTGAACGTTGAACGTCAGCACATATGTCTCTCCGACGAATACCGAAGAGATCGGATTGCCCGACATGTCGGTAACGTCCAAGTCGAGCGAAGCGGAAGGATCTTGTGAAACGAGAACTTCGAAGGATTGTTCCAAAGTGGAAGATCCCGGATTCTGAAACGCGACGGTAAACGTTCGTGCTCCTAATTGATTTGCGGAGGGGGTCCATTGGACGATGCCTGACTGGGGGTCGATTATCATGCCCGCAGGCGACGCGATCAGTTCGTAGGTTAGCCCGGCCCTTTCGCCGAAAGCGTTCAAGTCAGCAATAAATCGCTTACCCACGACGGCATTGGCCGGAAGCTCGTCTCCGACGGGGACGACTTCAATATCGACGATCTGTGTATCGACCTGACCTGACGAAGACGTCAACCCACTTGGTTGCCGGACCGAGAATGTCCCGCGAAGTGCGCCGACAAAACCCGCGTTCGGAGTGATCGTGACGACTCCCGATCCCTGATCGATCGACGCGGTGGCGTCCATTGAAACAAAGCCGTATTCGACTACGTCGTTCTCCGCGTCGGAACTGGAGAGTTGGACGTGAAAGGGCTCGCTGGCGCTGACTGCGCCGATTGGCGGGATCGGGTTCAGAAACGGTTGAGTGTTGACCGTATCCTGAACGATGGTGATTTCGACCGTTTGCTCATCCACTAGACCATCGGTATCAACCCTGATTGTCACGTGAGCCGTGCCGGGCTGATCTCCGACAGCCTTCAGCATGATGACGCCATTCTCAGTATCGTTAATCACGTCGATCGAAGAAATAACGACATCGTCGTTCGGCTTGCCGTTGGAATCACGACAGACGCATTGCTGATTGCCTCGCGAACACTTTCGCCTTCAACAAGCACGCCAAAGATGGGTGTTAATCAAGATGACGCTGCGGTCCTTCGGTGATGAAAACTGAGAATCATTGGTGTCATCAACAGATTTGGCGAACGAAAGCAATCCTGTTCGATTATGTTGCAGAGTCAAGGTGGAACTGATCATCGAAGGTGCCGAGAGTCGAACCACCTGTGCCATTACCGTTCAGATCTCCCCCCTGAATCACGAAAGTTATTGACAACTCGGTGGAACGTAAGCCCATCGTAGAAATCGTGCTCTGCTAGCTCGATGACGCGTTGGGCAGGCCGGAAGCAAATTCCTCGAGCAATTCAGGAAGGTCATCTTGCCATAACCATCAACATTCATCGCCAAACTTCGATTCCTTGCAACGCTTCTGCCTCAAGATTGTTGCTGCTGTGTTGCAGTATTTGTCAGCGGTTGGCCATCGATATCAAATGCATCTGGTAGACAGCATTAACGGAGACCGATCTGAATATTTGCAGCTCAATCAGTTCGATGGATGGCGGCGTGAAAGGCAAGCAGCCGACTGCGGCTCGAACTGTTCCAGGCGAGACAAGCGTCAGGATAAACGTTCCCTTCGCTGGCAGCCACGTGAACGACGAAATTCGACATCTGAAAAATGGGGGAATCGGGGTCGAAGTGGCTTCACGTTTCGGGTTCCCTGGAGGCGGATCAGGATGCTCTATTTGCGGGGGGGGAAGGAGTATGGAGTATAGTTATCGAAATGCTTGCAAACAATAAACAAGCAGCATGAATTGCCTAACCTCATTTGCATGCATCGAGATGCTCTCCTCGGAACGCAGTTCAAACCAACTTGTGAAAATCGGAGCCATAGGTGTTATGCGTGGTTTGCGCAACATTTCCGCCAGGGGATGATTTGCTGATTACCGTTGTGGGGGATAGCCGAGTTGTATGGCATGAGATGACTTTAACGATTGGACGATTTGTTCCAATTGCAAAAGTTCTCGCAGTCGTAGTGGATGTATCAGCTGCCGACAAAACAAGGTGTCGATCCACTCGTCAGGCTAAAAGAATCTGACCTCATTCACGGGTTGACGCTCAAACAATCACAACCGTTTAGGAACCATGAACGATGGCCGTTTCTCGAATCCTTAGCAACGACATCTGCCCTGGCGGCATTCTTGATTTCCATTTCGTTTTCAAACCGATCCAGAAAGTTTGGCGGCGGCGTCGCCCGGGAGCCTGTGTAAGTCCATGGGTGGATGTGGACTACATTGCTGTCCACAACGGGAATGGAACTGCCACCCCTTGTGACGGCGAATCCGACTGGGACCGCCGCTGCAGAGGTCGGCGTGTTGGGGGCTCGCAGCACGCGACTGTTGTTGGGCAATGAAGAGATCTTGAACGAAGCGCGTCGGGTGTTCGTTTGCGAAGTGATGCGTGGTTCGGGTCACGCGGCTATCGGCTTTTGAAGGTGAATACTTCACAATGGGTGAGCTGTCGGCAAGTTTCAAGTATGACGGTCTTTCCGGAGCACTAATTGGCCGACCATTCATCAATCTCGATCGCTGTGGCCCCGTCCGATGACACACAACTGATCCATTCTCCGCCCGATCAGTTGGAAGGTTTTGTGTGTATTGATGCTTACTCCGAATTTGAAGGTCGAGCGTGCCGCATGCGTTTCGCGGCGTTTCCTTTGTTGATCGGCGGATTCGGCGGCGGTGGAGTTGGGGCTGGCGGCGGTGGCTGTTGCGGAGACTGTTGTGACATCGGCTGCTGCGGCGATTGTTGCGCAGAACTGCTGTGGTGGATGCGAGCCAGCGGTATTGGATTTCGCCGGCGGCGGTGGTGGCGGGGAGCGATCACCGGTTGTGTATAGAGGTGGCGGACGTTACGGTCGGTCACCGATATCTTTGCGAAGGAATTCGAGTTCGCGAGAAGAATTGTTCGCGCCAGGGGACGCCTTGGCGATCAACGATCAATTTGACGCAGGCACTCGATTCAATGGACTTGAACTGGGAATGGACGTAACCTGCCTAACAACGTTTGTTGTCGCCAACTTCTTTGGACGCATCGCCTTGGGGGCCAACGAGAACGAAGTGAGTATTTATGGCCAGACCAACGGAGTTTTGTCCAATTCGGGCGTCTTAACTCAAGACAGCAACGGTGGACGCACGTCGCAAACGACAGCTGCCTTTGTCTCGGAACTCGTAGCTTCAATGTCAACGTCATCCTGTACAACGGCTTGTCCGCAAACGTCGGCTACTCCGCCTTCTACTGGGGCAACGTCTCGCGTGCTGGGGAACAAATTGATATCCGAAATAACCCGAATCTCACTTTCCGCCCGCCACCCGTCCCTGTCGGTACCATTGGTTCGCAGCACTTCAACACGCTTTCCGACTTGGTCGCACACGGCCTTAACGTCGGCATTGCATACCGATTCTAACCGGTTTCCTTCGCCGTGAGAGCGTTCCCAATGAGGATTGACGATGCGGGAACGGCTCGTACCACTAAAAAAGATCTTCGGGAACGAAGAACGCAGCACCGATCACCGACACAATCGACCAAAACACGAGGCCACGTCCTCCCGAGCAGCGGACAGTTCCGATCGGTCGGCAGTGGCGTAAACGTGTCCAGTCCATCTGGAATGTTGTATCAGTGTATCGATCGAGGCGTGCCGCAACTTTCGACCGAATCTTCGATCACGATCCCACTCCGATGTCGAGAACACCGTCGCGATCTCACGCATACCGAACACCTTCGATATCCGTGAGTCGTGGTCAAGGTTGATCTCACTCGCAACCAATGCGCATCTATTTCGAGCGCACCAATATTGAAAGCGGATCAGATGATTGCGATAAGCTCGCCGCGACAGAGATTTACCACGTCCGAAAAGTCAGCTAAGCGGCTACCCGTAGTCATCAGGGACGGATCAAGGATGAACGCCGAGCTTGGCGTATTCTGACTTCAAGATTGGGCGTAGAACGTTCTCGGTGTTTGGGGATTGTTCAATCATTCTTGTTAGCGTTTCGATGGCATGCACGGTCTCAAGAATCACTTGGGTGTTTGCGAAGTAGGTCCAGCGCCCACGTGCAGCTGCCGGCGTGTGCTGAGCAGACTCGATTATTGATGGTGGAAACTGTCACATAATCGTAACTGCCCTGAGGGCGCCGTGATGAGGAGTAGCAACCATACGTCTCAGTCATTCGGGTATGTGAAGCAAAAGCAACTGAAGACTCGTACTCGCAGCACCAACGAAGAAGCCTAGCGGTGGGTGGATGTGAAACGCAAGACGCTCGACTAACAGATTAAAAGACCAGGAACTCCTCGCCTGGTTCGTCAATCTGGGATCGAGATCGCCAGCGAGACAATTGGCGGAACGACACCGATGAACATGGCGGAAAAGATCCACCGCAAGATACCACCACACAACAAGCCTGATGTTGAGATTTTCGTTTTGGATGATCGCACCCGACCAAAAATTCAGACACATCGCCCTACAGGAATCTGTGCATTCCTCTCGGACGAAAGCTTGCTCTCACTGAAGCCTCCAGGCAAGCATCCGCAATATGGGACGAACCGCTCAAGCGAGGTTGAACCGTGCATGGACAAACGAGACAGTGCCGCATTCGGCCATCAAGCCGACTCGCCCAGAGGACCAAAGAGCACTGACACCTCGAATAGTCGATTAATCAAACCCCTTGCTGAATCATCGCGTCGCGAGTTGGCAGTCTCCCTCGAAGCTCACCACAAAGGCACCTCCCCCAAGGCACTTCCACGTAGAAAAGAAAGACGCAAAAGCGGCTCAACCCACCTGCCAAACTCGGACTTCATTGTGTTCGTCGCTCGACACCTTGCGGCCGGTGTTGAGTTGATGTTCAAGTACACGCCAATTCAACCGCATTAGAGTCACTGAATTGTTCTGTCTTATGAGCCAGTCAACCCAAGCCAGATTTTGAGACCGGCCTCGATCTTAACCATATCATCTGGCGCCCAATTTGCCGAGCGTGCGAATCAGCTTAACCGTAGGTATCGTGATCAAGTTCTGGATGTCGAACGCGCCCGGTTTCAACAACCCTGATTCAATCACAATTTCAAATCTTGATCCCCGCGTACTTGTCGTATGCGGAATTAAAGTTGTCAGAACGCGATCGTTCTCGTCATCGGCTGGAATGCTTATGACCAAGCATGGCCGAACCTTCGCGGCCATGCCCAGATCAACCAGCCATATATCACCGCGATTCGGAGCAATCGTCGCCATTTTCTTCATCGTCCAGTGATGTGAATAGATCGTCCGCGATTCCGCAGAGATCATCATCGGTCAAAGACCTGATGGAAGCTCACCTGCGCGACGAAGGGGTGACACGACAGAATGCTGCTCACCGGCATCGAGTTGCTCAAAGCACTCAAGTAATTTGTTTACGTTCTCAGTCATTGTTCACCTCGGCACCCATTGTACCTCAATCGAACGCCTTCGCCACCACGCCAGAAAGAATCCATCTGCGTCCAAAATTTGGCGATTAGGAAACATATTTATGAAGATTGTCATATGGACCTCGGCAGAAGCGACATGATTCGCTTTAGTTCCGTGCCAACTGTGTCTTATCGGCGTATCCGCGCTGCTACTGGCGACGGTGGTATCGAGTCCGCACCCGGGTGCGCATGCGCAACGAAGCTAGGAGTGCGGAAAGATTAAGCCATCTCGCATGGATGCGGTGGAAGAGGGCCTTGGGTGATGTCAAAGAGTGCCGCGATGCACGTAGCAATCTCGATTGGCTATCTCAACAAACTGGGACTTGCGAGCTTTGAGGATATCTGGAGCAAGTTTGCTTCCAAGCGACGAACCGCCGGATGCGCAGCCGCATATCGGTGGCGTGAGAGGGTCCGCGATGCGGCCACTATCTCGATCATAGTTCGCTCATATACAGTCAGTGTTCGAGCGTACAAAGTGTTCGAGTCCTCCAATCAAAGTCACAGTATACCCTGGACTCTTCCAGCATGTTCTCGTCGCTACCGAACGCGAATGTCAGAGCTTCGCGTTGCTCGGTCGAGCTCGTAGCTGGGTTCATAATCCAAGTGCATCGACAGACGCGTTTTCGGCGGCCAGAGGTCTACGCAGTCTGACCCATCCAGCATCGAATGTATATTCGGCAGGCATGTTGGTCGTAGGCTCGCCGTCCATCCAAGGACGCAAGACAGGCTTACCGTCCAACGTAAGCGACGCTGAATTTCCTGTCTCCCGATCTTGCGTATTGTCAAAACGCGCGGGCTCGCCGACCCAAGTGCCGATGTAGTTGTCGTCAGCCCTCTCATAGTGGCAATCCGTTGATCTGAAAGAATTGATTCTTGTTGTTTGAGCAAACTATTTATTGCTATCGGTTGACCTGAGAATATTGCGGTACATCAGGGTATTCCGAAGTTCAGGCACGATTACCCGGGGACCCCTAAAGGTATGGTGTGCAGGTTCGGTTGTCAAGCGTGCAAATGCCTGTCATCCATAGCGACGTGGCCTAACGCATGGGGAAGCTTTTCAATCGAGGTGTTTGGACGGGTATCGTGTGGCGATTCACGCCGTGCGATCACGAGAGAGCGAATTGCCCCGGTTTCCCAAATGGCTGGATGGTGACCTGAATCATCCTGCGATAGCCCGCGACGCGGCACCTCGTGAGATCATGGGGAATTGACAGGTTGTTGTTCGCCAACCCCTTGGACGATCGGGGCAGGTTTGTCTATCCTACGGCGTGAGTCAAAGGGATGCGGGTCCCTGATGTGATGCCGACGCGGTTGCCTGGCCGCTGGAAGAATTTTTCCTCTCAACCGAATATGGCAGGATTGATGCGAAGATGACGCAGCGTAAAGGTTCCGAGTATGCAGGATTGTCCGTCGCGATTGTGACGCCGTTTTCCGATGGCGAGATTGATTTCGAGCGTCTGAAACAGCAGATCGAGTTTCAAATCGAGGCAGGGACCAATTGCATTGTCCCGGTGGGTACGACGGGTGAATCGCCGACTCTTTCTCACGATGAACATGAACGTGTGATCAGCGAAGTCATTCAGACGGTCGCGGGGCGTTGCAAGGTGATGGCTGGAACGGGAAGCAACAGTACGGCGGAAGCACTTCGTTTGACGAAACGCGCCGAACGCGAAGGGGCCGACGCAACCTTGCAGGTTGCACCCTATTACAACAAGCCGATGCAGGAAGGCTTTTATCAACACTTCAAAGCGGTTGCCGAGGCCGTCACCATTCCGGTTTGCGTTTACAACATCCCAGGTCGCACGGGGAAAGTGATCGAGGCGGAAACGATTGCACGGCTGGCGGACTTGGACGGCATTACGATGGTCAAGGAAGCCACCGGATCGCTTGACATGTGTTCGCAGATTTTGAATCAAACCAACCTAACGGTCCTCAGCGGCGACGACAGCTTGACGTTGCCGATGCTGTCGGTCGGAGCGGAGGGGATCATTTCGGTTGCCGGAAACATCGTTCCAGGCGACATGTTGGCGTTGGTCAAGGCATTTGCCGATGGCTCGGTGCAGGAAGCGACGCGTTTGCATCATAAGTTGTTTCCCCTGTGCAAAAACATGTTGGGGCTGGCGACGAATCCGATTCCGCTGAAAGCCGCCATGCGGTTGCTGGGACGCGATTCGGGTGAAATGCGTTTGCCCATGACTCCGCTGGATTCTTCGTCGGAAGCTCAGTTGGTGCGGACGCTGCAAGCCTATTTCAATGATGATCGCATTTGATGTTATACCGTGCGTGGTCCGAAATGATGCCTTCGCGTCAAATGAAGCGAATCACCTGATTTCTGGCCACGCGAGGTATATCTCGCGTCAATGTTTATCAGTTGATCTTGCGGCGTGGTCGCTCTAGGAGGTTATTGAGATGCCGGACCTTTCCATTCGAGAAGCGCAGACGCGGGTCGATCAATGGATTCAGACGATCGGAGTTCGTTACTTCAGTGAGTTGACCAATTTGGCTCAATTGACCGAAGAGGTTGGAGAACTTGCCAGGATACTGTCGCGTCGATTTGGCGATCAGATCAGCAAGCCGGGGGAAGAACCGGGCGATCCCGCCGATGAACTTGCCGACATCTTATTTGTCACCATTTGCCTTGCCAACCAAATGGGGATCGATCTCAGTGAAGCGTTCGATCGCAATCTGGATAAGAAGACATCGCGGGATCGCGATCGACATCGCAACAATCCGAAGCTTTAAAGCACGTTGGGACCTCCTGCCGGACCGTCGCATCCATTGTCTTTGCCATGAACCCACCACTTTCGTGGCGACGCTGGAACGCGGTTTGCACAGCACCCGTTTCTCGGTGGCATGTCGGAAGAAGGGAAGAGGCTTCCCCAACGGATGTCACGGCGCATGTGCCAATCATCGACGCGTTGGAGGTTATCTCGCGCCAATTGCTTCCAGTTGATCTTGCGGCGTGGTCGCTCCATGGAACACGAACAATCAGCGAATCGAACGAGCATGACGTCGAAGCCTTTATCGTCGAAGAAATCGGGTTCGTTGGAAGCGGACCGATATGGTGTCGACCATGCGACGCAAAACGCGTCCTATCCGTTGCTGCTTTTCATTACGGTGGTCCTGGGGATCGGGGTTCTTTACGTCGCCAGCAGTTT
This sequence comes from Pirellulaceae bacterium, assembly GCA_041399105.1. Lineage (GTDB taxonomy): Bacteria > Planctomycetota > Planctomycetia > Pirellulales > Pirellulaceae > Rosistilla. The sequence continues at coordinate 283,474 of JAWKTL010000001.1, read as the reverse complement.
GCTGATTCCGATTGTGATTGCGTTATTGGCATATCTCACGCTGCGACCCATCGTTGTTAGGATTTGTCACAGCGGATTGCCTAAACCGATCGCCAGCGGCCTGTTGATGGGTGGGCTGTTCGCGGTTTTTGCCGGAGTTGCGACGCTGCTGTATTGGCCGACGCAACGTTGGCTGGCTCGTGGCCCGGAGAGCGTGATCGCGATTCGGGAGAATCTCGATTCGCTGATCGAACCGCTGACATTGTTTGATCGGGCCAGTCAACAGATCAATGAAGCGTCGGTTCCCGATGCGGAGGAGAGCGATCCTGTCGATGTCGCGATCGTCAAGCCGAGTGTCGTCGACCGGTCGGTATTGATTAACAAGACGGGGCAGATGATCGCTTTCATCGCCGCCGTTGCGGTGCTTACGTTCTTCATGCTTTCGACGGGGGACGAATTGCTCAATCGCATCTTGACATTGCTTCCCGATGAAGAACATCGCGATCAGGTCTTGTCCCGGATCGGTGACATTCAGGAATCGGTGGGACGTTATCTCAGCCAAATCACGTTCATCAATATTGCGATGGGAACTGTCGCGTCGATCGTGATGTGGAGTGTCGGGATGCCGACGCCAATTCTGTGGGGCGTGTTGGCGACCCTGTTCAATTACATCCCCTACGTCGGTCCGTTGGCCGCGACGCTGTTGGTCTTCTTGGCGGCGGTCGTCAGTTTTGAAACGTTGTTGTCCGCAGCGTTAACGGCCTTGGCCTTCTGGAGTGTCACAGCAGTCGAAGGCCAGTTCGTCACGCCCATGATCATCGGCAAGACCTTGCGCGTGGGACCGGTGGTCGTTCTGGTAGCCGTCGCTTTTTGGGGCTTTCTGTGGGGTCTGCCGGGAGTCTTTCTGGCGGTCCCCTTGCTGATTGTCCAGCGTCAGATTTTTAAGAGTTTCAAGTCGACATATCCCCTGGCGGTCGTCTTGGGCGAAGACGCCTGCCCCCCTGGTCAGGAGTGCAAGCCGGTGAAGGACGATCAACCGATTGCGGAAGTTGCGTGAATTGCTCGCTCTCCGCGATCCCTGCTCGAATCCCGGTTGTCGATCCATTATCCTAAGGCTTCGAAACCGCAAACCGTAGTGGATCTTGTTATAGATCCTGTTGCTGGGGATCTTTAACAAGATCCACTACAGATTGATGGCAGATAACATCAAACGCGTTCATCATTGATAACAAGTCCCGCGCGTTGCCATGAGCGGTCGTCGTGGGTATCAGGGCCATAGAGAGGAATCGGATTGTCAGCAACGAAAGAACGTCGAGCGGTTGTGATCGGTGGGGGTGTCATTGGCATCGCTTCGGCCTATTACTTGGCGAAGGATGGCTGGCGGGTGACGATTCTTGATCGTGGACGCAGCGGCTCCGCTTGCTCGCGCGGGAATTGCGGGATTATCGGCCTGGGACATTTTCTGCCGCTCAATGCCCCCGGGGCCATTGCCAAAACATTGAAAGGCATGCTGCGTCCCGATTCCCCGTTCGCGATCCGACCGCGCTTCGATCCCGTGTTGTGGACGTGGTTGATGAAGTTCGCGCTGCGTTGTAATCACAAGCAGATGATGGCATCGGCCCGCGTCCGCGCGTCGCTGCTGGCTTCCACCGAGCAACTGTATCGAGAACTGTTTGAATCCGAACCGCTCGATTGCGAGATGCGGAAAGCGGGCTCGTTGTTCATCTTTCGATCCGCAAAAACATTTCAGGAGTATGCGAAAACGGACGCTCTGATCCGCGAGAACTTCGGTGTCGCGGCGGATCGATATGACAGTGAGGCGCTTTCACGATTCGAGCCGGCGCTGAAGCCCGGGTTGGCGGGAGCTTGGCATTATCCGGAAGACTTTCACTTGCGTCCCGATTTGCTGGTTCAGTCGTGGCGTCGGGTGAACGATACGTTAGGGATCGAGGTGCGCGAGCATTGCGATGTCCTCCGTCTGGAAGCGGACCCCTACGATTCCGGACGCGCCACGCGGGTTGTAACCAATCGCGAGGAAATCACAGCCGACTGCATCGTGGTCGCGATGGGGGCCATGGCGCCATTGATGAACCAGCAGCTTGGATGTCGCCTGCCGGTTCAGCCCGGCAAAGGCTACTCGATCACGCAATCGCGGCCGACCTTGTGTCCAAAGATGCCTTTGTTTTTCATGGAACACAAGGTCGTGGCGACGCCGTTTGACAGCGGTTACCGATTGGGAAGCACGATGGAATTCGCGGGTTACGATCCGAAATTCAGTCCGAAAAGATTGGCTTTGTTGGAGGATGCCGCCAAACTGTATCTGCACCAGCCCGACGGAGATCAAACGCAAGAGATGTGGTATGGCTGGCGAAGCATGACGTACGATGGAATCCCCTACATCGACAAGAGTCCCCGTTTCGAGAACGTGCTGGTCGCAACCGGACACAACATGATTGGGCTCACGTTGGCTCCCGTGACGGGAAAACTGATCGCCGAGCTTGCGGGCAATCGGAAACCTCATATCGATCTATTCCCTTTGCGAATCGGACGTTGAGCGACCCTGGCGGTGCTGGTGAATTCAATTGTTGGGAACCCGATCTTCCTCCGAGTAATAAAATTGGAAACCGAATGACTGAAGTGGAATCGTCCAGCGGAACGACTCAAGCGCCCCAGCCCTCCGGCTCCTATCGAGTCATCTCGGCGATGGAGGCGGAACAGTTCGATGCAGCGGTGCGGCGGGGTTCGCCGTTTGCTCCCGGGACCAGTTTGTCGTTGGACGTCATTGGCCAGGAGCTTCCGTTTGAAGCGGGCGTCTGGCAGGAAACGATGATTGGCGGCCTGCTTGCATCGGTCATCATGATCGCAATGGGGCTTGGGTCGCTAGCAATCTTCCCAATGGGTGCGTTAATCATTGCGTTGGGAGGCGCGCTGTTGGGCATGATGGCGTTGGGAACCCGCAAAGCCAAGCTGGCTGTCGCCGCCACGTTAGGCAATTTGCTGGTGCTGGCGATTGCATTTTCCCAAGTGATTCGATAGCGAAAAAATATCGAATTGGAGTTGTTTGCTTCCGAATAATGATGGACATGGCGGGCGATCATCGCTAGATTGAAATAGTCCCCCTGCAAACCCGCCTGCCCGATAGCGACCGTTTTTCGGTGCATTTATCCCGCCCTGCCTCACTGTTGCAACGCTAGATCAATGTTGAACGAAGTTGATGTTGTTTTGTCACAATCTCGTCCGTTGGTCTCACGAAGCAATCCCTTTCCATCAATTTAGAACGCGTATGATGTTATCACGCAGTAACGTCTTCCAGTTAATCTTGCGACGCGGTCGCTCTAGGAAGCATTCCAAAAACGACGGGCTTCGTTGGGCTGGCATCTGGATGTCGGTGATCGCGGTACTGGGGATGTCCACGGCCTCTCACGCCACCGAACCTTCCTCACGCCCGGTTAGCTTCACCAATGACGTCGTCCCGATTCTGACGAAGGCGGGTTGCAACGCAGGGGTTTGCCACGCAAAAGCGGGGGGTGGGCAGAACGGTTTTCAACTGTCGTTGTTTGGATTCGAGCCGGACGAAGATTATCGGTATTTGGTGTTGGAGGGGCGTGGCCGTCGTCTGTTTCCCGCCGATCCCGATCGAAGTTTGTTGTTGCGAAAGGCGATCGGAGCGGTTCCGCATGGCGGTGGCGTCCGTTTGGATCGTTCATCGGAAAGCTATGCGATGCTGCATCGCTGGATTGCCGAAGGGACGCCTTATCATCGCGATGCTGATCCGACCATGGTTTCGATCGAAGTCCAGCCTGCGCGCGGCACGGTCCCTCGCGGCGGAGAGCAGCAGCTTAAGTCGATCGCCCATTACTCCGATGGCTCGCAGCGTGATGTTACCGATCTGGCCGTTTACGGATGCAACAACCGAGCGATGGCCGAAGTGAACGAGCGGGGACGCGTGGTTGCCGCCGATATACCGGGTAACGCTTCGGTCATGGTCCGTTATCAGGGAAGGTCGCTGTATTCAACACCGCCATTCAACACGGGTTGCGAACGTTGAAGTTCCCGAGTCTCCAGAATTTCATCGACGATCATGTGTTCGGAAACTTGAAGGAGCTGGGAATTCCTCCATCGCCGATTTGCGACGACGCCACGTTTCTGCGTCGCGTCACGCTGGACATCGCGGGCCGAATTCCGACGGAGCAGGAGAGCCGCGATTTTCTGGCAGCGATTCGTCAACAAAACGCGCCGAAGTGATCGATACGTTGCTGACGCGTCCGGAGTATGCCGATTACTTCGCCAACAGAGTGGACGACGTTGTTGAAGAATCGTCGCGATGACATGAGCGACATTACATCGAACTTGCTTTTTCACGCCTGGCTTCGTGACAGCTTGTTATTAACCTCCCTATGATCAGCTTGCCCGCGGGCTGGCGGCGACCGGAACGGTGATCGCGAACCCAGCGGTCGCTTGGGTACAAGCGAGTGAAAGAAACGGAACAGATCGAAGATGTCGCTCAACTGTTTCTCGGCGTGCAGATGCAGTAAAACCAGTGTCATCATCTCCATTTGAACGCTGGAGCCAAGGATGATTATTACGGATTGACTGCTTTCTTTAGTCAAGTCGGACGCAAGCCGTCGACACTCGCGGCGAGGATCTGATCTATCACAAGCGGGGCGTCGCCGGAGCCGTGAACGTGAAGACGGGGGAAAAGGTTCCGCCTGCGGCATTGGGGGATGATGTTGGATCGATCCGCCGGACGAAGATCCACGTCTTCGATTGGCTGACTGGATGAGCAATCGGAAAACCCCTTCTTCGCCAAAGCCTTGGTCAATCGATATTGGAAGCACTTCTTTACCCAGGTCTCATCGAACCCGAGGACGACATCCGCGATACGAATCCGCCGACGAATCGGAGTTGTTGGCCGCGTTGGGCGATCACTTTGTCGAAAGCGGCTTGATCTGAAGGAACTCGTTCGCGTTATCGCCAACTCGGCAGCCTATCAACTCGAAGCGATCCCAACGAGCATAATTTGGTTGACCGACAGAATTATTCGCGATTCTATCCGCGTCGGATGCAGGCTGAAGTGATCCTCGATTCGATCGACTACCTGACGGGAGCTACAACTTCCTTTCCGAATTTGCCATTGGGAACGCGGGCGATCGCCCTTCCCGACAACAGCTACAATAATGCGTCTCCCTTTTTGAGGGTCTTCGGTCGACCGGATAACACCAGCGTATGCGAATGCGAACGAGTGCAATCGGCCAGTTTGGCGCAAAGTCTGCATCTGTTAAATGCTTCGGACATTAAGGGAAAGCTGACAACAGCCGGTGGACGTGCCGATCGCCTTTCAAAATCGGAGCAGTCGGATATGGATAAGGTCAGCGAACTTTATATCGCCGCCTACTCCCGCCCTCCCAGCGAAGACGAAATGCAAATCGCCGTCAGCTACCTGACTGAACCACGCACGTCAGCCGATGGGAAACCACTCGCCCACCAGCAGGCGGTCCAGATGAACTTGCAAGATCTGATGTGGGCATTGATGAACACGAAGGAATTCTTGTTTAACCACTAACCCGCCGTTGCCGTCACTTGAAGACGTTTTTGCTTCGACCCAAAAGGATGCATGGAAATTATGAGAATCGTGACCACAATCTGGATGCTCCTGCTGATGCTTTCGACCGTCACGGCTCAGTCGGTGTGTCTTCCCGCCCCACGCTTGCTGACGACGATGCCGATGGGCGGGCAATTGGGAACGCGGACGGAAGTTGTAATTTCAGGTGATGCACTGGAGGATGTTCAGCGATTGATCTTCTCGCATCCATCGATCACCGCGGTCGCGAAGACAGGTGATGACGGACAACCGATCGCGAATCGATTTGTCGTCACCATTGCCGACGATGCACCACTGGGGATTCATACCGCTCGCGTGATGACACGATTGGGAATCTCATCTCCCCGCGTCTTCACCGTTGGCGACTTGCCCGAAGTTGTTCAGGAAGGGAACAGCCTGGACGTTGCTTCGGCGATGCAATTGCAAGTCAACAGCATTTGCAATGCGACGCTTCCGGTGCGAGCCATCAATCATTACTCGATCGACGCGAAAAAGGGTCAGCGATTGATCGTCGACTGCGCCGCTAAAGGGATCGACTCGAAGATGAATCCGGTCTTGATCCTAGCCGACCATCAAGGGAACGATTTGATGGTGCAACGGCGTGGCGACGCGATCGACTTCACTGTGCCCGCTGATGGAACGTATATCGTGAAGGTTCATGAACTGACGTTTCAAGGAGGCAATCATTACTTCTACCGACTTTCGATCCGTGAGATTCCCGCTGACGCACCCGTCGTTCGGCAGCCGACGACTTTGGCCGTGAACAGTTTTTCGTGGCCTCCGGCTGGACTGCCGGCTGAGGCGTCCGCGCAGATGGAACCGAACAACGACGCGGCGACCGTCAAATCACGTTGCCTTGCGACATTCAAGGCGGTTTTCTTTCCGGCAGCCGTGTCGATGCATTCGAGTTCGGCAAAGAAGGGTGAAACGTGGTGGGTGGAAGTTGCATCGGAACGTTTGGGGCGACCAACCGATCCGTCGGTAATGATTCAACAAGTCGTACGGGAAGGTGATACCGAGACGTTGGTCGATGTTGCTGAACTGACCGACATCGCCAGTCCCGTCAAGCGATCCAGCAACGGCTACGCTTATGACGGTCCACCGTACAACGCCGGTTCGACCGATGTGTTGGGAAAATTCGATGTCCCGCAGGATGGAACGTACCGGCTGCAACTTCTGGATCTCTTCGGCGGCACGCGTGAAGATGCTCGAAATATTTATCGTCTGATCGTGCGAAAGGCTGAGCCCGACTTTGCTCTTGTCGCGTGGGCGATGCACATGGAGCTTCGCAACGGAGATCGCAATGCATTGTCCAAGCCGATCGCCTTGCGCGGCGGATCGACCATGGCGTTTGAAGTGATCGCGGTTCGTCACTGACAGGTTCAACGGGATATTCACCTGAACATGAAGAACCTTCCCGATGGCGTGACCGCGGGGGTGAAGATTGCGGCGGGACAATCTCGAGGCATCATGTTGATTACGGCGGACCAAGATGCGCCGCGTGGCCTTAGCATGGCAAGCTTTTCCGGGACGTCGGAGTTGAATGGCGAGCAAGTCGTTCGACCAGTCCATCTGGCGACGATGAAGCGGCCGGTAACAAACGCTTGGTCGGAGATTCCCGAACCGCGATTAGTGCCGACGATTCCCGTTTCCGTTGGAGGGAGCGAATATGCGGCATTTACCTTGGCGTCGACGCAGGACGTGATCGATGCAGCGGTTACGGCGAGGGCAATCGGTAACGATCCCGTTGCGTCACGTTCGACGCGGAGAGTTTTCCGGCAATGTGCTGGGACTTCGGACCTTTGGTGCCGGGTTTGAATCGGTTCCCAAGTTCGAGATTCAAATTCCCGATGATGAAAGTAGGTGCGGTTGTTGATCTGGCAAAGCTCAAGACGGCACCGGGAGAATATACAATTGCGTTTTACAGAAGCGTTGTCGCCAAACATCAGCATAATCCTCAGGGATTCATCGACGCCGAGGAGGCTCATGCTCAGGCGCAGCGGTTGTTGTCGAGCTGAATCAGCAGCATGAAGCGGCCGGTCGCCAACGGCGACAGCGTCCCGGCGAAGAAGAAAGAATCGTCCGCGCGACAACACATCGATCGATGCACTAAAAGAAAGGCGGCGATCATGGCCCTTGAGCAAGCGGCCAAGGTGGTGACGGAAGCGAAGAAAATTGCTCAGCCGAAAGATATTGTCGACATTGTCGTATCCAAACCGAGTACACTCCGCGTCTCCGCCGCGGAATCCAAATAAGGAAGTTGTGCCAAATGACATCACGCAAGAAGACGCTCCTGTCAGGACCACGGATTTCGTCGTCAATGCCGACGAGGCTTTATGCAAATGGGATTGACCGGGTTCGCGGGACTCACCTTGCCGGGAATCATGCGACTGCAAGCCGCCGCGCCTTTGACCGCGGGACAACCCGGTGCCGCCAGTCGCGAGAAGACGGCTGTGATCATGGTTTGGAAACCGGGCGGATGTTCGCATATCGACACCTACGATCCGAAGCCGAAAGCGAGCATTGAGTATCGCGGGCCGTTCACCACGATTCCGACGAAAGTCCCGGGGATGCACTTTACGGAACTGCTGCCTCGGCAGGCTCAAATCGCCGACAAGTTCACCGTTCTGCGAAGCATGTATCAAGGGGCGGGCGGCCATCCAGCCGGATCGATGCAGTTGCTGTCGGGCGATTCGGATACGCGTGACAAACCGGCCCCACGCTTACCCGATTGGATGAGCGTCGCGAATTATTTGCGATCTCAGGAGGGACCTCGCGAGAATCCGCTGCCGGTTTACGTCGGTGTCAATCCGCCGACGAACTACACGGGTGCCGCCTATCTGGGAGATGCTTACTCTCCCTTCTCGGTCACCGGCGATCCGAATGCGCCGACGTTTAACGTTCCCAACATCGGCCTGACCGATCAGCATGAGATCGATCGGCTGCAGCGAAGAACCTCGCTGCGCGAACGACTGGACAACTTGGAGCGTGCCTTTGATCAGAAGGGCGAGATGGGGGCGCTCGATGAATTCGAGTCGCAAGCGATGACATTGTTGACGAATCCGAAAACGAAGGAAGCATTTGATTTGTCGAAGGAAGACGATCGAACGCGTGATCGCTACGGACGCAATACATGGGGACAACAATTGCTGCTTGCGCGTCGATTGGTGGAAGCGGGGGTTGAAGTTCTGACCAGCAGCCTTCACGGTCCGCTTTGCGGACGCGTCAGCAATTGGGATGATCACGCCGTCAATCATCATGTGTTCGACGCGATGCGGTTTCGCGCTGAGGCATACGATCAAGCGGTCACGGCGTTGATTGAAGACATCTACGAACGTGGGCTGGATAAACGCGTGCTGGTCGTGGTCACCGGTGAATTCGGACGCACACCGAAAGTCAATTATCAACCCAGCACCGGAGCCGGCAATGCGAGTGCCCCGGCGGGAACGAAGCAGCCTGGTCGCGATCACTGGCCGCGAGCGTTTTCCAATCTGTGGGCGGGGGGCGGTATCGAAACGGGACGCTTCATCGGAGCGACCGATAAGCTGGGTGAGGACTCAATCGAGCGTCGATGCGGACCCGGCGACTTTCTGGCGACGATCTATCATCACCTCGGAATCGATTCCAAGAATGTGTTAATCGAAGACTTCAACGGTCGACCGACTCCGATTGTCGATCACGGGGACCCGATTCCGGAGTTGATTGGTTAACGGTAACCGTTCGGGTGCGTTCTGAACCATCGAGAATCGTTATTTCGACGGCCCCGTCGGCGGCATTCACAAGTCGGTGGAACATTTCAGGACCAAGCACCGGCGTCGCGTCGACCTTTTCGACGAACTGTCCTGGTCGCAGCCCCGCTTCCCAAGCGGGTGTGTCTGGGTCGACACTGATAATCGCAACAGGGAGTATTGTTCCTGGCCTCGAGAAACCAAGCATCTGCGCTGGTGGGATCGCCGTTCCGTAATCGACTCGCATCCCCCGCCACGTCGGTTCGGGAAACCGGCTGTATCCCGGTTTGCTTAAGGCCAGATACTTTTTGCCTAACTGAACCGAAACCACATCTTCCTGCATCGAATTCGTGATCGGATTTCCCGTCGTTCGTGTCAGTCGAACCTGGGAGTTCGCCGGTCTGCGGCTCATCTCGCGGAACAATCCCGCGGCATCGTCGAGCGGTTGATCATCGACCTGGGTGATTAGGTCGCCGCTGCGCAACCCAGCCAGATCGGCCGGCATGCCGGGCATGACTTGTCGAACGATTGCGCCTCGTCGTCCGGCGGTTCGCTGTGCTTTGGGCAAATCGGTCGGTTCAAGCCCCAGAAAGCCGAACGCGGGAGTCTTTCCTTGCCGCAGTTGTTCGATGATCGCCAGCATCGACGGATCGATCGGAATCGCGAATCCCGCTGATTGTTCGTATCCCGCAACGGCGGCCAGCGACGTTGTCAGTCCGATCATCTTCCCTTCCAAGTCGACCAGTGCGCCTCCGCTGGTCCCCAGATTCAGCCGCGCGTCGGTTTGGATCAAGGTTCCAAACTCGTGAAGCTGCTCGCTCGATGTTACCGCGTTTCCCGTTGCATCCGTCGACCGACGAACGGACGCTCGCTGCAGGTTTGAAATGATACCCAGGCTGGCGCTAGCCCGGCCGTCCCGAGCAATCGCGTAAGGATTACCCAGCGAAATAACAAACATTCCCCGTTTCAGTTTTGAAGCATCGCCCATTACGATCGGGCGCAAACCGGAGGTCTCCATGCGGAGTACCGCCAAGTCCGTCCATGGGTCTCCGGCCTGAACAATCGCCGGCTTCGCTTTAAGCGTTGCTTCATTGGGAATCCCCTGATGCCAAACGTAATAATCGTTCAGTGTTGGGTCCCCCAGCGCGTGAAACGTCGTCAAGATATCCCCATCATCGGACAGGATCACGCCGGAAGCGAACTCTGTCGGCACAAATCGCGGATCGGTCGGATCGATAAGCGGCTTGCCCATCCCCGGCAAATTGAAGTTCAGTCCATTTGTCACGTCGGCGGCGGCTTCGCTGCGAACCCGGGCGATCGCAACAACGGAACGGCCAGCATTCTCAATCGCACCGGTCAAAGCCGACTGCATCGACTGCAACGTCTCGACATCGGCTTGCGCGTATCCATTGGCTGAACTCAGCCAACCACAGACCGCAATCAGAACCAGTAAACGCGCGAAGCGGACTGCAATGGGACGAAATGAGCACATACGAAATCCCCTTAACGAACGACCATCGTCCTTACGGTCCGCCGACGTGTTTGCGAGATGAAACGGCCCATCCGCCAGAGCGACCATGTCGCAAGATCAACTGAAAAACATTTGCACGAGATAACATCAAAGCATTCATCATCGATATAAAGCTTATCGCAGTGGAACGACTTCCATCAATGACCAAACACGACACCTTGATACAAATGAAACGTCCCTTTGCCATCGAGTCCGACTCGGACATACCGAGCCTTCGTTCCGGCGGGAAGGTCGATCTTGTACTCCCCTTGCTCGGACGGCGCTGCCCACACCTTCTCAAAATCCTTGCCATCGATCGATGTCCAAATCGTCAGTCCCTTCGCGCGAGCATGAAACTGCGGTTCGATGCGGTTGAGCAGGTGGACATGTCGAACTTCGCGAGGCGCATCCAAGCGGATCGTCAATGACGGGTGATCCGCTTCATGTTTTGAATGAAATGCAAAATCGAAACCGTTCGGTTTTGAAGGATGCAGGAACAGGTGTTGATTGCTGTTCCAAAGTTGATTGTCGAATTCGCCGTCAAATCGGATCTCGGCATCACGAGAAAGCTCCGTGAACTGACCATGCTTTCGCAGTTCGGCGGGATTCTTGTCGACGGTGCGAATCCAGCCGTCCTGACTGCGCGCCAGCGAGACGTCTTTCTGTTTCTTCAGGTATTCGATCAGATCGAGAAACTCGATCGGAGCGATGGTCTTCACCAAACCTTCGGGCATCGAACTGGCTTTCATCGGCTTCCGAATTTCGATGTCCTCCTTCACGATATCGATTTGTTTTCCGTCAGCGATCCCGAGCGAGAGAACGTCGTCGGTCTCTTTCAAGATGAAACCGCTATGCGAAGAGCCATCGATCGTCAGCACCATCTCCGTTTCAAAACCTTTCGAGATTTCATCGTTGGGCATGATGATCGACGTAATGATTTGTTCGGGATTAAATCGCCGACCGACATCACTCAGATCAGGTCCAAACTTTTTGCCGACATCGCCGATCATGTGGCAAGCCGAACAGACGCGTTTGAAAACCTCGACGCCACGACCAGCGTTGCCGCCCCCCAAACCCGCCAATTCGCGAATCGCCTTCTTGCGTTGATTCATCGGCGCGTCGACGTTGTCGGCCACTTCCAACGGCAGCACCGCAGCCCTCCAGGACCATTGATTTTGCGGAAACGATCAAAATGTTTGAACGCCGCCTCGGAGCTGTTCGCCAAGAAATCGGCTGTTCCTTCGCTCGATTTCCAAGCTGGCTCCAAGGCATGCAGTGTGTGTTCAAGTGTGTAATCGATCCAGTAGTCCATCGGTTGATCCACAGCCTTAAGAGCCAACTCGGTCGCTTCGATGGTCCCCAGAAAACTTAATCCGCGAATCGCTTCCAAGCGAACGCGAGGATGCTCGTCCACCACACCTTCGGACAGGAACGACTTCGCGTCGACCAATCGTTCACGTTCGTTCGTAATCGTGTGCATGGCCGCCGCCCGCGCTCGATAGTCGTCACACGCCAGAATCTTGCGCAACAGTTCGGGATCGACGTCGCGAAAGCTCTCTTGAATCCACATCGCTTCGCACAACTGCAACGGGTCGTCGACACCCTTGATCCAGTTTGCCACGGCCGCAAAGACCTCGGCCTTGTCACGGTCGCGAATCTCGCGGCGAACGCGATAGCGGGTACGCAGTTCGTACGTCTTCAGTTGATCCAGCAGTTCCGGGATCGATTTGTCCGCTTGCGTGATCGATTCGAGCAACGGCTTCTTTTCATAAACCATTCGATAAACGCGTCCATGTTGATGGTCGCGGTTGGGATCGCGCTGCGAATACTGCATGTGTCCGATCAACGCGTTGCACCAGTCTCCAAACCAAAGCGCCCCATCGGGACCAATCTTTGGATCGACGGGACGGAAGATCATGTCGGTTGACGACAGCAGATCTTCCACACGCTCCCCTTCAAACCCGGCGCTTCGAGGTTGATCGCGAACGTTGAATCGAGGCAGTCCGTGCATGTTGATCACGCAGGCGTAAATGAATTGGCCTTGGACATCTTCGGGAAACTGTCGCGACCACAAAAACTCATTCCCGACGGCGGGTCGCATCCCCTGATTGTCGAAAACCGGCTCGAGCGTGCGACGTGTGTTGACCTCCAGACCCGACAGCGGGCTGACCCAATGTTGCTTCGCATTGGTTCCATCGCCGACAATGCCATTGCCCCACGTGTCAAAGACCAGACACCACGGATTACCGTATCCGGGCGTTCGATAGTGGCTGAACTTCATGCTGTGCAAGTCCCAGATATAACCACCGCTGCTGCCGCGATTTCGGAAGGGTCCCCAAGGAGTTTCCAACGTGGTCGAGAGTGCGACACCTTCGAGCATGTGCAGCAAACCGCCGTGCGAAAATTCCCAGGCCCCCACCGTGTGATGGGTGTCGTCGGTCGCGATCCCATCAATAATCGGCGTTACCTCGTCGGCCCGATCATCGCCGTCGGTATCCTTCAAAAACAGGATTCTTGGTTCGTCGACGACCAGCACGCCGCCGTTCCAGAATTCAAAACCGGTGGGACAAATCAGTTTGTCGTAAAAAGGAATGCACTTGTCGGCCTTGCCGTCCTGGTCGGTATCCTCGAAGATCAGCAAGCGATCACTTGGCTTTTCCGATCCCGGTTGCCACTGCGGATAATTCGCCATGCACGACACCCACAGTCGCCCTTTATTATCGAAAGCAATTTGATTCGGATTCGCCAACTGCGGGAATTCTCGCTCCGAAGCAAACAACTCGACTTTGAACCCCTCGGGCATCGTCATCATCTCGATCGACTCTTCAGGAGTCGGATAGCGAAGCTCGGTCGGTTCACGGAACTTGCGAAAGTTCTCATCGCGCGAGCCAAACATCGTTTCGGGAACGAACACTTGGCCGGTTTCCGAGTCATCCGGTTCGGCGGGGACGGGGCGTCCAGCCGCCAAATCCCACAGATAACGATCGCGAACCGCGACGATATTCCGAATCTTACGGTACTCCGTCGGAAACGTCTCGGTATCCCAAGTTCGCCGTCCGCCGTAAACATACCAACCGTTGAGCATGCGGTAGTCTTGCTGGTGATACCAAGATTTATCATTAACCCACCGCCGCATTTCCTGAAACTTCGAAGAATCGACCCCCAGCGGTCGCTCCCCGTCAAAAAGCTGATCGTCCATCCGCTTGGCCATGAAGATGTCGCCTGCCTCGTTCAGATGAATCCCGTTGGTCGTGTATTGCGCCCCTGGCTGTTCACCAAACGCCTTTTGCATTTTGTCATGCAATTCGACGAACCGATGGCCATCCTCCTGAGCCATCTTTGCGATCGCCGCGCTGTAAGCGGCCAAGTTCTTGTTCTCTTCGACGCCGTCGGGCTGCAGCGGATTGCCCGTTGATTCAAAAGCTTGCGGACCGATCAACACGAATGTCGGGGAACCGCCATCGCGAGCAAACTTGTCGCTGAGCATCTTGATGTAGCTTCGGTAGTTGCTGACGAACTCACTGACCGCTTCCGGGCTGCGTCCGTTGAACGACTCGTTAAAACCGAAAAAGCAGAAGAACATATCGGGCCCGAATTCCACCAACGGATCGTCGATCGTCGTATAGCTGCTTGGTCGTTGCTGATTGGCGACTTCGTCGGCTGGCCACCCGAAATTGCGAAACAGGATTTCTTTTTCGGGAAATCGCGAATGCAACATCGTTTCAAAGTAGCCGTGCAGATTCATTCCTTCGGCAAGCGAATTTCCGACCGCGGCGATTCGCTGGCCTTTGCGAAGCGGCAATGGTTTGGCCGAAGTATCGTTTGCGTCGGGGGACGCCGTCGGCGTTGGACGGTGATTCCATTCGGGCGACCCAGGCGGATCAGGCATCGTCGGCGACTTGCCCAAGCCGTAATCGGAAGGCTGCATGTCGGCTTGCTTCCAATAGTTCGCATCGCGAATGAAACCGTAGAAGCTTGGATAGAACGGGTCGACGTATTCGACATCCGCCTTTTCGGGAACCTGTCGGTTGGTCAGGAAGTAGGCCGCGTTCACAATCATCCGCCGTAGACCTTCGTTGACCAAATCGACCGATGCGCCGGCTGTTGTGCAAAATGATTTACCCTGCGTTCCATTCGGAGCTTCATACGAATGCAACCATGCGAACGGTTGCATCGGATTGTTCTTGTCGCCGGAAACATTGGGCGACTGAGGATCGAGGGATTCGGTCACCGCGCCACGCATCAAAATTTCGTCGTCATCGGTCAGATGAACCACGCCATAAACGTCGCTGGGGACGAACACGTCTGAAACGGACTTCAGGATGGGATGCGTCTGTTTCCCGTCAACGATGACGCCGCGCGCACCTTCGACTTTGTGTCGGCCATGATGGCTGACCCATTGCTCGCCCAGTACTTTCAGTCCCCATTGACCAAAGCTGATTTTGTCGCCGAAGCTTCCGGAACCGTTGAACGCGTGAGTCGCGGTCCGAATGCCGATGATCGGCTTTCCCGCGTTCATAAACTTTGTCAAATGGGCCGCTTCTTCGTCGATGGGTTTGCGGAATCGCGTGCCAATGATCATCAAATCCGCCGAATCGAGCGCGGCAAGCCCGCGTAGCCCTTCGGAATGATTCGGGTCGATGTAGGTTCGATCGGCTGAATGCGAAAAGACGACCGTACATCGATAACCATGTTTTTGGCTGAGGATTTTGCCGAGCATCGGCATCGATTCTTCGCTGCGATACTCCTCGTCCCCCGCAACCAACACGATGTGACCGGCTTGTTTCCCGTGGGCTTCAAAGACCAATGTAACGTCGGTTGCCTTATTGTCCGCGGCGCTGGCGCTGCTCGGAACGCCGCCAACAATCAAAGCTATCAAAGACAACAAGCGAACTGGGAGCCAGAAGTGGCACAAAGACTGTTTCATAAGAATTTCGGCAGGTTGTTTAGGGAAGGTTTGGCGTGATGGAGAGCTATCAATGCGGCTTCATATGCCGCTACGCTGGGTTTATGATACACCGCGCGTTATAAGGTTGCATCCGCTCGCTATTTTTTTGTTTCCCAAGTCGCGACTTTCGTAAGGTTCACGCTACAATAGAGAACTCGTCAAAGTCCTTATCCCGAGGCCCTCTTGCATCTGTCTTGACCTGTCAGAGGGCTCGGATATCGCCGAACTTTTCATCGCATGGTTTAGGTTTAAATGCTTATGAAATGCACCGTTTCGCTAATCGTGCGTCTTATGTTGATCGTCATTTCGTGCGGCATCGTTGTCGAAGCGTCGGCTCAGACCGCCAAACAACGCGCCAAGGCACGTGCCGCGGCGAGAAAGAAAGCGGAAGCCGAGAAGGCGAAGCCCCCAAAGATTAACCTTCCCATCGATAAGGCCCCTCGAACGGACTTGGCCGTCGTGCCGGTTGACCCTGGAAAGGGGAGCGTTGCGAAAGCATCGGCAATGCAGATCGATCGAATCGTCGCCGAGCACCTTCGTGGTAAGGGGCGAGCGGCGAATCGGGCGGCAAGCGATGAAATCTTCCTCCGCCGCATCTATTTGGACATCACCGGAACGATCCCCACGCTGGAGCAGGCCGAAGAATTTCTGCATTCAGACGACCCCAACAAGCGAGCGAATCTGATCGATGCTTTGCTTAATTCGCCGGGATACGCCAGTCACCATTACAACTACTGGGCCGATGTCCTGCGGATCGTCGACCGTCCCGACGGCAATACCTATCTTCGTCCTTATGCTGAATGGTTCAAGCAATCGCTTCGTGATAACGTCCACTGGAATGTCATGGTTCGGCAAATGCTGACCGCTGAAGGCAAAGTCTGGGAGAATCCGCCTGCGGGATATAAGATCCGCGATGATGGCATGCCGCTTGATAACCTGAACAATACGACCCGGATCTTCTTGGGAACTCGAATCGGTTGCGCGCAATGTCACGACCATCCCTTTGACCGTTGGACACAGCGAGAGTTTTATCAATTGGCCGCCTTTGAAGCGGGAGTGCGAACACGCAACTACGACCGTGAATTGTCGATGGCTCAGAAAGAGGCGACGGCCAACCTGGATCGCAGGCTTGTGGGGCAAGTCAATCGATTGGTGAATTTGAATCGCAAGGAAGTTGTCGAAGTCAGCGCGAACCTGAAGTTCCCGCACGACTACGCGTACGACGATGCCAAGCCTGGCGAAGTCGTTCAGCCGAACGTGATCTTCGGCACGATGCCGTCGTTAAAAGCAGGGGAATCGCGTCGCGAAGCCTTTGCAAACTGGCTGACCAGCAACGACAATCCGCGATTCGCACTGACGATCGCCAACCGCATGTGGCAACGCGTGATGGGCGTCGGGTTGATTCATCCGGTCGACGACATCACCGAGGATACAACACCTTCGATACCGCCGTTGATGGATTTTCTGATCGCGGAAATGAAGCGGTTGGATTACGACCTCAAGGAGTTCTTGCGAATTCTTTACAACACGCACATCTATCAGCGCGAAGCGACGATGGTCGATCCGTCCGATCCGACGGAGGCTTACGTCGTCACCGGCCCGCTGATGCGGAGAATGACCGCCGAGCAGGTCTGGGATTCGATGTTGACGCTGACCATGCCCGATCCCGACAGTTTGTTGCGTCATGACGACAATGATTATCGTAATGCAATCTCCTTGTATCCCGGGGCATCGGCGCAGCAGTTGATTTCCGCATACCCGTTGATGAACGAAGCGAGCCGACAAGAACGGGCGACCGATCGGTTGTTTGAGTACAAGGGAATTGTGCTTCGTCGGGCGTCCGAACTTCCGCAGCCGGTCCCCGATGACCATTTCTTGCGTCAATTCGGCCAGAGCGATCGAAACATCATCGCGGATAGTTCGACCGAGGGAACCGTTCCGCAGTTGTTGACCATGTTCAACGGTCCGGTAACTCACATGATGCTGGAACCCGGATCGCTGTTGGTCAGCAAGGTTGTCGCCACGTCGCTGCTGGAGGAACGGGTCGACACGATCTTTCTGAGCATCCTGAGCCGTTATCCGACGGACGACCAAGAACGCCTGGCGAAAAAGATCGTTGCGGAATACAAGATCCCCGGATACGGCGATATTATCTGGTCCTTGTTGAACACTCGTGAGTTTGTCTTCATTCAATAGAGCGACCACGTCGCAAGATCAACTGAAAAATACCGGCGTGAGATAACATCAAACGCGTTCATTATTGACATAGCCCCAACGCGGAGACTTCATGAATCACTTACACCTTGCCTCGTCCAAAATGCCCTGTTTGCATCAACCGACGCCAATCACCCCGTTTCAATTTTCCCGCCATTTAAAATTCTTCGCGCTGACGCTGATCTTGTGTTGCCCTGCGGCTGTCGCGGTTTGTCAGGAAACGGAGTCGGACGACGACGAAGGCTGGGTTGAACTGTTCAACGGGAAAGACACCTCGGGATGGAACAATCCTTACGAGTGGGGTGAGGTCAAAGTTGTCGACAATGAAATTCAATTGACGGCTTCTCGCAAGTTCTTTTTGGTGACGGACGAAAAGTTCGATGACTTCGTTTTCGAAGGGGAAGTCATGATTCCCGAAGGAAAGGCGAATTCGGGCTTCATGTTTCGCTGTCACGCGGAAAAAAACAAGGTTTTTGGCTATCAAGCCGAATGCGACGGCTCTGATCGCCGCTGGTCGGGAGGGCTGTATGATGAAGGTCGTCGCGGCTGGATCTGGCCCAGCTTGAAAGGTCGCACCAAGGAGGAGAAGTTTCTCGCTCACGCTCAGGAATCGCAAGCCTTCTTTAAGCAGGAAGAAGTGGCTGGCGCTCTGGACCGCGATGGTTGGAACAAGTATCGAATCACGTGCCGGGGGGATTCGATCAAGATCGAAGTCAATGGTGTTGTTACAACCGAAATCAAAGACGATCTCGATGCGTCCGGCTACATCGCCGTCCAGCATCATGGCGAGAAGGGTCAGACATACCGCTTCCGCAATTTGCGAATCAAAGAACTTTCAAGTGAATGACTTGGCGTAAGTTCTCAAGATTTCTGTCAGCTCGTATGCGATGCGAAGCCGCGCTGACTTTGCCAACGCAGCCAGTGATCCACCAGAACGATCGCCACCATGGCTTCGGCCATGGGGATGAAGCGAGGCAGCAGGCATGGATCGTGGCGGCCACGTGTGCGAATCGTTGTCGGCTGACCATCGGACGTAACGGTCGGTTGCTCGATCGGCAAACTGCTGGTCGGCTTGACGGCGGCGCGCAAAACGATGGGCTGGCCGGATGAAATTCCGCCAAGCATGCCACCATGTCGGTTTGTTTGGGTCGAAATGTGATGTTCGGAATCCGCGATGAAGACATCATTGTGTTCGCTGCCGCGCATCGTGACACAACCGAATCCGATGCCGTATTCGACGCCCAGAACCGCCGGCAAGCTGAACAAAGCCTTCGCAAGATCGGCCTTTAGTTTGTCGAAGACCGGTTCGCCGAGCCCTGCGGGGACATTCACCGCGACAATCTCGGCAGCCCCGCCGATGGAGTCGCCTGCTTTGCGAACCTCTTCAATTTTCTGAATCATTTGCCGCGCCGCGGTTTCATCGGGACAGCGGACAATGTTGGCGTCGCCATTGGAGAACGATTCGACTTGTTCAATCGTGACCGCCGCCGGATCATCGATCTGGGCGCGAATGTCGCCAACCTGGCAAACGTAGCCGACCACGCGACCGTCGAATGCAACGGAAAGGATCTTCTTGGCAATGGCGCCAGCGGCGACTCGCGCCGTGGTCTCGCGAGCGCTGGACCTGCCTCCACCCCGATAATCGCGAAAGCCGTACTTCTGGTCGAATGTAAAGTCAGCATGCCCTGGACGGTACTTATCCTTGATGTCCGAGTAGTCTTTGCTGCGTTGATCTTCGTTGCGGATGAGGATGGCAATGCTGGTGCCGGTTGTCCGACCATCGAAGACACCCGAAAGGATCTCGGGATAATCGGCTTCCTGCCGCTGCGTGACGATTTTGCTTTGTCCCGGTCGCCGGCGGGCCATGTCCGGCAACAAGTCTTCGATGGCCAAGGGAATTCCGGGGGGAACGCCATCAACAATCACGACGTTCCCGGGACCGTGGCTTTCACCGGCGGTTGTAATTCGAAATGCCTGTCCGAAGGAATTGCCTGTCATACCAGTGTGCGTTAACCGTGCGTCAAAAAGTTCCCAACCGCGATATCTTACGCAGCCGCATGCTGTTCCTCTCAAGATTCTTCAAAAATGAAGGGAAGATTCAACAACATGGGTGTTAAATTAGCTCAAAATTCCAAGTCAGCAAGGTTTCGCTTGCGGTAAGCGAATCCCGTACCTAAGATAAATTTAGGCATGCAACACTGGTTTTCACGGATCGATATTTACCAGAAAACCTTTCCTGCGAACAGAGACACAACTTTTGACACTCTCGGATGTTGACCGACAACTGCTGGATCGTTGCCTGGACAACGAACCTCATGCGTGGGAAGCCTTTATCAATCGCTTCCTCGGTTTAGTCGTGCATGTCGTTAATCACACGGCGTCATCGCGCGGTATCGAACTTTCCGCTGCTGAACGCGACGACCTGGTTTCTGAGGTCTTTTTGTCGATCGTCAGCAATGACCGCGCTGTTCTGCGGCGCTTTCGTCGCCAAAGCAGCTTGGCGACTTATCTGACGGTGATCGCCCGTCGAGTGATCGTTTTCCATTTGAATAAGCTTAACCGACCGATATCGCAAGCCAACCGCGTCAGCGCGGGAGATCAAACAATCGTCGCGCCGCAACAGCGAGTCGATGATCGCGAGCATATCGAATCGATGCTGGCGAGGCTGGATCCGCAGGAAGCCGATGTTGTTCGCATGCATCACCTCGAAGGGAAGAGCTACCGCGAGATCGGGGATCGTTTGGGGATGCCCGAGAATAGCGTGGGGCCGTTGTTAAGCCGGGCACGCGATAAAATGCGACACAACGGAACGATCGAATAGCTCGTCGCCAACAACCGCCTCGCTGATTCCCGCTTTCATCTGGATGATGGTTCGTCGGGCTCGATGTGGACCAAGACATCGCGCACTCGTGGGAATGATTGAAGCAGTTCGGCTTTGACAATGTGTCCAATGCGGTGCCCTTCGCTGACACTCAAGTTCCCGTCGACCTCGACATGAATATCAACGAAGTACTCCAAACCGCTTTTGCGGACCCGGAGTTTTTCGATTTGGGTCACGTCCGATATCTCGTCGGCGCGTCGCCGGATGGCGGCGGTCAATTCCTCGTCGGCTTGCTGATCCATCAGCTCGAATGCCGTCTGTCGAAAGAGGCGAATACCGACAATCACAAGGAAGACACAAACCATGATGGCGGTGACCGGATCGGCATAGCGACCGACCGAGCCTAGGTACGGTGCGATGAATAAAGCGAGCGCGATCGCGCCACTGCAGATCGCGTCGCTGCGATGATCCCACGCCGCAGCTTGCAGCGAGCGTGAATCGACCCGTTTACTCACTCGTCGCGTTTGCCAGTAAACCGCTTCCTTTAACAAGGCGGAGATCAAGGCGACGACCGCCGCGGCACGCGACGGGATGCTCAAATCACCACGCATCGCGCGGATGTTCTCGATCGCCAACATCACGGCGGAGAAGGTGATAAGAATTGCAATGCTCAGCGCGCCAATGGATTCGGCTTTGGTGTGTCCATAGGGATGGTCTTCGTCTTCATCCTGCTGCGCGACCCATAAGGCACCGTGAACCGCCAGCGAGCCAGCCACGTCACCGATCGAATTGACCGCATCGGCGATCAATGCAGCCGAGCCGGTAACGAACCCGCCGACCAACTTCAAGAGGACAAGAAAGAGGTTGACACCGAGCCCCAACGACGCGGTGCGCGAAGCATCGACGTAAACGCTTAGACGTTCCTCGGCGGTCGATGAGGGAATGTGCTGGGGTGTCAAGGTACGTCCCTAGAGCGACCACGTTGCAAGATCAACTGAAGAACATTATGCCGTGCGTGGTCTGAAATGATGTCTTCGCCTTAGATGAAGCGAATCACCTCATTTCCGCCCACGCGACGTATAACGCAAGATAACATCAAACGCGTTCATCATTGATAGAGGCGTGGCGGGGAAAAATGGAAATTTGCTTCGTCGAAGGCAATCGAGTCCTGTTGGTCTACAAACGGCATGCCAGTATGACGCGTATGATTCCCAAGAGATCGCTCCCTGGTGGCGAATCAGCACAGCGTTACAATAAGTGAAGGCTGTAGCCTTTGCCAGTTCAAACTCTCAAGACGACCTAATTGAATGAATGCGACGGAATCGACCGCCCACACACCACTGACAGCATGGCATCGCGGTGCGGGGGCATCCATCAGTCTGTTCGCGGGCTACGAAATGCCGGTTCATTATGGATCGATTATCGCTGAGCATCATGCGTGCCGCCGCGCCGCCGCGATCTTTGATGTTTCGCATATGGGACGGATTCGTTTTGACGGCGACCGGGCGGCCAACTTACTCGATCATTTGCTGACGCGGCGCGTCACCGATCTTCCTCCGGGAGGCGTCCGTTACAGCTTGATCTGCGATGCGGAGGGGGGCATTCTGGACGATGTACTCGTTTATCACATCGAGAAACCATCGGGAGGGCGGTTCTTCTTGCTGGTGGTGAACGCGGCCAACCGCGTCAAAATTTTGAAGTGGCTTGAGCCGCATTTGGCTGATTATCCGGATGTGATTTGCACCGATCGCACCGAGCTGACGGCAATGATCGCGGTGCAGGGACCGGACGCGTTGCGGATTTCGTCAAGGCTGCTCAAGACCGATCCGAACCGACTGGCCTACTATCAGTGCTGCGTCACAGAGCAATTCAATAAACCGGTAATCGTCAGTCGCACGGGCTACACCGGTGAAGATGGGCTCGAATTGATCACGCGGGCCGAAGAGGCGACACGGATTTGGGAGAACCTTCTCTTGGCTGGGCGTGAAAATGAAATCACCGCCGCCGGGCTGGGGGCTCGCGACACGCTGCGTCTGGAGGCGGCGATGCCTTTATACGGTCACGAACTCGATGGATCGATCGATCCGATTTCCGCAGGCCTTGGGTTCGCATGCAATCTTCAGAATCGGCAGTTCATTGGGTCGGACGCCATCTCGGAGATTAAGCAACAAGGCCCAACGCGTGTTCGTGTCGGCGTTTGCGTCAGCGGTGTGCGACCCGCACGACAAGGCTGTGCGGTGCTTTCTAGCGACGGGGAACCGATCGGCACGATCACCAGTGGAACGGTTTCGCCAACCTTGGGGCATCCGATTGCGATGGGTTACGTCAAGCCCCAGTTTTCAGAAATCGGAGGTTCGCTGATGATTGACATTCGTGGAAATCAAGTTCCAGCCAATGTCGTCCCTTTGCCATTTTTTACCGCGCGTCGTCCGCGTTGACTCACGTTCATCAATAACAGAGCGAATCGCGTTTTCCGTCCGCGACATTTAAACGCCACAATGGAGACCGTTTATGAAACCCGAAGACTTGCTTTATGCCGAAACGCACGAATGGGTGCATGCCGATTCAGGGATTGCAACGATCGGAATCTCGTCCTTTGCCGCTGAGCAGTTGACGGACTTGGTGTACATGGAACTTCCCGAGATCGGCAGGCAATTGCAGTCGGGCGAAGAGTTCGGCGAAGTCGAATCCGTCAAAGCGGTAAGCCCGCTTTATAGCCCGGTCACGGGAGAAGTGGTCGAAGTCAATTCGGAGTTAACCGGAAAGCTGGAAACTTTGGCCAGCGATGCTTTCGGAAACGGTTGGATGATCAAAGTTCGATTCAGCGACGATTCCGAACTGTCCAAACTTATGAAGTACGATGCCTATCAAAAACAATGTGCCGAAGGCAACGATTAGGCACCGTCTTTGAAATGCTCGCCTTCTTATTCAACCAGATTGATGATCCCGCTGATGGCCCCATGAACATGGGCTTGGATCAAGCGATTGCCGAGTCTGTTGACCGGGGAGAGACATCTTCCGTTTGTTTGCGTCTGTATTGCTGGAAGCAACCGACGCTGAGTCTGGGCTATTTTCAAGAGCATCAGTCGCGACAGGGGCATGTCGCCAGTTCGACGCTGCCATTCGTTCGACGCAACTCGGGTGGCGGAGCAATTATCCACGATCAAGAATTGACGTACAGTCTGAGCATGCTCTCGAACAAGGCTTATCGTGGCGCTGATCGAGATGTCTACCTGAAGGTCCACCAAGCGATCCGCTCCGCGATTTCCGATTTGTCCGGGATCAAGCTGGTTCGTTTTGCGGATAGCGGACTGAAGCCGCTGTTTGACGACAAGACCTTTTTGTGCTTCGAGCGTCGAACCGACGAAGACCTCTTGCTTTCCGGATATAAAATTGTTGGCAGCGCTCAGCGACGCGTTGGGGGAGCTTTGCTGCAACATGGAAGCATCCTTTTGCAGACCAGTCGGTTTGCTCCCTCATTGCCGGGGCTAAGTTGCCTGTCGGGTTGCGGCGTGGATAAACGTATCCTTGGGGAAATGCTATGCGAACACATCGGCAAATCCTTGGCGGTTAAACTTGTGGCAACGCAAGTTTCGCCGAGCACACTGACGCGGGCTGAGCATTGGGCGCAAGAGCGGTTTGCCAATCAATCCTGGAACTTTAGACGATAAGGCATGGCGTTCGCTGTGCCTGACTGTGGCGGAAATCTTCGAGCGATTATGTCGCAAGGTCAACGGGAAGGCATTCGCGCAAGACGGCATCAAACGCGCACATCATTGAAATAAACACGTTCATCATTGATATAGATTATTCTGACATTTTTAAGCAAGCAGAAGAAGTCAAGCGAAACTTTCGATAAAGGAATGTTGTTCAAACGGGCGTTTACATCAATGATAAGAGTGCTTGATGTTATTCAGCGGCAATGTCTTTCAGTTGATTGAAATTGCGATGCGGTCGCTCTGTGCCGCGCGTGGCTGAGGTGAAACAATGTAATCGACGCGTGGCCGGGAGCGATGGGATTTGCTTTCATTTGTTGCAAATGTCTCGTTTTAGAACGCAAAGGCACCCACCGACGATGCAAAACCGAGAAATTTCGCTTCTTCTTCGAAGATTTCCGCTGAAGCTGCTTTGAATTTTGAATTTTTTTCGCAAAATCAGTGAACCAAACAGCAAATTGGCAAGACGCAAACAGCTTTGAGTTGCTATGTTTAGCTTTGTTGCTGATAAT
This sequence comes from Pirellulaceae bacterium, assembly GCA_041399105.1. Lineage (GTDB taxonomy): Bacteria > Planctomycetota > Planctomycetia > Pirellulales > Pirellulaceae > Rosistilla. The sequence goes on along the minus strand of JAWKTL010000001.1, from coordinate 258,444 downwards.
ATTAGGAATGCGGCGTCCCGCCAATTGATCTTCGTATAATGAAGAGAGATCGGTAACGAACGCTACAAATTATTTTGATCGTTTTTCCCTGAATCATTGTCGAACCCCAACACCCCCAAAGTCTTTTCAGCCGAATAGGTGCACGATGCAGGTAAAACTCAAAGTACGTTCGGGAAGCCAAGCTGACCGTGAAATCGCCGTCAACCAGGACAAGTTTCTGATTGGTCGCAGCGATCAATGTCAGTTGCGTCCCAAGAGCGAATCCGTCAGCCGAAAGCATTGCATTATTGTGCAACGTGACGGCAAGGTCTTGATTCAAGATTTAAAGAGCCGCAACGGCACGTTTGTCAACGACAAACAACTTCCTCCCGACCGTGCCAAGGTGCTCAAGCCGGGAGACGCGCTGAAGGTTGGCAAGTTGGAATTCGAGGTCGTTATCGAGTATGGACTCGGAGGGCCGAAGAAACCTCATGTCGTCGATGTCAAGGATGCCGCGGCTCGGACCGTTAGCGCTGGCGGGGAAGATAGCAAGTTCGAGGAGATGGACATCACGTCGTGGTTGGACGAAGCGGACAGCATCGAACGGGAGCGGAAGCTGGGGGATCCTGAAACGCGTCAAATGAGCATTGAATCGGCGAAGGCGGAGTCGGAGCCCGAAGAATCCAACAGCGGTGAGTTGTCCGCTGAGAGTGACTCGAAGGAAGCACCGGCGAAGCGAAAGCGTCCTGAAAAGAAACCGCCTCAGAAGCTTCCGCAGACGGCAAAAAAACAGATGACTGAAAACTCGCGGGATGCGGCGGGGGATGCCCTCAAGAAGTTTTTCAGCGGACGATAACTAGAGCCGTTCGGGTTCAGGCTTCGGAACGATTTTCAGTCGAAACGATTCGAAAGTGGTTTGCCAGCAACCATATCGTCAAGCCGGTAATGGCAACAACTCGGACGGACATCGCACACGCGGCAAACATGTCATCACCTGCCCACCGGGAAAGGAACTCAATTCCCGTTACGGCGGTAAGGGTTGGAGCGGTGGCGACAATTAGGACGTTGCGAATGGAGTTTTCCATTGGAGGAAGCTCAAGTTAATGGGATCGATTGGATACCTTCGGACATCTCGACAACAATGAGTAATGTTTGTCGGCAAAATCTTGCCCCGCTGGTACCCCAAATCTTAGGCCCGAATTGCCTGCCGCGGCAAGGTGTGTCGTCCACTTGACGCCTCGATTGATAATTGCAGACCCATGTCTTTTCACTTTCGTTGGATCGCCGCGACAATCATTCTGATGCTTCCGCAGGTCCGTCCCTGTCTCGCGGCCGAACGTATCATCCAATTGCGCAACGGCCTTCAATTGCAAGGGTCGATCGTTGAACTTGCGTCGATCGACCAGAATGCGTTTCAAGCTGCTGGAGAAGGGGCGGTTGAAGCTAAGCCGATCTGGATGATCGACGATGGGCTCCGCAGAACTTTCATAAATCAGCATGCGATGGTTGCTCCGCCGACACTGATCGCACCCGCGGATTCAGGGTTGCCGATCATCCTGGACCAACGGACTCCCGTGGCGGGAGGACGCGTGGTCAGCGCGGTTGGCTCGATTATGGGCATTTCGCCATTCGACGAATTTGGACGGCGAACCTTCACGATGCACGGCCCCAAAGGACCGTTGACAATCCATCAAGGGATCACCGAGATCAACTCGCGATTCACAAAAGTGGAGGGCTTGCTCTCGACGCGGTCCCATGTGTGGGATATGCGGATGTCGACCGACGCGTTCACGTCGAAACAGTTGTACGACATTTTGACGAACTGGATTGATCAGTCGCAGTTGGAGGGAAGGCTCCGACTTTTTCGGTTTTTCATCGAAGCCAAACGATATGCCGCCGCGAGAGAGACGCTGTTGAAAGCGATTGAAGATTTCCCTGAGGCTCAGGGACTTCGTCGCCAACTGAAAACGTTGACACAGCAAGAAGCGAGTCGGATCCTTGATGAAGCGTTGCTGCGGCGCGACACTGGCCAGCGGCAGTTCGCAATGCAAATGTTGTCCGGTTTCCCGGTCGACGATATCGCGATTGAGACACGTATTAAAGTTCAGGACGCGATTCGTGAAATGAACGATACGAAGCAGCTTGCTGAATCAATCGTGCAGCGACTTGAAACGCAGGTGAAGACGCTCGATGCGGTCGTCGTGGCGGATCTGCAGCCGTTGCTCAGCGAATTGCGAAGGGACTTGAATTCAGAGACGCTCATGAGGATGAGCGATTACCAGCGGCTTGGCGAAGACAATAACATCGCACTGGAAAACCGAGTGGCCATGGCGGTTGGCGGTTGGCTGCTGGGGGCGGGAACGGGGGAACAGAACCTAGCGATCGCGCGATCCCTCATTAAAGTTCGCTCGCTTGTGGAGAAGTATCTGGCGTCCGATGAACCGGCGCAACGTGAGCAGATCCTGAACGAATTGTCCAACCTGGAAGGGGCTACGCCGGAAAATGTCGCGAAGATCATTCGAACGATGAAACCGCCGCGTCAGCTTCCCGATACCGCCGCCGACCCGGAGATTCCCGGCTTGTATCGCATCGCGTTGCCGGCAAGGGGCGAAGTCGAAGAACGAGAATATCTGATTCAACTTCCTCCGGAGTACGATCCGCTGCGCAGTTATCCATGTATCGTCACTCTTCACCAGCCTGGACGAACGCTCGAACAACAAATCGCATGGTGGGCGGGAGACTACAATCCGGCGATGGGGCAGCGGATGGGGCCGGCTTCGCGTCAGGGGTTTGTGGTTATTGCTCCCGCTTGGCAGAACGACGGACTTTCGGGATATCGATTCACGCCGCGTGAACACTATCGGGTGTTGAGCGCTCTCCGCGACGCCTTGCGACGAACTTCGATCGATCCGAACCGCGTCTTTCTGACGGGGCACAGTGCGGGTGGCTCGGCGGCGTGGGACATCGCACTCTCGCATCCCGACATGTGGGCCGGTTTGCTTGCAATCTCGGCTGACGCTGACATGCACATTCGCCATTATGCCGACAATGGAAAGTATTTCCCGCAATACTTTGTCATCGGTGAACTGGCGGGATATCCGGCCCCCTTGGTACGCAATGGAGCCGTTCTGCAGCGATATCTGCGTCCGGGCTATGACGCGATGTTGGTCACGTATCGCGGACGCGGAGAAGAAGATTTCTACGAAGAGATCGACGAGATGATCACCTGGATGCAATTGCGCAGCCATCGTCGGCAAGCTCCCCCCCAGCGTATCGAAGCGGCCAGCATGCGTTCGGGCGATCAGTTTTTCTGGTGGTTGGAACTGAATGATTTGAAACCGGCCGTTGATATCTCACCCTTTGGCTGGGAAAGCGCAGACCGTTTGCGGGCCGGCGAAATTACGGCTCAGATTACCGCAAACGGCGACGTTCAAATCACCAGCATTCCTTCAGACTCGTGCAGTGTTTATTTGATGCCGGAAATGGGAATCAAGTTGGACCAGCCCGTCCGCGTTTCGTGGCACCAAATCAACGAGACTTTCGTACGATGGCAACTTACGTACTATGCTGGAAGATGTCCGAACGCGGGGCGACCGTCAGATGTTCTACTGGACACGGAGTCGATCTGCCCTGATCTGCTTTCGAAGCTTTCTGAACCTATCCGACAACGGACGTTCGAGATTCAAATTAAGAGATTTTTCATGAGGGCTTGTCCGGACGAACGATTATCGAATATGATTCGTGGTTCAAGACACGCCAGTGACGTGATATCTGATTTAAACCTGCCCGAGGTTGTACAAAGCCAATCTCGATGACGCTTGGGAGCATTCATATGAAACAAGGCATCCATCCAAAGTATCAAACGACCGAAGTAACTTGCGGTTGCGGGAATACGTTCACCACCCGCAGCGTCCAGCCTGAATTGAAGGTCAGATATTTGCAATCTTTGTCATCCCTTCTACACGGGCAAATTGAAATTTGTCGACACGGCGGGGCGAATTGACAAGTTCCAGAAGAAGTTTGCGGCGGGAAGCTATGCAAGCTTGGCGAAGCCGAAAAAGAAGAAATAGCAAGTTTACCGGATCGATCAACGTACAGCCGTCGCGGCCCCACGCGAGGGCTGTTTTTATGTATACGTCGCGTAGCCGAAAATGAGGTGATTCGCTTCATTAAAGCAATAGCATCATTCCAGACCACGCACGTGATAATCCCTGAGCGTCAGATATGTCATCGATACGAGATACATTAGAGCAAAAACTGAAGCGGTTCAACGATCTTGAACGTCAGATGTCCGACCCCGAGGTGCAGGCCGATGGATCGCGGATGTCGGCGGTTGCGCGCGGCACGGCGGACTGGCGCGAATGGCGAACAAGTACCGCACCTTCAAAGAAACTGACCGACGAGATTCGCGGCTGCAAGCAGATCATTGAAGAGACGGATGATCCCGATGAACGCGAGATGGCTGAGGAGAAGCCGAACTCGCTGCGTAAGCGACGCGAAAGCTTTGGGATGAACTGCTGGCGATGACCGTTGGTGGCGAAGACAGCCATCGCACACGTTGCGTGATGGAGATTCGTTCTGGAACCGGCGGGGATGAAGCCGCGTTGTTCGCTCGCGATTTGTTTGAAATGTATCGCAAGCATGCCGAAGCCGTTGGCTGGAAGACGGAGATTCTGGATTCCAGCGCGACCGAACTGGGTGGGTTCAAGGAAATCACTCTTGCGTTTGAAGGTGAGGGTGTGTTTCGCGACCTGCAATATGAAAGCGGAGGCCACCGCGTTCAGAGGGTTCCCGAAACGGAGACGCAAGGTCGCGTTCATACCTCGGCGGCGACGGTTGCGGTCATGCCTGAGCCTGAAGACGTCGAAATTACCTTAAAGCCGGACGACTATCGAATTGACAAATTCTGCGCGTCCGGACCAGGGGGCCAGCATGTCAACAAGACGGAATCGGCGATTCGTTTGACGCATCATGAAACAGGAATCGTTGTGCAGTGCCAGGACGAGAAAAGTCAGCACAAGAACTTGGCGAAAGCTCTGCGCGTCTTGAAGACGAGGATCTATGAGCAAAAGCGGGCCGAGGAATTGGCGAAGCGGGCGGACACTCGAAAGAGCTTGATTGGTTCGGGCGATCGAAGCCAGCGAATCCGCACGTACAACTTTCCTCAAAACCGCCTCAGCGACCATCGAATCAATTTAACGCTCTATAAGCTCGATCAGATCATCGCCGGCGACTTGCAACCTGTAACCGATGCAATGATCGAGTATGATCGGGATCAACTTCGCGGCGACATGGGCGAGGTATAACCAAGCAGATGACAAGACATAAGGACACGGAATGATGAGTGCGGACCAAGCGACGACCTGGACCGTTTTGAAGCTCCTCGAATGGACGACACAATACTTCCTCAAGTCCGGCTCCGAATCGCCTCGCTTGGATGCCGAACTGCTGCTTGCTGAAGCGCGACAATGCGAGCGGATCGACCTTTACACCGCGTTCAACGAGGAACCAAGCGACGAGGTGCGGACCGCGTTTCGCGAGTTGGTCCGCCGCCGTGGTGAAGGAACTCCCGTTGCTCACCTGTTGGGACGAAAGGAGTTTTATTCGCTCTCTTTTCGAGTGAATGAAGCAACGTTGATTCCGCGTCCGGAAACGGAGCATTTGGTCATCGAAACACTGGACGAAATCAAGCGGCAGGGACGCACGCAACAGCCGCTGGAAATAGCGGATGTCGGAACCGGCAGCGGTGTGATTTCCGTTTGCTTGGCGAAGAATCTGCCAAACGCGAAGCTGTTCGCAGTCGATATTTCGGCCGACGCGTTGCGCGTGGCCGCTCAGAATGCTGAAATGCATAAGGTGACTGACCGAATCACCTTTGTCGAAGGCGATTTGCTCGATCCATTTCCTGATTCGCAACGCTTCGATTTTATTTGCAGCAATCCCCCTTACGTCAGCGAGAAAGAATATTCGGAACTCGACAAATCCGTACGCGACTTTGAACCGCGAAACGCCCTGGTGGGAGGGCCAACAGGTACTGAAGTCATCGTTCGGCTCATCGACCAATCAGCGTCCCGGCTGCGCCCTGGGGGACATCTCTTGTTTGAACTTAGCCCGATGATCGCCGACAAGGTCGCTGAGCAGCTCCGCAGCCGACAGGACTTCGAAGAGGTTCGATTGGTGAGAGACCTGGCTGGGCATAACCGGATCGCTTGCGCGCGGCGGACGACTGCGTAGGTGATCCACAACGTTTGGGAACCGCCGCGATGGATGGCCAAGCGAAGCTGATGCTGTTCCATCAAGATTGATCCATCAAATAAAAAACGTCAGCGAATCGACTGTGCGAAACTCGCTGACGTTTGCTTTGCTCTTGAGGACGTCGATTGGATGGGAAACCGATCGACGCAAACCGATCCGAGATCGAACTACTTTGCGGCTGAGAAACGTTCCGCAACGGCGTTCCAATTCACCACTTCCCAGAATGCATTGATGTAATCGGGACGGCGATTTTGATAGTTCAAATAATAGGCATGTTCCCAAACATCCAGTCCTAGGATTGGGGTTCCTTCGATGCCGGCAATCGCTTGTCCCATCAAGGGGCTGTCTTGATTGGCGGTGCTGCCGACATGCAACTTTCCATTGTTGACATACAGCCAAGCCCAACCGCTTCCAAATCGCGTTGCACCGGCATTCGCAAATGCGGTTTTGAAGGCGTCGAAGCCTCCCAAGTCACTATCGATGGCCGCGGCCAAGTCTCCCGTTGGGCTTCCGCCGGCACCGGGCCCCATGACTGTCCAGAAGAGAGAGTGGTTGGCGTGTCCGCCTCCATTGTTTCGTACGGCACCTTGTTTGTCACTTGGGACGGATGCGAGATCGGAGATCAAGTCTTCGATCGATTTGTTTTCAAGTTCGGTACCGGCAATTGCATCATTCACCTTTGAAATGTAAGCCTGATGGTGCTTGCCGTGGTGAATCTCCATTGTTCTCGCATCAATGTGCGGTTCCAATGCGTCAAAGGCATAAGGCAGCGCGGGCAGTTGGTAAGCCATCGTATCTCTCCATGGAATGGGGCCGAGTCTAATTGCAATTTAGGTGGTCTTTATACCGTGCGTGGTCTGAACTGATGCCTTCGCGTCAAATAAAGCGAATCATCTCATTTCTGACCACGCGACGTATAACAAAAGACCTAACAAGGCACGATAAGAGGCAAGCTCAGCAGCGGCAAGGGGACTAGACGTGTTATGTGTGGTCGACGAGATCCGCCATCAAGTAGCTCTTCAAGCTTGCAATCACGTTCCTGCACGCATCTTTGACTTCCGCGCCACGACGGTCGCGACCTCGCCATGGACTGACGTTGGCTTTGATGACCGTCTGCAGGAGCTTCGACTCGCTCGAAGCAGCACTTGCCGAGATTTCGTTTTCCTGGAGATCGATCGAGACGAAGAACGCCGACACGGTATCGGCCTTCCGACGTCCACTGGCGGATGCATGAACGTTCAGGCGAAGTTCAACTTTTTGGTCTTGAACCTTCAAAATCTCCGCACTGTGATCGGCGATGAAGCCTCGCAACTTTTCAACGACCATTTCGACGGGAACCCGCGTTGTCAACGTCGCCGAGACACGGTCGGATTGAGAAGGATGAATCAGCCAGTGGAACCAACCTTTCGACTGTTGTTTCGTTTGACTGACCGGTTCGCGCAGTCCCGATCCAAGCTGAACGACGCGGTTTCGTCCGTTCTCCTTCGCCTTATACAAAGCACGATCCGCCCGCGCTACGATGGTCGCTTCGGTATCGCCTGCTTGAAACTCGGTGACGCCAAAGCTCGCGGTGATCGGCTTGTTGTCCAAAGCGGGTTGTGGCGTTGCTTCTAGATCCTTACGGATGCTTTCGGCCCGTTTGGCCGCCGTCGCGTTATCGCAGTCGGGGCACAACAACGCGAATTCCTCGCCACCATATCGAGCGACAAGATCGCCGTCGCGACTGTTTCGTGTCAGTACCGAGGCAAAACTGATCAAAGCCTCGTCGCCAGCCTGATGGCCAAAGGTGTCGTTGACCTGCTTGAAATGATCGATATCGCAAAGAATAACACTTGCCGCCCCGTGCCCCGCAGCCGCAAACTCGACGACATCCGCCAAGGCGCGATCAAATTCCGCTCGGTTCGCGACTCCAGTCAGGCCGTCGCGTGTTGCTTTGACGTGCAATGTCTGCACTTCCTGCTCCAGCGATTCCTCCTGGGAGATATCGTTGATGATCGCCAATGCTCCTTGGACCGTATTCTCATGACCAAGAATCGGAATGAAATTCACCTTGACGGGAATTTGCTTCCCTTTGGGCGAAAGCATCCGCATGCGCCGACGCGTTTGAGAACCGGTCACCAAACAGTTCAGCAGATGACAGCCTACCTTGCATTGATCGTCTCGCGTGTCCTGCCACTGAACCAGGCAGTCCGACCAATTCTGTCCCACCATGGCGTCGCCTGGAATGTTCGTCATCCTTTCGAAAGCGTAGTTCCAGTGCGAAATGACTCCTTCGCGATTGATGGCGACAACACCATCGCACATCGTATCGAGAAGTTGCTGATGAAACAGCAGTTGTTTGAATTCAGGCTCAACAACGCCTGGAGCGCTTAATGGGGTCGAGGCATTCCAAAAACGGTTCGACGAATGTTTCGACAGATCACGCAACCAGCGGCGGGCCACCGAACCATAAACGACGTCCGGTCGACTTTCCAGCAAGCTGGCATAGTCATGCACCAAATCCGGATCGAATTGCGTACCGGCGCATTGAAACAGTTCGGCCACGGCGCGTTCCTGGCTGAAGGCTCGTCGGTAGACCTGATCGGTGGTCATCGAATCGAACGATTCGACGATGGCAAGCATTCGCGCCCCCACCGGCAACGATTCGCCACTCTGACTCCTCGTGTCGCCCGAACTCTGCTTGTACCAATGCCGACTGTAGCGAATGATGTCCAACAGGATCGGATCTTCACAACAGCCACTCAGAATTTCGCACGCGACCAAGGGTGCCTTATCCATCAGCAGTTTTTCGTCCCCCGTCAAATGACCCGGCTTTTTTAGAACTCGGTCAGGTGTCGCGATCTTTCCAATATCGTGCAACAGCGCCGCAACTTCCAGTCGATCTCGCATGTCGGCGGGCAAGCATAGTCGTTCGGCCCAGGCCGAACAGCTAAATGCAACACGCAAGCAATGTTCGGCGGTTTGCCGATGCTTGCAACGAAGCGAATAAAATAACGACGTCGCGATGCCCAGACGAACCGCAAGCAATTCATTTTCGGTTTGGTTGTCGCCCGACGCGGTGTTTGCCGGCTCCCAATCACTTGCCCCTGAACGACTTAAGTCTCCCAGCAGCGACGAAATACGCTCAACGCTTTCCTCCACGGGGACTTGCTGGGCGAAAGCGGTGTGTTCATTCGTAGGGGTCACAGAGGTTGTGTCGGTCATAGTAATTAACGACATCTTGGAGTTTTGTTAGCTATGTAGGTTACTGGAAGCCTAGGTCCCACTTTCTCGAAAGCAACTTAAGCCTCCCATTTTGACCCACGTAACCCATCAAACCTCAGTTCGCCACGGCTGATGTTGGCTAAACAACTCGTTTTTCAGTATCCTCCCAGCGATCCTTCGCCGAAACCTCCTTGCGAATGAAACTCGTTCCATGAACTACGATCGCAGAAACCAAATTTCTCGCCGCCGACGAATTCTCTCGACTCGACAGCGTATGAACGCCGACGAGCCTGCGGAAAAACGCTCGAACGGACGAAGTCGGGGGGGATCGGAGCCCTCTGCGACGATCGGATACGGTTCTCGCGTTCATCGTCGTCTGCGAGCCCGTTGGTTCGAACTCGTCCCCGTCAAAGCCCGTTCACTGTTTGCTGTCAAAGCCTGTGTCGGAATCTTGGTCGTTCTGTTCGCCACCGCGCATTGCCTGAGCATCCATTGGCCGACACTTTACGAATATCCCGAGGTCTCACGCCCACTGCGGCTCGATAACCCAAGCAGTTTTGGAAGCTGGTTCGGATCGATGACCATGTGGTTGGCTGCCGGGGTTGGATTTCTCATCTATCAACTGCGGCGGTACCGTTCGGATGACTATCGGGGAAGCTATCGAATCTGGCGTCCGGTCATTGCTCTGCTCGTTCTGCTCAGCATCGATTCGATTACGCAATCGATTGATTGGTTGGGAGCCGTGCTGGACATGGTCGCCGCAGGCCGAGCACCGATTGCCGCCAGCGACTGGCTTCGGCTCGTCCTCTGCGTTGTCGGATTTGCTTTGACGGCACGTCTTCTCATCGAAATGCGATACAGCCCGACAGCCGCGATTTGGCTGGTCGTCGGTGCGGTTGCGGTGACGTCGCGTCTGCCGATTCGCTGGCATTTTGTCGAAGTGACGCCTCAGACCACCGTGCTTATCAATGGTATTGGCCCTCTGGTCGGGCGAAGCGCTGTTTTCCTCTCCCTCCTGACATATTTAAGGTTTATTTACCGCGAGGTCCGGGGACTCGACCTCCGCAATGGATCGGAGCGACGCTTGAGTTTGCCGCGTTTCGGAAGACGAAGATTTGAAGCGGAGGTCGCACCTGAAGTATCAAAGCCTACATCAAAGCGATCCCGAACCTCAAAGCCGGATTCGATCGACGACGACGCCGAAGAAGCAACTTGGCTGGAACGATGGCGACAACGCCGAAAACAGAAGCCGCTGGATGATGAAAACGCGGAAGCGACTGAAAAGGGTTGGTTCGCTCGAAGAAAGCGTGAGCAACCCGCTTCCGAAGAGCCATCCGATGAACAACTCTCTGGAAGCGATGAGCCTCAAGAGGTGGACGAGGATCAACCTGCCCCATCGGAAAAGAAACGTCGCTTCGGAATCGGCAAGTTCTTTAAAAAGACAAATCTAACGCCGCAGGAAGACGTCGAGGATAACCACTCCGAAGAGTCGATGAGTTCCGATGAAAGCGATTCTGGATCCGACCCATCGTCCACGCAACCCGCGGATTCAACGGATGTCGACAATATCGACTGGCAATCCATGTCGAAAGCTGAAAGGAAACGGATGAAGCGTCTAATGCGACAAAACGACAACAAAGCCGCCTAAAGGTTTGTCAGCAATAGAACTTTACGTTGATTGCGATTGGGAAATCAGCGCTGATTTACGGAACCTACGTTTCCCGTCAGGGAAAAGACTCCAAGATGCAAAACAAGTCTGTTCTGTGACGTTTTAAGGGCAAACGCCAGCGTTATTGCAAGATCGTTCATAGGCCGGTGCATGACATGGTTTGCGCTGGTGAGAATCGCGATCGAACTGTTCACTTATTCGTCAATGTTTTTCCAGCAGGACCAGCCGCGGACCGGCGATCGCAAACAGCCTGGGACGCGAGTCCCAGTATCCATCTTCGCTTCAGGTTCGTGCGCGGCCTTCGAGACTGTGATTGTCCAGCGGGAACTGGAAATTGTCGAACGGCTTGCAGAGTAATCGGTTGGCGTCCGTCGCCGTCTTGTCACGCATTCAGCATGGGAATTCTTTCGCTTTGAGGTGTATCCCGAAGGAAAGGAGGGAGCTAGCGATTACTCGGCGACCACCGCCCTTCCGTCTACACTCCTGATGCGGCGCTCGGGTTGCTCCTAAGCAGAGCCCCATCCTTCGGTCAGGTGTTGCCATTGTTATTGACGCAACCGGCTTCTGCAAGTTTTGCATCTCGTGATCGGACCCGGCGAAGAACTCGGGTCTCTTCGAGTTTGCGGTCTCGCTCGGCGTGTACTTCCTGTGCGAGACCAACCAGATAGTCCGCTGGCGTCGCGTAGCCGATCACGATGCACAGCCGGACGACTTTGTAATGCAAAACATACCCGGCGATCAACTGGGTTGCCACCTTGGCATTGCGGGGACAGCTCCGGACGAATGCTCTCGGTCTTGAGCGACGTTCGCCATCGTTCCAGTTTGCCGTTGCTTTGCGGATAGTACGGTTTGCTCGTCACATTCGTCATCCGAATGTGACGAACAAACGCTTTGAAGTTCGCGATGAACGATGTACCGAATGCAACCGTCAATAACGGCAATTACGTAGAAGAACGTTCCGCCGACATCAATGTGGAAATATCGACGTGCCAGTGCTGGTGAGCACTGTTGGCCAAAATTCCTAAAGTAAGCCTCCTACCGATCCGCGTGGCCACTGTCTGATTTAACAGTTCGAGGGCTTTTTAACGCCTGCTTGACCTGAGCCATCGCCGTGTTAACCCAGCCATGGATCATCATCGGCTGACATACATTTGATCAGCGATCTGCGAAACGGGAATTTTGTCGACACGGTGTTTTCGGACGGCAGTTGCCTTGTCAGCAGCTGAAAAGGAACGTCCGATCCGAGGCACCACGAAGTCTCCTAAGACGTAAACAGCTTGCCGTTGGGAAGTTAAAAGAGGCTGCACAAGAAGGCCATCCTACGCTAAATCTATCGAGTCACGTCTCTGAAGCGTGTCAATCAGTTTGTAGACGCGTGTGCCAGGGCAGTCCGGGATATCGCTGGTGCCGTCCATTCTTCTTGCTCTTTCACCGGCTTGTAGCACCTGTTGTGCGGTGAGCTGCAGTCGTGCCACGTTTGATTTGTTGTAGCCGCCAGCGACTTGTCGAAGCCGTGCTTCAAAGCTACCACAGCGTAGTGTCGAGCGTTGTTCCTCCGTTACTACACCGGATGGATCTTCGCCGAGTAGTTCAAGAATCAAACGGTCATCCACGTCCGAGAAATGCATGAGCAACCATACCTCGAAGCAGGGATTGCTAATGGCGATCCCATATCCTTTGCTACGACACTCTTGAAGAACTTGCGACAGCTCTGCCTGGTGTCCTCCACGAATCCAATGGTCGGCATCAATGCAGATCCACAGCTCGTCGCCATCCTCTGTTGCGTACTCTTCTTTGTATGCGTTTAAACGTTCAAGAACCGCTCGAGGGGACGAGTTGCCGTCAACGGTCGGCAGAATCTTATATTGGATGCGTTTGGTACAGAAACTTCGCAAAATATTGCTTCACTGCGTGCGTATCCTCACATGCGATGACAACAATATCCGTATCTCGGAGAACGCCGCTGGTGCGATCAAGCGGACGGCTCTTTCTGGGCATCTTTCGCTCCGTCTTGAGTGCAGCCCAGCCAAGTGGCGAGCGACGAAATATCACCAATGATGGGCAGAGCGTCGAAGCGTCCTTGCAAATAGCCCTTGCGCAAGTTGAGGTCGTTGCGAATCTTGAAATCCGTTAGCGGAGTCAAACGACTTTGTCCAGTCTTGTCTTTCTCAACCATCCAGTATTCATCGCGTCGAAGCAGTTCTTGGTCCAACAAGTGAGCCTCGTGAGTCGTCACGATCATTTGCCGTCGAACGCCAGGACAACTTTCGCTAAAGAACTGTACGAGCTCCCAGCACAGCTTCGGGTGCAGGCTTCGGTCCAGTTCGTCAATCACAACAACTCGGCTGCGACCTGCTTTGGGATGCAGCACAGGCAACAGTGAAGCAGTTGCTGTGTGCCGTCCGATTCCTCGTTGAAAGCGAGTGGATAGCGATCCCTGTGGTCGGTCCGATCGTGCCACGAAATTAACTGCCGGGTGATCACTTTGCTGGGATCATCGGGATCAATTCGTTCATCCATATCATCCGAACACCCGTAGTACGAGGTGATTCCGAAAGTCACCTGTAGTCGATCCCAGAAATTCGCGTTCACGTTCGTCGCAATCACGTCTTTGTTCGATGAAGTCAAATTGCTGATACCGGTATCAAGCTTGCAAAGAAACTGTTCAGCAAAGCTTTTGAAAGTTGAATCGTCATAAAGGCGATCCAAGATGTCGCACGAGCGTGGTCCAGCCCCCAAAATGATGAGGTCTTCTACAAGCCATTGGATGATGCTCTGCAAAGTGGTCCCCAAAGTTTCATTTGGTAGGGAGATAGCGCGACTGAGGAAGAGCTGAGTCGGCCGAATAGGAAGTTGGCCAAGTGCTTTGAGCGTCGATTCCATTATTGGATCACCTGCAAAGAACGATTTCGGAGCATCACCAATCACGGTGACACCTGCCGCATCACGCTCGAAAATGGGTTTCTCACGCGAGCCTCTTAACGCGACAAGCCACTCCGATTGAATTCCTTTTCGTCCGACGTCGAATCCGTACGTGAAAATATGGGCGTCGACTAAAAAGCGAAACTCAAACGAGGATGGTTTTTCGTCGCGATGCGGATCAAAACGAAACGTATCTGGCGCAGGGAATCGTGATTGGCTGCCCACTTCAATCAATTCCTGCGCATACGACATCGCCTTAATGAGGTTTGACTTGCCGGCTGCGTTTGGGCCGTACAGCATTGCTGAGCGCACCAAGTGCTTGCACGTATCGCCAAGCGGAATCAGGTGATCGGGATGGTCGGTTAGTTTGGTACTGGCGATCATGTCCAGCGTCACTTCCTCGCCAAAGGAGCGAAAGTTGCTAACGGAGAATGAAATCAGCATTGGGGGAGTGCCTTCGGGTGAGATGCCGTTCCTTCCGAGATCGGTGAAAAAATCTCGGATGACTGTCTTTCTCGACTTTCTATTGGTACAGGATAGGCTACAAGCGAGCAAAAGTCGATGCTGAGGGAGGTGTTGGGGCCGATTTTGTCCAAGTTCGCCGTGATGTTTTCACGGTTAAGCGACTCGTTAGATCGCTTCTTGTTTATCCAGAGAGTTCGTGGATTGACGCAGCAAGAGATTGCTCGGCCGTCGTTCAGACAATCAAAGTGAGAGAGGCTTGTGTGGGTGAAGTAGCCATATCGGGTGGCACGCTTCTGTAAGACGAATGGCGGCGACGGTGATTAACTCTCATGGCTTCTGAACTTTTCGTTGCCTGTGCGATTCCGGAGCTGATTTTCTATCGAAAACGGCCCAGCTTCGACGGCGCGATTGATTGCGACTTGCTGGTAGTACCGTGGTTCTCGCCCACTGCTGTCGATGTGGTTTGGCTGCGACAACAGCGGTAGATTCTCGGGGTTGTCCCAGCCTTTCCGAATGCGATATCTCTGAAACAGTTCGTCGTAGCTGGGGAACGCGTCGATACCAATCTCCCGTTCAGTCGGACCGCCCGATTGCGTGCGATCGTGCATCAAAAAGCCAGAGCCGTTCGAACTGAACGCAAAAGGGGCATCGAGGGATTCGGCGAAAGGTTGCAACAACACTCGCAGCAAGAAAAACGCTCACCCTGAGGGACGCTGTCAGCAAGCTCGAATGTCAGCGTGGTGCATATCCGCGCGGTGGATAGCGAAAAGTTTTGGTTTGACGATTTGCCGACGGAGGCGACTACCTAGAAATCAGTAAGGTCGCCCGTATTGTTCATAAGGCCATCTAGCCGAGTGAATGCCAGGTGGACGCAGGCTAAGTTTGCGGCATCCTCATCCCCAACGTCCGAGCCTCAACCACGGCAGATTTGTTTAGCAGCCAGTCAAGAATTTCCTCGAGAATCACTGTCACTGCGGATTTGGCTGGCGAACGAAATGTCGGCGACAAAAGACTGCAAGTCCGTTGTGCGGAGTTGCCTTAGCGTTGACCATGATATCGACGAAGCGTTAGATAATGCCGCCATGAACGCGCACGGGAGACATGTGACTCGGTTGGTCGAGGAACCAAAATCGCTCCCACTCTTCGACCACATGTCGCAGATCTTCGGAGGTGAACAGCAACTGTTGCACGCGTCGTTCGGGACGGGCCGAATAAATCGGAAGAAAACAGCCAACCAAGGGCGACATGCACATGGTTAACGCCGTGATTTGAAAAAGACGTCGCATTGAGTTCCTCCATGAACTTTCAATATGCTTCAACCAAAGACTCATCGTGTCTGGTCTGAACGCTGCGTTTTCTGTCAATCAGCCAACGGAGCGATCTCCGAAGGTCTTTATTGTTGGTGAACCTGTTTGTTCCTCTGAATCGCTTGGCGATTCAGAGGCTTCGTTTCCCGCCGGCTTCTCGGCCCGCGACGCCTCAAGTGATCGAGCTGCTTGTTTCGTCAACTCGGCAACGCGAGCTTCCATTTCCTTTCCTGGCTTGAAAGTCACAACGTACTTTGCTGGGACGTTGACTTGCTTGCCTGTTCGTGGATTTCTTGCTTTTCGAGCGGCCCGCATCTTCACTTCAAAAACGCCGAAGTTTCGCAGCTCGATTCGTTCCTCTTTGACGAGGTTATCAACGATTGCGTCAAACGTTTTCTGAACAATCGTCTTAATCTGAGATTGCGTCAGTCCGACCTCTTCAGAAATCGTTTTAACAATATCTTTCTTGGTCACAAAATCAATCCTTGAAGCATCGGCGAAGCGATGTAAACCCTTTGCAATACGTCACTTAGTAATGCGAAGTGTAAACTGCATGTCGAAGCAGGTCAAGGTCTGAATGAACAATGTGATCGTCTCGACCAGCACAATCCACACATTCGTTATCGACGTGACGGTCGTTAAACTTTAGCAGGGGATGGCCGGAAGGGAGGTTTGGCGCATAAAAAAACCCACGTCAGGTTGGCGAAAACCTGCGTGGGTCTTTTGTGACTTTTTGGTGGTGCGACCTGCGAGCAGGTCGACTCTTGTTGAAGTTTGAGAATCGCTTCCACGGTATGATCTGAGGAGGTCACCCTCAAAACAGATCAGAAATCCTTAGAAAGGAGGTGATCCAGCCGCAGGTTCCCCTACGGCTACCTTGTTACGACTTAGTCCCAATTGTCGAGCTGACCTTAGACGCCTGCCTCCCCTGCGGGTTAGCTTAGCGGCTTCGGGCCCTCCCAACTTTCGTGGCTTGACGGGCGGTGTGTACAAGGCTCAGGAACACATTCACCGCGGTATGCTGACCCGCGATTACTAGCGATTCCGGCTTCATGCAGGCGAGTTGCAGCCTGCAATCCGAACTGAGGCACTTTTTGAGATTTGCTCCACCTCACGGCTTTGCGTCTCTTTGTATGCGCCATTGTAGGACGTGTGCAGCCCTGGTCATAAAGGCCATGAGGACTTGACGTCATCCCCGCCTTCCTCCGGTTTGACACCGGCAGTCTCTCTAGAGTCCCCGGCATTACCCGCTGGCAACTAGAGACAAGGGTTTCGCTCTGTTAAGGGACTTAACCCGACATCTCACGACACGAGCTGACGACAGCCATGCAGCACCTGTGTAAAGGCTCCCCGAAAGGCACCTTCTGCTTTCACAGAAGTTCCTAAACATGTCAAGACCAGGATAAGGTTCTTCGCGTAGCCTCGAATTAAGCCACATCCTCCACCGCTTGTGTGAGCCCCCGTCAATTCCTTTGAGTTTCAGCCTTGCGACCATACTCCCCAGGCGGAGCACTTAACGCTTTCGCTACGGCCGGGAGGATGTGGAAGTCCCCCAGCCCAGTGCTCATCGTTTACGGCTAGGACTACCGGGGTATCTAATCCCGTTCGCTCCCCTAGCTTTCGTGCCTCAGCGTCAGAAAAAGCCCAGTGTGCCGCTTTCGCCACCGGTGTTCCTGATAATATCAACGCATTTCACCGCTCCACCATCAGTTCCGCACACCCCTGCTTTCCTCAAGCCAAGTGGTTTCGGGCGCAGTTCCACGGTTGAGCCGTGGGATTTCACACCCGACCTACAAGGCCGCCTACGCACGCTTTAAGCCCAGTGATACCGAATAACGTTCGTACGGTTCGTATTACCGCGGCTGCTGGCACGAACTTAGCCCGTACTTCCTCTGAAGATCGGTCAAGCAAAAGGGAGAACCCAATTGCATTTCCTCCCAACTGACAGCGGTTTACAACCCGAGGGCCTTCATCCCGCACGCGGCGTCGCTTGTTCAGACTTTCGTCCATTGACAAAGATTCTCGACTGCAGCCATCCGTAGATGTCTGGGCAGTGTCTCAGTCCCAGTGAGCCGGGTCATGCTCTCACACCCGGTACCCATCTCAGCCTTGGTGGGCCATTACCCCGCCAACTAGCTAATAGGAAGCAGACTGATCCTTGGGCGGAATCACACCATTTGATCCGGGGATATTATCCGGTATTACTAGCAGTTTCCCGCTACTATCCCGGTCCCAAGGGCACATATCTACCTGTTACTCTCCCTTCCGCCGCTCCTCCGTCCAGCAAGCTGGACTTGTCGCGCGACTTGCATGCCTAATCCACGCCGCCAACGTTCATTCTGAGCCAGGATCAAACCCTTCAATTGTATGCTTAGACGAACAGCAAATGCTGCTCGCCGTGGCTAACCAAAGTTTTAATTCTGAACTCGCCGGGTTGGTCATCCCGGCAAATTGTTTTTCGCCATTTGTTAATACAAACGACCTCAAAACTGAACTCAACAAGAGTTTCACCAACCAAATTGTCAAAGATCAAATGTCCCGCCATGCAACCGAAGTCGCTTGTGTCGGGTTCGATATCATCGCAAGCTGTCCTGATATCGTCAAGAGCCCGAAGGCTCGTAAGTTGAAAAATTTGTGAAAGGCTTTTCTTGCCTTATCGCCACAAATGTTAAGCGACGATGAAGTTTTCATTTTCAAAGTTGCTTGCCGTGTGGCATGTGCAAAATTTAGCGGAGCCGGGGCGGACCGACAAGGGCTAATTGCAAGATTTTGAAGAATTTTGTTTTTCCCCTTTATCTCGGTCCACGATTCGCTATCCATGCTCCGCTTTTTCAGCAGATCTTCGCGCACGCTTGGATCAATGACGCGACACCTATCTCCGCCATCCGCATCCCGCCCCGCCGTAGGGCAAGATGCTCAAGGACCTCGCCGTCGCAGTCATCGATCGATTGAAGAATTGACGATTGGCAGTGCAGACGACAACAGATCGCTTTCGCGGCTCTCACGCAGCAAATTGTTTCAAGGATATGGGGAGGAGCTTCTATCTCGCTGATGTTTTGGTGGTTGCGGACAGGGAGCAACACCTTCTCTCCCAGTCCCCACTGAGCAAGCACGATCGCCGCCAATTCACCCGGTTTCGCTTCGATCGTTGCTTCAGCGCATGCGTCGGGAGGAATCCCCAGGTCGATTTCCTCGATCCAGCGTCGAAACCGGGTCGGAACAAGGAGTTCCGCAATCATGATTCCAAAATCATGAAGCGTGCCGGCAATCAATGCGTCCAAGAAGTTTCCTTTCCCGGTCATTCGCGACAACAATGACGCCGCGGCTCCGACACCAATGCAGTGCCTCCAGTGGTCGCGGCGATTGTAGCTTCCCACGCGAGCATGGCCGTCGACAAGTCCGCCGATGTCGGCAAGAAATGCGATCCTCACTTGGTGCTGTGGATCGATGACCATGCCTGCTTGATGCACCGACTCAAACGGTCGGGACCAATTATAGACCGGCGAGTTGAACCAACGCATTATCGTCGAACGCAACTTGGAATTCGCTCCAATCTGCTGCGACAGCAGTGCCGCATCGTTCGGATCGAAGTCGCCGCCGCGCAGTAGCCACGCTGACAACGGTGGCAGCGTAAACTGCCAGCGGGCGCGTTCGGCAATCTTGAAGCGTCTTTTTGCTTGGAGGCTTGAGGGGGCAATACGCAAGCCGTAATCTCCGTGAATCGAGGGGCAACAATCACGTAACGGACACACCCAGACGGAAATTTGAAGAACGCATCGTTCCCCTTCAGTCGATCGCGGACAGCCTCACGAGGGCACATGAGGGAATCGCTTGATCGGTCGAGGGGGTGTGATCCTGAGGAATCGAACATCGTGCAAGGGCATGCATGATGTCACGCTTGTCCGTGTTCAGGGCTTCGCCGGACTTCCATTGGGTGCATTGAATCGTAGGTCAAATTTCCAGCGCTGCGTTCAATTCCCTTGCCCCGAGCCAATCCACAACGTAGTTTTCCTTGACGATGTGTGTTTCTCTCGCGGATTGATATGCGTTTCCACAGCTTTGATTGTTGAAGGGCTTCGACTTGACCACTACTCCCCAGCAAGAATCCGATAGCAAACTTGAAGCTTTGCTCGCGAAAATCCATGGCCTGTCCGGCGAGAAGGGGCCAAAGCGGACGCCGGTCGCGGAGGCGATGCGACCACCGGTTGCCGAACCAGACCGCTCGATGGCGTCCCAGAAGCCAGTGCTCCAACCGGAAGGATCGATCGTTCCGGCACGACCCGTTTCATCGGTACCAGGGGCAGTGCCAAGCCGTCAGGGAACTTTTCAACCGACGCGTGACGAGCCTTGGCGTCCCATTGAAGTCACATCGTTGTCTGAATCACGCATTTCAGAAACGCTCATGGAGCAGATCGCGATGCGCTACCTGCTCAACACGGGAGAGGCGGAAGGGCGATCGATCGCCAGTCAACTCCAACTGCCCTTCCGACTGGTGGAACCACTGCTGACACGCATGAAGATGGACCAATTGCTGGCCTACAAGTCTTCAACCGCGACCGGAGACTATTCGTATGTCCTGACCGAAACGGGCAGAGACCTAGCCAGGCGGTATGCGCAAGACTGCACCTATTTCGGCGCGTGTCCGGTGCTGCTTGACGATTACATCAAGAGCGTCAAGAACCAGACCGTTGAAGGTCAACGACCTCAAAAGGCGGATTTGCTGCGAGCCTTCTCCGACCTGCTGATCAATCCAGTCATGCTGGAGAAGCTCGGGCCGGCGATCAACAGCGGACGCGGTATGTTTCTGTTCGGGTATCCCGGCAACGGAAAGACCAGCATTGCCGAACGCGTGACATCGGCATTCGGTAAGTACATCTGGATTCCGCGCGCAATCTCGATTGACGGCGAGATTATGCGCGTTTTCGATCCAATGAATCACGAGTTGGCGATGCCGCAATCCGGTGGAGGCATTTTATGCGATTCCGCCTTTGACAAACGCTGGGTCCGCATCAAGCGACCGACGATCATCGCCGGTGGCGAGTTGACGATGGACATGCTGGAAGTCAAACGCAACACGGAAAGCAATATCAGCGAAGCGTCCATGCAAATGAAAAGCAATTGCGGCACGTTGGTGATCGACGACTTTGGACGACAGAAGATGCGCGTCGACGAACTGCTCAATCGCTGGATTGTGCCGCTTGAAAAGCGATATGACTTTCTCAATATGGCAAGCGGAAAAAAGGTGCAGGTTCCATTCGATCAATTGGTGATTTTCAGCACGAACCTCGAACCCAAGGACCTCGTCGACGATGCGTTCTTGAGACGAATTCCCTATAAAATCGAAGTCACCAATCCGCCCGAAGCCGACTTTCGCAAGCTGTTTGAAATCATGTGCAGGGTCACGAAAATACCGTACGATCCGGCACCGATCGACTACGTTATCAAAAAGCATTATCTGCCGGTCAATCGTCCGTTCCGAAACTGCCAACCCCGCGATCTGCTACTGCAAATCCGCAATTACTGTCTCTACAACGGCAAGCCGATCGAGCTTCGAAACGAATACTTCGACTTCGCGGTGGAGAATTACTTCTCGGTGATGTAGCGGCGTTTCGCCCCGCCGCCGTCAGGAGAGTCCCAGCACATCGAACATGCTGTACAACCCCGGCGACCGACCTTGAATCCAGCGAGCGGCCGCGAGACTCCCCGAGGCATAACAATCTCGATTGCTCGATGCAACGCGCAATTCGAGCGTCTCCCCCATCATGCCGTAAACGATGGTGTGCTCACCCGTGTTGTCGCCCACGCGCACCGCGTGATACCCAATCTCCTTGCGAGATCGTTGGCCGGTCTCACCTTCACGACCATGGATGTGGTTGATCGGACCATCGAGTTCATTGGCGATCAACTCGCCAAATTTCAACGCTGTCCCGCTGGGAGCATCTGCTTTGAAGCGGTGGTGTCGCTCGATGATTTCGATATCCGCCCCTCCAGGGACATCCTTCAATGCTTTGGCCGCTTGCTGCGCCAGCTTCATGGTCAGGTTGACCGCCAAGCTCATGCTGGGAGCCCAGACAATCGGAATCTCCTTGCTCGCTTGCTCGATCGCATTGCGTGTTGACTCCGAAAGCCCGGTCGTGGCGACAATCAGCGGGATGCCGAGCTTTCGGCAATTTTCGACCGCCAGACCCACGGCCTCCGGCAATGAGAAATCGATGACGGCGTCACACGTTTCGGGCCATGCGGAAGAGAGTGAAACGCCGTTTTCATCACATCCGGCCAAGCTTCCGGAATCTTGTCCCAACAACGGATGCTGATGATGGTCGATGGCTCCGACAACTTTAAAAGCGTCGTCCGCCGTCGCCAATGCAATCACGCGGCGTCCCATTCGTCCCGCCGCGCCATGCACGGCCAGCTCGATTGTCGCATCTGTCATGGTGTAACCTTCGTAATGATGCAAATGTGTCATTCCGGCCCCTGACCGGCGTGACATGCCTTGCGTCGCAGGCCGAAGCGGTTTAACCGCGACGACGTTCTTTCAAGCGAACCGCTTTGCCGACACGATCGCGAAGGAAATAAAGCTTTGCACGTCGCACGACACTGCTGCGTTTGACCTCGACTTTTTCAATGCGAGGCGAGTGGAGCGGAAACTTTCGCTCGACCCCTTCACCGGCGACCATGCGGCGCACGGTGAACATCTCTCGCGATCCCGAACCGCTGCGCGCGATGACAACACCCGTAAACACCTGGATGCGTTCTTTAGCGCCTTCGAGGATCTTGGTGTGAACATCGACCGTGTCGCCGATCTCAAATTCCGGGACTTCCGTCTTAAGGCTCGACTTTTCGACGAGCTCCATCAACTGTTGACTCATATCAAATTCTCCGACATGTAAATTCTTCGTTTGGTGATGTTGCGCCGACGGCAACACGCTATTTCCGACTTACAGCAAATCGCTTCGACGCTGTGTGGTTCGTTCTTTTATCTGCTCGGCACGCCAAGCAGCAATCTGTTGGTGATTCCCGCTCAATAAAACGTCGGGAACCGTGTGTCCTCGATACTCTCGCGGACGCGTGTATTGCGGGAATTCCAGCATCCGGTTGCCTCTGGAAAATGAATCATCAAAACTGCTGAACTCATCCCCCAGGACGCCCGGCAGCAAGCGAATCACCGCATCAATAACGACCATTGCCGCAACCTCCCCACCGTTGAGGACAAAGTCGCCGACACTTAATTCTTCAGGTTGAAGGATGTCGATAACCCGTTGATCGAATCCTTCATAACGCCCGCACAGCAACAATAATCGCTGAGACGTCGCGAATTCTTCGGCAACTTGTTGATCAAACTTTCGGCCCTGTGGCGAGAGCAAGACTCGCCGAACGGGCACACCTTCAGTCGCTTCAATCTGTTCGACGCACTCGACCACCGGAGGGGCCTGAATCAACATTCCAGGCCCGCCACCGAACGGGCGATCGTCAATCTTGTGATGTTTTTCGTCTTTCGACCAGCGACGCAAATCGTGACACCGAACCTGGACAAGCTTTTTCTCAATCGCTTTGTTCAGCAAACTTTGAGTCAGATAGCCATCAAAGATCGCCGGGAACAATGTCACGACATCGAACCGCATGTCATTCCTGGCCAGCTTCTTCGCCAGCCTGTTCTTCCTGGCTCGGCTTCGCTTCAGCCTTCATCGGTTTTGGCGATGCCACCGGACGATTCTTCTGCAATCGATCCAAAGCGGCACGCTGCTTTTCCAAATGTGTTCCGTTTTCACCGTACTTCTTGATCAGCACGTGGCACTTGTCGCTCGCTTGCGCGCCAACACCCAGCCAATAAGCAATTCGATCACCTTTCAGAATTGCTCGCGCATCGGTATCGGGAACGCTCGTGTCATAATAACCAAGTTCCTCGATGACCTTGCCGTCGCGAGGGGTTCGCTGATCAACGGCACACAAGCGATAGAACGGACGATGGGCACGCCCCATCTTCTTCATGCGAATTCGAACTGCCACGTAGGATACTCCAGTAAAGTGGTTTTCTAGGTTAATTGTTCTCTTTGCTTGGGAATGCTTTCCCAAAAACGGCTCTTAAGTAATTTGTTTCGTTATACCGTGCGTGGTCGGAAATGACACCTTCACGTTAAATGAAGCGAATCACCTCATTTCTGACCACGCGACGTATAACTCTGTCGGCTTCAAAGCTACATCCGGTAACATCGTGCGGAAGGAAATGGGTTGACTTGCTTTCAATGTTGCAAAAGCATCATTCCGACCGAAGTATGACGTCGCGGTCACCGGCCTACATTCCGGAACGTCGCTTTTTTCGTTTTTCTTTTTCTCTTTGCTTTTTTAACTTCGCTCGTTCGGCATTGGATAGCCGTTTGCCCGTTGACTTCTTGATTTTCAAGGCTCCGGGATTGGAACCGTCCAAAGCGCCGCTGGCCTGCAACTGACGCATCATCGCCATGCGATCGCCGATGCCCCCGCCAGCCATCACCTGCATCAGGGGTTTCATTTGCTCGAATTGCTTGACCAGTTGTGTGATCAGCGGAGCCTCGACACCGGCACCTTTGGCAATTCGCATGCGACGCGACGGATCAATGATCTTCGGATTCCGGCGTTCTTCCATCGTCATGCTGTTGATGGCACCGATGGTCTGCTTGATCCCCCCGGCAGCTTCCTCGCTGTCCATCATCTCTTTCAGGCCACTCATTCCGGGCATCAAGCCCATCATTTTGCCCATCAGGCCAGGCTTGGCGACCTTCTCCATCAGCCCCTTGAAGTCATCCAGCGTCATTTCGCCGGACTTCATCTTCTCCTCAAGCTCTTCACGTTGTTTTTCGTCAACGATCCGATGGGCTTCGCGAGCGGCGGCGACCATGTCACCCATCTGCAGGATTCGGCCCGCCATCCCTTCCGGGCGGAACGGTTCGAGGGCTTCAAAGTGCTCGCCAGTTCCAATGAATTTGATCGGAACTCCCGTGACGTGTTTAACACTCAGCAATGCTCCGCCACGAGCATCGCCATCGAGCTTGGTCATCACGACGCCGTCAAGTTCAAGCGATTCGTTGAACGCACCGGCACTGTTGACTGCATCCTGTCCGGTCATGCCGTCGACAACCAGATAGACCTGATCCGGCTGGACGCGTTTGTCGATGCGAGCCAATTGATCCATCAGCTCTTTATCGATCGCCAGACGGCCTGCCGTGTCGAGGATGACAACACGAGCCCCCTCGGCTTGTGCTTGCTTGACGCCAGCCTGGCAGACCTTCACCGGATCGGAAGCTCCGTCCTCGGCGTAAACGGGTACATCGAGTTGCCGCCCAATGACGCGCAATTGCTCGATCGCCGCCGGTCTCTGCAAGTCAGCCGCAACGAGCAACGGTTTGATTTTCTGCTCTTTCAGAAGCTGCGAAAGCTTTCCGCAGGTGGTTGTCTTGCCGCTTCCCTGAAGCCCGCACATCATAATGACGGTAATGCCATCGGCTTTGACGTGCAGCGACGAATCAACCGGTCCCAAGATCTCGACGAGTTCGTCGTAGACAATCTTTACCAGTTCCTCGCTGGGACGCAGGCTCAACAGAACGCGTCTTCCGGTCGCTTTCTCGGTCACCTGCCGCATGAATGCCTGAACAACCGAATAGCTGACGTCAGCCTCAAGCAGCGACTGCTCAACCAGTTGCAGGCCTTCGCGCATGCTCGCCTCGGTGAGCTTGCCCTTGCCACGCAAGCTCTTAAAGGCGGATTGCAGTCCGTCGGACAGCGATTCAAACATGCGGAACGATCCTGAAGTTGTACGGTACGTGGCGTGAAATGGGATATTCGCACTGAACAAAGCGAATCACCTCATTTCCGCGCAGCAACGCGTTTGAGCGAAGCCTCGTATTCTATAAGAAGGACTTCAGGATCGTAAAGGCATTAAGCGTTGTCAATATGACGACAATCGTTATTTGCACGACTTGGCTTCGGCCGCCGTCACTTTATGAACGACAACCAGGTTGTGAGCGCTGTCCATGACACCCGTGCCGGTCACAAACACAACGCGATCACCGGCGACCAAGTTTCCCTGGCTGCACCCCCAGCGGCTGACTTCGGCAAACAGTTGTTCGGTGTCGTCGAGCTGGCTGACACGCAATGGCTTGATCCCCCAGAAGAGGTTCATTCGACGCAGCGTGTCTTCATTATCACTGACACCAAGCGTTGGGATCAGGCTCCGCTGCTTGCTCTTCACCCAAGCAGTCCCCCCGGTCCGAGTAACGACAATCAACATCTTCGCGCCGATGGATTCAGCGATTTGCGTGGCCCCATAAGCGACGGCCGACGTGATCGGATGCGCTTTGTCGATGATTTTATCGTTCGCGGGCGAATGCCCGACCAGTTCACGCTCGGTGTGCTGCTGAATGCGAAACATCATGTCGACCGCTTCAACCGGATACTCGCCGATCGCTGTTTCACCGCTAAGCATGCAAGCGTCGGCACCGTCCAGAATTGCATTGGCCACGTCGCTGGCTTCGGCTCGCGTGGGACGAGGGGAATGATGCATCGATTCAAGCATTTGGGTGGCGACAATCACCGGCTTGAGCTTTTCACGGCAAAGCCTGATGATCCGCTTCTGAGCAACAGGGGTTTCAGCAACATCGATCTCGACCCCCAGATCACCTCGCGCAACCATCACGCCGTCCGCCGCTTCAACGATCGCTTCGAGTTCATTTAACGCCTCGCGTTTCTCAATCTTCGCGATCACCAGCGCTTTTGATTCATAACTGCTGATCAAATTCTTCAGCGATTCAACGTCGGCCGCCGTTCGGACAAAGCTCAGGCTGATAAAATCAACGCCCTCTTGAGCGGCCCAAATGGCGTTGTCGACATCCGCGCGCCGCATCGCCGAGATACTCAGCTTGACGCCTGGCAAATTGATCCCTTGCCTCGATCGAATGGTGCCTCCAGCCAACACCTCACACACCACGCGGTCACGCTCCACATGGGAAACCCGCAGCGAAACGGTTCCGTCGGCAAGCATGACGCTGTCTCCGGTCTCCAGTTCGTCCAAAAGCTTCGCGTAATTGCTTGTCAACTCATTGTCGGCCGAAGATTGTTCTCCACGGACAAAGACAACTTGCGAGCCGGTTTCGCATTCATAGGGATCATTCAGCAACGTGCCCAGTCGAATCTTTGGCCCCGCCAGGTCATAGAGCACGCCCACGGGGAAGCCACTTTGCAGCGATGCCGCTCTGACGTTGTCGAGTGTCTGTTGGTGCGATTGGCGAGAACCGTGCGCCGAATTGATCCGAAAGACGCCGACCCCATGCTCGATCAGATTAACAAGCTGTTCAACCGTGTTGCATGCTGGGCCGATGGTCGCGACAATTTTCGTGCAAGCATCTTCAAGACTCGGACGTCGCATGCGTTTCCCCGAGAGGTTGCCGCCCGATGTCGAATGGCTAAAGTATCCGATTTCGTTGACGTATGATTGCGGTTTCATCGGTTTACCCTGTGTGCTACGGATCAATTGATTAAGGTATCCGATTTCGTCGACAATTGCTTCAGCCGTTGACATAAGTTTTTTCTCTGCGGAGATTGAAAAATGACGACATCACCGACTAGCGGACAATGGATTGACGTTGTCGATGCGTTGCGGGGCGGCCAGCCACCGCTAACGCCGGAAAGGACGTTCGGCTTGGAGTCTGTTTTCATTTGTAATGTGTCTTATTTTTTCCATGCAGGTGAAATCACTTCGCGGAAGTTCGCTAATTTGTTGCACCACGCGTGGTTTGAAATGATACATTCGCATTAAATAACGCGAGTCACGCCCCTTCCGCTCGCTAACGCGGAAGAATCACCCGCATGTTCCCTTTCTTCCTCATAAACGCACCTCGCTTGCCGTGTCCGATCGAACAGAGAATCAATGGGTCGTCTTGGTTACAGGTGCTTCAGCCGGCTTGGGGTTAGCAATTGCCAGCCAGTTTGCCCGTTCCGGGCATCAAGTCGTGATGGTCGGTCGCAGCGTCGAGCGTCTTCGTCTTGCAGCCGATAGCATTAAGTGTTCAACGCCGCCGATTCTTTTCGCATGCGACGTCACCTCAGCGATCCAGACGCGGCAACTGGCGGACGATCTGTCTCAACAACTTGGACGGCTTGATATCTTGGTAAACAACGTGGGCACAAGTGATCGCGGGGTGATTGAGTCGCTCGATGCCGATCACCTGAAAGACTTGCTTCAGGCGAACTTGTTTTCCTCGCTGCAAACGATTCAATCGCTGCTGCCGCTGCTGAAGGCTTCCCGCGGACAAGTCGTCAATATCGGCTCGTTGGCCCAAAGTGCTGCTGCGATATTTGGGCGGCTACGCAAATTGCGAAACATGCCCTGGCTGACGACTCCAGCAACTGCGTCTTGAAGTGCCAACCGGTGGTCAATGTAACAAGCGAGCTCTCTCAGGACCGATCCGTCGCGAAGATGCCGGGGCACCGCTATCGTGATCGAGTGACGGAGGGGATGCCTGAAAGAATTTGCCCGCGTGGTGGGGCTCGCGTTAAAGGACTCGATCCGCAGGTCGTCGCTCAGCGAATCGAACGCGCATGTCGAAAACGCAGTTCCGACGTGATCCTGCCAGGCTATCTTCGCCCGATCGTCGCGATCGGTCACCTCCGGTTCCTTCGCTCGGTGATCGGCATGTTGTTGTGGTTCACGCGACAAGGGAAGGCGGTGACCGGCGAAACGGATTCCGCGACACATCCTTCATCAATTCGTTGTATCGAACGACGCATTTTATTTCCGCATCACGCATTCCATTTGATCCACATTGAACCAGACCGCAAACGCTGAACCGACAACGCCTCCCAGTCGCAAGGCGGACGATTTTCACCCGTACCGTTCTACACGCCTCGGTTCTGGCATGGGATGGTGGACGCATACGTAACGTTTGGCGTTCTGTTGAAGGCGGGGATTCAAAAATTGGGTCTGGCACGACTGGCGATGGCGGGAATTCATCTTTAGGGTCGCGGCTCTAATGAACGATCTGTTGGCAATGGGCAACTGTCTGATTCATGGTCGCCGAATTGACAAATACAGTTTGCCGGGCCTCCGATCTTTATCATTGGGCATTGGCGCAGCGGAACGACGCTGCTGCATGAACTGATGGTGCTCGATCATCAGTGGTCCTTTCCCACCTCGTTTCAATGTTTTGCACCGCATCATTTCCTTTTCACTGAGTGGCAATTCAATTTATTGGCGGTTGGTTGTTGCCAAGCAAACGTCCAATGGACAACATGGCGGCTGGATGGCGATTGCCCCAAGAAGAGCGAATTCGCCTTGATGGTTCTCGGTTTACCGTCCCCTCTATCGCCGAATGGGTCTTTCCCGGAGTTGCGGTTCCTCCCGACCTGAACTATCTGATTGACCAATATCTCTCCCGATGAGCATCGTGCCTGGGTCGAGGGGCTGAAGGATTCTTGAAAGTACCCTTTACCTACAAGAACCAGAAACCACTGTATTGAAAAGCCCCACGCATACCGGGGCGCATCGCCGTCCTGGCCGAAACCTTTCCGATGCCAAATTCATTCACATCACGCGTGATCCGAGAAACATTTACCCTTCCACGTGCAGGGCTTTTGGGAAGTCGCTGGACGTCTCTCAATGCTTTCAGTCCCCGATTACACGGATCTGAGGAATACGTCCTGGAGTGTCATGAACGGATGTATCGCATTCCATGCCGGACGCCATGCGGTCCCCGAGGAATCAAATCATCGACATTCGCTACGAGGAACTGGTCGCCGATCCTGTTTCCAGCCTTCGCAGCTTGCGTCGATTTACAGGCACCTGAACCTCGGCGACTTCGATCGCAATCTGAGGATGCAATTGTCTCAGTGGGTGGAATCACAGCATCGTTCGTATCAGACAAACAAACACATTCCCTTCCCGCCGAAAAAGAAGAGGATGTCAAGGAACGCTGGTCCGATATTTTGAGCGATATGATATCTCATATGAAAATCCTGATCTTGCAATGACGGATTGCGTCTTTTGATTAGACCAGCATCCGCCAAACGCCCACCAACAGGAGCAGGAATCAATGCTTAATCGAATGCATATGCTGGCATTCTTCGGCATCTGGATGGTGATATCGCCATCGGTCGAAGCCTGGGATAACGCCGACGCGAGCCATTTCTGGGAACGACTGAACCGATCAGCCGCTTGGAGGAATGTATCAACGGATTGCGCGCAACCCGTCAAGAGCAACAACAATTCCTTAAAACGGTGGTCAACCTAACCGAACAGAACAAGCTCGATCGCGGTCGACTAACGCAATTTATGTTTGGGCTCGCCGACGACAGCCGCTGTACTCTTTTTCCCTACTTCGGTGCCAGAGGCCTGTATCGAGTACGCAAAAGCGAGGTGTTACACTGGCTCCGGTGGTTCTGATCGTTCGCGCCGGCGGACTTGACCTTCCGCCACCATTAACTTGTTAGGACCGTGCGTGGTTCGGAATGATGCTTTTGCATTTAATGAAGCGAACTCACCCATTTCCGGCCACGCGACGTATAATCACGCCAGGATCTGCTGAACAACGTTTCCGTGGACATCGGTCAATCGAAAATCACGGCCCTTGAATTTGAAGGTCAATTGTTTGTGGTCGATTCCCAAACAGTGAAGAATCGTGGCGTTCAAGTCGTGAATGTGGACCGGGTTCTCGATCACGTTGTATGAGAATGGGTCGGTTCTTCCAAACGTTAGTCCCGACTTGATTCCGCCTCCCGCAAGCCACATCGTGAAGCATCGACCATGATGATCGCGACCGTAGTTATCGACGGCCAGCTTTCCCTGGCTGTAGGTCGTGCGACCGAACTCGCCGCCCCATACAACCAGCGTGTCATCCAACAGGCCATGCAGTTTTAAGTCGCGGATAAGTCCCGCGCAAGCTTGATCGATGTCGCGACACTGAAGTCGCAGGTCGCTGGGCAAGTTGTAATGTTGATCCCAGCCGCGATGGTACAACTGGATAAAGCGGACGCCGCGCTGAGCCATACGTCGAGCCAACAAGCAATTCGCCGCAAAGGTGCCCGACCGCGTGACGTCTTCACCGTACAGAGCAAGCGTCGCCGACGATTCCCCTTTGATATCGGTCAGTTCGGGAATCGATGTTTGCATGCGGTGCGCTAGCTCAAATGCGGCCATCCGCGTTTGAATCTCCGGATCGTTGACAATGTCGTATCGTTGCCGGTTCAACGCTTGCATCGCATCAAGCATCCGGCGACGCGTTGTCGGATCAATACCCGGTGGATCGTTCAAGTAGACCACGCGATCGCCGGATGATCGGAAGCTGACCCCTTGATGGCTGGACGGAAGGAACGCCGATCCCCACAGCCGAGCATGCAACGGATCATCCGGTCGCGCCGCGCTGCCGCTGGAGGTTAGCACGATGAATGTCGGCAAGTTTTCGTTCTCGCTCCCCAAACCATAGCTCAACCACGATCCCAAACTCGGTCGCCCCGGCATCTGATGACCCGTTTGAAGAAAGGTGACCGCCGGATCGTGATTGATGGCTTCGGTATGCATCGACCGGATAAAACACAATTCGTCCGAGACCTTGGCCAATTCCGGCAGCAGTTCGCTGACGCTAGCTCCCGATTGGCCGTGCTGTTGGAACTTGAAGGCCGATGTGGCGATCGGGAACGAGTCTTGTCCGCTGGTCATTCCGGTCAGCCGTTGATCACCGCGAACCGAATCCGGCAATTCCGATCCATGCAATTTCGACAACTCCGATTTGTCATCGAACAGGTCCATCTGAGATGGCCCGCCATGCATGAATAAGTAGATGACCCGTTTTGCTCGTGGCGACCGGTTGGTTTCCGCTTCGCCGTCGCTTCCGCGCAGCAGCGAAGCCAACGCCGCGCCACCCAGTGCAAGCCCGCCACTGCGCAGGAATCCACGGCGCTGTAAGGAAAACGTTTGTCTGGTCATCAACGAGGCCTCCATCAAGGTTTCGTCACGGTTTCATCAAGGCCCATCACAAGGCTGGCGATTGTCGTCCAAGCTGCGAGATCGATCACATTCAACGACGGATCGAATCCTGAATCGCCAACGGATAACAACTGCATCGCAAGCGCTGGCCGCTGTTCGAAGTGCCGCCGCTGTTCGCTGAAGGTTTCGACCAAGACGGCGATCTCCCCGTCGGATGCGATCCGCGAAGTCGCGGATTGAAACAACCACAGCATCCGCGATTGCTGGTCGCCGTCGTGCCGCATCGTTCGTTCCGCTAGTTTTCTGGCTGCTTCAACGAATGTCGGATCGTTCATCAACGCCAATGATTGCAGTGGCGTATTGGTTCGTGATCGCGAAACGGAGCAGGTTTCGCGAGTCGGCGCGTCGAAGATCAACATGCTTGGCGGTGGGGACTGTCGTTTCCAGAACGTGTAGAGGCTGCGTCGATACAACGACGCTCCAACGCTCTGCTGATACGTTCGCTCCCCGTCGTAGCTGACCGCTTCCCAAATCCCCTCCGGTTGATAAGGGAACACCGCCGGACCACCATTGTGCCGCACCAACAAACCGCTGATCGCCAATGCTTGATCACGCAACATCTCCGCATCCATGCGAAACCTCGGGCCACGCGCCAACAGCCGGTTCTCGGGATCGTCAAGCACAAACTCTTCCCGAAACGCGGAGTCTTGCTGGTACGTGGCCGACGTCACCAACAACCGCATCATCTGTTTGATATCCCAGCCGCTTCTCACAAACTCAACCGCCAACCAATCGAGCAGCCGGATGGCTCGGCCATTCACCTTGAATTCCGAAATCGTCCGGCGTACGCACCAAGCCGGTGCCGAACAACTGTTGCCAAAATCGGTTGACCGTCACACGAGCGGTCAGCGGATGCGAAGGATCGACCAACCAGCGCAAGGTCGAGCCGATTCAGCGACGACGTATTGTCGTTCGTCGTCGTCGACTCTATTGATGAAGAGAGCTTAATCGCGGCGGGAAGGCCCGCAATCACCTCTTCGCCCGGTTGATCATATTCACCGCGAACCAGCACAAACGTCTTCCGAAATTCATCGCGATCCTGCATGACCATCGTTGTCGGTATCGAGGCGGCGATTGCTTGCCGCTGGGACCGCAGCGCCGTCACTCGCCGCGACGCGTCTGAAAACGCGTCTCGCGCGATGTTTCAGAAACCAATCTCTCAGCAAGCGGCTGAGAACCTCGTTGCGTTCTTCGATCGGTCGCGATGTGATACCACGAACCAATTGATGATTCCGCAACGAAGTGACTTCGTCGGCGTTTAAAACCCGATCGTAAAGCTGCAATGTATCGATCGTTCCGGTAAACGAATCACTGGAACGACGTCGACCAATCCTCAACGGCTGATCGTTCCGAATCGTTTGCGTTAGCCGATCGAAATCGACGTGCAGTGGTTGTCGCTCGCCGTCCAAATACAACGCGATTCCACTTGCCTCGGCCGATCCGTCGTAGGTGATCACAACGTGACGCCAGGAACCCAGTTGGACGCGCTGGCGTGTCGACACCGAAATCGCATCCCGGCCCCACTGATGAACCAAATTGAACGTGATCTTTCCTTTTCGAAGCGTCAGGTCCCAGCCACGCATCTGATCGGCATCATTCATCTTCGATACAACGCAACCAGTGCCCCCCGCAACCCAGACCGAGAGACTGAATGGTTGCTGGCGTTCAAATTCGCCGACACCAGCGAATTCAAGACGCGTCGTCTCGTCAACGATGACACCTGCACCGTTCACTCCTTCGCAGGTCTTATAATTCAATGACGTTCCGTTAACGTCGGCGCCATCCCCTTCAAACTGCCATGTCGAGCCCAAATTGCAACTTTCCGTCGCCGAAGCCACCTCGGCCTCCCACTTGTGCTGCGCCGCATCGATCTGCGAAGTCATCGATTCAAAACGCTTCGTCGCTTCCTTCAGTTCTTCATCGATACCTTTCAGATTCCGCTCGCGTTCTTCGTTGACGACCCGCAGAAAAGGGGCTGAGTTGCCGTTGCTTCCGCTCAGACCTTGTTCGGGAACTTGATTGAAGAACGCCGCCAGCCGATAAAACTCTCGCTGCGATATTGGATCATATTTGTGGTCGTGGCAACGTGCGCATCCCACGGTCATTCCCAGCCAAACCGTTGCCGTTGTATCGACACGATCGGCAACGTATTCCTGACGAAACTCTTCTTCGATGATGCCGGTCTCGTTGTTGATCATGTGATTGCGATGAAAGCCGGTCGCAACACGTTGCCCAAGCGTTGCGTCGGGCAGCAAGTCGCCGGCAAGCTGCTCGATCGTGAACTGATCAAAAGGCATGTTGTTGTTGAAGGCTGACCAGACCCAATCTCGCCACGGCCACATCGTGCGATCTTCGTCCGTGAAGTAACCATGCGTGTCGGCGTACCTTGCCGCGTCCAACCACATGCTTGTCATGCGATCGGCAAATTCCGGAGACGCCAACAATTGATCGACCAGTCGCTGATAAGCAAATTCCGGATCACGATCCGACGCGGCGACAAACGCTCGGACCTGATCAACGCTGGGCGGCAAGCCCGTCAAATCCAACGTGACGCGGCGAATACGCGTCGCCGCAACGGCCTGCGGCGATGGACGCATGCTGTTGTCATCGAGTCGACGCAACACGAAATAGTCGATCGGATTCAACGGCCAATCCGCGTTGCTGACATTCGGAAGGCCGGACGTCTGGGGTGGAATGAACGACCAATGCGTCTGATATCTCGCCCCGGCATCGATCCAGGCACGCAAGCTTGCCACCTCTTGAGAAGTAAGCGGTTCGCCAGCGTCCGCTGGTGGCATCCGCGTCGACGGATCATCGCTCTCGATTCGTCGTATCAACTCGCTTCGGGACGCATTCCCTTCCGCGATCACCCGGTGGCCACCGCGATCCAGGGTCGCGTCTTCACGCCGATCCAAGCGAAGTTCCCCCGCCCGCGTCCCGTCGTCGGGGCCATGACATGTGAAGCACTTGGACGCCAGAATCGGTCGAATGTCCCGGTTATAGGTATTCTCATCGGCATCGGAGATCGGGCAGCAGAGGCACCCCACTGCGAAGACCCAAACGGGGACATGCGTCGCAATAGGGAAGCGTTCACCCGAACGCTTTCGTCGGGACGCACCTCGATGCTTGCTGAAGCTCATGACGGATCACTGTTTGCTGAAGTGAGACGCCGCTTGGGTTGCGATCAATCCTCCCCTAGAAGATCGCTTTCCTGGAGCGTCCGAAAATTCTTGGACCGCAACGTTTCGATGCCAAGTTCGATATTGTCGACCATCAGTGCAACCGCCGATTTCTGATTGGGCAACGGGATCAATGGGTACGCCTGAATGATGTTGACTTCCGCCTGCAGCAACGCCGTGCAGACATGCAGCAACGGTTGGGTTGTCTCAGGCAATTCAACGCCAATCAAGTCGGTCTCAATGATGGACAGTCCGGCACGCTCAAGTATCTCGCGTGCCCGTTCGGGATGGCTGACGACAAACCGCACGAACGCACACTCGGCCGCATCGTTGATGGAAAGGGCGACAATCCGCAAGCCGGTTCCCTCAAAACGCCGAACAACCTCAAGGAGCTGCCCCACGCGATTCTCGAGAAACACGGTGAATTGTCGAATGGCTGGATAATCACGTCCGCGAGCGGTTTGAAAATCGATCGCGTTGCCTTCTCCAATACTGCTCATCTGGCGACCTATGCTTTCTGCAAAAGGTAATGGTTAGGACATTCCTGTCTTGATGACAGACGAAAATTTTGAATTCCATTCAACGGGGGATCGCTCGGAAGACCGCTCAGACGATTCGGATCGTTGGGTTGCCACATTTTAAGTTCTAGGACCGGGGGCGGTCAAACCGTCCGGCGACACGAATGCCCAGGATAATCGTCGCGTGGCCGAAAATGAGGTGATTCGCTTCATCTAACGCAAACGCATCATTGCAGACCACGCACGGTAAAACGTTTGATACGACAATTCACTCCGTTTCATCAGTCGGTCGGCAAGCGGATCGGCTCGGCGGAGTTCACCTTGTTCCGCGGAGCCATCAAGGGGGGCGGAAGCTCATCGGGAACCGGCTTTACAACCGGGTCGACGTTTTTCGTATCGGTCCCTTTCTTCGCGTCAGTCCCATCGATTTCTTCGGGCTCGTCCCTTCGATCTTCATCCTTTTGATCATCATCAACGATCGGACCCGGATCGATCCAAATTCCCTCCGCGTCGAGCTGCATCGTTCCCATTTCAAAGTCCAGCAGCACACGCAGGACTTCGTAGTTGACCCACACATTCAAAAAGTCGTTCTGGGCATCCAGCAGGTCGGACAAAGCGGAGACCAAGTCGCGAGCCGCCGTCGGGGATGTGGCGCTACGCTGGTCGGGACGCAGTGGCGGATTGAGCTTCAGTCGGGCAATGTCAACCTGCGCGATCGCGACTTGAACCGCCGTTCGACGAACCTCCAAGTTGATTTGGCTGAGCGACGCAATGCGTAACGTGTTCCTCAAGCTTTGTGTAATTCGATCTTCGAACAACATATATCCACGACGCGCCTGCTGATAATTCAGCAACGCCTCGCGATATCGATTGCGTTCGGCCAGCCTCGCCGTTGGCGTGTCGAACTGAACTCCGAATCGCACCCGACTGCGATCGGGAGTGAACCGAACAACGTTGTCCGGGTCGGTGCCCAATTGACCATTAACCACGATATCCAAGTCGCTTTGCAACGCATCGGCAAAGAACTCGATCTTGCGCCACACATCCACAAGATTCGCGCGGGCATTCATCCAGTCGAGCCGATTCACTCGCGCGTATGCGATCGCTTCAAATGGTTCGATTTCCAGCGGCAACAGGGTGATGCCCTGCAAGCGTGCTTCGGCATGAACGAGCGATAGCTCCAATAACAAGTCGGACAACCGGCTCGCTTGATCGTTCAAAGCCTTCCATTCGTCAGGCAGTTCAAGTCCTTCGGGAGGTTTCTCTTGAAGCTTGCCGTAGTCGATTCGAAGTTGCTTAAGGTCCTTCACAATCGATGGCAAACGCTTTTTCAAGAAAAGCATCCGGTCGTCGAGCACACGCTCGTCGTAAACACGACTGTCGACATCGGCTGACATCTGTTCAATCTGCAACTTCACTTGCCTGAGTTGTTTGCGACGCTCGGGCAATCGCTCATCCAACGCCGCCAGATCGGCGATCGCCGCCTCGATCTGAGGATCGATCGCGGCGTTCAGTTCGATCAAACGTTCCCGCGCCGCATCAAGACCTGCTCGCGATGGCTCTTCCCGATCTCGTCGAATGGTCAGCAGGATATCCGCCAAATCGTCTTGAATCGCGGTCAATTTGGGATCGATCAAGGTGAATCGATCGAGCAATTCGTCGCGAACCTTCAGCGGCAGTTCCGGCGGCAATCCCAAATCAATCTTAAAACTGTCCAGTCGCGTTTCGTACGCAGCCTGGGCCGCCAATAGCGAGCTTTGCGCGTTCAACAACGCTTGCCTGGCTTGATCGACCTGTAGGCGGCTGCTGATTCGGTTCGCCTCGAACGCGGCCTCCAATTGAGCCAAACTGTCGCGAAGAGCCGTAATGTTGGTCGCTTGATTGCGAATCTGCTGCTGGTCCTGCAACAGGCCGAGATAACCGCCAGCGTCGGCCGCGCCGCTGCGACCACTTGGGACTCCCGCGATCAAGCCCAAGCCGGCTTGGCCGACATTGTCTCCCAAGCTCGGCCCGCTGCCGGAATTACGACCTGTGGTGATCTCGATATAAAAGCCCCGCCGAAACTGTTCCATCTGTCGCACGTTGGCCAGCAGATTCCGCTCGCTCTGCGTCAATTGTTCGAGAACCCTGGCCCGACCTCCGAAGCGCAGCAGCGGCTGAATCACACTGAAATCAATCGTCGAAGTCAGCAAGTCACTGTCAGTTCCCCAAAAATCCCAGACCAATGAGTTTGCAAACCCGACAATCACTTCGGTTCCCGTGGCCCCCAGCTTGCGCGTTGTTGCCAAATTGTCGACCGAAAGCTGGCTTCTTTGCCCAACGTTGCGACCACGATAGTCGGCGAACGTTCGATTGCCCGCAATAAACTGATGATCAAATCGAAATCGCTCGAACGAAACGTCCAACGCCGAACGATACAGTGTTTCGACGTTCTGTTGGTAATCGCGCGAATTAAGCCGCGCCACACGAACAGCCTCCCGCAGATCCAGTACGACCGTCCCCGAATCGTCTGTGGGCAAAGCCTCAAGCCAGTAGGGTGCCACAATCGTTGAGGTGTCACCATTTCGATGCCAATGTTTCCAGCCCCGCTTGCCATCGACACAATGCATGTATCGATGCGAGCGTGGATCGTCGGCAGGCATCGGAGGGCGATCGATCGCAAACGGATCAAACATTCGCGACGCAGGATCGACATAAACGTCAGCGGCGTCGATCGATCCTCCTTTTTCACGGATCAAGCAACTGGCTTCTTCATCGGCCCGAACCCGATGCCAGCGTCGCGTACACCCCGCGAGCAGCAGAAGCAAGCAAAGACACAGCGTCCCGCTGACAATGAACCCTCCTTTGCTCATGCCCTCACTTCCAACGACCGCTGCACGTTTGATGGTCTTTTCCTGTACGATTGTCTGCTTCGACCGGAGCCAATTCCTCGCGCGGCGGAAATCAATTGTTTCGCTCTCGATGATGCAAAGGCATTATTTCAGACCGCGCACATTATAAATCGGCTCAATATTGGCAAGATCTGAGGATCAATCCGATTTTGAGGCCAATTGGTTCGACTCGTTGGCTAGATTCCACCAGCGTCTTAAAATGATTGGCTCAAGGGTGATACCACGCGTGTTCTGGAATGATGCCTTCGTAATGTACGAAGCGAATCGGTTCATTTCCGACCATGCAACAACTTTAGGCAAATCTGTCACGAAATTCTTTACACGGACGAGGTTCATGTTTCGCATCCTTTATCAAACGACGACCGCATTCTGTTTGCTAGCAGTCAGCTCGGGCATTTGCTTGGCGCAGCAAGAACTCAGTTCGGGAGTCAATCCCGACGATTTCAGCAATTCCATCGCGGCAGGCGAGAACTTTTATGAATTCATCAACGAAGGTTGGCTGAAGAACAATCCGTTGCCCGGGGATCAATCCAATTATGGTGTCTTCACGAAACTGAACGATCAAACCCAGGAAGCAGTCCGGGCTTTGATACTTGCCGCGGCCGCCTCGGAGGATCGCCCTGATGGCTCGGACGCGCAGAAGGTGGGTGACTTCTTCAGTTCATATAGCGATGTGGCGTCTCGCAATCAAAGAGGCACCGAGCCAATCGCTTCCATGATCGAACAAGTGCGGGATGTATCCTCCAAAGAAGAACTTGCCCTGCTGATGGCCAAGCTGTCACGAATGGGAATCTCGCAACCTTTGGGATACTACGTCTCACCCGATGCCCGCGACTCCTCGCAGTATGCTGTCTACTTTTCGCAACACGGAACGACGCTTCCAGACCGCGATTACTACCTGGAAGACGACGCGATGTACAAGCAAGTTCGCGAGGCCTTTCCAAAGTACGTAGCGAAGCTGCTTGATGCGGTCGGCTATCCTCATCCAACACAGTCCGCGGACGCGGTCTTGGCTCTGGAAACCAAGTTGGCTGAAGCTCAATGGACCAAGGTCGAAAATCGCGACCCGATCAAGACTTACAACAAGGTCGCAAGCGATGCGTTGGCGGAAACCTTGCAAAACCTTAAGTTCGATCAGTTCGCATCGATTACCGACATCGACACCGAAGAAGATTTCATCGTACGCCAGCCAAGCTTCTTCGAAGCGGTAAACCGTCTGTTTGACAAGGTCTCTTTGGATGATTGGAAAGCCTACATGGCGTTTCATATCGCCGATTCGATGGCTCCCGTGCTGAGCGAACCGATCGAGAGAATGCATTTCGACTTCCACGATACTGTGATCAGTGGTGTTGCCGAACAAAAGCCTTTGTGGAAACGCGGCGTCGAGGCAACGGGAGGAACCTTGGGAGAATTGGTCGGCAAGTTGTATGTGAAGGAGTACTTCACGCCCGAAGCCAAGCAACGTATGAACGAGTTGGTCGACAATCTGAAAGCCGCTTTTGCCCTGCGGATCGTGCAGTCCGAATGGATGACTCCACCGACAAAGAAGCAAGCTTTGGAAAAGCTTTCAAAGTTCACGACCAAGATCGGCTATCCCGACAAGTGGAAGGATTACGACAAGTTGTCGATCCAACCCGACGATCTGGCGGGGAACGTCCTCCGATCGGCTGAATTTGAACACGCTCGCGAAGTCGCGAAGCTGGCGGTCCGATCGACCGTACCGAATGGCACATGACGCCACAAACGATCAACGCCTATTACAATCCCGTGATGAACGAGATCGTGTTCCCCGCCGCCATCCTGCAGCCGCCTTTTTTCAATCTGCAAGCTGATGACGCCGTGAACTACGGCGGAATCGGATCGGTCATTGGGCACGAACTCAGCCACGGCTTCGATGACAAAGGAAGCAAGTACGATGGCGATGGCACTTCGGAACTGGTGGAACGAGACCGATCGAGGCGAGTTCGAAAACGGAGTGAAGGCCTTGTTAAGCAGTACGGCGATTACAAGCCGTTTGAAGACATGGCGGTCAACGGCGAATTAACGCTGGGAGAAAACATCGGCGATTTGGGAGGGCTGAACGTTGCCTATACCGCATACAAAATGTCGCTCGATGGAAAAGAAGCTCCCGTGATCGATGGGCTTACCGGCGATCAAAGGTTCTTCATCGGCTGGGCTCAAGTTTGGCCACGACACTACCGCGAGCCTGAGTTGCGTCGCCGCTTGGTCGTCGATCCGCATTCACCAAGCGAATACCGGAACGGAATTGTCGGCAACATGGAGGCATTCTACGAAGCGTTTAATATCGCCGGGGACGCAATGTTTATTCCGCCTGAGAAACGCGTGAAAATCTGGTAGACCGAAGGTGATCGACCGTTGCTTACATCAGTTCGGCGATCGGCTCTGGATTGGTGACGTAGGTAACCGGGCGACCTTCCGGCGTGTGAACGATCTTCCCTGGATCGATTCCCAACTTTCGATAGATCGTGGAAACGAAGTTTTCAGGCGATAGTACGCGATCGACTGCGGAATAACCCTGTCGATCGGTTGCACCAATGACTTGTCCCCCCTGGATTCCGCCGCCGGCAAGCATAACGCTCATGGCGTTGGCCCAATGGTCACGCCCGCCATCTTTGTTCACCTTCGGTGTTCGTCCGAATTCTCCCAAGGCGATCACCAGCGTGCGATCCAGCATTCCGCGCTCGTCCAGATCCTCAATCAGCGCCGCGATCGTATGTTCATGGGGCGGAAGCTTATCGTTGAGCGATTTGAAAAGGTTCGTGTGGTGGTCCCATCCTCCTTCGTAGAGCGTGATGAAGGGGACACCCGCTTCGACCAATCGGCGTGCAAGCAGCGCACGTTGGCCAAAGGGATTGCGTCCATACTTGTCTCGCGTCGCATCGGGCTCACTGTGAATATCGAATGCGTGCTGCGCGCGTTCGGACGTCATCAATTGTTGGCCCTGTTGATAGAATTCGTCAACCGCCAACAACGGATCCGCCGCCGCTTCGTCTTGGAAACGCTTCAAAGCGTCGATCTGCCGACGAATCGATTGACGGTTGGAGAATTTCTCTCCCGTCAAACCATCGGGTAACGCGACGTCGCGGACACGAAAACCGGAAGAATTCGGATTATCCGGAACAACAAACGGCGCGTACTTAGCGCCCAGGAAATTCGGCCCGCCGCTTCGCGACATGCTGGGCATCGAGAAATAGGCGGGCAGTCCCGCCGGCGCGCCGACTTCGTGCGCGGTCACGGAACCCATGCTCGGATGAAAGCTGACAAATGCTCCGCAGCCGACGGGGATGCGCGGTGGGGCACCGGTCATCATGTAATGATTCCCCGCGCCATGATTCCCTTGGTCATGCCGAATCGAACGCACAATCGCCAGCTTGTCGGCAATCCTGGCCAATTGCGTCATGTGCTTTGAAAAACGAACGCCCGGAATCGCGGTCGGGATCGTCTCGTATTCGCCTCGAATTTCAAGTGGCGCTTCCGGCTTGGGATCGAACGTTTCGTAATGTGTCGGACCGCCGTCCTGCCAAACCAAAATGCAGGCGTCCACACGTCGTTGCTTGATCAATCGCGAAGCATCCGCGGCACGCAACGCCTCCGCAAATCCGAGCGAAAGAAAACCTCCCAACCCGACTTGCAAGCAATCCCTTCGAGTCAAACCTGCACAGTTCTGGTGAATCGTCATCGATTTAATCCTTAAACATGAACTCGGGTGTGTTTAATAAAGCCCACATCAAATCTTCAATCGCCCCGCGACGCTGAGCCCCCTCTTCCTTTGATGAATCAATTAAAGAGGTCGCGAATTTCAATTCCTCCGGCGAAGGCAAGCGACTGTAGGCCGAAAGGTACAGTTGCCGAACAATCTCGTCAGCCGTCAACTCGCTGGACGCAAGCTCCGCCGCGCGGCCGGAATCCGATGTAATCTTCGCCTGGATCGGTTTTGAATTCATCAAATGCAAAGCTTGCGTAACAGTTGTCTGCTCCTGTCGTTCGCAAGGAGGATCCTGGTTCGGATCAGGGCGACCGAATGTATCGAGAAATTGCGACGAAATTCGATGAGTCCAAATTTGCTTGGCCAGGGCACCATCGGGCATTGCGCTAAATTCGTCGTCGACCCCCGATATTGCGACCACGGCATCGAGCAACACTTCCGCTCGCAGACGTTGCCGATAATGTCGTGAAAAGTTGCGTGTGTCGGCAACATTTCGATCCGAAGGGGTGCTTTGAAGCGCGTACACCGCCGACGATGTGATCGCTCGTATCAGCTGCTTGATGTCAAAACCGGAATCGCGAAAGTGGTTCGCCAAAGCTTCCAACAACGGTCCGTTTGACGGTGGATTTGTGGCGCGCAAATCATCCACCGGATCGACGATCCCTCGCCCCATCAGGTCGGCCCAAACACGATTCGCCATCGTTTGTGAGAAGTAAGGATTCTCGGGGCTCGTCACCCATTCCGCCATGGCGATCCGCTGGTCGAAGGTTTCCGATTCGTTCGACTCGCCGTTGGACGCAAGGGATTCGATCTCGAACAGTGGCGAGGGCTGCAAGGTTTCGCCGGTTGTCGGATGCTGAGTTGTTCCCTGTTTTGCGGCGTAAACGATTTCTTCACTGCCGGAAATGGGGGGCGAAACCCCAGTTCCCTTTCGCCCAATCCCGGCGAAGTAGGCAGCGAAACTGTAAAAGTCGTGCTGGCTCCATTTTTCAAATGGATGATGATGGCACTTGGCGCATTCCAGACGAATGCCCAGGAACAATTGTGTCGTGATCGTTGTCAGCTCGTCCGGTGATCGTCGATCGCGAAACAGCGGACCGCTCCGTTGTGAAACGTGCTCCCCTCGGCGTCAACAATTCGCGGACAAATTGATCCCACGGGACGTTACGCCGAAATTGATCGCGTATCCAAGCGTCGTAATTCAACACCGCCTTGATGCCGACGCGATACGGATTGGGACGCAACAGATCGGCCCACTTATTCGCCCAGTGTTCCGCATACTCCGGTCGATCCAGCAAGGTGTCGATCAAATTCAATCGCTTGCGGGCGATTCATCTTCAAGGAACGCGCTCGCTTCTTCGGCCGTCGTAAGAGTTCGATGATGTCGACGTAAACCCGACGCATGAACTTGGCATCGTCGACAAATTCTGAAGGCGTAATGCCGAGCGTTTGCAGCTTTTCCCAGACGTGTCCGTCGATGAAGTTGTTAACCGGCAGTGCGGTATAAAGCTCGGCGGGAACATCGCCGGGCAGCGGAATCGCCACATTGCACGTCGCGATCACGTTCATGTACCGAGCCATGATCGTTGCTTCTCCGGGAAGCGGTCCGGCCTGGACAAGTCCCGTCTCATCAACCGACACGATAGCGCTTTCGTTGGATTGATACATCGCCATCGACGTGACATCCTGCCGCGTCGCGTCGGAATAGTGAGCCGTGACGACCAGCGGAACGGCTTCGCCCGGCTTCAGATATTTTTCCGTCGGCGAAACGGTCACCTTTTCCAAGGTTGGTTCGTTCTCCAGCGTTCGTGGCAATCCCGATTCGATCCAGCGCAACAGCGTCCGGTATTCTTCGCTTTCCATCGCCAGCTTTCGCCCGCCACCGTGAGGCAGATCGCCGGTCGCCTTTCGCAGCAACAAGCTTTCCTTCGGTGAAGTCGGAAAGACCCGCCGGCCTCGCGCATCGCGAACAATCGCGTTGTAATCAAAATCGGAATCGAATCCCAGCAACGACAACTGGAAACCATTCTGCCCGCGTTGCTTGCCATGACACGGACCGGTACTGCATCCCCGTGCCGCCAGGATTGGTGGACTTCCAACTCGAAACTGACCGGTTGGGCGGCGGCTTGCCGCGATCATCATCGCAAACGGGCAGGCAAAAATGAAAGGCTTGTTGTTCACAGAGCGCCTAAGTCGAAGATCAATGGAAGACATGTTCGCCAGATAACATCAAACGCGTTCAACATTGATAAAGGCGGGATAAACTGGTGGGTGGAAGGCTTTATACCGTGCGTGGTCCGAACTGATGCTTCGCGTCAAATGAAGCGAATCACCCCATTTTTGACCACGCGACATGTATTATAACAATTTTCGTCATCCGCAAGCAACGATTCCGGTGAAAACCGAGATATCTGTCGCATGCGGAACAATGACGTGTTCCGC
Source organism: Pirellulaceae bacterium (assembly GCA_041399105.1). Lineage (GTDB taxonomy): Bacteria > Planctomycetota > Planctomycetia > Pirellulales > Pirellulaceae > Rosistilla. The sequence continues at coordinate 213,877 of JAWKTL010000001.1, read as the reverse complement.
TCGATCGCGATGCAATGTGTCAATCCCGACCACACGCGGTATATACGTCGCGTGGTCAGAAATGAGGTGATTCGCTTCATTTGACGCGAAGGCATCATTGCGAACCACGCACGGTATAAATTGCTTGATTGATTCCTTTTGTCGAATATCCCCTAAAAAGAAGTTGCTTATGAAAAAGAAACGCATATTGTTCGTTTGCTTAGGAAATCATTGCCGTTCACCGGCCGGTGAAGCGTTTATGAAGCATCTGGTGAACCAGCGTGACGCAAGTTCGACTGTTGAAGTCGACTCGGCTGGTACCGCCGGGTACTTCGTGAATCAGCCCGCCGATCCACGAATGTGCTCCGCTGCGGCATCCCGAGGTGTCCAAATCGACATGCTGGGACGTCAGGTAACGGCGGCGGACTTCGATCGTTTCGACCTGATCGTTGCCATGGATCGAGAGAACGAGGCCGATCTTCACGCGATTGCATCAACCAACCATGATCGTATTGTCCTGTTAAGCAAGTATCTTGACGATTCGTGGCCGATCGACGTTCCCGACCCCTACTATGGTGACGGTTCGATGTTTGAAGCCGCGTTGGATATGATTGAAGCTGCTTGTCCCAGCATTCTTGATCAATTGCTAGTGATCGAGGATTAAGGACCGATTTGAAATTCCCTAGAGCAACCAAGTCGCGAGATCAACTGAAGGACAATGACGCGTCATAACATCAAACGCGTTCCCGCTTAGCATTCCGAATCGTCAGAACTGTCGTAAACGTCGACATCTATCGCAGCAGAATTGGAATTTTCCGCAGCTTCGGTAAACTCAAGGGCTGACATTGCAACATTCGGCAAGCATACTTCCTTAATCTTTGAATCACTGTTCGCCCCTCGCTGGCCGCGCCGATCAGACGTCTCGCGAGAGTGGAGTATAGGTGAGACGCTTTTTTTGATGCCCAGAGCGACGAAGTCGCAAGATCAACTGAAAAACATTAGCGTACGATAACATCAAACGCGTTCATCATTGATAAATGTGTCATTCCGGACCCCGCACGGTATAAACATGAAAGTTCTGCTCTGTCCACATTGCAACAATTCGCTCAGCATTCCCGAGGCTGGCGAACCAGACGCGCTACACATGCCCGACCTGTGGCGAGATCAGCCGAGCGGACGAGTTTCTTGACGACCAGAGCCAGCCTTCCCCAATGGAGCCGACCTTACTTTCGGATGCTCCGTCATCGACCGTCATTCAAGATGATGACGAACCGATTCTGTTGGATGATGCGCTCAGCGATGCTGATGACCTTCCGCCATTGGTCGACTGGGAAGAGGACTCGGCAGACCCGTCGGACGAAATGACTTCCGAGTCTGATTCTTCCGAATCAATTGATGAGTCTGAGCCCGACGAGCTGTTTCCGTCGTTCACGGAATTGACCAGCGATGATGAAGCGGAAAGCGAGCCACTTTCGTTCGAGGAGGAGCCGAGCGAATTGTCGCTCGAGCTTGATTCATCCGAAACGATGGAGGAGTCCGAGCCCGACGAGATATTTCCGTCGTTCGCGGAAGTGACAGGTGATAACGAAGTCGAAAACGAGGCACCTTCTTCCGAGGAAAAGCCGGGCGAACTGTCTTTCGAGCTTGATCCATCCGAAACGACGGAGGAGTCCGAGTCCGACGATCTTTTTTCGTCGTTCGCGGAAGTCACAGGCGATAACGAAATCGAGAACGAGACACCTTCTTCCGAGGAGAAGCCGGGCGAACTGTCTTTCGAGCTTGATCCATCCGAAACGACGGAGGAGTCCGAATCCGACGATCTGTTTTCGTCGTTCGCGGAATTGACCAGCGAAGATGAGGTGACGGATGAGTCGCTGTCTTTGACCCCGCAGCCGTCCGATGAAGAAGTGGACGCTTACCCGCACGATGACTCGCTTCCCGCCGAAGCGCAGGAGGAATTCAGCGAAGTTGAATCGCCTGTGGAGTACGAGCCGCTTAGTGACGCGCAAAGCGATGACGGGGACGATCCATCGAGCTTGGAGGATGAGGAAACCGAACTCCCGTTCACTGAATTCGCCTCAGGTCCCGACGATGATGTGCCAAGCGTCGATTCGCCCGTCGCTGACACGTCGGACGATATTGATCAAGTTTCGGAAGCGGACTTGTCGTCGAACGCTGACGACATTTTATCAAGCTTTTCGCACGCTCCCTCGCCAAGTGGGGCGATGTCCGATTCGGCCGAACTCTTGTCGCCGCGAAGCGAGACGAAACCTCGCAAATTGGTCGTCGGCAGTTCGCTGAACATGCTGGTCTGTCCTGAATGCAATGATCCCGTGCGCATGCCGCAACGCTCGTTGAGCGATGATACCGAAGTCCGTTGCCCGTGGTGTGGGAGCGTTCAACCGCTCGGCGTCTACACGCGTCAGTTGGCGCCTGAACTCGAAGTTGTCGGCATGGAATCGATGTCGCACAATGCGGTCGGAGACGAAGGTTACGCGCAGAGTGCGGCGGCTGTCATGGCACCGGTGAACGCCCCGCCGTCTGACGTCGATTTCAGGGAACGATCACTCGACGACAGCGACGATGTTTACGAAGACGATGTTTACGACGAACCCTTCGCCGAACAAGGCTTTCGTTCTGGTGCGGCCGACGTACCATCGCGTGATCCGGGCTTTGGCATGAGCGACAAGGGCATCCACGCCAAACCGCGACGCAAGAAGAAGCCATCCATTATAAAAATGCTGGTTCAGTGGATTGGTGGTGGTGTTCTCGGTATCGGCGGCGCGCTCGCGATCTTGTATTTTGGGTTCCCTGAAAAGTTTCCGAAGTTTCTTCCATTCCAGCCTCCATCCAGGACATCAACATCATCCGCGATGGGCGAACGCGAATTCGCTCTTTCGGATTCCGTGACGGGCAATCAGCCTGCGGCGGGCGACTTCGGTTTTGAAAACGAAAATCAGGACTTACTTGATTCGATGGAAATGCCGGGCGATGGATCAGCTTCCAGCACTTCGTCGGCGGACGGGGCTTCGAGCAGCGATGGCACGACGTCCGATTCCGTAGCCGACGCATCGACATCCGAACCGGTGGTAACGGAAGTCAATGAGTTTTCAGGCACGGCACCCCCCGAGTCGACCGCGGCGGATGTTCCGGTTGCGGCAACTGAGCTTGAAGAGCGTCTGCAATTTGCAAGTGATCTATTCGATGCAGCAAAGACAGCGAGTGCGTCGGACCCAACGTATCCGCAAAAACTGAAGGACCTCTATCAGTCGCTAACCGAACTTGCAAAGGCAATTGCCGGTAACCCGTTCCCGAAAGCGGCCAAGCGGAAGGCGGCCACATTGCTTGGAGATATTGCCAAGGAACGGAAGATGATGGTTTCGCTGGGCAACCTTGCATCCGGGCCGTTGGGGTCTCCCATGCCGGACGACATGGGAATTTTGTTGGTTGCCAAGTTGGGCAGCGGCACCCGTGCTCAAGCTCGGATCGGCTACCATTCCGTGAAACTGGCGGACTACTTTCCACGCAAGCCGGATAATCCACCGATCACAGCGTTCGGATTGCTGGATGATCTGATGCCCAATCAAGACCAGAATGTTATCATACTGGGCGTCATTGAAGATGATGTCACGGACGTCACGGGTGAAGGCACGCTAATCAAGGTGGTCGCGATCACCACCATCTAAGAGCCTCTCCGGAAACGGACGTAAAGGATGAGCCGACGGCTCGCATTACCGGATAGGCTCTAACTCAAACCGAAGAAGGCTGTGTTGCTCGCATTACCGGATAAGCACCCGTGCATAAGTTCTTGAGCATAACTCGTTTAACGGCAAGCCGAAGGCGACGGCGAAACACTGGAAAACGTCGCCTTCGGCTTGCCGTTAAACGAAAAAACTTATGCGTTGGTGCTTAGGCTCTAACTCAAACCGAAGAAGGCTGTGTTGTGAATTCAGATCAAGACAACTCCGGGCGGACTCAAGAAGCGACGCCAGCGCCACAGCCTGAGGAAGCGGTGTCTGAAGGTGGTCTTGTCGACACGTTGCTGTTCGGATTGTCTTTGCCTGAACGTTCGGCCCGAACGGTCTCCGCGATTCTGGGAGGCTTCGCCAGCGAGACGGCCGCCAGATTGATCCCCTCCGCTTTTCGCAGCTCTCAAAGTTATACCGTCTTCATCCAGCAATCGCTTAATTTCATGATTCACGATGTCGGCGGCGTCGTATCCAACAAACCAGCCGACGCCACCAATCAAGCCGAAGGTTTGTTAGGCGCGACAAACGGTCGGCGGGATGATCGATTTTGCCGGCATGGCGACGTTGCATCTGTCGCCGATGACTGTTTTGGCCATCATCAGCGACGTCGCCTACGGATCGAGCACTTACATGCGGCAACTGAGCGACGAATTGAAACGCAAAGGAGTCATCGACCAAGAATCGACCATTGATCATGTAACCGATTTGATCGACGCCTTGCAGGAAACGAGCATGCATGGCGCAAACGCCCTCAACGCGCCGCCGATCAATCTTCAAGGCTTTCAAGAAACGCTTGATAAAACGCGCGCCGCCTTAAATCGCATCGATCCAACCACGACGATTCCGCAAGCCGAAATCGCAAGGATGTGGAACGAAATGGAGCAAGCTGCCCAAAAGGCGGATGCCTCCGTTTTTGAAGTCGCCACGACCATGACCATGTTCAGCATGAATCGATTGAATCTTGTTTCGCAAGGTGCCTTGTCGTCGGTCGCCATCGCCGGCAACATGATCGATCAACACATTCTTGGTCATTACGCGGATGCGTTGACGGAGATTCAAACCCGAGGGCTTTGGACAACGCTTTCGGAAGCAAGCAAGCCTTATCTGGCGGCGATCTGGCACAACTTCGATTACAAGAAATCGACGATCACGCAAGATCTTCTTAATGGAAAGATTGTCGGCGATGCATGGCTGGGAATCAGCCGCTGGTGGCGAAACGAATCGCCATCGGACGATGCCGCCGACGCATAAGTCAATCGATCAGGGACTTTCCCTGTTTCAACAACTGTTCGACTTCGTCCAACTTGAATCGCGTGCAAACGACCGAATGTTTCTCGGGTCCGGATTCGTATTTGACGTAAGTCGTTGCGACAACCGTACCGTCGGGCAACAGCTCAACACCGGGATAACCACAGTCGGAAACTCGCGATGCGTGGCTGTGCAACAACTTGATCCGATAGTCGCCCGGCTTCCCCGAACGGATGTCGTCATAGCTTCCCACCCAAGCAACGAAATGCCCACGCGTGGGGCTCGCCGGCGCCATATCTCGAAACGCAAACAACCAACGATCATCGGGGAGCTGAACACCAATATGTCGATCGCCGCTGAGCCCCCACGGAGTGTCGACCGGTCGACTCCAACTCGCTCCTTCATCACGTGAGAACATCATCAAGCTGCGTCCCTTGTGAGTGTTCTCACGCATCAGACAACATAATTCGTCGCCATCGGGCGAACGGAAGACAAACGGTTCGCACGGATTCTTTCCTTCGACGGCGGCCACAACTGTCGGGTCGGACCATGTCAATCCGCCGTCGGACGAAATGGTTTGCAGAACGTTCAGCGGAGCGCGATCCGCTCCGTCGGGTCCTTTATGATAGAGCCCCAGGTGCCGACCGTCTTTCAATTGCACGATGCTGCTGAAGGTCATGACACAGCGAAATCCCAAGGGAGGCATTTCCTTCCATGTCTCTCCCTCGTCCTCGCTCATAATGCTCGGCATGCCCGGCCCGCCGCGCGTCCCCTTCGCCGCCGAAAACACCCACAGTCGACTTTTCCCATTCGCATCGGTTAAGCGATAGATGCTTGGACAATTTTGATGTGTCTTGAAACCTGCGGGCAATCGATCGTCCAATTGCATCCACGTCCGCCCTCCGTCGCCGCTACGAGCCATCGGCCCCGCCGCGCCGCCATGATTGATGCACCATACGCAGAAAATCGTCTTGCCATCGGGCATCAGCACCGTTGTGGGGTGCCCCTGGTAGGTCGTCTCCGTACCCGCGGCGATGATGACATGTCGATCGGTCTGATTGGACAAATCGATCGTCGGCAAATCCGGTTGCTCCTCAGCAATGGCGAAACCACCGACAGAAGTTAAGATGACCAGCAAGCTAACGATTCGCAGCAACACGAGACTTTCCTTTTCCTGAAGGGTCAACAAATCAATGATGACCGCGGTTAATGTTATTCCGCCACAGTTTCTTTCGTTTGGTTTTGCGACGTGGTCGCACTAGGAATCACGATCTTCGTTGGAAAAAAACATGACGTCCACAGCGTGACGACCCGCTTGGCAATAGTGCTGGACCAGCGTTTGTCGAAGCGTATGCATCGACCAATCGCCCGCACGCCACTTGGCGAACCATTCAGGATGCTCCGAACGCAGATTGGTCAGCATTCGCTGCATCCGCAATTGCGATTCCTCGTCCAGGTTGGCGGGCAAACCGGACGAGCGTACGAGCGTCAAGGCGTCGCTGAACGCCTGCGACTGTGCATCGGCGATCGCGTCGAGGTTTTCCACCAGCGTCGCCACACGTCCGGCAACGACCAAATCCAATGCCGGATTGACATCGTTCACCTTCGCTAACGCCGCTCGAACCCAAGTGTACTCGCTGCTGATCTCCGCCAATTGCTGACGCAAACGCTGCGTTGACGTCTCGTGCATTTGAAATTCGTCTTCCGCCATCCGGCTGGCAAAACGGTCATACACCGCCTCTCGAATGACGTTGTCGGGGGCGTACATCGGCGGACGCGTTCCGACAATTTCCAGATCGGAGGAAAACAGCGGCCCACTGGGCGAAATGAATTGCGTCATCGTCATCCCAAGCTTTTCCAAATTTGCAAGGCAACGTTCGCTGGACGGCGATTCAGTCAAAGGAAACAGATCATCTTGTTGCAACCCAGCTTCCTGCGCACAAAGCGCCAGGAATCCGGCACAATAGGTTCGGACGGGAGCCTTCGTCGACAGGATCCCTCTTTGCTGCGGAATCAAATCCAAATTAAACGTCAAATCAAACTCCGACGCTCGTCCAATCAACTGCGCCGCGACACGTCCCATGGCCTCCGCCGCCTCCGACCGACGATGTCGCAGGACAATCCAATGCAAGCTGGACGACACGAATTGATCCGCCGCTTCACTCTGAATCCGTGTTCCCGTCTCGGGCAGATCCACGATTACAATGCGTCGTATCCCAGCGTCATCGACAACTTCCGTCGCGATTCCGACGTGTGTGAACAAACCTGGTGATAAGTCGGTGAAGCGATTGTAAGGCGAAGGGTTGCGCTGCAGAATCCAGTCGCCGGAACGGATCTCAACGCTTCCCCAGCGAAACGTGTTTCCGGTGACGCCATGCTCGACCAATGAATCCAACCATGTTTTCAGTTCGCTTCTCAATTCAATGTCGCCCGGTGCAAGCACCGATGCGTCCATCTTCTCGATGTGCGTCAACATCGCTTCCGCAGTCCCAGAGGCATCCGCATTCGAGCCTTGCGGCATGCCAATCGCCCGCATGGTTTTCATGATTTGCAAACGTAGCGGATCGGGAGTGTGAGGCCATTGGGCAAGCTGAAACAACGAAGCCGAAGCATCGATCTCGCGCGTCGTGCGAATCACTTCCAGCAATTGCAAACGCGTCGGGTTGTCGAACGGAACCGCATTGTTCCCTGGTGGCGGTTGCACCAAGACAAAAGCAATCGCCGGAGCGACGACGCCAATTTGATGCTTTTGGGCTGAAGCGATCAATCGCTTGACGTCCGCCCGAGGCAATTGCTTAACCGCCTGCTGCGTGTGTTCGCGGGTCATGAATCTCAGTCGACCGGAAAACTCGACCCAAGCGGAAATCGTTTTCAGAAAGCCTGCCGCCGCGCGTCGGGCCTGCACCGTCCCCGCAGCTTGACCAATAGGAACCCTCAATTGCCAAAGCTGATCGATGCGTTGACGCACGGTCGCGTTGAGCGCAAACACTTGTTCGGACTTGCTTAGCGTCGACGATGGCGGTTCGGACGATGTCAGCTCGACTTGCCGCCATTGATCTTCGAGAATTCTAGAGAACTGATCGATTAACTCATTGGAATCAGCTTCTGCGGCAAGTTGCTTCCAATCGGTGGCGACACTTGGCAAGAGGATCTCTCGCGCCGTGAGTTCCGGCGAAAGTGTGATCGCTGACGCAACAATCGCTATCGAAAATAAGCGAGGTCGACATGTCATCAAAGTGTTTCTAAGTCAGGTGGGCGGAAATGAAGTGACTCACGTCAGATAATGTAAAGGCAACATCGCAAGCTCAACTGGAAGGAACTTGCGCAAAACAACATCAAACGCGTTCAGCAATGACATAGAGCGACCATGTCGCAAGATCAACTGAAAAACATTTGCACAAAACAATATCAAACGCGTTCATCAATGACATAGCGTTCCTTGCGGCAATCTCGGCCAGTATACACGACGTCGCGATTGATGTCGTCTTGTTTGACGTTTTTGCTATACTTAGATACAGCGAAGGTGTTCGGCTTTGCCCTATCGGTGGCAGTTGGCCGTTCCAACCAAATTCGACGGTTCATTTGCTCGCAATAAGGAGAAGTTCCTATGTGCCTTAAAGTACTGACCATCGGCACGTTGATCACCGCACTTGCGGTCCCCGCAATGGCTGACGATGCACAGCCCAACGATAAACAAAAGGATGATTCAATGGAAATCGCAACCTTCGGTGCTGGTTGCTTCTGGTGCGTGGAAGCGGTTTTTCAAAGACTCGAGGGTGTCGAAAAAGTTGTCTCAGGCTACATGGGGGGCAAGCTTCCCAACCCAACTTACAAACAGGTCTGCACGGGAAGGACAGGGCATGCCGAAGTTTGCCAAATTACGTACGATCCTACGAAAGTCAGCTTCGACACGTTGCTCGAAGTCTTTTGGAAAACGCACGATCCAACGACGCGAAACCGACAAGGCAATGATGTCGGTACGCAATACCGCAGCGTCATCTTCTATCACAACGATGAGCAGAAAGAAATCGCCGAGTCATACAAGCATAAGTTGAACAGAGCCAACGCGTTTCCCGGAGGCCCCGCCGTCACGGAGATCAGCGAAGCAGAGGTCTTTTATCCCGCCGAGGATTACCACCAGAACTATTACAACAACAACTCCAGGCAAGGCTACTGCCAGTTCGTTGTTGCCCCAAAGGTGGAAAAGTTCAACAAGATCTTCGGGGATAAAGCAAAGAAATGAATGCGGATTGATAAGCACCTCGGCATTTGTCGTTGGGTAAAATCAGCCGCTGAGTATTAGCTCGCGGTTCCGGAAAAGCGGACGCTAATGCGTTCCGGGCGATTCCGTTTCGGTCAATGACTTATGCCGAGGTGCTTACAATTTACGATCCATATCCCAGGCCCGGCCCGTCGAGCAGTGCTGTCTCGACGGTGCCGTCGGAAATTTGAAACATTCCAGGAAATTTCTCGTTCCAACCCGAGTTACCTTGGGGGCAGTATTGTCGTCCGTTTCCTTCAATGGCCGCCACTGTGGGAATGTGGGACGCCAATGACGCTGAATGCAGGAAGTTTGCCCCCACGCAGGTCAAATCCTGAACGCACAAAAACAATTCGTAATGCTGTGCCGCGGCTCCCATCAACAATGCTTCCGCGTGCCCTTTACAGGCCTTCAACGCAATGCCGCTGTAACCCAGTTCACGCGACAGATACAGACTCTGCAAATCGACCAGTGACTCATCGATCACCACCGGCAAACGCTTCGTCACTTCATGCATCGTGTTATTGGGAAAGCGAGCTAAATCGCGATGCGTCGGCTGTTCGACATACTGAATCCTCCGAATCGCTTCGGCACTGTTCCTTTCCACTGCGTCGAGCATCTCGATGACATACTGCTGGTCCGAGCAGCGCTCATTGAAGTCGAGCGAAAAATGCCAGTCGGTGCCGTCGCTCCGGGAACTTTCGCTCGCCACTTGACTGACCCGCGTCACTCGCTGGACATCCCATTCCATGTCATCGCCGGCAAGTTTGATTTTCAAATGCGACAGACCGTCCGCTTCGATCCATTGCGCGAGGGTTTCTGGATAGCCATCGTTGACCGCGCTTTCGACATCGGCATCGGTCAGCGGGTCCAACGCCCCAACCAAATGATAGAGTGGCATTTTGGGCTGCGGCCGAGGGCTGACGAACTGATCAAGGTAAAGTCCCTTGAAGTCGTCCCCAAGATACGGCTGCAGATCACTGCTGACGAATTCCTTTCCCAAGAGCTGATAGCTGCTCGCTCCCAACGCCTTGCCGTGTCCATCAAACAACGCCGCCTCCAAGGGACTCGCCGCCAGCAGCCAAGCCAATTGTGGAATGGCTTCGGGAAGTTTGCGGTCACTGACAACAGCATCGGCCAGCGAACTCAATTGATGCGCCAATTGATGACAGATCTCCAGCGGATGTCCGGTAATGGAAGTCGCGAGGGCTTTTTCGCAATACCGTTGTGCTAGGTCTTCGATCGCGGCAAGCGTTTCGTCTGAAGATACTTTAGAACTTGGCCACGACCAGGCGTTTCCCATCGTCATCGAACCCAAGCCCATCGCGCGTTGTCCCCCCAAGGTTTCAACAACGCAAGGCACTTCGAGGACATCGACGCTGGACACCACACGCCCGCCAAACTTCATCGGTGTTCGATAAGGATGCCGGGCAATCGATACGTTTCCAGTTCACAGATGCGAATGTCGCTGAGCATGTTCCGTTTCCCGATCGAGGGTTTAGCTCTTGTACAATGGTGTTCGTCAACGTTCCAATACCCGCAATCTGATGGCGACAACATCACCAACCGCGAGGGTGAAATCGCTCGCGGGAACAATGCCCGTTCCCCGTCATCAAGAACGCTCCGTCGGGCATTTGATTGTCTCTAGCAAGCCAAGCGACCAAGTCTTCAGCTGGACGCGCCACGTGCCGCGTCGGTCGATTGCTCGAACACCGCCGTCCCTCCGCGTCGAATGGTCAGTTCATCGGTCATGGCCGCGCGGTGGCATGTCGCTGGCCAGCGTGATCCAAGGGCCCAGTCCCGGCGCATTGATCGTAGACCTTCGCTTGAGGCAAATACAATGGGTTCTCGCCTCGATATCGCGTGAACTCATGTCGTTTCCGATCGTATAGCCAACGATCTGCATCCGTTTATTGATGATCAGAGTGACCTCCGGTTCGGGAACGTTCCACGTGGCGTCTTTGCGGGATACGCAGTTCTTGACCATCGCCACGAACGCGATGCGGCGTCGCCTTTAAGAAACAACTCCGGACGGTCGGCAACATAGACTCCGGTCGTAGCACGAGGCGGCGGCTTCGGACTCTTCCATGCGAGCGGTTTGGCTTAGCTTGTATGTCACGCCGGCAGCCCAAACTTCTGGCGATCAATTGGTGGGAGCAATTGAATCTTGCTCAGTTCAATCGGATTGCGTTTGGGAAGATAATCGATGGCGGCGAGAATGTCTTTCGCGTCGAGCAAATCCGACAAAGCATCGAACTTTCCAGCCGAAAGGTCGATCGCAGTGATCGTTTCACCTTCGACAAGTCCCGCGGCTACGATACCATTGGGTTGTTTAAATTTTGCAAGTTTCATGGTGGAACAGGATACCAGTTGAATTCGGGCCGAGGGAGAGTGGGCAAAGGAATTGCATGCCGCCGTTGCGGATTGTCACCAGTGTAACCGCTGGACCAGGAACCGTTCACGGCTTGCGATGCATTTCTTCGGGAAGCAATTCGACGGGCAGGCAGCAGCGAACGATCTGATCAATAATCACCGGGAAATAGGCAATCGCCGTGTAGTGATTCGCCGGGACAACGATATGCTGCGTTCCGGCACGCTGGCGCGTTCGGCAAGCAACTTGGCATTGGCGATCGGAACGACACGATCTTCAGAACCTGAAAATATCCATGTGCGATCCGGTTGCAAGCGGGGAAAGTGCAATAATAGCGGCCTTGACTTCGTGGACAAGGTGACGCAATTTCTCACCGGTGAATCCCGCGTCGGCCAGCTTTTGTCGCACCTTGGCCGTGTCTTTCTCGCCATTGACGAGGATGCTGTAAAAGTCGCCGCCGGCAAGGGTGATGAAAACATTTTCAAACGTATTGTCCAATGATCCGGACAGTGAAGCCACGAAGCCACCTAGGCTGGTACCCTGAACACTTATGTGATCGGAATCGACGCTGGCAAGACCGAAACGGCATCCCGCCGGCGAACATCGGCTACTCCCTGCCGGAACACGCGAAATCAAATCGACATTTTGCTCCTTGATCTTCATCGCTTTTTCGTAGTCCGTAACCAGGAAGATGAATTAGAAATGCGTGGACGCCATACAGTGAAAGTGATCTGGCGAATAAACGACCGATGGTCATGGATGATCCGGATTCATGGACCACGATAACGGCGGGTCGTACCGTTTGATCTCTCGATAATTTCGCGTGAAACCACTGCATCGCAACCCGATCGTTGACGACATCGCCTGTCGGAATTGCCGATGGAAAGCGAACGGTGCGAGATGAGCCCCCCGTCTCGGAAACCTCCAGCGTTACCGAAAAGCTAGCTGGCGACCAAGCAAATCCATTCAAGCAATCCGCCGCATCGTGCGAAGCATCTTTTAGGGAGCCCAATGAATCGTGAGCGGGAATGCTTCTCGCGTTGATCGGCTCGCTCGCCTCCGCATTCGTTAACTCAAGAACGATGCTTGTGATCGATAACAGCAGAATGCATGGCTTTATCATGGATCGCTTTCAGAGCAAGTGCGATGCGTTTGATGCAGCTACCTCTGAAGGTAACCATCGTCGGCCGGTTGCGCGACCAACACATCGAGATCGTTTGACTTGGAATTGCTAAGCAAAACCCGCATCTTCTCCGACGTGTGCGGTTCATTGCCTAGTTCTTTCCCCGGCGGACTGCCCCAGCGAATTTGGCTTCCATCTTTCAGCACAAGGTTCAAGGCTGGCGGCCCATCATCTTGTCGAGAACGCTCGTCTATCGTAATCGCCACAATTCCCAGAGACTTACGATAATTTACCAGCAAACTTGCAAGCAGCGCCGCGTCGGCAACTCGCGTGTCTCCAAATTTCGAGCCGAAATCGCTTATCGGATACGCGTCTTTGACAACAATATGAATGTAATCATGCGTATCGGCACGTGAAAAATCTTCGGTCGGCAAAAGAACGCTGTTTCCATCGACAGGTAGGTATGCGAGTCCCTTTACATCGGGATGACGACTGAACACCTCAACCATCGCCACGGGACGACGATAGTTGACATGAACTTCCACATTGCCAGCCGATTTCTGTACGCGGGTAACGCTTTCAATCCAAGGATTGATTGCAAAAGCGTTTGCAATTTGCGCTGTGGCTTGAGTGTCCAGCAAGGACACCTTTGTTAAATCAGTCGCCCGAAACACTGATTCAACAATATCAGATCGGATGTAGTCCGGAACCGGTGATATTTTCACCTGCTCGAACTGCAAGGCATTGTAACGTCGATTGATTTGCTCGGCTCCCCAACGATGCCAAGCAAGATATCCACCAGTGACCAAATAACACCGGCCACAAAAATGACAATGCGACGGGGGCTTTGACGATCCCCGCAACTAGATGAGCGATCGTCTTCTTCGCAGCAGGTGGAGGGGCGGCGGCGGGTTTTGGATTCTTGTGCTTTACCGCCCATTGGCAATCTCTCGACCTAGCTTTTGAATGAGCCTGACCAAACAGCCGAACAAAAATGGTTTGCAGCCTGACCTTCCACCATGACAGACGCTACCAAATTTTCAGATTCATTTGCAAGTCGATTCCCGTTTTCAAGGAAACCTTATCGCGAACATTGTCGATCAACGCCAAGACCTCATCACTGGTCGATCCCTCACCGGCAACCAAGTATTCTGGACGGCTCGTATCCAGGCTGACCCCACCTTGTCTTAAACCTTTAAGCCCCGCTTGTTCGATGAGGTCCGCAGCGGAAACACCGTCTGGATCGACAAATGGCGTAACCGTCCGTGGCTCCTCCCGAGGACGTTCGCTTCGCCGGACGATCCAAAGTTTTTGCATCCGCTTGGTAAGTTCAACCAAATCACCTCGTTCCAACTGAAAACCGGCCGAAAGAATGATCGCATCCCCCAAATCACTCTGGCGGTAAGAAAACTGAATCTCGTCCCGCGACCGCTCGATACACTTCCATCCAACATCAACAATTCCACGGAACTCGTGCATTGTCCAATGTCACTGCCACCAGCGCTTGCGTTCCCCTGCAACGCACCGCCGACGGTTCCGGGAATTCCAATCAGATGCCCCATGCCGGCCAGTCCATTGCCAACAGCCATCGTGACCACGTGGGACAAACGACTGCCACCGCCAGCACGGACAATCGTATCGTCCACCGTCATCTCCCCAAAAGCGGCGGCGGACAATGACAAAACCAGTCCCGGAAAGCCGCTCTCACGGACCAACAGATTTGATCCACCTCCAAGAATCCGCACGGGCATCGACAATTCCCAAGCCGCCTTGACCAACTCCACAAGTTCATCCTTCGAAGTCGGCTCAGCGAAATATCGTGCAGGGCCGCCTATTCGGAGCCAGGTGTATGGCGCAAGCGGCTCATCATCACAAACAAGATGCTGCAAGTGGCTGGGAAAAGTCATGGCAATCACAAGAAGTATGGAAATAGATGATCGATTGGTGGACTGTCTAATGTCGCACAAACTCCGCCATCTCTACAAGCGGGATTCATTCCGCGGGCGTGAAACGACAGAGCGGTTGAAAGGAACAGAAACATTAAAAAAGCCTGCTGAGTGATTCACTGGCAGGCTTTTAAAACCCGGCGATACACCTACTTTCACGTTGGTATACACTATCATCGGCTCGTAAAGCTAGTCCGCTGTGTTCGGGATGGGAACAGGTGTGACCTTTACGATATGGTCGCCGGAAAAGACTTTGTTGCGGGTATTTCACCGCAACGAGCCTGAATTCGGTAATTGGTAGAAGATCATTCAGATACCGGCCTAAGCCGGGTATCCAAAAACGCGTTTGCAGAGTGCAAAATATCGATGGTCAAGCATTCGCCCGTTAGTACTGGTTAGCTGAACACGTTACCGTGCTTACACATCCAGCCTATCAACCTGGTCGTCTTCCAGGGGGCTTGTGTCTTAAAGACTACGAAACCTAATCTTGGGTCGGGCTTCACGCTTAGATGCTTTCAGCGTTTATCCTTTCCGAAGTTAGCTATCCAGCCGTGCCGCTAGCGCGACAACTGGTACACCAGAGCTTCGTCCAACCAAATCCTCTCGTACTAAAGTTGAACACCCTCAAGTTTCGAACGCCCACGGCAGATAGGGACCGACCTGTCTCACGACGGTCTGAACCCAGCTCACGTACCACTTTCATTGGCGAACAGCCAAACCCTTGGGAGCTTCTTCACCCCCAGGATGTGATGAGCCGACATCGAGGTGCCAAACCGCATCGCCGCTATGGACGCTCGGATGCGATAAGCCTGTTATCCCCGGAGTACCTTTATCTGATGAGCTATAACCCTTCCATACGGGATTACAGGATCACTAAGACCTACTTTCGTACCTGCTCGACTCATGGGTCTCGCAGTCAAGCACGCTTCTAACTTTACTCTCTTCGCCTGATTGCCGTCCAGGCTGAGCGTACCATTGCACTCCTCCGTTACTCTTTGGGAGGAGACCGCCCCAGTCAAACTGCCCAACTGACATTGTCCCTCGCTCTGATTCAAGAGTCGAGGTTAGAACTAAAGCATAACCAGGGTGGCTTCAGCGATGGCCCGGACACTAGCGTGCCGGTATCGTAGCCTCCCACCGGATCCTACACAAATTATACCTCAGCCCAATATCAGCCTGCAGTAAAGGGGTTCACGGGGTCTTTCCGTCTAACCGCGGTATGTGCATCTTCACCACAACTACAATTTCACCGGGTCGGTGGTTGAGACAGTGCTCAAATCGTTACGCCTTTCATGCAGGTCGGAACTTACCCGACAAGGAACTTCGCTACCTTTTTAGGACCCCATAGTTAGGGCTGCCGTTTACTGGGGCTTCGGTCGCAAGCTTCGCCGTGAGGCTAACCTTCTTCCTTAACCTACCAGCACCGGGCAGGCGTCAGACTCTATACATCCTCTTGCGAGTTAGCAGAGTCCTGTGTTTTTGATAAACAGTCGTTAGAGCCGATTTTCTGTGGCCCACCGAAGTGGGGCGCCCCTTATCGCGAACTTACGGGGCCATTTTGCAGAGTTCCTTAACCACCGTTCTCCCGAGCCGCCTGAGACTACTCGTCTCGCCTACCTGTGTCAGTTTTAGTACGGTCACGCCGCTTCAAAGCTAGAAGCTTTTCTTGGACGTCCTTCCAGAGATTTCGAGAACTTAAACGCTCTCAGTCGACAGCCTTGACTTGCGACAGGTATTTTAACCCCCATCATCTCAGTTGCCTCCACGGACTATTCTATTCGTACCGCTCCCATTCTGGACGCCGTCCCTCCATCGCTCCACGGCATGGCATAGGAATATTGACCTATTCTCCATCGTCTTACGCCCTTCGGCCTCGACTAAGGTGCCGGCTAACCCTGGGCGGATTTACCTTCCCCAGGAAACCTTAGGCTTCGGCGAGCAGGATTCTCACCTGCTTTATCGTTACTCATTCCGGCATAATCACCCGATGGCCCCGAGACCGCTCTTTACAGTACGGCTTGTATCTGACCATCGGCGCTCTCCTACCGCTTTAGCCCGAAGGCTAAAACCCGTAGCTTCGGTATGATACTTACTCCCGTTCATTATCGGCGCAGGAATGCTCGACCGGTAAGCTGTTACGCACTTTTTAAATGGTGGCTGCTTCTAAGCCAACATCCTGGCTGTCACGGCACTCCAACTTCCTTAGTGACTGAGTATCATTTAGGGACCTTAGCTGACGATCTGGGTTGTTTCTCTCGACCGCGGAGCTTATCCCCCGCGGACTGACTGCCAAGATAGTTTTACCGGTATTCGGAGTTTGGTTCAGTGAGGCACCCCGGGAAGGGCCCCCATCCGATTCAGTATCTCTACCCCCGGTAAATAGTGGCTTGACGCTATCCCTCAAGATATTTCGGAGAGAACGAGCTATCTGCTGGTTTGATTACACTTTCAGTCCTCCCCACAAGTCAGCCCCTCAGTTTTCAACCTAAGTGGGTTCGGTCCTCCACGCAGTTTAACCCGCGCTTCAACCTGCTCATGGGTAGATCACACAGCTTTCGCGTCTGCAGCATGCGACTAACGCCCTATTAAGACTTGGTTTCCCTCTGGCTACGTCCCGTAAAGACTTAACCTGCCGCATACCACAACTCGCCGGATCATTATGCAAAAGGCACGCCGTCACCCGTGGCTAGGCCATAGGGCTCCGACCGCTTGTAAGCGCATGGTTTCAGGTTCACTTTCCTCCCCTAAAAGGGGTTCTTCTCATCTTTCGCTCACGCTACTGATTCACTATCGGTCGTTAAGGAGTATTTAGCCTTGCGAGATGGTCCTCGCGGATTCAACCGGGGTTTCACGTGACCCGGCCTACTCAGGTGCTCCTACCGTGAGGCAAAGCTTTTGCGTACGGGACTTTCACCCTCTGTGGTTGGTCTTTCCAAGCCATTCCACTAACTTGCCTCAATCAGATATTGGAGTCCTACAACCCCACTAGGGAAACCCTAATGGTTTGGGCTGTTCCGCTTTCGCTCGCCGCTACTGACGGAATCGATTTTTCTTTCTCTTCCTCTGGTTACTTAGATGTTTCAGTTCACCAGGTTGGATAGGGTATCCCGGGATCATAATTTGTATGTCAACTTCCCCAGGCTTTTCGCAGACTTCCACGCCCAATCTCTTAACGCCAAGACATCCCCCATGCGCCCTTAGTAGCTTGACCACCGAAATCTTGAACTCGCTTACCGACGCCTTGCACTTGAGCAAGGCCGCTCGCGAACACAAAGATCAGGGGTATCTACTCAACGATAAATACTTGCTTGCTCTTTGCGATGCCCATCCGCAGACTTTCCAGCAACATGCGTTACTTCGTCCGCGAACAGCATCAACGCTTCAGAAAAACATTGTCAGTTTCGCACCAGCAAAACTGGTGCCATAAAACTGTGGTGTTTTATAGATGCCTTCTACCAATCAACCAAAATGTCAAAGATCAATCACGCCGGGTAAACCGGAGTGGTTTGCGAAAGAACTAACAAAACCTGCTTATGTTCAGTGTTTTGCTTGTTTTCCTTCGCGGTCTGAGAATCTTATCGTCGCTGAGAAGTGTCGTCAACGGCTGTTTTGAATTTCTCAATAATTTTTTTCAGTGGAGGATAACGGACTTGAACCGATGACCTCCTGCGTGCAAAGCAGGCGCTCTCCCAACTGAGCTAATCCCCCTGGGAGTTGAGATTCTGAGGCGTGCCGGGCAAAAAGTAAATGGGGTTCCCAGAAACTTTTTCAATCAATCAGTCAGCGTCAAAATCCCAAGTGGGTGTACCAAGATTCGAACTTGGGACCTCATCGTTATCAGCGATGCGCTCTAACCAACTGAGCTATACACCCAAAAAACTCTGAAAAACCAAGCGGCTGGCCCTTTTCGGACTCAGCAGCCTTTCATCGCGGCGTTCCAGTGGTCCCAAGTTTACGCGGCCTGGATGAACTGTCAAACGGGCTTCGGCTGTTTTTCAGGCAAACAAAAGGACAACCTGTTTGCTCGGACCACAGGATATTCTTTGTCGGCAGATGGGGTCGTCTTCATAAATCGACATTCCCCTGACGCATAGGTTCTCGGTAAATTGCGCGAACAAACCGAAATATCCACCTTTCCGCTACCGAGGAATCACTATGAAGTGCTTATGGACCATTGGAGTTCCCGCATGGGCTTTAGCCTCATTGCTTTACCCGTCGTTGTGTCACGCGGCGGATCCATCCGCCAAAGACGCACTGAGCGATGCGATCTCGCCCGTCCAGAAAGACGTTGATTATGCCCGTGCAAAAGCTGACGAGATTGCCGATTGTCGCGTCCAGAGCGCAAAGGAAGATGGCTGGGCCGGTTGGTACGTTCTGAATCCGGCGGGAGATAAACTGCGGCGATTTGCCGATACGAATAACGACAAGCAGATCGACTTATGGTGCTACTATCTGGGGCATCGAAGTCTACCGCGATATCGATTCAGATTTTAATGGCAAGGCCGACCAGTATCGATGGCTGGGGACGGGCGGATCGCGGTGGGCGATCGATGCCGATGAAGACGGAACGATTGATTCTTGGAAAGTGATTTCGGCCGAAGAAGTCACTCAGGAACTGATCCGATCCATCGCGGACAAGGACATCGCCCGCTTCAACCGTTTGCTGTTGACCGAGAAAGAGGTCAAAAATTGCAATGTTTCTGAAGAAATCGAAGGTCGATTGGTCCGAAAAGTTGCCGATGCCCCCAAGGCCTTTGCCGCTTTTGTTAAGACGCAGACCACGCTCCCTTCGTCGGCAAAGTGGCAACACTTTATTGCTTCCCAACCGGGCACCGTCACAAGCATTCTAAGCAACGACGCGGAGAAAGACCTGTTGGTCTACGAAAACGTTGTCGCCATGTACGAGTCTGAAGAAAGTTCGGGCAATGGGCAATTGTTCGTTGGCACGCTGGTGCGCATCGGCGATGCATGGCGCGTGGTCGACGTTCCTCAAGTTCTTGATGGCAAAGAGAGCATTGCACAAAACGGCGGCTTGTTTTTCGCAGCACCGATGACCGCTGCGGTCGCACCGGCGGAAAGCGCCCAGGCAACCGAGCAGATGCAACAATTGGTCGGCAAAATGGAATCGCTGGAAAAGCAACTGAATTCAGCCACGTCCGTGGCGGAAAAATCTCGGCTGCACGAAGAGCAAGCGAAGATCCTCGAAACCTTGATCACGAGCGCTCGAGAGCCTTCCGAACAGGCGATGTGGGTTCGACAGATGACGGAAACCATCAGCGCAGCCATTCACAGCGGGGAATACGAAGGGGGACTGCAACGACTTGATCGACTGCGCCGCTCCCTGCCCGGCGGAAGTTCCGAACTGACCGCCTTCGTTACGTTTGAGTTCATCAATGCTCAATATGGTATGAAGCTTCAGAACCCCGATGCGGATTTCGCAAAGGTTCAAGAAGAAAAGATCAAGGCTTTGACCGATTTCGTGGCTGAGTACCCCCGGGCTGAAGAATCCGCGAAAGCCATGATGGATTTGGCGTTAAGCAAGGAGTTCGAGAACGAGGACAAGGAGGCAATCGCTTGGTATGGCAAAGTGATCGCCAATTTCGCAAATTCCGCCGAAGCAAAAAAAGCTCAGGGCGCAATTCGTCGGCTCGACGCGATCGGCAATACGCTCCCACTGAAAGGGACGACGATCGACGGACGCGGTTTCGACCTGAGCAAGTATCGCGGGCGTCCCGTTGTGATCCATTATTGGGCGACATGGTGCGAATCTTGCAAGCAGGATATGAAGCTCTACCGACGCCTCCAGGCTCAGTACGCGAAAGAAAACGTCGAGTTCATCGGAATCAATGTCGACGCTCAGAAGGCGGACGCCGAAGAATACTTGCGAGCCAATGCTTCCGTGATCAACTGGCCACAGCTTTTCGACGAAGGAGGGCTTGAATCAAGTCCGCTGGCCAACATTCTAGGCGTGCAAACGCTGCCAACGACGATCGTGGTCGACAAACAAGGCAAGATCGCCAAGACCAACGTTGTCGCAACCGAATTGGAAGACGAAATCAAGAGCTTAGTTCGGTAGGATGGTCTATTGACCAAACCCACGACGCTTCTTAGCTTAACCGTTATTCGCAACGACTGCCCGATGGTGTAATTGGCAACACGAAAGATTCTGGCTCTTTTGTTCTAGGTTCGAGTCCTAGTCGGGCAGCTTTTCCGCAGAGTTTTGCGGGTTGCCATAACTGACGAAATCATAAGGACTTACGCTAATTACGGCGTAGGTCTTTTTTTGTGCCCAATGCGATTGCAACACGCATTGGGGACAAATTGGGGACAGCACTTCATTTGCGTTGGGTTTGTGTCGCTGGTTCTTTCCGACTTTCCATCGGAGAATCCGACCATGCCATCTCTCGAAAACCGCAACGGAAAATTTCGCATCGTCCTTCGGCTTGAAGGCCGCAAGCTGGCTCGCTCGTTGAATACCGACGACGAGCGAAAGGCACGCTTGGCGCTGTCACGCTTGGAAGACAATCTGCACCGGTATCAGCTTGGAACCCTACCGGTCGATCCAGATGTCGATCTGGTTGATCAGCTCCTCTCCGGCGGGCAGCCAGTCAAGCGGAACCTTGCCACTCGCGTCACCTCCGTTGGGCGATTGCTCGATGCCTTCAAGGCGAGCTTCCCGGAGGACTCGATCGAGTCGACGACAAAATGCACCATGGGCATCCATATAAAGCACCTCAAGCGTGTGCTTGGATCACGTACGCCACCGGGCGAGGTCGGACTTGAAAAGCTGCAAGAATACATTACGAACCGATCCGCCGAGAAAACCCGCTCGGGAACGTTCGTCCAGCCGGAGACGATCAAGAAAGAACTCGCCACATTGAGTTCCGCATGGCGATGGGGCAAGCAGGCGGAATTGATCAGCTCGGAGCTTCCTTCAAAGTCCTTGCTGCGGTATCCCAAGACCGATGAAAAGCCACCGTTTCGTACGTGGCGAGAGATCGAACGCATCGTCTCGCGTGCTGGACTTTCCGATGAAGAAATTCAGCAGCATTGGGACTGCCTGTTCCTCGACGGGGCGGAGGTCGCCGAGTTGGTTCACGATGTCGGAACGCTGTCGGCACCCCCATTTCTTCAGCCGATGATCGCCTTCGCCGCTTATACCGGTGCCCGACGTAGCGAGATTCTGCGCTGCCGAGTCCAAGACCGTTTTCTTGTTAAAAACACTGTGAGGGGAAGTCTGGCGAAGATTGCGTTTGATACGTGCAGCCGAGCAAGGCAGGCATAACGGAATCGTCACACAAAAAATTCGAGGAGCGATGGATGCGAAAAAGGATACCTGCCCAAATCAGTTGCGGTTGATGCCACTGCTGACCACAGGTGGTTGAATTGGAGTCGCGAGATCGATCGTTCCGGCACGCGGTTGCAGCAGGTGTACCGCGATCGAGAACTCACCGATCGGATATCATTCACATCGCCACCGACGTCAACGGCGACACGACCGACACCGACGCGTTGATGGATTACTGGCACTTGGTCGTGCTGGCCGCTGTTCGCTGGGCCACGTGATCTGACGTACGATCAGTTGCATTTGTGCCGACAATCATCGCATGAGCCATCATGGGACTGGGCGATTGCGATGTGGACGCCCGCGGCGAACCATTCGCAATAACATCTGTCTGCTGGAAGCCTGAACGATCGCTCTGCTGATCGTCGGTCATGGTCAGCTTCAGCCGAAGCGATTGAGAAAGCTCGCGCCGATTCGTTCGTGATGGAAACCAACATCCATTAACAACCGAAAGCGCGTTCGCTGCTCGACGGCATCTGCAAATCATTTTGATGCGCGTCGCCCTGGTGACGAAATACGGCATCAGCGGTTGAGCAGCATGGCCACCTGTCAAGAAAGAAGCAACTGGACCGAAAGATCAATCGCATATGTTCGCGGCGTTCTGATGCATCGCGACGAAGGCGACAAAGACGTTGCCGTTCGCGAGACACAGTCTCTGCAGGATGACTTCAACAACCGTGTCAAACGCCTGTCGTTCGATCGTGGCTTTCATTCACGGAGAACCAGACACAGCTCGAACAGGTGTCGAAACGTTGTGTCTGCCGAAGCCCGGCGCGAAGCAATCGGTCGTTCAGCAGTCGCAAGCCGATGAAGAGTTTCTGGCCGCTCAGCAGAATCACCCGGGCATCGAATCGGCCATCGGCGCGCTGCAACGCGGTAATGCACTGAAGCGCTGTCGCGATCGGTCGGAGATCGGTTGCGAACGTTACCTTCAACTGGCCATCCTCGGCCGCACCTGCACGCTCGGTCGAATGCTGATCGCTCGCGAAGATCAAGACACAGCTGCGGACACACTCGCCGCAAAGCCGCATAACCGGATTCTCACCTCGACCAGCCCGTTGCAACAAGTTTGCCCCGCTGAAGGTACGCGCGACGACGGGAAATCGTCCTACTTTTTCGCTCTCAGCCCAATCGCTCACACCGGCCAATGATCCTCCCAATCTTCACCGATTCAAACCGAGCCCTGCCCACCAATCACGAATCAAGCACGTTTCGGGACAGACACCAGCTCGTCGCGACCTGGAAGACGCGAGTCGCCGGGTTAAAGCGGTGCGCGATCGTTCGTGGCGAAGATGTGCGATCGTCGCGGGTGTTACGCTCTTGGCGTTGCTCTTGGCGATGAGCTCGATGTGCCTGGCGTAGCCCAGACGTGCGGCAGCATTGGTTCGTAATCGGTGTCACGCTGCCGCCGACGAGACGAACGAGGATGGTTTCTAAATATGCCTTCACATCCAAGTCGTTGCGGATCGCAATGGTGACGAGCGTCATTAGTCGCCAGGCGATAGCCCGAGCCGATACTCTTCAGGAACAACCAGTTCTCGCGGCCCAGCCGCCACCACCAGCGACGAGCTTAACCGCTTTCCGGTATCGATCAGGCTCGCGTGGCAAACCGGATTGACCTTCCACGAAGCCTTCTCCCGGTGATTGGCCTTTGGCGTTAACGACCTCCCTTGCCGTGGTTGAGGTTGTTGCTATCACCAGGTTTCGTAATCAATCCTCGCAACCCCAATCGCCCAGCGAACCAGACCACCTCCACCTGGCGAAGCCGAAGTCGCTTGTTCGCCGTCTTAGGCGAACAAGCGGGAGGGGCGACCGTTGACGCAATCCGTCTTCAGTGACCGATCGGATTCGGGTCTTTGAACACGATATCGCCCGGAGTGACGATTCACAAAACCGGATTGACGCGTGCAATCGCCTTTCGTCGATACACCGTTATGCACCGATACCGAAGGGATCACAGATCGTAGCCGGTGGTGGCGCGCTGCGTTCTACTTGCTTTATACGTCGCGTGGCCTAAAAATGGTGACTCGCTTCATTAAATGCGAATGCATCGGCGCCAGACCACGCACGGTATAATGTTTGCGGCATCGGCCAGACCACGTGGCAATCGCATCGTCGCACCCCCAAGCGGTCCTGCCTAAGACGAACACCCATATCGAACCTGTCCGGTCAGTTCTGGGCTTCTTGAACAAAGGCCTGGAAACATCGGCTCATCAAAAGCTTGCGCCACCTCTTCTCTCTCTGCTCCCTCAACCCCGCCGACAATCTTCCGCACTGGTTGCGATGCCGAAAGCCCAATTGGTTATTTAGGCACTCTTTGGCAGAGGGGTGGCTGGGGAGGAACTCCAAGTGGCCATTGGTGATGACCGGCATGGCTGTGCGATCAATGTGATGCGGATCAAGGGAGGCCGACGAGACGGATTGGTGCTTCGTGCCCGCCATGTCTTGGTCCTGCTTGGCTCTTGACGTTGATATTGATGTAAAGCGCTGCGAATTGCTTTGCGTGATTCGCAGTGACCTCGTTGGGGGACTTAACAAGCTGATTAAGCCGAGTACGCTCGATCCGTGTCTTCAATTCATCTGGCTTCGCGGCACAACCGTGCGGGTGTACGCTTGCGATGCGCCAAGCCCCTACCGGAGATGGTGATATGTCACGCAAGAAGAGAAAGAGCAAGGCGGGATCCAGGCAAGAAAACCGCTTTCGTAAACAACGCTTCACGATCGGCCAAGCAGCCAATGTCGCGGGGTCTTCCCGTGGACAACGCTCCGCCATCGATTGAGAGACCATGAAGATGGTCAATGCGAATGCAGCGGGAATCGACATCGCGGCGGGCGTGCATTTTGTTGCGGTGCCCACCGACTGCACCTGATGGACCAGTGGAAGAGCTTCGGTGCGTATACGGTCAGGGGATTTGGAAGGATCGCCGATTGGCTTACCGGGAATGTAAAATTGAAACCGTGGCGATGGAGTCCACTGGCGTTTACTGGATACCGCTGTACGAGTTGTTAGAGCGGTGCGGGTTTGAAGTCGTGCTGGTCGAACCGAGCCAGATCAAGAAGTTCCGTCGTAAGACCGGATGTGCTGACAGTCAATGGATTCAGACGCTGCACACGTTTGATTGTTGACCGGATCGTTTCGGCCCGAAGACGACATCGTCCTGCGGGCCTACATGCGTCAGCGCGATGCTGACGAAGATCGCCGCCCAGCATATCCAGCACATGCAGAAAGCGATGGAGCAGATGAACATCAAGCTGACCGAAGTAATCGCTGACATCTGCGGCGTGATGGGCATGATGATTACCGATGCGATTCTCGCTGGCGAAGGGCGACCCTTACAAGCTTGCGAAGTTTAGGCACGGACTGCAAGAACGGGCGCAGCCACGATCGCTCTGGCACTGCGCTATCACCATGAGAAGAGCATCTGTTCACTGCGGCAGGCCGTCGAGTTGTATCGTTATTATCACCAGAAGCTCGAAGTAGTCGACGCCCAGATCGAGGCTTACATGCAGCAATTCAAGGACAAGTCCGACGACCAGCCATTGCCGAAGAAGCCTGTACGAAGCAACGGCAAGTCGGCAGAACACGCCGAAGTTCGACGTTCGCGCAAACTTGAACAAGATGCTCGGCATCGACTTGACCGAGATCGATGGCATCGGTGAGCATGCGGCATTGGTCATCGTTTCGTAGTCGGCACCACCGTCGATGCCTTCCCTGACCGAGAAGCATTTTTTGTCAGTTGGCTGAGCCTGTGCCCAGAGCTTAACAAGTCAGGGGGCCAAACAGAAAGAAGGGCAACAGCCGCACGCATCGCAGCAGCAAGTCACAGTCGGGTCGCAGGTGTTACGCGTATGCGCCCAAACGCTCTATCGATCCGACTGCCTTGGGAGCATTCGGTCGCCGTCTCAGAGCCCGCGACGGGCGCAGCAGCTGCGGTCACCGCGATCGCTCGGAAACTCGCGATCATCTACAACATGATCAAGACCGGCCGCCCGCCGTCGACCGAGGTGCTCAGGCCTACGACGCCCGCTTTCGCGAGCAACAGCTAGCCAGCCTCCGCCGCTCGCGCCGAGCGACTCGGTTACGACCTATCGCCCAGCGACGTGGCCTAGCTGAGCGTCGTCGATAGAGATCACTTCAAAATCCCCGTCCCATCTCCGCTACCACACAGCGCCGACACCGCTCAATGACCCAAGAGCGAGGCAAAAGCAGCATTCAACTTCGCAACAGCTGCTCTTCCAAGCCCCACAATATGGCATTCACTGCTGGCCGTTCCGGCGCTCACGATGCGTTGTTCCCGGGGATGCCGACGATTTAGGGGCTACCGAGCGAATGTCTGTTTGCAATTGCGGACCATGTGTAGTCGTCGGTAAAGCCGTCAATACGTTCAGCAACGGTACACGGTGATTCATCTTTTGAAAGTCGATATGCGAACGGTCGGCAGTGTATGTGCCAGTCGGAAATCATATTGCCACGGGGCAATGAATGGCGAAAGGAGTGCCACGCGATGTCTGAGTGGTTGGATTCTGCCAGCGATTCTGCGATTACCCAACGTACGCTCCATGTTTCATCTCCGAGGGCTGCTTTGATTTGCTTTTCGGTCATTGCGTTGCGGGCGACATGGCTAATTGCATGTGCAGCGTTGACCCTAACGATCGGATGCTGATCCGCAAGCATCTGGATTAGCTGTGTGGCAACCAATTCATCCGGGACCTGACGTTAAGCGCAGCGCAAAAGTTGTGGCTACACGGACATTGAAATTTTCGTCGCTGGTGAAATGGGAAAGTGAGGTATGGCTACCGATTCAGGTGTTGGATCGGCGTGAACCCAGTTCTTTCTATGGGCCGCTGCAACAATTCGACGGAGTCGCCATTTTGGCACCGACCAAAGATGGCCAATGTTGAATCAACCATTGACGCTTGGGGCGGTCGCGTGATGGCGAAGCGTCGTGAGTCATAGATCGGATCGTGTATCGCATCAGCGTGAGCGAGTGCTTGTCCAAATAAAAAACGAATTGCGATCTATCTATCGTTGCATGGATGCAATGACAGATAGATCGTGCGTTGAACTTTGTCGGTCGGTCCAACGCGGGTGGTTTTGATGTTGGGGTGGTCGATCGACCGGAGATCGATTCTAGCAGTACGCGGGGTGGGCCGCAAATCCAGGGAAGAAGAGCTGCTTTGGTGGGGGAGGCGGGGGAGCTGGTTCTTCTGCACGTTCTAGAACGTTTTCCAGGTACCAATCGTTAAAACCCTCACACATCAGGCCGTCCCAGGATCGTTCGTCGTCGCCGCTTCAGCCACCGCCATCGCCTGTCCAACGTTCTCCTCCGCCAACGCCTGCGATTGCCAGAAGGGGACCGTCATGGTGGGCAACTTCCACTACCAGTTGGTCGAACATCGCGCTGTTCCGACAATCATCCGCAGTGTTGCTCCGGTCGCGGGCCTGTCGCAAAACAATCACGCGGTGCAACGCCATCGGACGGCGGATGGTTCGTATTGGAAGAGCTTTGATTTTGCGACAAGTCGCGGCGCGGACAATTTATTCGTCGACCCAATCAACCTGAAAGGGGCTGGTAGCGAAATGATTTTCTCGCTCCCCAGCGGCTTGCAAGGATACTTTTTGGCCACGCGTGGCGGAGTGATTCGACGAGATATGTGGGAGGATCATTTTGCCGAAGTGGCGCATCAACTCGGGCTGGGCATTCCCATCTTGCCGATCGATGGCAACAATCATCCGACACAGCGAGGCGCAGATCGCATCGACATCACCTTGAGCACATCCAGAGAGACCAACACCTTTGCGGCGGGCGAATCGCTGGCGATCTTTGCTCGAAACAACACCGATCGACCGCTGTTTGTCGAAATGATCGGAATCGGAGCCAAGGGGGAAGTCGTGGTGTTGGTTCCCGCCAAAACGTCCCTTGCCGCCGGGCAAGCATTGCGATTCCCGGAATCTGGAACGCTCAAGGTGCTTCCTGGCTTGGGATCAGAGACGATCACGTTGTTTGCCAGCACCGAGCCCTTCGATGCAGGTCGAATCTATCGAGGCGAAAACGTTGCCGACCGCTATGTCCATGATTTTTATCGGATCGGCTTTCAGAAAGCTCAAAGCCAAGTTATACCGTACGTGGTCCGAGATGATGCCTTCGCGTTAACTGAAGCGAATCACCACATTTCTGACCACGCGACGTTTAAAAACAACGCCGCCCGGGTCACCAAGCATAGCATCACGCTTCAAACGCGTTGAACATTGCTCAAATGATGTGCTATTGGGTAGCATCTTAAATAAAGCGAATTACGTCGTTTCCGGCCACGCGACCGATAGCGGAACAGCGTTTTACTGGGGATACCCTGTTTTTGGATTCCAGCCGACAATTTTTCGGCGAAAACATGAACCCGAATGCTGCTGGAAGCGTAGGAATCGATCAGGCGGCTCGGGTTGATGCTGCGCGGCCTCCCTTTCCGGGCTCCATGTACCGACAATTTGTTGTCGAAATCATTTCTGAGCATCCGTCAAGCGGAAGATTTATACCGTGCGCGGTCCGAAATGATGCCTTCGCGTTCACTGAAGCGAATCACTTCATTTCTGACCACGCGATATATTGCCGCCCGTTGAGCGTAGATATTGAATGGTTATAGTATTGCCGTTGGTTTACGCTTGAAAAAGATGTGTCGTCGATGAAGCGAATTGCGTTGCAAATCGAGGCATGCTGGGATTGAGACGTATTTCCTTTTTTCTGTGGTCCTGTTGAAGATAAGTAAAAGAAGCATTCATGAGCGAATCGAACGAAAAGCGACCGATGATCGAGGCGATTGGCCTGAGTAAGTTTTACGGTCCATTCGCAGCAGCACGCGGAATCGATTTCACGGTCAATGAAGGGGAACTGGTGGCGTTCTTGGGGCCCAATGGTGCCGGCAAGAGTACGACCATGAAGATGCTCACCGGTTACATCGCCCCTTCCGAAGGCGCGGCGCGGATTGCGGGGCACAACATGCTGTCCGATCGAATTGAAGGAAGTAAGCGACTTGGGTATTTGCCTGAAAATGGGCCGCTCTATCCCGAGATGACTCCATCGAGCCTGCTCGAGTTTTTTGCCGACGCCCGCGGGATGGGGCTTCGCGATCGTAACGCGCACATTGAACGAGTCGTCGAGATCTGCGATCTGTCGACGGTGATGTACAAGCCAACCAGCAAGCTGTCCAAGGGGTTCAAGCAACGCGTCGGCATGGCTCAGGCGTTGTTGCACGATCCAGACGTGTTGATTCTGGACGAACCGACGGCTGGCCTGGACCCGAACCAAATTCGCGGTGTTCGGGCAACGATGGCCAAACTGGCGCAAACGAAGACGATTCTGTTGAGTACCCATATCCTTCAGGAAGTCGAAGCGATGGCGACGCGTGTGATTTTGATTAACGAGGGGCGTAAGGTTTACGACGGAAGCGTGAGCGATTTGGGCGCCAAGGGCGAACTCGACGAGGCGTTTCACAAGTTAACCCACGGCGAAGCGGTCAGTTGAACGTTTCGTTGCGACCCGTTGCATTCTGTTGACAATCACTTTCCAGCATTTGAAATAAATAAGATCTATGGACTTTACGACTCTGCTATTGGCACTGATCAAGCTGTTGTTGATCGATTTGGTCTTCGTCGGCCTGCTGTTTGTGTTAATCAGTCTGCTGGCGCGAACAAAACGCGCCGCGTTTGCCGTGTTGCGGCGTAACTTCGTCGGCTACTTCAGCAATCCGACGGGCTACGTTTTTTTGTGTATCTTTGTCTTCTTGACGTCGTTGGCCGCGTTCTGGCCATACGAGTTTTTCAATGACAACTTGGCGACGCTTGATCAACTCAATCGCTACCTTCCGTTGATCATGCTCTTCTTCATTCCGGCGATCACGATGAGCATCTGGGCTGAGGAGAAACGCCAAGGAACCGATGAACTGTTGCTGACGTTGCCCGCCGATGATTTTGATATCGTGATCGGCAAGTATCTTGCCGCTTCGGCGATCTTCACCGCTTCGCTGATCTTTTCGCAGTTATCGAACTTTATCACGCTGGCCGTTCTCAGTTACGGCAATTTGGACACCGGCCTGTTTTTCACGACCTATCTGGGTTATTGGTTTGTCGGTTTGACGATGATTGCCATCGGCATGGTCGCTTCGTTCCTTACCGGCAACTTGACGGTCGGGTTCATCCTCGGCGCGTTGTTTAATGCTCCGTTGGCTTTCGCGTCGATGGCCGACGCAATTCTGCCGTCGGGCTGGTTGCAGCGGTTCGTCAGCGGAGCCGGCCTGGGAGCCCAGTTCGATGATTTCGGTCGCGGTGTGATCAGCTTATCATCGACGGTCTACTTCGTGATGGTTGCCGTGATCGGCATCTATCTGTGCATGGTTCTGATCGGCAAACGCCATTGGACGGGCAGCAAAGACGGCAACACGATGTTCTGGCATTACGCCGCCCGCGCCGTGGCGTTGTGTGTCCTCGCCGGCGGAGCGGTGATCCTGCTTCGCGATTGGGACAGCCGAATCGACACGACCGAAGGAAATGTCAGTTCGCTGGCTCCCGCCACGATCGAATTAATACGCAATTTGGATTCGGATCAACCCATTGTCGTCGACGCGTTTATCTCGACGGAAATCCCCGAGCAGTATGCACGCACGCGATACGAACTGGTCAGCGTTCTCAAAGAATTGCGTGCCGAAGCGGCGAAGCAGGGAAAGACGATCGATGTGAACCTGTATCAAGATTTGGAATTGTTCAGTGACGAAGCCGCATTGGCGACGGAGCGTTTCGGAATCGAACCGGTCTCGCGGTTTGTGCGTTCGCAGGGTTCGATGGAGAACCAACAGATCTTGCTGGGAGCCGCGTTCCGCAGTGGATTGGAGAAGGTGGTCGTTCCCTTCTTCGACTATGGAATTCCCGTTGAATATGAATTGGTGCGATCGATCAAAACCGTTTCGGAGAACAAACGCAAGCGACTCGGGATCGTCAACACCGACGCGAATCTGATGGGTGGATTTTCGATGGCCGGTGGACAACCTCGGCGAATCGAAAAACATCCGCTAGTGGTGGAACTGGAGAAGCAGTATCAGGTTGACGAAGTCGACTTGTCGGCACCGCTGGATGCAAGTCGATTCGATGTCTTGCTTGCCGTACAGCCTTCCTCGTTGGCGCCCGATCAATTTGATCGCTTGGTCGAAGGGGTGAAGTCTGAATTCCGACGGCGATCTTTGAAGATCCGATGACGATTCGCGGTATTCCCGGCACGGGCGAGCCAAAGCAGTCCCCGGGGGGAATGTTCGGTCAAGGTGGCGGTCCCATTCCCAAGGGTGATATTCGACAGTTGTGGGATGTGCTCGGCATTGAGTCTCCCGGCATGCCCGGCATGCAGGGCCCTATTCGCCCGACATTGTTTGGCAGCAGTACAATCCCTATCCGAAGATGGAGGCTTTGGGGCTGGACGACCAGTGGCTGTTCGCGAAGGAGGAGGCTCCCGGGGCCGAAGACGCTTTGTCCGAAGAGAATCCCATCACGGCCGGCCTTTCGGAAATCTTGTTGATCTATGCCGGTGCAATCACCGCGAAAGAGGATTCCGATTTGATTCATACTCCGCTGGTGTCGACGGGGCAGGCCGCTGGACTGATCCCCTTCAGCAAAATTCAGTCGAGTATGAACAATCCGCAACTGTTGCGGGCTGAACAGGGTGCCTTCAAAGGAATCCAGACCGTCGCGATGGCGATCCAGGGAGAACCTAAGGCAAGCGATTCCCAAGGCGAGGATGCAAAACCGGATGGGCGCGGATAAAGCGGACGATGCCGCCGACGCCGACGATCCGTTGAAGGTTGTTTATGTCGCCGACACCGACCTGATGATTCAGGAGTTCCTGGCGATTCGGGCGCAACCTGAATTGTTTGCGGAGGTCGATCTGCGGGTTCAGAACGTGACGTTCGTGTTGAATGTTGTCGACTGGTTGGCGACTGAAGAACTGTTCATCGATGTTCGCAAACATCAACCTCGGTTCAGCACTTTGCAATGGATCGAGGAAGTCGAAAACGACGCGCGGGAAAAAGAGAGCCTCGCCGGTGCCGATTTCGATAAAGCGTTCAAAGAGAAGGTGCGTGAGATCGAAG
This sequence comes from Pirellulaceae bacterium, assembly GCA_041399105.1. GTDB lineage: Bacteria > Planctomycetota > Planctomycetia > Pirellulales > Pirellulaceae > Rosistilla. The sequence goes on along the minus strand of JAWKTL010000001.1, from coordinate 181,730 downwards.
AAAAGAACACCGAAGAGTTGAAGAAGCTTCAGAAGGAACTCGACGACGCGCAGCAGAACAACAAAGACGGTAAGATCGATCTGGGAGCGTTCCAGGCGATCCAAACTCGATTCATGATGAAACAGCAACAACTTGAACGGATGCTGAGCGTTAGTCGTGAAAAGTTGAACGTGAACGAGATGCATTGATTCAGAAGGAACGTCGCGAGGCGGACCTGACCGTGCGGGCTCGACAGAACCGCGTCAAGGCGGCCGCAGTCACCTTGCCTTGCATTCCGCCACTGTTGATCGGTGTGATCGTGTTCGCGTCACGCCGCTTACGCGAACGCGAGAACATCTCCAAGAGCCGGCTTGTGTAGCCGATTTGTGAACCTGAACGGATGGGCGATCGATTCGCGAGATCACTGGCAACGCGTTTGTTGTGCAAATCCGGATTGTCCGTCCAATGAACTCAATAACCAACGATAGACCAAGTACTTCAGAGCGACCACGTCGCAAGGTCAACTGAAAAATATCGGCGTGAGATAACATCGAACGCGTTCATCATTGATAAATAGTAACCGGAGAACTGAAACGTGACTGAAAGTGCAAAGACAGGTGTCTTTTGGCTGGTCGCTAGCCTTGTCGCGGGGTTGGCGGCAATCGTTGCATGGCCGCAGGCAACCGAAACCGGAAATGCCGCCGGCTATGTTGGCAAACCCCTTTTCGAGAACTTCAACGATGTGCTGGATGTAGCCATGTTGAAGATCGATCGTTTCGACGAAGAACTCGGGCAACTCAGCTCGTTCGAAGTGACGCGGGATACTGAAACGGGCCAATGGAAGATTCCGTCGCACGACGGATACCCCGCTGATGCGGCCGAACAGATTCGCGACGCCGCTACCTCTTTCTTGAACTTGGAGGTCTTGGACGTCGCGAGCGAGGTCAAAGATGACCATGAACAGTTTGGAGTCCTCGAACCGAACGCCTCATCACTGAAAGTTGGGGACGAAGGCGTCGGGCGTCTGATTCAGTTCGAGAACGACAAAGGGGACACGCTTGTCAACTTGATCATCGGCAGCAAAGTTAAGGGAAGCGACAATCAGCGTTTTGTCCGTTTACCGACACAGGATGTGACCTACGTGGTCGCACTTGACGACAAGCCGCTGACAACCAAGTTTGAATCTTGGATCGAAGACAACCTGCTGGAAATGACTTCGTTCGACATCAACCATGTCGGCATCCGCGATTACTCGATCGTTCGGACGCTGCAAGGCGGAAGCATGCAGCGGAATTTCAACGCCGACCTGGCTGTCGAGGATAATGTAACATGGCAGTTTAAGGATATTACCGTATTTGAAGATGGCGAAGAGGTAAAGCAGACTCTGGCCGAGGATGAAGAACTCGATTCAACCAAGCTGGGAGAACTGCGTACCGCGCTGGACGATTTGAAGATCGTCGATGTTCGTCGCAAACCCGATGGTCTTTCCGGAGACCTGAAGGCGGACGAAGGCTTTATGAAGAATCAGGACGCGATGCGTTCCTTGGTCACCAAAGGTTTCTATCCGCAGCCCACCGAAGATGGAAAAGGTGAAGTCTACGCCGCCAACGGTGAGCTCATTGCAACGTTGAAGAACGGCGTCGAGTATCTGTTGCGATTCGGTGACATCGACCAGCAGAGCTTGCAGTCCAACGAAGAGAACGAGGATGGGGAAGAGGAATCGGTCGTAGGCGTCAACCGCTATCTGTTGGTGACCGCTCGTCTGAACGAATCCGCTTTTCCGGAACCTGAATTGCAACCCATACCCGAGTCATGGGACGAGCTTCATCCTGAAACCAAGGCTGCTGAACCGCCTACCGTCGACAAACCTTCGGAGGATAAGCCTTCGGAGGATAAGCCTTCGGAGGATAAACCTGCCGACGACAAACCAGCGGACGACAAGCCAGCGGACGACAAACCAGCGGACGACAAACCAGCGGACGATAAGCCAGCGGACGATAAGCCCGCAGACGACAAGCCAGCAGAAGACAAGCCTGCCGAAGACGATAAGCCCGCAGTCGAAGAGCAAAAGCCTGCTTCCGAAGAAGCGGATTCGGATCAGGCATCGTCCGATTCCGATACCTCGGACGATACGGATGCTTCCGATTCACCGGAGCCCGAGGGTTGTGATCCGGAACCGACGGAGCAGGACGAAGCTGATCCTGCTGTCTTCCTTCAGGATGATGAATCCGACGATGCTCAGGCCGACGATGCGTCCAATGAAGCGGCTGCGGACGACGCGAAACCGGTTGTGGAAGAAAAGCCCGCCGCTGAAACGACTCCCGCCGCTGAGGCTGAACCGACCGCGGCGGAGCAGCCGGCTGCAGATAAACCAGAAGCCAAGGAAGAGCCCGCGAAGACGGAATTGACGGCTGAAGAAAAGAAGGAAGAGTTGGAAGCGGCCCAAGAAGCGGCTCGCAAAGCCAATCAGCGCAAGTTGGATGAGCGTGATGAAAAGCTTGAGGAGGCACGAATCGCGGTGCGTAAATTGAACGCGCGGTTTGCCGACTGGTACTATGTTGTTCCGGAAAGCGAATATCGCAAGATCCATTTGACGCGGGATGACTTGGTCAAAAAGAAAGAGGATGAATCGGCCGAAGGTGGTCAACCGCCGGGTGGTTTCCCACCGGGAGGCTTTCCCCCAGGTGGAGGCTTCCCGCCAGGAGGTTTCCCGCCAGGGAATTAGTGGTTCGCAAAGCCCAAGACGAGTCTAATTGATGATACTTCAACACGTTTTTGCTTCCAGGTTGTTCTCGTTCTTGCTGGCTTTCGGGCTGCCTACTGGCATGGTGACCTGTGTGGCTCACCATGCGACCGCCGATGATCATCCGAATGTGATTGTCTTTCTGAGCGATGATCAAGGCTGGGGTGACCTGAGTCTGAATGGCAACAAGAATCTGAGCACACCGAACATCGACAGCTTAGCGCGCGATGGTGCTCAGTTTGATCGTTTCTATGTTTGTCCCGTTTGCTCGCCGACGCGTGCGGAGTTTCTCACCGGGCGTTATCATCCGCGAAGTGGTGTATACAGCACGTCGGCTGGTGGCGAACGAATGGATCTGGACGAGTCGACGATCGCGGATTCGTTTCGCGCGTCGGGTTACCGGACGGGAGCGTTCGGCAAGTGGCACAATGGGATGCAGTACCCTTACCATCCCATTGGACGCGGGTTTGATGAGTACTACGGATTCTGCAGTGGGCATTGGGGTGACTATTTCAGTCCGCCGCTGGAGCACAATGGCAAGCTTGTTCAAGGGGAAGGTTTTTGTATCGATGACTTCACGAATCATGCATTGACCTTCATGAAGTCGTCTGTTGACGCGGAAAAGCCGTTCTTTGCTTATCTGCCGTACAACACGCCGCACGCGCCGATGCAGGTCCCGGATGCTTACTGGGACCGTTTTAAGGACAAAGAACTGTCGATGCTCCATCGCCAACCCGATATGGAGCAGATCGATCACACGCGGTGTGCATTGGCGATGTGTGAAAACATTGACTGGAACGTCGGTCGTGTGTTGCGGAAATTGGACGACTGGAAGATCGCCGACAACACGATCGTTCTTTATTTTTGTGACAACGGTCCCAACGGATGGCGATTCAACGGCGGCATGAAAGGTCGCAAAGGTTCGACGGATGAGGGAGGCGTTCGCTCGCCGTTGGTGATCCGGTGGCCAAACAAGATCGCGGCGGGAAAGGTTATCAAGCCGATTGGTGCGGCAATCGATTTGCTGCCGACCTTGGCGGAACTTGCCGGCGTCGAAATCGTATCGACGAAGCCTTTGGACGGTCGATCGCTCGCCCCGCTGCTGATCTCCGAACCGGCAAGCTGGCCTGACCGGATGATTGTTTCGCACTGGAACAAGCGTGTCAGTGTGAGGAATCAACGCTTCCGACTGGATCATCAAGGAGCGTTGTTCGATATTGAAGCCGATCCCGGACAATCGACGAATGTGGCGGCGAAGTTCGCATCGGTCGCTCGTTCGATGCAACAGGCCGCCGACACTTACAAGGCGGAAGTGCTGCCGGGGTACAACGATGATCAGCGGCCATTCCCCCTGGACACCCTGACTTTGTTTACACCCAGATTCCCGCTCGCGACGCCCGCTTCAGCGGCACGATCGAGCGATCCAACAAGTTCCCGAATTGTTCTTTTTGCGTAAGTGGACCAGTGTCGACGATGCAATCTGGTGGGATGTCGACGTGGGAGCGGAAGGGCTTTACGAAGTCGACTTGTACTACACATGTCCGGCCAAGGACGTCGGATCAAAGGTCGACTTGACGGTCGGCGAGAGTCAACTTTCCTTTGTTATCGACACCGCTCACGATCCGCCTCTTCGCGGGCAAGAAAACGATCGCGTGACGCGACCGGAATCTTATGTAAAAGACTTTCGCAGGAAGTCTTTGGGGACGATAAAATTGAATGAAGGGAAGTCAACACTGAAATTACAGGCGACCGAAGTGCCGGGCGAATCGGTGATGGACTTCAGGCTGTTGATGTTTCGACGGGTCCAATAGAATTGCCTTACCGTGCGTGGTCTGAATGATGCCTGCGTCTCCATTTATACCGTGCGTGGCCCAGAATGATGCCTTCGCGTTAATTGAAGCGAATCACCTCATTTCTGACCACGCGACGTATAAGCGAATCACTTCATTTCTCCTCGGCGGTGCCTTTCATCCTCGAGCATCGACTTGCAAGTTGTGAAGTTGGCGACTGTCGGAGGGCTGGAAATGAAGCTCGCTGACATCACCGTCGAATTCGAAGGCTCGGTGCATGAAGTTCACCAAGTCGCGTTGCCGCTGGAAATCGGTCGCCAACAGAACGGCGAAGATTTGCTCAAAGTGTATGAGTTTGGTGACAACCAATATCGCTTGGCGGTTGCTCCCAATCACATGTTGCGCATTCCGCGTCGGGCCTGCAAGCTGGAGAATGACGTCGAAGGGGGCGTGCGAGTCACCAACATTCATCCGCAGATTCCGTTTCAGGTCGGCGACGAGCAGGTGGCGATTGAGCCGCTGGAAACCTATCGATTGGCGTCCCCCGGCGTCATCCATTTGCCGAACGATGTCTGTTTACGGGTCAGCGTTCTTGATGGCGATGATTTCGACATTGATGACCTTTCGTTGCACACGCTGCAATCCTTCGGTTACGGGAAGTCTTCGGGGCAATTTGACGCGCGGCTGAGCCAGTTGCTGGTCGAGCCGAATGGCGCTCCGGCTCAGGAGCAAGACGCGGCGGAAGTCGCTGTAAACTTGGTGCGTCTGGCATTGAAAGTCGTCCAGAAGGCGGCCGGATCGAACGAATTTTTCGATCTTGCCGTGCGGACGGCGGCGAAAATGATCGACCTGGATCGCGCATTCGTGATTCTACGCAATGCTGATCAATGGTCGATTCGTTCGCAATACGAATCAGGGATGAAAACTTCGCTCGATTTTCACGGCAACGACCGATCGAACGAACTGCCATCGGGAAGCGGGAAGATCCTCAACAACGTCTTGATGACACGCAAGCCGGTGATTTACGAACCCGAAGATTCCGCGCAGGCTGTTCGTCATTCGATGATGTTGCTCGACCGCGCCGTTGCCGCTCCGATGTTGAACGATCGGGGGAGGTCATCGGAGTGTTGTACGGTGATCGCAGTCGAGGGCACCGTCGCGGTGATGAACCGATCGGCAAGCTGGAGGCCGCTTTGCTGGAAGTCATGGCCGGAGCGGTGGCGTCGGGGTTGGCGCGACAGCATGAAGAATCTCTGCGAGCTTCGATGTCGCAGTTCTTTTCACCGGCGGTGACGCAGCGATTGGAAAAAATGAGGACCTGCTGCAAGGACGCGATGCGGAAGTGACGATCTTGTTTTGCGACATCCGAGGCTTCAGCGAAATTTCCAAGCGGGTCGGTCCGAAACAGACCATTGAATGGATCAACGACGTCTTCACCGAACTGAGCCAAAGCGTTATCGACACCGATGGCGTTTTGGTGGACTACATCGGTGATGAGTTGATGGCGATGTGGGGTGCTCCCGCCGAACAACCCGACCATGCCTTGCGGGCTTGTTTGGCCGCCGCCGATATGTTGCGTTATATCGAGCCACTGCGAGAAAAGTGGAAGGAAGTTCTGTCCGATGGTTTTGGGTTCGGCATCGGCATCAATACCGGTATCGCGCAAGTTGGCAACACTGGATCAAAAGCAAGATTCAAGTACGGTCCGTTGGGCAATACCGTCAACATCGCAAGCCGCGTGCAGGGAATGACCAAGCGTTTCGACGTCCCGATTCTACTGACGCGCGAAACGATGCAGCATGTTCGTAAATCGGGCGCGTCCGCGGCGGGAGTGTTGTTGCAGTTGAGACACCTTGCCGACGCCAAGCCGGTCGGAATCGACGAAGTCGTCACCCTTTACGAATTGAAAAGCAATGCGGACACGCGATGGCAAACGATGCGCAGCAACTATGAACAGGCGTTGGCATGCTATCACGACAGCGACCTGCCCGGTGCCGCTCGTATCCTGGCGTCGCTGGTTCACGATCACCCGGAAGACACGCCCAGCGTCCTCTTGCTTGGTCGCGTCGTTGAGGCTTTGACCAGCAAGCAGAAGAAAATTGATCCGGTGGTTGTCTTTAACCAGAAGTAAGCACGGCGATGCAATGTGCTTATGCCGTGCGTGGTCCGAAATGATGCCTTCGCGTTTTCCCAGCACTGGCGAGCTAGCACTTAGCTTGGCGATGATCGAAGATTGTCGGGGACTTCGGCCAACGTTGCGTCGGGTAATTCGTACGAACCGGCGAGTAATTTTCGATCCTCGTTGACAAGTTCCGGATATCGGGCTCCTCGCAACACTTCGACGGCGAAGATCTCTTGAACGGCATCCTCGAAACGGACAAATCCAATCGATTGGCCGCTCCGCAAATCGACGACCCAGATTCCGCAAACACGTTCTTCGAGCGCGCGCTCGGCGATCGGGATGCCTCCGAAGACGGCTGTTTCGCGAACTTGCGAAAGTCCGATAAAAGCAAAGGGACCGTGGAACGAAAGCCCCCGTGTGAAGCCGGGGAGTTCGACAATCGATTCATATTTGCCGGTGGCTGGATCGATCGTTCCGAATCCGCCAACGCCGCTTTGCAAAATGTACAAGCGATCGTTGTACCAGCGCGGCGAATGAGGCATCGACAGGCCTCGCGAAATCACCTCGCCCGAATCGACATCGATCAACAAGCCGCCATCCCGTTTGTTCTCTCGCCACAGCCCCGGTTCATCCGTTTCGCCGAGCGCTGTGACATAGCGGACTCGGCCATCGCGAACGCCCAGCCCATTCAAGTGGCAGCAATCCCCTGGAACATATTTCGTTACAAACGCCGGACGCCAGCACGGCTGGAAATTGAACGTGTCGCTGCGCATGCATAAACAGGAGAACAGTGTGTTTACAAAGACCAAGCCTTCGTCGGTCCAAGCCATCTCATGAATTTGAATGTCTCCGGTCCAGTGCGCGATGCGCGGAAGGAAGCATGCGTCGTGCGGACGCGTTGGTGGCGACCGGGGTTCGGTGGGTTCGTCTCCGGGAACCTCCTCCGATACATCGGGCGGATGGTTCAGTCGCCTGCAAACCGCCGGAATATTGTGGAACTCCCAAACTTGCATCGCCGAACCGATCGCCAAACGATGTGGATCGACGGCCATGCCCATCGGCTTGTCGAACAACCGGAAGTGCGTATTGAGCAGTTCCCCCTCGCTGCGCAGCATGATCAGCTTCCCCGCCTGATACGTGGAAACCAGCAGGCTGATTCCCAGTTCCTCCAACAAGGTCGGCAGGTTCGATGTATGAACCGAACGCAATGGCTCGCCGCGAGTCGATTCGGGTGTTTGATTCATGGTCTGGGTAGGACAATGCGTGGGTCGTCGCGGAATGCCGGACTTAGTGGTTGTACATTATGTCAGAAGATGGTCCACTGGATAGTCGATGTTGGACCGATCGCTTCACAGTGCGTGATCGGCTATTGCTATGTTGTCTTTGCTTTGGGCTAGACATTGTAACTTAATACTTCGTGATTCGTGATTTTCTGTGGAGCATTCAAGTCTTAGCCAATTGACGACACCGAGCCTTGTGGAAGGGTTGCGATCGGATCAGTCGATGTACTGGTCGCGGCTTGCTCGGTTGTATGGTCCGATTCTGGATTATTGGCTCCAGCAAGCCGGAGTCGCCGTGGCGGAGCGAGCCGATGTGCAGCAAGAGATCTTGTCGGCGGTGGCCCGGAACATTGACAAGTATCATCATACTCCCGGTTGCACAGGTTCGCTGAGACGTTGGATGTGGGGGATCGCGCGGCACAAGGTCGCCGATTATTTTCGCGACCGACAACGACGTCCCGTCAGTGAAGGAGGAACGGAGGCGTTGATGAAGCTCCAGCAGCTTCCCGAGTTGCCGTTCGAGGACTCCGATCCCGACACGCAGACGCGGATTCGCAAGGAACTGTGTTCGCGAGCGCTGGCCATCCTTCAAAGCGACTTCGCCGAGACGACGTGGCGGGCGTTTTGGTTGACCGTCATCGAAGATCGTTCGGCCGATGAGGTCGCTGAGCAATTGGGCATGACCAAACATGCCATTCGTCAAGCTCGATACCGTGTGCTGCGACGGTTGCGGGAGGAGTTGGGGGACGATTTGCCGGAATGAACACGTTAGCGCTACGCTGAGTCCACTACAAAGCTGCCTCCATTTTCGTGTGACGCGTTGGAGAAGTTTATAGTGTGGGTGGTATTAGACCGTACCACGCTCATTCGCGCACACCAAGATCGACGATCGGCAGGTTTTCATGACTCATCCCCAATCAGAAACGTTGGTCCAGTGGATTACGGGTACTTTGGACCCGGATGCATCGGCGGAGGTCGAGGCGCATTTGGAGCAATGCCTGCACTGCGAAGACACCGTCAGTCGGTTGGAGTCTCAGCAGCAGACGTCGATTGAGTGGGTACGAGAGGCTGGCGCGAACTTGGCGTCGCGAACATCGGCGACGGTCACCGCGCAGGTGCCCCAAAGATTGGGACCCTATCTATTGCAGGGGGAACTGGGACGCGGTGGCATGGGGACCGTCTACCGCGCGGTTCACGAGCGGTTGGAGAAAGTGGTCGCGATCAAAATACTTCCTCCCGATCGCACGAACGATCCGGCCCTCGTCGCTCGTTTTCACCGCGAGATGAAGGCGGTTGGGCGCGTCGATCACCCGAATATTGTCCGCGCGACCGATGCGGGCGAGATCGATGGAACGCTGTTTTTGGTGATGGAGTATGTCGACGGCAAAGACCTGTCGGCAATTCAACGTCGCCTCGGACGCCTGCCTGCTGCCGATGCCTGCGAATCGATTCGACAAGCCGCCTTGGCGTTGGAAGAAGCGGCCTCCCATGGAATGATCCACCGGGATGTCAAGCCATCGAATTTAATGGTGGCGCGGTCGCGAATCGGCCCAGCCGTGATCAAACTGCTGGACCTGGGGCTTGCACGCCTCGGTGCCCAGCAGACACACGAACTGACCTCCACCGGCCAGATCATGGGTTCGATTGATTACATGTCCCCCGAACAATGCGACGATACGCGCGGCGTGGATATTCGGTCGGACATCTATTCGCTGGGTGCGACGCTGTATCGATTGCTGAGCGGCCAGACGCTGTTCGGCGGAAATGCGGAACTCGGTCTGCTTCAAAAGCTCAATGCAATCGCCACGAAATCTCCGCAGCCGATCGGCGAACTTTGCAGCGATTTGCCCAAAGGATTGCCCGAGTTGATCGATTCGATGTTGGACAAGCTGCCCGACAATCGTCCCAGTACGCCGGGCGAAGTCGCCGACCGAATCGCCGCATTCGCGCAGGGGAGCGATCTGGATGCGCTTTTGAATCCTTCGAAGGCCGCTGCCCATTCGTCGAACGATACTCCGATCCGGGCTGCAATCCCTGAACCGCGTGAAGTTCGGAAGTCGCCGTGGCGAGGATCGTTGTTCGCGTCGGGATTGGTGGCGGCGATGATGATTGTCGCGGCAATCGTCTTTGTGCTGCCGACTCGTGATGGCGGGACGATTCGAATTGAGGTCAACGACCCAGCGATCAAGATCGCCTTCGCCGATCGCGTTTACACGATCGATGATTCGGGCAAAGAGTACCGCATTGCCGAAGGAGACCATCGGTTGCGCGTGTCGCATGGCGACGTGCAATTCGAGACAACCGAATTGCGATTGGGCAAGGGAGAAACCGCTCGGTTAAAGGTGTCGTACGAAGATAACGCCATCGAGATTGATCGCGATGGAAAAGTCCAGATGCTCGCGCCGATTGCGGATGAGCCGCAAGCGGCAGAGGTGGCGGATGCAACGCCGTCGGCTGAATTGCGCGCTGTCACCGACGATTCTCAGACCTTGGATGCGGCGAATTATGCGTTGCAGTTCCATGTCGGTGCCGCGACCGACCAGTGGCATGAGGTCACGATGCCAACATTGGTTGACGACTCTGAATCGATGACGATGGAACTGTGGCTGAAGCCTGAACCGGGTGCGGGACGTCCGCACAGCCGGATCGCCGGTTTCCAAGCCCACAACAACATTGGAACTTCTGGTGGTGCAGATCTGGTTTACGTGTACGGTACGATCGATCTGCCAAGCAAGAAGTATGTCGCCGATATTCGCGATTTCAACCATGTCGCCGCAGTGCGAGACACCCAACGCGAACAGTTGCGATTTTATGTTGATGGCAAGCTGATGAACATGCAACCGTTGTCAAAGCATGACGAATACTCGCGTGCCACGCTGGCGAACACAGACGCAGTGGCGTACTTTGGACTTTGCGAACAGATTCATCAATGGGGCGAAACGGCCGGCGACAGCAGCTTCCGTTATGTTGGTTTGATCGACGAAGTCCGCATTTCGAGTACGGCGAGATACATCGACACGTTCGAACCGAAGCGACGCTTCCAAGTGGATGAGCAAACCATCGCACTGTATCACTTTGACGAAGACTCGGGGGACGTCGCGAAGGATGCGTCGGGCAATGGTCATCACGGCAAGATCGTTGGAGCCCGTCGGGTCAACCTGGGGACTGGCGATCTCCCAGCGGACGCCGAACCGAGCGTTCATCCGAACAGCAGCGAGGTCGGCGCGATGGACATGCCGAGCGACTTGCCGGCGATTGCGTTCGACAGTGAGCTGCCCGGCGACGCGCTACCCAACGAGGCCGATGTCATCGTCGATACGGTCACCTATGGTATGTTTCTCGACAAATCGATCACCATGGAGGTTTGGGTGCGGCGTGATCCGGAGAACTTGCCCGTGTGGCGATTCATGGGACTTGCGGACTTGGTGATGATGGAATCCGCTGGCGACCATCATCGACCGGTCGATTTGCGTTGGGAAGGCGGATTCATCCACTCGGAGCGTCGCTACAGGCAAGTCGTGGAAGGCTGGCATCATTTGGCTGCGGTGCGAGATCGACAGCAGCGTGAACATCGCTTCTATGTCAACGGAGAATGCATGAGACGTATCCCTTTCAATGGTGAGCCCTACATGCCTCCGGTAACGCATGGCGAGCCATTAATCTTTGCTTACGGATACACCGGCCACCTCGGACCGTCGCGCGTTTCGTCGATCGCTCGATACGATGACGATTTCGTTCCCGCAAAGCGATTTGAAACCGACCCTGACACGATCGCGATTTACAACTTGACGGACACGACCGACAACAAGGTTCTCGTCGACAGCAGCGGCAACGATCACCACGGCCGCATCCTGCGTGGTCGGTACGTCCTTAAACGCAGGTCAGCAAGGTAGCGAGCACGTAATAGTGGTGTGAAAAGATTGGTATTGGAGAGTGCTTCTCTCCTCGCAAGACTTGTTTCGCTCCGCCCTGGGCTGATCGAATGAGACCCTTGTGGGGCCAGGACCAGCGGCGTGTCCAAGGCCTGGGCAGCTGGATAGGCGACCTCCGCTGATTTGAACGGTACCGGCTATTGCTTGGCCGACACGCTGCTGAAGCATATGCGTGATCGCATGTACAGCATTTGCTTTAATTCCCGTCGATTGAATTTTTTGCGTGACGCTGCCGCGAAGATAATGATGGAATGATCACTTTCGGAATTATCCGTGCTGTGGACGTGGTTGCGTGATGTCAGAACGCTGGTGTTTTCGTCGAATCAGATCATACTCAACGGGTGCCACCGAAGAGGTTATCTGAGATTTGTCATGAGCCGACGGCGTTTGTCGCAGATGCCTGTCTGAGAATATTGACATTTAGGTTGTGAGTCTATGGCTCACCTTTTCGTCGCCAAACAAGTGCGACACAACAGGAATCAACGATGCTGCTTCGCAAGCCAACGACCCATCGGAAACGACTAAGGAAATTTCAGCTTCAGCAGCGACGAAAGCGTTGCCTGATCGAACCGCTTGAGCAACGTCGATTGCTTGCGACGAGAATGTTTTGCAGTCGGGAATATATCGCCTGACGCAGCGGAGTTCACCAGAAGACAACAACATCGCGGGCGGACGTGCTCTGGCCCCACAGCATTCCGACGGCGGTACCTTGGCGATCGGGGATCTGAATCCTTGGTTCGTCAGCGAAATCGAAAACGCAATGTATTGACTGACGCTTTTCTATTCTCAGATTTACGAAACACAATAGACTGAAATATCATGCTCAAACGCCTTCCCATGACCAAAAAACGAAAGCTTGCATTTGAATGCATGGAAGCCCGACGTCTGTTGGCACTGTTCGCTGGATGGAATTTCGACGAGGGCAGCGGCACCAGGGCCAATCCGGTCATCGGCTCCGCCAATGGTACGATCGATGGTGCCACGTTTACCGGCGGCAAGTTTGGACGGGCTCTCAATTTTGATGGCGTTAATGATCGCGTGACCTTTGGTACCGGGCCGTCGCTGGACGGAACAACGTCCTTTACCGTCTCGGCATGGGTGCGCACGACGTCGACCAGCGACGGCGTGGTTATCCAACAGCGTAACGGTGGGTTTGATGGCGAGTATGTGCTGAGCGTGCTCGGTGATGGCCGGGTGAACTTCTTTATCTTCGGAGGTGGGCAACAGCAAGCGGACTTAAGTTCGTCCGCGACCGTGAACGATGGTGCTTGGCATCACATTGCCGCAACGCGTGAGGGACTCAACACGCTGATCTACGTCGACGGTCAAGTGAGCGGGATCTCCGTCTCCATAAATCCGTTTCCGTTTGTGGCTCCGCTGGATAATTCGATCGGTGTCGGCGTGGGTGCTGACATTCGCGACAACAACCGTTTCTTTGATGGTCAGATCGACGCGGTACGTGTTTACGACAGCGCGCTGTCGGCGAATGACGTCTTTCGATTGCAAGCCCAGTCGCAGCAGTTCATCGTTGACAGCAGTGGTGATGGCGGCGATGCGAACCTTGGCGATGGGCTGGCCCAGGACGCCGATGGCAACACGACGCTGCGGGCTGCGGTGGAAGAAGCCAACGCGGTCGCGGGAGCCGACACGATTGCATTCGACGAAACGCTACAGGACTCCATTCCGGGAGATGAGTTCTTCAGCATCACCGTTGGCAGCGAGCTGCGGCTGGTCGAATCGGTTGCGATCACTGGATTTGAAGACATTCCCGTATCGATCAGCGGCGCTGATCAAACACGTATCATCACCGCAGGCGGACCAGGAGAGCAAACCTTCACGCTAGAGGGGCTTGTACTGGCGAGAGGCAACGGGGAGGGATCGGGTAATGACGGAGTAGGAGGTGCCGTATCGCTTGACATCGCGCTAGACGGTTCCAACGACACGTTGAATATCCGCGACAGCACGATCCGAAACAGCAGTGCGACTAATTCGGGCGGAGGAATCTCGTCTGATGGGAACACAAACATTGAGCGTTCCGCGATCGTGAACAACAATTCGACTAATGGCGCTGGCGCCGTTTTGGTTCAGAATAACCGCACCACGATCGTCAACTCGACGATTAGCGGAAACCAATCAGAGAACCTGGGCGGCGGCATCGTGAATCTTGCTTCTGGCGAGGGTCGGGAAAGCCAACTGACACTCGTAAACGTCACTTTAGCAAACAATACAGGGTTAGGTGGCGCCAATGTACGCACTCGAATGCAAAACGGTGCCACCAGCGCGACCACCCGTTCCACGAACACGATCTTTGCCCAGCCCGATGGCAGCGCGAACATCGGCGGCAACGGAACGTTCACCTCGCTGGGCGGCAACATCATCGATGACGATTCAGGCACAATCGACACCAACCTGGGCGACCAGCGTGCCGATCCGATGCTTTTGTCGTTGCGAACTATTCTTGAGCCGCGTCCCTTTCACCCACTTCCAGACGGCAGCCCTGCGATCGATGCCGGACGCGATACGTTCGGCGATAGCGTAACCACGGATCAGAGAGGATTCCCACGTCTGCGAGGCGCATATGACAGTGGAGCCTACGAAGCTGCTTTCGTTACGGTGACCACGGAACTGGACACCGTTGACAATGCGGACAACCTCGTCAGTCTTCGCGAGGCCGTTTCCTTTGCGAACGCTCATCCAGATATCTCAGTGATTCGATTTGATCCATCCTTGAACGGAACGCCCGTGCGACTCACGCGTCGTGGTACCGATGACACCAACAACCTTGGTGATCTAGATATCCTTCGGCCCGTGGCAATCGGAGGCAATGGAGTCGGCAACACGATCATCGACGGTGGGGGAGACAGTGGTCTCGGCGATCGTATCTTCGACGTGCAAGATGTTAATTTTGCACTGCGAGATCTCACTGTCCGAGGAGGAAGAGCGTCGAACGGCGCAGGGCTTCAATACAGATCGGGAGAGCCCACCATTTCAGCTCCCGCAAATTCGATAGTCGGTGTTCGATTCGAAAACAACGTAGCAACGGCAACGGGAGGTGCCGTGAGGCTCGATGGTGAATTGTGGTGGGATATCCGGGAAAGCACGTTCATCAATAACCACGCAAGAAACGGCGGAGCGATCATCGCAGATGGCGTTGACGCGTCTCGTGAGGTTAACATTATCGATTCGACATTCGAAAACAACACAGCGACGAACCTCGGTGGCGGCGTGTATGTCGACGATACACAACTGTCAATCTCACGTTCGACGTTCGATACCAATTCAGCAACGGGTGGCGGCGGAGGGCTGGTCGTATTGGATTCGACCTCCGCAAGCGTGACCAACTCCACCTTCAGCGGCAACACCTCGCCGGGCCTCGGCAGTGCGATTCTGAACGTCGCCAATGGTCCCGACAGCGAGAGCGAAATCACGATCATCAACGCCACGATCACGCAGAACACAACCACCGGAACGGCTGCGGTGCATACAACCAGTCAGCAGGGAGCGACGAGAGCTGAAATCAAGTTCCAAAATTCGATCTTCGTTGACAACATCAACACCAATGGTTCTGACTTCGCTGCCAATGTCACATCGGGCAGCTCCAGTGCAGGCACGGGCCAAGTCCTGACCTCGCTCGGTAATAACCTCTTCGACGATACCGGCTTTGGCAGTCTGATCGCCAGCGATTTGGCGAACGTCAACACGGCGCTGACCCCCGTTCTGGAGAGCGAGCTAAAATCGAATCTAGGCAAAACCAAGACGCATGCGCTGGCTGCCGGTAGTCCCGCGATCGACGCCGGAGCAGACAACATTACCAACCAAGACCAACGGAGCCTGCCGCGACCTCACGACGCCATCGACATTGGCGCTTCTGAAGTACAACCCCTTCTAGACTTTGGCGACGCGCCGGCTGGATATCCCGTTACGCTTGCACAGGACGGAGCCCGCCACGAAACGAGCAGCTTGTTCTTGGGATCGCTGGTCGATGGCGAAGGCGAGGGCCAGCCGGATGATCAGGCTGGACAAGGCGGCACCGGAGGCGACGACAACAACGGACAAGCGGACGAAGATGGCGTATTCGTTTTGGCCAGCATGGTCGCCGATCCTAACGTCGCGACAACGTCCAGCTTTCAAGTCGTTGCATCGGCCAGCGGTTTCCTGGATGCATGGATCGACTTCGACAATGACGGCAATTGGAACGATCCGGGAGAGCAGATTTTCGCCAGCCGTGCCGTCTCGCAGGGAAACAATGTGCTCAGCTACACGATCCCCGCCGGAGCCACCACGGGCAACACAGCAGCACGATTTCGCATCAGCCCCGGCGGCGGATTGGCTCCGACAGGACGGGTCACTGGCGGTGAGGTCGAGGATTACATCGTGGAACTCGTGGGCGGAAGCAACGTCAACGTCGAGGTAACCAGTATCACACCCGGCAGCGTCACCATCGAAACCAGCGGTGCCGACGTCGTTGT
Source organism: Pirellulaceae bacterium (assembly GCA_041399105.1). Taxonomy (GTDB): domain Bacteria; phylum Planctomycetota; class Planctomycetia; order Pirellulales; family Pirellulaceae; genus Rosistilla. Next base: position 165,415 of record JAWKTL010000001.1, on the reverse strand, counting down.
TCGCGATGGCGATACGGTGCTGTTCCAAAGCCCAATTGATGGAGTGTCTTCAGTAGATTTTATTGGTTCCGATGATGACGATACCGTTTTGATCGACGCAGTGATGAGCGAGCTTGGCAGTGACATTGGCTTTCATGGCGGCAGCGGTCGCGACACGTTGTCCATCGGCGGCGTGGATCAAGTCTTGAATGTTGCCGGCATGCGTCATGAAACATTGACCGGCGTGGATGTCATCGACCTGACAGGGTCGGGGAACAACCAACTGTTTTTGAGTGAATCGGATGTCAACGCCCTGCCCGATTCTGGACGAACGCTTCGTGTCAAAAAGAACTTTGGTGACCGCGTCACGTTCACGACGGGTAACTTTGTGATCGACAGCACGAGCGTCGAAAACGGAGCGTTGATTGTCAGGGCCGCGTCCAGTTCAATTGCTGTTGAATTCTCCGGTCAAGGATGGACCAATCCGCTCAATCCACTGGATGTCAACGGGAACAACGAAATTGAACCGCTCGACGCGTTAATCATCATCAATGAACTGAGCCGCAAGAGCTTTGTCCAATCCGAAACATCCAGTGATCTGGTCGACCCAGCCACGGTCACGGAGTTTCCAATGCACTTCTTCGACACGAATGGTGACGGGTTGCTTGCCCCCATTGATGCGTTGCGCGTCATCAACGGGATTGTTCGAGCAAACGTGCCGGTGCCAGGCTTTCGCTTAAGCAAGACAACCGCGACGGTCAGCGAATCAGATGGTAACTTTTCGGATTCGTTCACCATCGTACTCACCAGCCAGCCAAGCGACCGGGTTGTGCTGGGTCGTCGTTTTTATCACCGCCAGACGTTCTGGTAAGCCAACTCGGAGTGTCGGTTTTGATGCCTCGAACTGGAACGTGCGCAAACCATCCGGTTGATCGGTCGTGATGGTGACGTGGACCGATGGCGACCAGCTTTCGACGATTCGAGGTCCGTGTGTTCGGCAGCACAGAAGCACGGAGATGCCTTGGCTGCACAGACAGACCGTCACCGTAACAACCAGGGATAACGATTAGTTGGTGGGTGACAATGAATCGGCCGGTTTTTCTTTGGCGTTGACAGATCTGTACGGGAACCCGATCGCTAACAATGAAGTGCCGTTGGGCGGCGACTTCATATCAAATGCGTACTGTCAAGACCTTGGCTAGGCACCGCTGGCAACAACGGCGGAGCGATCTACAGCCCTGGGTACCAGAGTCAAACCAAATGGTACGAACGTTTCGGTTCGGCCGAGATCAACGACAGCGACCAATGGTTGGAGGTTACCGTATTTCCGATCGGCAACACTGGCCTACCGGCTGCCGACGTTAGCTTCTTGGCAGCGGCTCAGGCGGAATCAGGCAATTCGACCATCGCTCTCGCCTGCGATCAACTGTCTGGTACAACGCGAGTCGCACAGTAATCATTGTTGGTACATCGGGATATCTCGGAAGCTCAGCAGATGTCTACGGATTTGGCAGTGGACATTTGTATCAAAAAAACCCTGGTCTCGGTCGCCATTTGGTCGCAATATTGGGACACAATTGATCAAGCTTCGATTGGGTAGTGAGCTTTGCTGGGAGCACTCTCACTGATTATTCAACAATTCCCAGAAAAACATCTTGCCGTGAAACCAGACAAATCTCGCACCAAGTTTCAGCGTCGAGCGCGATCACTATACCGTTGCCGCCGCATCGCACGTGTTTTTGAACAACTTGAGGATCGTCGGTTATTGACGACGTTTAATGTCACGACGTTTGACGACGTGGTGGATGCCGGCGACGGGTGCTGAGCCTGCGCACGGCAATCACGGCGGCCAACGCGGATGTGTTGGGGGCTTCCACACGATCGAACTCGGCAGCGGCACGTACACGCTGTCCCGAACCGGAGCCGACGATACAAACGCTGGCGGCGACCTGGACTAACCAGGCCGATGTTCATTCGAGGCGTTGGGACGGAGCAAACGATCATCGATGCCGGAGCCGACCGGGATGATGGATCGGTTATTTCACATCATCGGCATAGGGCAACTTCTTTTTCAGAAATCTGACGCTAAGCGGCGGTCGAGACACCTCCACCGTTGGGGGCAGCGCGATCTTGGCCCGTCTCCAATTGCCGAAGTCTTGTTGTCTTCTAAAAACTAACAACAACACGTCGGCCGGTCGTGGCGGCGGTCGCCGCTGGTGCGTCGGTGCAAATGATCCGGTCGACCATCGGCGAGAATTCCAGCAGCAGATCAGGCGGTGGTAATCGTCAGTACCTGGGCACGCTGAAGATCCGCGAGTCTGTGATGCTTCAATAAAGCAACCCAATCTGGCGGCGGTGTTGCAGCGATCGCTGGGAACACCAGGATCGAATCAACGACGATCTCAGACAACGAAGCCGAAGCCGGTGGCGGCGTCAGCAGTGTTGGGTTCAACAGTTCCGTCGGCACGATGTCGATTACAAATTCGACGATCAGCGGTAACAGGCCACCGATCGCGCCCGGCGGCAATGTTTAACCTGGCCACCGGCAATGGCGGCAACAGTTCCGTGCGGCTGATACAGTCGACTGTCTGGAGGCCGCCGCGCAGACGGTCGGTGCTGGCGTGATGACGCGACTGACGCTACATCCGCTGAGGTTCGCATCGGCAACGCGATCATCACCAACAATACCGGTGATGCTGGCAATATCTGGCGAGTCAATGTGGACACGGGTTTTCGGCCGTCGATCATTTCATAGCTGGGCAGCAATCTCTCTGATGACGGTGCCAACGGGTTGCTGGACCAGACATCCGATCACCCCAGCAACGACGCCTGTGATCCGTGCAACGCTGCAACAACGGTTCGTTCGCACCGACGCACATGCTTGTTCTATCGTTGGCGATCGAATCCCGCGATCGATGGCGGCGACAACTTCCGCTGGCCAGACGCCGACGGCAACGATTTGGCGCGAACGATCAGCGGGGCGTTCCGTTTGTCCGACGAGCTGGCCCGGTGGATATCGGTGCGTTTGAGCGACAGATTTTGGCCGACTCATTCTTCGTCGTGACAACCCATGTCGACGAGCTGGATTACAGCAACAACGGCGGCGCAACGCCGCAGGTCCAGCCTGCGAGAAGCGATCGATATGGCGAACGCCAACCTCGGTGCCGAAACGATCACGCTTTGCCGTTCCGTGACACAACCCATTTGCTGCAACTGGGGCAATTGGAGATCACCGACAGCGTCTGATCAAGAGGGCGTGGTCAGCCACCACCGTGATCGATACGCAGAATATCCCGCAGGTGATCAACGCCGAAGGGGATTCGATCAACCTGACGCTTGAAAATTTGACGATCCAGAACGGCAAGACGACGGGCTCCAATGGGATCGTTGACAGCCGGCGAGAGACAACGCACAGCGGCGGTGGGATCCGCTTTCAATCCAGTGGAGTGTTGTCCTTGACCGAAAGCACGCTCGGGCAACAACACGGCAGGGGACGATGCCTGGTGGCGGGATCTTTGGCCAGGGGCAACGTGACCCTGAGCGGTAGCAACACGCTGAGCAGCAGCTTAGCACGGCGGGGTTCGTGCACCGGTGCCAGTGGGATTCTCCCTGAGCCAGCGGCAACGTGACGCTGAGCGGTAGCACAGCGGCAGCAGCACGAAGGGGAATGCTGCCTTAGGCGGTGGGATCTTTACAATTAGCGGCAACGTGACGCTGAGCAGTAACAGCACGACTGGGGTTCGTGCCTATGGCGGTGGGATTTATACGGAAAGCGACAACGTGACACAGGCGGCAGCACGCTGAGCGGCAACGTTTCTTCCGCGTCCGGGCTGGAATCGCCATGGATCACCGAAGGCGCAGCGATGAGACTTTAGTCATCCACAACTCGATCATTGCAGGCAACACAGACAATGGCACAGCACCTGACTTCTTGGCACCTGGCGATACGACGAACTCGACGTCAAAAGCAGCCTGATCGGCAACACGACCACGACCCTTTCGACGGCATCCCGATGGCAACCTGCTGAACAATCGTCTTGACTGGACCACCGTTCTGGCCAGTCATCCGGTTGATGAGCTGGTGCCGCGACTGGGCAACAACGGTGGGCCCACACAAACGATTGCGGCGATCGCTGGCAGCCCGCGATTGACGCGGGAAACAACACCGCGCACGGCAAAGATCCCTCCGGCAACGACCACAGCGGCAGACGGACGCGGAACCGGCTTTGCTCGCATCTGTCCGACAGCGACGATGACGGCACCGCAACAGTGGACATGGGTGCGTTCGAGCGGCCCAAGCCGATCGTGGTCACCACTCATGAAGATGAACAACCTCGGGAAACAGGTGCCGAAATCGGTTGCGGGGCGATCGCATCGGCCAACAGTGCTACGGGCTTAGATTCGATCACCTTTGCCGCCTCGGTATTGAACCGTTCTTCTTTTCGTTAGGCCAGTGCAGAAATCACCGACAGCGTCACGATCACCAGCTTGGGTCAAACGACCCACGGTGATGCGATGCCCAAGCAACTCACGCGTGCTGAGCGTCGAAGGGCGGTTGACGTGACGCCCGTGAGGAGTCTGACCGTCAAGGGAACGGAAGAAGACGACCGGATCGAATGATCAATTTGACGTTAATCTCCAGCGTGAAACGACACACAGTGGCGGCGGGATCAGTTCTTGTCCAGCGGCGCTCACACTGAGCAGCAGCACCGTTTTCGGAACAACAGCACGTCGGGAAATATTGCCCAGGCGAGGCGATATTTACGCGAAGTGAGCGTGACGCTGAGTGGCAGCTCAATTTCAGGCAACACCGCATCTGGTGGTGATGCCGGCGTAGCCGTTGTGGCGGGCGATCTATACAAGTAGCGGCAGCGTGACGTTGAAGTAACAGCACATTGAGTGGCAACCTCACGACAGGACTCGGCTGGCGGCGGAGGGATTTCGACACATACCGGCAGCGTGACGCTGAACGGCAGCACATTGAGTGGCAACTTCACGACTGGCACTGGTGCTACGGGCGGGCAATCTCTACGAGTACCGGAAGCGTGACGCTGAACGGCAGCACGCTGGTGACAACAGCACCATGGGAATCGGTGCCGCGGCAGTGGGATCCATACGTCTAGCGGCGACGTGACGTTGATCGGCAGCACGCTGGTGACAACAAAAGCGATGGGAATCGATGCCGCGGTGGCGGATCCAGACGTCTAGCGGCAGCGTGACCACAGGCGGTAGCACGCTGAGCGGCAACAGCACGGCAGGCAATGGTGCCGATGGCGGTGGGATCCGGACGTTTTACGGCAGCGTGACATGAGTGGAAGCACGTTGAGCGGCGGCGCAGCGACAGGGGATGCGGTGTGGTGGATCTATACGCATGGCGGCAGTGTGACGCTGAGCGGTAGCACGCTAAGCGGCAACAGTACAGCAAGGCGGGGTGGCGAGGTCGCGACGTGGACCTGAATGGGCTCAACAGTTCAGAAGGCCTAACGGTCCGTTCGATCATCGCGGGTAACACCGACGACGGCACCGCTCTGACTTTTTGGCTCCGGGCGATTCGAGGAGCTGGACGTTAAAGGCCGGCCTGATCGGCATCGCGACCGGCACGACGTGACCACTTCGCCAACCGCTGACGCCAATGGCAATCTGATCGGTGGCGGTATGAGCGCATTTCAATTGTCGAAGAGCGTGTTTAACTCAGATGCCGTTGCCAATAACGGTGGGGCCGCCAGCCGCTGGATACGATCAAAACGCTCCCGGCGTTTTGCATTCGGAACTGAATCCGTCGTCGGTACCGGAGCGGGGTTGCCTGACAATGGGACCATTGCAGCGAACACGGGCGATCTCGGTTTGATGTGCCTCTGGGGTACCGCAATGATGACGACGGTGACAATGCGGCACGACGCTGCGAGGCCGCCGTGGATACAGCAACGCTGAGCCTGCCCACCAACCAACAGCTTCGCTATCAAGAACTCTTCGTCTACGCGACGCATGCCTTACCGAGAAGCGACGGCGACTCAGGTGCAATTGAATTACGCTGATGGATCCAATGCGCCATTCTCTCGCAACATCGACGATTGGTTTGACGATGAGCGCAGACAAATCGACGTGCGGTTACTTGTTGCGTCCCGTGGCCTGGATCGGGTGGACAGCTCAGGACAGGATTTTAACAACGCCGACCCAGCCATTTTCTTTGTTCGCATTCCCGTGGACGTCACCAAAACACTCGCCTCAATCGATTTTGCACGAGGCACGGTGAGTCGGCTACAAACCACAACCTGGTGATTTTTTTGGTGCTTCGGCAACCTCCGTACTCGATCACTCTGCTCGGCCCCTTGGCAGATAACGGCGGCCCGACCCCGACGCATGCGTTGCTCACTGGCAGCCCAGCCATTGATGCCGGCAACAACACGCTCGCCAATGCCCCTGGTGGCAACGATCTGACGACCGATCAGCGGGCACCGGTTTGCCCGCATCAACGACGGCGATGGTGATGGAACGGCAACCGTAGATATCGGGGCATTCGAAGCGGCCGACCTCGATTTGAATTCGCCCACGATTATGCCACCCCAACCGACTACCGTCGAAACAGCCTCGCAGCGGGCATCGCCCGTTCGGCTCAAGCAGTCAAGACTGGCGTGAACGAAACGGCTTTACCGTCACCGACGACAAGGACCCCAACCCCACCGTCACTATCGTGTCCGGAAACTCTGCCACTGGGAACGACATTCATTACCGTCACCGCGACCGATGCCGCAGGCAACCAATCAATCATCGTTGTGGGGTCTCGGTCGCGGATTCCACGCCGCCAGCGGTGACCGCGCCCGGCAAACTAATCGTCGAAGCCGATACGGCCACCGGCGCATCGATCACGCGACAAGGAGATCATCGATTTCCTGGCCGCAACCCGGCCACCGACACAGTCGATGCCAGCGTCACCATTACCAACAACGCACCAACCTCAGGTGAGATCGCCATCGGCACGATCACTGTGACGTTTACCGGTACCGACGATGCCGGCAACCAAGGAACTGCAGCGGCGCAGATTACCGTCAGCCATAAGCACCGCCACACTGGACTTTGGCGACGCGCCCGGCTGGCTACCCGACACTGGCCCAAAACGGAGCCCGACACACGGTGGGAGACTTTGTTCCTGAGCAGCATCGACAGAAATTCGATGGCCAACCGGATGACCAGGCCGGACAGGACAGCGGCGATGACAACAATGGATCGCCCAATGATGAAGACGGTGTGTTCGTGCTGGCCAGTACAGTCGCCGTTGCCGCGTCGGCCACAAATCAACTACACGGTCGAAGCCTCTCAGGCGGGCAAGCTGGACGCATGAGACGAGCTTCAGCAAAACCAGAGCTGGGGCGATGCGGGCGAGCAGATTTTCCAGCAGCGTCGAGGTTGCTCAAGGTATCAACATACTCAGCTTCAACGTGCCCGCTGGAGCCACACCGGGCGACACCGCAGCACGCTTCCGCCCTCAGGTTCCACCGGTGCATTTCCACCACGGAGCCGCCCCGGACGGAGAAGTCGAAGACTACATCGCGACGATCGTCAGTGGCGATGCCGCCGGGGGAGCCAACATCGAAATCGAGCCACCGACTGCGGGAACGATCGATGTAACGACCGACTCCGACAACCTAGTGATACGCTCCGGGGCAATCGAATTATTCCGCGCACCGGTCGCCAACCTGGCGGCAGTCAATCTGCTGGGCACCGACGGAGATGACACGGTTAACCTGAACGGGCGCTGGAAACTTTGCCGGTAAGTTCGGTTTCCAAGGAGGTACCGGACGCGACTCGCTGGTCGTCGGCGGCGGCGGGCGACGATCGATCGACGTGACCACTTGCCCGCTGGCAGCGTCACCGAGACTGGAGGTCGTCGACCTGCGTGGTTCCGGCGACAATAGCCTCACCTTGAGCGGAGAACGATGTCTCAAAAGCATCTGACGCCGGTCAGACGTTGCGGCGTGATCATGGACGCCCAGGACACGATCGAGATATCCGATGCCGATTTCCTGATCACCGGTCGTGATGATTCAGGATGGAATGTTCTTCGTGCAGGCGCAATCGGAATCGACGACGTTGCAGATTGGTGGTGCGAAGTGGACCGACCCGCTGATGCCGCTGGACGTGAATAATCGGGGAGCCTGGAACCGTTGGATGTCCTTCAAATCGTCAACCAGTTGGCGACCAAGACGTTCATCTGGGGCCCGGCAGCGACGGTGAATTGGTCGATCCGATCGACCTTGGCGATGGCTTTCCGATGCGGTTCTTCGATACCAATGGCGACGGGCTTCTGGCCCCGCATCGATGCCTTGCGCGTGATCCAATGCGTTGGCACGGCAGGGGGAATAGTGAAGCTCCGCCGCCACGAGGGTGATCCAAGCAATTCCATCCTAGCGTCGATCGCCGCGTTGCACGTTCGCGGACGATGATGACGAAAAGACAACGCCAGCGACTCAATGACCAGGCGACCAGCGCCGAACTGGTAGGAGGGTTAAGTGCAGAGCCGTTTGCACACCTCTGTCGCGTTCTGGATCGAGGACGACCTGCGTGAGCCTGCTTGGTTTTTGCAACGCCGCTTACTGTCGCGATAAAGCGTCGCGATGCTTTGCAGTAAAAGTCCATCTTGTGTAGGATACGGTTCGGAGTTTTGTTTGACGTCCCATCGGATGGTGATTGCCTTATGTCGAGTGTACCGAAACCCTATATCAGCGAAGCGGAGTATCTGCGTCGTGAGCGAGAGGCTGAGTATAAGAGCCAGTACTTTCAAGGCGAAATGTTTGCGATGGCGGGTGCCAGCCGAAGGCATAATAAGATAGTTGGAAACACCGTTACCGCACTGAACATTGCCCTTCGCGATCGCAGTTGTGACGTCTATCCGAGCGATATGCGAGTCAAGGTGTCGTCATCGGGACTGTACACTTATCCCGACGTTTCCGTCACTTGCGAAAATCCAACTTTTGAAGACGACCAGGCTGACACACTGGTCAATCCTCGATTGATCGTCGAGGTGCTTTCGGATTCAACGGAGGCATACGACCGTGGTCGCAAGTTTGAGCAGTACCGGCAAATCGCTTCGCTTGAGCATTATCTGCTGATCGCCCAAGACCGAGTCCACATCGAACTTTACTCGCGGCAGGATCTGGGAAGCTGGGTGCTGAGCGAATACGGGTCGCCGGATGAAGTTATATCCCTCGCCGCGCTCGACTGCGAATTAACGGTTGCCGATATCTATTTAAAAGTTGATTTCTCTGAACCTTCCGCAGCAACGGGAGATTCTTCGACAACCTGAGCCTGGCATCGTCGGCCGTTTGAGGCCAGCGTCTGGATAAGTTGATCGAATACAATTTCTTGCTTCTCTCACCAGCGCGACGTCGACTTTGTTGCTCGCTGGTGGACCACGTGACCATCTGCAACTCGCCTAAACAAGGAAAAGCAAAACGCAGTGTGCAATTGATCACGATCGTAGGAATGCATAGTGTGAAATATTTGTGTGGCGCGTTTGCGAATTCATTATAGACGAGATCTTTTTCATAGATTCGCGATATTTCTGTGGCGGAAAGCACTTACCACGATGGTTGCGATAATAGTTGTGACCATAATGGTTTTCGACTTCTAAGGCCGAGCGTGGTTTGGTAGCTGTAAAATTCGTGAGTCACGACATTGCTCGCACCCCTAAGAAAAACTTCCCTGCGATTTGCGAACCAGCACCATGCCCGATCGATCGATGATTCCCGCTCGTTTGTCACGCATCCTCTCCGGTCGGTATCGAAATCGGCTCGCTAAGTCGCGTCGAGCGCGGCGAGCGTTGTTCGAGCAATTTGAAGACCGACGGATGTTGGCGACGATTGTGGTCAACTCGCTGAGCGATGTGACAGCCAATGACAATCGCGTGACGTTGCGCGAAGCGATCGAGGCGGCTAACACGAACGCGAGTGTGGATGGATCCGTGGCGGGAGAGGCAGGAGCCGATACGATCGTGTTTCGCGAAGGCTTGGCCGGCACGATTTCGTTGACTCAGGACGAGTTGGCGATCATCGAGTCGTTGACGATCCAAGGTCCCGTGGCGGACCGGTTGGTCATCAGCGGCGGCGATGCGTCGCGCTTGTTCATTTTCGGCGGTGCTGGTAGCAACGACTATGCAATCTCAGGTCTGACGTTTGCTGACGGCAACGGTGACGGTACTTTGAACAACGGGTTTGGCGGGCGTTGCGCCATGTTTGATCCCGATGACACGCTGAGCATCGATTCCAGCGTGATCCGCGACAGTACGGCAACCAGCGGTGGCGGAATCTTTGTTAATCTTGGAACACTCAGGCTGACAGCCTCGACCATGCACGACAACCAGGCAGCCTCGGGCGGTGGCGGGATTGCTCTGCAAAATGTTCAAAACGCAGTGTTCGAAAACGTTACGGTCAGTGGCAATCAAGCGACCACCACTGGCGGCGGCATTTGTTCGTGTGGAATCTTCGCAGGGAGAACGTCGAGTCTTGAGATCAACCAGTCTACCATTGCCAATAACCAGTCACCTGCGGGGAGCTGCGATTCGCAACCAGTCGGATAGTGACGCGATCGGCCACTGACGTGACGTACCTCAACACGATCTTCGCTGATAACACGGGGTCAGACAACATCGTCAGTGGCAACACAGGAACGGGTGCGGGAGCCGAGGCGATTTCGCTGGGCTACAACATTTCTGACGATCAAAGCGGCAACCTGACGGCGGCAGGCGATCTCGACGGCGTCGATCCCATGCTCGGTCCTTTGGGATTGTACGGCGGCACGACGCCGGTCCATCCACTGATGCCGAGCAGTCCCGCGCTAGATGCTGGGTTAGTTGGCTATCGCCAAGCGGTGGGCTCCACGTTATTCTCGTTTCTGTATCCGATGAACGACGACGTGGAGACTAACCCTGTCGTTGACAACTCGCAATTCGCCAGCACGTATGCTGACGGTCTTGCAATGGGTGACGTCACTCGCGCCGATGGAGCCCCGATCAATGGCGAGACGCACAATGCGATCCGCTTCAATGGCAATGACGCGTATGTCAGTATTCCCTATCATCCCAATCTAAACCCCACAAATTTCACGATCGAAGCGTGGGCGAAGGTGGAAGGTGGCGATGGCACCTACCGCACGCTCATTATGTCTCGCAGTAACGGGGCGGCTGAAGATGCGGCGGGCTTCAACATCTATGCGGCATCGAATAACCGCTGGGAATTCTGGACGGGTAACGGAGCGGAGACAACAGGAACTGGCGGTGAATGGGATGTGTTGCAAGGTCCAGCAATCGTCAACAACGAGTGGACGCATCTGGTTGCCACGTTCCAATATGAATCGACCAGCGCTAACGGAGTTTTGGTGGGGACCAAGAGCCTGTATGTCAACGGCGAGTTGGTTGCTGCGGGCTCTGGTCGCCATTACGTCCCCAACACCACGGCACCGCTTTATTTCGGGGCTGGTGGAACGGAATCCAACGAAGCGGCATTGTTCTTCAACGGTGTGATCGATGAAGTCGGGATTGATTCGTCTGCGTTGACTGCAGCGCATGTCAAACGCCACTTTGTGGCTGCTGCGAAGATCGACAATGATCCGCGTGGTTTTCCACGCGATGCGGCGTCGCCCGACGTCGGAGCTTTTCAAGGAACGATCGACATGATCGGTGTTAACTTCGTCGGTGGTCGCGACGGTTTCGCCGGATCGGCAATAGCGGGAGTCGCGGGCGTCACGCCTCAAGCCAATGGGAACAACGTTGCCGATAACGCGGCGAGCGCAAGCGGTGCGGCGAAGACTGGTTCTCACGCTGACCTGATCGATGCACGCGGTCAAACAACGGCAACCGACATTTCGTGGGTTGCCAACAATACGTATACCGTATCCACGCTGACGCCGCCGATGCGAACGGCCAATTGATGCAAGGTTATCTGGATACCAGCGGCAGCAGCACGACGACAGTGACGTTGAGCGACATTCCCTACTCGCTCTACGACGTTTCGTGTACGTCGATTCCAGCAACACCTCATCGGCCGGTCGGTATTTCGTGGACGATGGGTTCACGCAGCGCCAGACGCATATTTCGAGCGACACCGCAAATTGGCCAATTGATGTGGGGGGCGATGCATTCGTGCAGTCAACTGCCGATGGCGACGCTGGTAATTACATCGTGTTCCGCGGATTGACCGGCACTCAGCTTGAGATCTTCGCAACGCCCGACAACTTTCGTGCTCCGATTAACGGAATTCAGATCGTTGGTTACGCGCCGCGATTAACGGTTGACACGTTGGGCGACACGGACGACGGTGATCCAACCAATGGGATGACGCTGCGCGAAGCGGTGAATCTCGCCAATGCGATTCCCGGGCACCAGGTGATCACGTTCGATCTCGGTGATGAGCCAGCGAAGATTCTCTATGCGACGGCTGGGGAGTTTGATAGCGGTTTGGTTCTGACCGATGACATGACCATTCAAGGCCCGGTGCCGATTTGCTGACCATTGATGCCAATGAGGTCTCGCGTCTGCTGGACATTCAATCCTGGTGTTTCCGCGACGGTCAGCGATGTGACTGACGGGCAGCAAGCTTTATATTACTCAGAAGGGCGATCGTCAATCGTGGCGACACTCTTCGTTGCAACGCGTTGTCGTCGAGAACAATCGCTCAGGTGCCTTCGGAACGGTTTCGCTCGCAGGGGCGACTCTTCGTGCATGAGTCCACGTTCCGCGACAACTTTTCCTTCTCCGGTGGCTGGGATCACCGTAGTTAACGCGGAGTCGCCGAAATCTCTTCGTCGACGTTTGAAGGGAATATTGTCAATCGTGGTGGAGGCATTCAGGTTAACGGTGGTGATGTTCGAGATTATCAACCGGCACCTTTGCTCGAAACGAATCAAACCGTTGGTCTCTGCGAACAGGAGGAGCAATCGCGATCGATGGCAACGTTTCCATCGTTAGTTCAACGATCGTGGACAACATTGCCAGAGACGACAAGGACGGACAAGCGTTCGGTGGCGGGATCCCGATGTTGCAGGCAGGAATTTATTGCTGCAAGATTCATTGGTCGCGCATAATAACGCGCCCGATCGATGCGGATGTTAGCGTGAACGTTAGCAACAGTGCGGGCATTGTTGTGATTGACAGTCGGATCGGTGATTCAGGTGATCGCATCACACGACAGTTGGTAGTCACGGTGGCCCCACGCCGACGGTGTTGCCGATCTACGTCGACAACACCCAGCGGCAGGCCTATTCGGACGCCGTGCTGGAGGATGGCCCGGTTGCCTATTGGCGATTGGGAGACGATCTGTCGACAAATACCGCAGTGAACCTGGGTTCGATCGGGGCCAGCAGCGTCGATGGCACGTACTCGGGAGGTCCGATTCGCGCCCACTAGCTTGTTGCGTTCCGATCCTGATGACGGTGCCATCCAGTTCGATGGCGTTGATGACATCGTGTCCGTTGCGTCCAACAGTCAATTGAATCTGCTCAACAAGTGATGCTTACACGATCGAATTGATCTTCAAAGCTGATGACGTCAATTCGTCAAGTGCTGTATGAACAAGGAGGCAGCACCAGAGGCCTGAACGTTTATGTGGAAGCAGGCAAAGGTTCCATGTCGGTGCATGGGAAAGGTGGTGGCGCTGCATTCGCTGCGTTTCGGTCGCATGCAATTCAAGCGGGATTCACGTATCACGTTGCGTTGGTTTTCGATGCGAATAATCGTCGTAACCGGATATCTCAATGGATCGTCATTCTCTGATGCAACCACCAATGGCACGATTCAGGCAATCGCCTCGCACACCGACGCGATTGGTATCAGCGGTATCGGGCCAATCGCGTGTTGGAAACGAAGAAGCACTGGAATTTCGCTACTCAGTGGCAAACGGCATTTTCCGGCACGATCGACGAAGTCGTCTATCACCTTTGCTGACGCCACCTACAAATCGGCTCGTTGCCGCTGCAACACCACGTTGGTGGACCAACGCGGCGTGCCGCGTCCGCAAGGAAATGGAAATGACCTGGGTGCTGTCGAAGTTGTTGACGAGACCTTCATTCCCATGTTCACGGTCAATACGCTTGGGCGATATCGACGATGGTGATTTGCAAAACGGTCAGACGACGTTACGCGAAGCCGTCAACGCGTCCAATCGGATCTGGACTGCAAACAATTGAATTCGATTTCGGCAACACGTACCAAACAATCACGCTTGGCGGGACCGAACTGAAGCTGACCGATGACGTGACGATCTTTGGTGGACCAGGAAATCTGATCACGATCGATGGAAATTATCTGGCTCGAGTTCTTCACGTTGCGCCGGATGTTAAAGCCGCAGTCGTGGGTGTGAACATCACCCGCGGCAATGCGAATGTCGGAAACTTTGCTGCCGACCGAATTCCCAGCGGAACTGACGGCACGCCTTGGGCAATTCGTGGCTGGCTCGACGGTGGAGCCGTTCTGAACGATCGCGGAAACTTGATTCTCGACCGCGTTGATCTGCGGCAGCAGAGCCCTGAATGGAGGCGGCGTTGCGTCGATTTCTTCACCTTCTTCGTCGCTGACTATCAAAGACAGTTACCTCTACAGCAACGTTGCGACGAACTTTGGCGGCGGAATTTCGACCCAGGGAACGGCAACTGATGACGCAAGTGTCACAATCACCGGAACCACCATCTACTCCAACAGTGGCGATGTTGAAGGCGGTGCAATCCATGCGGTTCAAACCGATCTGAATCTCAGTGCAAGTACCCTCGCATTTAATCGCGGTTTCAACAGGGGAATCGATCTCGTTGGTGGCGTTGTCATCATCGATGGTGTCGCGGCGATCAGTGATACGACGTTTTATTTTAATTACGGCAAGAGCCTTTCGACCAACGCCGCTGTCACTTTGTCTAACTCCATGATTGCGGGACCAATTGGCCATGACAACATCAAGTTGATGGATACCGGCTCGGTGACCGGTCAATACAATTTGCTGAACGATCCGGTTTCTGCGGGAACTTTCGTAAACGGTAGTGATAACAATATCGTTGGCAAGGACGATGGGGCAGGAGGCAGAACGCATCAATCAACCAACGAGATCGTGGATGGAAGCCTTATCTATGTCGGAGGTTTTGCACCGCTGTACGGGCTAGCCGCCGAAAGTCCCGCGATCGACAAAGGATTCTCCAGCGAAGCGCATGACCAGCGCGGCAATCCATTTGTTCGGTCGGCTGGCGCGGCACCCGATATCGGCGCTTTTGAAGTTCAGGCAGCGTCGGAAAACACGTACGTCGTCAACACGACCGATGACATCGTGAATTTCGTGGATGGAGTCAACACAGACGGATTACTGAGTTTGCGGGAAGCGTTAATGCTGGCAGGCGCAACGCCTGGAAGAGATGTTATTGATCTGAGTGGGTTGCCACATGGTGCTCGCATCGTTCTCAATGGAGCAGATCTTTGGGTCAACGACGATGTTCAAATTATCGGTCAGGGCGGAAACCAGGTGACGATCGATGGTGATGGCAAGTCAGGTGTGTTTCGGATATTATCGGTCGATGCAGAACTCGTCGGCGTGACCATCACCGGAGGTTACGGTTATGTCGGAGGGGGAATCTACAATTTTGGCAATCTAACCGTTACCAATTCATCCGTCATCGGGAATGAAGCGACTTATGTTGGCGGAGGTATCTACAATGCGGGATCCAGCGCAAGCCTGACGGTGATCGGATCCACGATTGCCGGCAATCGCAGTTCCGATCAGGGAGGCGGGGTTTACAACTCTGGCAACACGACGATCGTCAACTCTACCGTTTCGTCAAACCACGCATCAAAGGAGGGAGGCGGAGTTCATAATGACTATTCCGGCAAGTTGTCCGTGTTCGCCAGCACGATCACGAACAACTCGTCACTGACGAATGGCGGTGGCATCGCTGCCGCGAAATCGACCAGCGAAACGCGGATTTCCGGATCTATAGTGGCTGGCAATATCGCTCCTGCAAATGCTGAACTGTTCGAATCTGATTCGGCAATAATAACTTCGCTCGGCAACAATGTATTGCACTCGGGGCCTAGCGATACCGTGGCGGTTTGGGATACAGGCACAGGTGCCAACCGTCATGCCTACCAAGTGGTATCGGTTCCATCGGGCATCACTTGGGACGAAGCCAATGCTGCGGCCATCGCGGTCGGCGGTCATCTGGCGACGATCACGTCAGCCGAAGAGAACGATTTTGTATTCGGGTTGATCGATGACCCAAGTTATTGGGCCTTCGACGGTTCTTATAATCTTGGCCCGTGGCTGGGCGGATATCAGCCTTCAGGATCGACGGAACCGGCTGAAGGTTGGAAGTGGATCGATTCTGATGAAGCATTGAGCTACATCAATTGGGATGGATCCAGCGGGGAACCCAATAACGGTTCCGGTGCCGAAGATCGCATCCATTACCTCAGTCGCACCGCAAACCCAGACAGAAAGTGGAACGACATTTGGGGTGGTAACACGCGTGTCATCGCTTATGTGATCGAATACGATCAGGCCATTTATCAGTCCACCGATATCATCGGCGTTGATCCGATGCTGGACATTCTGGCCGATAACGGTGGTCCCACGTTGACACACGGCTTGTTGGCGGGAAGTCCTGCCATTGATGCAGCGCCGCAATTGCCGATTGCAGACAGCGTGCGCGACTGGTCGACTGATGGCGAGCAGGTTATCTCGGCTGGACTTGCAGCTATTACAACAAAACCTCCAGTACGGATGGCACGTATTCCACCGACGACTTCAAACCGTTTTTAAATGATGGCAGCGGAGTCGCTGAAACCGATCCTACGGAAGTCAATCATTGGGACGGCAGGACTTTGAAACGACGACTCCATGGACCGCAATTGAACAGCTAAGCATGCATCCCAGCGGAACCAACAACAATGCCGTCCATTGGTCGATCCGTCGCTGGACCAGCGATTACACTGGCACAGCCAACATTTCATGGACAATCGACAAGGAAAGTTCCAGTGGCTGGCGTCACCGGAATAGTTCTGAAAAACGGTGTGGTTGTTTCGCAAGTCCGTACTCGCTGGCAGTGACAGTGCAGGTCAATACGGAATTCATGCTCGATCTTGCCGTGGGCGATCTTGTCGAACTGGCGATACTGACACCGGAAGGACCTGGCGGCGATCAGCGCGACCAAAACGATCGCACGGCATTGACGATGTCGATCACGCCCGTGCTTGACCAACGACAGTTCTCGCGTCCCGATGGTGCCCGCTACGATATCGGCGCATTCGAAGGCGTCGTCACGTCGACCACAAATGTCCCGCTGATTGTCAACTCGCTCGGTGACAAGGATGACCGAGATCCCAGCAATGGATCGATGACCCTGCGCGAAGCGATCAACCTTGCCAATCTGCGTGCAGGACAAGATACGATCACGTTTGATCTTGGCAGCCAGCCGCAAACAATCACGCTCGACGGCAACGAACTGCTGATCTACGACGATCTGGTCATTCAAGGTCCCGGTGCCGACTTGCTTTCCATCGACGCCGATGGACGCTCGCGGGTGATGCGAATTGACAATAGTGCAAAGTCGGTGCAGCTCGCCGGATTAAACATTCGCGGTGGGGATGCGACTGGCCTTTCCCTCACTTTCGGTGGGGGCATCTTGACCTACAGCGATGATCTGCGGATTCACGACAGTCGATTGGAATCGAACCGTGCGGCTAGCGGTGGCGGAATCATGGCCTTCGGCAAAACGATCATTACGAATTCAACTCTGATGTTGAACGAGACGATCAACTTTGGTGGGGCGGTCTATGTCAATGGTGCCGAACTTGATCTGTCTGGATCGTTAATTGATGGCAACACTTCCGGCAATTACGGCGGCGGAGTATACGGAATCTCGGCCTCGGTGATCACCGTTGCGAATTCAACCTTCTCGGGCAACGAAGCACGTGGCGGAGGTGCCATCTTAATGGACAACCGTGGCACGCTTCATGTCAGCGATTCGACTTTTCTTGACAACCAAGCGACGACACTTTGGGGCGGATCCATTTGGAATGAACCAGATGCGCAGGCATCGCTGGTGCGAACCACGTTTCGTAACAATAGAGCAACCCATGGCGGCGCAGTTCTCAACTACGGCAAGCTTGCGGTGCTTGACTCGTTGTTCGACCATAACGTCGCAACAACGTCTTCCGGCGGCGCGATCTACAACGGAAACAACTCTACAGTAACACTCGATGTGCGAGGCAGCACTTTTGTTGATAACCGTGCAATTAGTGGCGGAGCAATTTACAACAACCTCAGCCAAGTTGATATTGTGGGCTCAACGTTCTCAGCGAATTCAGCAACGCTTTTTGGTGGTGCGGTTTACAGCAGCTTATCCCCCAGTTCGTACCTGTCCATCGACTCAAGCACGATCACGGACAACTCGGCCAGTTCAGAAGATTATGCGTTTGGAAGGGGTGGCGGGTTATATCTCTCGGGTTCTGCTGGCAATGTGAAGTTGAACAACTCAATCGTCGTGGGAAACTCATCTGCTTATCTCAATCCAGACATATTCACACCTTCCGCTTTGTCCGTACAGAGCAGCATGATCGGAGAAGGGGGCGGCGGAACAACTTCATCGTTTGGCGACCACCTCTACGAAGTTGTCAGTGTTGCTGGCGGAATCACTTGGGAAGATGCTCGTGATGCGGCTAGTCGAGCCGGTGGATATTTGGTCTCGATCGAGACGGTCGCGGAAAATAACTTCGTGAAAGCATTGATCGACGATCCGTTGTACTGGAACAGCGTCCAGGACAACGACAACTACTACAACCACGGCCCCTGGATCGGCGGACTGCAAAGCAAGGATAGCATCGAACCGGCAGGCGGATTCAGGTGGCAGACCGGTTCATCCGTCAGTTCATCGACAGCATTCTGGTACACAGGGGAACCCTCGAATTTTCGTGGCAATGAAGATGCCATTAGTTTCTTCAGTGCCACGTCCGGCGCTTCTGCGTCCACCGGCGACTGGAATGATTCTTGGCGACTGTCGACCGATGCAGTTGCCTATATTATTGAATACGACTTCAGCCAGTTCGATGACACCAACCTGTTCGCCGTCGATCCTTTTGCTCGGTCCGCTGCAGTACAACGGTGGTTTCACGCCCACGCATGCGCTCGATCCTAGTAGTCCCGCGATCGATGCCACCGATGTCGGAAAAACCTACGCCGAGGCGGTGCTCGCATTCAACCCTCTGGTCTATTACCCGTTAGACGAAACCAGTGGGATCGACTTCGCTGATGCTTCAGGCAATGGGACCGATGCCGTCGCATATCCCACTCCTCCCAACAATCCGGGGCTCACCGAACTCGGGCAACCGAGCCTGCCGGGGCTTGGTACGTCCCCCTCATTCACCAACGGAATTCCCGTTTCATCGATACAAGTTCCCGACCTGGGGACGCACAGCCAGCTCACGATCGAAGCCTGGGTGAAACCGCAAAGCCGGCCCGAAGTTAACGATTTTGATGTGATCTACAACTCTCGAAATTTCAACACGGGAGCAGTGCATCTGCAGTTCACTGAATCTGAAACGTTGCGATTTACCGTCAACGGTGCTGGAGAGGCCGATTTTGGATCGGCTGCCGATTTTCCTCTCAATCAATGGACGCATGTTGTTGCTACCTACGACAACGGCACCGACGAGGCCCAAGTCTACGTGAACGGCGAGTTATTGAGCACCGCAACTTTCGGCGGTGATCAAGACGCCATCCTCAGCGTCGCCGACATCGGAACCTGGAATGCGAGCGTTCGCGAATTCGACGGTCAGATCGACGAGTTTGCAATCTACGCCGCCGTCATGCCTCCGGCCCGCATCGTTGCACATTACAATGCAGCTTTCATATCGCCAGCCGATCAGCGTGGCGGACCATTCACTCGGTACGCGGGCAGCAAAGCGGACATCGGAGCGTTCGAGTTCCAAGCTGCACCGTACGACTTCGGCGACGCGCTGACTAGCTTTCCGGTAACCGAAAGCCAAGACGGTGCTCGACATTTCGTTGAAGCGATCTACGATTAGGGAACTAACGTCGACGCGGAGTTCGTTGGTGTTGCATCGGATGATGCAAGTGCTGACGCAACCGGCGATGATGGCGTGACCTTGTCGGCAACAGCCGTAACATCGGCTTATCATCCACAGCAGCTTGTCCGTCGTTGCTTCCGCGGCGGGGAAACTGGATGCCTGGATCGACTTCAATCGCGATGGCGACTGGAACGACGCGGGAGAACAGATTGCGGCAAATATTGATGTCACGGGCGGATTGAATTTGATCAGCTTTCAAGTTCCGGCAGGTTCGGCCAGCGGTTCCGCCGCCGCTCGCTTTCGTCTCAGCACCGAGGGCGGTTTGGCACCCACGGGCGCGGCGGCCGACGGTGAAGTCGAGGATTATCTGTTTAGCTTGATCGATGGTGATGTCGCTGGCGGAGTCGACGTGCGGATTGATCTGCCAACTTCAGGAAGCTTCGATATCGATATCGATGGTGAGAACTTGGTCGTCCGTCACGGACTGGTCGATCTTTTCAACTCCGCCGCCAGCCAAGTGAAGAGCTTACACATTGCCGGGTCGTCGGGTGACGATACGATCAACATCGCCAACGTCGACGCAGTCTTCAGCGGTTTGATCTCCGCCGATGGCGGCGATGGCCAGGACCGGCTTGCACTGACGCAGGCCGATCAGTCGCTCGACTTGTCGGTCCTTGCCGACGATGTGCTCAAAAGCATTGAAACGTTCGACATTCGCGGGACCGGTTCCAACCGTATCGCGCTCACAGCGTCCGATGTCATTGCTTTAATGAACGCAGGCAACGAAGTCACCTTGCTGATGGATACCGATGATGCGCTGGATGACATCAGCGACGATTTCACGATCACCGGCACCGAAGTGGTCGATGATCAGTTCCAGTTGATCGCCACCAGCGACAGCGGTGCGACGCTCAAAATCCGAGGGACCAATTGGACCAATCCGCTCGACGTTTTCGACGTCAACAACAGCGACACGGTCACGCCACTGGACGCCCTTGTGATCCTGAACCAGCTCTCGCGACGAAACCTATTGAATGGTTCGACCTTGATCGATCCGACCACGATCGATCCCTTCCCGTTTCAATTCCTCGACACCACCGGCGACGGAGTTCTCACGCCCCTGGACGCCCTGCGCATCTTGAACCACCTGAACCGAATCAGCACCAGCGGCGAAGCCCAGTCGGCACCGACACCGTTGTCAGCCACATCGTTCTTCCCATGGGACCACCTTCTGGATGACGATGATGAAGAAGAATCGAACACCCAGGAACCTGAAGACCTTTCACGCCGATCACGCAATTAGTCGAGTAGGCGTGGCTGGGGAGTCAGCGAGCGGTCCAGCCGCCGTCGACGGTGAGCATGCTGCCGGTCAAATAGCTTGCCGCCGGGCTTGCCAAGAAAATTGCGGCTCCCTGGATTTCGTTTAGTTCACCCCACCGTTGCATCGCAGTCGCGCCAACGATGAATTGCTTTGCCTCTTCGCTTTCGGCAATCGGGATATTCATCGGAGTCAAGAATGGACCTGGGCAAATCGCATTGACGGTGATCTTGTCCATCGCCAACTCCAGCCCCAAGGCACGCGTCATTTGAACGACCGCTCCTTTGCTGGTGGCGTATGGCGTGCGATTCGCCAATCCGACAAGCCCCAGCGTACTGGCCATATTGATGATGCGACCATATTGCTGCTGCTTCATGTGGGGGACCACATACTTGCAGCACAGCCACATCGCATCGACGTTAATCGCTTGCACTTGCCGAAACTCTTCGAGGCTCAATTGATCAATCGGACCGCGAATGTTGATTCCAGCATTGTTGATCAAAATATCGATCCGACCGAATGTATCGATGCACCGCCCGACCATCGATACAACTTCTTCCTCTCGCGACACATCCGCCGCCAAGCCAAGAGCGTTGACCGCGTATTCATCCGCAATCCGGTCGGCTGCGTCCTTGGCTTCCCTTTCATTGCGGCTAACCAGACAAACATGAGCGCCCGCGGAAGCCAAACCGGCCGCCATCGCTTCGCCGAGGCCTTTCGATCCACCGGTCACCAATGCAACTTGGCCATCCAATTGAAACTGTTTGATTCCGGGCCAGCGAGTCATCGATCTATCCTGCAAGTTGGAGGAATTCTATCCGTCGGTGGACGCAAATGAGATGCTCGGAATGCAAACGTCGCATTTCGATCCACGACGGTGAAAATGTCGTCATATTCGATTCAGATTGTATCGATTACGGAATGGTAACGGTAACCGTTCTGCTCGCTTCGTCAACCGAGTCAACCTTGCCGAACGTTATCGCATCAGCGACCGATTGAGCTGTCCCGGAGTAGGATAAGGTCAGTGATGCGTTGTTGTTGCTTTGTGAAAATTGAAACCCCTTGACTCCCAACTTCGATGAGAGTGGCTTCACCAAGTCGTTGCCTTTGAAGCTGTGCTTGCTGCTGATTTTGACGACAACTTTAGGTCCGGTCATTGGCGGCGGACCGCTAAATGGCGGTCGCCCCATGTTCGGGCGGCCAGAGGGGGCATTTGATGGATTCGCGGAGTTGTTGCCTTCCCTCCGCTGATTTTCACGGGCGGCGTTGGCTTCCGCTTGCACGCATCTGTTCTTCTTGAGCCTTGCTTCGATTTCGAGCGTCGGCTATTCGATCGAACATGTTCTCGACCGGATTGGGCTCCGATTGCAACGACCTTTCAAATTTCTCCCAACGGGATTTCAACAAGTCGAGCGCCTGACTGTCGACTTGTCCAGCACCTTGCTTCCAATAATTCCCCAAGCCTTCGAGGAGGCGACCAAGCGGGACTTATCGGACGCCTCGATGGCCGCCAGAATGCGCTGTTTGTGAAGCTCCGTGGTTTCAAAGCCCATTTGGGAGCATTGCTGAAAGAGCTTGAAGGCTTCGTCGGAGCGACCGTTTTGAGCCGCATTGAGCCCTTGGACATACAGGAAGAACGGGTCTTGCCATCTCTTGAACAAGGATTGCGCGCGTCGTTGACCAATTTGTCGCTTGCGGCGTTGAACTTAGGTTTCGACGAACTCATCAATGAAAAGACAAGCCCCATATCGAATCGGAAATCGTTGGGGAAATCTTGTCGGAACGCGGCCAGTTCCGCTTCCAAATTCGGCGAATTCTGACGAGCGGCTCCGATCAGCAAGGGAAGCCGATAAGGCATCAATCGTTCGATGGCTTCTTGCGCGGCGGCGGCCTTTTCCTTTGCACGTCGTTCGCCGTCTTTGTCGTTACTTGACCAAACGATCGCTCCCGACTGGGGCGTCACCCCAAAGATCGTTGCCGTGATCGGTTGGGTTCCGTAGGTCTCTCGCTCCCCAAAGCCGCCGAACGTGTGATAGTCGTCCAAGAAGACGAGCGCACCGGTGCGACTCAGCGGAGCATCACCCAGAACATTCACCAAGTCGACCAGCCGTGGGGCGGCTTCCTGGCAATCGATGACCAACATCATGTAGCCCGCTCGTTGAGGAAAGGCGTTGTGGATCGCGTGCGAGTCGAGACGGTATCGATCGAAGTGGGAAGCTTCCAGGTTCAATTTCGCAAAAGCCCCCTCGGCGGCCTGCTTGAACTCCGGATAGGTAACCAATGGCATCAGCCGATCGTACATCGAATCGGATTCAAGAACTCCTCTTGCCGTTTCCGGATCGACGTAGTACCGCAAGATGACGCCTGGGGTTCCGTCGTATTTCGACAAGCCGATGACCTTCCAATGTCGCTTGCCATCATTCGTTTCACCATCGAGCGCGTAATTTGCAAAGTTGCTCAGCAACTTTCCGGCGGGAATATCCTTCTTCATCGCTTCGTAGGAGCCCTTGCTGCTGTACAAGCGGCTGTGGAACATCTTGGCATCGATCATTCCCACGGCTTCCTTGTGTTTGTTCGCATTGGCAAACGTCACAAAGCGATTCGCAAGTTCAAGCATTGCCGTCTCGGTGGCGTTGCGTCCTTGCAGCGGAGCAGCCGGTGCGTTTAAAGAAGCGTCGCCGCCAGCGAGTGCGTCCGAGCCATCGACCCCAACCGGCAAGCCACTTGTTGAAGCCTCGCCGGATACTTCCGACAGCGGCTCAAACTCCATCTCGTCCCCTTTCATCGCGTCGGCTACATAGGGAGCCGCAAAATTCCATGCAAGCCAAGCTCCGATCGATATCAATCCCAGAACGCCGATCGCGATCGCAAGCCCCACGAAAATGCCGCGGTAGGCACGCTTGGGATGGCTCCCCGCCGCCGACTGATAATACGATGGAGCAGGTGCATTCTGTTGAGGCAAATCGTCAAAGCCGTCGCCCGCACTTGCAAACGGCTCCGCATCAAAGGTCTGCGACTCGAACGGACCCGGCTCGAACAGTTCCGCGACCATGGGGGCCGGAGCGGGAACCTGCAACAGGGCCTGACACTTGGGACAACGAACTCGCTTTCCCGCCGCATTGTCAGGGGCGGAAAGAACCTGTCCGCACGGACATTTCACTCGCAGTGACATGAGTCAACCAAATTAAAGAAAGATTGAAAGACGTATCGGTATCAATGATGAACACGTTTGATGTTGTACCATGCGTGGTCTGAAATGATGCCTTGGCGTTAAATGAAGCGAATCACCTCATTTCTGTCCACGCGACGTATATCTTGCACCAATCGACAGAATGCGGGCTACGCCAAGACCGACCAATCCAGATGCAGTTTATCGCGGAAGCGGATTCTTGTCGAGAATTTGTTTCCTTTGCTTCGGATCAGCAAGGCGAGGCGGAAAGCGGTCTGAATTTGACGAAATGACGTTAAGCGTCAGCCGATTTCTTCAACGCACCGAAGGATTGGTCAAAGGCATTCTTCAGTAACAGCGCATCGTTCGAGTAGACGACCAAACGAGCCCCTTGCTTGATCGTTCGGATCGCCTGAGCCTCGGTTCCGAACCAACAGCCGGCAGCAACATGATGCATGTTTGCCGTGTCAATGATCTGCTGCAGTCGAGCAATGAATTCGGGATGATCGTACTCATTGGGAATACCCATGTTGACAGTCAGATCATTGGGTCCGACAAAGACTCCGTGGACACCTTCGATCGAACAGATCTTGTCAAGATTCTCGATCCCCGGCAACGATTCAATCATCGGAATGAAAATCGTATCCTTGCACTTCACGTTCGTCACATAATCGCGGGTCTTTTCGCTCGGCCAGGAACCTCCCGCAAGAACCCGATCCAAAGCGGCCCCTTTCAACGGTCGATAAACCGCCGCGGCGGCAAGACGTTTGCAATGCTCGAAGTCTTCGACATACGGGACCACGACACCGTCGAACGAATCACAGACCTTGGAGACATCGTCGGGATCGCGACTGTGGGTACGCGCTAGGCAAACGATTCCTTTACTGGCCAGCGCGTATCGCAACGGAAGGAACTCCGCAAGATCGAGCGCATTGTGTTCGGCCGTGACGATCACAAAATCGATGATCCCGTCGGATAGAAAATCGACCATCGCGGGGGTCACGGCATGTTGAATCAATGTGCCGTAAACCGTTTCGCCTTGAATGAGTTTTTGTTTGAGTTCCTGCGGCGTCATCGGAAGTGGCTCCAAACTGGAAAGGCTGCTGGCAAAGGGAAGGTCGATCAAATCAGTGATAACGGATTCACACGCGTCTGAAGTGGAAGCGACACCGGTCCCTTCAGACGAGCGGACTCAAACGGGGCGGCGATCATTTCGATCACGCCGCGGCAGTCTTCCACATTGCAGCGTGTTGGCTGTTGTCGCTCGATACTTTGAATCAAATCCTTGATCGCCGCGACATGGCCTCCTTCGTAGCCGCCGTCTTTCCGCGGTTCCGGTTGGTCGACCCCCGCCGAAGTGATCTTTTGCCACGACTTGCCCGATCGTCCCGGGGACCATGCGGGATCCTGCAACAGATACGCAGGCTGCAAATAGCCACTTTCCATCTCGATCACTCCCTCGGAACCGAAAATCTGCAACGCGAAGCGCGACGGACGCCCTCCCATGGACCGACGCGACGCAAAATGGCCGAACACGCTATCGGCGAATTCGTATCGCGCTTGAATATTGTCCCCCGCCAGCAGACCGATTCCTTCGGCTCCTTCATAAACGTCACTCTTGGTGATTGGATGTCCACCTTGAAGAACCGATGCCACACACGAAATCGGATGCCCTCCGGCAATCGACCGCATGATGGCGAAGATGTGCGAACCAAGGACCCACAAGTCTTCTCCGCCACCTCGATGGTCCTCTTTGCCGCGACCTCGCAGTTCCAGTACTTCGCCGATCTGACCCGATTGGATAATCTTCAATACAGTATCAAGTACCGGAGAATACTGCGTGATGTGAGCGATCCCCAAGTGCAAGTGACGCATCTCCAGTTGGGTCACGACGTCGTCACATTCCTCCAATGTGCGGCAGAAAGGTTTCTCCATGTAGACATGACAACCCGCCTCCGCCGCGGCAAGCAGCATCGCATGATGTTGATCGATCCAACGCGGGCAGATGGCGACGATGTCGAGTTCCTCCTTGTCGAGCATCTTGCGGTAATCGCCGTAGGTCGTCGTGACGTCACAACGTTTTGCCGCGGCGGCCCGCCCGTCGGGATTTTCATCGGCGACGGCGACGATTTCGACATTGGGAACTTTCAGGAAGGCGACGTCGACGCCATGTCCGTAATTGCCTTTGCCGGTCGCCCCGATGATTCCCACTCGATAAGTCTTTGGCATGTCTGTCTTCTCATTTGCTGTTTCGTTTGATGATGGAAAGTAAGAACCTATCGGGAGCCCCGTAAAACACCCGAAGCTAGCGCTTTCGGCTCACGTTTTTCGGAGGCCCGCAGCTAGCGCCGTCGGGTCACGTCTGTCGGAGACGCTCTAAACGCTAGGGAGCACCCAAGGCTTGCGATACGCTTGACGGCCGCGCAATTGATTGGCTTCGTCATCGCCGACAAAGGTCTCGTTCTCGGGGTCGAGCGTCAGAAGACGACCCACACGTGCGGCGATATTACCTGCATGGCACAGGACCGATGCCGGATGTCCGACCGTTTCCAAGTCGCAAACCGGCTTGGCTCGCGATCGAACGCAGTCGATAAAGTTCTGAACGTGGGGAACTTCACTGCTGTCGCCACTCCCTTCGCCAATCTTCTCGCCGCGATTGCCGTAAGCGATCCAGCTTGTATTGCCGATCACCAATGATCCCTTATCGCCGAAGACGGCCGCCCCTTCGGACTGACCAAGGTAGTTGTAGGGTGCCCATAATCGCATTTCATAGGTCAGCAGCTTCTTCCGCTCGTCGGCACCGAACTCAAAGTTTGCCTGAAGGGTGTCGGGAAACTCTTGAGCATCGTCGAAATACCATTTACCCCCGTTGGCATAAATCGTTCGCGGAAGCCCTAGCGGCGGTTCACCTTGCGCGGCGCTGGCGGCATCCATCAAGGCGACCGCCATATCCAGTCGATGAACGCCATCGTTCCCCAAGTCTCCCGTTCCGTAGTCATAAAACCAACGCCAACGTCCGTGAAATCGATTCGCATTGAATGGACGCTCGGCGACCGGCCCCTGCCACATATCGTAGTCGACGCCGGAAGGAACCGGACTGTCGGGAACCGCCTTGACCGCCCCTTGTCGCGTGCTCTCCCAAGCTTTGGCGACCAGACAGCGTCCCAAGTTTCCTTGCCGTACAAATTCGACCGCCGACTGAAGTCGCTGATTGGATCGATGCTGTGATCCCATTTGCACGATCCGTTGATGTTTCCGCATCGCCGCCACCATCGTCATCCCTTCGACAATGTTATGCGAGTCGGGCTTTTCAACATAAACGTCTTTCTCCGCTTGGCAGGCAAGAATTGTCGGAATCGCATGCCAGTGATCGGGGGCACCGATCACCATTGCGTCGATCGATTTGTCATCGATCATTTTGCGGAAGTCTTTCTCGGCGCGAGGGGCTTTTCCCTGCAAGGTCTCAGCGGTTTGAAGACCTTTCGGCAAACGTCCGGCGTCGATGTCGGAGATCGCAACAATTTCGACCGCTGGATTGCGCGCAAAACTGTTGATCAGCGATAACGCTCGCCCGCCAGCCCCCATCACGCCAACGCGTACCCGCTCGCTGGCGGCTGCTTTCGCATTCCGCTGACCCCAAGTCATGCCCATCGCTATCGTTCCGCTCGTTTGAACAAATGTTCGTCGGGTGACGTTCATTGAATTCGGCTCCTGTATCAATGATGAACGCGTTTGTTGTGAAATTGCGACGTGGCCGCCGCTTCAATTCTCTTAGAGGACGTTCTCTTCGATCCACGCGACTGCTGATTGTAGCACATCGTCGGGACGAAGGTTCCTTATACGTCGTGTGGCCGAAAATGAGGTGATTCGCTTCACGAAATGCGAAAGCATCATTCCAGACCACGCACCGTATCAATCAACCGCAGCCTCCACAACCGCCGCAGCCACCACATCCGCCGCACCCTCCGCAGCCTGAACCACACCCGCCGTCTGAATTCGCGTTCTTGCTGCCGATGGTTTGCATGACCGCGGTCAGCGGTTCCAGGTCGGCTGCACCAGCCAGAGCGTCGGTTCCGAGAACGGCAACGCTCATCGCCAACATTTCAGTGTCTCGCGCGTTCGATGCCGATCCGTTTACGACAAGCGATGCCTTCGATCTTTCCAAAGAACTCTTTCCCGCCTCGGTCGGACTCGTCTTCGAACTATTGGCGATGATCAGCGAGACAATTGAGCAGACGAAGGTGATGATCAACACGAATGCGAACTCCTCACCGCTTATCAAGCCCTGGATGATGCATGACGCCAAGGGCGCGGACAATCCGATGGCGACGAGTGCGACCTTTCCCAGATTCGAACTCTGCTCTCGCAGCCCACGCGCGATTAAGTCAGCCTCAATGCGATCGAAGTGAGGCTTGACGGCCAGCATGATCTCCTTCGCGGAACCGTCCGATTTGATGGCGTTGTATACATCGCGGTCGATCGGTTGCCCCGTGGGGGCGGGCCCCTTCACGACAAACTTGCTCCACCACCAAAGCGTCTTTGTCGCCGCTATCCGATCGTCGACGAATAAACGCGTCAACGATACATGCGCCAACCGCCTGCCCCCTCCCGACAAGACGGCCAACTCTTCAGACGTCAGTTCTCGATCATCCGCCGATTGAACTGCAACCTGCTCCGGCTTGCCGATCCCCATTCTCAAAGCGATCAAAAAGACAAGCACCATGATCCAAAGGGTCGCATAGAACCAGAGAAAGTTCGTCGCCCCCAGTGTGAAGGGAAAGATGAACAACGACATCGCACTGGGCATCCCGTTGCTCCATCCGTTTCCAACGATCGACATTCGGCAACCGGGGACGGTCAACATGACAATGATGGTCGCGGCAACGATCAGCGCCAACCAAGAACGACGCTTGGGAATCACCCAGCAGTTGCCGACGTTGATCCACTTCCAATCCCCCGCATGAGCAAACCGCTTCGTGGGCGAAGGCCAGATGTCGCTTGGTGGTTCGTCGTCAAAGATGCGACGATAACTGTTCAGCGTCTCCGCGTACCAGTCGCGAAACTTCACCCCCTCGCTGAACCCGCCTTCGGTCGGTTCATGATGCAACGGCTCGCCGAGAGTTTCGCCACAAAATCGTTGCCAATAGGAACGCGTGTATGTCAGATGCAGATGCCAGGCTTGATCCACCTGCTCGCTGGGCGTCACCCGATGGCCGCTGCGCATCGCCAAAATGCAGAACCGTTTGTATTCCCGAACCACCCGGGACGCGAACTCGCGCGACCATCCATTTTCACGCGCCAAGCGATCTTCAAATCGGAGCGTTTTTTCTCCCGGATCGATTTCAAACGCTTCGACACGCTGGATCAGGTCTTCCAATTGCTCGTTCATCGGATAACTCCGCTGCTGAATGGGTATCGTGTGGGCGGAAGAGATCGGATTGGCTCTGTCGGATGCAAGTTATCCTTTCGGGCCACGCACGCGACAACATCACCCATCGAATCACACCAATAATGGTAATGGGTAGTCTAACCGATTGCATCGCGTTGCGTTGAAGCAGCGTCCCGTTTTGCAGAGTGCGATGAAGCCTTGATCCCGCGTGGCGTAAGCGGAAACACGCCATAATTCGGCCGAGTGCGCGAAACGCGATTTCAGCGTGAAATCGCGGCAATCACCCGGTCGGTCGGCGCGGTCGCCAAGACGTAGGTGTTGCGTCCGTCTTGAATGTCGACCGTTTGCGTCATCGCATCAAGATGCAGCGGGCTGCCGGTTCCGAAGGCTTGCAGTCGGATATCGTGCGTTCCGACCGGCAGTTCGGCACGCAACACCTGAATGTCGCGAGGCAACAGTTGCCAACAACGCAGATCGGGCTTCTCGGTCGCTTCCCACGCACTGCCGGCAAGATCGATGATCAACTGCAATGCGGGATCTTCGATTCCCATCACATCCTTCCCCGCCGCGACCGCCGATTTCTTGACAACCCGTCGGGCAACCGCGCGAACCAACAATTCCTTTTTCTCCGCCTCGAACTGCTGCATCGCCATCTCGCCGACATCCGTGATCGATTGCGTCAAGCCAAGCGGCTGATTATTGGCCATCACGAACAGTGTATCGACCGGAACGGCTGGGACCGCGACGGCGGGAATCTGAATGGGAGCCATCGTCGGTGGCACGCTGTACTTTCCAATCGCCGAGACAATCCGATCGGCCGCCAGCAGCACGTCGCTTGTGACCTGTGATCGCTCGGCAACACGTTGCGGCCCACGTCCCACGAATGCAAAGACATACAACACGCCGCAATCGGGAGGACTGTGCGTGCCGCTCTCGGCGCGCTGGATATCGAAGCTGGCGGGAGCAAAGGTCGGTCGCATCTCGGCAACCAGTCGATACTGGCCAACGGCGTCATCGTAGTCGTGATACGTCGCTTCACGCAGCATCCCGCGAATGTACGGTGCGAACGCCAGGGGTTGATAGGATGTGCCGGCATCCAAGAATCCAGCTTCTTCGCTGCGACGTTGCAATTCGGCCTGTTTGCTCGCCGCTTGTAAAGCGAAAGCTTCAGCATCGAAGGCGTCATGCATCAGGCTGGACATCGCCAGCATCGCTCGAATCATGACCTGTTCATATCCCCAGCCTTTATAGTCGCGAACGCGATCATCGGTGATGTAGCTGAAGGTTCCGTCGACGATGCTGGCCGCTTGGTTTTCGTCCAGCGTGTCGCGTGCGCTCAGCAGCCTTTGTTGGGCCGATTCAACTTCACCGGTGGCCAGTTCCACCATGGCGAGGTCCAAGTCACATAATACCGAACACTTCTTATCATCTTCCCGAACGGCTTCATAAGTTGATCGCGAATCGACCAACTGCCCCAGGTAGAACTGATCGCGGGCTGTCGAAAGCTGCGGACCTGCTTTGCAGCCCGCGATAAGCAACGGCAGCAACAGGGCGATCGGCAGGAACTTCAACAATCGGGTCATTCGACTTTCGCAGTTTCATCTTCGACGATAGATGGACGCGCGGGGACCGCCGACCTACTTCAATATTGAACGCTGGTGATGTTATACCGTGCGTGGTCTGGAATGATGCTTATGCATTTAATGAAGCGAATCACCTCTTCTGACCACGCGACGGATAACGTGCGGCCATATTCTTCAGTTGATCTTGCGACGTGGTCGCTCTAGGTATTGCTCGACCGTTCCTAACCATCCCCTTGCTTAAACGGACCGTATTGCCACCATTTGCCCACTCGGGTGCCGTGGTATCCCTTGCGGATCGTCGCCGATTCCTTGAAGTATTCCCCCGTGTGAATGTTCGTGATTTCGAGCGACAGTAAGTAGTCGCGCTGCGTCGATTTGTTCCGTTCGGTTGTTCCCGATGTGATCGTGGCGTACATCAAGAAATCGATCGGCGTTCCGTTGCGTCCCAGACTGGCCGCGAAGACATCTCGATTGGCGGGAAGGAATAACGAATCGGGACGCAGGCGCGTTTCCAGCAGTGCGGCGTCAACCATCCGTCGACTGACCAGTTGAAACGATGCGTTGCCGGAGACCTGTGAATCGATACGTTCGTACAGTTGGTCTTTGAAGTCGCCAAGATCTTCGGCGGCTCTTGTTCTCAATCCCCACAAAGCAGACCGTTGCCGGACGCGTTCCGACCAACGGAAGCTGATGCGAAGCGGGTGTCAAACGACCGGGGGCAATATTTCAGGTTCCGGGCCGCTTTGCATCGGCTGATGAATCACCTCGACGCCTGGCATGCAGCGATCCATCAGTTTCGCCACCGATTCGTCGACCAACGGGTTCCAGACGGCCGCTCCCGCTTGATGGCTTCCCACCAAGTCCATGTCGTCGTTCTTCAGGATATGGGCATAATTATGACTGCGGCATCCCGACGCTGTGATCCCAACAGCCGCGAGCCCCAGAAAAGTTCGGCGATCCATCGCACGGGTCCTTTTGCTAGCTATCCAGGCAGTGTCGAAGCGACGATCCGCCTGAGTGTGAATACGAGTCGTACATGCTAGATCGGTTTCCGATCAAGCTCGTCTTTTCTATTCTGAACCATCCGAGCCCGATTTGAGTCAAATTACGAAGTTTCCGTCGAATCGAAACGTCAATTCCGTCAGGTAGTTGCGTTGACAAACCGACACGGTTGACGAAACTTTGATATCTTCTGAAACATCTTTGATGTGTCGTCTGACATCAGGCCATCGCATCGAGATAAAGCGAATCACTTCATTTTTGCCCGCGCGGCACAAATCCTCTGACAACGTGAATTGGAACCGCCAACCTATGCTTGCTTTGCTAGCTGACCCAATCCTTCCTGACTCCTTGACATCGACGTCGCAAATCGGCCTCCTGGCACCTCCATGTTGGATCGGCAAGCCGACGCAAGCGGAGCTATCAAACTTCGATGACGACGACGAAGATGATGATGACGACGACGAAGATGATGATGACGACGACGATGACGAGTTCGGCGACGACGACGACTTTGGCGACGATCTAGACGCCGACGATCTCGACGATTTTGAAGACATCGATGATGACGACTTCGATGACGACTTCGATGACGATTTTGAAGAAGAACTGGAAGACGACTACGAACTCGATCTAAACGACGACCTGGATGCCGACAGCAACGAGATCGACGCTGATGACGACGATGACGATGATGATTTCGAGGACATTGATTAGTCCAATTTCCAGCACTCGGTCCATGCCTCAATTTCTTCCTTCTCGCCACCACGCAACGGCAGACCCTGCTGGTGGCCTTCCCATTCGATCGCTCTCATGTTTAAAGCAGTTTCCACGGACGTAAACTTTCCCGCCCAAGAAGAACAGATCTTGGAGTTTTGGGACCGTCAACAGATCTATCAACAGACACTGAAGCTCCGCGAAGGGGCCGAGCCGTTTGTTTTTTATGAAGGACCGCCGACAGCCAACGGGATGCCGCATCCGGGACACTGCCTAACACGGGCGATCAAGGACCTCTTCCCGCGATACAAAACGATGCGTGGTTACTGTTGCCAACGCAAAGCCGGTTGGGATACCCATGGCCTGCCGGTCGAGGTCGAGGTCGGCAAGGAACTGGGAATTCACAGCAAAGAGCAAATCGAAGCCTACGGCGTCGAACCGTTCATCCAGAAATGTCAACAGAGCGTTTGGCGTTACATGCGAGAATGGGAACAGCTCACCCGTCGACTTGGTTTTTGGGTCGATCTGAAATCGGCTTATGTCACCTATCATCAAAGCTACGTCGAAAGCGTTTGGTGGAGTCTGAAGAACCTATTCGATCGTGGGCTGCTCTACAAAGGACACAAGATTGTCTGGTGGTGGGCTCAAGGTGGCACCGCGTTGTCGTCAGGCGAAGTTGGCCAGGGATATCGTGAAGTCGCCGATCCCAGCGTTTATGTTCGCTTTCCCTTGGTGGATCAGCCCGATGTCGCTTTGTTGGTCTGGACGACGACCCCTTGGACATTGCCTAGCAATCAGTTTGCCGCGGTTCATCCGCAACTCGAGTATTCGCTGGTGCGGACCGAACAGAATGAACAACAGTTGTACATCGCCAGCGATCTGGTCGCTACGATCGCCGAAAAGACGAAGCAGGAACTGACGGTTGTTTCCACCTGTCGCGGAAGCGACCTGATTGGCAAACGTTATGTTCCGCCCTTCGACACCTATTCCAAGACGCTTGGCGATGCAAGCGGCACGCTTGCCGATGGGTCGGGGAAAGAGCATCTCTATTGGCGCGTTGTCGCCGCCGACTTTGTAACCACCGACAGCGGAACCGGGTTGGTTCATCAAGCACCCGCTTTCGGTGAAGTCGATTATGAAGTTCTAGCGCGCGAACAGAGTCGCTTTGTCGAAGGGGAATCGCCGAAGTTGTTGTATTGCGTCGGGCCGGACGGCAAGTTCACCGATGAGTTCCCCGAATTCAAAGGCCAGTGGGTGAAGGATGCCGACAAAGCGATCAGCCGCGATTTGAAAGAACGTGGATTGCTGTTCCATCAAGAACAGTATTTGCATGATTACCCGTTCTGCTGGCGTTCCGATCAGGATCCGTTGATTCAGTATCCTCGCGAAAGCTGGTTTATCCGCACGACCGAGTTCAAGGATCGGATGCTCGCCAACAATCAGAAAATCAACTGGTTGCCTGGACACATCAAAGACGGGCGATTCGGCAACTTCTTGGAGTCGAATGTCGATTGGGCGTTGTCGCGGGAACGCTACTGGGGAACGCCGCTGCCGATTTGGATCTGCGATCAAAGCGGCAAGATGGAGGCGATCGATTCGTACGACGAACTGCTGGCCAAGCCGGGTGTGCAAGGGACCGAAGTTTGGGAGGCCGCGAAAGTGAACAATCCCGAACTCGTCGACGACCTTCGCGTGCATAAGCCGTACATTGACGAGGTGACCTACGATTCGCCTTATGTGACGGGAGCTCGCATGCGTCGGGTCGGCGAAGTGATCGATTGCTGGTACGACAGTGGTGCGATGCCGTTTGCCCAATGGGGATACCCGCATCAAAACGCCGAGGCGTTTGAGTCACAGTTTCCGGCTGACTTCATCAGCGAGGCACTCGATCAGACGCGAGGCTGGTTCTACAGTCAGCTTGCCATCAGCACGCTGCTCAATGCGGATGGCACCGACAAGACAATGGGGTCGAAAACGTACCCGCTGCCTTTCAAAAACTGCATCGTCCTAGGGCTGATGTTGGCCGAATGGTACGAGGATAAGAAAGATCCGAACAAGCGGTACTTGAGCGAAGATGAAGCGAGGCAGGCTTGCGGCGCGACCGGCTTTATTAAACGGATCGGCAAGATGTCCAAACAGCTTCGCAATTATCGAAGCCCAAGCGAGATCTTTGATCAGTACGGTGCCGATGCGTTGCGATGGTATTTCTTCGCAAACCAAGCCCCTTGGAATTCGATCATCTACAGCGAGCGGACGATCAAGGAATCGATCCCCGAGTTCCTGCTGCGTTTGTGGAACGTGTTCAGCTTCTTCAGCATCTACGCCGAGATCGACGACTTTGATCCCACACAAGGTGTTGGATCGGTCGAGCAGCTTACTCCCGCGGAACTCAGCGCGGCCGAAGGCTATCGCCCCGTCTCGGATCGCGCCGAGATTGATCGTTGGAT
The DNA here is from genome assembly GCA_041399105.1 of Pirellulaceae bacterium. Lineage (GTDB taxonomy): Bacteria > Planctomycetota > Planctomycetia > Pirellulales > Pirellulaceae > Rosistilla. The sequence goes on along the minus strand of JAWKTL010000001.1, from coordinate 129,767 downwards.
TTTGTCCGAATTGCACCGCAATCTGAAGATTGTGATTGAACGGATGGATGCATATGACAACTACGCCGCATGTCAGGCGATCAACGATCTGGTCGATGGTTTAAGCAATTGGTTCGTGCGACGCAGTCGCGATCGTTTTTGGGCTGCTGACAAACGCGACCCCGACAAGCTGGATGCATACTGGACTTTGTATGAGGTCCTGCTTGAACTGGCGAAGATGATCGCCCCCTTCGTTCCGTTCCTAGCCGAAACGCTTTGGCGGCATCTGTCGAAACCGTTCACGACAAAACCGGAAGGGACGAGTTTGCGACCGAGCGTTCATCTGTGCGATTATCCCGTGGTGCGAGACGAATCGATCGACGAAACGCTTTCCACGCGGATGCGATTGCTGCGAGAAATTGCATCACTCGGTCGATCGGCACGGGCAAACGCGAAGCTGCGGGTCCGACAACCCTTGGCCTGTGTCGAGGTTGTCTTGGCCGACGATCTTCATCAGGCGTGGCTTGAAAAGCACGACGCTTTGCTGCGCGAGGAACTGAACGTGAAGAAGGTCGAGTACACGACCGATGCCGACCAGTATGTGCAATACAATGTGCAGCCGAACTTCAAGCTGCTGGGACCGCGTGTGGGCAAGTTGATCCCGCAACTGAAGAAAGCGCTCGCAGACGTTGATGGCGGCCAGTTGATGGCTGAGATGCAGTCCCATGGCAAGGTGACGATCGACGTTGCGGGAACGCCCATTGAATTGACCGCAGAGGACATTCAAATCAGCTTGACCGCGAAGGAAGGTTGGACGGCGGCGCAGGGACGCGATTGCGTCGTCGTGCTCTCGACCGATTTGACGCCCGAATTGCTTCGCGAAGGGATGGCCCGTGATATCGTTCGGTTTGTGCAGGATCGAAGAAAAGACTTGAATCTGCAGTTCACCGACCGAATTCATATCGGTATCGAAACGGGAAACGAAGACATCCGCAAAGCGATCGAAGAGAACCGAGCCTTTGTCGGTGACGAGACGCTCGCGTTGAGTGTTGCGTTGTCGCCGCTGCCGGACGTTGATGCGGTCTCGGTTTCAATCAACGATGATGCGGTGCAAATTTATGTCGCTCCGGCGAAAGGCGAATCATGACGCTTCGACTCGCGGTTTTCATTTCCGGGGGTGGCACGACGCTGCGAAACCTCATTGAACGGCATCGCGATGGTTTGCTGGACGTTGATTTTCGCATCGTGATCAGCAGTTCGGCTTCCGCTGCGGGATTGCGGTTCGCTGAGGAGGCTTCGATTCCCCGGCGGGTGATCGTCAAGAAATCGTCCACGCCGGCTGAAGATTACAGCCGATCGATGTTTGACGCCTGTCGCGAGGCACAGGTGGATTTGGTCGTTATGGCCGGCTTCCTAAAGCACGTCTTCATTCCCTCCGACTTTGAGAACCGCGTCATCAACATCCATCCCAGCTTGATCCCTTCGTTTTGCGGAGCGGGAATGTATGGGAAGCGAGTTCATCAGGCGGCAATCGACTTCGGCGTGAAGGTCAGCGGTTGCACCGTTCATTTTGTCGACAACGACTTTGACAACGGTCCTATCATTCTGCAGCGGGTCTGCGAAGTGCGCACCGACGATACGGCCGAATCGCTCGCCGCGCGTGTCTTTGAACAAGAATGTCAAGCGATGCCCGCCGCCATCGCGGCGATCGCGGAGGGTCGCGTTCAAGTGAACGGACGAACAGTCGAGCTTCTTTGAAAGAGATGTGATGGTGAGACCAGGTCCTCGATTAAGCGGCCCCAAGACGACGCTGATGCTGTACGGATTGATTGTCGTGACCATTTCGATCGTCGTCGGCGCGACGATCTGGATGGGACGCGCGTCGGACAAGGCATTGCCCGTTTCGGCGAAGCTTGATCGTCGTATGGTGCCGGTCGCCGACGGCAGCGGTGCCATCCCGGCGGAGGTGATCGTGTTGAAGAATCTCAGCGACCATGAGATCGCGAAAGTCGATATCTCCATCAACGGGCAATACTTCTTGTATCGCAATTCGCCTCTGGCGGCGAACGAAGAACTTGTGCTTCCGCAAAACATTTTCAGCACAAAGAGCAACATGCGATACAACCCGGAGAAGTATCCGGTGGAGAGCATTACCGTCACCGGCAGACTGCCAAGCGGATCGCGCGGCGTTCACGAAACGGTTATTGCTGACGAAGCTTCTCGCGCAGACGGGGAATAATCGCCTCGGGAACAAACTTCGCCAAACGATGATCGTCGTCGCTGAGGGTGGCGATCTGTTTCAACAACGAACTGCTGATGTGGGCGAATTCTTCGTCCGCCATCAAGAAGACCGTTTCGATGGTGTCGTCCAATTGACGATTGGCCATCATCATCGTGAATTCTCCGGCGATGTCGGTTAACGGGCGGATGCCGCGAACCATGACCGTCGCGTTGCAGTCGCGAACGAAATCAACCGCCAATCCGTCGAACGTTTCAATCCGCAGGTTCGAGATATCCTCGGTCACTTGCGAGATCAGCTCGATTCTTTCTTGAGGCTCGAACAACGAACGCTTCTCGGTGTTGATACCGATCCCGACAACCAATTCGTCAAACAATCGCGTCGCGCGGCGGATGATGTGTAGATGGCCGAGCGTAACGGGATCGAACGATCCGGTGTAGACACCAATTCGTCTCATGGGCGTTTTCAATCTGAAAGAGATTCGGGGCGGCAAGGGAGTTGAACGACGACACGTGTTCCCGCTCCCGGATTGGAATCAATGATCGCCGTTCCGTCCAGCAGGCTGGCTCGTTCGCGAATCCCTTTCAATCCGTAACGGTCTTTTCCTACCAGAGCCGGATCAAAGCCTTTGCCGTCGTCCTCAATCGTCAAATGCAACGCGTTCTCTTTCAGATTCGCCAGGACCTTGATCGTCGATGCCTTTGCATGTCGCAAAGCGTTGCCGACCGATTCCTGAATGATTCGATAAGCACATCGCTGAAGCAGGTCGCTGACGTCACGAGTGTCTTCGTCCAATTGAAATACAACGTCGGGTGAATCATCGCCTGTTGCGATGCTCGCCCAGTGCATGACGGCGACATGCCAGTCGGATTCATCAATTCAGGGGACGCAAGCCAGCCAGAGTCGCCGGCCTTCGAGCGCCGCGCGGGCAAGCAAGGTCGATAGGTATTGCAATTGATCCGTGGTGGGAGGCGTGCGTCCTTGCTTTTGGCATGAAGCGCACTCGACCTGCATCTTCGCACCGATGACCCATTGCAGTAGGCCATCGTGAAGTTCATGAGACAGCCAGACTCGATCAAACTCAGCCAGGCTTAAATCAGAATCGGAGGCGTCTTGATCGCGCATGCTCTTTGCATAATGGCGATCCGTCGGACCACCATCAATGGATTGGGGAGAAGATTAACCGAACCAGCCTTTCTTGCCGAAACTCGCAAGCGCCTTGTCCTCGGTGGGCTGAATGTCAAAGACTTTGTTCAGCTTCGTGATCTTGAAGACTTCCATCACGTTCGGCGAAACCTCGCAAAACTTCATTTGCACACCGGACGCCTTGCACGATTTATTCAGCATCACCAGCTTGCTGATCATCGCTGACGACATAAACGAAACGCCTCGGAAGTTCAGCAGCATCTTCTTGTGGATGGCTTGGGGAACAGCAGCTTGCAGTTCGCTTCCAACCTGTTCAATGCGTTGACTGTCCAAAATTTTTCCGTCGGAAAAATAGACGACGACAACTTCCTCTTTGACCTCTGTTGTGGTAGCTGCCATAACACCTGCTCTGGAAGTAAGGTGATGCCTGGAACGCCTGACGAATGCGCCAGCGGCATCGTGAATAATGAATACTTTCCGCAAAGGTTACCACGCGCTAAGCTTCGCTGCAATCGACGGACGGCATGTTGAAGTCGACTTTTTCGCGTCGGGGATCGCGGGATACAGCGAATCCGCCACGTTTGGTTTACAATTAATGCATGCGGCGGATCAAAACACACCCGTTGCGCGCTCGAACCGCTTCGAGCGACTACGCTGTAAGATCAACTGAAACGACATGACGCGAGATAACATCAAACGCGTTCATCCTTGATATAGACGCCCGGATGCTTGTACCGCATTTTCCTTGCTGACCGCTCGTTCCCAACGCCACTTCGATGAAACGTCCTGCTGAACAAGATGATGACGGCGGCCTCGATTCGCTGCTTGATACGATGACAAACGTCGTCGGCATCCTTGTGCTTGTGCTGATCGTTACCCAAATGAGCGTCAGCGAAGTTGTTTCCCGCCTGCGAGCCGAAACCCAGGTCGATGCCGAGAAGATCGAGCAAGCGGAGAAGACCCTGCTGGTTAAGCAGCAGGAGGTCGACGAACTTGAACAGTTGCTCGTCGCCCCCGCCGATGTTGATGTCCGAAAGCAAGAAGAGGAGCTTCAGAAGCTGCGAGACCAGTTGGCGTTGTACCAAAAGCGTCGCGAGGAAGCGCGAAAGCAACAATCCGCGGCAGCCATGCGTATCGAGAAGATGCAGTCCGAAGTGGAAGCCGCGCAAAAGAAAGTTGCCCAAACCGAGGGACAACGCGACGAGCTTACCAAGCAAATCAGCGCATCGCTGGAGCGCAAGGCCCAAGTCGAAGCGATGCTCGACACGACTCCCGTTCGCGCCCGCCCGGCGGATATTGAAGTCAGCGTCCCCAACCCTCGACCCGCGCCGCCGGGAGCCAAGCAGGCTTCGTTTTTATGTGCCGCCAACACGGTCTATCCGATCAATGTGGAGGCGTTTCGCGAGCGGGCATTGCTGAGGGCCAAGCAGATCGTGCAGCGTTTCCGTCTGGACGCGAATCCCAAGAAGGAAATTGATCCCGAGATGTTCGCACCCCACTTTACAAAGCTGACCGACCGGGACGACTTCTTCGATGTCGAATATTACATCCATCAAGACCGGTATCCTCGCCTGCGGTTTCATCCTCGCGAAAAACGTGGCGCGATTGCGACGGCGTTGATCAATCCACGATCGACGATTCGACGGGATTATTTAAGCAACTTGGACATCACGAAATACTACGCTCGCTTTTATGTCTTGCCCGACAGCTACGAAATTTATCTTATTGCTCGCGGGATCCTTCAGGATGCGGGGATGCTTGCCGGATGGGATCCGCAGCCTCAAGACTGGCTGTTCACGACGCATGTCGGAGGCGTGGAGTTGGGACCGCCATTGCCGATTGATCCCAATGCGCCAAAACCGAAACCGCAATCGGTGATCGACTGAACGCTTGACGCGTGACGAGCCTCCCGCACGTGTTCGTTATTGACCTAGAGCGACCACGTCCCAGAGCGACCACGTCGCAAGATCAACTGAAAAACATTAACGAAGGCCCCGAGATGCCCCGGCTTTCCGCCGTCCGCCCGCCTACAGGCGGGCGGACGGCGGAAAGGAGCGATGGTCTGGCGAACGCGTCCTTAGCCAACAATCTGATTCACCGAACGGGACAAGCCCGTTGGGGTCTGATTCGCACAACGTTGGTAAACCAGATGCGGGGGAAGTAAACGTGACATCAACGAACGAGCGTCAATAGCAAACTTTCAGCAGCCCACCGTTAGGCCCCAAAACCGAAACCAAGATAACTATAGTCCGATGGGCGGCTCCGCCAACGCCTTCACCGGCAGATCGACCCGGGACTGGGAGGCTGAAAGCGTTATCGAGCCGGTCAACACCGCAAGTCCTCGCCAACGCATTGGGTTACGTTTTTTGCCTTCGTTCACAGCAGTTTCCGGATAGCCTCTCAAACCTCACCTCCGGAACAATGCCTGATCGATTTTCGGTCTTTGCGATTGGTTGTCGACCAAATCGCGTTGTGTGTCGGGGTATGGATCGGTTCCTAGTGATTGAGCACGCAGGATTTTGTAATGCTAAGCACCGCGGCAGACATCATGGAGCAAACTGGAATCAGCCGGAACACGTTAGCGACCGTCCGGTTTCCGGAACCGTGAGCTAACGCTCAGCGACTGATGTTACCTAATGACTTATGCCAAGGCGTTTATTTGGCGTGGTGTGCGATGGGAACGTCGGTTGCTTACGCGATGGTCGAAGAGGTTGTTCCGTCAACCTAGCTTTACGGTAAGCAACAAAGCACTCGTCGATTTCAGGGCTGGTGCTACAATGAAATTTCGCGGACACAAAGCGATGAACGTCGGATCGAATGTCGTTTGACTTGCTTTGTCGCCCTAACCAAGAGAACAAAGAGGTATACCGCGACCGCGCGATTGAACCTGTATGAGCCAACCGACTGATACGAACAAGCCCCATCGGGACGCAGAGCCCACACAATCCCCTCGTTTCATCATTGGTGTTGGTGCTTCCGCCGGGGGGCTGACGGCTTTGGAATGTTTGTTCGAGCAGGTTGCCAGCGATACGGGGACCGCCTTTGTCGTGATCCAGCATCTTTCGCCCGACTATCAAAGTCACATGGCGGAGCTTTTGGGACGGCGCACCAAGATGTCCGCCGTCCAAATCACCGACGGTGTCTCGATTGAGGCCAACACGGTCTATCTGATGCCGCCGGACAAGCATGTCGAATTGGTTGGCCAGCGTCTGAAGCTGATGGACCGATACGACGACGGGGAGTTGAATCTTCCGATCGATCGATTCTTTAAATCTCTCGCTCGGCATACGGATCAAAAGATCGCCGCCGTGATTCTTTCCGGCACGGGGAGCGATGGCAGCCACGGAATTGTTGACGTGCATCGCGCCGGCGGATTTGTTCTGTGTCAGGACGAGGATTCGGCGCAGTTCAATGGAATGCCGCTGAACGCGATGAAGACGCAAAAGGTGCATATCGTCGCCCCCGTACCCGAGATCGCCGAAGCGTTGACCGCCTACATCGAAGGTCAGTCCATTGACGACGTGGTCTCGCAGCAATCACCTTCGATTGAACGGAATCAGGTTGACTCGATCTATCACCGACTCGAGGGCTACTGCGGAGTTGACTTCGAGCAATACAAGCACGGCACGTTCACTCGTCGACTTTCTCGGCGAATGATGCTGAGCAAATCCGAGGACTTGGAGACCTACAGTCGATTGCTGGATGAAAGTCCCGACGAACTGTCGCGGTTGGCGGACGATTTGACGATCGGTGTGACGCGATTCTTCCGTGACCCGGATGGATACCAGCGGCTGGCCAACCGCTGCCTTCGAAAGCTGGTCTCGTCCAAGAACGCCGGAGACGAAGTGCGCGTTTGGGTTGCCGGCTGCGCGACCGGGCAGGAAGCATACAGCATTGCAATGATGTTTCAGGATGCGAAGCAGCAATCCGGGGTTCACTTCGATCTCAAGATCTTCGCGACCGACGTCCATCCCGAAGCGATTCGGTACGCACAGCGGGGCGTTTTTCCACGCGAGGCGATCAGCGAGATTCCCAGCGAACTGCGTCAACAGTTCGTCGTCGAGCGGCCCGACAGTTTTGAGATCGTCAAGCGGATTCGCGAATCGATCGTCTTTGCGCGGCATGATGTTTTGCGGGACGCACCGTTTAAGAACATGGACTTGGTCACCTGTCGCAATCTGCTGATTTACTTGGTTGAAGACGCGCAGATGCGTGTCCTGACCGCGTTCACCCATGCGCTGCGAACGCGAGGCGTGCTGTGGCTTGGTCCAAGCGAGACGCTTGGAAAAGTCGAGGAACAGTATGCGACGCTCGACAAGCATTGGCGTCTGTTTCAGAAGGAGCGTGAATTACGATTGCCATTGGACCTGAAGCTGCGCAAGCAAGTGCCGACCAACGCGAGGTTGTCGATTCGTCCACGATCGTCATCCGCTCCGTCGCCGACATTGGTGATGTCGTATGACCGCATGCTCGAACAATACGCCCCACCTGGGATTTTGTTCGATCAATCGTGCATACGTTGCAGGTCTTTGGTGATGTGTCGCGATACACCATGCGTCCCCATGGCCGAATGCGAGGGTACGGTGGAGGACATCCTTCTGGATCCGCTGAGACTTTCGCTGACGATCGCGATGCAGCGATTGCATGCCGACCAGCAGGTTGAGGAAACGGAATACTCGCTTCTCAACGGACGCCAAGTGACGTTGCGTGTCCAAGCGTTTTACCACGCCAGCGTTTCGGAAACGCACTACCTGTTGACATTCGCCGACACATCGGGCACCGACTCCGACATCGCGGACTCGGCAATACCGAGCGATCATTCAAACGCGTTGATCTTGCGCGACCGATCGGCTCCCTCCGCCGCGATCATCCGTTCGGACGATGGCGATGCGCGGATAAGCATGTTGCAGGAACAAGTGCAAATGCTCGAGATGGAACTCGACTACACGCGAGAGAACCTGCAAGCGACGATTGAAGAGGTCGAGACGACCAATGAGGAGTTGCAGTCGAGCAACGAGGAGCTGACCAGCAGCAACGAAGAGCTTCAAAGTACGAATGAGGAATTGCACAGCGTTAACGAAGAGCTGCACACGACGCACGCCGAGAGCACGCACCGTTTGCAGTTGTTGACGAAGCTGACCACCGATCTGGAAAGCGTGATGCGAGACAGCGATATCGGAATCGTCCTTGTCGATCGCGAAATGAATATTCGTCGCGTCACTCCCGCCGCATCGGACCTGTTGATGATTCGTCACCGAGATCCCGAAGGTGAATCGCTGCAAGACTATTCCAACGCCCTCGACGGAATCGATCTGGTCGCGATCTCCCGCCGCGTCCAAGAATCGAATCAAGCGGTCGAGATGGAGGCGACCGATCGTCGCGGCGACCCCGTGTTGTTGCGTGTCACGCCGTATCGTGATCGTACCGGCATCTTGCTGACCATCACGAATCTCAGATCGGTCAAGGAAACCGACGAGAAGCTCCGCAAGCTGACCTCCATCGTCGCCGACAGCACCGACGCAATCATCGGCGTCGAGCTAAATGGGTGCATCACGAGTTGGAATCGCGGCGCGACGAAGCTTTTTGGAACGGAGCTGGACGTTTCCAAGAACGTCGAGCTTGCGGAAGTCTTGCCTGAGAACGTCTATGATTCCTGCGAAGCGCTGATTCGAGAGTTATCCCGGACGGGGGATGTTGCTCCCAAAGAAATCTCCGCGAAGATTCGCGGCAAATTGCTCACGTTGCTGATTCGAGTCACGCCGGTTCTCGATGAGGCGGAAAGGGTTTCGTCCGCCGCAATCACATTGTACGACGTTACCGTGATGCGTGCCGCCGAAGAGCAGTTGCGTTTGCGGACTCGAGCGATCGATGCGGCGAACAATGGCTTTATCATCGTCGATGCATTGAAAGACGATCTGCCGATCGTTTACGCGAATCAAGGTTTCTTTCATCTGACCGGCTTTCGTCCCGAGGATATCATCGGACGCAATTGTCGCTTTCTGCAAGGTCCGCATACCGATCCGGCGGATGTTCAGGTCATTCGAGACGCGATCGCGAAAAAACGCGAATGTCGAATCACGCTTCTGAACTATCGTCGCGACGGCAGCGAGTTTTACAACGATCTGGTTGTGACACCCGTCTCCGATGACGAAGGACAAGTGACGCACTTCGTTGGTGTCCAGAACGATGTGACCGCGGTCGTGTCGGCAAATCGCATCCTGAAGTCGAGCGAAGAAGAATATCGAAGCACCTTCGAGAACGCGGCGATTGGGATCGCTCATGTCGGCATGAACGGCGAGTGGCTGCGTGTCAACGAGAAGTTGTGCGAAATCGTCGGGTATACACGCGATGACTTGCTCGCGAGAACATTTCAAGACATCACGCACACGGAAGACGTCGACACGGATATCGTTCAGTTCACTCAGATGAAACGTGGCGAGATTCCCGGTTACTCGATGGAAAAACGCTATGTCCATCGGGATGGGCATGCCGTCTGGATCAATCTGACAACATCGCTGCGCCGCGATGCCGATGGCAAACCCGACTGCTGCATTTCACTGATCGAAGATATTTCCGATCGAAAAGCAACCGAAAAGAAACTGTCGGCCTCGCGCGCTATTATCAGCGAGGTCATCCAAAGCAGCGATGATCCGTTCATCAGTTTCGACCTCGACGGCGAGATTCAGGTCGCCAATCGCTCAGCGCATCAACTGACCAATTTATCCGGCGATTTGGTGGGTCGTTCGTATGAGGAACTCTTCTTGAACGAGGCGGAGTCGCCCTTGTTGTCCACTCTTGATCGCGTCCGCAGGTCTCAGCGTAGCGAAACAACGGAGTACTATTCTCGGCACCTTGGTCGATGGTACGACGCGAGGGTTTTTCCCATTGATGGTGGCGCGGCGCTTTCAATGACCGATGTGACGGTCCGCAAGGAAACGGAGAACTATCTGGAGCACGCGCGGGCGGCGGCGGAGGAAGCCAGTGCGGCGAAAAGCAAGTTCTTAACGAACATGAGTCATGAAATCCGTTCGCCAATGTCGGCGATTATCGGCTTCAGTGACATCGCCCTGCGCGACCTTCGCGACAACCGAACAATCAATCCTGAGTACCTTGAAACGGTCATTCGGAACGGACGCTTCTTGTTGGGAATCATCAACGACATTCTCGATCTATCGAAAGTGGAGGCCGGAAAGCTGGCCGTCCGCAAATCTCGATTCAGTTTGGTTCCGATGTTGGCGGACATCCACGAATTGATGCGACACCGCAGCGATTCCAGCGGAATCCCGCTCAGCTTCGAGTTCGCCAGTCCGGTCATCGAACGAATCCACAGCGATCGCTCACGCGTCGAGCAGATTCTCGTCAATCTTATCGGCAATGCGATTAAGTTCACGCCGAAGGGATCGGTACGCGTTGTGGTGGATATGAATTCGTCCGATGGCGAACACCTCCGCTTTCGGGTCATCGACACTGGCATCGGAATTTCCGATCGGAATCTGTCGCGTCTGTTTCAAACGTTCAGCCAGGTGCATGACAACAAGATTGTGGGCATCGAAGGGACAGGCTTGGGATTGGTAATCAGCAAACGGCTCGCCAAGCTGCTTGGCGGTGACATAACGGTCGAAAGCTGCGAGGGCAAAGGGAGTTGCTTCACACTGCTGCTTCCGGTGCAATCGTCCGGGGTTCTCATCACCCCCAGCCCCGACGATCTCAAGCCTGAATCGAGCAGTTCCGACGCTTTGCAACAGCTCAACTGCCGCGTCTTGGTTGTCGACGACGCCCGCGACGTCCGCTTGGTAACGACAAAGTTTCTTTCCCGCAGTGGTGCGGATGTCGCCGAGGCGGTCAACGGGGCCGAAGGCGTTAAAGCGGTCGTGAAAGCCGAAAGCGAAGGGCGTCCTTTCGCTTGTATTTTGATGGACATGCAAATGCCCGAACTCGATGGACGGGCCGCAACGCAGCGTCTACGCGATCATGGATTCACGATGCCCATCATCGCATTGACGGCCGGAGCGACACCTGAGGAAGTGCAAGAAGCAATCGCCGCGGGATGCACCGAGTTCATGGCGAAACCCGTTGATGCCCCGAGCCTTGTTCGTCGCGTCGCCGCATTGACGAAGTGATGCGGGGAGCAGTGCATTTGCTCGGTCTGGAACGTCGCTTCGTTTCTTTATACCGTGCGTGGTCTGGAATGATGCTTTTGCATTTAGCACCAACATAAGTTTTCGTTTAACGGCAAGCCGAAGGCGACGTTTTCCAGTGTTTCGCCGTCGCTCGGCTTGCCGTTAAACGAGTTATGCTCAGAACTTGCACGGTGTGACGAAGCGAATCACCTCATTTTCGGCCACGCGACGTACAATAAGTGGCGTAAGCTTCCAGCCTGCGATTGTCAGACGCTTCATGACCGATCACGATGGAACGCTTGAACGTTGAACTTCCCAAGTACCTGAACCCTTCGGCCGTTAACCGCTGGAAACCCAATGACACTGCGTATTTTGCTGAACTTGATTTTTCTGCTGACTTGTTGCCACACGTTGTTTGCCCAGCAGCCCCCAACATCGTCTTCTTCTTTGCCGACGATCAAACCACCAGCACGCTGGGATGCTACGGCAACGATGTTGTCAAAACGCCAAATATTGATGCGTTGGCGGCGCGGGGAACGCGTTTCGACAATGCTTTCGTCAGCCACTCGATCTGTTGGGTCAGCCGAACGACGATCTTGACCGGTTTGTTCGGTCGCAGTTTCGGGACGTCGGACAATCCTGAGCAGGCGCGCTCCCGACGCCGCTGAGACGCTGTATTCCGATCTGCTTCGGGAACAAGGTTACCGCACCGGGTACTTCGGTAAGTGGCACGCCAAGATGCCGCAAGGCTTTCGTCCGCAAGAGCATTTTGATGTCTTCAGAAGCGATTGGTCGCAATCCCTATTACAAGTCGATGCCCGATGGTGGTTTGCGTCACGAAACCGATCTGATCGTCGATCGCGGCGTTGACTTTATCAAGCATCAGCCGAAAGACAAACCGTTTGCTCTGAACATGTGGTTCAACGCATGCCACGCCGAAGATAACGATCGCCGTCCCGGCATTGGAGCCTTTCCCTGGCCCGATTCGGTTGACGGATTGTACGACGACATCGTGATCGCTCCGCCGAGGTTAAGTGCGCCGGCGATCTTTGACGGGCTGCCGATTTTCTTAGAACGACGATCAATCGAGAGCGTTACTTCTGGCGATGGAACACGTCGGCAAAGTATCAAACGAACATCCGTGCTTATTACCGCATGGTCAGTGGAATCGATCATGCCATCGGACGCTTCATGCAGGCGCTGGCGGAAGCCGGCTTGGCGGAGAACACGATCGTGGTTTATTCCGCCGACAATGGTTACCACATGGGCAATCGTGGCTTGGCTGGGAAGTGGTCGCACTTCGAGGAATCGCTGCGGGTTCCGTTGATCATTGCCGATCCGCGTGTTGACGCGGCCAGCCAGGGAAAGACGACCGATGCGATGGCGTTGAATGTCGATCTTCCGGCGACGTTCTTGGATTGGGGGGAGCATCGATTCCCGACCGCTATCAGGGGCAAGCCTGCAACCAATTGTGAACAATGTCCAAGGGACGCCCGCCGATTGGCGAAAGGAGACGTTTCACGAGCATTTTGCGGTCCGGAATCGCATTCCGGCGTTTGAAGGTGTTCGCAACGAGCGTTTCAAGTATGCAAGGTACTTCGATCACGACAACCATGAGTTCCTTCACGACCTGCGGTCCGATCCCGACGAATTGGTCAATCTGGCGAGCGACCCGAAATTTGCTGATGTTCTGAACGAGCTTCGCGAGCGGACTTCGGCTCATGTTGAACGCCTTGGTGGGCCACTCGATCCGTTAAAGGGCCAGTTCACCGCTTCGACGGTTCCCCATCCGGTTGCTTCGGCCGCCGTGGGAAGTCGCGGCGACACGGAGGGTTTTGTTCGGGTGTTTGACGGGAAGACATTGAATCACTGGAGCGGCGATCCGAAATACTGGTCGGTCGAGGACGGAGCGTTGACCGGCGTCACGGACGGATCTCTGAAGGCCAACCGCTTCATCACATGGAAGGACTCCACCATCCGCAACTTCGATCTTCGGGTAAAGGTAAAGGTTTCGGCCGGCGGAAACAGCGGCATCCAGTACCGCGGCACGTCGCGTCCTGATTTGGGTCTGGATATCGTTACCGGATATCAATGCGATGTTGTGGCGAATGTTCCCAAGTACAACGGCATGTTGTACGAAGAGAAGGGTCGTCGCATTCTGTCGCACACCGGCGAACGCGTTGTCGTTGACGAACAAGGACAACCGTGGGTTGTGGGGCAGATGCCGGTGAAGGAGTTTGCCCCCGATCAGTGGCACGATTTCCGCGTCTTGGTCCGAGGAAATCATCATCAACATTGGATCGATGGACACAAGACCGCCGATCTTGTCGATCTCGATCCCAACGGACGGTCGCTCGAAGGTGTGCTCGCCGTGCAAGTACACGTCGGACCAGCGATGAAGATTCAGTACAAGGATTTCAAGATCAAGCATCTTCCCGATGATTTGCCCTTGCTGACCGCCGATGAAGCTCCGATCCCCGACGACGCTTACGGAGTGCGTCCCCAAGGGAAATTGCCGAAAGATTGGGAACCGCCCGTCTATGGTCGGTCGAAAAACAAGTGACGTTCGGCTGATCGCAGGTGCAATGTTTTATTGATGTCGTCGCAAGTCATGACACAAACGCAATCAGTCGGAAGACGCTCGCCTCCCGTTTAGGCCGGAGGCCGAAACAAAAACTGCCTGGGCCGTCAGGCCCTGGAACCGAAACGACAACTTTAGCCCGAAGGGCGGCACATAAGCGATTAGATGTTTTGAGCTTGCTGCGCGGCGGTTCCGGTATACGTCGCCGGGGTCAAATCTCGCAATTGAGATTTCGCTTCGGCGGGGATCTCCAACGATTCGATGAATTCACGAAAGATGTCGGCCGTGACGCTGCGTCCGCGCGTCAATGCTTTCAGCTTTTCGTAAGGCTCCGCAATCCCATATCGCCGCATCACGGTTTGAATCGGTTCGGCCAGCACTTCCCACGCGGCGTCAAGATCGGCTTCCAAGCGAGCGACGTTCAGTTCCAGTTTGCCCAGCCCTTTCAACGTCGACTGATAAGCGATCAAGCTGTAAGCGAAGCCGACGCCGGTGTTCCGCAGAACGGTGGAATCGGTCAGATCGCGCTGCCATCGCGAGATCGGAAGCTTGGCGCTTAGATGTAACAGGAGGGCGTTGGCCAGTCCGAGGTTGCCTTCGGAATTTTCAAAGTCGATCGGATTGACTTTGTGAGGCATGGTTGACGATCCGACTTCCCCCGCGATGGTTTTTTGCTTGAAGTAACCCAGCGAGATGTAGCCCCAGATATCGCGATCCAGGTCGATCAAAATCGTGTTGAACCGAGCGACGGCGTCGAACAATTCCGCCATGTAATCGTGAGGTTCGATCTGTGTCGTATAGGGATTCCACTGCAAGCCCATCGATTCGACAAACTGCTTGGCGTGCGTCGCCCAATCGATGTCGGGATAGGCCGACAAGTGAGCATTGTAATTGCCGACCGCGCCATTCATCTTCCCCAACATTTCGACCGCTTGAACCTGCGCTAGCTGACGTTCAAGCCGCGCGACAACGTTGGCCAGTTCCTTGCCAACGGTTGTTGGGGAAGCCGTTTGTCCATGCGTCCGCGACAACATTGGGATCGCGGCGAATTCGATCGCTTTGGCGCGAAGCGTGTCGACCAAACGTTGCATCACCGGCTGAATCGTATCGAGCCCGCGACGAAGCATCAAAGCATGCGATAGGTTGTTGATGTCTTCCGAAGTGCAGGCGAAATGAACGAACTCGCGAATCTCGGCCAAACGCGGGTGCTCCGCCATACGTTCCTTAATGAAGTACTCAACGGCTTTGACGTCGTGGTTGGTGGTCCCTTCAATCGACTTGACCTTCTCGGCGTCCGACAGACCAAAGTCCTCCACCAGTCGCCACAACACTTTCTGATCCGCATCATTCAGCGGCGGCACTTCGGCAATCCGCGGATGCTCCGCCAGCGACAACAGCCAGCGGACTTCGACTTCGACGCGACAGCGGATCAAACCGAACTCGCTCATCGATTGCCGCAATTGAGCGGTCTTCCCGGCGTAACGTCCATCGATCGGCGAGATCGCCGTCAATTCGCAAAGGTTCATCATCTTCGTTCGCAATCAAAGTTACAAAAGTTACGGCGTCAGGTAGGTGTATCCGGCCAAGCGTTGTTCGTAGAACTTGAGAAACTGGCCCGATTCACGCTGATCGATCAAGCCCTTTCGAACCGCCGCTTCGATTGCGGTTTGCAAACGATCGACCAAAGCGTCTTCGCTGTACTGGACGTAACTGAGCACTTCACGGACGGTGTCGCCTTTGACGATCGATTCGATTTCAACTTCGTTGTTGTCATTCAGTTGGACATGCACGGCGTGCGTGTCGCCGAACAGGTTATGTAGATCCCCCAAGATCTCTTGATAGGCACCGATCAGGAACGCCCCCAAGTAGTAAGGCTTGCCATTCTCCGCATGCAGTGGGAGCACGCGTTTTGTGTCGCGTCGATCAACAAACGTATCGACCTTGCCATCCGAATCGCACGTGATATCGCACAGCACCGCTTGTTGCTGCGGACGTTCGTTCAATCGGTGGATCGGCATGATCGGAAACAATTGTTTGATCGCCCAACTATCGGGCATCGACTGAAACAACGAAAAATTGCAGAAGTAGGAATCGGCCAACATCCTCGGAAGTCCCTGCAGGTCGTCGGGAACGTACTCCAGTTCCGCGGTCAACTTATGGACTTTATGCGCGATCGCAAAGAACATGTTCTCAGCGAGCACGCGTTGTTCGAGCGGAAGATATCCCGTGCTGAACAGATTCATCGCCATATCGAGCGACTGCTGGGCGTCGTGAAACGATTCCAAGACGTTGCGCGCGGTCAGTTCGTTGTGAGCCATCACCAAGTCGTGCAGCGGCTGTTCATAGTCATCGGGGACCGATGTCGGAACGTCGATCGCATTCCCCTGTGATGTCACGCCCAACGTGCTGAAGATCAGTGTGCTGTGATAAGCCGCAACCGCGCGACCGCTTTCCGAAAGGATGGTGGGATGAGGAACGTTGGCTTCATCGCAAACGGTCTGAATCTGATACACGACGTCGTTGGCGTACTCTTGCAGGGTGTAATTGATGCTCGATTCAAAGTTTGTCTGCGAGCCATCGTAATCGACCCCCAAACCGCCACCAACGTCCAAATACTCCAAACCCATTCCCCGACGATGCAGATCGACGTAAACACGAACCGCTTCGTTGATCGCCCCTTTCACCTGCCGAATATTGGTAATCTGGCTGCCCAAATGGAAATGCAGCAGTTTGAAGCAGTCCGACATTCCACGTTTTTCAAGTTCGTCGACCAATCGCAATACTTCGCTCACAGTCAGACCGAATTTGGATCGGTAGCCCCCCGACGATTGCCAACGCCCCGCACCGCGTGACGCGAGTTTAACGCGAACGCCCAACTGCGGGCGCACTCCGATCTCCTCGGCATGTCGAAGGATCAACAGCAACTCCGAATACTTCTCCACAATCGGCAAAACGGTTCGACCGAGCTTTTGAGCAATCAACGCCATCTGAATGAACTCATCATCCTTGAAGCCATTGCAGACCACCGGCATCGCCTCGTCTCCCATCGCAACGACCGCCAGGAGTTCGGGCTTGCTGCCGGCCTCCAGTCCGAAGCCGAACTCGCGACCGTACTCGACCACCTTGCGAATCACATCGCGCTGCTGATTGACCTTCACGGGATAGACCAGCTTGTACTTCCCGTTGTACTCACATGACTGAATCGCATTGGCGAAACAATCGTGCAGTTCCCGCAGGCGGTCGCGCAGAATTCCGTTGAACCGCAGCAGAATCGGCAGTTCCAAGCCTCGATGCTCGATCCGTTCGATCAAGGCTTGCAGATCGATCGACCGCGCGGGATTGCGGTCGGGATGGACCAGCAACGTTCCTTCGGGCCCAACTGAAAAATAACCGGCTCCCCATCGCGGAACATCATACAGTTCACTAGCGTCGTCGATCGTCCAGGAAGATGGGTGGTCATTCATGCGTGGGGTGGCTCGTCGAAAATATCAAGGTCCAGGGAAACGTTTGCTATACGCTGCGTGATCAGAAACGAGGTGATTCGCCTAAACATCGTCATGCGAAACTCGGTCGAAGAAAAGGGGGCAAGCGACCGAGCCTCCCCGCAATGCTATGGGTTGGACCGCACCGGCGTTTCGTTTCCTTTGTTGTCTCGCAGAAAAGGCTCGCGCTGCTGCTCGCCCTGAGCCGGGGACAGGGACCGCACCCAAATGTTGCGAAAGCGGATCGGATTGCCATGATCCTGCAAACGAATCGGCAGCTTGTCGGCATGCGCACGATACTGAGGCGGTCGATTGAAGGGGGTGTCACCCTTGAGTTCAAAGTGGTTGTGAATGACGACGCCGTTGTGCAATGCCGTGATATAGGCCGGAGATATCAAGTCGCCGCTATCGGAAAACTTCGGAGCCGTCCAGATGATATCGTAAACGTTCCACTCTCCCGGCGGACGCATCGCGTTGACTTGCGGCGGTTGCTGCTTGTAAATCGCCCCCGCTTGACCGTCGAAGTAGGTCGTGTTGTCATAGGAATCAAGCACTTGCAGTTCGTAGGTGTTCATCATGAAAACACCACTATTGCCGCGTCCCTGTCCGCTTCCTTTGGCTGGCGTGGGTGCGGACCATTCGATGTGCAACTGGCAGTCGCCGAAAGAATCCTTCGTTCGCAAATCCCCTTTCCCGGAAATCATCACCCCATCTTCAACTTTCCAGTTTTCCGACCCGGTCCAGGCCGAAAGGTCTTCTCCCCCGAACAGGATCGTCGCGTCCGATGGTGGTTCCCCTGGAGCACCAGGCTGGATAATCGTCGGTTCTTTCCATTGAATACCATTTAAATATTCGTCGGCCGAAACAGGGTTCGCGACCGAGAAACAGGTGATCGCGACCAGCACGAGCCATTGATTCCAATTTTTCACGTAAACTTCCTTCGAATAGGGTGGGAGGGTCTAATGTCAACGCCATCGGTTGAACGATCAAGATAAACCGACCTCGCCCGTAAAGCCAGAAGCAAACAGCATGAACACGTTCGCCCCCGGACCAACCGACCGTACCGTCCGCGCCGCCGATGGCGGCATTCGAACCGTTCCCGAACATTGGCAGTTGTTACCCCCAGGCGACGCCGCGTTGACGCGACGCGTCAAAGCGGCGGGGGATCACTGGATCGTGCAGGAAAAGAAAGGACGCAAGACGTTCTCTCGCGGTCTGTGGGCCGCCGCCGATGTCATCGAAAAAATCCGCAAGGACTTGCTGCACGAACGCTCCCAACCGGCATACGCCAAGAAAATGGAAAGCGCCGCGAAACGTCGCGACAAGTTGCAGGAAGCCTATGTGGGGGAATTTCACGATGCCATCGTCACCTTTCTCGATTTCGCTCCCCAACATGCTTCGCTGGCTCAACAACTTGCATCGGCCGTCGCCGCGCACGCCACGCCGGTCGGCAGTGGCACGGTCGCGCGAACCCAACGCATCCCGATCGATCAGCGTGCGCAGGCCGCGGTGATCGCCTGGATGCGACATCAGACAACCGCTTACGATTCCATGATCATTCCGCGCGTCAAAGGTCAACGGCGCGAAGTGCGCAGGATGTTGGCGGCGCGATCGAAGGAACTGCTGTCGCGCTATCGACGTGGCGAACCGGCACCGCCTGGATGTCCACTCGTCAATGCGTTGCGATGAAACGTTGTGTGGTCGGAAATGAAGTGATTCGCTTCATTTAACGTGAACGCATCATTTCGGACCACGCACGGTATAAACGCCGACATTAAATCGATCGACAACGATCAGATTTCTTCATCCGTCCTTGACCCAAACGCAAACGCGCGATAACAAACACGTTCCATGCACGATATAGCTGATGTGTGGAAGGAAATGCGGTTTATAATGCAAAGGCGGCATTCCGAACCACGCACAACAGAATCGGCGACCGCAGGCACACAATACAAGGAGAAGAGACATGACGATTACACGCGTTGGCAGCAACGAAGCATACGCAGATGGCTGGGCGAAGGCTTTTGGATCGGGCAAGAGCACCAAGAAGACAACCGCCAAGGCGACGCCAGCCAAAGCCGCGGCGAAACCCGCCGCAAAGGCACCCAAGGCCACAAAGAAGAAAGCTGTCAAGAAAAACAAGTGAAGCTGAAATCTTTCGGCAAGAACGCATGTACGGCAACCGGTGGCCTTCGGTCATCGGTTGTTTTTATTTCCCGATACAGAATTCGCTGAAGATGCGATCCAAAATATCGTCGGTGTAGACCGCACCAGTCACTTGCCCGATGGCGTCCAAAGCATGCCGAAGCTCAGCGGCGACAAGCTCTTCCCCAAGATTGCTTTCCACAATCGCAACGGCTTGCCGCAACGAGGCGACTGCGGCGACAAGCGTTTCCCGACAGCGAATGGCCGTCGCTGAAACGGTACTCGATTCGACGCGATCAAACGATTGCAGAGCGCGAACAATCTCGGCTTTCAAGTCGTCAATACCGGTCCCTCGCACGCTGCTGGTCACGATCCAGTCATCTTGCACCCACGGCGGCAATCGTTCGCAGAGGTCCGCTTTTGTCGCAACAAAGCGGACCGTCCGCAGCTTCGAGGGCACGGCGTTCTGAAACTCGATTTGCCATGGTTCCAACGCACCGGTCGAGACATCAACGCAGATCAACAGCAACTCCGCCTCCTCGGCCGCTCGGTTGGCCAGTTGCTGAGCATGATGGCTGATCGCATCGTCGTTAAGTGTCGCGTGGTCAGAAGTGAGGTGATTCGCTTCAGCTAACGCGAGGGCATCTTTTCGGACCACGCACGGTATAGGTTCGACCCCCGCCGTATCGATCAATTGCAGCACGATCCCGTCGATTTCAACGGCTTGCTCGACACAGTCGCGCGTTGTTCCCGCTTGATGCGAAACGATGGAAATCTCTCGGTCGACCAGCCGATTGATTAAACTGCTTTTGCCGGCGTTGGGTTCCCCCCGCAAGACGACTTTCGGCGGTCCCGTCGCCGCACCGCGATAATCCATCTGCTCGGCGATCTCGGCGATCTGATGTTCGATCCTTCGGAGACCGGCCAGCAAGTCCGTGGCGCTGATGAACTCGATGTCTTCCTCGACGAAATCCAATCCCGCTTCCAGGTGCGCCAGCAAATTCAGAAGTTCCGTTCGCAGTGCGGTCAATGGTTGCGAAAGCCCCCCCGACAACTGACGCAGCGCCGCGTCAAGCCCTTGCTTGTCGTCGGCGTCAATGACTCCCAGAACCGCCTCGGCCTGCGTCAAGTCGAGTCGACCGGCGAGAAAGGCGCGCATCGTGAACTCGCCCGGCTGAGCCAGACGCGCGCCGGCATCGATCAATCGCTGCACCGCGGACTCCAGAATCGGCATCGCTCCGGGAAGGTGAATCTCCGCGCTGGGCATCCCGACATAACTGCGATCATCAGGCCACAACAGAATGCTTGCATTCACCTTGCCCAGCGGCGACCCGAGATCGATCGTTGTCGCATGCCGCCAAGCGACCTTTCCCGGCCAATCGGACGGCTCGCACAACTCTCGCAGGATTGCTAGCGTCCGCTCGCCGCTGATGCGCACGATTCCACGAATCGCTCCCCCGGGAGGAGACGCAATTGCGACGATCGTATCCTCGGTTGCAAACATTGATCTTGTCTTATTTACGCGTTCAAAGAAGAATCTACATCAATGATGAACGCGTTTGATGTCATCTTGCCACAAAGTCTTTCACTTAATCTTGCGACGCGGTCGCTCTAGGATTGTATGAACAACATAGATACCGCATGGCCCAAGATCTGGTCATTCACTTAATAGACGTCGCGTGTCCGAAAATGAGGTGATTCGCTTCAAAAAATACAAAGGCATCATTTCATACCACGCACGTTATAACAAGTGAAGTCGTCATTTTAGTCCATGCATGGCATAACCCCTCGCAATCCGCAGCGTCACCGTCCACTGAACACTCGCAACATTTGAACCCATGAATCATCCGCAACCCAACAGTCCGTTCGCCTATCGGCGTCGGAAATACTCCAAGGCCTGGCCTTGGTGGGTTGCGATTGGATTGGTCATCTTTTTCACCGTCGTCGTTGCTCCGAAAGCAACCAACTGGTACTTGCTCGGTCAGCTAACCGATGAACTTGACACGTTGCCGCTGCAATCCCAAGCCGACCGAATCGCCGCAATCGGTCACTTGGGCCTTACCGGAATCCCGGTCTTGGTTCAATCCTTGGCGCATGATGACCGTGGTGTCGCCCGAGTCGCGTTGCAAACGCTCTCCTCTCTGCAAGACGAAATGATGCAGAAGGGCTCTGCCGCGGGGGCAAATTGCCACTATGCGATCACGACGGAACTCAGCACTCAACTGCCGAACATGCCCGAGGATCGATACCCTTGGATTCAACAACTGCTTAACAAAACACTGCTGGACACACTTGACCTTGACCTGCAACGGGCGCGGACAAGTTATCGAACGGCGACCGTTCTTCTGTCTCAACTGCGGCTTCCCGCCGACCCGATCGATACCGAACCATCGCTGCTGGCCAACCTTCCGAGTACGCCAGTCACCGACACCGTGCTGCGGGAAACCAGCGACCGACAGCAGCAACCGCTACCGCTGGACCAGCCCTTGGAGTATGAACCGCTCGTTCGGTCTGCTGGACCGGAAAACGCGATCGACGAGGACCTGTGGATTGATCCGACCCAGCGTATCGCCTCTTCGACATCCAGCGCCATCGAGGCACCAGCGGACGACTCAACACAGCTCCAACCCGCAATGATGGCTCGACCAGCGGCCACGCTCGGCAACAGTGGTTCGCCATCTACTGAAGAGGAACTGCAGATTGGCGGGCCCGTGCCGATTCTTTCGGCGGGTGGATATTCAACCACCGGAGCATTGGAAGCCTACAGCACTCGCGCCGTGATCGACTTGCTGTCGAGCATCCGCAAACCATTGGCCCAATCGGCGCGCAACGAATTGATTCGCCGAGGCTTTCAACCCAGCGAACTGAACTTGGCCATGCGGCTGGCTTCGACCAACGCCGAAGTCCGGATCGGCCTGATCGATGAAATCACCAAACGCTCGGATATCGATCCGCGACAATGGCTGCTGTGGCTGGCCGACGACGGCGAACGGAGCATCCGTTTGCGAGCCTTGTCGGCTTTGGGGACAATGGATGACCCAAATGTGATCAAGGAACTCAGAGCCCTGCTTGCCGGTGAACAAGACCCAGCCGTCGCCGCGCGAATTCGCCAGGCCCTGGTTCGCTAGCATGAGCTCTTGGTCAGATCGACGATCTTTACATTCGAGAGCCCTTCGATCGCTTCCGGAAACGCGTCGTCGACAATCCCCGCTCGCGAAGCAGCAACCCAATCGTCGTCGATCGGCGGCGAACAACTCTTCAGCAACGTTAACGATTCGGCTTCAAGCTTGAACGCCAACAATGCGGCAATCGAATCGGTTGTCGTCTTCCAACTGGAAGGCAGCCGCCGCGAATCGGCATCCTCCTTGCGATAGAACGCGTTGACATCGACAAGCGCGTCGCGACTGGTATCGGCGTCGCGTCGCCATTCGTCCAATCCGTCGACATCGCGGATCGACTTCAGTTGAGGCATCCGGTCGGCGATGATCTCCATGGTGTAACGCAACAATTCAACACACCGCCAATGCATCGCTTCGGCATCGAGCGGCCAACGTTGGTCAAAGGATCGCATCACGTCGATCAACTGACCACCGCCGACGACAATCGCAGCCCTTCCTTCCGTGGCGGTGAATTGAAGCCAGTCTGCTAGACGATGATCGACATCAGGGCGCGTCAACAGACTGCCACCAAGCTTGACCACACGAATGCAGTTCCGCGAACGCTTCATCCGAATCTCTCCGTTGCCAGCACCGCAAGTGCGAACGCAGGTCCCACGCGAGCCTGCTGATCGCTCCACGCATCGCATAAGAATGTCTTGCTGGCCGGGCAGCCGTCACTGATCGATTCGGGAACCAACCACGAGCCATGCCCGGAGATCACCCAACGGTCCGCATCGGGCGCAACCTGACCGATGGCGGTCGCCAGCCGTTGCTTCAGTTCACGTTCGACCCATCGTGCGATCCGTTTCGCATCCTCCAAGCCGAACATCGAATGATCCAGTCCGATCGTTCGCGCCAAGCGACGAATGCTGTGTTGCACGGTGCGCGGCTTCCCGTCGGCCGTCTCCACATCCGATGGCGACTCTTCGACAAGACCGAGGACAAGCCGGCAATCGTCGGTCGTCGCGAACCACTCCGCCATGACAGGCACCATGTCACCTCGAAAGGGAAGCCTCGCGGCAATCGCGCACAAGGGGGTTCGACCGACGCCGAAATAAAGAAGTTCGGACGTTCTCAACCGATCGAAGTCACTGCGCGATGCCGTTTGCACTCCCCCGCGGGCCAACGCGATCACATCGGTCGTCGTCGACCCGATGTCGATCAAGACACCGCGTTCCGATTCCTGCAAGAGTCGAGTAGCGTACGCCCCCATTGCAAACCAATTCGCCGCCGCAATGTCGTTCCATCGCGCTGATCCTTCACCTGGACGGAACCAATGGCCTCCCAGTCCGTACACCCGCAGCAAGCTTTCGCAACCGATCGCTTCCACTACCGAATCAATGATCGCCACGACACCGGCCGCACGATCGTCAAAGCAATCGGCCAATTCACCCGTCATCGTCAAGGCGTAGGCCAAATTTGGATGCTTGATCGGCAAGATCCGCCGCAGCCGATCGCTCAGCTTTTCAGGATGCTTCCATAAGGGAAAGGCTTCGGCGTGTGTCCAGCCGTCGCAATCGGCGAATTTCAGATTCGCCCCACCAACATCAATTCCGATCCAACGTCTAGCTTGCATGAACGGTTACACGGCCATCAGGTTTCCACTCGACGGAAGCGACCGACAACTTGCGTATCAGCGGGCCGGCCGTCTCCAAACCGAGCATTCTGGCAACCAGATTGGTTTTCATCAATTCCCGAAGACCAATGAATGACGTCGTCAAACGCGGATTAACTTCGATCACGACGTCATCCGATTCCGTTTCGCCCAAGAGGATGTCGATTCCCAGAAATCCGGCCAACGCGTGCTGATTCGCATTCTGGTCATTTGGATTCCGCAACACCTCGATCACCGCTTTACCCAGCCGCAATGCACGCTTCTGCAAATCGACGCCAAGGGGCCCGCTTCCACCTTGATATGCGAAAGTCCTTTTGTCGATCGTCTGACGACACGCGGGAAGCCAGTCAACACATTCTTCTCGAACGATGCAAGCGATGCTGGCGTCCAAACCGTGATGCAGCGGCTGAATGATCGCGGACGATGGGTTTTCCGTTGTGCGTGCGGCATACGCATCGCGACTGCTTGAGTAACGACGCAGGTTCATCGACCCGCATCCATCCAACGGTTTCGTCAAGCAAGGTTCTTTGATCGCGTCTTGCGTCCCCTTTGTCAGATACAACGTCCTCGGATGAGGAACGCCTTCGCCGAGCATACGATCAGCGAACGACAGCTTATTGGTTGTTAAATGGATCACCGCTTCACCACACGCAAGCACGGGAAGCCCCTTGGCGCGAAACGCTCCGACCACGTCCGATAAAATGCGATCGGTCTCGGGGGCGATCAGGAATGCGACGTCGCAAGCTTCCGCGATCGCCAGCCACTGGCCGATCGGATCACAATGGCGATCAAAAGGGAACGTGATCACGTTCTTGGGGAGCGGGTCTGCAAGCGGTCCATCAATCACCGTTAATACATGGTCGCAGCATCGGCTTGCATCCAGGCAAACCGCTCGATGCATTGCCGAACCTTCCGAAAGCAAGCTGTCGGTCGACTCGCTCGTCGACAGGGAAGCCATGCCGCCACTTCGCATCCATTCGGCGATGAAGACTTTCAAGGCAATGCGGTCCAATCACAAGCTACTTGTTCTCGTCAAAGTCCCCGACTTCAACAGCCTCGTCGGCGAATTCGACATCGTCGGCCATTTCAACATCCTCCGCCATTTCGGCCTCGTCGACGACAGCCAAGCCCTGTTCATCCTCACCCCCCATGATGACGCCTTCATCATCGGAGACCGATCTTTTCCTGCGTGAAGCAGGCACCGATTCGGCCCGTTTGTCCATCAAGGCGGCAATGGGAATCGAAAACAGAACGAATGCCAGAAAGGCGCACCAAGCATAGAACCAAATCATCGCGACAAATGCCTCTTCCGCTGAATAGGCCGAGAGAGAATCCAAATCGTTGAAAAACCTTTGATTTTTCCATGTTAGTCAGCGTAGCACCGCCCCGCAATCATTCGTTCGGCAGCACATCCCAGAGCGACCACGTCGCAAGGTCCACTGAGAGACGTGATCGCAAGATATACGTCGCGTGGCCGAAAATGGTGCCTTCACGTTAAACGAAGCGAATCACCTCATTCCAGACCACGCAAGATATACCATCTGGCACTTTCATCATTGATATAGCGCACATCTGAACAGTGTACATAAGCATCCTTCTTTTTCGGGGTGATGCTGGAATGCTAAAAGGTTGTTATTGCGTCGATTCCTTGTGAAGCGAGTTCTGTGCCTTCGTACTTCGTGTCGAGAAGCAAGGAGCATCTGGGGCTTCACATGCTCAACGTGGCGTTCTGCGGCTTCGCGAACGACCCCCATCAACTCGCCTCATGGGTGAAGTAGATTGATAGCTAAAGAGAAGGCGGGATGCGCCTTTCCGCCATCAGCGCCCTACAGGCGGGGGCGGCGGAAAAGAGCGATGGTGTGGGGAACGCGTCCTTAGCCAACAATCTGATTCACCGAACGGGGCATGCCCGTTGGGGTCTGATGCATAACCTTGTGAAAACCAGATGTGGAAGCCAACGTGACATTGACCAACGAGCGTCAATAGCAACTTTTTAGCGGTCAACAGTCCAGGTAATATACTTTCAGAAAGTTTTGGTATTCATGCGCGTCTTGGGTAGGGATCGGCGTTGGTAGAAATAGAATGCGAAACACTGAATAAATCGCACAGCCGACAGAAACCAGCAATTCAAGAGCAAAACGATGAAAACTCAGCAAAATCAAGAACACGTTCAGAAGTTTCACAACGACGAAGCCGGCCTGGAAGCCTTGCAAATCGTGATGATCATCGCCATCGCCGCCCTGGTCTGATCGCGATCAAGAACAAGTAATGAAGGCATTCCTGCAGTCAGATGAACGAGCAAATCGACGGCATCATAGATTTGAAAGCTAATCAGTTTTGAACAAGCGACGAAATGGCGACGAAGTTCCAGCAGGCTTCGTTTTTCCAGATCACCGAAAAGCTTTGTGAACGACCCCCATGAGCTCGCCTCATGGGTGAAGTAGATTGATGGCTAGAAAGAAGGCCCCGCGATGCCCCGCCTTTCGGCTGTCCGCCCGCGTGCGGCGACGGACGGCGGAAAGGAGCGATGGCGTGGGGAACGCGTCCTTAGCCAACAATCTGATTCACCGAACGGGGCAAGCCCGTTGGGGTCTGATGCGCACAACCTTGGTAAACCAGATGTGGGGGAAGCCAACGTGACATGGACCAACGAGCGTCAATAGCAACTTTTTAGCGGTCCAGCAGTCCAGGGAAATGTCGCTTTTCAGAAAGTTTTGGTATTCATGCGCGCTCTTGGGTAGGGATCGGCGTTGGTAGAAGTAGAATGCGAAACACTGAATAAATCGCACAGCCGACAAAAACCAACCAATTCAAGAGCAAAACGATGAAAACTCTCAGCAAAATCAAGAACACGTTCAAGAAGTTTCACAACGACGAAGCCGGCCTGGAAGCGTTGCAGATCGTGATGATCATCGCCATCGCCGCCCTGGTCCTGATCGCGATCAAGAACAAGTGGCCGGAAATTCGCGATTGGATGAACGAGCAAATCGACGGCATCATGGAATTTGAAAGCTAGACCGTTCTTCGAAGTTTTACTCGCAAGCGATCCGTTTGCGAGCCGGACCCCGCACGATGACCGACGGTGAAAGCAAGCCAGCCATGACAACTTCAGCAAACCCAACCGCGATGATGGACGAAAGCCGCCACGAACTGGTGTCAACGAAAACGAAGGCCTTGTCGAATCCTTGGCTTCTGTTTTCCGCCGGCGTCGCGGTGGGTGGCGCGATCTGGACCGCGACATCGGTGAACACGGCGTATCACCCGTTGACGGGTATCAGCGGCTATGTGCTGGCTCAGCTATTGGCGGTGGCCGTCTTCACCGATCTGTCGAACCGCAAGATTCCCAACTGGGCAACCTACAGCGCGTTCGTGTGGGCATTGGTTTTGAATGTGGCCGCCTTCATCGTTCCCGAACAGAACCACTGGCTCGGCTCCGTCGGTTTGACGCAGTCGCTGGCTGGTGGTTTTGGGATGCTGGTGATCATGTTCATCATGTTCAGCATCTCGGGTGGTGGTGCCGGCGACGTCAAGATGGCCGCTTGCATTGGAGCCCTACTCGGCTGGGACTTGGCGGTTAATGCAATGCTGTACGGCTTCGTCGTCGCCGGCGCGGGACTGCTGTGCTTCACGATCTGGGCGCGCGGTCCGTTGTTCATCGCTCAGGCAATCCTCCGCACGATCGGGCACAAGCTACTTCCGGCGGTCATCGACCCGCCGGTGAAACAGCAAAGCGAAATGATGAAACAAAAGTTCCCGTTGGCTCCGTTTTTCGCGGTGGGAACCTTGTTGGCGATTTACTGGAACTGAACGATGAAACGCTCGCTAAATCACCGCCGTGAAAAATCGCGACGCATCCGCGGAAGTCGCCGCAACGGACGACGCGGCATGTCGGCTTTGGAAGTTGTGATGACCACCGCACTGGTGTTCCCAATCTTCGCCACCTCCGCATACGTCGGCATTCGAGCCCTGCGCGTTTTATACACCGTCATCGGCTCGATGGTCGGCAGCCCCTTGTTGTAGCAAACCCTTCTTGAATGGGAACGTCAGCGATGTCCATGCGCATGTTACTCGAATCGGTCGAATTTGTCTGGATCGTCTGGCTGGTGTCGGTGACGATCTTATTATTCGTCTCACGTTTCGCGATCCAGAAAATGCGTTGGCGTTCGGTCGCCGAGTTCGTTCGCGACGAGGAGGGAGCTTCCTACGCGATTCCGTTCGTACTCACACTGCCGTTCCTGCTGCTGATCTTTTGCTGTGCGTTGCAGGGGACGCTGGTTCTTCTGGTGAAGTTCGGAACCGTCCACGCCGCCTTCGCTTCCGCTCGGGCGGCGGTTGTATGGCAGGGAGCCGACCCGCGCGTTCGCGGCAATCTGAACGATGGGTCGGACAAAAAGGTCGAATTCTACGCTGATCGAGCGGCCGTGATGGCGATGACTCCATTTGCTTCGGGTGTCCAAGAGCATTACGAGCGTGTTCGCTTTACGAGTTTTCCGACCTCGGGTGGGTTCAACGCGATGACCTTCGGGTCGCGTTATTACGATCGCACCTACGAACGTTTGGCCGGACAAGTGACCTCGGGATCGAATGTGTCGCCGATTATTAAAGCCGGCGAGGAAGATCGTTTGGCTTCGGAGAGTTATGTTTATCGCAAGCTGCGATTCGCGGCGACGATGACGAAAGCTTCCGTCAGCAACAATCGCGCTCGATATAACGCTCCGGTTGAAGTGTCGGTGACGTATCGCATGCCGCTGCATATCCCGATGGCTGGGGCCATTTTCGACAACGGCTGGGGCTACGCGCGTCATCGGTTGTACACGCGAAGGATAACAACAACCGTCACCTTGCCCAGCGAGATGGCTCAAACGGTACACGGACGTCTTGAGATCCCTTACTTTCCCGATGAGGTCTGATCCGATGAAACCTTCTGAACATGATCCCATGCACGATCAGCCCTTCCAACGGCGATGGCCGCCCTTTCCGATCGGGAAATTGAGGCGACATCAAAGAAGTGCGTTCGTTCGATGCACCGTTCGATGATGCGTCTGCACCGCAATGAAGATGGCATGATCGTCTGGGGAGTTGTGGTCTCCGTCTTGTTCTTCATGGGCATGGCGGCCTTCGTCTTCAATACTGGAAAGACGGTCACCAAGAAACTGGAGACGCAGAACGCCAGCGACGCGATTGCCTACAGTTCCGCTGTCTGGACGGCGCGAGGCATGAACATGCTCACCGCGTCGAATCACTTGATCGGCGAACTCAACGGTATCTACGTGTTGCATCACGCCTTGGGGGGCAGGCATTTGGATCAACATTGGAAACCGAACGAAGACCCGTGGGAAGTGGTGGCGATGTCGGCCGCGCTGAATGCGTCGGTGCTGAGTATCGGCGGCGTGATCGAAGACCTTGGACGCATCGACCTCGGACCGCTGGGCGACTTGGGGTTGGACGATCTTCCGTTCTTGGGAATGGAGGGATTCGATACGATCACCGGTGGTATCTATTCCGATCTCAATTCGTCGATCTTTCAGGCGAAGATGGTGTTGCAAGCACAAATGTTGCTGCTGTACGTCAAGCATTTGAAGAAGTTGATTGAACTGGTCAAGACGATCAAGGATGCAATCCAGGCACTTTCGATCCCAGTCATCGGTTGGGCGATCGCGGCGGGATTGGTTGTCAAAGCCATCCAAATCATTAACGAGATTCAAGAACTGCGTCGCAAGGAGCGGAGTATCGAAAGCGAGTATAAACGGCTCAATCTTCTGGAGCGGATCGCCAAGGCGGCAAGTTACCCGAAGAAGCTGATTCCTGGATTGATCTGGGGACTGCACAAAATCCAGCAAGGGGTTGTCAACGTGATGCCGACGACGATCAATCGCATGGTGGAGACGATCGGTGATTATCACAAGCGTGAAGCATTCATCGTCGGTGGTCATATTTTCCAGAATGGCGTGATCTCCAATCCGCTGTCGACCATCGTTCGCCCTCAAGCGGTCATGCCGGTCGAACGCGAACTGGAGTATGGGACGCAGAACTTCAACGAAGAGCAATCGCAAATGATTCGGGCCACCTATCCCTGGGTCGTGCATTGGAGAAAGTTTATCGGCTTGCCGTTGACCTTGATCTCGCACCGCAGCCTGATTGGAGCTTTCTACTTGAACTGGACCGAGCGTTACACGATCCAGGCGAGCGAATTCCTTCGCGCCAGCGATGTTTATAAGGACGAATTGACGGTCATCAACAGTCGTCGCACGAATCACCCGCATTTCGGGGAAACGATCGATGGGATCATGGGAATGGTGAGCGGTTTGTTTCAACGCGTGCTTGGTCGAAACAGCCCGGACGTTCCCGTTCAAGGCAAAGACGTGCGGATGTATGTCGTCCGAGGGTTGAACGAGAAGCTTGGCAAGAAGGGGACCGAAGTTTGGAACGACGCCAACAACCAGCGTGCCGCCAGTCGTCGAGCCGATGATCTGTTCACGCACCTGGCTTTGGCGAAGACCGACGGCAATTCAAAGCTTGCCGGAGCGACGATCTTCCGTCAGGAACATCCTTCGGGAATCATGTGTGTCTCGCAGTCGATGGTCTACAACGCCAACATGTTGCGAGATTTGAACGACTCCGAGCAGCCGAAGGTGACCTGGGATACGCTCGGATGGGTCGGGCGAGTCGACGAATACGAATCGACTTGGATTGGGACGGCCTTGTTGGCCGCGATTGGAGACTTGTTCCAAGGGTTTGCACAGCCGAAAATTCGACTCAACTGGCAAGCCAAATTGACGCCCGTTACCGAACGCAAGCTGAAGAACGCCAGCACGGTCATCGGGCGACAGAATCGAGATGTCCGCGACGTGATGCGGCCATTCAGCGACAACGCGGCTAAATTGATGAACCACTAATCCCTAGAGCGACCACGTCCATCATTGATAGAGGAATTGTCAGATGATCCGTCCCCTTCCTTCCCGAAATCGTCGCGGCATGGCGCCCTTGGAATTGGTCATGGGCATACCCTTCCTGTTGTTTCTCGTGGCGTCGACTTGGTCGCTCGGTCGCGTTGCCCTTTCCAAACAAGCAACGGCCGTGAAGGTTCGCAACGCGACCTTCGCACAACGTACAACCCCTGATCGCCCATCGCGCGCGATCCGGACATCGTTCCCCAATCCGGACGAAGCGATGGCGTTGTCGTCGCTGGCCGATCACACCAGGGGAAACCTTCGAGGAAACACGACCTCCTCGGTTCGCGTCTCGCACTGGCTCGGTGGACAACGCCATCCCAGGGAGCAGACGATGCTGATCGTCAATACGTGGGATCACAGACAAGTCGATATGACGACGACCGCTCCGCATTTCTCGGTGATGACCCGCATGGTTCGCGATATCGACGACATCGACTTGGGCAATCTGAACATCGGAGAGTTGGTGTCCAACGCGGTGATCAATCGCATTGAACGGATGCTGCAAGACCAGTTGTTCAGCATTATGTCGTCCTTTCCAGGGCTGTAGCGATGCCTGGACGCTGGAATCTGAAGAACTTCATGATGGTCGGACTTCCCAGGCTGCTGCTGATCGCGATGATCCTGGCGGCAACGTATTGGATTCTCCGGTCACCCGATTCGCCATTCCGCCAACAAGCCGAATTGCCGGAACTGGAAGAGCCCGAGCAAGCGGTTGCCAAAGCGATGCCAATCACCTCCGAACAACTTTGGACGGGCGATGGTCAATGGAATTTGGGGAGCATGCCTTGGGCGATCGGTCAACAAAGATTCTCTTCAAGAACACAGGCCGAGCAAGCGTGGGCCGATTTGTCCAACCTGCCGGTCGCGTCGGAACAACCGCTTCAAACGACCGGCGACTCGATCGCCGCAAACATTCCCGACGACGCGAGGTTTGAATTAAGCCAGTTCGCCGAACTGTTCGATGAAGAGACGACGGTCATCGATCATTCCGAACAATTGAAGACCCGATCGGTCATGGGCGAAATGGCGTCCATGCGATTGGTGACGACATCCGATGATCGCTTTATCACGCTGCGCATCCTGGCTCCCGATGGGGACGGCTGGAAAGTGATATCGATTCATGCAGCGACCGATGACGCGGGGGCAAATCGCGAAGAAACGCTCGAATTGCCGGAGGGAGTCGAGGTCGTCGGCTCGCGGCGAAATGCCAATGGAACGCTCTCCGCCCAGTTCCTGCTTTCGTCCATTGCCTCGGAGCAGTTGCTGTCCGCCTGGAAGCAAGCCGGATGGCGGGTGAACCCCGATCGGACAAAGATCAACGAGTACATCGTCCAGCGTGGAGACGTCGCCTATTCGGTTTCAATATCGGATAATCACAAAGACATCACCGTCATTCGATTGGAGAGGTGAAGATCACAGTCTTTAGGCGTCGCGTGGTCAGAATAGAGGTGATTCGATTCATCTACCACGAAGGCATCATTTCGGACCACGCCCGGTATAACATGACGTTTGCGGCACGCGAATTGCTTGTTCTTCCAGCATTTGTGGTGGCGTGATTCCTGCTTGCCGTAACGTGTTCATTCGCCAAGCAGGCATCACCTCACGGATGTTGGAAAACGCGGGGCGTAAGTGGACAGGTTCTCTGAACGAAGGCAAGTGTGGAAATGCATGTTGCGAAGTCAATCGATGACGCTCAGCTTTCGCAATGGATGAAAGGAGCGCTGGCGATCGCCATCGAAGGTGTTGGCGTCGGCGAAAATCCTTTTGGGGCTGGTATTTATCGCAACAGTGGTGAAGCAATCTGTTTGGCGTACAACCAAACGGTTTCGGCATCCGACCCGACCGCCCATGCTGAACTTCTTGCCATTAAGGAAGCCTGCCGTCTGTTGCAGGTTTGTTCACTTCAAGAGTACATTCTTGTAACAACCGCTGAGCCGTGCCCGAGGTGCTTGTCGGGCTCGATCATGGCCGGCATTCAGCATATTGTGTTTGGTGCCGACCAAGCGGCGGTTGCCGATGCGGGTTATGATTCCCTTGGAGTCAGTGCTCGGCGGTTCCTTCCGCAATGTTCCAAATTCGTCACCCTTCAGGGTCCAATCCTAAGACATGAATGCACCGCCTTATTGATAAATCACCCGTTTCGGGAGTGTGATTGAAATGATTCTTCTGAACAATTCAAGCGACATCCGATCGCGCTGGATGGAAGCCGATTTCACCAGTGCGATGATTGTCGACGATCTTCGCGCACCGCGACTGATCAGCGAACAGGCCGTTCGCGCGCTCGGCTTGTCTCCCTACTTCGCTGAGAACGGAAATGATGCGCTGCGAAAGCTGCAAAACAATCCAACGAGTGTCGTCATCACCGATATCGAGATGCCGAACTGTTCGGGGTTGGAACTGCTTCAGCGGTTGCAACGCTCGCGCATTTCCAGATTGCGAAAGATTCCCGTCATCGTCGTCAGTAGCTTGAGCGACCGAAAGACGATTTCACGTGTTCGGCGTCAGCGAAACGCGTTCTACCTGCCAAAACCAATTTCGATCACCTCGTTGCAATTGACACTAGGGGTAATCGCCACAAGCTTGTGGCTGCGTCAACGGAGTGCTGGTTGATTTCAAATCGTATCCAGGCATTGGTCGGCGATTGGACCATCCAATGGAGCCGTGTTGCATTCACCACGTACGACCGGATCGTTGGCGGAATCACCGGCATCCGCGTGCCAACGGTTTCCACTTCCGATCTGCAACGAATCCTTTCCGGTAACGAGGCGTCCGACTACGTCGTTGTCGACGTGCGCAGCACGGCGGAGCAATCCATTTCGATGATTCCTGGCGCGATCACGATGCGGCAATACGAAAGCGAATTTGCTTCGTATGTCGACCGCGTGTTGATTGCTTACTGCACCATCGGCGGTCGTAGTTACTTATACGCACGAAAAATGAAGCGACGCGGAATCGTCGCGTTGAACTATCGTGACGGCATCGTGGGCTGGTGTCGATCGGGGCTGTTGTTGGAGGATCTCCGCGGCCAACCGACACCACGGGTTCATCCCTACTGGCCGATCTTCGGGGTGCCGTCTCAATATGAAAGGTGCTACCGTATCGAACAGAAAGAACAACTCTAGGCCAAGATCTCACTGACAACCCGACAGTCGCGGTTGTCCGTCAAGTTTTGATCGCGTCCGTTATATCGGAACGTAAGCTGCGAATGATCGAAGCCGAATTGATGCAGAATGGTCGCCTGAAGGTCATTCGGCGTTAGTCGGTTTTCGACGGCCCGATGTCCCATTTCGTCGGTCTTTCCGAACGTCATACCGGGTCGAATGCCTCCGCCGGCAAGCCAGCAACTGAATCCCTGCCCATTGTGATCGCGTCCGGCATTCTCCGGCTTGCCATGATTCTCCGTCACCGGGAGGCGTCCGATTTCGCCCCCCCAATGCACGATGGTCGTGTCGAGCAGACCACGCTGCTTCAGGTCGCGCACCAATCCTGAAGCGGGCTGATCGGTGCGAGCACAAACACTTTTCAGGCCCGCTGCAATGCTGGAGTGATTGTCCCAGGGCTGTCCGGCCATGAATAATTGCACAAATCGCACGCCCCGCTCGATCAGTCGACGGGCGATCAAACAGCGCGTTCCATACTCGCGGCTTTCGTCGCGATCGATGCCGTAAAGCTGCAAGGTCGATTGAGATTCACCCGAAATATCGAGAGCCTCGGCGGCGGCGGTCTGCATGCGGGCGGCGAGTTCGTAGCTGGCGATTCTCGCGTCCAAATCGTTTTCCCCCGGCAGACGTTCTCGATGCGCTTCGTTTAATTGCCGCAGAAACGCCAGATTCTGACGCTGCAGTTCTCCTTGGAGGTGACTGGGAGGCTGCAAATTGAAGATCCGAGGCTCTTTGGCTCGCAAGACCGTTCCTTGAAACAGAGGCGGCATCCACCCGTTCGTCCAATTGTGAACTCCATCGACCGGATGACCGCCGGGATCGGTCAACACCATGTAAGCGGGAAGGTCCTGCGTTTCGCTCCCAAGACCATAAGTCAGCCAAGCGCCCAGCGTGGGACGCCCCAGCACAGCCGGGATGCCGCCGTGCCAATAGCGAATGGAAACTTCGTGCCCATTGAAGCCGGTATGCATCGATCGAATGAGGCAAATATCGTCGACAATCTTTGCGGTATGCGGCAACAATTCAGACAGCTCGGTGCCACATTGTCCATGCTTATGAAACTTGAACGGACTTCCCATCAAAGTCTTCGACGCGCGATTGACGAAGCTATATCCGACGTCTTCGCCATACTCGGTCCCATTGAACTTGGTCAGTTCCGGTTTGGGATCGGTCAGGTCCATGTGCGAGGGTCCGCCGTGCATGAACAGCGAAATCATCGCATTGGCTTTCGCCACTCGCGGCGGTTGCTTGGGAAGCATGTTGAAACTTGCCGGATCACGAGGCACGTTGGGAGGCGTCGCCAGCAGTCGCTCTTGCCGCAACAGCGTCGCCAACGCAATCGAACCGACACCCAAGGCATTTCCAGCCAGAAATGATCGCCGTGAGGTGAAATCGTTCATTCGGGTTAACCTAGCTACAAAGTTGGAAAAAAATGTCAGTCGACATACAAGAACTCATTCGACCCCAACAATACCTGACACAGGTTCGTCATCGCTTGCTGGATCGGATCTTTGCCCTCGACGGTCCCTTGTTGCTTCAACGTTTGCAATTGTTCAGCAACAAAGCCGAGCGCGTTTCGCAGTTCCTGATCGGTCACCTCGCGACAGTAAGCCAATCGCCAGGCGAGTGCTATCTGTGACGGCAACATCGCCGGATCGGCAAAGGGCCCGTGAAATCCCTTGACGCTCTCTTCAGCCATCGTTCGTGAAGCGGTTTTTACTTGCAGTGAAACCGGCCATTGAAAGCTGTCGGAGGTCTGGTTGTCGCGACAGTCCACCACAAAGTCGATCGTATCCCCAGCCCGCACTTCGATTTCGGCGAAGGTCGTATCGACCCCTTGATTCGCCGCCGACCATTGAGCGATAACGCCCCCGCCGCTTGAAACCAAACTTCCCCGAACACCGTCACCATGTTCCGACGAATGGCTGAGCTTGCCCGAGACGGAAACGGTTCCCGCCTCCAAGACGGTATAGCGACGGATCGCCGCATGTTTGTCGCTTGGGTGGCCGCCGGACGCATTCAATAAGACATATCCCAATTGCGGATCGGGCAAGCTGGGACCGCCTTGCCATGACGCTCCAGTCCAATGGGGCAAGGACGCGAACTCACTGACTTTGCCTTCCTTTTCGTCGAGAACTCCATAGCCGAAGCTCCACGGAGACGGATCGAACCGGAAAGATTCAGCGTCGACGAGTTTCTTCCACGTGTCCGCCGTCGGCACCCCATTCGCATCGGTCGCGGGATCGCCGCTTTCCTTTGCCGCCGCATCCGACGCTAGGCGATTCGCGAAGGTCTCGGCTTGTTTCAGAATAAATTCGCTGTTCATCAACATCAAGCTTTGCATTGCAACCGTCGAAGTGGGACGAACTTCACAGTTGACTTCCATGACCGGAGCGTCGAACGTCTGCAGAACAGCAACCGGCTGCGTTCGCTTTACTTTGATGTAAACGCTCCGACGCGGACGTTCATCAGCGACGCGAACCTGTCCGGTTTCATCGGCCGTGACATCGACGGAAGGACCGTACATCTGATCGCTCAGCGATCCATTCACCGCCAGGATCTTGTCGCGCAGAGCCTCCGCCTCCAGTCGAATCACCGGCCACTTCCAATAGAATTGATTCGCCGGATCGATCGCCAATTTGCTCGCATCCGCCACGCCCGATTGACGATAGACCGTCGATGAGACGATCAACCGATGCATCGCTTTCAAACTCCAGTTCTGGCGTTTCAGTTCGCTTGCCAGCCAATCGAGCAGCTTCGGGTGCGTCGGCAATTGTCCCAGCCGCCCAAAATCGGACGGCGTTCCGACAATGCCGCGTCCGAAGTGATGCAGCCAGATGCGATTGGCCATAACGCGAGGGAGCAGGGGATGCGCGTTGGACGTGAGCCAGCGTGCGTAAGCCAGGCGACGACCCGATGTGGGCAATTCGGGATCGTTGTCTGAAAAGACGGCGCGTTGACCCGGCGGTGCCGAGATCGATAACGCAGCCGGCGGAACGATATCGGTCGGCTGTTGAAGGTCGCCGCGATGAAAGACATGGGTCGCGGGAACTTGCCCCGGTGTCTCGGTCAGCGTGCGGAGAAAGTGTTCAGCCGGCTTCTTCGCACGGATTTCGGCGATCCGAGTGTCAAACGCCTTCAGTTCGTCGGCGTGTCCCTGGTTGTATTGATAAAGCGTTCCGGCGCTGATGTTCACGCTGGGATACATTGCCAACAATCCTTTTTGTTCGTCGGTCCGTTTATCCGCAGGTGCCTTGTACGCCGCCCGCAACGGTTCGCGAAGTGCTTCGGGATGTTTGGCCAGTTCGACTTCCAATGCTTCGTCGAGATAGGCTGTTTGCTTTTCAGCTTTCTGTTTGGCGATTTCCTGAGCCTCCGCTTCCACCTTGGCGGCTGAAATCCGATCGGCGTCGGTGTACAGCGATACCAATCGTTGCTGCGGCGTTCGCCACGCCTGATGGTTCAATGCCGGGGCGAAGATCGCTCGCAGCGAATAATAATCCGATTGAGGAATCGGATCATACCGATGATCATGGCACTGAGCACAGCCGACACTCAAGCCGAGCAACGAGGTGGAGACAATCTTGATCGTATCGGCGATCGTCTGATTTCGGGCTGTTTCGTCGTTCGATCCGCTTCCCGTCCCATCAGCCGCCATACGCAGAAATCCGGTCGCCGTCAGCTTCTCGATCTGATCGGGTGACAGATTACTGTATGGCGGCGAAACCATTTCGTCGCCGGCAATCTGTTCCTGAATAAACTGATCCAGCGGCTTGTCGGCGTTCAGCGACGAGATCACATAATCACGGTAGAAATAGGCCCACGGTCGATCGGCATCGGCGTTGCTGTAACCTTCGCTGTCGGCGTACCCGGCGATATCCAACCAATGTCGTCCCCAGCGTTCGCCGTAGCGAGGCGAATTAAGCAGTTGTTCGATCAACGCCGCATACGCGTCGTCGGACGGATTGCTAACGAAAGTGTTAACCTGCTCCGGTGTCGGTGGCAAGCCTGTTAGGTCGAGAAACAATCGCTCGATCAAAACTTCGGGTGAAGCATCGGGCGAGAAATTCAGTCCCAGTGGCTGCATCTTTTCAAAGATGAACGCATCGATGGGCGTCCGGAGACGTTCGGCTGTGTCAAAGGTCGGGGCTGCGAATCCGCGATCGGCTGGAACGACCAAAACTCGCGTTCCTCCGGTGTGATCCCCAGTCCCGGATCGAGCGTTTCAGGTTCAGGTCGCAACGTTTGCGCCCCTTGTGAAACCCATTCCTTCAGCAAAGCAAGCTGAGCGTCCGGCACGCGTTTTCCATTGGGCGGCATTTCCCCCGCCTCGATCCGTTGCAACAACAAACTTTCGGCTGGTTTTCCGTCGACAATCGCCGGGCCGCTCGAACCGCCTTGCCGTATGAAACGGACAAGCCGCAGATCGAGTTCCCCCTGCGGTTCGGCTTCCGCCCCATGACAATCCAGACAATGTTCCTTGAGGATCGGACGGATGTCGCGTTCATAAGTCAACCGATCCAGCGGTTCGGATCGGCTTTCCGTGGTGGCCGACAAGGCGATCGATAGCGCCAACGTAATCGAAAGCATCTGCGTGCGCATGGGGTTCCGGTCGGGGTAAGAGGATATCCGGAGAGGCGGGTGTGTTCGGACGGGGCGTGCGTTGGTCCAATCACAAGAACGGACGAAGCGGCCGCTCTAGGATTGTATCACCGTCGATCTTGCATGGAAATGGCTTCATCGGCAATCAGCGTCGGGATGCCATCCCAGACGGGATAGAGCAATGAATGGTCGCTGTTGAGCAAACCAGCGTCCAGGGGACGCTCCACCTTTCGATCCAGGCGATTGCGGATCAAGCCTTTCTCGATCTGATCATTGATCTCTCGAATCATCTCGGCGTCGGCCGATTGAAGTGGCGATCGGGTGACGGGACAGCGAATGTATTCGAACAACTGTTGATCGGTCATCGTGCTATCAAAGCTCCCTCACAATTGTTTCGGATCGATTACAACATGTTTGATGGAAAGCCTTTCAAACGTGTAGGTGATGTGAACCAAGCCATCCCGCGTTTGAATGACGGCGGGATAGCTGTACCCCGCGCCAACATGTTTTCGTTCAAGTGTCATCACCGGTTTCCAGGATTTGCCATCGGTCGAGATCGCAACATTCAACATGTCACGATTGGATGGAAAGGCATCCTTCGGCTTGGGCAATCGCACGGTGTGATTGTAGACAAGCAATTGTCGTCCATCGGCAAGCGTTACCGCATCGGTTCCCGAATTGGGATTGGGCAGGCTTGTCGCCGCCGGCTTACTCCACGTCCGTCCGCCATCCTCCGACCAGCTTTCCGCAATCACGTTCTCTCGTGTTCGACACAAAATTTGCAATCGCTTTCCGTTATCGTATGTCAAAATGCTCGGCTGGATCGCATTGAACTTCGTTGCATCATGGATCGGACCGATCACTTCCCAAGTCTGACCGTTGTCACGAGTCAATTCAAAGTGAACACGCCAACCTTGATGCTCGGTGCTTGAGGGGCACAAGATGGAACCGTCGGCCAGTTCGATCGGCTTGTTCTTCACGGGACCCAGCAGATGTCCGATCTTTTCATCGGTACCCATCTTGCGAGGCGTCGACCATGTGCGTCCCGCATCGGTCGACGTCATCAACATGCCCCACCATTCGCTCGGCGAGGGCCCAACCTTGTAAAACAGCATCAGCGGACCGGACGTGGGTTGGAACAGGACCGGATTCCAGCAAGGATATCGCAATTCGGGAGACTGCACGCCGTTTGCCACTTCGACCGGCTTGCTCCATTGCCCCTCTTCCTGTCGAGAAACCCAAATGCCCACATCGGGATTCTTTTCATGCTTGCCACCGAACCAGGCGACAACAAGACCTTCATTCGTCTGGACGATGGTCGAAGCATGGCACTGCGGCGTCGGGCGGTTGTCGAGCGGATAGATCAGCTCGCCGGAAAGATAGGGGCCTTCGCCAGGTTGCGATAATTCCGGCAGCGAACCGTCGTCGGAGGCCCAGATGGATACCGCCCCAACGTGCAAA
Source organism: Pirellulaceae bacterium (assembly GCA_041399105.1). Lineage (GTDB taxonomy): Bacteria > Planctomycetota > Planctomycetia > Pirellulales > Pirellulaceae > Rosistilla. Next base: position 89,125 of record JAWKTL010000001.1, on the reverse strand, counting down.
GCGATCAGTACATGGAACGTTAATCGAGATATCATGGCATTTGTGAAAGGAGCGTTGTACCGTGCGTGGTCCTTATAGGTGCCTTCGCGTCATAAAAGCGAATCACCTTATGTTTGGCCATGCAGCGTAAATATCAGAAACGGAATTCCGAAAGGGCCGTTGCGTTTTAGTATAATCGCATCGTTATACGTCTTGTGGTCAGAAATGAGGTGATTCGCTTCATTTAACGCGAAGGCATCATTTCGGACCACGCACGGCATAGAGCGACCACGTCGCAAGATCAACTGAAAGACATTGGCGCAAGATAACATCAATCGCGTTCATTATTGATATAAATGACGTGTGTCGCATTTCAGGCAACCAACGAAACTCTCCCCGAAATTCTTCGCATCCGATCGAGGATGTCACACGACCGACCAGGAGCCGCTGATGCGCCAAACTTATCGACGACGTCGGATGCTGCAAACCTTAGCCGGCCTGGCGACCGGAGCGTCTGTTTCCGCGATCACCTCGCCATTCGCTGAAGCTTCGACTCCCGCGACGACCCTGACCGACTTTCAAATCGCTTGCATGACGCTCCCCTATGCTCAATTCCCTTTGCAGCGAGCGCTTGTCGGAATTCAGTCCGCTGGCTACAAATCGGTCGCCTGGGGGACGACGCATCGCGAAACCGAGGGCACGGAGCGGACGCCGGTTATGCCCGTCGATGCTCCGCCTGCGAAGGCTCGCGATCTGGCGAAGCGATGTCGCGATCTGGGGCTCGAACCGGTGATGATGTTTTCGACCGTTTATCCGGAAGCCGACGATGCCCTCGCCTTGTTGACACATCGCATCAAACAGGCCGCCGCGGCGGGTGTCGGTCAAGTGCTAACGTTCGGCCACACCGAAGGAGGAAACCGGGAACTGTGGACACGTCGGTTCAAACTACTCGGTCCGATCGCTCGCGATCACGGCGTCCTGCTGGTCGTCAAACAGCACGGTGGATCGACGGGGACCGGCCAAGCCTGTGCGGAGATTATTCGCGAAGTGGACGATGCCGGAGTACGGGTCAACTACGACGCGGGAAACGTCATGGACTATCTGAATGTCGATCCGATCCCGGACATTCAGGCATGCGCCGACGTTGTTCACAGCTTTTGCATGAAAGATCATCGCAACTGGCCTATCGACCAAGATTGCGGCCCCGGCTTCGGTGAGATCGATCATTATCGATTGTTGCATCCGGTTGCGGCCACCGGTCGAACGATGCCGCTGTGCTGCGAGAATATCTTTGCCCCCGCCGTCGATCGACCCAAAAGCCCTGAAGCGATTGATCGCCTCGCCCGTCAAGTTCGCGAATATTTGGAAGTTGTCGTCGCCGGTGTTTTGGCGACGCGGACCCGTCAAACCGAAAAGGAACCATCATGAACGAAAATTCGGAAACGCCACCCGTCGCATCGCGTCGCTCGTTCATCGGCCATTCGCTCCGATCCACCGTTGCCATTGCGGGCGCGACCGCATTGACCGAAACGCCACGATTGCATGCCGAGGGCGGCGGCGACGAGCTGCTCCGTGTCGGTTTGATCGGTTGTGGTGGACGCGGCACCGGTGCGGCGCGACAAGCGCTCCAGGCCGATCCCCATGTGCGATTGGTCGCCATGGGCGACGTCTTCGAAGACCGCTTACAGCAGAGTCTGCGGTCACTGTCCAAAATGGAGGAGATCACCGACAAACTGGATGTTCCACCGGAGCGACAGTTCGTCGGCTTCGATGCTTTTCAGGACGTTATCGATTCAGGAGTCGATGTCGTTCTGCTGACAACGCCTCCCCATTTTCGCCCGCAACACCTGAAAGCGGCCATCGATGCGGGTAAGCATGTCTTTTGCGAGAAACCGGTCGCCGTCGATGCTCCCGGCGTCCGTTCGGTCCTGAAGACATGCGAGGAGGCAAAACGGAAAAAGTTGTCGGTCGTTTCGGGTTTGTGCATCCGATACGATGCCGGCTTTCAACACACGATCGAGCGATTGCACGACGGGGCGATCGGCGATGTCCACACTTTGATCGCCAACGATTATCGCGGCAGCATTTGGGTGAAGCCTCGCAAGCCGGAATGGACCGACATGCATTGGCAAATGCACAACTGGTATTACTTCACTTGGCTGTCGGGAGACTTCAATGTCGAACAACATGTCCACTACCTGGACGTCTGCGCTTGGATCAAAGGTCGTTACCCTGTGAAAGCAATCGGAATGGGAGGACGACAGGTTCGCACCGAAGCCATGTATGGCAACATCTTCGATCATCACAGCGTTGTCTACGAATTCGACGACGGCACGCGACTGTTCAGCAATTGTCGCCAGCAAAGTGGTTGCTTCAATGAGATGTCCGCGTTAGCATTCGGCTCCAAGGGGCGAGCGACCGTTTCCGAAAAGCTGCTCGATATTCAAAACGATGCCTATTGGCGTTTTGAAGAGAAGGTGAAGAACATGTATCAAGTCGAACACGACGCCCTGTTCGCTTCGATTCGCTCGGGAACACCGATTAACAACGGGCAATACATGGCCGACAGTACACTGCTTGCAATCATGGGCCGGATGGCAAGCTACACCGGACAAGCCATCACCTGGGATCAAGCCTTGCAGTCCAGCGAAGATCTTTCGCCGCGAGCTTATGAATGGGGAGACGCTCCAACGGTCGAGATCGCCCGACCCGGTATCACGAAGTTTGCTTGAGACATTCTTATATCAATAATAAGCGCGTTCGATGTTATCCTGCACCAATGTTTCTCAGTTGATCTTGCGACGTGGTCGATCGAGGAATCAACCGATTCGATCCGTAACGGCCATCCTCTCGATTGCATCTGTGCTGATGTGCTGGATTTGTTTGGATCATCCATGCGCGGCGGAGGAGCGATCGTCAACACAGCTCGATCGCCGCGAGATTGATCAACCGAACATCGTGATCCTGTTAGCCGACGACTTGGGTTACGGAGAACTTGGATGCCAGGGCAATCCGGAAATACCGACTCCGCACATCGACTCCATTGCCGATCAAGGCATTCGCTTCACGCAAGCATACGTTGCTGGGCCGAATTGCAGTCCGTCGCGTGCGTCTTTGATGACCGGGAGGATTCCGACCCGTTTCGGTTACGAGTTCAATCCGATCGGCGCCCGAAATGAAGACCCGTCGATCGGTCTTCCCGCCAGTGAACAGACGATTGCCCAGATGCTACACGATCGTGGGTACACGACCGGACTGATCGGAAAATGGCATCTGGGCGGCGCGGCGGCGTATCATCCTCATCGACGCGGCTTCGACGAATTTTTTGGATTCACGCACGAAGGGCATTACTTTGTTCCGCCACCTTTTCAAGGCACGCTGTCGATGCTGCGGCGAAAGGCGATCCCGGGTGGTGGCGAAGGACGATGGATTGGAACGGACTTGATCTATTCAACACACATGGGTCACGACGAACCTGACTACGATGCCAACAACCCGATCATTCGCGGTGGGCAACCGTTCGACGAATCGTCTTATCTTACCGACGCCTTTACTCGTGAAGCGGTCAGTTTCATCGATCGGCACCGGGACAAACCGTTCTTCTTGTATGTGGCTTACAATGCGGTTCATAGCCCGTTGCAAGCCAAGAAGTCTGATTTGGAACGCGTTGCGAAGATCAAAGATGTCCATCGACGCATCTTTGCCGGCATGTTGGTTTGTCTGGATGATAGCGTTGGCCAAATTCTGTCTCGGATCAAAGATGCGGGAATTGAACGCGAGACTTGGGTGATCTTCTTGAGCGACAACGGTGGCCCCACACGAGAGTTAACCTCCAGCAATCGCCCGCTGCGCGGCGAAAAGGGATCGATGTATGAAGGAGCCCTTCGTGTCCCCTGTTTGATGACTTGGCCAGGCAAATTGCCCTTCGGCGAAGTTTACGACAATCCGATATTGAGTGCCGATCTCTTTGCAACGTCAGCGACGCTTGCGGGTGCCAAAGTCCATCAGCCAATCGATGGTGTCGACCTGATGCCGTACCTTTTGGGCGAGAAACAGGATGCTCCGCATGATGTACTTTACTGGCGGCAGGGAAATCGAACCGCCTTACGAAAGGGAAATTGGAAGCTGGTTCGCAACGGCGGCAACAAGCGTTCTTCCGCCTGGGAGCTGTATGACTTGGAGAAGGACCTTTCCGAGCAAAACGACTTAGTCGACAAACATCCCGAAATACTGGAGCAACTCAAAGAACGCTGGCAAGAGTTGGATGCCCAGATGAAGCCGCCACTGTTCTAGCCTCGCCAACTGCTTCCACGGCATGCCTTCCCGAGGGCAAGGTGAGCGAAAACGATTGTGGGGCATCAGTGGTCGTGGTATTCTCCTGTGAGACTGGCATTGTCGCCGACGTCGCTTGACGATGCTTTCCGTTGTGGGGCTATGGCGGCGGAATTCCGGTCTTGTTCAACCTTTCATTGTTTGCGAAACGAATAAATGAGTGAATCGTACGACAGCTTTTTCGCGGGTCGAGGCTATGTTCGGATTGAGAACCTAACGATCGTCCGAATGACCGGCGGGGATCGGGTTACCGTGCTGAACAATTTTTGTACGGCGGACATCAAGCGACTGGCGGTCGATCGAGGGACGGAGGCATTCATAACCGATGTTCGTGGACGAACTTTGGGTCATGTATGCGCGTTTGCGTTGGCGAACGAGCTTCTGTTGATTGGAAATGGTCAACAAGGCGAGCGGGTGGCGAATCATATTGATCGCTATATCATTCGCGAGGATGCGGCGATCATCGATATCAGCAGTGAGATGGTCGGGTGGCTGATCAGTGGACGCCAGAAAGGCGCTTCATTCAATGCTGGAAAGATGGCGACCTCTCCGTCATTAGCCTGTGGCGCGGTCGGAGGGGCGATGCCCGAGAGTCAATGGTTTCAGGTTCCTTGGACAAGTGACAACGATAGTTTGATTTTGACGCGCGCTTCCGAGACGGACGCAGTCCGAGAGTGGCTCGCACAATGTGGATACGCATCGTGCGATAGTGAAGCATTTCAGATTGCTCGAATCGAAGCAGGTTGGCCGGTCTTCGGCGTCGATTGCAGCGATGCGAATTTGCCTCAAGAGATCGATCGCAACGCACAGGCGATCAGCTTTACCAAAGGTTGCTACCTCGGACAGGAAACCGTCGCGCGGCTCGACGCGCTGGGCCAAGTGCAGAAGAAGTTAGTCCGAATGCGGATCGACGGCCAAGCTGTGCCGACGACGGGGACTCAATTGATGGAAGGGGAGAAGACGTGCGGTGAGATTCGTTCAGCAACATTCTCGCCAACGTTGCGGGAAGTGATTGCGATCGGTTATGTTCGACGTCGATGGTTTGATCCGGGGGCTCAATTAACGGTCGCGGGATCAGGACAAACGGCGACGGTCTCGATCTGAGCGAGGTTATTGCATTGTTGGAGCTGTGTATGACGAACAAGGTTAATCATCGACGCGAATTTCTATCGGCCGCCGCAACAGGAACTTCCGTGATGCTGTTTCCTCACGTTGCCTCGGGCGCGCAGACGAAAAGGATCCGCATCGGGCAGATCGGTACGAAGCATGCACATGCGTCCGGCAAAATTTCAGCGATCCGTAAATTGAACGACGATTTTGAGATCGTCGGAATTGTCGAACCGGACGAAGCGAGGCGAGCCGCGGTTGGGTCACAGGACGCTTACCGGGACCTCCCTTTTCTGACGTTGGAACAGCTTCTCAACTCCGACGCGCTTTCCGCCGTGGCCGTGGAAACGACCGTTGATCAATTGGTCCCAACCGCGATGCTTTGTTTGCAAGCCGGTAAGCATATTCATCTTGACAAACCGGCTGGTCAATCGATGTCGGAGTGTCGCAAGATGCACGAAGAGGCGGATCGGCGGGGGTTGACGATTCAAATGGGTTACATGCTGCGGTATAACCCGGCCTTTGTGATGCTATTCGATTTCGTAAAACAAGGTTGGCTCGGGCCGATCACCGAACTGAATGCGATGATGGGCAAGTTCGCCGATCCGTCGACGCGTCGTCAGCTCGCTCGGTTCAGCGGTGGCGGAATGTTTGAACTGGCGTGTCACTTGATTGATGCAATGGTGACGGTGTTGGGAAAGCCACAATCGGTGACTGCGTTCAATCGGCAAGCTTTCGCGAATCGGGACGGCTTCGTGGACAATCAATTGGCTGTCTTTGAGTATCCCGACATGGTCGCCAATATTCGGTGCAATCATGTCGACCCCTTCGGTTTTGCGAGGCGGAGCTTCGAAGTCGTGGGAGAAGCAGGCCTTTTCCGAATTGAGCCGCTTGAACCGCCTTCGGTACGGATCGGATTGGATCGCGCCCGTGGTTCATTTAAGAAAGGCCTTCAGGATGTGGTCGTTCAGCCAGCCGAGGGTCGATATGACGACGAATTCCGGGATTTGGCAAAAGTCATCCGCGGCGAGAAAGAACTGCGATGGGACTCGCAGCATGACTTGACGGTGCACGAGGCAGTGCTACGGGGAAGCGGCATGCCTGTCGAATGAGTAACAACCCGACCCTTGTAAGGAATGCACGACGGCACGCGTGAAGGCACATGATCGCCTTCACGCAAGCACATGATTTAGAATTGAATTTGATACTTGTTTGTCATTTCGCGACGCATGTCCGACGTCAGTCGATCGATCTCCGAGAGCGTCTTGCGATAGTCTCCGTAGCTATTGCCGCGAGCAAACGCTCCCGTTACCCGTTGGTAATCGACGCTGTCGTTATTGTTGTAGTAACCATAACCGTCGTAATAATATCCGTAATCAAGGCTCTCGCGAGCCTTTTCCTTTCCCGCGTCGATGTTGGTTTGGCGTACGGTCAATGCGTTCCCGCTTAGCAAGTCCGCGACGTTGGAGCCGTAATTCACCATTTCGGGGTCGACGTTCAACGTTCCCAATTCGTCGATCTGTCGCGCCCTTTTGTCGTTCCAACTCGCCATCGCGCCGGACGTCTTGGATTTATGATCGCGCGTCCGTTCGATGATCGCATTAACTTCGTCAAAGTAGTGCTTCGACTGATAGGCAATCTGCTTTTCTCGGCTGTCCTGATCACCTGATGCAAGTCTTGCGGCTCGCTCGGCTTGGCTCTGCATGCTGAAGATGCTCAGCAGGCCGCTAAGGGTTGTTTGCGTGATTGGTCCTTGCAGCGACAGCGAAGTCGCTTCGACACTTACGTCCCAAGTCTTTATCTCTGGAGCCGCCAGGCCGTTTCGTTCCAAGATTTCGGCGAGCAACTCCGGGGCGATCCGTACAAGCGACGCGGGTGACTTCGCAAATTGAAATTTCACAATGCATTGCTGCAAGCTTTGTCGACCGACAATAACGCTGAAGCCCTCCACGGACGCGATAATACTCGCCACGACCTCCGGGGGATTCGATTTCAAGGATTCCAGATTCTCGAGCCGGGAAGCTAAAGGGACCGGAGAGAGGACATTCTTGAGTTCTACGGCCATCATGAAGGACAGATACGATTCCTGCTGGCTCGCTTGAGAACTCAGGAACGAGGAGTAATTGACGTTGATGCTGGGGGCGAGCCATCCGGCAAGCAACGCGCGATCGGTAGGTCTCAAAATCCCCAGTCGTTCCGTTTGATCGGTCCCCGGTACGAAATACGTTTGTTGCGGTGCGTGTACGACTGCTCGATCTTCGACCTTGTCGACATAACCGCCGAGCGATTTGGCGAGTTCTTCGGCACCGACCGGTTTGTTCAAGATCGCGTAACCTGCTTCCCACTTAGGTCGAAACGCGGCGAGATCAAGGTCGGCGAGGAACCAAAGTTCGTCGATGGACCCGGCGATGCTGTTTGAAAAACCAGCGTCCTTCATGAGTTTGTTCAGCGAAGGGACATTGATGTAGCCAACGGAATTCGCCTGTGCGGGAGAACGCTCCAGCAATGCGGCAATCTTCGCGTTCTCTTGCGCCAGACTGACGGATAAAGGGCAAAGGAACAAAAATACGAAATTCAAAGCAGCGGCTTGTTTCATGATCATCAATTCGTCGTCAAGGCTGGAAGCAGTCGCAAGATGCTGGACTGCAACGAAAGCAAATTCGGAAACCATTCTTTAAGAGAACAGCATAGTCACACGATACACGTCGCGTGGTCAGAAATGAGGCGATTCGCTTCATTCAACGCGAAGGCATCATTTCGGACCACGCACGGTATTTACGTCGCGTGGTCAGAAATGATGTGATTCGCTTCATTCAACACGAAGGCATCGTTTCGGACCACGCACGGTATACACGTCGCGTGGTCAGAAATGAGGTGATACGCTTCATTCAACACGAAGGCATCGTTTCGGACCACGCACGGTATAACGCTATTTTCCACCCATGCTCGATTCAATTTGTTTTTGGATTTTTTCCAAATTGAACGAACCGGGGGTTTGACTGGGGGGAAACTCCTTCGTCGTTATCAAGAAATTGGCGGCAAGCTGTTGCATCGGCGCCAGGACAAAGACCCGCTCAAGAAACCAGTCGTTGTAGGTGTTTGCGTTGTGCTGCGCTTTCTCAAATGGGTCTCTTCGCAGATTAAACAGCAACGGAACACGCAGTTCGGTGAAGGGTTCACGCCACACCTCGAATGCTTGACACCGATTCTCCAAGAAGACCGCTTTCCATGCGTTGTATCGCATCGCAACGATTTGTCCGTCATCGTTGACATACATAAACTCCTTACGCGGTGACTTGTCGGATTTTCCGGTCAGATAGTCCACCAAGTTGTATCCGTCGATATGGTTCTTGTAGGGCCGACCGTTGAGGGTTGCGCCTGCTTTGAGCTTGTCTTTGATCTTGGCGTCTCCTGCAACCGCGGCAAACGTCGGCAACCAATCTTCGTGAGCAACAATTCCATTCAATACCGTTCCGGCGGGAATCTTGCCCGGCCAACGAACATAACAGGGGACTCGGTAGGCACCTTCCCAGTTGGAATTCTTTTCGCTTCGGAACGGCGTCGTCCCCGCATCCGGCCAAGTGTTGTAGTGAGGACCGTTGTCGGTTGAATATTGAACGATGGTTTTGTCGGCAATGCCCAGTTCATCAAGCAAATCAAGCAGTTCTCCAACATGCATGTCGTGCTCGATCATTCCATCGGTATATTCGTCGTTCCCTTTGTGACGATGATCTTCTTTGACATGCGTTCGGAAGTGCATTCGAGTGCCATTCCACCAGCAGAAGAACGGCTTGCCGGCTTTGTGTTGGCGCTTGATGAAATCCTTCGCGGCAGCGAGCGTTTCCTCATCGATCGTTTCCATCCGTTTCTTGGTCAACGGTCCCGTGTCTTCGATGGTCTGTCCACCATTACCATCGGCTTTGCAACGTAGCACGCCGCGAGGTCCATAGACGTCCTCGAATTTCCGGCCATCAGGCAGCACAAGGCCTGTCGGGTAGTCCTCGTTTTCAGGTTCTTCCTCCGCGTTAAGGTGGTAGAGATTGCCCAGGAATTCGTCAAATCCATGCATCGTCGGCAAGTGCTCGTCGAGATCTCCCTGATGGTTCTTTCCGAACTGCCCCGTCGAATAGCCGAGACTTTTCATGACGGTCGCCATGGTGACATCCGTCTTTTGCCAACCTTCTTTCGCTCCTGGCAGGCCAACCTTCGTCATGCCGCTGCGCACGGGAACACTTCCGCCAATGAAAGCGGCACGACCAGCGGTGCATGATTGTTGGCCGTAGTAATCCGTGAAGAAAACGCCCTCACGCGCGATGCGATCAATATTTGGGGTTTGGTAACCCATCATGCCGCGATTGTAGTAGCTGATATTCTCTGTGCCGATATCATCGCCCCAAATGACTAGGACGTTGGGCTTGTCTTGGGCCTGTGCCGTTAGGCAAGCCGTGGCCAGTAAGGCGACGTGCAGATATCTGAAGAAGGTGTTCATCACGGATGTTGACTCCTGAGAAAGCAAGGTTGGATAGGAAACTGTTTTATATCAATGATCGACGTGGTTAATGTTATCTTGCGCTGATGTTTTTCCGTTGATCTTGCGACGTGGTCGCTCTAGGGTGCAAAAGCTAATTGATCACAAGACGTTGAAATCATATTCCAGCGGACAAGAGGCAATATGTTCTACCGTGCGTGGTCCGAACTGATGCCTTCCCGTCAATTGAAGCGAATCACCTCATTTCTGACCTCGCGACGTGTATTCCGATGTCGATCCTGTTGGGCTTGGAAGCCTCACAAGCAAGTAGGTGTCTTGTAGTTCTCCGCCAAAGTGAACCAGCAGCGACGCTTCATCTTGGGTCAGATTGTACAAGCCGGTCTCGGCGATCACGTTATCGCTGCCGCCGACACGCAATGCAACCCGTTGGGTCATCTTGTCCACACGTCCTTGAATCGCTTGGGTCTCGTCGGTCTCTCGGTTGTACAACGTTCCCGACACGACACCCTGCTTGTTGACGGCCAACTGCACAATCCGACTGGGATCAACATCATCCGGATCGGTTGTCAATGCGAACGTTCCCAGCGGCATCCATTGGGCGTCTTCGGCCTCCTGTTGCGAACTCGGTTCGGGTACCGTTGCCAAAGCAGCCGCGCTCTCCGCGTATTCCGTCGCACTGGCGATTGCTTCGCCGCCGACATAGACCGTGTTGTCTTGATAGGTTACGTTGCCGTCGCTGCCGTAGTCGTAATAAACCGGTTGTCGCCAGGACGCGGCGGGTGCGTTCCAAGCGAACCAACGAGTGACATCGGTGTACGCGGGAGTGGTCCACCAATAGGTATGGGGGTAATACGAGTAGGCATAAAAATAGTGCCAACTGCTGCAATGAAACGAATGACGCGACCACCACCTGGGTTCGAAGTAATCATGAATCGGCTGATCGTTCCATCTGTCACGGATGCCATTCCCCCAACCGTGCAAATGGTCAAGGCGATCTGGAGCGAGCGCCGGGAGGGTCGTGGGCCCCGCGATTCTGTTTTGCAAACGCCTATCGATTGAAGTCAGCCGATCATTGTCGATCGTCACCCAATTTGGTCGGTTATTGATCGTTGTGTTGACACCGAGATTTATATCATCGATATCGATGGCGGGCCGACGGTCCGGCGGAAGTCGGTTGCCGGGATCGGGGCGATTTGGCAACACTGGTCGCTCGGGATTCCGCGGAAGCTCCGGCCGAGTTGGTGCAACGTTGCCCGGCAAGGTTGTTGGCCTGTCGACACGACCGGGAATGGAGGGACGAATCGGGTCTTCAATGCCCAGGAATGTGCCGAGATCATTGCCTGAGGGCCGACCGCTTGGAATCCGATCAAAGTCAGGCATCGACGGTCGGCTATTGGGTCTCTTGTTTTCGCCACGAAGCCCGATATCAGCATTTCCCACTTTGGGTCGATCGCGTGTTGGTCGGTCCGATGGAACGCGTCCATCCAGATGAGGCATGCTGACTTGAGGTCGATGCGACGGGATTCGGTCCCTACCGGCCATCGTTGGCACGCGAGCAACATCGCTTCGTCCAGTCATCGCCGGACGCCGCCCAACGCTCGGCGTCGCTCCCAGATTCGATCGCCCGATCCCCGTGCGGCCTTGCACACCTCCGCTTCGTCCGCCGAGTCCTCGCGCCGATACGAGGGAGTTCCAACTGAGCATCGATACGACCGCCAGACAGGCAACGACCTTTGAGCGAGACATCAGAGAACGTCGCATTCGTTTTACGCGAGACATTATTTCTGCTCCGCATTGGGTTGTGAATCGCTGTCTTGTGTCAGACGCGTCATCGTAACGGTGGATCCTGATGGCAGCATTTCGCCTGCTACTTCGCGAGACATCAGTTTGACGATCATGGTGTCTTCGCTTTTTGGTTCAATCAGATACTTTCCCGTTGCGATGCGCCCATCGCTGAGCGTCTGCACCATCGTCAAACTCCAGTGATCAACCGCACCGCGCCAATAACCGGTACCGAAGCTTCCGTCGCTGAAGTATGTCCACGATCTTACACGATTCAGTACTGGATCATACCCAATGATTTCCATGCCGAGTTCAGCGTCGGCTGAAGATTCCATGAAGGTTCGACGAAGAAAACGTCGTCCTGGAAGATACTCAATCTTGCTGACAATCTTTTCCGCCGAGTCATCGCGCCAGGTGCCGACAAGCCAGCCCAAAGACTCAATCGCTTCGATCGCCGTCGTTTGCGAAGCCGCATCGGATGTTTCTTCGATGATGGAACGCAGCTTCCAGCCGGAATCCGATTTCGACAGGGAAACGACGAATTGCGACGCTTCATCGGAGGCATCTTCTGCTTTCAGGAGCGTGGTGCCTCGCGCCGTCGCCGACGATGGATTTTGAAAAGCGATCCCGTCGATTTCCGCCCACAACCGTAATGTCGGTTCATTGTCAACGGTTTGTTTGAGTCGCGTGACAAGCGAAGCGGCACCATCGAGTTGAACGCCTTCCGAATCATCTCGGTAAACAAAGTCGGGAGCAAGCAGATCGGCCAACGGATCAAACTTTCGTTCGTTGAATGCCGCGACATAGCGACCGAGTTGAGTTCGGATTTCGTCTTCCGCGGCTTGCGTCTCGGTGGCCGCGTCACTTGGATCAACCTGCGCAACCGCGGAATTGATCAATGCAACGAAAACGGCCATGTGGCACAGCATGTAGACCCATCGGGGTCCGCAACGAACAATTTGCTTCATAGCGACGAATCACCTTTTTTTCAGCCCCCGCCGACGTTCTAAAGACCAATAGAGACACGGCTAGCGACGAGGAAGTTTGCCGTCGCACATTGTATATCGAAATCCCATGTTGATGGTGCGAATCGAGCGAATATTCTGCAAATCTGCTACGACCAGCGCTTTCGTTCGGAAAACCTGAGAATCCGCGGAAGCACTACGAACACCATTTGCGTTGCTGTCCGACTAGCAAGTAAGTCGTTTTCCGAAGGATCGGATGGGAGACATGCAAAATGCGATTTATGGCGAATGTTCCTTCTGTTTTGGCGAATCGCCGTCATTTATGGTGCGTACTGATCGGATGGATCGTTTTCGCGGGAAGTTCGCAGCCATTGCTCGCTCAGTGCGTCGAAAGCGGAACCCTCTTGCACCGCTTGTCGTGGAAAGACGGTTTAAGCGACTGCGATGACGCAACCTGTGACGGGGGGGCACACGGTTCGCTTCATTGCTGCGAAGCATTTCATGCTTGCTTAGCTGACCGTGGCGTTTCAGTTTCCAACAATGTGACGCAGTTCTATTTTGGAACGGTCGATGGGGGCGTCGACGAAACAGACCGCTATGGTGGCCATGGTGACTACTTGGCCAACATCGATTTTGGGAAACTCGGAATCCATCAAGGTCTATTTCTTAAGGCGCGAGCGGAGCATCGATTTGGTCGTTCCATCGGTCAACCGGCGGGAGTGTTGCTTCCTCCAACCCTGCCGACAGAGCTGCCTGTTGCCGACAGTCGCGACTTGTACCTAACGAACGTCTTGTTCACACAGTTCTTATCGGAACACTTCGCCGTTTACGCCGGCAAGCTCGACACACTCGATGGAGACACCAACGCGTATGCGAGCGGACGAGGCATAACGCAGTTTTCAAACACGGCCTTCATCGCGAACCCGATCGCTCTGCGTACAATTCCGTATGCATCCCTCGGATGTGGCTTCGTCATCGTCAAGGATGCCGAGCCGCTGTTCAATTTTCTGTTGATCAATCCGACCGACACAGCCGACTCGGCCGGGTTCGACGAGCTGTTTGCCGATGGTGTCGCGATGTCGGCGGAGTTGCGGTTGCCGACGCCCTTGTGCGGCAAACCGGGTCATCAGTTGTTCGGCGGCACTTGGAGCAACCGTGATTATGTTTCCATTGGTCAGGACCCACGCATCTTGCTTCCCAACGTTCCGATCAATCGGGCCAATGGCTCGTGGTCGCTTTATTGGAACATGGACCAAGCCTTGTGGGTCGATTCCAGCAACGCGGCCCGTCACTGGGGCATGTTCGCGCGAGCCGGCGTTGCCGATGATTCCACCAATCCGATCAACTACTTGCTGAGCGCGGGACTTGGTGGGGCGAGCCCGCTGAGGTCTCGCGATTCATTCGGCATCGGTTACTTCTACACCGGGACCAGCGATGAATTCGGTCCGCTTCTGATCGGAACGCTCGGTCCGATCGGAGACGGTCAAGGAGTCGAGGTGTTCTATCGATCTCAATTGACCAAGAGCATTTCCGTGACTCCCGATTTCCAATGGTTGAGCCAAGCGCGGCAGCGTCTGGACGATGCCTACTTGCTTGGGTTGCGGATGAACATCGCATTTTAAGCACTCTCGAATCCGCTGATTTTACCGTGCATGGGCCATGAGCGTTGGGCCAGCACGCATCAATTGGTCGAGATACCGCTCGAAACGTTTGCTTTGCTTTCAACGGTTCGGTACAACAAGACGGAATATACGTCGCGTGGTCTCTGTTTGGTGAAACGATGAAAGCTTTTTTTGCATTCCTTTCGGTCCTTCTTTTTTTGTGTTGCTCGCCCCCATCCATCCACGCGGAATTGCGTGTCGGTGCGGCGATTGTCGATGTCACGCCTCCAGACCTGCCGGTTCTTGTCAATGGCGGCATGACCTCTCGAACGATTGATAAGATCAAAACGGCGGTGAATGCGCGGGCGATGGTCATCGACGACGGGGATCGAAGGATCGCCATGGTGGTTGTTGACAGTTGCATGGTCCCCCGATTTTTGTTGGATGACGCCAAAGCATTAGCCGCGAAGCGGACCCAGATTCAACCGGATCACATGATGATCTCCGCGACGCATACGCATACCGCTCCATCCGCGATGGGGGCGTTGGGGACGTCGGCCGATGAGCGTTACATTCCTTACCTGCGTGAAAAGCTGGCGGAGTCGATCGCCACCGCGGAAGCAAACCTGACGCCCGCGCATGTCGGTTGGGCCACGGTGAATGCCGACAAGTTCACCGCCATCCGACGTTGGATTCGTCGATCCGATCGGATTGATAACGACCCGTTCGGCAATCCGACCGTACGCGCCAATATGCATTCGGCTCGGGTTCCCGAAAATGTTACGGGACCATCGGGCCCTGAAGATCCAGAGCTTTCGATGATTTCGTTTGCAACGCCCGATGGAAAGCCAATCGCGTTGTTGGCCAACTTTTCGATGCACTACTTCGGCGATCGCGACATCAGCGCCGACTATTTCGGGTTGTTTTGCGACAGCTTTCAGCAACGCGCCAACCAAGCGTACGCCGCATCGGTCACAAAATCGGAAAATGTCGACAAGCAAGCTGAACCATCATCCATCGTGGCGATGATGTCGCATGGCTGCAGCGGGGATATTTGGCGACGTGATTACACCGCCGGACCCGACGGCAACTATAACCCCACGCTGGACGAATACACGACCGAGTTGCTCGACTTGGTTTATTCCACCTATCAGACAATCAAATACGAGCCGGTCGAATCGATCGATATGGCCGAACAGCGATTGCATTTGAGCTATCGCCTGCCCGATCAGCAGCGTTTGACTTGGGCGAAGGAAATCGTCGCTCGTTTGGATGGTGCCGATCCGAAAACGACGGAAGAAGTCTATGCTCGCGAAGCGGTCCTGTTGCACGAACTGCAATCGACCGACGTGGTTGTCCAGGCGATTCGAATCGGAGACATCGGCATTTCGACGACGCCCAACGAAACGTATGCCCTGACGGGGCTGAAGCTGAAACTGCAAAGCCCGTTGAAAAAGCAGATGGTCATCGAACTGGCCAACGGAGGCGATGGGTATATTCCGCCACCAGAACAGCATCTGTTGGGAGGATACAACACGTGGCCCGCGCGTTCGGCGGGATTGGAGGTCGAAGCGGAACCGAAGATCGCGGAAGCGAATCTGCAGTTGATGGAGCAGTTGACCGGTAAGTCACGACGACCGTTTCATCAGTCCGCGGGTGCGATGACCGAAGCAATCCTGGCGGCCGAGCCTTTCGCGTTTTATCGCTTGGATCAAATGTCGGGACCAATCGCGACCGACAGTTCGCCAAATCATCGAAACGCAATGCTTTCACCGGGGTATGCGTTGTTTCTGGAAGGACCGCACAGTGGACGGATTTGCGACGACGGAGAAATCAATCGCTCGGTTCATTTGGCGGGGGGAAGTTTACAGACCCATCTGCCGAGCAACGCAACCGATTACAGCGTCTCGATGTGGTTCTGGAACGGCATGCCCAACGATGGTCGCGAAACGACCGGATGGCTGATTTCGCGGGATCGTCCGTATCAAACGAGCAATGATGGTCACCATCTGGGAATCGGAGGAACCGCGACGTCACCCGGCAAGCTGATCTTTGTCGCCGGCTCCGGTGACCCCGTCGTTGGATCGGCCACCGTTGAACGCTGGACATGGAATCACGTGCTTTTGACGCGAAAGGGTGATGCGATCAAGGTTTATCTCAACGGCGGCAAACAGCCGGACCTTGAAACTGAGCTTGCCACGGAAGACGCATTGTCGATTTCAACGCTGTTTATCGGCGGACGAAGCGACAACGCGTCGAACTTTGAAGGTCGAATCGACGAAGTGGCGGTATTCGAGCGTGCATTGTCGGACGATCAGAGGCAATCCATCGTGGCCCCTCCGCCCGCCGGAGAGTCGACCGCGAAATAGCCTCTTCGTCGACGCCGTCGCCGGCAGGCGGTCGTGTCGGCAAAATACAAGCGGATACCTTGCGGGGACGTTGCCTCATGCGATAGCTTTTGAGCATTGCGATCATCAATTTCATTCACTCTACGTCGCGGCTCGACCGTCGTTCAGCATGAATCAACGTCCCAATATTATCTTCATCATCACCGACCAACAGCGGTTCGACACGATCAACGCCTTGGGCTTTGATTACATGGACACGCCAAATTTGGATCGCTTGGTTCGCGAAGGCGTTGTCTTCAATCAGTGCCACGTGACCGCCGCATCGTGCGCTCCCGCGCGAGCGAGTCTTTTTAAAGGATACTACCCGCACACGACGGGCATTCTGAAAAACGCGGACACTTGGCGGCGCAGTTGGATTGAATTGTTAAACGATGCGGGATACCACTGCACCAATGTCGGCAAGATGCATTCGTGGCCGTTCGAGACGGAACTTGGTTTCGATGAACGCTATGTTGTCGAGAACAAAGATCGCTATCTGGAAGGACGTTATTACTTCGACGAATGGGACAAGGCGCTTCGGTTTCGCGGACTGATCAAACAGCAGCGTGAACAATACCGCCAATTGCCCGACTACCGAGACCGCGTCGGTGCTTTTGAGTGGAAACTGCCCGAAGACACGCACCCCGACAACTTTGTTGGGGATATGGCCACATGGTGGATCGATTCCTATCCGAAGTCGGATCCGCTGTTTCTGCAGATTGGTTTTCCCGGACCCCACCCGCCGTACGATCCCGTCGAACGTTATGTCGAACCGTACCTGCGGAAGGATCTTGGATTGCTTCCGGTGACTCAGGAGGAACTCGATAGCCAGCCCCCGGCATTCAAGGAGTTGCGACAGCACAATTTTGAGATTGATCACGATTCAGTGCATTTGCCGCTGCACCCCACGCACGAACAACGGCATCGCCAACGGGCTTACTATCACGCAAACATGACCATGATCGACGAAAAGGTTGGTCAAATCATGTCGGCGCTGGAGAGGAAGGGTTACCTCGAGAATTCGATCGTCATCTTCACAAGCGATCATGGCGACTGCTTGACCGATCATGGACACAGCCAAAAGTGGACGATGTATGATCTGATCACCCGCGTGCCGCTGATCGTCTGGTCGCCTCAACGGTTCGCTGGCGGACGAAGCATCGACGGATTGATTCAGCAAATGGATCTGGGACCAACGATTCTTCAGTGGGCTGGAATCGAGGTCCCCGACTCATTGGAGGCAATACCCTTGAACGCGGCTTTGGAATCCGAGCAGCCTTGGTCGGGCAGACCCTTCGTTTATGCTGAACAAGCGGCCGATGGAATTTTGACCGGCTGTAAGTTTATGACCATGGTTCGCGACAGCGCCTGGAAGCTTGTTCATTTCTTGGACGAACCCGATGGGCAACTCTTCGATTTACAATCCGATCCGAACGAACTGACGAACCTCTGGAGTACACCTTCGGCCGCTGAAGAAAAGCAACGATTGTTGGCGGAACTGCGCGAATGGCGAATCCGCAGCGGACTGCACACAAAAGATTGGTGCCAGGATTGGCGGTGATCCATTTGAGTTCCTTCCTGTTCACCGAAGAACCGTGTCGTCGATGTTTCATGCAGCATTTCGTTAAGGCAACGCACAAATGAATTCGCAATTTCCGCCGGACATCATGCAGCGAATCGTCAAGGCTGGTGTGGTCGCCGTGATTGTCATCGACGATCCTCGCCATGCCGTCCCGCTGGCTAAAGCGTTGCTCGACGGAGGCGTCGACGCGATTGAATTGACGCTGAGAACGCCCGCCGCAATCGAAGCGCTGAAAGAAATTCGAGCGCAAGTGCCACAGATGCTTGCAGGTGTGGGGACGATCTTGACGCCGGAGCAAGTTGATCAAGTCGTCGATGCGGGCGGGGCGTTTGGCGTTGCTCCCGGTTTGAATCGTCGCGTGGTTCAGCAGGCGCGGCATCGCGGTCTGCCTTTCGCTCCCGGCGTGCTGACGCCTTCGGAAGTGGAGGGGGCGATCGAACTGGGTTGCCGTGAACTGAAGTTTTTCCCAGCCGAGCCAAGTGGCGGAATGAGCTATCTGAACAGTATGGCGGCACCGTATGCGCACTTGGGTTTGCGCTTCATTCCGCTGGGAGGAGTCGACGTGAACAACATGGCTTCGTATTTGGAAAGTCCGCTGATCGCGGCCGTCGGCGGTTCGTGGATTGCCCCGCGAGCTTTGATTCAGCAGGAGAATTGGTCGGAAATCACGCGCAGGTCATCCGAAGCGCAAGAGGTCGTTCACCGCGTTCGCAGTCAGGAGAATCAATGAAACGCATCGTTACCTTTGGCGAAATCATGGGCCGACTGACACCTCAGGGCATGCTGCGGCTCCCGCAAGCGATGCCTGGATGCCTCGACATCACCTTTGCCGGGGCGGAAGCGAACGTCGCGGCGTCGCTTGCGTTGCTGGGCATGGATGCTCGCTTTGTGACAGCGTTGCCCAACAATCCCATTGCCGACGCTTGTGTCGCGTCGTTGCGATCGGTCGGCATCGATACAAGCCATCTGCTTCGGAAAGACTACGGTCGGTTGGGGCTCTATTTTTTAGAAACAGGTGCCAACCAGCGTCCCAGTCGAGTGATTTATGACCGCGATGGATCAACGATCGCCCAAACCGGACCTGAAGCTTACGACTGGGGAGCAATCTTTGCCGATTCCGATTGGCTTCATTTCACCGGCATCACGCCCGCAATATCGGAAACGGCGGCGGAGGCAACGCTTGCCGCGGCAACGTACGCTCGCAAGCAAGGCCTCACCATATCCTGCGATCTCAATTTTCGGGGAAAACTGTGGCGTTGGAACTCCCAGCTTTCGCCCCGAGCGCTCGCCGGTCAAACGATGCGTCGGCTTCTGTCTCTGGTCGATATTTTGATCGCCAACGAGGAAGACTGCGGCGACGTGCTCGACATTCGGGCCGATGATGCCGACGTTCATTCGGGACATTTGAACGTGGATCGTTATCCGGATGTTGCCCGCCGCGTCGTCGAACAATTCCCGAACATCAAGATGGTGGCGACAACCTTGCGGGAAAGCATTTCCGCATCGCACAATAATTGGGGAGCGATGCTGTTAAGTGCTGAAGAAAACACCGTCTGCTTTGAACCTCGCGATTCTGAAATGCATTACCAGCCCTACGAGATTCGCAACATCGTTGATCGCGTGGGAGGCGGCGATTCATTTGCCGCCGGACTGATTTTTGGACTGTTGCACGATGACTATGCGACTCCGGCGGACGCCTTGCGATTCGCGGTTGCCGCGTCATGTTTGGCCCATTCAATTGTGGGTGACTTGAATTTTTCCAGCAGGGCGGAGATCGATGCCCTCGCCAGTGGCAGCGCCAGCGGACGCGTCATCCGATAGCGACCGTCCGAGGAACAACGGATTTGACCGAACGACTTGTGTCGATGTGCTTACACCAACGCGACATTCATTCGATGCGATTCGACCTTTGACCAATCGATGTCGATTCCGAGTCCGGGTCGATCGCTGATGGTGATGGTCGGCCCTTCGATGCGCAACGGGTTTTCGATGATTCGTTCGGAGTGGTATTGAGGTCCCATGATGTCGCCTGGATAAGCTTCGATGTTCATGTTGCGGTGAGCGAGCACCAGATGGCACATCGCCGCCGAGGCCACGTCGAGTTCCAGATTCGAACCGATGGAACAGGCCACTCCGTTTTCGGCGGCGAGAGCAACGATCTGCAATGATTTTCGCAGGCCGCCATTCTTTCCGGGATAGACGCTGATCACGTCGCAAGCATCATTTCGAATGCACTCCCGCGCATGGTTCAAATCAAAACAAATGTCGTCCGCCATCACGGCCGGATCGATTTCACGTCGGACGGCGGCCAAGGAGGCATAGTCATCGCGTGGTGTCGGCTGTTCAAAAAGAACGACACCGCAATCGCTCAATCGATGGGCGACGTGAATGGCCGTTTCGGCACAATAGCCGCAATTGGCGTCGATGACGATGTCGGGTTCGTCGCCGATCGCATCGCGCACAACGCGCACTCGCTCGATGTCGGTCTCCGGATCGGTACCAACCTTCACTTTGATCGTCGAGAATCCCAACGCAACGAGTTCCTTCGCTCTTCCGCTTGCCCGTTGTGGATCATAAGCACCCATGGAGAAACGACATCGGATTGTCGGCGAGCGGAAGGGACCGCCCAACAGTTCGTAGACCGGCTTACCCAGTTCCCGACCTTGAATATCCCAACACGCCATTTCGATCGCGGACTTGGCGAACCAGTTCCCCTGAGCCGCTTGATCCATTGCGGAGTCAACGGCTTCGATGTCGAACGGATCGACACCGATCAGGCGGGCTTCAAAGAATTGCTGCACAATGGCTTGCGCGCTCCAAACCGTCTCGCCACTCCAGCGCGGCATGACCGTCGCTTCGCCCACCCCTTCGATGCCGGCGTCGGTTTCGACACGGACCAGCAGGTATCGTGAAACCTTGTGCTGTCCCAGCGCGGATATCATCTGAAACTCGGGTTTCAAGGGAATTTCAACCGGATAGGTTTTGATGGCGGTGATCTTCATTGCGAGTCGATTCAATCTGCTAGGATGGTGGACGTGACGGTTCAAGCGAAGGCGGGTTCCATCATGATACGTCGCATGGTCAGAAATGAGGTGATTCGCTTCATTAAGGCGAAGGCATCATTTCGGACCACGCACGGTATAACAAACGAAAAAGGTGGGTGCATGTTGGAAAGATTGTTTGCCATGCATGCAACGATTCCGTCCATTACGACATCACATTAGTCTGAGCGATTCATGGCCATACCTCAAGCTGGAGTCGGACGAACGAGAATTACGCCGTTCTGGGGCGTTGAACTGACGGGGTGGGGATATTACCTGGGGCGAACTTGGCGAACGATTCAAGACCATCTGAATGCGACCGCCATCGTCATCGAGAATGGCGAGACTTCATTAGCAATCGTTTCGCTTGACTTGATGGTCATCAGCGCGGAATTCACCGCGCAAGTACGCCGTCAAATTGCCGAATCCACGGCGATTCCGTTTCACAATATTCTGGTTACCTGCACGCACACCCATAATGCTCCCGCATCCGGAGGACTTCTGGGCGTTGGCGAAGTGAATGCACTGTACGAGCAATGGGCCGCCAAGCAGGCGGCGACGGCCGTGATTCAAGCATGGCGATCACGCAAACCCGCCGAGTTGTCAGTCCATACGTCAAACGTCGGCACATTAACGTACAACCGGACGCGGACGGATGGTCCGATCGATCCGACATTAACTTCGCTGTGGATCACGGATCGCGATGCGTCACCGATTGCGGTGGTGATCGGATTTCAAGGCCATCCCACGGTGTCGACCATACTTCAGCCATGGGCAATCAGTCGCGATGTTCCAGGACAAATCTGCGATCACATCGAAACGGAGTTCGTCGGCTGCAAGGCGATCTATCTGCAGGGACCCTGCGGCGATGTCAATTTTCATCGGCGATTCTCACAACCCACGCAAGCCGCTGAGCCGAGTCGCATCCTTGCGCGGCTGGTCGCTGACGGCTTTGCGCAGCGCGAACCACTTGATGGACGATTATTGTTTGCAAGAGCGATCACCATTGGCCTGCCAACTCGGCGTTGGACCAAGCTGGAAATCGACCAAGATCGTATCGAAGCGCAACACCGACTCGAACATCGCGATATCGCCGGTTGGCGTGAGTCGATCGGTCGCGTGATGACCAATCGTCCCGATGACATGATCGCGCGTCACGGCGGTGATGAATGGAAGGCGGTCGAGGCGATGTGCCGATTTAACATCGAGTGGACCGATCGCATTCTTTTAGACTTCGATTCGCGTCCTCAAACACTGGAGACCGAGATCCAGGCGATGCGAATCGGCGATTTCGGAATCCTTTGCAACGCGTCCGAATTCTTCACCTCGCTGGCGATGCGCATCCGCCGGAATGTTCCCCTTCCGCATCTCGCCTTCGCTTGTTACTCAAATGGTCGCATCGGTTATCTTCCGGATCAACACGACATCGAAAGAAAGACCTATGCGGCGTATCAGTCTCCCAAGTACTGCAATCAGCATCCGTTTATTGAACGCTCCGGCGAAGTCATGGTGCGTGAGATGACGGACCTGATAAAACAGAGCGGTTAGGAACGCTTTACATCAGTTATCAACGCGTTTGATGTTATTGCGCGTTGAGTTCTTCAGTTGGCTTTGCGACGTGGTCGCTCTAAGGGTGTCGCTGGTCGTTCTCACGCTGCCGGTGATGAGCAAGGGGATCGACTTCAATCGCGACATCCGACCGATTTTGTCGGAGAACTGCTTTTATTGTCACGGACAGGACGCCAACAAGCGGCAGGCCGATCTGAGACTGGACGTTCGGCAGGCGGCAATCGATGGGGGAGCGATTACGCCCGGTGACGCCGAAGCGAGCGAATTGATCGCGCGGATTTTGAGTGATGATCCCAGCATGCAGATGCCGCCTCCCGATTCCAACCGCCGTTTGACGGCGGCTCAGAAGGCTTCGTTGCAGCAGTGGATTGCCGACGGGGCGACGTTTGAAGAACACTGGGCATTTGTCGCTCCGCAGCGTCCGACACCGCCGGAGGTTGGCAATCGAGAATGGCCGATCAATGATATCGATCGATTTGTGTTGGCGAAGCTGGAGGCGGCCGGG
This sequence comes from Pirellulaceae bacterium, assembly GCA_041399105.1. Lineage (GTDB taxonomy): Bacteria > Planctomycetota > Planctomycetia > Pirellulales > Pirellulaceae > Rosistilla. Next base: position 65,786 of record JAWKTL010000001.1, on the reverse strand, counting down.
TTGTCGCCGTCTGAGCGAGCCGACCGAGCGACGTTGATTCGTCGACTGCATGCCGACCTGACGGGGTTGCCGCCATCGGTCCAGGAAGTGGACGCGTTTGTCAACAGTTCTGATCCGTGGAACTGATTGAGCAGGGAGGGACAACGGGAAAGCGGACGCGAAGTCTGCTATCGACCCGAGCGGCGCTGAAAAACGGCAGTTTGCGTGTCATGGTCGTCGTGATGTTTTTAACGGCCGGAGCGGATGTTGTTTACACATTGATCATGGGCAGTTTCTTCGTCTCGTTAGGCGTGGAGGACATGAAGAATCTCGGCTGGATGGTCAGCCTGCCACTCATCGGCGGCGCATTCGGTGGAATCTTCGGGGGAATTCTCAATGACTGGCTGATCCTGCATGTCGGCAATCGTTGGGGACGCCCATTGGTTGGCGTCTGCGGCAAGCTCTTGGCCGCGCTGTCACTTTATGTATCAATCAGCCAGCCGACCGCGGAGCGGGTTGCGTTGGGATTGTTCTTGGTCAAGTTTTTCTCCGATTGGACTCAGCCGACCGTTTGGGGAACGGCGACTGATTTGGGAGGTCGATTTTCAGCGACCGTCTTCAGCATCATCAACATGGCGGGAAATATCGGTGGTCTGCTGATGCCGCTCGTGTTTGGACCGTTGCTGGATTACTTCGCGACGCGTCAGACCGTTGATGGAGAGGTCACGATCGTCACGAATTTCACTCCCATGTTCATCGTTGTCGGAGCCTTTTACATCGCCGCTGGAATTGGCTGGTTGTTCGTCGACTGCCGCGAATCGCTCGACAGTGTTGAAGCTCCTCGAGCGACCATGTCGCAGGATCAACTGAGAAACATTGACGCAACTTATACGTCGCGTGGGCAGAAGAGGTGATTCGCTTCATTTAACCGAAGGCATCATTTCAGACCACGCACGGTATAACACCAAACGCGTTCATTATTGTCATAGGGCTGCGTCGAAGTTTGAAATCGTCCTGGCGAATGTATGGATTAGTGCGTAAACGGGAGGCGTGAATAGGCTCTTCTTCACGAAACCACAATCTTCAGGAGCCTCATGATGTCCCGGCATTTCGCACAGCATGCTCGATCCTTTGGTCGGTCCGCCATTGGCGGCCCTCTATCCGCACCTACATATCCCACGCTGGTTTCCACCCGAAGGAATCGTGCTTATCGGACATGTGTCAGCGATCACCGGAGCGATCGGCTTTGCCTTGTCGACAGCGTACTGGTGGGGTGGGTTGCTCGCCGCGGCAGGCATCATCGGCAACCACTTGGCCGACTGCGTCGATGGACGCCATGCTCGCACGACCGGGCAATGTCGCAATGGAGGTGAACTGTTGGATCACTTTACCGATCCGCTCTCGTTCACTTATTGGTTGGCTGGAATCGCAATTGCCTGCGGTCGTCTGGATATCGGATTGGTTGCCGTCATTATCTTGATGGCGATGGCGGTCCTGACAAATCTGCGCTCGAAATTGACGGGCGAGTTCACGCTTGCCGCCTTCGGGCCGACAGAGTTCAAAGCCTCATTGGTCATTTTTGGTCTGGTCCTTGCAACCCTCATGCTGCTTGCCGCCGATGCGGTAATCACAACTTGTTGGATCGGATTGGCTGGACTGACAACCCTCGGATTGATCCTGTTGCCGATCCAATTGATTCAGTCGGTACGTGAGGTCAATCGATGTGGCGCTCAACCCGACACGAGCGAATGGGAAACCGTTCGTGCCGGGCAAGCCGATCGGATTGAAGACCGCCAATCGTGATCGACCCAACGGGAACGGCGATGACTCGCCAAAGCCTATATCAATAATGAACGCATTTGATTGTTATACCGTGCGTGGTCTGGAATGATGCTTTTGCATTTAATGAAGCGAATCACCTCATTTTCGGCCACGCGACGTATACCATGCGTCAGTGTTTCTGAGTTGATTTTGCGACGTGGTCGCTCGGGGCTTTGTCGTCCGATGATTTCCCATTTCGATGTGAAAGGACCTTCTTTGGTCACCGTCCTAGTGCTTCGGCAAATCGATGATTCCATTCCAGTTGGGCGGGGCGACGCGCCCGTGCTGGGCGATGAAGACGGTCAAGAAGTCTTTTGCCCGATCCGACGCGGGAACATCATGAAGCAGGGCAAAGGCATCCTCCCACTGTTTGTTCATCAGTGATTCCAAGGCGGCTTCGTAGCAAGCCAAGTGCTCGTCACTGAGCGGACAATTCGGGCCTTCGGGGGGCAGTAACTGACTGACCATCAGAGGCGTTTCAACACCGGCGGGGCGGATGCGGGCAAGTCTCCGCACACGGCAGACGTCATGCGGAACATAGCGACGAATGAAGTCGGCGCTCATTTCATCGACGAGAATTTCGGCGGAAAGCTGTTTGGTCATTCCTTCGAGGCGACTGGCGAGATTTACAACAGGACCAAAGGCCGTCACTTTCACTTGATCGACCGTACCGATGCGTCCAGCCACGGCTCGTCCGCTGGCAATTCCGATTCCACAGCGGAAGTCGGCCAAGCGTCCGTCGCTTTCCGCTTCGCTGAACTCACGCAGAATGGCCATCGCCGATGCGCAGGCCCTTCCCGGAGCATCGGGCTGCGCCAAAGGCCATCCCCAAAATCCCATCGATGCGTCTCCGTGAAAGTCTCCGATGACTCCGCCGGTGCTGAGGATCTGTCTGGTCATAACGCCTAGTGCTTCGCTGACGCGCTGCAACAATTCAAGCAGTCGATCTTGGGCCTTTTCACTTTGTCGCGAGAAGCCTCGCAAATCGCAGAACAGCACCGACAGGTCGGTTTCCCGAGGGGCCAACGCATCTTCACCGGCTTTGTTGTTGATCGCCTTCATGACCACCGGATTAAAGAACTGTCGCAACCCGGCCTGACGTTGCTGTAACGATCGCATATCGCGAAGGTTACCGATCGTTGTTGCAACCAGTTCCGCAAATTTCAGATCATCTTGAAGGCCATCGGCCGCGTGCGATGTTTGGTCCGACCATGAACCGTTCCCCAGCCCGGAGATCGCACCCGAGACATACAGCCCCAAGCCGCCAACATTATCGGATACCGGAACGCAGAACGCCCAATCAACACCATCGCGCTGCGTGAACTTCGCTTCATCGTTTCCGCTCCACAGGTGCAGCATGCTTTCGCCGGTGCGCAACGACTTTAATACGAGTCCGGCACTGGGGGACCGTTCGTCTCCTCCGGGAATCCGGCTATCATAATGTTTGACCTCCATTTCCAATGTTCCGTTGTCATTAAGTCCCACGATCGCCACGGCCGCGGCATTGGGAATACCTTGCATCAAAACCGTCGCCACGCGCACCCAAAGTTCTTGATCGCTGCTGCTGCCGGAAATCAGTTCCGGCAGGCGACGAAGCACTTCAATTCGTTGCCCGGCGTGACGAAACGGATTGCGTCGAAGCTGTTGTGGATCGAAGGTATGTTGCGTCAGGTCGGCTGGCGATTCCGACGCGGCCAGTTGCGGTCGTCTGGCCAGCGTGAAAGTTGTCGCGCCGATGACAAAAAGTTCACCGATCGACACCTGAAAATCGTCCTGCCGTCGGCCTTGAAAAAAAATGGGATTGCGAGCAGCTTCAAGCTTGACGACACGCAGTTTCTGAGGCTCGCGGATCAATTGAACGTGGGATCGCGAAATTCGGTCGTCCCATGACGCCGACCACGCTCCGGCGGCACGTCCCAGCAGGATCGTGTTGCTTTCACGATCGCCGTCTTGATAATCGGGCAGGCTCCGTCGCCAACGGTCTTCGCTTCGCGAACCTTGAGCAATCAAGTCCAACATCGTTAATGTACTCCTTGCCGATCGGATTGAAGTCGCTGGGCGGCCATCTTTCCGGCAACGTATCCCGTACTGAAAGCCGATTGAAAGTTGTAACCGCCAATCCAGCCGTCCAAGTCAAGAATCTCTCCCGCGACAAAAAGACGTTCCACGATCTTACTTTCCATCGTCCTGGGATCGACTTCCTTCAACGAAACGCCTCCTGCGGTGACTTCCGCTTTTTTGAAACCCCGCGTCCCTTGGATGGGTAATCGATTCCGAAAGATCGTGTCGCACAAGCGATGCTGCTGCGACTTGCTGAATTCCGCCAGTGGTTGTTCGGACGAAACGCCCGCATGCAGCGACAACGCGAGGGCCAAACGACGCGGTAGGATCTCGCTGAGCACGGTTGTCACCTGCCGGTTCGCTTCACGTGAGCGTTTGTCATTGAACCAGCCTATCAAGCGTTCATCGTTCCAGGTCGGCAGGGCATTGATCCGCAATTGAATTGTCGACAGATCGTCCACGTCGGTGATGGCGCGGCTGACATCCATTGCCGTTGGCCCGGAAAAGCCAAAATGCGTGAACAGCAATCCGCCTTGTCGCATCGCCAGTTCAGCCTTCTTCTTCGTCGTCCCGGATTTCATCACGCCCACCTCCGCATCGGGCAGGGTAAGCCCTTGCAATTCCCATGTCCAGCCTTCGCCTCCGACGATGGGGACCAGAGCCGGTCGCGGTGTGACGATGGTGTGTCCTAGATCCCGCAGCCAGCGATAGCCATCCCCCGTCGTGCCGCATCCCGGATACGACATCCCCCCAACCGTGACGATCAAGGCGCGGCAGGAAACGTCACTGCCGTTGACCGACAGCACAAAGTGATCGTTCGATCGCTGCAATTCTTGAACCGGCGAGCCTAAATGCAGCCGGGCACCCGACTCGGTCATCTGGCGTTGCAAGGCTTGGCAGACATCCAGGGCGCGGTCGCTTTGAGGAAAGACCTTGCCTCCCGGCTCAACTTTTGTTGGCACACCCAAGTCGTCAAACATTCGAACGACATCGGTCGGAGACCATTCGGCCAATGCCTGACGCAAGAAACGTCCGTTCTTTCCGAATGCTTGCATGATTCCGCGGCATCGCAGTCGTGTGTGACATTGCAACGCGTTCCACCGGACATGAGGATCTTGACTCCCGCCTTGTTGGCTTTTTCAAACACCGCCACCTGGCAGCCTCGCTTGGCCGCCTGCGTTGCAGCGAGCATACCAGCCGCGCCGGCTCCGATAACGGCAATATCCAAGTCCATGTTCCAACTTCCTAAGCGCGACCACGTCGCAAGATCAAATGAGAAATATCGCCGCTCGATAACATCAAACGCGTTCATCACTGATGCAAACCTTCAGCGGTGCTTCTTTAATGAGTTATACCGTGTGGTCTGGAATGATGCTTTTACATTTTATGAAGCGGATCACCTCATTTTCGGCCACGCGACGTATATACCGTGCGTGGTCTGGAATGATGCTTTTCCATTTCACAAAGCGAATCACCTTTTTTCCAGTCACGCGAGGCAAATTGCAACGTCAATTGACAGCATAGCCATTGCGAAGTGCAAAATCGGTCTTGCTTCGATGGGCGAATTGTCGCTACGGTCGACAACGTTCAACATTCAAAATCTCGCAGGACTCGTGAGCAAGAGCTTAGCCATGCAAGGCGTAATCACCCGATCGATCTGTTTTATCCTGTTGACAGTGGCCTGGATGCTTTCATCCACACGCTCGACGAAGGCTCAGGAAGCGCAGTGGATTTGGGCACCAGGTGTTGAAAAGCAGAGCGTTCCCGAAGGTTCGGCATGCTATTTCCGCAAGAGTTTCAATGTGCGTGCGCAGGTGACCGGACGCGTGACGATTGCCGCCGACGATGAATATGAACTGTTTGTCAACGGTCGCCGCGTGGGAACAGGCCGAAGTGCGCGCCAGCTTGATGAGTATAACATCTCGCGTTTCCTTTCGATGGGGCGCAATGTTGTCGCCGTCAAAGTGAAGAACGTTCGCGGCACGACCGCCGCCGTTGCCGCTCGCGTTCAGATTCAACCATCCGCAGGGGGGAAGTGGTTTTCTTTTTCCAGCGATAACAGTTGGGTTGTGTCCGCATCGGAACAGCCGATGTGGCAAACCGCGCTCTACAACGACCGGCGTTGGCCAAAGGCGCAATCGTTCGGAATGCTTGGCAGTACGGTTCCGTGGGACCGTCAAGCGGATGTCGTCGCGTCGCAGGCGCACCAAGATAGCGAGCGGTTCATGATTCAACCGGGGTTCTCCGTTCAGCGAGTGTTCGACGACGAAGAGGTCGGATCGATCATTGCAATGACGTTCAACGAATTCGGGCATATCATCGCTTCGCAGGAGAACGGACCACTGTTGCTGATTTTCGATCGCGATGGCGACTCGATTCCCGAAGAAGTGCGAACGTATTGCGACCAAGTTGAAAGCTGCCAAGGTATTTTGGCCCTCAATGGCGAAGTCTTTGTCACCGGCTTCGGCCCCGATGGTGCCGGGCTGTACCGACTCAGCGACCGAGATCGGAACGGAACCCTGGAACAGGTTCGTTTGATCGTGCCTTTTGAAGGTCATCCCGGCGAACATGGTGGACATGGATTGACGCTCGGACCCGACGGTATGATCTATTGCGTGGTGGGCAACCATGTCAATGTGAAGGCCGATGCGGGAGCGGGGACGACGCTGAAGAACACCTACGAAGGGGATATCGTTCCCAAGTACGAAGATCCAGGGGGACATGCGACCGGCGTCAAGGCACCGGCGGGCATTGTCTTCCGAACCGACGTCGACGGACGCAAGGTGGAACGCATCGCGGGTGGCTTACGCAACGCCTACGATCTAGCCTTTCACCCCGAAGGTGGCTTGTTCGTGCATGACAGTGACATGGAATCGGATGTGGGGGCGACCTGGTATCGCCCGACCCTGCTGTTCGAGGCTTCCGAAGGGGCTGAATTCGGATGGCGAAGTGGTTGGTCGAAATGGCCGGAATACTATCTGGATCGAAAGCCGAGTGTCTTGGAAACCGGACGAGGTTCGCCCACCGGGTCGATCGTTTACGAACATCACATGTTTCCGGCAAAGTATCAAAACGCCTTATTCTTGGCCGATTGGTCGGAAGGTCGCATTCTGTCGGTGCGAATCAAGCAACAAGGGGCGGGGTATGTTGCCGACAGTGAAGTCTTCTTGCAAGGACAGCCGTTGAATGTGACCGATCTGGCGATTGGACCTCAGGGAGCGCTCTACTTCGCGACCGGAGGACGTGGCACCGGCGGAGGAATTTATCGAGTTTTGTGGGATGGTGATGTTCCCGATCGAATCAAGAATCTTGGCAATGGCGTCGCCGCGGCGATACGTCAGCCACAGCTCGAATCGGCCTGGGCGCGACAGGAGATCGCCGGGATTCAAAAGGAACTTGGCGATCAATGGGGCGAACTGGTGGCCGGCGTGGCCTACAGCGACGAGAACCCGCCGCATTACCGAGTTCGCGCGCTGAATCTGATGCAATTGTTCGGGCCTTTGCCCAGTGAAGATTTATTGCTGGAATTGAGCAAAGCCAACAGCGAGGCCGTTCGCGTCAAAGCGGCCGAAGTCATGGGCTTGAATCCCGGCAGTCGGACCGTCGATCGATTGATCGCCATGTTGGACGATACCGATCGTCGTGTTTGCCGCGCAGCCTGCGAAGCGTTGCTGCGCATGGGAGAGGATGCCCCGGTTGACAGTTTGTTACCCTTGATCGCCGACGATGATCGTCATCTCGTGTTCGCCGCGCGGCGATTGCTGGAGCAACTGCCGATCCATCAATGGCAAGACATCGTTCTGAATTCGTCTCAGCCGCGCGTTGCGACGGTCGGCGGTTTGGCGCTGGTAACGCGTTCCACCGACAAGGAGGTCGCCCTTGCCGTTTTGGACAAGATGACACAGTTGATGGACGAATTTCTCAGCGATGGCGATTTCATCGACCTGCTGCGGACCGTCGAGGTCGCTCTCCACCGTGGCAAGGTTCAGCCAGCCGAAGTGCCGGAACTGCGCGAGCGGATCGCGGAAGAATTTCCCGCCGGTGAAGCGAGAATGAACCGTGAGATCATCCGTCTGTGCGCTTACATGCATGCCGATTCGATCGTCGAACGAGGAATGGAGTATCTGAACAGCGACGCCCCCGAGACGGAGCGCGCGCACGTGGCGATGCACTTGCAGTTCATCGAACACGATTGGACTCCGGAACAACGCTTCCAATTGATCCGGTTCTACGAAGAAGCCGCTTTGGTCGAATCGGGCAGCAGTTATCCACTTTACATGATGAACGTCACCCGCGACTTTGGAAAACATCTCACCGAACAAGAAGCTCGCGTCATCTTGGAGGAGGGGGCGAAATGGCCCAACGCCGCATTGGCCGCCATCTTCAAGTTGCCACAGCCAATCGATGCGGAAACGGCAACGATGCTTCGCGACTTGGATGAAACCATCCGCGCCGATCAATACACCAGTGACGTCTATCGACGATTGCGGACCGGGATCGTCGCGATGCTGGCCATGGCGGGGGATGACGAGTCGCAGGAGTACCTTCGCAAGATCTGGCGTGAAGATCCCGAACGAAGAACTCCCGTCGCGATGGGCTTGGCCCTGTATCCCGATGGCGAGAACTGGGACTACCTGGTTCGTTCGCTCAACATTCTCGAGCCCGCCGCGGCCGTTGATGTTCTGTCCCAGCTCGTGTCGGTTCAGGTTGCTACCGACGATCCCGAAGCACTCCGGCAAGTGATCTTGTTGGGATTGCGAGCGATCGAGAACGGCGGATCGCCAAAGCATTCGATCGCCCTGCTGGAACATTGGACCGGATATCAGCCCAACACCAACGCAAAGGAGCCGATGCAACCCTGGCAGGACTGGTATGCGCGCACCTATCCCGACAAGCCGGTTGCCGTGCTGCCCGGCGATGATGAATCGAAATGGGACCTTGAACAACTGCTCGACTATTTGCGAACCGAACAGGGACGCGCCGGAGATCCACGTCAAGGCCGCGACGTGTATGTCAAGGCGCAATGCGTTAGTTGCCATCGCTTCGGAAGTGAGGGGCAGAGCATCGGTCCCGACCTGACTCAAGTTGCGCGTCGATTCACCAAGCAGGAAGTGGTCGAATCGATTCTCTATCCGTCGCACGTCGTCAGCGATCAGTATCAAACCAAGCGAGTGATGACGCTTGATGGCAAGGTTTACAGCGGACTACTTTCGCAAGCGACGGGCGGCAAGGTGACGATTCGCGACGCGAAAAATGAAGTAACGACGATCGATCAACAAGATATCGACCAGATTCAACCGAGCAAAACGAGTACCATGCCCTCCGGCCTGCTCGATACCCTCTCGCTGGCCGAGATCAGCAGCTTGCTAAGTTACCTCGGCATGCTCCCCGCAGCCGAAGTCGCCGATAAACCGGCAACAACGACGCAGCGCTAGGGACCGGTCTAACCCGATTCCGCTTGGGCATCGTTTTCTTCCAGGACGGTCTTCAGTGCCGCGCGAGCGCGGCTGAGGCGACTTCTCACGGTGCCGATCGAGATGTCGAGGATCTGGGCGATGTCTTCGTAGGGGCAATCCTGCATTTCGCGCAGCACGAGGATCGCGCGATGATCTTCGGATAATTGGCTCAAGGCCAAGCGAACCGAGTCGATGCGTTCGTCTCGCAGCATCCCTTCATCGGGTGCGTCGACGTTGTCCACGGGCTCGACACCACCGGCTTCGCGAACTTGATCCAACGAATGAACGCTGCGTTTGCGTCGTTTTCGACTCAGCGCGCTGTTGAATGCGATTCGATAAAGCCATGTGAAGAATTGGCTTTGACGCTGGAACGTGTCGAGCTTGATAAACGCACGGACGAAAGCGTCTTGGACGACATCTTCCGCGTCGTCGTTCGATCCAGTGACTTGAAGCATGGATGCGTACAAGCGATCCTGGTAGCGGTACACCAGTTGCCCGAAAGCCGCCCGATCACCCGTCAGTGCTTTGTCGATAAGAGTCGAGTCGTCTTTCACACGCAGATGGAGGGGCTTTTGTCGAAGCAGTGTTGGCTAACAAGGAGGATCACCGTACGAGCCTCTAGTTTAATTCGGCGGCACCACCGGAGCCACCATCGGTTAGATGCCGCTGCAGATAGGAAGCGCGTTCCACATTGCGATCCGCGGAGCCAAGCAGACGCCCCCGCAGCTTTTGCAGATGCGCCGGCTGGGTATGAATGAACAGTTTGTTGACCGTTGTGATCGGCAGATCATCGATGAGACCCAAGTTGATCCCCATGCGAACCTTCGAAAGGTAGTGCATGGTTTCTTCGCTGCTGATCTTTTTGGCCGTGCTCAAAATGCCTCGCGCGCGGCTGACATCATCGTGAAGGTCTTGCTCGCTTTCCTCCACCAGGAATCGGCGGGCTCGCCGTTCGTAGTCGATCAGCACGGGAATCACTTCGCTGACTTGCCGCACCAACTCCTCTTCGCTTCGTCCCAGCGTGATTTGATTACTGACCTGATAAAAGTCGCCCATATACTGTGAACCTTCACCATAAAGTCCACGCACGGTAACGCTGATTTTCTGCAAGCTGCGAAACACTTTGTCGATCTGCCGAGTGATCACCAATGCGGGCAGATGCAACATCACGCTGACGCGCAGACCCGTTCCGACATTCGTCGGACAGGCGGTCAGGTACCCAAATTTTGAATGAAACGCGTACGTGATTTCGCCTTCGATCAGATTATCCAAATCATTGATCGTGTTCCAAGCGTCCTGCAGGCTCAATCCGCTGTGCATCACCTGCAACCGCAAATGATCTTCTTCGTTGACCATCACGCTGAACTGCTCGCTGGGATCGATCGCCACGCCACGCGCCCCGTCGGCATCGGCCAGTTCCCGGCTGATCAATTGCCTTTCCACCAGAAATTGCCGATCGACTTCGGACAATTCATTGACCAGCAGGTAGCGGACATCCTTCCACTGTTGCAGCTTTTCCATTTTCGCGCGAACCGTCCGTTCAATCGCTTGGCGATCTTCCGCGCTGCAACGTTTAATGAACGGAAAGTCGGCCAGATTGCGAGCCAGTCGAATACGACTGCTGATCACAATATCCGATTCAGGTCCGGTTCCACGCAGCCATTCACCGCATCGTCCTGCTAATTCATCCAGCTTGGGATCCATGTCCACGTGTGTACCTTACCTGTTCGATTAACGACCGCTCGAAGTATCCGATTGTCCCGACTCCAATTCGCGAATGCGATCGCGAATCTCCGATGCTCGCTCGTATTCTTCCTTTTCCACCGACTCCTCCATCTCGCGTCGCAATTGAATCAATTCGGCCTGACGGTCCGCTGAAGGAGACAATCGCGTGGGACGCTTTCCTTTATGTTCACGGGAGGCATGAATGTTGATCAGCAACGGTTCGAGATCCTTTTGAAAAACGGTGTAATCATAAGGACCACCGAGTCGTCCGGCGTTGCGGAATTCATAAAACGTGATGCCGCAGACGGGGCATTCCTGCTGATCCAGTTCGGCCAACTCCTCGGCGGTTTGTCCCAGCTTCAGTTGCTTCTCCAGATGGTCGGCGACCAAACTGGTCGGTGTCGCCTGCTCCTTTGACAAATATTGACGAGCGTGTTCCTCGCAAAGATGCATTACGTGCGGGCCGGTAGGTTCGGTTAACTCGGTGATATGAAAGGTTGCCGGTTTTTCGCAGTGTTGACACTTCATCGTTCACACGCCTTCCTTAAAACATCATCTTGTTTTATAGTTCAAATTCTCTCACGCAACCCAATCAATGATCGGACCGAAGGCGTTGGATGGCCACTGCGTCATCGCAACCCCGGCGATGTCCATTGTTCCGCCGTGTGGGCCAGCCGATTCTAGCTGGAGCCCTTTCACCGTCAACCAATGTCCCACAGCTCGATGCGACGCCTGATTCTATCAAAGCCTTTCAGGTTAGCCTACAATGGGCCAACCAAAGTAAGGATTCCTTCATTCTAGGCGGTTCTCAGCCAGCGACCATTTCCGTTTCCAAACTCTGCAAGAACGCATGCATACCCCCACCGAAGACTGCTTTTCGCAGTTAGCCGCCGATCATGATCTGGTCCCCGTCGCCCGCCGCTTGCTCAGCGATGGCCTGACACCGGTAACCGCCTTTCGACAATTGGCCGATGGAAAGTCCGCTTGTTTGTTTGAAAGCGTCATCGGCGGAGAAAAAGTGGGTCGCTTCAGTTTCCTCGCCGTCGATCCGATCATGCGATTCAGCGCCACCGGCAAGACGGTCACCATCACGCGTGGCGAAACGTCCGATACGTTCGCATGCGAAGATCCTTTGCGGGAATTTCGTGGACACTTTGCGGGTATTCGTCTTGCGGACACGGGCGATTTGCCTCCTTTTGTCGGCGGCGCGATCGGATACGCTGGTTACGATGTGGTGCGATATGTCGAACAGTTGCCCAATGCGCCGTTGGACGATCGCCATCTTCCCGATCTCGATTTCGGGTTCTATCACACGCTGGTTGTGTTTGATAACGTCACCAAAACGATGACGATTGTCGCGGTGGCCCGGATCGCCGATTTCGAGTCAGCGGCGGCGGCCTATCACGATGCGAAAGAACGGATCGACGCCGTTGTCGGACTGCTGTCACGTCCGGCACCTCATCTGCAAACCGCCGATGTCGAACAGGAAACGCCCGACCAGTTGCGGATTGAGTCGAACTTCAGTCGGGAAAGCTTTGCGGCGGCGGTTCAGAAATGCCGTCAATACATCCGCGACGGAGATATCTTTCAAGTGGTCCCGAGTCAGCGATTTGCCGTCAAGACATCGGTCGATCCGTTTGAAATCTATCGTTCGCTGCGGGTGGTCAATCCGAGCCCGTTCATGTTCTTCCTGCAGACGCCGCACTGCACGTTGATTGGGTGTTCGCCGGAAATAATGACGCGTGTCGTCGATGGCGTGGTCACCGTTCGCCCTTTGGCCGGGACGCGGCGTCGTGGCGTTACCGAAGAAGAAGACGCCGCGCTGGAAAGAGAATTGCTCGCCGATCCGAAAGAACGCGCCGAACATGTGATGCTTGTCGATCTGGGACGCAATGACGTCGGCAGAATCGCCCAATTTGGAACCGTTGAATTGACGGAAGTCATGGTCGTGGAGCGATACAGTCACGTCATGCACATCAGCAGCGAAGTGCGTGGAAAACTGAAGCCGGGACTCGACGCGTTCGATGCACTCAAGTCGTGCCTACCCGCTGGAACGGTTTCCGGCGCTCCGAAGGTTCGCGCCATGGAAGTCATCGACGAATTGGAGCCGCATCGACGCGGACCCTACGGCGGCGCGGTCGGATATGTCGACTATCGTGGCAACATGGACACGTGCATCGCCCTGCGAACGATGGTGGTGCAGGACGATGTCGTCTATGTGCAGGCCGGATGCGGCGTTGTCGCCGACAGCGATCCGGATGCCGAGTATGAAGAGACGGTCAACAAAGCCAAGGGTTTGATTCGCGCCATCGGACTGACGATCGCACGGTTATCGCGAAGTCAAAGCTAGTCCCCTTCGGCAACATTGCTTCACCGGCAATAATTAATGGTTCCTAAGGATATTGCTTACCTTCCGTTGCCTGGAGTGCTCTGGCGTGAACGATACGGCGAATGACTCTTCCGATTCTCGACATTTGAATTTTATTGAAACCGCCATCCAGGAAGATCTGGCCAACGGTCGTTTCGATTCGGTCCATACGCGATTTCCCCCCGAACCCAATGGGTACTTGCACATTGGACACGCGAAAAGCATCTGTTTGAACTTTGGATTGGCCCAACGGCTCAATGGCAAGTGCAATCTGCGTTTCGATGACACCAATCCGTCAAAGGAAGAGACGGAGTACGTCGAATCGATCATGGAAGACGTTCGGTGGCTGGGGTTCGAGTGGGATTCGTTGCATTACGCAAGCGACTACTTTGAGCAATTGTACGTTTGGGCGGAGCAGTTGATCGCCGATGGTCTGGCTTATGTCTGCGACTTGACTCCCGAAGAGACAAGGGCCTATCGGGGAACATTGACTGAAGCGGGGAAGCCGAGTCCCTATCGTGATCGTTCGCCGGAAGAGAACCTTGAATTGTTCCGGGCGATGCGAGACGGAAAGTTTCCCGATGGCGGTAAGACATTACGCGCCAAGATCGACATGGCGTCGCCAAATTTGAATTTGCGCGACCCGGTGATGTATCGAATCATGCGCGCCTCGCACCATCGAACGGGGGACACGTGGTGTATCTATCCGATGTACGATTGGGCGCATGGTCAAAGCGATTCGATCGAAGGCATTTCGTTTTCGATCTGCACGCTCGAATTTGAGAATCATCGACCGCTGTATGATTGGTTTTGCAAATCACTGAAGATTCATCACCCGCGACAAATCGAGTTCGCGCGGCTGAATATGACATACACGGTGATGAGCAAGCGAAAGCTTCTGCAATTGGTCAACGAGGGGCATGTGAGCGGTTGGGACGACCCTCGCATGCCGACAATCAGCGGCTTGCGGCGACGTGGCTACACGCCCGAATCGATCCGCGATTTCTGTGACGATATCGGTGTCGCGAAGTTTGTCAGCATGATCGATACCGGACGGCTTGAGAATGCGATTCGCAAGCATCTCAACAAAGTCGCGCCACGACGCAATGCCGTCTTGGATCCGCTGAAGCTGACGATCACGAATTGGCCTCGTGGCGAAGTGGAAATGGTCGACGCTGTTAACAATCCCGAAGACCCGGACGCCGGAACGCGGGAACTGCCATTCAGCGGGACATTGTTTATCGAACGCGACGATTTTCAAGAGGAAGCCCCGAAGAACTTCTTTCGCCTGAAGAAGGGAGGAGCCGTGCGGCTGCGGTACGGATATATTTTGGATTGTCACGATGTCGTGAAAGACGACGCGGGGAATGTGATTGAGGTCTTGTGTACCTATGACCCGGAAACACGGAGCGGTTCGGATCATTCGGGACGAAAGGTGAAAGGGACGATCCACTGGGTGAGCGCCGAGCATGCCGTCGACTTGCCGGTCCATCTGTACGATCGACTGTTCAAAGTCGAGAACCCGGAGAAAGCGTCCGAAGGAGGCTCATTCTTGGATCACTTGAATGAGAACTCGTTAACAAAAATTAACGCCAAGGGTGAACCGAGTTTGGCCGATCTCGCGCCGGGAGACCGCATTCAATTTGAACGAAAGGGTTATTTTTGCGTCGACAAGGACTCGGCCGCCGGAAAGCCGGTCTTCAATCAGATCGTTGGTCTACGCGACAGTTGGGCCAAGGAACAGGCGAAGAAGTGATTTCTTCGGGAAACGTCGCAATGGACAAGCGTTTCTTCATGATTGATTGCACGCGTTTGATATTATGTTGCACAGCTTTTTTCAGTTGATCTCGCGATGTGGTCGCTCTAGGAGGAATGCATTCGATGCCTGACTTCGCGCAGAACGGTGAAATCACGACCATTCACGATTTTCAAACGGCAAGTCTGACGCAATTGGAGGATTTGTTGCGGTCGGCGACCCGACGGAAGAAGATCGGCTTGGTGTTGCCCGTCACGGCGGGGGACATGCGTGCCGAACCCTTCGACCGAATTGTCCGCGAATTGGTCGACGCCGATTACATTCACACGATCGCGATCACCTTTGGTGTTGCGCCATCTTGGGACGATTATCGCGAGATGCTTTCGAAGGTCGCTCCTCTGGGTGAACGAGCGACGGTCTTATGGACCGACGGACCTCGAATTTCGGCATTGTATGACGACTTGATTCAGGTCGGTTTGGCTTTGCAGACTGCTGGCAAAGGTCGAAGCGTCTGGACGGCATTCGGTTTCCTGCTGGCCGATCCGTCGTTGACCGTGTTCGCCCTGCATGACTGTGACATTGTCGACTATGATCGCGTTCTGCTCGCACGGCTCTGTTTGCCGATGGTGCAGCCGACACTCGACTTTGAATTCTGCAAGGCTTTCTACGCCCGCGTGACCGATCGCATGAATGGCCGCGTCGTGCGACTGCTTGTCGCTCCGCTGTTACACGCCTTGATGCAATCGTATCGCGACGATGAATTCATCCGCTACCTCGCCAGCTTTCGATATCCGCTTTCGGGTGAGTTCGCGGTTACCAGCAATCTCGCGCGGTCCAATCGCATCCCCAGCGATTGGGGGCTGGAAGTCGGAACCTTGTCGGAGGTGTTTCGCAACACCTCGGTGAAGCGGGTCTGCCAAGTCGACTTGTGCCGTCTGTATGAACACAAACATCAAGCGTTGTCGCTGGACGATGAAAGTAAAGGTTTGATGAAGATGGCGACGGACATCTTAACGACCATTTATCGAACGCTTGCCAGTCGCGGTGTCGTTTTCTCTCCGGGACATTTCGTCACTCTGCGAGCCGCATACTTAAGGAGTGCTCAAGATGCGATTCGCAAGTACCATGCCGACGCCATCCTCAATGGAATCGATTTCGATCGGCACGGCGAAGAAGAGGCGGTCGAAGGTTTCGCGCAACGGGTGATGGCGGCGGGAGAACTCTTTCATTCGGACCCCGAAGGTGCCGAGGCTATTCCGAATTGGACGCGTGTGTTGACGGCGTTTCCGGAGTTTCCAGAAGCCTTGCGTCAGGCGGCAATCGATGACGCCCGCGAGGCAAGCACGAAGACGATTTAGGTTCTATGCCGTGCCGTGGTCCGATATGATGCCCTCGCGGCAAATGAAGCGAATCACCTCATTTCTGACGGTGCGACGTATAAACCAAAGAAGGATTGGAATCATCGAACACACGACAAACAACAACGCCAACCGCCAGATGGAAAGATTGCGACGGCTTTTCCACATGGACCTGTCGATATCAGAATTTATAACATTTCATCCCCACAACAGCGTTTCAATAACGAAGATCAAGTAAACTGATATGGATGTCGAGCGGGCAAAAGAGATGTCACGCGGGAAAAGCGCAGGCGACTGGCTAGAATGAAAGCGATGTTGGAACGCACTCGAAATGGCACTGCAAGTCGCTAGCAACCACCGGTATCAGGCAACGTTTCATGGCGCGACCGTATAACGTCTTGTTGATGGCCGGCACGATGATGGCCGGCGGCAGTGAACGCCAGACGCTCTATCTGTTGCGTCATTTGGATCGCACGAAATTCACGCCCCATCTGTACCTGTCGTATGCGAAGGGGGAGTTGCTTGAACAAGTCCCGGATGACGTTTCGATAACATCGTTTGACGCTCAACCGACCGCGTTCTTGGATTTGCTTCCAGGCTTCATTCATCGAAGGCAGGTTGCGGGTCTGCGACGATATCTGGTCGAGGAATCGATCGACATCGTCTATGATCGCACGTTCCACATGTCTCTGATTGCTGGTCCGGCTGTCCAGGGTTTGCGGACTCGAAGGATGGCGACCATTGTAAGCCCTCCAGACCAGGATCTTCCCGCCGCCGAGCAGCGTTTCGTCGGCTTGAAGCGTCGGCTATTGTCTCGCTCGTATCATCGCGCCGATGCAATCGTGACGGTCAGCGAAGCGGTTGCGGCATCGGCGGCACGCTACTATCGAATTCCTCCCGAGCGGTTTCAAACGATTCACAGCCCCATCGACTTGGAGGCGATCGCCGATGCGGCTTCGGACGACTTGTGCGGCGATATTCAACTCGATTCCGTCGATGTCAATATTGCCTGTGTTGGGCGGATGACGAACGAAAAGGGGCAGCGATATTTGATTGACGCCATTGCGGCACTGCGGGATCATCCCGTATTTGATTGTCTGCACGTCTGGATGGTGGGAGATGGACCGATGCGACAAGACTTGATTCAACAGGCCGAACAATTGGATCTACGACGGCGGATTCATTTTGTTGGTTGCCGTGCCAGCGCGATCCCGCTCATGGCGAGGTGTCAATTGGTTTGCGTCCCTTCATTGTACGAGGGCTTCCCAATGTGCTGCTCGAAGCGATGGCGTTGGGAGTTCCGGCGATTGCAACCGACGTGGGGGGAATGCGGAACTGCTGAGGAATCAATCGCTCGGGCGGATCGTTCCGCATGCTGACAGCCGAGCATTGGCCGACGCGATCTCGCAGTTTGCCGAAGAGCCGGAGCTTGCGCGTGGAAAGCTGATGACGCGTTGCAGTATGTGAGGCATCATCACGCGATCGAAACCGTCATTCCCAAAATCGAACGGGTCATGCTTGATCTTGTTGAATCGACGACCCAAACGGAGGTTTGACGGATGGCGGTCGAGTACCACCCCGATGAGTTCGCCCAATCCCATCGCGTCGTGCCTGGTTGGTTGTTTTCGGCGATTCTGCATGCTGTGTTGTTGGTTTCGTTGGCGCTGTTGTTAAACAACGTCTCGAGCGGGACGGGGAGGAACCGGATCGTCCCGTTGGAATTGCCGTGGTTCATCGATTGCCTGATCGAACGCAATACGAAACCGAATCGACGCAATCGGAGCAGACCTCCGATGCGGATTCGTCCGCATCGTCCGCGGCGGCGAGTGCTCCATCGGCGGTGGGCGATCAAGGTCCGCCACCTCTTGATTTGGACGGACTGTTAGCCTCCGCGTTGGATGCGCCGTTGCCCGATTTGGCGATTGGGAAGGGGGACGCGATGCAGGCCGCCGCGCCATCGGCGGGTAAGGGTGATATGAATCTGTCCCCCGGTGGCTCGAAGCATACAACCGAGGTCTTCGGCATTTCGGGAACGGGCAGCCGATTCCTGTACGTTTTTGATCGCTCGGAAAGCATGAACGGCTTTGGTGGCAAGCCATTGTTGGCCGCGAAGATGCAGATGATTCAGAGCATTCGTTCGCTTGGTCCTGAACAAGAGTTTCAGATCATCTTTTACAACAATCAGGCGCGACCGTTCATGGCGAATAATCCGATTGTGATGTTGCTTAAAGGTGACGAGCAGTCCAAACGAATGGCGGAACAGTACATTCGTGCGATGACCGCTTTCGGCGGCACGCGTCACATGGATGCTTTAATCATGGCTTTGCGGATGAAGCCTGATGTCATTTTCTTCCTGACCGACGCGAGGATTCCAAGAATGAATGGTTCGCAATTGCAGGAAATCCGCGTTCGTGCGCAAAGCAGCGGGACAACGATTCACGCGATTGAGTTTGGCGACGAACTGGAGGCACCGCGCGATAGCTTTCTGAAAGTTCTGGCGGCCGATAACGGAGGCGAATATCGTTTTCTGTCGGTTGGAAGTTTGACCGACTAAGTCTCGGATGTCACGGCAAATACGGTGATCGTTGGAGACCACTGGGATTGAATGCGATCGATCCAGCAATTTTATTCTGGTGAAGCGCCCCAATCGAGTCCATTGTGAGCCTTCCCATTGTGGACAAGTGTGGAATGGACTCTTTGAACCTGGATGGACGACGAGACAAGTGACACGCTCTATAATGAAGACACCAGATTGAGAGCCTATCCGAAAGCCGTCAGCCGACAGCGTTGGCAGCGGGTTTCTCTTAGGTCTTGCGTAGGTTCTTAATCACGCTAGTTCAGTGTTTGTGTTCAATGACGCCAGCGAGAAAAGGTATGTTCGGGACATTGGTTCGTGGTTGCCTGTTGACGATATTTATTATGGCTTGGCTCTCGGCGATCCCTGCGCAGGAGAAACCAGCCGCAAAGCAGGCGATCGAACGACGGAAAGCTTCAACGGCCGTGATCATCCCGTTGCACAATGAGATCACTCCCATGACGGGAGCCTTCATTGATCGCAAGCTGGAGGAGGCCAAAGCAATGGATGTCGACGTGGTGATCATCGACATCGATAGCCCAGGGGGCTATGCCGACATCAGTTTCGACATTGCGAAGAAGCTGCGGAAAGTCGATTGGGCCAAGACGGTTGCTTATGTTGAAGACCAAGCGATCAGTGGAGCGGCGATCATTGCGTTTGGGTGCGACGAGATCGTGATGCATCCCGGGGCGATGATTGGGGACGCCGGCGTGATTGCACAGGAGATTTTGGGCGGTCCGTTCAAGTATGCTCCCGAGAAGATCCTCAGCAAGATGGTCGCCGATATCCGCGAAGTGGCCGAGGCCGGAGGAAGGCCCGCCGCGCTGGCTGAAGCGATGATGAACAAGGATGTGCAGGTCTTCGAAGCGACGCACGTGAAGGACGAACGAACTTGGTACTTCACGAAAGCCGAATGGGATGCTCTTCCCGATGCGGAAGATTGGGAGCTTGGCAAGCCCGTCCTGGAGGCCCGGGAGAACACATTCCTGACCGTTTCCGGGCGTCGCGCCACGGACCTTCAGCTTGCTGAACGGACGGTGCAATCCGATGCGGAATTGTTCGATGCACTTGGCATCGCGGGCGAGCCCAAAGTATTGGCGCAAAGTGGAGTCGACACCTTCATTTGGATCTTGAACTGGCCTTTCATCACGTTCCTGTTGTTCGTGATCGGTCTGTTGGCGTTGTTGATCGAGGTGAGTGCTCCCGGCCTGGGAATGGGAGGTCTTGTTTCAGCCCTCTGTTTTGGACTTTTCTTCTGGAGTCGTTTCCTTGGGGGGACGGCCGGTTGGTTGGAAGTGACGCTGTTTCTGATCGGCTTGCTGTTCATTGCCTGTGAGATCTTTGTCATCCCCGGCTTCGGTGTGCCCGGCATCAGCGGTTTCTTGCTTGTCGTCGGGTCGCTTGTCATGGCGTCGCGTCATGTTGTGCTGCCGGCGACCAGCCGCGACCTGATGCAGCTCAACAGCACCTTGACGACGGTTGGTGCGTCGATGATCGCCTTTGTCATATTGGCGGTGATCGGAAGCCGTTACTTGTTGGATGTTCCACTTTTCCGCCGCATCGCGTTGATACCTCCGTCGATGCCGGAGGGGTCCGATGGAATGTCGATCGGAACCGCGTTCACATCGATGGAAGGCCCAGCCCCGTGGCAACAGGTTGACCTTGGCGACTTGGGCTTGACCCGCAGTTCACTGCGACCAGCCGGCAAAGTCGCCTTCGGCGATGTCATCGTCGACGTGATCTCCGAAGGTGAGTACATCGAGCCCGATCGGCCTGTGAAAATTGTGCAGAAACAGGGGACGCGGATCGTTGTCCGCGCCGTCGCGGAAGCATAGAGCGACCACGTCGCAAGATCAACTGAGAAATATTGCCGCAAGATATACAGCGCGAAGGCGTCGTTTCAGGCCGCGCATTGCACAACTGCTATCAAAGTACAGCTTGCCTGATCGGAACGACCCGAACGCCTGCGGATAGCGATCGTACCGAGTGTGTCGCCTTTGCCTGATTTGCAGCATTCTCCGTCGTCGATATCGACAATGGTTGTTGCGCCAACTGATCTTGCGATCAAGCATCAACCGCTGGTGAATGCATTGAAGCAGGAAGTGCGATTTAGTCATGAGTACGATCTTCGGACCAACGCGATTGCTGTTGCTGGTGGCCGTTTGGAATGCCGCATCATCAACAATGCTGAATGCAATTGAACCGTTCAGCAAAGGTGTTCAGTCAACCAGTGACGTTCCCCCATCGCCATCGTTTGACTCCGCAGCGCGGAACTACGATCTGATCGATGACCCCGCCGGCGCGCGAGCGTTTGGATCTGTGGGATATCACCGCGTTTGGTGTCAATGGAGTTCCGAAAATCCAACGCGTGTTCGCGGGCGTTTCGAGTTGCGTGGAAGCGACTTGTTCAATTTCAGGCGATTGGGGACGGCGGGAGATGAAGTCGCTTGTTTACAGGCAAGTTCCACCGCGGTGGACGTTGACGAACGCACGCCTCGCCAGCGCAATGGTTTTGTCTTCGAATCGAATCTTTCGTCGGGATCGGTGCTGAGCATCGAACTGGTTGCGGAAGATGGAAGCACCGATCCGGAAAACAAATCGTATGCGATTCCGCTGACTCAGTTGGGACGCAAACGGGCATCGATTAAGCTTCCCGGTGGTTTGAACCTCGAGATCAAAACCGAGCCATCGCCTCCCAAACTGATTTACAATCGGCGAAATCTGATCTTCAGCCCGGGGGAAACATTTCGATTCGAGATGTTGGCCGACGAAGTTCCCCGTCGACCACGAATGAAAATACTTGCGTCCGTTCGACTGCATCATTCTGGAAGTACGGAGGTTGTCGCCACATCGCAGCAGGAGGCGACGACGGATGCATTGGGACAGTTTCATGGGCTTGATGCCTTTGAAGTGCCATTGCCCGAACGTGAAGGAGCATACGAATTGGACTTGCAAGTCTCCGCGGTCAATTCACGGACAAATGGTTCGAACGTTCCATTAAGCCGACGCAAACTTCAACTGCTCGTATTCGATGGCAAGAAAAGTCGACAGCCCGAACCGGAGAATGAATCAGCCTGGAAGTTGCTGAAAGAGATTCAACTTAAAGATGGTGGCTCCGCGGAAGTGGCGGATCAAGCAGGCTCGCAAGACGCCCGCAACTCTGAGGTTGCAATTGCGAGATCGCGGATCGTCAAGACGGCGTTTCGGGTTGAAGGCTTGACTCCTGGACAGCCGCATATTGCCGAGTTCACTTTGCCCGGCGGTGATGCGAGTGAGTATGTCGTCGCTCTTTTCACCAGTGGCCGTCTCCTGGATACCAACCATCCGACGCAGACATCTCGCTTTCGGGGTCTTGGGCGAAGGGAAACGCACGTTGCGCAGAAACTCGTCTTTTGGCCGGAGTCAAGCGAGGTGCAGGTGCATGTACAACGGACGGTAACGTCGGACGCGAAGCCTTCACAACTGCGGATCTTTGGCGGACGCAAGACGCTGCCGCGGTCCAATGCGAATCAAACCGAGGGACGGCGGTCTGTCGTTGCCCATCTGCGATCGCCTTTGCCCGATGCGAGTTTCAAGGCGACATATGCGGATCCGCAAAACGCTTCGCGAACAGGCGATTGGAATTACTTCTTGACGATGGCTGAACGACAGACGCAGTGGCTTGAATTCGCCGGATATTCCGCCGCGATGCTCACCGTCGCAGGGGATGGAGGGGCGATCTATCCCAGCGATCTGATCGAGCCAAGCGTGGTGTTCGATCCAGGTGAACATCTCTCCTTCGGAGCGGGCGCCGCAGAAGGACGTCCTGGAATTGATGTTTCAAATGTATGATCGTGAGCAGTTGACGTTGATCCCAACAGTTCGGTTGAACTTCCCGATAGCTTCGCTTCAACGGCGGATTGCGGCGGGGGATCCGACAATTGAAATGCGAGACTTCAGAGGCCGCACCCATTGGGACAACAATGCCGACGCGGCGGCCCTGGGTCCGCATTACGATCCTGTTCATCCGGCGGTGCAATGGTTGGTTCAACAGTTGGTTGATGAACTGATCGATCGCTATGCATCGCACAAATCCTTTGGAGGCGTGGCGCTGGTGATTGCTGACGACACGTGTCTTCAGTTTCCGGTCGGCTGGAATGGCGAGAATGTCGACGAAAGCGTTGACATGTCGTTCGCTCGAACATCCATGGCGACGAAACCTTCCCGCGATTCGAGTTTGTCGAGTACCGGAAAGGTCCAAGCATCGGCGATTACGGAATTGTTCAACGAATTGGGAGCAAAATTTGAGAAGCCTGAATTGCGCGGCAAATTGTATGTCGTTGATGAAATCCGCGCAGGCTCCATGTCTCATCAGGCTGTGCGTCAAAGCTTCTTGAAGGACAATCACTCAAGCTCGAATGTGATTTGGGTCTGTTCGGTTGCGGCGGCACAAGGTCATCGTTCATCGCGAAGGACGGCTGATGAAGAGGTCGATGGATTGACCGCCCTCGGGAATTCATTGTCATCCGTCAAACAGCACGCGATTCTGTTTCGCTCGGAGAACGATATCGAAATCGTCGGTTCGGGGGACCGCGCCGATATGGTATCGCAGATCGCCGCTTCGGATGCGGACATGATTGTTCACTCCTTGCCGTGCATGACTTCCGGACAGTTGGAAACGCGTCGTGACACTTTCGTATCGTTACAGTCGTTACCGAAAGGAGGTTATGCGGAAGTGCAAAGCAGGACGTCCAAAGATCGAACGGTGATGGTGCGGACGGCGAAATCGAAATCGGCGACTTTTGGATATGTTGTCAACCAATCGAGTTGGACGACGGTCGTACGCCTTCAGTTCGACAAGCAGATCGCCGACGACCTGCAGTTGGCGACGCGAGCAAGCGCGTATCAGGTGGACGGTCAATTCTTACAAGTGCGGATTGAACCTTTCGATGTTATTGCATTTGACGTATCTGATTCACAAGCGAACATTGTTGACTGGGAAGTCTCTCGAAGTCCCGCCGATAAGTTGGCCATCGACCGTTGGCTGGACGACGTCAGTCGTTACATCAACGCGGCGAAGGATTTGCAATTGCAAGAGTCGCGGATTGTGGCCAACGCGGATTTCAATCAGATCAATGCCAAGGGTGTGGCAGCCGGTTGGGAGATATCGCGTGGAGCGGGAATCGTCGCACAGTCCACCCATGACGACTCGCAGTCCGATCGCGCGCTCTCGATTCGTACGGAGACGCCTCGCGGTTGGCCCACGCCACCGATTGGCTGGGTCCGCTCGGAATCGTTCGCGCTGCCGAAATCGGGACGTCTCCTGCTGGTGGCGCGTGCTCGGGCGGAGGACGACTTCGCGACAACGCGAGTCAAAATGGTGGTCACGGGTCGAGTGGGAGATCGCCCCCATCAACAATCTGTCTGGATCGACGACACGAATCCCACGAGTGATCGACCAGAGCATGATCAACCGACATCGAGTCCCTATCGTCAAGCGGGCATTCAACTGTTGGACATGAGATCGCATGTAAATGACTATTTGCAAATTCAGTTTGAAGTCCATCATGGCGGAACGGCCTGGATCGATCAGGTATCCGTTTACGATGAGTTCTTGACCAGCGACGAAATCGAAGAATTGGAAACGGAAATTGCTCTTGTCTCGGCGGCCATTGAAAAAGATAACTTTGGTCCCTACTCACGGTTTCACGATTCTGAGTTGGTCTCTCGTTTGATGCGTCATGTGCCGGTTGAAATGACGCGCGATACAACCGAAGTGGTCGCTTCAATCAGCGATCACGAGGAAAAGAAACCGCGGATCGAAGCCGAAGTTGAACGTCGACACTCGACCGTCGAACCGACGATTTCATCGCGTCGCAACGTTCCCATGGCGTCCCGACCAGCGACGACGATGCGTCGCTCGAATCGCTCCGAAACATCCGATTTGATATCCGAGATTGATGAACAGAGTTTCGGTATGATCGGTTCTGAAGCCGCGTTGTCGAAAGCTGTTCCGAAGCGGCAAACGCCAAACTCCGTTTCGACCAACACGCCTTCGAGAAATCGAACGATGTCGTCGCCTGAAACGGAAGAGGAACGGACTTCGTTTCCGGTGTTTGGCAAATCGGAATCACTTGATATCGAGCAGGACGAGCCACCCAAGAAGTCATTCCTTCAACGGATGACTGGATGGTTTCGAGGCAAGCCGCAAGACGAGCCGGATCCGACATCATCGCGATCGGATCGCACCGAGCGGGTATCCCTGTTTCAACGGTGAATCAAGCGGAATCCAAGTTGGCCAGTCGCGTCAGGTAGATTCGTTTCAAGACGCGCGTTTTCCTTCAACTGCTGATACAATCGTTGGCTTTATCGAAACCTGTCTGTGTCTCGACTGAAGTGCGACTGCGATGAATTCACTTTTGGCCCTGCTTCCGATTGCTGTTGTTGGCGTCTTGCTGGTCGGCCTGCGCTGGCCAGCCTCGCGAGCCATGCCACTTGCATTTGCGTCGACGGTCGCCCTTTCAAGTTTTCTTTGGAAGGTCCCGATCGCGCAAATTGCCGCCGCGTCTGTCAAGGGACTTGTGATCGCGGCGGGATTGCTGTGGATCATCTTTGGCGCTATTTTGTTGTTGGAAACGTTGCGAGCCAGCGGCGGCTTGCGTAC
This sequence comes from Pirellulaceae bacterium, assembly GCA_041399105.1. Taxonomy (GTDB): domain Bacteria; phylum Planctomycetota; class Planctomycetia; order Pirellulales; family Pirellulaceae; genus Rosistilla. The sequence continues at coordinate 40,044 of JAWKTL010000001.1, read as the reverse complement.
GATTCGATCGTCTTTTACGTCGATATCCGCCGATCAACGCGTGCAGGCGCTGATTGTCGCATGGCTGTTCGGGTCCTTCATTGAAGGAGCAGCAGGGTTTGGAACGGCGGCCGCGGTGTGTGTTCCTTTGCTGGTTGGATTGGGCTTTCCCGCCATTGCGGCGGTTGCCGCCGGAATGATTATCCAAAGCACGCCGGTTTCGTTCGGCGCTGTCGGTACGCCGATTCTGGTGGGGGTCAACAATGGGCTATCCGGATCCGAAGCGGTCCAAGAGTATGTTCGTTCGGGTGACATGCATTCATGGTCCGAGTTCCTCTATCACATCGCAATCCGAGTCGCCGCGATGCACGCCATGATTGGAACCTTGATCCCTTTGATTGTCGTTTGCACACTGACACGTTACTTCGGACCAAACCGTTCGTTGCGGGAAGGGCTTGCGATCTGGCGATTTGCCCTTTTTGCGACCGTTTCGATGACGATTCCCTATTTGTTAACCGCGGTTTTGTTTGGCCCCGAGTTTCCCTCGTTGCTCGGTTCCTTGGTCGGATTGGTTGTTGTCACGTTTGCGGCAAGACGTGGCTGGCTGCTGCCAAAAAACGAATCGCCATGGACTTTCGGTGATGCTCAGCAGTGGCCCTCCGAATGGAAGAGCGATGGGGATGGCGGAGATCATGGCGAGGAACCGTCTTCAAGCATCAGCCCTTTCGTCGCTTGGTCGCCGTATTTTGTCGTCGCGGTATTGCTGCTTGTGACACGCTTGGTGCCTCAGATTGCCGCAGGCTTGCGTTCGGTCGAATGGAAGTGGCAGTCAATCTTATCCGTCAGTGGAATCGATGTTAGCCTGCAGCCGTTGTATCTGCCGGGGACGATGTTCGTGATCGTTTCCTTGCTAACACTGGTGCTTCATGAGATTCCGACAAGAAGTTACTTGGATGCGTGTTGGCGGAGCGGAAAGGTGTTGTTTGGTGCTTCGCTCGCGTTGATCTTCGCGGTGCCAATGGTTCAAGTATTCATTCACAGCGATGGTGGTGCCGCTGGGCTGCCGAAGATGCCGGTCATGCTTGCAACCGGAGCGGTCGATGCGGTGGGTGAGGCTTGGCCTTTGATATCGCCTCTTATCGGTGGCCTGGGAGCATTCGTCGCCGGTTCCAATACGATCAGCAATATGATGTTCGCCGAGTTCCAATTTACGGTTGCGCAAACGATTGGTTTTGATCCGCTTTGGGTCGTTGCATTGCAAGCCGTTGGCGGCGCGGCGGGCAATATGGTTTGCGTGCATAATGTCGTGGCGGCTTGCGCGGTCGTCGGGTTGCATGGTCGCGAAGGGCTTGTCCTGCGGAAAACGCTGTTGCCGTTCATCTATTACGTGCTCGTCGCGGGATTGTTGGGAATGCTGGCATGTTGATTGCTCGCTCCGGCCCGCTGGCAAGTTTTGACGATTAAGTGTTTTGTTCGTTTATTCCGGATTGTATTGATTGGCGGACTTTTGAGGCCGATATTCCCTATATCTGACGAATTGATCGTCAGTCTGATCCGGGGGGAAACGAATGACGAACGCAGCGAAAGCGCTGGGATTGCGCAAACTGATCGTAAGGTGTCTACTCATCTTGTTTGCCACTGTGGCCTGGGGAGCAGATCAATGCTTCGCCGACGAGCCGCATGTTGTGTCGGCAAACTACGAGCCATTCGCATCCGAGCGAGCGGATGAGTCAATCGACACCGTTTCGTGGAATGATGACGAGGTCGATACCGTTTCGTGGAATGACGACGACTTCGTACTTCGTTCGGGTTACACCTACTCGGGCGATGCTTGTTCGGCATGTGGAGAAGTTTCATGCGGCTGTGATCCGATCGCTGGTTGCGACTCGATGGGCTGTTCGTTGTCGACCGGGAAGTTGTTCGGCGGTGGTGCTGGACGATTGAAATGTCTGGGTTGGTTGCAAGCCGAGTATCTCATGTGGTGGTCGTCGGGAATGCCGACACCCACGTTATTGGCTCGCGCGACCGAGCAAAATCCGGAAGTCGGTACGGCTTTGTTTGGCGGTCCGGCCGGTGACTTGCTGGAGGGGCTGCGAAGCGGGATGCGACTGCGCGCGGGTCACTGGCTTGATGCCTGCCAGACGTACGGAATCGAATTCGAGTATCTGTTTCTTGGCACGATCGACGAAAGTTTTGCGGTTGGTGACAATGGGGCGATCGGTTCAACCGTCTACACCCGTCCCTTTTTCAACGCGCTGACGAATCAACCCGACGCTGAACTCATTTCTTATCCACAGGAGATCCGTGGGACGGGACGCGCTCATGCCGAAGGGGACTTTCATTCCGCCGGAGTTCGACTTGTCTGGAATCAGTGTCGGCAATGTTGCGACCAATGTGGTCCCTGCGGTCCGATCCGGAATCGATCGCGCTTTGATGTCTTGGCCGGTTACCGCTTTGCATCTTTGGAGGAAAGTCTATTGATCCGCGAAGACCTGCGAAGTCTTTCGCCCCCTGCTGGTTTGGTCTTTGACATCCATGATCGATTCGCCACAACCAATCGTTTTCATGGTGGAGAAATCGGCATGCGTTGGCAGGAGGAGTACGCGCGGTACACGTTGGAGTTTCTGGGCAAACTCGCGTTCGGATCCAATCGACAGACCGTCCACATTGCCGGACGTACGCGGACGAACGATGGAACGACAACGACGGACTCGGTGGGAGGGTTGTTGACGCAAACAACCAATATTGGAACTTATTCGCGTAATCGCTTTGCATTAATCCCGGAACTAGGTGCAACGTTGGGCTATTCGTTCCGACCTAACTGGCGGGCGACGCTGGGTTATTCGATCATCTATTGGGATCGCGTCGTTCGGCCTGGGGATCAGATTGATACCACACTGAATCCGAATCTGCTTCCGCCGGCAATCAATGTGGCGGGCGAGCCGCTGCGACCTGAATTTCGATGGCGAGAGAATGGCTTCTGGACGCAAGGGATTAGCTTCGGAGTCGCTTACACGCGATAAAGTGAGTTTTATACGTCGCGTGGCCGAAAATGAGGTGATTCGCTTCATTAAATGCAAAAACATCATTCCAGACCACGCGCGGTATAATACCGGTTCGTTTCATGCAACCGTGTTTAGAATGGGTTATCATGCTACGCGTCATCTTTTCATATCTTGTCACAGTGAGCGCGAAGCATGACGAGTTCCAAACATCCCGCAGTCGGAATCGATCTGGGCACAACCTTTTCCGCCATCGCCTATTTGGACAGCGATGGACGTCCTCAAACGGTCCGCAATGCGGAAGGTGATTTGACAACGCCCAGCGCTGTTTATTTTGATCGACAAAAACCAGTCGTGGGGCTGGAAGCTCTTGAAGCCGGCATTATCGAGCCACAGCGACTGGCCACCTTCGCCAAACGGAATACAGGGGAGGTGGCGTATGAAAAGATGATTCGGCAGGAGTCGTTGCCGCCGGAGGTGATTCAATCCTTTATCTTGAAGAAGCTGATTGAAGACGCCGAACCGAAATTAGGCAGAATCTCGAAAGCGGTTGTTACCGTTCCGGCATTCTTCAACGAGCCGTGTCGGAAAGCAACTCAGGATGCGGGGCGTCTGATAGGGTTGGAGGTCCTTGACATCATCAACGAACCGACGGCGGCGGCGATTACCTTTGGCGTTGAAACTGGTTTTCTCGCGGCTGATGGAAGCAGTGATCAATTGCAGCGGGTGTTGGTGTATGATCTTGGTGGCGGCACCTTCGACGTGACGATTATGGAGATCCAAGGCAAGCGGTATCACGCAATCGCAACGGCCGGCGATGTCTATCTTGGCGGCATGGATTGGGATGCCCGAATTGTCGACTATGTTTGCGAACAATTCATCGACCAGCATGATTGCGATCCACGAGACAACGAAGCAGTCGCCCAAGAACTGCTGAAGAAGGCGAATCAAGCAAAGCACGCGTTGTGTCAACGGGATGAATTTCCGGTGGTGGTTTCCCACGAAGGTCACCGATTCAAGATCACGCTGACGCGAGACAAATTTGAGTTTCTGACATCCGATCTTGTTGATCGCACGATCTTGACGGTGCGGCTCGCGATGCGACAAGCGAACTTGAACTACGAGGATTTGTCGCGCATCCTGCTGGTCGGCGGTTCGACACGCATGCCGATGATTCAGAAAGCGGTGGAATCCGAATTTGGACGTCCAGCGGATCGAACGCTTTCCCCCGATGAAGCAATCAGTCAGGGAGCGGCGATCTACGCCGGGTTGTTGCTGAACGTTGGAAGCGAACGAATTGACGGAATCTCGATTCGAAACGTCAACTCTCACGATTTGGGGGTTCTAGCGATCGAAAGTTCAACGGGAAGGCCAAGACGCCAGATCATGATTCCGCGCAACAATCCACTTCCCGCGAAGCGGACGGTCCGATTTCGCACGCACCAAGACAATCAGCACAACGTCAAGATTCAGATCGTCGAAGGGGGAGATGACAGCGGAAACGATGCAACCCAAATCGGCAAGTGCATCATCGACGACCTGCCGAAGAACCTGCCACAAGGCACTTCCGTCGACGTTCAGTTTCGGTATGAATCCGATGGCAGACTTCAAGTGACGGCCAGCATGCCGGAGATCGAGCGTGAAGTTCGACTGTCGTTGAATCGGGACGCCGGTTTGAAACTGGATTCCTTTGATTATTGGCAACAACGTATTGCGGAGGGTATGCCCGACAGCTCGGTCGCGTCCAAGCTGCCAACGACCGAAGAAGAGACAAGTCCGCCGATCGTAAAGGACCAGCCCGCCGAGCCCATCGAGCAAGCGAAGCCGGTCGCGACGTTCGAGTTGAAGAAAGAGGGCGAGTCAATGCGGAATGTCGAACCCGCGGAATCCGACGAATCGACGTCCGACGAATCGTCCGCCGCTGAACCCGTTGTGAAACCAGCTTCGACAACGGCCACCGTCCCCGAACCCAAGCTGCCCGATTTTTCATCACTTCGCAGCATGTCAAAAAAGAACAAACATCGATCTTGAGAATCGTGCAACGTGAAAAGGAAAACGTTTGAACATGCAACAACGAGTCACGACGGGAAACGCACACTTGGACCGAATGCTTGGCGGTGGTTTATTGCCTGGCACCTTGACGGTCGTTGCCGGAGCGACCGGGATCGGCAAGACCCAGTTGGGAATCGGCTATCTATTCGGCGGTTGCGATCAAGAAGGGAATCGTGGCGCGCTGCTGGATCTTAGCGCACGCGGAGATTCACAGAATCATGCCGGTTACGTGAATCAATTCTTTGATGTCCCGTGGCGGTCCGCAAACCCCGATCAATTGCCCTCGGGAGCGAATAACGATTGGGTCTTTGATCTTGATCAGTCACTTCCCGATGCGTTGGCGATGTTGGGGTATCAGGGACGACGCGTGGTGCGCGATCAGTTGGATGCGCAGCAATGGGATGATTGGCAACGGCAAGTCAATCGCACCTTGAATCAGATGATCGCATTTTTATACGGTCATCTGGTTCGCGGAACGAGGCGGTTTTTGATCGATGGAATTGAACCGCTCGATAGGCCAGAACTTTCGCTGCAGATGGATCTGTTCGAGTACGCCTATCATCGTGTGATAAGGCGCGAGCATGATTGGGTGGCTCGCGACTTGTTGCGTCAAGACTTTCGAAAGTTCTCCGCCGCCGTCGAAACTCATCGATACGATCACACGCAAACAGCATGCCTTCTGCTTTCCACAACACCCGAATCGATGTTGGATCAATTAATGGAACGCCCCCTGGCCGATGGAGACTTGGCCGCGACGGCGAACACGTTAATTTACATGGGAAAGATTCGAGATGGCGTCCATATTCGAAGAGGATTGTACATTGCCAAGCACCGCGGAAGTGCTTGCGATGATCAAGTCCGAACTTTCGAGATTAATGATTCCGGACTGAACTTTCAGGAAGAGCGTTGATGTTCGCCTGGCGTGGGCGGAAGTACGGAGATTCGCGTCATCGAATGCGACCGAATAATTTCAAATCGCACAGGGTATGAATTACCGGCTAGGCAACGCATTGGATATTGGCCACGTGTGCTTCCGGCATCCAGTAGGGCTTGTCAAAATCGCTTCGCGACAATCGCTGTGCTTGGGAGGCTTCTTCTTCCGCCATTGCAACGACGACGAGATCACTGTCTTGTAGATCGACGATCTCCAAGGTGTCGACAATTTCAACAGTCGGTTTCGTATAATTGAAATTGCTGCACAGAACTTTCGCCACGCGCGAATCGCTGAGTCGAACGAGGCTCCCCAGCGGGAACAGCGAGACAAGATTTAGCAGCCCACGGACGGCGGCGGCATCGCATCGTCCTGCTTTGACTTGATGCAGAATGCAAAGCAGAGCGTCGTACGCATAGATTGGACGTCGACCGTCCACCGGTCGCAGCAGTGTGAGAAATGCGTCGGCGACGTTTAAGACGCGCGAGACACGATTGATACTGCGTCCTCCAATGCCGTCGGGAAATCCCGATCCATCGATTTGCTCGTGAACATGCAACAGGCCGATCTTGGCGCGTTGGCTCAGACCGGGAATTTTCTCCGCCAGTTCGTAAGCGATCAGCGGATGCCGCGCATAGATCAAGAACTCCGACTCTTGCAGCGCCACGCTCCGTTGACGAATGCGTTCGTCACCTTCCAGTTCGTGAACGCCGACTTCATGAAGCGTTCCGGCGATGCCAATGTCATAAACCTCATCATCGCTGTAACCGGGAATCTCTTGTGCGATCAGCATTCCAAGAACACCAAGTGTGATGCAATGTGGAATGGTTTCCCGCGAAGGAACTTGTTTCAACGTGGTGGCGACGGTCTGATCGATATCTTCGTCGGCTTGACGTTTGAAGGAATTTGATATCTCGCCGATCTCTTCGAGATTCACCTGTCGACTTTGCAGCAATGCGGAGGCGAGTTCCGTAAGACGCTTCGACGAGGCATTGATCAATCGCTGCAGTTGCTGGGCGCGCTCGTCTGAATACGGACTTCGTGCAAGGTCCGATCGCTGATGCTGATAGTGGAAAGACGACAATGGGAAATGCCGCTTGTCGTCACCTTCATCCGCATGAACGCGACGGAAACCGTGCTGCTTGATCCGATGCAGCACGGGCTCCGTTACAACGGTTCCCTTTGGAAATAAAAGCGACCCATCTTTGGAAAGGATGTCCTCGTCAAGTGGTTGACCTAATTTGAACCGAGTCCATTGCTGATTGTCCTTTTCCACGATTTGCCCCTACGCGAAAATGATTGTTTGTACTGAGAATATAAAATTTCATCGAAGCCCCGGATTTGAAAATTCTAGAAAAATCTGTGTTGTCATGATCAGTGCGGCATCCCCCATGTGGGTTTAATCGATTGTGCCGATTGAAAATCAGCATGACCGGCCCCCTCCATCCAGTTGTGGCGTAGCCGCTCACCATGCTGATATTGGTAATCAGCGATCGCCCTGAAGCCCCGACATCGTCTTGTCGTCGGATGAATTCCGCTTTAACGAAGCACTTGATGGCGAACTCGGCTGGGTGGCTAACAAACGGTCCAGCCAGTTGCTCATTGAGAACCGGAGAGATTGCTCATTGCGGGCGATTTGTCGATTCATTTTCTCCACGAGTTTGACCTCTTGTCGCCGCACAATGTCATCGCGTAGCAAGCTTTCCAGCAAATCGCCCACTCCCTCCGCGAAGTCGCCGCCAACATCGCTGATTCGATGAACCTCGAATCTTCGCACTTGAATCGTCGCATCCAGAACTTCCGGTTTCACGAGAAGATCCGGCGGAATATGTGCATAATCCATTGCAATCCCGATTCGTCCTTTGATGGTGATTTCAATGTCCGCGTCAGCATCCACATTGAAGCTCCACAACTGAACGCCCAGGTTCCAGCGACTCCGACGCGCGAAGCAGTGCAAGCGTCCCCCAACCGTTAGCTCAAAACTTGCGCCGCCGTCCGGTTCCCATTTCCAATTGTTCAGCTCAATCCGCATGAATTGATCAGGGTCGACCAGCTCAATTTTGTATCGTGTCCAAGCCCCATGGTTTACGTTTCGCCAACGCCGATTGGTGCGAATTTTCCAACCATCGGTTCGAATCTTGACACCCGCATAGATCTTCTTTTGATGCCCCCAATCCTTCTCGTTCTCATACTCTTCGGGAAAGCTGTTGCGAATCAGATCGGCAACAATCTGACGCAGTCGGCCCGATTCAGCATCGGGAAGGATGGCCGAAGGAGAAGCCTGCGACGTTTCGTTGGCTTGGGGGTTCAGCGTGTCATCAGCGCCGACCGGCAAAGCGAACAACGCCGCCACCACGAAACTGCGACCAACACACGTCGCTAGATTGCGATTCTGGAAAATCCGTTGTCTCATCCGCTGACTTCCTTGTCGGACGGCTATTCAATTTCGTGCAGTACCAGTTTCCGAATCTCGCTCGCGGTATGCCATGTCGCGATTCCAATCGGTGTCATCTGTTCTTGTTCCCACCAAATGGAATACTTCAGATTGTCGTGGTTCAAGTCAATGACCGTTTCGTCATCGATTTTGAATATCAGAGCCGTCTGGCCGACCTCCAACTCAAACTGATACCAACGATTCATTTCAAACTCACGGTAATCGGTCGTTTGATTCTCGACGGCCGACATGTTGTCGATGTTCGAAATGCCGATTACGCCTCCCCCCCATCCACCGACAATCAGGGTCGCATGACTTCCGCGGATCGGGAAGGTCATGCCACAAAAGAAGTCGCTTCCATCAACGCGGCGCGCTTCCCACGTAAGCTTGTAGAACTTGTCCGGTAGAGGCCCATGAAAACTGAGACCTGATGCCGGCTTGCCACGACCAATCTTCAACACTCCATCGTCAAGAGAGATGTCTCCTCGATCAGCGAAGTCGAATCGATCGGCGATCAGCCAACCGCGTAGCCCGGGATTCAGTAGATTATGCGAGTTGGACATCAATTCGGACCAATCAAAGGGAACGTCGAGAAATGGAATCGCTACGGTGTCGTCTCTTTGCCGTCGACGGGGCTGAGCATAATGCCTCGCAACAACCAACCGTTATCCTCCGTCTTGAAGACGACTCCCGATGGTTGCAAATGTTTGCTGACGACAGCAAAAGGAGGGAGCTTCGATCCATCGATCCGCACGCCTTCCTCATCGTCATCTTCAGGATTCTTAAAGATGCGACGAATCAGTGCCGCGAGCACCGAATCGGAATCCTTCAGTTCACCACGTCGAAACAATTCATATTTCGCACGGAATGCAAGGTCTGATCGCAGGACGCGCCATACCGCTCGGTTCGGCCCTTCTTCACGCAGCAAAGCTTCTCGCATGCGTTTGAAATCGGGTTGAGCATGAAGCGTCGACTTTGCGGCATTTCGATCGTGTTCAATGGCGTCGACGAGCATCTGAGCATGGCTGGAAAAGAGCAGATAGTCGCCATACACCGTCGTCGCCCATTGATTCAACAGCGGCGGTCCCTCGGTCCCATCCGGTTCATCAATGAATTCCTCGAAATCTTCAAAGCCTTCCAACTCGAATACATCGTCGGCGACTTTGGGTGGTGTCACCTGCCATATCCACTGATGATGAGGGTATTCAAACTCCTTCGCATTCGGATCGCTCTTCATCGCTTTATCGACAGCCGCCTTAACGATAGCGGGGTTCTGGAGCGCGACTCCAATCATCACCCGTTCGCTTTTGGCCGTGATCGGCAGCACATTGTCCGTCGTCAAGATCAATCGTTCTTGAAAGTTGGCGATAATGTTTTTCGCCAAATCGATTTGTGGCCCATCCTTGTCATTCTTGATACCGTCGACGACACGACGAAAAATTTCGTCGCCAACAGCCTGATTCACAAGGGTCTCCGCCGCCCAAAAGGCTTCCTCCATCTTCCAACTGCCGTCCAGATAACTCGCGACGGTCGGCAGCACCCACGACGGTGGGTCCTTCTGATCGGTATTTGGAAACTGCAACATGCGAGCCGCCAACTTATACTTGCTCGGCAAGGTGGTTGTCGGTGGAGCATAAACGTATGTCTGATGTCGCACATCATAATTTTCCGCATCGAATCGGATGTGGCCACCAACCGCTTCGATCGCATCGAAACCTTGTTGTTGCAGTAGCTCCGATCGTATCGAGTTGCTGCTTCTTCAGACCGCCCCTCCCTTGCCCTCCAGAATTCTTGCGAAACCGAAGGGTCGCACAAACCAACGCACATCTTGAGTCCGTCCCCTTCGCCGATCTTTTGTTCGACAGCCACGTAATCTTTGGCTTTGGTGAGGGTGCCCGACCCGTCGAGCTTGCCAACAATTTGCTTCACCGCATCGACTTGATCCGATGCGATCAGACGTCCTTCAACGATGGCATAACAGAATTGCTCGACCTTGATCTGTCCAATCTTTCGTTTCAGTGTGTAGACCGAAATCGTCTCGCCCGCGTGGGTCTGCTTTTCCAGAACCGCTCCACGCGTTGCTTTAGCTCAGCATCGATTCGCTGTAAAACCTTATCCCGTTGGGCGTCCCGACCTCAGGTGTCCACCATGACGCATACCGCGTTCTTTGTTTCCAACTGAAGCCAAATAAGTGCTGCTTCACCGGAAGCCATGTCCCGTATATCCGCCACCGTAAAGTTGACCGCAAGGCCAGCTTCGGATAGCTCGCCGCGAATCGCTTCACGCTGGGAATCAAAGAATTCTTTCAATGCCGGTTCGTTCGAGATCGCACCGACAAACGAGTTGTTCCAGCGTTGTTCCAACTGAGGCACATTTACGATTTCAAGAAATCGCTTGGACTTCATTGGACAAACACGAGGCGATTTTGAACGTACGCATCAGCTCTGCAAGTCAGAATTGCGGAATGCAACAGAAATAATAAACACGTTACCCAAAGCCTCTGCCAATTTCAGAGGTTTGCGGCTCAAAGCAATTTTCCAATTTGTGCGTATAGGCGAAAGATGCAGTCTAATCAGGCTGTCGACACCAGACCAATCAACGACCGCCAACTTCTCGTATTCTCGGCAATCGGTGGCGATGCTCACAAGACAACACCATAACAACTTAGATTATCCAGAGCCTCTAATCATCGCTGGCGGACTGCTTATCGAAAACCCTTCCAATCCGGCGATTTTCTGATTCCAGCAAAATGCTGAGCTTCGCCACGCAAGGCCTTTCAGACTTATACGGTGCGTGGTTTGAAATGATGCCTTCGCGTTAAATGAAGCGAATCACCTCATTTCTGACCACGCGACGTATAGAACCCCCTCCAAAATCCGAAAGAAGGCCCGCCGTTTGCGCTGCCGGCTCACGGTTTATCAGATAGCTCCTTCGCAAGCTGTCAGCAACCTGTCAGCAACCTGTCAGCAACTTGGGTGCCATCGATTGGATTGGCGATCACTGGGACAGATCCGGCTTGTTGTGCTTGATTCTCGATCGCATCACCAATCCAACAGACAGAAGATGCAAAGGTTGTCTAAATCAAGTCTTGTTTGCGTTTTTTGCGACGACGCGAGCAATCCTGGCAGACACCTTGGATGATCAGTCGATGGCTGGCGACGCGGAAACTGTGTTGCGCGGCAACCGCTTCTCGCAATTTCATAATTTCGTCACTGGTAAACTCAATCAGCTTTTGGCAACGCGTGCAATACAAATGATCGTGCTGCGGGTATCCGTAGTCATGTTCATATACCGAGCGGCCTTCCAGTTGAAAGCATCTCAGCAAGCCAGCATCGACGAACTCTTTCAATGTTCGATAAACGGTAGGCCGACTGACGTAATTGTCCTGCCCCTTGCGAGGCAGTTGCTCGATTAACGAATCAACATCAAAGTGTTCGTGGGTGCTGAACACGGTGTCCACCAGAAACCGGCGTTGGCCGGTGTTTCGTTGACCGCGACTCTGCAAAAACTCCTCGAATCGTTCTTGAGGAGTTAGCGAAACTGCGACCTTTCCAAGTGGGGCTGAATCAGACAACGGATTGCATACTTTACGAGAAACAGAAACAAACGGCCTCACACCACGGGGGCGGCACCCATCATGTTAACCAATTTCGGTGGCAAAACCAATCTGTCGAAGCCAGCAAATTCAGGTTCGCTTGGCGTTAACCCACTTCATCCAACAAGCGATCCAACGCAGCATTCATCTTGTCGTCGGTGTCGTACGTTCCTTCAGCGATTTGCCGTCGAATGTCGGCGACCTTGTCAAAGCGGATGCCCTCAACGACCGAAGCTTCCTGAATGTTCGAAGGTTGCGTGACACTTAGGGACTCGGGGGACAAATCGAGTTCATCGTTGATCCGATTGCTCGTGGAAACGTTTCGATTTTCCAGAGCTTGGGAAGTTCGAGCTACATTGGTCGGCTGAGTCGGACTCACGCGGTATGGACCAAAAATCTGCATCGTTAAAAGGCTCCCTGTACGGTAAAGATGCAGCCCAGTCGCAACGGTGCGACAGGCTAAGCGGCGGCAAACACGATGCGGGAAACCCGGCATCAGACAAACCAATACGCCGCATTCCGTGTCGTTGGGAAATGCAATCCGTAGCAGATGAGCGACTTTGCTAGCGTGGAAACTGTCTGTCCACCTAATCTATCGGAGGACAATTCCGCATCGCGTTAACAAAACAAGCGATTTTGCTGCTACGAAAAACACTCTCCCCGCAACTCTATCGCGACGAAAAAATCGGGACAATAGCAGTTGTCACCGCTGGAATTGCAACTCGCCGAATAAACCGAATTTGTGCGTCGCGTTGGCGGAACGGAACGAGTCGCTTCAGTGGGATGCCTCGAACGCTGAAATCTTGTCTTCGTGCTCCAGCGTCAAAGCAATATCATCCAAGCCGTGCAACATGTTGTGTCGTCGCGAGGGTTCAACGTCAAATGAGCGACGAAAACCTTGGTCATCATCAATAACGTTGTTTTCCAAGTCGACCGTCAATCGATAGGAAGGCGCCCCAGCCGCCCTCTGGAACAACTCTTCAACGTCTTCTTCGCTGAGCACGATTGGCAACACGCCGTTCTTGAAACAGTTATTGAAGAAGATGTCCGCGAAGGAGGGGGCGATGACGGCCCGGAAGCCGTAATCATCGAGTGCCCAAACGGCATGTTCCCGGCTGGAACCGCTGCCGAAGTTTCGCCGAGCCACCAAGATCGTGGCGTCTTTGACATCCGGATGATTAAGTTCGAATTCCGAGTTCTCCGACCCATCTTCGTTGAATCGCCAATCGAAAAACAGGTACTGGCCAAAGCCCGTGCGCTCGATTCGCTTCAGAAATTGTTTCGGAATGATTTGATCGGTGTCGACATTCGCGCGGTCCATCGTGGCCACGATGCCGGTGTGCTTGGTGAATGCTTGCATGAAAGGAAATGATGCGTTCGAGGTTTCTGGGTTGTTCTGAAGAGAGGACTACTGGGCGTCGCTAACTGTGATAGTTCCATTGACGAACATCGGTGAAACGTCCCGTGATTGCGCTGGCGGTGCCATTTGCGGGCTCACCAAGTGGGTGCGTCCTCCCTTCCCTTGGCGTCCTTCAAAATTTCGATTGCTTGTGCTGGCACAACGCTCGCCGGGAGCAAGCTTGTCTGGATTCATGGCCAAGCACATGCTGCAGCCAGCTTCACGCCAATCGAAGCCAGCTTCTTTGAAGATCACGTCGAGACCTTCCTGTTCAGCCTGACGTTTCACTTGACCGCTGCCGGGCACAACCATCGCGTTGACTCGATCGCTGACTTTGTGTCCTCGGGCGACCGCGGCGGCGGCTCGCAAGTCTTCTATTCGCGCGTTGGTGCAAGAACCGATGAAGACGCGATCGATTTGAACATCGGTCAATGGCGTTCCGGCCTGAAGTCCCATGTATTCGAGCGCCTGGGCCGTCGATTTTTGCTCGGTGGGGTCGCTGAAGTCGGCAGGGGAGGGGATGCGTTCACTGACGCTCGTTACTTGGCCGGGATTGGTTCCCCAAGTGATTTGCGGTTGAATGTCGGCAGCTTGAAAGACTTCGCTGCGATCGTATTTGGCACCGGCGTCACTGGGAAGCTGTTTCCATCCATCGATTGCGGCATCAAAGTCTTGTGGAGCTTCCGGCTTGCCCCGCAGATAATCGAACGTGATGTGATCGGGCGCAATCAAGCCGGCGCGAGCTCCGGCCTCGATCGACATGTTGCAAACGGTCATTCGCTCTTCCATCGAGAATTTGCGAATTGGATCGCCCGTGTACTCCAACACAAAGCCGGTGCCTCCAGCGGTGCCGATCTTTCCAATCAGATACAGGATTGTGTCTTTCGCCGTCACGCCAAGGGGCAAGTCTCCCTCCACGCGAAGCTCGAACGTCTTGGGTTTATACTGCAACAGCGTCTGCGTCGCGAGAACATGCTCCACTTCGCTGGTGCCGATGCCGAACGCCAAGGCTCCGAACGCGCCGTGCGTCGCCGTGTGGCTGTCGCCGCAGACGATCGTCATGCCTGGCTGTGTGTAGCCGTTTTCAGGACCAATCACGTGAACGATCCCTTGGCGAACATCACCGATGTCGAACAGTTGAATCCCGAATTCCTTGCAGTTATCGCGCAAGGTTTCGATCTGTTTTCGCGAAATGGGATCAGCGATCGGCAAGCTGCGGTCGGACGTGGGAACGTTGTGATCGGGGGTTGCGATGGTTCGACGGGGTTGTCGAACCTGACGACCAGCCAGCCTGAGTCCTTCAAAGGCCTGAGGACTGGTCACTTCATGGACCAAGTGCAGGTCAATATACAGGATGGTTTGCTTTCCCGGTTCGCTGTGGACAATGTGATTGTCCCAGATTTTTTCAAACATCGTGCGGGGCTGGCCCCCGCTGCTTTGTGAGTTCGTCATCGATGGCAAAAGACACTTGAGGTGTCGTAAAGGTTCAAGAATGTAATCGTTGCCGCACGTTCCTGCTGCAAGAATGATTGCCTTTTCATTGTATTTGCGAATGTCTCCATCCGGTATGGGGGAATGGTCTGGCATTCACTACGTCTGTTGGGAAACTGGGTTCGTCCCTTAAGCCGAGAATGATTAAGTGATTTACGCCGCGATCTGGACGGTACTCGTAATAGTCAGCAGAGATCATAAGGTCAATTATGCAGAATCGCTTTCAGGCATTGGGAATGGACCTTCCACTCGTAGACATAGCTCGTTTGCCAGCAAACGTTGACGTTCAATCGTAGCATCATGCTTGCGGGTAGCTGAGTTTAGGTCAGGCAACTCAGCGTGAGCCGCATCAAACTGACCGTCAGGGAGGTTCGGTCGCGGAACGACCGATATGCCGTGACGTCTGAGGTCACCCGCCCGCAACACCGCGACAAAATATGATTTCCCAGGTCGACCTACCGCAGCCTGCTCAAGTGATTTGAATTTCTTGCGATAGACGGAGATTCCCGAAGCATCCATTGTCTTGTGTGGAGCAAAGGCTTGGTCGCTCAAGATGTCTGTAACGGGATCGTACTGTTGAGGAACGGCCGATGCCGACACTCGCCGAAATAACTCCTCATCATCCGCGATAGGGTCCAATTCTTTCACACCCTTGCCTCAGTGAAGAAGCGGCTCGATTAAAATCGAATTGGCTGGCGTTCAACAAGTTGCGTTCCAAGAAATCGCATATACTCGACCGACCCGTCGTCCCAAACATGCAAGACTTCCGACGTACTACCCTCTTGACGCTCAAAGACGATGCCACCATTTGGATCGGGCACAACGCTGTTCGGGGCTGAAAGCCCAGCGTCTCGATACTTTTCAGCCAAATCTAACGAAAGCCTAAGAATGCTCGCAGTTGGCGAATCAAACCCCTCATCTTCAAGTCGGGCAGGATCGCTCAACCAAGTTAGCAGTATGTCAATGAGTTGTTGCCATGCCTCGGTTCGACGTTCTTCGTGAATAGCATCGATCATCAATGGGGATAATGGTTCCCCTTTTGCAATGTTAAGCATTTTTCAGTCCCCAGAATTGGTTGGCTTCGTCACTCATTAGCGCCTTGAACGTTTTCACGATGATTGACCGTCCAACCTCCAGCCCTTCTTCGAAGACAACCTGCACATCGTCCGTACTGTTACCCACTGGGCCACGCGCGGTTAAAGAGAGTCTAACAAATCCGTCATCCCGTTCTTGCACATCCATTTGTTGCGCAAGTTGCCACGTTACGTACAGACGCCCACGTTCCTCAGGAATGCGAAAGTGCCATTCTCCGTTGAAACTTTCTCCTTCAAAGAGATTGTCAACGCTGGGCAATGGGCACAGAAGTCGACAAAACGTCCAGTCGTTGGGGCCGTTCCAGACTGTTCCGGCTGGAATGTGATTTACGTAAGTCACCTCCCACTGATTTGGTTGGAACCGGCCGATCTGCTCCTGATTGATGAACTTGACGAGTTTCTCCAATACAACTTCAAATTCGTTTCGAATAATGTTGTATCGCGGATAGTTGCTCCCCGTTTGGCCTAGCCAATTAAAGTGAATTCGACCGTTCTGCAATTGAATCATTCGGTCGCCATCATGGTTCCTAATCTGAAGACGACATGTTGGATCTTGCGTTAGTTCCAAATGGATTGCCTTAGCCCATCGAGCCGTTTCCTCAAAACGTTCAAATCGCGTTGGCAAAGGGGGGGCATCTTTGACGACAGGCCATTTAGCAGAATCAAGCGTTTTCCAGAACGCACCTAAATGAGCATTTTGAAAGCTAGGCATCCGATCAAATTGAATTCCGAGTATCGTTTCCACGACAGGCGGATTTTCGTATTCAGGAAGTTCAAATCGTGCCGGATCGTCAGGCATTGATCAAATGATTTGATGTTGAGGCGTCGCTCAATCCACGAGAGATGGCCATCCCAGCTCCTTGAAAGAACGTAACTTATTTAAATTCTAGGTACAACCTTGATCGAGTACAAGCAATGAGGAGCCAATGTATCGCGGCGTTTCGTTGATACACGGCGTGAACTGATCCGGCGTCGGAGTTCAGCCATCGAACGGTGAAAGGCAGGTCTCGGGGGCGTCATCGGACAAGTTCTTGCTGGCCGTCATAAATCGGCGAATCGGCTCCTTTGCTGCCGGGGGCTGGTGCCGCATTGACCGAAGGCATGGATCGTTTCATGCGCTCGACGATTGAAGCATGCTCTGGACGAATAACTTCTGCCCCCAGGAGATTGTTCCATTCATGGGGATCGGACGCATGGTCGTACAGTTCTTCACTGCCGTCGGCATACCGCGTGTATCGCCAGCGACGGTCCCGTAGTGAATGATTGCTTGGTCCGAAAGTGCAGATCGCTGGCCGATCCCAGGGAGACTTTGGGTTGTCAAATAGGGGCGTCAGTGAACGGCCTTCGAGATCGTCTTGGGCTGGTAAACGGCACATTTTCAGTAACGTCGGATAGACGTCAAGCAATTCAACGGAAGCGTCGCACGTCGTCCGTGGCTTCACGCCCGGTCCAGCGATGATCAAGGGAACGCGTGTGCTTTCTTCCCACAATGTTCGCTTGGCCCAACGCAGTTTTTCGCCAAGGTGAAATCCATGGTCGCTCCAAAGGACGACGATCGTGTTTTCATGTCGCCCCGAAGCTTGTAGCGCTTCCAGAAGCTGACCGACCAACGAATCGATGAAGCTGATCGAAGCTAAATAAGCCTGAACCGCGGGCTTCCATTGTTCGTTTGCGACCATCCACTGATGGCGCGGCGCGACGGGATTGAGTGTCAATAGCTTTGCATATTCGGGCAGATCGTCCCGGTCGCCCTGAAATGTTGGTGGAAGCTGAACTTGATCAATAGGATAGAGATCGAACCAACGTTTCGATGCATAGATCGGGACGTGTGGCAAATGGAAGCCGATGGCCAAGAAAAAGGGTTTCGCCGACGATGCACTCGCGCTGAGTGATTGAAGTTGTTCCACGCCCCACTGCGCCGTTTGAGCGTCCAAATGCTTTTCGTCGGCGATGTCGACTTGTCCCCAGTCCCAAGAGGGATGAGAGCCATCAACGTCGTAATTGAGCTTCTTTGCCGGCTTGCGCCATCCGCGAGCAGGATGAGCGTAATCAAACGACAACGGGTCGGGAGCGTGATGAAAGATCTTTCCGCAAGTGCTGACCGTGTAGCCTTGTCGGCGAAAACTTTGGAAAATCGTCACCGCGTTTTCCGTCGATGCCGCGTTGCGAAAGTTGGGTGAAAGGAAGTAGATCCCCGTCGTTGATGGCCGCTTTCCAAGCAACATGCTGACGCGCGACGGATTGCAGATCGGAGCTTGGCAATGCGCGTTTGTAAATCGAATCCCACCCTCGGCCAATCGATCCATGTGCGGCGTCGAAACTTGAGGATGTCCACCGTAGCAGCCGACCCAGTCGTTGAGGTCATCGATTCCGATGAACAAGACATTCGGTTTGGGGGTATCGGCCGAAACGCTTGATGCAAACGCGAGCAGGACGAATGTAACCCAAAAGCTTTTGAAGATTGGCATGATCAGGGGGCTCATTGAAAAGGAGGCGACTGAAATTCCTTGAAGTTCGTCCTGTTGCGTTCTTGAAAAGTTTTCGGTCTCGAAGTTGGGGCGTTTGACGAACAAGACATACGGGATACAACTAAGCTGTCGATCTGTGATGCGAGGATGTATACGTCGCGTCGTCAGAAATGTGGTGATTCGCTTTATTTAACGCGATTGCATCATTTCGGACCACGCGCGTAAAATTTCACCCATGCCCGGTTTAAGCTTAAGCGATGAGAACGCGAACAATGGATCTTTCGACTTGATTTGCAGTATGTTTGCTCACTCGCCTGTTTTCCGGATTGCATTGTTGGGCCTTGCATCGCTGATGGTGGGTTGCCGAAGCGAGCCTCCCAGCTTCGACATGAATTTGGTGTTCGCGCACAAGCTGGAGATTCATGGTGACGACTTGAACGAAGCGGTACGCGATGCACGCCCAGTTCTGGAGCAGTATTTCGGAACTCCCGATAAACCGAAGATTCCTGAGGTCCTGGAATCGGACGACAAATACGCCGAATTGATGTCGCTCGATAACCTGCAACGCGCCGCGGGTGCGGTCGCAAGCGACCGCACGGGAACCGATTTCGGGTTGTATCGCAAGCATTGTTCAACATGTCATGGCATTACCGGCGATGGGGCGGGACCGGCATCGAGCTTATTAAATCCCTACCCGCGTGATTTTCGCATGGGAGTCTTCAAGTTCAAGTCGACACGATATGGCAGCAAGCCGACGACGGACGACTTGATTCGCACATTGCGAAATGGATTGCCGGGGACTTCGATGCCATCGTTCGCATTGTACTCCGACGAAGATTTGCAAGCACTTGCGGAGTACATCATTTATTTGACGATTCGCGGAGAAGTGGAACGAGCGATGTATCGTGACGCCGTCACGGAACTGGGCTACGGCGATCCCGACCAATCTGATGAAGATCGATTCTTGGTTGCGGAACTGAAGCAATCCGATCCGGAAGCGTACGCGCAACAGCTTGCTGCAATGGATGATTACATTGTTGCGGCGGCTGATCGCTGGGTGCTTGCCGAGTCAAATCGAGTTTCGATTGCACAGCCGCCGGAGAAGGTGCCCGCTTGGCCGCTGGCACCTGATGCAACCGCCGATGAACGTGCGGAAATGGAGGCTTCGATTTTGCGAGGCAAGGCATTATTTCACGGCAAAGTCGCGAACTGTTCGGTGTGTCATGGCGAGTCCGGCAAAGGGGATGGACAAGTCAACGACTATGACGATTGGACGAAGGAGTGGACGATGCGGAACGGGCTTGATCCGCGGGACCCTGAAAAGCGGGAAGCCGTCAGGACGTATCTTGCTCTGGGAGCGCATCGACCCAGAAATATCTTGCCTCGCAACATGCAGGCCGGCGCGTTTCGTGGCGGAGATCAGCCCGAGGACATTTATCGGCGGATTGTTCAGGGGATTGACGGCACCCCGATGCCGGCGGTCAATCTTGTCCCGACGCCGGGAACCAGCGGGCTGACGTCGGGAGACGTTTGGGATATCGTTCACTATGTCCTGTCGTTGTCTCAGCCAAACGGAACGCCGTCCTCTTGGGAGATGTAAAGCATTGAGCGTGGAAGTTCCCGATGTGATTCAAAGCGATGAAGCATCGCCGTCAAACTGGGTTCATCGTTTGGCGGTCATCCTGGTTTGCTTGACATGGCCGTTGATTTGGGTTGGAGGCCTGGTGACGACGTATGATGCCGGGATGGCGGTTCCCGATTGGCCCGCCACATACGGCTACAATATGTTCTTGTATCCTTGGACGACATGGCTGCTGGGACCGTTCGATTTATTGATTGAGCATGGACATCGTTTGCTTGCATCGTTGGTTGGCATCATCACCATTGGGATGTTGATCGCAGCCTACGCCACCCCTTGGCCGCAATGGATTCGCAGACTTTGTGTCGTCGCCTTGGTAGGGGTCATTTTTCAGGGAGCGTTGGGAGGGGCTCGCGTGGTGCTGGACGCACGGCTGGTTGCGATGATCCACGGCTGCTTTGGACCTGCGTTCTTTGTATTCATCTGCATCATCGCGGGCGTGACTTCGCGGTGGTATCGCGTTTTGAAGGTCGATGGCTGCTCGAATCAAGCGATCCGGGTTGCCGCCAGCTTGGCGGTTTTCAGTTATCTTCAACTGAGCATTGGGGCTCAACTTCGTCATTTGCCTGTCGAGGCGTCCGCTGGTTTCTTCAGACATATCGTGTATACACACCTGACGGGAGCGGTACTGGTTGCGATTCTCGCGGCGATTTCGGCCTGGAAGTTTCGCGGGTGCGGCGATATGACGCTATCGAGGGTCGGGGTTTTGCTGGTAGGATTGGTGACCCTGCAGTGGTCGCTGGGCGTGGGGACGTGGCTGGTAAATTACGGTTGGCCATGGAGCCTGGATGCCTGGCCGACTTTGGCACGATATGTGATCATTGCGAAGGGCTGGCATGAGTCGTTGATCGTGACGGCTCACATGGCGACCGGATCGTTGATTGTTGCTGTCGCATCGTGGAGTTGGCTGCGTGCCGCACGCGGTCGCCAGGTGTATGAATTTGAACACAAGCGTTCTGCAGACAACGCGTTAGCATCGTAAAGGTTAGTTTCATGAGTGGCGATCTTGTGGTAATGGATCGACCTGAAAGGATCGTTTCCTCACGTCGACCTGTTCGTGCCTCGATCGCGCTGGACGATGCGTCCCGCAACGCGGAGGGCATCGCCGTCGGGGAGCGCTCGGACTCGCTTGTCGGCAGTCGCGTCAGAATCTTCTTGGCTGGACTTTATGAACTGACCAAGCCGCGCATTGTGATGATGATCTTGATCACAACAGGCATGTCCGCCATCTTCTTGGCTGGGGTCGATGTTTCGGTGTTGATGTTGCTGCATTTGATGCTTGGCACGGCGGCGGTTGCGGGCAGCGCCAGTGTGATGAATCAATTCATCGAGCGCGACGCCGACGCGAGAATGATGCGAACGATGTCGCGTCCGTTGCCAAGCGGCAGTGTCTCACCGCCCGCGGCGTTGGTCTTCGGCGTGGCGATCGGGTTGCTTGGGACGGCCTATTTGGCGATCAATGTCAATCGCTTGACCGCATTGGTCGGTTTGGCGACGTGGATCGGGTACGTCATGTTGTACACGCCACTGAAGCAGAAAACGCAGTGGAACACGACCGTTGGTGCGATCGCCGGTGCATTGCCGATGATGATGGGATTCACCGCCGCGGGGGGCGAATTAACCGATCCGCGAGGATGGCTGCTGGTGGCCGTGTTGTTCCTTTGGCAATACCCTCATTTCATGGCGATCGCTTGGATGTATCGAGGGCAATATGCGGATGCCGGATTTAAGATGACTCCGGTGGTTGAACCATCGGGCAAGAGCGCCGGGTGGCAAGCGATCGCGGGGGCTTTGGCGTTCCCAGCGGTTTTGATCACCCTGTTGTCGCCGTTGCCAAACGCTCCTTTTTCGCGGTCCTCGCGATATTGACGTCATTGGGGATGATCCGCAGTTCATTCCGGTTTTGCGGGAATCCGAATGATCGAACGGCGCGACGCCTTCTGATGTCGTCGTTGTTTCAATTGCCGGCTGCTTTGGCCGTACTTATCGTCGCTCGGTTGTTCGCGTAACCTTTGGCGATCCTACCAGGTATCGTCCATGCCCAGTCGCGTTTTCAGCACTTCGAATTCATGTTGATAACTTTCGTTGCTGCTGTGAACATGTTCGGCTTCGGTGACGAATCGAATTTCCGGTTCGGGATAGACATCGTGCGAGATGAATGCTTGCTCAAAGGGTTTTAATGGGTCGCCGTAGGTGATCAGCAGCTTGTGTTCATCGAATTGAACCTCTTGCTTGCGTCGTGGATTGACGATTGCGATGCCTGTGCAACCGTTGTTGAGGAGCAAATCCTCGAAGTCCCAAAGCGTACTCTTCAGCACCGGCATGTCGATGTGTTCGCGATACAGGTCGTTGTGCCCATTGCCGTTTTGATGGCTGGTTTCCAAGACCACGTCGACAACCGGACCGAGACTTTCGATCAGGTCCATGAACAGATGCATCAGGTTGTCGCGAGTGGCCGACGCCATCAAGACCGGAATCGAGACATTCGACTCGTCGTCGACGTACTCATCGCGTCGGAACCCTTGGCGGGGGACAACCTGCAAATCGTACGAAGGTCGGATTGCGTTGGTCAGTTCAAATGCGCCATAGGTGCAGATTCCCAGATGGGTTCGCAATTCTTCTTCGGAGAGTTGCTGGAAGCTTGCCGGCGAGTTCAGTTGCGCGTTCTGTTCGGGACCGCCTGTACGAAGGATGCGCTTCAAAAAGCCCATAGTATCTCTCGTCGTGTGTATGGCTTCATCGATTAAGATGGAAGCACATCGTGGGTGTTTCAGTTAGGTGAACACCCAACGTTAGGTCACCATGAGGCTGCGGGTTGGCGAACTTTATTCGGTTCTTCTGTTGTATTTTTTTGGAATGCCGTACAAATTGTCTAAGCCCGTCAATCGTTATGATTGTTTGGGCCGCATCGATCCGACGAATCCGTCCCATTGTGATTTCGCTTTCAAACCATCCGCCATTGCTCGCTTCCATGTTTGACAAACAACGACGAATACAAACGATCATGCTCTTCGCCATCGGCTTGCTGGTCGGCTGCGATCGAATTCCTTCGCGTCCGCCGATTGGAACGCAAGCCGAGGCTGAGCAGCGGGTCTTTTCCGAGGTGACTCGACCAGAGACGATCGATGAGGAGGACGCTGCGTCACCAAAGATCGCCGACATCGAAGTTCATCCCGAGGCGGTCGCGCCGATGCCCATCGAGCAGCGCGATGCGGAATACTGGGAGGCCTACTTGGTCGGGCGGGAGCAAGTTGGATTCAGTTGTACAAAGCTGGAGGCATTTGGAGAGCGCGATGAGTTCTTGCGTTACACGATGGAGGAGCAATTGCGCGTTCGTCGTGGCGAGCAAGTTAGTCGTCAGTGGCTGAAGCAGACAAGTTTGGAAACGATCGACGGCATCTTTCAGCAGTTTGAAAGCGAGCTGAGTGCGGACGGTTCGATTGTGCTGAGCCAAGGCAAGATTGGTTACGAACAGTTGCCCATTGTCGTTCAACGCGACGGGCAGTCGCAAACGACGATGGTTCCATGGACCTCGAAATATCATGGTCCGTTTGGCATTCAGCAATCGTTGCTTGCCGAACCGATGAAGCCCAAGCAAGACAGATGGCTGCACGCTCTGTTGCCGCTTCAGCATCAAGTCGGGACGATTCATTTGCATTCAACGGATGTCATTAATGTCGCCATGATGCAGGGGGAATCGCAGAAGCTTCTTGAAATCGAATGTAAGATCGAAGTCGATGGGCGTCCGATTCTGGATCGTTTGCTGTGGACGAATGACGACGGAGAGATTTTGAAATCGTATACGCCGGTGATTGATTTCACGTCGGTGCGCGTGGATCGTGAAACGGCGACTCAGTTCGCCGAGCCGCAAAATGATCTCTTGGCGGCGACGGTGATCGATGTGGGGACGGGATCGACGTGGGACACCCTTCGATCACGCGAACGTTTGACATTCCAGGTGCGGCATCAATCACAAAGTCCGGCGGCAATCATTCCTTCAACTCCCTGTCAGGTGGTGACCGTTGTCGACGATCGCAACGTGCGGGTGCTCTGTTGGCCAATTCTTGACAAAGCAAGCGATACGCTGGGGCCAATCGAGGCGGACCTCGAAAGCAATTTGCTTATTCAAAGCGATCATTTAACCATCAAGCAAATGATCACCGGATTATTGGTCGCGGACAATGCGACGACGGCTCAAAAGGCGGAAACATTGCGGTTGGCGGTGAACCGACATGTGGGGACGAAGAACTTCACCCATGCGTTTCTGTCCGCTGCGGAAGTGGCCATCGAGGCGGAAGGGGATTGTACGGAACATGCGATTCTATTGGCGGCTCTGCTGCGAGCGTCAGGCATTCCGTCGCGGGTCGCCGCCGGTTGGCTGCTGATGCCTCCAGATGCCAATGGGACGATCAGAATGGGGTACCACATGTGGACGTTGTACTGGGACGGTGATCGATGGCTCGCCCTTGACTCGTCGATGTCGGAACAGCCCTCCTTTCCAGATCGAATCATGCTTGTCGCTTCCAATCTGGCTTCGGGTAACGAGTATGCTTGCCTATTGCCCGTCTTGCAGGCATTGGGACAAGTTACCGTTCAATTGGAGGACTGATTGAAAAAGGCGTCGGTAAAGGCCAACAACGGATCGATCGTTTGCGATTGAATCTGATGGGGAGGCGCCCAGTCGAACCATTGAAAATCGGGATGTTCCGTGGGCGTGATGGCTACATCCCGTTGCAGGAAAGCAAGAAAAATGGAAACCTTCTTTTGCCTTAATTTGCCTGATTTCCGCGCCTTAACCTGATACTGAAGCTGAAAAAGGAAGTCTTCCACGCGACGAAAGTCCGACGATCGAATACCCGTTTCTTCACGCAGTTCACGATCCGCCGTTTGCAAAATGGATTCACCACGATCAACGTGACCTTTCGGTAAGTCCCATCGATCGGCATGCCGCATCAACAAGAACTGTCGCTGTGGTTGTTCGCGAAATACAAGGTAACCGGCGGCTTCGACAATTGTGGGCATGGGCTCGGTAATGATCTTTCGCATCAAGGCGATGCAATATCAAATGATGAACGCGTTTGATGTTATACCGTGCGTGGTCTGGAATAATGCTTTTGCATTAAATGAAGCGAATCACCTCATTTTCGACCACGCGACGTATATCTTGCTTTATGGTTTCTCAGTTGAACTTGCGACGTCGCCGCTTTTGGGGATGGCATGATGCCTGTTGATACTTGCCGCCCGCGTTAAAATTCGGTCGTCAGGCATCGTCATTGAAACGAAATATACACGACATTGGAACCACGATGAAGATCTACACGCGAACCGGTGATGCGGGGACAACCGGGTTGTTTGCCGGCCCAAGAGTATCCAAAGACGATCAACGGATTGAAGCTTTTGGGACCGTCGACGAACTGAATTCTCTGATTGGCGTCTGTCGCTCGCATCGTGTCGATCAAGACTTGGACGAACAATTTCAGCTCGTTCAAGAGGATCTGTTCTCGATCGGGGCGCGATTAGCGACGACTCAGCCGGACAAGCTCAAGATACGTGTCGTGGGAACGTCGGAGGTGACCCGATTGGAAACTTGGATTGACGTTCATGAAGAAACGCTTGCCCCCTGGAGCATTTCATTCTGCCTGCTGGAAGTCCCGCAGCGGCGGGGGTGCATCATGCACGTACCGTCAGCCGACGCGCCGAACGCCGCGTTGTATCGCTTGCGCGGCAATCCGAGGGGGCGGGCTGGAGCAGATCGTTGTCTATTTGAACCGTCTGAGCGATTACTTATTCGTGGTTGCGCGTGTTTTGAATCAGCGCGGCGGGATCGAGGAATCGATTTGGGGTGGCCAGGCGGATGTCGATGATTCCCACATAAAGGCCTAGCGAATGGTCAATTCTAGTCCATTTAACCCCATCAATAATGAACGCGTTTCATGTTATCTTGCGTTATACGTCGTGTGGCCGAAAATGAGGTGATTCGCTTCATTTAATGCAAAAGCATCATTCCAGACCACGCACAATATAGTATCTTCCCGTTGATCTTGCGGCGTCGTTGCTCTGAGAGGCGATGCGTGACGGACAAATTGGTTTTGCGGGGCGTTGGGTCCGTAACCGTCTCGCCAAGGTGACACCGCCGGTGTTACAATTGCTGGAATCAACTTCCAAGATTGTCTCAACATCCCGTGCGAATTGCCTGTTCACATTCTGCGAGAGGAACTGTTCCGTGAAAAAAATTGAAGCCATTGTTCGTCACTTCAAGCTTGAAGATGTCAAGAATGCCTTAACCGAACAGGGGGTCCACGGCATGACTGCCAGCGAGGTGCGAGGTTTTGGACGCCAGAAGGGACATACCGAAATTTACCGCGGAACCGAATATGCGGTCGATTTCGTTCCGAAGGTGAAGATTGAAATCGTCTGTACGGATGAAAACCTGCAAACGGTTGTCGATACGATTCTGGAGACGGCTCAGACCGGACAAATCGGCGACGGCAAGATCTTTGTGACCAATTTGGAAGACTCGATTCGAATCCGAACCGGCGAGCGCGGCGAGGACGCGCTGTAAATCTTGTCATGCCAAGCAACAAGCCTCTGCGTGAGGTCGTTCTGCGCTCGAAGCTCCATTTGTTGGAACAGCGAGAAAAACTTCGAACGCAACATGACGGCGGCTCACCTGGACCGCAGGTTTCCGCTGGCTTGTCTCGGCTGGCAGACGAAATCATTCAGGATATCTATCAGCATTGCCTGATCGAGGCCAAGCTTCAACATCGCGCTGAAGAATTGGTCCTGATCGCCCACGGCAGTTATGGACGCGGGGTGCTTTCGCCGTTTTCCGATATCGATTTGATGTTGCTGACCACGCCGTCGATTGAAAAGCACATCAATCCTATCATCGGTCAATTGTCCCGAGACATCACCGATGTTGGATACATGCTTGGCTTTTCGGCCCGGACGCCGTCGGAAGCCTATGCTTGGGCTTGGAAGGATGTTCCCGTTTTCACATCGTTGTGTGAGTCGCGACTGGTTGCCGGAAACGAAGAACAATTCGAGCGGTTTTTCCAATCCTTCCGTTTGCGAGCCATGAGACGCAAGCGACGCTTGACCAATGGGATCATCCGCGCGCGATTGGAGGAGCGCGAGAAGTGGGGAGAGTCTTCATTTCTGTTGCGTCCCAATGTGAAGCGATCCCGCGGAACGCTGCGCGATGTTCAAATGATCCGTTGGTTGGGATTCGCAAACTTCGGTGAGACCGATATCGAGAAACTGGTTAACCTGGGCATCTTCAACGAAGATGACTATCGACACGTCAAGCGGGGCAATTCATTTCTGCTTCGCTTGCGGAACGAATTGCATTTTCTCTCGGGCAAGCAGAGTCAGGATGTTCTGGATCGACATTTGCAAATTCAGATCGCTGAAAAGTGGGGTTACAAAGGGGAATCTGGAATGTTGCCGGTCGAAGAGTTTATGCGTGACTACTTCGAGCACACCGGCGAAGTTCGCTACGCGGTTTCCCATTTCCGCGACACATGTCGTAACAAGTCGATCTTTGGTGCCGCCGTCGATCGAACGTTCGCCAAAACGGTCGACAGCGATTTCAAGGCGGGACCGTATCATATTTGGATCAAACCAAAGTCACTGGAGAAAGTGGCCAACAGTGTTCCCGCCGTCCTGCATTTAATGGATATCGCCAATCAACGTTGCTTGCGAATCCGGCATCAATCGTGGCAAGCCATACGAACGGCGATGCGAATCCGTCAACCGGAATCGCCGACGGAGGAAACGACCAAGCGATTTCTGTCGCTGATGAGTCAGCCGGGTCGGCTTGCCGATCTGCTTCGAAGGCTCAACGAATTGCGTGTTCTCGAACAAATCATTCCTGGAATGAAACACGCGCGGCGGTTGTTGCAGTTCAATCAGTATCACAAGTACACCGTCGACGCCCATTCGATACGCGCCGTCGAGGCGGCGACGAATCTCGCCGATGATGACGATTGGCCGGGTCAGATCTATCGAGGGATCAAGGATAAAACGCGGCTGCACCTGAGTCTGCTGATCCACGATCTAGGCAAAGGTTTTGAGGAAGATCACAGCGACGTTGGGAAACGGATTGCCGAACAGACCGCCGACCTGTTGCACATGAGTGACGAGGATCGCGAGTTGCTGGGCTGGATGGTCCATAAGCATCTGCTGATGGCGCACACCGCATTTCGGCACAATCTCAATGATCCCGACATGCTGTCGACATTTGCTTCGGAAGTCGGCACGCCCCAGCGTTTAGACATGTTGGTGCTGCATACGATTGCGGATCTCACGGCCGTTGGGCCGGGCGTCCTGACGGATTGGAAACTGAATCTTTTGCGTGAGCTCTACGAAAACACAAAGCGTTATTTTCGGACCGGCGAACTGCCGGACGATCCCGATATCGCCGTGCTGGAAACGAAGAATCGGCTGCTGCAGGAATTGGAGAAGGCAAATGCTTCCCAGGCCAGTTTCGAGTGTGTCAAGAGCATGTCGCCAGCCATGCTTCGGCATCACGATGCGGCGGAATTGCTTGAAGAACTCAAGCTTGCCGATAAGTTAACAGACATGGAGCGCGTTGCCGTCGTGATCCCTCGATCGATCCCCGATAGCCATGCGTTGGAGTACACCGTGATCATTCGACAGGATGATCGACCGATTGGTACCTTCGCGCGAATCACTGGCGCAATCTCGGGAATGGGCGTCGAGATTCTGCGAGCTGACATCGAAACCGTCGGCGATAACCTGGCGTGGGACCGATTCTTGGTGAACGACCCCGATTCGACCGATACATCGGAAGCGAGGCAGGCTGCGGTATCCAGCAAGATCATCGAGTATCTTGCGGCCGACGAAATGCCCAGTCCGACGTTCCGGCGTCGCTGGGACCGCGCGTCGGTGAAGTCGGAACCCGATTTGCAACGGTTGCCAACACGCGTGACATTCGACAATGACACATCGGATCGTTCGACGATCATTTCGTTGTTTGCATACGATCGACCAGGCTTGCTGTTCACGGTTGCCAAAACGCTCGCAACCCTTGGGGTGGTCTTACACTTTGCAAAAATCTCGACGCACTTGGATCAGGTCGTTGACGTCTTTTATGTGACCGAGCTGGATGGTGCGAAGCTCGATCTGCCGCATCGGCGAGTCGTCGTGCGCGACGCGTTGCTGGATGCCGTCGGAAATTTACATCAGTGACAAGAGAATAATCCGGCGACGGCGTTTTGCCGTGCTTGCTCCGATTCAGCGCCTGAGCATCACTCCAAGGGCATCGTCTCCATTCCGCCCGCCCGACGTCGATTGCCTTTCCGCCTAATCGATGCAAGTGTTTTGATCGTTTGCGTGCGAAGGGAAGTCGCTCGATCCGTATCGATCGGGTTCGTTTCGCGTCATCTGGTTTCCGATATGCAGAGCAGATGCGGCGATGGATGATTACGGATTTACGTTGGGCTTGGTTGAGGATGCCGATGACACGCACGATCTTACTTTCAACTGGATTGCTGCTGACTGCATTTCAATGGACAGCGTTCGGGCAAGCAAGGTTGCAATTTCCCATATGGGTGGCGCAGAACGAGACGTCCCAATCGGATCAGACGGTGGAGCCGGTTTTATTGCCCTCGACGGAACAACCGTTGCCAGATGCACCGCAGGTGCCATCGGTGTTGAGTGATCACAACCGCGAAGAGGGTACAGCATTTCAGGCGGAGTCTGCGGCGCATCATGCTCCTTCGGAAGCTCCGGTTCGATTGGACTTTGATACCATCCTTTCCGATGGCGAGGCATGCGCGAGTGTGGCGACACCGACCTGCGAGACTTGCGGGGAATGTGCTGGGCATACGTGCGAAGAATGCGAGCCGTGTTGTCTAGCGGCATTTGTCGGTCGCGACCCGTGTGTCCCCGTTCCGCCGATTGGTGTCGATCCGCTTTATGCGGCATCGTTTGAGGATATCTACCGAACCCCCGACTGCTGCCGAGGACTCTGGGCGAACTATCCGGCGGAGAAGAGAAAAGAGGGGCTGCATTTGCGCCGGAGCACCGTTCCGCCAGCCCCTTGCACCGATTGCGGACCACAATTGTACAAACCTATCTGCGAACCCTTGGCTTGTCGCCAAGAGGAGCAAGCCGACTGCGGGCCCCAGTTGTACGATGCGATATACCATCCGAGCAACAAGCCTCGGCGGGTGATTTGCCCGGAACACGATCAGCGCGGCTTCGAGCCAAACTGCCCCTATTGTCAGCAAGCACGGGCGCAGCAGACCGGAACGCTTCGCTGAGAATGCTAGCTTCCATTTCTAGTCTTTCTTGGATATTCGCAAAAGCTCAGGACGATGTTCAGCCGATAAAACTAGCACCATGGATTGGGAGGGTGGAACGATCGGTGCCATCGTTCCAGCGATTGATGGGTCATGGACGGGCAGGGAGGGCCTTTCCATGACCCTCTTTTTTTATACCTCGTGCGGAAAAGACGTGTTTCGCCTCATTTTATGAGACGGCATCATTCCGACCACGCGTGTTGTAAACATTCTCTATTGGTCCACTTTTTGCTTGTAGCTTCGCGAGGCTCATTGATTCGCTGCCCGATTGGCAGATGAACGATTCCACAATGCCACGCTCTTCAAGTTTTATTCGCACAATGGACAATAGAATCACTGGAAACTTATTGATCGCTTCCCCTGCGCTGGATGGTACGGCTTTTCAGCGTAGTGTCTGCTTGGTGCTGCATCACGATTCCGATCAGGTCATTGGAGCGGTATTGAACCGCCCATTGATTGGTCATGTGAAACTGAATGAAGGTTCAGCCCCGGCGATGACGTTGAAGCAAAGCCTTCATCTCGGTGGACCGAATGTCGGTCCCGTCTTCGCGTTGCACAATTGTGCTGACCTTGCCGAAGCGGAAACAGGCGTTGGGCTTTACATGGCTTCGAATCGAAAGCATGTTCAGCGATTGCTGTCCGATTCAAGTTTGAACTGTCGACTTATCGTTGGTCATGTTCAGTGGTCGGTCGAGGAACTGCACGCGCAACTGAATGATGGGTTGTGGCGTGTGTTGCCGGCAACTCCGGCAATGGTCTTTGAACCAGACGATGAAATGTGGGTTGACCTAGCGCGGAAGGCCAATTCGTTGCATCTGGCTCACATGGTCGGTGCGAAGCATGTTCCGAGGCATCCGGCTCTGAATTAAGAGTCTATCCAAGTTTGTTCTTGACGCAGAGATCGACAGTTGAAGTCTAATTACAACGAAGACGCTTCCGAACCGCGGAAGGAGACCGAGGACTTCATTCAGAGAAAACGTCTGGGTGAGGTTCGGCACATTGATACGGTCAAGAATTTTGGCTTTATTCGAGCCGAAGACTTTCGCGACGATGTCTTCTTTCATATGTCGGTCTGGGAAACCGATCGCGACATGCCGCCCGAAGTGGGAATGGTGGTCGAATTCGAAATCGATCGAAAGCATCTCAAGGAGAAGCAGCAACTGCGTGCGACCGTCGTTCGACGGACAAACCGCCCCTACACCAAGCAGTTGGATCTCAAGCAAGACGAGAGGCTGAACATCAAGCATCATCCAAAGGCTCGCAAGCGGAAGCCTAGCTGGCGAAAGTCTGAATCTTGATCGATGTGACATCGCAATCGGCGCGGTTTGCGCGGCGGTAAGTGGATCGAATCGGGGCTGGTGGGTGATTACAATACGAACTCCCGCCAACATTTCTTACCCCATTCGCCCCCGACGATTGCTTCGATCCATGGACCTCAAGCTTGTTTTCTGTTCGTTCGTTGCCGCAACTCTTCTTCCGCACGCCGCTTCCGCGGAGGACTTCGATATCAATCGCTTCGAGCGGACGGTTGTCTACGGCGATTTGTCGCGACCGATGGAATTGGAGATCGCTCCCGACGGAAGAATCTTTCTGATCGAACTTGGTGGCGTCGTCAAACGGCTTGACCCGGAAACGGGGAAGGTCGACGTTGTTGGTGAACTGAAGGTTACGACGGCCCAGGAGAATGGGTTGATCGGATTGGCGTTGGACCCGCAATTCGCTGAGAACGGCTGGATCTATTTGCAGTACTCGCCCCCCGAATTTTCCGGCCAGTTCGTCAGCCGCTCTGAATTTGTCAATGAGCGGATCGATCTGGGGAGCGAGAAAGTTTTATTCAGGTATGAGGAACAGCGTCGCGAGTGCTGTCACCATGCCGGATCGATGGAGTTCGGTCCCGACGGGACTTTGTATATCGGAACGGGTGACAACACGAATCCATTTAACGACTCGCAAGGTTATGCTCCGATCGACGAACGGAAGGACCGGGAACCCTGGGACGCGCAACGGACGTCCGCGAATACAAAGAACTACAACGGCAAAATCCTTCGGATTCGCCCCGAGGTGGACGGAACCTACTCGATACCCGACGGCAATCTGTTTCCCAAAGATGGATCGATCGGGCACCCTGAAATCTATGTCATGGGCTGTCGCAATCCTTGGCGAATCAGCGTTGATCAACAGACGGGATATCTTTACTGGGGTGACGTCGGACCAGACGCCGGTGGAGACAATGATCGCGGTCCGCGAGGATACGACGAAATCAATCAGGCTCGGTTGGCGGGCAATTTTGGTTGGCCATACTTCATTGCCGACAATCAAGCGTATTCGATGGTCGACTTTGCGTCCGGTGAGATTCGACCGGCGCAGGATCCCGCCAAGCCGATCAATCGTTCGGTGAACAATACCGGATCACAGGAGCTTCCACCCGCGCACGCCAGCTTGGGTGTATTATCCGGCCGCCGCATCCGAAAAGTTTCCCGAAGTGGCTTCTGGAGGGAGAACGGCTTGCGCCGGGCCGGTTTATCATTTCGATGCGCGGTCATCGTCAACGACGAAGTTTCCGGCGGCGTACGATCGCACGCTGTTTGCCTATGAATGGTCGCGGCACTGGATTTTGGCGATTCACATGGACGAAGAGAATCACATCGAACGTCTGGAGCGTTTTCTGCCGGAAGTTGAATTTAAACGTCCGATCGATATGCAGTTCGATGCGGGCGGATCGCTGTATGTCATTGAGTACGGGGAAACGTGGGGTGAAAATGCGGATGCGCGATTGGTGAGGATCGATTATGTTCGCGGCAATCGATCACCAGTCGCGGTCGCCAGCCTTCTGAACGATGTGGGCCGCGAACCATTAACGGTCGAACTGTCGGCCGAAGGCAGCCACGACAAAGATGGGGATTCGTTAACGTATCAATGGGCAATGTTTCGCAATGGTGTCGAAAACCCGAAGCGTGAGGTTGTGGCAACGGGCAAGCAAGGCGAAATAACGTTCGATCGTCCAGGCGTTTACACGATCGAACTTACAGTGACCGATGCGTCAGGGGCCAGTGGAACAACAACTTCACCGGTGATCGTTGGCAACGCGCGTCCGGAAGTGAAGTTCTTGAAACCACGGCCTGGCGATTTCTTCAAGCCAGGCGAACCGATTCGATATCAGCTTGTCGTGCGCGATGTTGAAGACGGCACCAGCGATTTCGATGAAGCGGAAGAAGAGGATTGGCATCTCATTGAAGGGCTCGCGCCGACGCGGTTGTTTGTCGAGGCAATACCCGTGGCGGACGACGCGTCCGCGGTCGACGAACCGCCCGGCTTAACGCTTATTCGGAAAAGCGATTGTCTGAACTGTCATGTCGCGAATCGACGCTTGGTCGGCCCCAGCTTTGTCGAGATCGCGGACAAATATCGGAATCAACCTCACCAGATCGAGAAAACCGTCGCTCGAGTTCGTGAAGGGTCGACGGGCGTTTGGGGCAAGATCGGGATGCTCCCGCATCAACAGCACACCGATGCCGAAGTTCTCCAGATGGTTGAGTATGTCTTCAGTGTGACTGGGGAGAACGCCAATCCCACGGTTCAGGGATTCAATAATCAGATCATTGCAGGCGAAACTGTCGGTGGCCTTCGGCTCGAAGCAACATACACCGATCTGGGGCGGGCGGAGATTCCCCGGCTGATTGGAACCGCTTCCATCACGTTACGCAATCGTCACTTGCAAGCCGAAGAGGCGGACGAATTTCAAGGAACGCAAGCACTTGGTTCCGATAAAGCTGAAGGGAAGCGTTTCATGGGCGCGATTAACCATGATGCCTTTCTGCTGTTCAAGAACATTCCATTTGACGATCTTCAGTCGGTGACGGTCCGCGTCACAAGCGCGGGTTCCGGCGGGACGATTGAAGCGCGTCGTGGAAGTCCCAACGGAACACTGCTCGGCAGCGTTGAGGTCGAAGTCAACGGAAGCTGGGATGCTTTTTATGACAAGTCATTCGACTTGACACCGTCGTCAGGACGCGATTCGCTGTACTTGGTTTTCAAGAACGAAAAGAACCGTGGCGGCTTGATGAATATCGATTCGGTGCAATTGAACAATTAAGTCCTTGATCGCACGTTGCATTTTCAAGGGGAATGCGCCACATGGAGTCGGTTTCGTATGAATCGTGATCTATCGGTTCCACGAATCCAGCAGTTGCTTTGCCTTCGCGAGTTGTCCGGCAGCGATTGCGTTGCTGATTTCGTCGAGCGTTTGTTTATTCTTACCCGCTTCGGTGCGTCGCAATGAAAGCAACAAGTGAGGCAGTCGCAGGTCGACGGGCTGGTTGGAAAAGGTGGGCTCCATAAACTTACACCGATATTCCAAGATTGCTTCGAGATCGCGATAGCCATACTCCTGACTGGGTTCGATCTGTGTCCCTTCACCCCAATCGTTCCATGTCGCGATTTGAATCATCTTGCACTTCGACGCGAGCGACTTTTCCAGCGTCACGCGAAAGGTTTCGCCATCGTTGTCGTCGATGACTGGAAAACCTTCGTGAACCGCGGCCTCTTGATAGATATCGACAAAGCGGGGAAACGCAACCGGGATAAAGTCCCGCCACCTTTTCGACGCGATCAAGAATCGATCGTTCTGTGTCAACCCTTCAGCGGGCGATGGCCAATCGAAACCGCCCACGGCCGAGGCTCTACGGTAATCCTGGCTGTAATACATGATCGGCGCATCAATCGCATCGAGACATTGCGCCCATTCGGTATCGCTCAGTCCAGCATGCCCGAACGAAAGCATGACAGGTTGGTTATCCCGTCGCACGTAGCTGGGTGATTTGAACCAGTACTTATGCAGCCAGTTAATCTCTTCAGCCGCGTGCGATACTTGCGTCATCGATTCGATGCGTCCCCCTTCCACCAATGCGGGGATTGTTTGATCTTCATAACAAATGACAAACTTCATTCCCAGCCGTTCACATTGCTGAAGCAGACGCGTCGTATTGCGATGCAGCACCGCGTAGTCACGAAAATCGGAGCGTCCGTACCAATCGACGATCACTCCATCGATTCCGGCAAGCTTCATTGTCAGCAAGTGGAATTCCAAGACGTCGATATCGCCTGAATCGTAGGGACCTATCAGCGGATAAAACTTCGATGCGATTTCACGCTTGCCGTCCTTTATCGATTCGGGGTCAAAATGGTCCATCGTCCAATGCCAGCCCCAATGACCTTGTTCTGACTTGGCCGAGAACCAAGGCATGTAATGCGCTAGAATCAGCGGGCTTGTTGATTCCGTATCCTTGTCCTTACCTTTCGGCTTCAGCGGTTCCGCCGTCATCACTTCTTGGTGACGCATCGCCTCTGGTTCCAATTCGGGATGAAGCTGAACAGCTTTCTGAAAAAACAACTTGGCTCGTTCAACGTTCTTCAGACCGTAACGGTTAACAATTCCGGCATTCAGATAGGCAATCGCTTTAACCTCGGTGTTTGCTTGCGATGACTTTGCGACGCGTGAATATGCCGCAATGGCCTGAGCGTAATCATCTGAGAATCGATAGCAGTCGCCAAGCATTAAGAGGAGGACCGGTTTCGCCCAATCGACATCCCGCAGGCTCAAAGCTTCCTTCAGATTGCGGATCGCCGCGGGGTAGTCGGCATTGGTCTGCATCTGGCATCGTGCCAGTACTTTCAAGGCCGTCACACGAGCGGCGGGAGCGGCGTCTTGCAGTTCGATCGCTTTGCCGGCCAGTTCGCCAGCGGCGACGTAGTCGGCCAGATCGTCCGAATAGACTTCCGCCTGTTTGGCAAAGGCAATGCCTCGGTCGGTGTCCGTCATTGCGTGGGCAAAGGCGGCCTCGTACTGATCCAATGCCTGGTCGAACTGTTGCGCGTCACGCAACCGATCTCCTGATTGAATCAAGCCTTGAAAGTCGCTTTGCGCGACCGCAATCCCACTGAAAGTGACGACGATGAATGAAAGCAGGACGGTTCGGAGGATGTTCATTGTTATACCGTGCGTGGTCTGAAATGATGCTATTGCATTTAATGAAGCGAATCACCTCTTCTTCGGCCACGCGACGTATATTCGTCGTTGCCCATCAATGTTCGTCACCGCACAAACCGAATCTCATCAAGAAAGAACGTCAACGGTTTGTCTTGTCCGGCCAACGACCAGCCAAATCCGGTTTTGATGCGGTGTGGATCGAGGTCCTTCAGCGGAATTCGCATCTTTTCCCATTGCGTCGTCAAACGAACCTCCTTCAATTCCGCCTTGGCGCTGTCGCGATAAGGATTCTCCGTTTCGATGCCGCCCACGATAAAGGAAACAATCTCGTTTCCACTCTCACCACGAACATGGAATTCGAGAGCGGAAGCTGCCGTCAGATCGAAGCCACCCGGCTGCATACCAGTCCAGTCGTTCGGTGGCGACTGCCATAAGACCCCTCCCCACTGGTCGGTCGCATTGTACTTCACCTGCAAACAGTGCTTGCCGGAATGTGGCCGATCCTCGCAGTTGGGCGTCATCTGAATCGCATTCGTGTTCCCCATAAATCCAGACGGAGCGTAGGATGGTGCAAAGCCGTCATCATAAATGACAAGAGGCAGCGTTGGCTTCGGAGCGGGGATTGGTTTAATGGGAGCATCAACGAACAGCGGGAGATTCGCAACCGCCCCCCCGCCGTGATTGTCTTTGACGTACGCGAACAGCCGGAATGGACCTCCGGCATCCGGGATCGTAACCGTTGCTTCCATTCCGCTTGTCGTGACCGCGTCGGCGAACATCGCCTCTTCCTGTTCGAAGTCACCGCCAGTGCCGATTCTCACCGAATCTTGACGCAGCAGCCAAGCAATGCGAAGAGAATCCCCTTCCGGGTCTTTCGCATCCAAAACGACCTTGATTACTTCGCCCGGCTTCAACTTCGCCGTCTTGTCGGCGCGAAGACTCTCGATCCGTGGACATCGGTTCTTCGGCTCGCTTCCGGTCCAGACCTTTGACATGGCATCGACGGCGGCCAATCGAGTTCCATCGGGCAAAAGCATTCCAAACCACGTTGCCGTGGTTTCCTGCTTATGCCCCCAAAGAAAGGCGTACGATCCAAGACATCGATTCGGCTGGGCAGAGGCCGTTTGCAGATAGCCATTTGCATACCGTTCCGCTTTGGCTGTACTTGTTGCTTCGATCGGCGAACCCCACGATGTCGATTCGACCTCCCACGGTCCAAGCGGACCATGTTCGGTCACGATGTACGGCTTCTTGATATCCGCTTGCCGATATCGCGTCGCCAACGAAGCGATGCCGCCGTAGCTGTTGACGCCGACAACATCAATGTTCGGGCAAAACCGTTCGATATTGCGAAGCTTGATTTCATCTTCCCCCAGCTCGGCAATCACCGTCATCGTGGGATGATGGGAGTCGATCTTCTTGATTTCGCGAGCGATATGATCAACCGCATACCACACCGCCGGATTCGTTCCTTCTCCCTCCATTTCGTTACCGATCCCCCAGATCAAGACTGCGGGATGGTCCTTGTGTTGCCGGACCGCCTTCAGGCAGTCTTCAAGTTGCCTGGAAACGGCTTGATCGTTTTGATAATCGAATCCGTGGCGTTCGTGCCCCAGCCACAGACCGACACAGACCGTCAGCCCGTTGGCGTGTGCCGCATCGAGCAAGACATCGAGGTCGTCGGTACTCCAAGTTCGAATCGAGTTGCCTCCAGCGGCGGAAAGCAATGCAAGCGAATCTTGCCCGCCCACGCCGCGAACAGGGTAGGGCGTCCCATCTTTCAGAAGCCGGTACGTCCCATCGGCTTCAACAACCGACACCGACGATTGCGCCAGCCCAACGGAGGCCGACGCGAAGAAGAGGCAAGAAAGGATCAGCCAAGCAGCATGTATTCGTGTCATCATCTCATTCCATTAAAAGCGTCAATCACGCGTTACCTTCGATCCCCACCAATTCGCGTTGGGTGAGAAGTCTTCCGAAAGATAATTCGCATGTTGCTTTTCCAAAGCCGGTTTCCGTTGGTTCTTGATCTGCTGTTCCTGTTGTTGCCGCCGCACGGGATCGAAGCGAGGATCGGGTTGAGGAATGATCGCATCGGTTGCCGCCAGCCATGCGTCAAGCTGAGATCGCAAGGCATCCCGTTTTTCGGGGTGCTTGCTCGCGACATCCTCTTGTTCACTCGGGTCGTTCGCAAGCTGATAGAGTTCGTCGCGTCCATCCTCCCAATAATGAATCAGCTTCCAGTCGCCTTGTCGAATGATTGAAGAAGGCTCTCCCCCTTGATTGCCGTAATGCGGGTAATGCCAATAAAGGGGTCGCTCGTCAATCGATTCGCCACGCAACAAAGGTGTCAAGCTTACGCCATCGATGGCTTGCGATGGGGAGAGGCCAGCCAAATCCAGAATGGTGGGATAAAAGTCGATGCCGCTTACCGGCGTCTCACAGCGGCTGTTCGCTTCGGCGACGCCGGGCGCTTTGATATAGTAAGGCTCGCGAATCCCTCCCTCCCATTGACGTCCCTTACCGCCACGCAGCGGCAGATTCGAGGTGGCGAAAGCGTCCCCCGAAGAGACTCCTCCATTGTCCCCAGTGAAGATGACGACCGTGTCGTTTTCCAAGCCTTTATCACGAATGGCTTCCAGCACAAGTCCCACGGCGTTGTCCATCGTTTCCATCATTCCCGCATAGATCGGACAATCCTGGACTTGTCGCACGGGAAGCGTCCGATCGATGATGAAGCGTTCATTCGGCGGATCGTTCCGCATGGCCTTGTCGCGATACTTCCTCCACAATGCTTCCGTTGTTTGAATGGGAGCATGCACGCTGTAGAACGAAAGATATGCGAAGAACGGCTGGTCCCCTGATTGCTTTACGAATTGAGCGGTTTCTTCGGCAAGCCGCATTGGCAACGATGTTCCCGCCGGGCTGTCATTCATTTTCGGATTATTGAACGGAGCAAAGAAGCCGCCAGGCGGACTGCCGCGATGGTGCCCACCGATGTTGATTTCAAATCCATGATCTTCGGGAAACGATCCCTCTTGACCCAGGTGCCACTTGCCGGCGAAGAAGGTCTTGTATCCCGCATCGCGCAATGCTTCGGCGACCGTGATCCGATCGTGAGGCAACGCATGCCGATAGTCTGCCGGCAGCAAACGATCATTGCGATTCCATTGCATGCCCGAAGCGGCACCGATCCAATCGGTGATTCCATGCCGCGCCGGGTAGGTTCCCAGCATGATGCTGGCTCGCGAGGGGCTGCAAACTTGGCAAGCAGCGTAGCCTTGCGTGAACCGCATTCCGCCTTTCGCGATGCTGTCGATATGAGGCGTCTCGTGAAACGTGCTCCCCTCGCAGCTCAGGTCATTAACCCCCAAATCATCAGCGAGGATGAACACGAAATTCGGGCGATCGGACTTCGCGTGACTCCACGATGGGCAAAGGCACAAGGCCAAGCAAGCAGCAGCAAAACAGGGTGTTTTTGTCATCGAACCTTCAATAATCTTCTGGTCTACGAAAGCGAAAAGGCTTCTTTTCCGGTAAGGTCTTGTCCATTGTATACGTCGCGTCGGCAAAATGATGGCGATTTGCTTTTTTAAATGTCACGTGGTCAGAAGAAGGTGATTCGCTTCATTTAACGCGAAAACAT